>CAYOJW010000017.1:283-1245 GCA_964404445.1 uncultured Roseivirgaceae bacterium | reverse complement strand
ATCGCGTTCCTCACCGCACGCTACGGCGAATTCGTGCTGCTCAAGCCGCGCTTCGGCTGGAACACGGCGCTGCTCTGGCTTGCGCCCGGCGCGGTGTTCGTGATCGGCGGGCTGGCGCTCCTTGCCTTCCTGCGCCGCCGGCCGGCGGGGGAGGTCGATGCGGAGACGGCGCAGCCTCCGCTCAGCGCGGACGAAGAAGCGCGCCTCGCGGAGCTTGTCGAGGGACGCGGGAAATAGCCGGAATCGCTCCATCAAGCCTTTGATGGCGCAATATAAAGTTCGTTTTTCCACATTACGAAAGTTTAATCCTCCCGCCATTTCGACGTAAGGCGCGGGCTCCCATCTTCCGTCCCAGACAGGGTGACGATTCACCCGAACGGTTTTCCGTCCCCGGACGCGAGAGAAAGAGCCATGAACGCCCATCCCGCTTCAAAGCCGCGCGGCCTGTCCGGCCGCCGCATCGCGCTTCTTGCCACCACTTTCGTCGCCCTGACGGCGGCCACTTTCACCATCGCCCCGAACTTCACTCCGAACGCGCCGCTGGCGCTGGCGCAGAACCTGTCGCAGGACGCGCGCGCCGTGCGCGGCCCGGTCGGCTTCGCCGACATCGTCGAGACCGTGAAGCCGGCCGTGATCTCGGTCCGCGTCAAGGTCGATGCCGACCCGCAATCCCCGTCCGCCGGAGAACTGCCGTTTCCCAAGGGCTCGCCGATGGAGCAGTTCTTCCGCCGCTTCGGCCAGGAGGGCATGCCCGGCGCGCAGCGCGCTCCCCGCCGCGGCGGCGGCCGCACGATGGGGCAAGGCTCCGGCTTCCTGATCTCGGCCGACGGCTACGCCGTCACCAACAACCACGTCGTCGAGAAGGCCTCGACCGTGGAGGTGACGTTCGACGACGGCAAGACCTTCCCGGCCAAGGTGATCGGCACCGATCCGCGCACCGACCTCGCGCTGATCAAGCTCGA
>CAYOJW010000017.1:0-273 GCA_964404445.1 uncultured Roseivirgaceae bacterium | reverse complement strand
GCCGTTTCCCAAGGGCTCGCCGATGGAGCAGTTCTTCCGCCGCTTCGGCCAGGAAGGCATGCCCGGCGCGCCGCGCGGTCCCCGCGGCGGCGGCGGCCGCACGATGGGGCAGGGCTCCGGCTTCCTGATCTCGGCCGACGGCTACGCCGTCACCAACAACCACGTCGTCGAGAAGGCCTCGACCGTGGAGGTGACGTTCGACGACGGCAAGACCTTCCCGGCCAAGGTGATCGGCACCGATCCGCGCACCGACCTCGCGCTGATCAAGCTCGA
>CAYOJW010000016.1:0-1290 GCA_964404445.1 uncultured Roseivirgaceae bacterium | reverse complement strand
GATTTAATGGACAAAAATGGTTGGTGATTAATCACCTAACTTGTTGATACATAAAGAGTCAGAGGCATAAAATAGGAGGAAATTGAAAATGGTTTCAATTTCCTCTTTTCATTTTATGAAAACACGTAAAAAAAGTCCTGTTGGGGCTGTGGGAGTTTTGAAGTAATCCACTGGGGGAAGCGAGATAATAAGCAACGTTTTAAGTGTAAGTCGTGTGGACTATTGTTTACATGGACAAACACTTCAGTGGCTGCCAGTAATCGCTTCGTGTGGTTTAAGAAGTGGGTCATTGGCCGTCATACCCTGGAACAATTAAGTCAGTTAAGTAACTACTCTGTGCGCACGTTGAAGCGTTACTTTCACGACTACCTTCATAAGCCTCCAGTTCTAAGTGTCTATCCCAGTGAACGTGTCAATCTACTCATTGATGGTACCTATTTTACCAATGATTTATGTCTGATACTTTACCGGGATAATACTATTAAGTTCACACAGCTCTATCGACTTACGACAGGAGAATGGTATGAGGAACTCAAAGAGGATCTTGAAAACCTTTTAGCCTTACACGTTCAAATTGAGAGCATCACCTGTGATGGTCATAAATCTTTGCTGAAAGCCATCAAGAGAGTATGTCCACATGTTATTCTACAGCGTTGTGTGGTGCATATCCAGCGAATGTGCCGAATTTGGCTTACAACGCACCCCAAAACGATTCCCGGCTTAGAACTTCGATCAATTGTTTCAAGGCTTCACACGATCAAGACTCCGATAGAAAGAGACTATTGGATAGTGAGCTTGATACAATGGCATGATCGCCACAAAGACTTCATCAACGAGAAGAGTTATCAGTTAACAACTGGAAGATACTGGTATAAACACAAACTCGTCAGACGTTCCTTTATGGTAATAAAACGAGCGCTTCCTGACATGTTCAACTATCTTGAAAATGAACGTATTCCTAAATCAACAAATGGACTGGAGTCTTTCTTTGGTCATCTTAAAGGCCACTTGGCTGTTCATCGGGGTTTGTCCAACAAGCACAGAAAAAACTTTATACAGTGGTATTTATATTTTAAGAACGCTTCGCGTTCTGAGTTTTCTTAAGGCCATAAAACTCTTGGAATACAAACAGAGAAGGCTCCCATAAAGAGAGCCTTCTGACCATTCCAGTCGGTAAATCTTATTGCTGACAAGTTGCTCTCCAGCAGAGCTTGCGTCCTCTTCGGATTTACGAACGGAATAAAATAAATTTCTAATTAAATGTCACCAACCATTTTTGGCACCATTACC
>CAYOJW010000015.1:0-1454 GCA_964404445.1 uncultured Roseivirgaceae bacterium | reverse complement strand
GTACCCTCGTTTGGCAAGGCGTTGCAACGTAATGGTGGTTCGCATAATGGGGCTTTGGGCTACTGCCCATCCTCCCATTCGTGTTCTGCTCCACGCATACGCCTGTCGGGCAGCAACTCCGAGACGAATAAAATTTTTCTTCCTCCGGTCGGCTTTCTTCCAGTCTGTCCAGATGCAATACCTTAATCTGTGGCGCACCCAACTGTCGAGTTCTTTGAGTTTGGTCTGTATATTTCCCATGCGGAAGTAATTGATCCAACCCCGGTGAATCTCTTTCAACTTGGCGATGCGCTCATCGAACGTACGGGCTGCCGTTTTCTTCGTGATGTGTTTTAAGCTGCGCTTTAGCTTCGCCCAACTCTTGTCTGTAACCACCAGTTGGTATTTGCCTTTGACGCCTTTCTGGTACGTGGGCACAAATTGATAGCCCAGTATGTTGAATTGAACAGGTTTGCGTATGCCGCTCTTTTCCCGATTAATGGACAGCTTCAACTTGTTTTTCAAAAACAGGAAGATGCTGTTGCCAACTTTACGGGCTGTGTTTTTACTTTTTGTGTAAACACTAAAGTCATCGGCATACCGCACATACCGGTGTCCTTGCTTTTCCAATTCTTTGTCTAACTCGTGGAGTAAGATGTTGGACAGCAACGGACTCAACGGGCTGCCCTGTGGTACACCTTTTCTCCGTTTAACTAATCGCCCGTCAATCTCTATCGGGGCACGTAGCCATTTTCGGATAAGGCGTAACGTCAACGGGCATTTCACTTTGCTGTACACAAGTTCCAGCAAGATCACGTGATCTACTTCATCGAAGAAGTTCTTTAGGTCTATGTCAACAATGTGAACATATCCTTCATGGATGTTTTGCTGGGCTTGTTGCACCGCCTGATGGGCATTACGATTGGGACGGAAGCCGTAGCTGTTTGCCCTGAACTCTGTCTCGAATTTTGGCGCGATAACCTGACTGACCGCTTGTTGTAACATGCGATCGGTTACCGTGGGGATTCCCAACAGCCGACTCTTACCTTTTCCTTTGGGTATTGCTACCCCTAAGATGGCCTGGGGTAAATAGCGTCCGTTACATACCGCTGTCGCTATCGCATCTCTGTTTTTATTCAGGTGATGACGCAACGCTGTGGCGCGCATACCATCTACGCCTGCCGAACCTCCGTTCGACACTACCTGACGATATGCTTTGTGCATGTTCTTTCTGCTGATTACTCTCTCAATCATCTTCTTTTCTACTACTCTTTGTTTCTCTTGTTCCGCTTATCGTAAGGCTATAACTATATAATCGCTACTCCTTACAGCATTTGGAACAACTCAATGTTCGGTCCTTCATTGATGTGTGAGACCTCCCCGTGTTTCGTGGGGCTCGTTCCTGTCAACTACTATGACCTCTGCTGACTTCTCCTTAATGTTCCCGACATCAGGAGACCTCCCCAGGTAAGACA
>CAYOJW010000014.1:0-1472 GCA_964404445.1 uncultured Roseivirgaceae bacterium | reverse complement strand
ATTAAAAGTTCACTGTTTTCAAAGTCCGAGATTGTCGGTTGATTAGGGAGATTAATCCGCGTGGCCAAAATTAGATTTGAACCCAACTCCGTATCGTGAACAGCTTCCAAAACAATCGCTCCCCCGTATTTTCCATCATTCATTGCAAATGAAAGACAGTCTCCTTTCTCGTAAATAGCTTTCCTAATTACCTTCTTCTTTCTCTTTTTTGGTTCTGGTCTTTCGGTCTCAAGTTGGGCGAGGAATTTTTCAAGGATGTCTTTCCTCTTTTTTATTTCTTTTTCGTCAGCACCTAATTCTCTCCAGAGGTTGAGATTTTGTCCACTGTCGATAAAGCCTTTTACTTTTGAATAAACGTCATTCTGTAATGCTTTACAGTCCCATTGGGCTTGAGCTAACGTGAACCAGAAATTATGTCCGTCTTCGTAGTCGTCTGCTATGTCAGAATATTTCTCTTTGATTTTTTCCGAAACGACTTTGGGTTCTTGTCCTTCGTTATAAAGTTCAAAGAAGTCTGCGTAAATGTCCGCAAATGTGTCGTTAGATTTTATTGATACTCCCCAGTGTCCCATTGTCTAAAAAAGCATTGCCGGCAACGTTAGTGTTTATGACGTTGTGTTGTTAAAAATAATAAACGTCAGACCGATAACACAATGGCATAAACACTTTGTTGTGGGTAGTTTATTTCGTCTCCGTAATCTCAATTACTCCATTCATTCCGATTAGTCCGTATTTGTCATACGCATTTTTGCCTCTTAGGACGGTGACTTTAAATTTGTCGGAGCTCAGTTCTTTTATTCGTTTTTTAAGTCTTTCATTTGGTTTATAATCTTTACGGACCAAACCATATCCATCAGTCTTTGCTCTTTTCTGTTTATAGATTTTACCGTCAATTGAATATATATCGTACTTGTCTGATACTAATTTGTTGTCAACGTAGGTATAACCTGAAACAAGGTCAACCAGTTTGCCATCTTGAGTTATAATAAATTTTGATTCCTTAAGTCGTTTGATGATACTGTTTGTCTCGATTAATAAGAAATGAAAAGTGATGGTATCGTTCGACCTTTTGTATCCAAAAGAGAAATTTGGTGGTGGAATCACTTCACCGTGAATTCTGTCCGGGTAAACCAATTTGCAGAATGAGTCACTAGTAAATACTAAGTAGTGTAATCTCTCGGTGCTGTCTGTCGATGTCCGATAGTTAATGTTTAATTTTTGAGCTGTCCCATAGTTGAGAACAAGTCCGAAGAATATTATTAATAAAACTCTCATTGTTCTGAAATAAATTACCCACAACGGGCCGCGTATTGGCGATGGGCGGGATTTTTAGCACTAACGCTGATACGAAGAACGAAAGCTGAATTTTGCACTTCCGTTGATACGAAGCCGTTCAGCCCGCCTATTGCCAATACGATGTGTGTGCCCAGCATGGCACAACTGTTTTCCAGCCGGGAAAATAGTTTGATTAT
>CAYOJW010000013.1:0-1623 GCA_964404445.1 uncultured Roseivirgaceae bacterium | reverse complement strand
CAGAAGAGATCGCCCGACTTGGCCAGCAAGGCACCGAGCTTGCGATAATTTATGGCTGCCGGATCACCCTCATCCCATGCAAGCTGAGGGAGTTTGGGTGGATCGCTTCCTTCAGGCACTTGAAACTGAGGTTCTTCGAACTCGATGGGGTCATCTCTGACGACACTGAGTTGGCTCATGGTCTTTCTCCTTTATTGGGCAACCCGGCACACCCAGCACAGCGGGCACGACAGGAGTAGGGCAGAACTTTGGGGTCGAAAGTTTGGGATGTGGGGTGCCTGAGGGCCGCTCGCGGCACTCAAAGTGACTCTCAAGCGACTACTCCTTGTCGATGGTCGGTCACGCTTTAGGGCCATTCCTGCCGGACGATGCCATCCAGCAGTCCGTCATCCGTGAGTTCTCCAAGTGGGATTTCTGGGTTCAACGTCTGCGAGCGAAAGCAGGCCATCTTGTGTTTGCATGAGGGGCATCACGCTCCGCCTCGACCTGATCTTTGCACCCGGTTCTTCTTCAATTTGTTCTGTTGGTAGACAAACTCCTCCAGAAGCGATGGCACTTTCGCTTCCTGCTTCGCAAGCAGCATGGTGAGATGCCCTTCAAGTGCTGCAAGATCGCCCTGATATGAGAACAACCTCCTTCTCTCATACGGGTCGATGTTCTTGAGCGTATACTCCTCGTCGATACTCGCAACGAGTTTGTCGTGTGCCAACTCAATATCAGAATTCCATTCTCCAACCTCGTTCACGAAGATAATCCTCGTGTCAACTTGATCTGTGGTCGGGGTCTCGTCTTCATCATCACATTGGAGAACTGAACACAAGACCGCACCATACTGGAACGGTTCGTCCGACTCGTCGTGGCACGTCCCCAGAACCTCCATTCCGAGGAGATGACAGAAGCTCTCTTCCGTTAGGATTCCTTCGGCCAGGTACGCAACTTCTTCCAACGTCAATCGCTCGATATTCATTAGTCTTCCCTTTCTCTTTGATGAGCCTGTGAACGGTCGTGTCTTTTGCAGATCGCATTTGGAGCGTTGTCTTCGATTTTCTTCTTCCGCTATGGCTGAACTGGCGTGGTAACGAATCTGTCAGCCCTCAAAGTGACTGCGAAGCGACTCCTTCCTGTCGCTGTTCGGTCACGCTCTTGGGTCATTCCTGCCGGGCGCTACCGTCCAGCAGTCCGTCGTCGGTGATCCCCACCAAAAGTTCATCGTGTGATTGGTCCAGCCGATTCCTGAGTTCTCTGCCATGTTGGTTCCTCCGAGAAGTGTGAGTTCAAATATCTGGACTACTGATACGGCGGTTTTGGAACGTGTAAAGCAGATGCCGAACAAGAAGTGTGGAACATCTACCCCAAACAGAAGTTACAGCCTTGCAGCGTCAGTGTGCCGTATAGAAAAGATGACCGTTACAACTCGTTGTAATGGTCATCAGATTCGACTTTCGAACTCAAAGTGTCGGACAAGCTGGCCAGACGTGCCTGTTCTGCGATCTCCAAATCGGTCCTGACCTTGCGGACGGCTTTCTCGATTGGGAGGCCACGAAGCATCCAGCGAAGGCACGACGCAACTGCGGTCTCGTCGTGATCGAGTGCCGCATCTAAGATGTGGCTGTCAGTGACCAG
>CAYOJW010000012.1:0-3295 GCA_964404445.1 uncultured Roseivirgaceae bacterium | reverse complement strand
TGGTGTGAGAGGCGCACCTCGTCAGTTACAACTGGCGAGGCCGTCTACTCGATTACCAGCTGGCGTTCTGTCTGTCGTGTCGAGAAAGTCAGGTCTGATAAGGGTTTTGCTGTCATTGTCCAGTTTGTGTTTTGTTCTTTATGTGTCGGCTGTGCGGTTGTGGTTTTAAAAATTTTTGAAGGGGTGGAAATTTTAAAAAAGAATTTTTCTTGGGCAGGAGAGGTGGAAGCTCTTTTGCAAACTTTGGTCTGTGCGTTGGGCTTGTAGCGGTTTGCAAATGTGCTTACACCTGTGCGTGAATTCATTCTCTTTAAATATAGCTTTCTAAAAACTTGATGCTGTCCTTTTTATCCTTAAAACTTGCTTCAATTCTGTCGCCTGTATTGTATTTGATAATGATTTCGTATTTGCTTAACGGAAGTTTGGGTTTGTCCTCTGAATACTTTTTCAGAAAGTCAATTGCTTCGGTTACGCTGTTTGAAATGTTCTCTTGTCCATGAAGTGGTAAAATGATAATTCGTTCAATGAAACGTGAAACTGAATCAGAAAGCGAACTAAGAAATTCGTCAACACCCTTTTTATTCAGTTTCAATAACTCTTTGGCAACATCTTCTTTATTTGGCAGATTGTTCCAACTCTCGATTTTCTTTCTAAAATCCGCTTCTGCTGTTTTCTCGTCAGATGCAGCATTGATACCAAATTTTGCAAATGCTTTTACTACCGATTCATAAGAAAAGTAAAGCACACCAAAACCAAGTGATTTCAGTTGTGTCAATGCTCCCTGGGTAAATTCACCTGCCAATACAACTCCAACAAATGGTGATGAACTTTTGTATTTGGTTGCCAAAGGCAATACGGCACTTTGAATTTCTTGTGCTTTGTTTCGTGAGTGTTTGGTGTATCGCCTCCAAGCAGATTCAATAAACGCAACAGGAATACCAATCTTATTTTCTGTTCCACCACGTTCAAGCACGAAATCTAAATCGTGTTTGTTGTTGTTCGCATCAGTCCAAGAAACTTTCTTTCCTGAACGTGCTTTGCGTTCACCTTTCTTATCAAGGTAAAGTTTATGCTTTCTTGCGAACTTCTGTAAATGTGGCTCCAATGCCAATTCTAAAAGGTCGCCAATTATCTGTCCGAATTTATGTGCTGGTGATTCTGCCATTTCTTAACTATTTATCCAAAGCCTGCCTTCGTGTAAAGGAACTGTGTGTTTTCTATTTTTCCATTTAATATTTCTATCTCTTAATTTTTCAAAAGAGTAATCGCTGAAACCTGCTGATATTGCTAACTCGCCAAGCCACTTGTCAACCGGAACATAAATTCCGTATGGTGCTGAATCGCCAATGACAAAACACATTTTAGCGTTTTCATTTGTTACTCGTCTTAATGAATGAAACACATCCGCAAGGTCGTTGAAGTATGCGGCTATCATTAAATGATAATTCTTTTTGCCACCATGTTTTAAGCGTTCTTCTTTGAGTGTTCCATACACTTCTAATAGTTCCGATTTGATTATATCTAATCTCGGATTTTCTAAAATGCTGTCAATGCTGTCGCCAAGTCTTGAAACGTGTTGTGTGCAAGCTCTCACTAAATGTTTTCTCACATTGTCTTGTAAGTCAGCCCAACCGCTAATGTCGCCCCAAAAAGTCATTTCAAGTCTTGTTGCATCTGCATAGTCGTAATTGTTGGCATAAGGTGGTGAAGTAATTACAAGGTCGCCCCAACCGTCAGGAATTGATTCAATGTTTCGTGCATCTTCATTTAAAATAATTGAATCAACCACATTTTTGAAACGATTTTGAGTCCGTTTCATGTCTAAATACATGTCATTGACTTTTGATTCAAAAGCCACAAAAGGGTCAATTACTTTTGATTTGGTTTTGTTTGGCTGAATGTATTGCCATTGTGCCGTTCCAACGGGTGAAGTAGTTCTGAGAATTGCAGTAATGATAAACCAGTTGAAGTTTTTAATTTCTTCATCTTGGTTTATGTCGAGCCATGTTTGTTTAAGTGCTTCCAGTTTTTGAATTGTTTCTAGCGGATAGCAACTCGTTATTAGTTTGGGAAATTCGGTTTGCGTTATCTTTCTGCTCTTAGCAATTTTCAATAATGCAAGTGCTTCTTCTTTGAATTTTTCGGCTGGATAATTCCAATTCAATTTTGCTTTTGCAATTCGATGAATGTATGGGTGTGCTTCTACTCCATAAGATTCAACGCCTGCAAATTCGCTTTCAATCAGAACTGTTCCTGAACCTGCAAATGGGTCAATAATTCTTGTTCGTCCGTTGCTTATTTCTTCTCGGATAAGTTCGCTTACCCAAGCTGCTGAAAACCCTGCGGTGTATCTATACCATTTGTGAATTGGCATTTTCATGTTGTCGGCAAAAGTGGCGGTGTAATCCTGCTCAACTTTTACTTCGTCAGGGAATAAGTCCAAGGTTTGTGTCTGATATGCCATATTCGTTCTATTTAGCTTTTTTGAGGTATTTGATTTCTTCTTCTGCCGCAATCAAAATGTCTTTTGCGTATTTCTCGTCTGCCAGTTGGTAAGCAACTTGTTTGCTCATAAATCTTATAACCAAATCTTTCTCGTCCACCTTGAAAGTCTTAGCTATTAGAGGCAACATTTGTCGGCTTACTGGTCGTTCACCACGTTCCAATTTGCTTAGTGTGCTTTGGTCAATGTCGAGTATTGCAGCAAGTTTGCGTAAAGGCATTTCTGCCTGTTCTCTTAACTGTCTGATGTAGTCGCCTAAATTTTCTGTTTGCATCTTGAAATATGTTTCTTGACAATGTTGTCAAATATATGAAGATGTTTTTTATTGGTTTCCAAAAAAGTCAAATTGTTTTCAGCATCTTATTGCGGGTCGGCAAAATTGGCTCTTTTGGGGTTTGCTGTGGGTCGGGTTGTGCGTTGGGGCAAACCCCAAATGTGCCAATGAGGGTGGGCATAAAATTATTTTTTAAAATGTGCGGTGGGAAAAATTTTTAAAACCATTTGCGTTGGCATGAGTGTCGGCAAAGTCAGGTCAGTTTGTGTCAAAGAACAGTGAAAAAGTCTGTCGAGTTACTATCGTTTGGTTGTGGTCGTGTCGGTCAAATACGCTTGCTGGTAACGGGCTGCGTATTGGCGATGGGCGGGATTTTTAGCACTAACGCTCAATCGAAGAACAGAAGTTGAATTTTGCACTTCTGTTGATACGAAGCCGTTCAGCCACGCTTTTGGCAATACCTTGTGTGTGCCCAGCATGGCACAACTGTTTTCCAGCCGGGAAAATAGTTTGATTAT
>CAYOJW010000011.1:0-35403 GCA_964404445.1 uncultured Roseivirgaceae bacterium | reverse complement strand
TTATGTATCAACAAGTTAGGTGATTAATCACCAACCATTTTTGTCCATTAAATCTAAAGTGAAAAAAGTTTAATGAAACACGTTTCACTAAACTCTGAAAAATCTATGATAACTACTTGATGTTCAAATTACCGGAACTGACCTCACCAACTATTTATCAGTAATATGCCAAAGTGAGCCTGATCAACAAAAAAGGCCGCCTTGTGGCAGCCTTCTTGTTTTGGTTGAACTCAATTAGTTACTTCTTTTTCTTTGCGACTTTTTTGACTGCCTTTTTTGGGGCTTTCTTCTTCGCAGCCTTTTTCACAACCTTCTTCACTGTTTTCTTTGCGCTCTTCACCACTTTTTTGGTGGTTTTCTTCACGGCTTTTTTAACAGTTTTCTTCGCAGCTTTCTTAACAACTTTTTTGACTGCCTTTTTTGTCGGTTTCTTAGCGGCCTTCTTTTTCACCGATTTTTTGGGAGCGGCTTTTTTCGCCTTGGCCTTTTTAACTGGCGATGAAGTTAACGCTTGTGCCATCAGGTTTAATGCCGAACCGGCCTTAAACCATTCGATCTGCCCCGCATTGTAGGTGTGGTTTACCTTAATGGTATCACTTGTGCCATCGGTATGGTGTAATACCAATGTCAGTTGTTTTTCAGGGGCGAATGCTGTCAGGTCAACAATATCAATTGTGTCGTCTTCCCGGATCAAATCATAATCCGACTCTTTGGCAAACGTAAGCCCGAGCATACCCTGTTTTTTCAGGTTGGTTTCGTGAATGCGGGCAAATGATTTCACTAAGATTACACGAATGCCTAAGTGGCGGGGCTGCATGGCCGCGTGCTCGCGCGATGAACCTTCGCCATAGTTATGGTCGCCCACAACAATGGTTGGAACTCCCTTTGCTTTGTAGGCACGTTGCGTAGCCGGTACAGGGCCGTATTCGCCTGTTAGTTGATTTTTAACGTTATCGGTTTTATCGTTAAAATAGTTTACAGCACCGGTTAACGTGTTGTTGGCAATATTATCGAGGTGACCACGGAAACGCAGCCAGGGACCCGCCATCGAGATGTGGTCGGTAGTACATTTACCTTTGGCTTTAATGAGCAACTTCATGCCTGTAAGGTTCTTGCCATCCCATGCGGCAAAAGGCGATAACGCCTGTAAACGGTTCGAGTCGGGTTTTATTTTTACCTGCACTTTGCTGCCATCCTTGGCAGGAGCGAGGTAGCCCGCATCTTTCACGGCAAAACCCTTAGGCGGAAGCTCAACGCCTTTCGGTTCGTCTAACTTTACGGCCTGGCCTTCTTCGTTGATCAGTGAATCTTTTAACGGGTTAAAGGTAAGGTCACCGGCAATGGCAAATGCCGTGGTGATTTCGGGCGATGCCACAAATGCGTGCGTGTTAGGGTTACCGTCATTCCGCTTGGCGAAATTCCGGTTAAACGATGTAATGATGGAGTTGGCGCGGTTGGGGTCGTTGGTATGGCGTGACCACTGCCCGATACACGGGCCGCAAGCATTGGCCAGCACAACACCGCCCATTTTATCGAATACGCCCAGAAACCCGTCACGTTCTACGGTGTAACGAACCTGTTCCGAACCCGGTGTAATGGTGAATTCGGCTTTTGCTTTCAGCTTTTTGTCAACAGCTTGTTTAGCCAATGAGGCCGAACGCGAAATGTCTTCGTACGATGAGTTGGTACACGAACCAATCAGGCCAACTTCCAAACGTTGCGGCCAGTTGTTTTTCTTCACTTCTTCGGCAAACTGCGAAATCGGAATGGCGCGGTCGGGTGTAAACGGTCCGTTTACGTGTGGCTCAAGTGTTGAGAGATCAATTTCAATTACCTGATCGAAATATTTCTCAGGGTTTTTATATACTTCAGGATCGCCCTGTAAATGTTCTTTTACTTTATCGGCAAGGTCGGCTACTTCTTTACGGCCGGTACCGCGCAGGTATTGCGCCATCTTCTCGTCATACCCAAAGGTTGATGTCGTGGCGCCAATTTCGGCACCCATGTTACAGATGGTTCCTTTACCGGTACACGATAACGAATCGGCACCGGGGCCAAAGTATTCTACAATAGCGCCTGTACCTCCTTTTACGGTGAGGATACCGGCCACTTTCAGGATTACATCTTTTGAGGATGTCCAGCCGCTGAGTTTACCGGTAAGTTTAATACCGATCAGCTTAGGCCATTTCAATTCCCAAGGCATACCGGCCATAACGTCCACTGCATCGGCACCGCCCACGCCAATGGCAATCATACCAATACCTCCGGCATTTACCGTGTGCGAGTCGGTACCAATCATCATCCCTCCGGGGAAACCGTAATTTTCAATTACTACTTGGTGAATGATACCGGCACCGGGTTTCCAGAAACCAATACCATATTTATTGGAAACCGATTCGAGGAAGTTAAACACTTCACCGCTGGCGGTGATGGAGTCGGCAAGGTCTTTCTTGGCACCGTCTTTCGCTAAAATCAGGTGGTCGCAGTGTACGGTTGAAGGCACCTGTACTTTAGGCATACCGGCCGACATGAATTGCAGTAAAGCCATTTGAGCGGTAGCGTCCTGCATGGCTACGCGGTCGGGCGAGAAGTTTACATACGATTTGCCCCGGGCGAAATTTTCAAACGGTTGATCGTTATGCAGGTGTGCAAAGAGTATTTTTTCTGAGAGGGTAAGGGGTTTACCAACAGCCTTTCTTGCTTTGGCAATGCGTGCAGGCAGGTTTTTGTAAACCGCCTTAATCATGTCTAAATCGAAGATCATAACCGATTATATTTTAAGGTCTAAAACTAAGAATTTATTTGCTTTTTTGGGAATTCAGGCCGTTTTGAACGATTATAAATAAGAGACTATCTAAAGTCATAATAATAAACCACGTCACATCGAACGCAGTGAGATGTCCCCGTTTTGAATGCTAATTGACTGGATGTCTCACTGCGCCTGTCTGCCGACAAAGGCAGGTTCGACATGACGTTACACTTTTGAGGCAGCCTCTTCGGTGGAGGGTATTGAAAATCATGTGTTTACTTGGCGTTGATGTAATTCAAAAATTCTTTTTTTATATTCTGATCTTTGAACTTCCCCGAGAAATACGCTGTACCGGTCTTGCTGTTGGTATCGCTCACGCCCCGCGAGGCCACGCACATGTGGTTGGCATCAACCACTACGCCAACGTCTGCCGTGCGTAATACACGTTCAATTTCTTTGCCGATCTGCACGGTTAAACGTTCCTGCACCTGCGGGCGTTTGGCAAAGTATTGCACAATGCGGTTGATCTTTGAAAGACCAATCACTTTCCCGGACGAGAAGTAGGCTACGTGTGCTTTTCCGTAAATGGGTACAAAATGATGTTCGCAGTGCGAGTAAAATGTAATGTCTTTTTCGACCAACATCTGGTCGTAATTGTATTTATTATCGAAGAGCCGTGCGTTGGGTCTGTTCTTCGGGTTCAGCCCGCTAAACACTTCTTTCACATACATTTTGGCTACACGGTGGGGCGTGCCGCTCAGGCTGTCGTCTGTCATGTCAAGACCGAGAATGGTCATAATTTCCTGAAAGTGCCCTTCAATTTTTTTGATCTTTTCGTCATCGGGCAGCACAAAGGCATCATCGCGCAACGGTGTTTCGGCCGATGAGCCAACATGATCGTCATCCGGGTCGGTATCAAACGGCCGGATATTCAACGAAATTTCTTTCGGTTTCATAGAGTGTAATTTTTAAGTCGAGTAACGGGTCTATTTTATCCCGTAAGATATTCCAGATCACGACAGCGATGTTCTCGGCCGTTGGGTTAAGGTCTTTGAAATAGGGGGTATCTAAGTTCAGGTTTTTGTGGTCGAATTTCCGGATCACGTGATCTCTTATGAGGTCGCTCAACACTTTCATGTCGAATACAAAACCTGTTTGTTTATCCGGTTCACCGGTAAGGGTTACAATCACTTCATAATTATGGCCGTGGTAGTTGGGGTAACTGCACTTGCCAAATACGGCTAAGTTTTTTTCGTCCGACCAGGCCGGGTTAAACAACCGGTGTGCGGCATTGAAGTGCTCTTTGCGCGATACTTTTACCTTCATGGTTGTGTGGATAACAGCGTACGATTGTGAAAAGGTTCAAAGATAAGGTAAAGATAGCAGTTGCGCGCATTTAAAAATATGGCCGGAACTATCTTAATATCACCGAATGTTTGTAAAATCGTGGGTTAAACTAATGATGGCGTGACGTTCGAACAAATTAATGATACATTGGCCGGGTATGCGAGGGCAGGCAAACAGGCATTTACCAGTTCATCTTTTCAGTCGCATAGTCTGGTTATGCTCCATATCATCAGCCGGATCGATAAAACCATTCCTGTATATTTTATTAATACAGGCTATCACTTTCCGGAGACGATCAGGTTCCGCGATCAGGTTACCGAACAGTTTGGATTAAACACCATCGATCTGAAATCGGAAGTACCTAAATATATGCAGCGTGATGGTGACGGACGGTTATTGTTTACGTCTGACCCTGATCATTGTTGTTACCTGAATAAAACGCAACCTATGGATGGCATTCTTCGGTCGTTCGATGTTTGGATCAATGGTGTGCGTGCCGATCAGAGCGCAGTACGTGCAGCCATGCAGGTCGAGCAACCAGCACCGTACAATACCATCCGGTTTCATCCCATGCTCGACTGGAGCGCGAAGATGATTTGGCAATATCAGAAAGAATTTAACCTGCCTCAGCATCCGCTGGAAGCAAAAGGGTATGTGAGCATAGGTTGTGAACCGTGTACCCGAAAGTTAGACCCCGGTATGCAGGAACGGGAAGCCCGCTGGTATGGGATGAAAAAAGTAGAGTGCGGCCTGCATACAGAACTCGTGACAAAATAAAATATGAACATTTTAATTACAGGAGGTGCAGGTTACATCGGTACCGAGTTGGTATCGAAGTTAGCGGCCGATGAGGCCGTGGAGAAGATCGTGGTTTACGATAACCTGAGTCGGCCTAATTACGGCTTGTTTCTGGGCGGGCATAAGCCGGGTTCAGACAAAATACAATTCTATAAAGGTGAGTTACTGGACTCGCGCCATTTGAAAATGGTGTTGAAAGATATAGATGTGGTGTATCACCTGGCAGCCAAAGTAACCACACCATTCGCTAATGCCGATGCACACCTGTACGAACAGGTGAACCATTGGGGCACGGCCGAACTGGTATACGCTGTTGAAGAAAGTAATGTTAAAAAAATTATATACACCAGCAGTTCAGGTATTTATGGTGATTCTGGTGAAATGGTAGATGAACAGTTTTTACCCAACCCAAAAACCTTTTATGCGATTTCAAAACTGCGTGGTGAAGACCATGTTCGCAGGTTGGCCGGTAAGGTGGACACGTATATTTTCAGATGCGGTACGGTTTATGGTTATAACCGGGCCATGCGTTTCGATGCCGTGCTGAATAAGTTTGTGTTTGAGGCGAATTTTCAAAAACGCATTACCGTACATGGTGATGGCAACCAGTCGCGGGTATTTATTCCTATAAATTCGTTGGCTACCGCGCTGGCCGCTGTTTTAAAAACAGATTTACCGGGTGGTACCTATAACCTTGTCGATAAGAACATCAGGATTATCGATATTGTGGACGAGCTAAAGCAACTCATCCCAGACCTGGAGTTTATCTTTATCAATCAGCATCTTAAACTTACTGAGTTACAGGTAAAACCGAACGAAATTGTCAATGTCAAATTAGGCATTGACCAGCAAAAAACGTTGAAAGACGAACTGGTTGAGTTTATGGCACGCTTCAGTTTTTAGAAACTGTTTACCCGGTTAATGTCGTGGTAATCGAATACCGACAGGTTCAACCCGAGGGTAACCTCGTGCGTGGTAAAGTTTACGCCTACTGATTTTCCGGTAGGCATTTCAAACGCATAAGCAAACCGGTACGATTGTGCAAACTTGATCTGCGCTAAAAGTCCGTACGTTCCAAAATTGCGGGTAAATGCACCAATACCGTATCGTTCATCAATATTCAATAGGGCGTTAACATCAACCGATAACGGGTTGTCGGGAACATATTTTAAAAGAACCGAAGGTTTTAAACGCAGGCGGTCGTTAATAAATAAGATGTACGATGCCATACCGTAAATGTGCTGGGTATAAATATCGCCCTCGGCAGTTTGGTTAGTGGTACTGGTGTACGTGCTTTTGGTTTTTAGCATACGGGGCACCGAAAGCCCCAGAAACAGGTTGTCGTTGTTTAGAATAATACCTGCACCAAATACTGGTTTGGTCGTGTTTATGTTTTGCAGAAAATAAATATCGCCCTGGTCGCGAATGTTGAGGTTGGAGTTATCGCCACGATAGTTTACCACACCGGCCTGTAAGCCGAAGGAAACGTAGGTACGATCCATTTGAATTTTATAGCTGTATGTACCTAACGCCAGAGTGTTTTTGTACTCGCCAATCTGGTCGCTCACGATCATCAGCCCGACACCCATACGGTTTTCGGCCAAACTACTATGTGCCGATACATTAAAGGTACTGGGGCTGCCGTCAAAACCTGCCCATTGCTTTCGGTAACTCACTGAAATATTCAGGTCTTTATTGAAACCGGTATAGGCGGGATTTATTACTAAGGGATTGTTCAGGTATTGTGCGTACAGCGGGTCTATCTGGCTATAAGCCGGAAACGCAGCAAGCATTACAATTACGACTAAGAAGCCCGCTAATTTAGACAGATGCGTTTGCATAAGAGGTTGTAGGGTTTAGCGATAAATGTAAAATAAAGGTAATGAATGGCTTGGCAATTTCCTACTCACATGATAATGTGAGTGCTGTACGGCAACTCAGCCTTTATTGTTCAGGTAAAAAGAAAAAGGGCTACACCAATTGGTGTAGCCCTTTTTACTGCGGAATACGCAATTTTTAACAATACTCGTCAAATACTTCTACTAAGTGTTCGCCAATCATTTGAGCGTTGCGCCCTTCAATGTGGTGACGTTCTACGAAGTGTACCAGTTCGCCATCTTTAAACAAAGCGATAGCCGGTGACGATGGCGGATAAGGCAAGGTGTATTCGCGGGTACGGGCAACTGCTTCTTTGTCAACACCGGCAAATACAGTAGTTAACTGACCTGGCTTTTTGGCACTGTTTTGTAGTGCCCACTTAATGCCGGGGCGGGCAGCACCTGCGGCACAACCGCATACTGAGTTGATCACGACTAACGTGGTGCCTTTCTGGTCTTTTAATGTATTGTCAACCTCCTGGGCAGTTTTTAATTCGGTAAAACCGGCCGAGGTTAATTCGGTGCGCATAGGCGCGACTAATTGTTCAGGATACATATTTTTAGTTGTTGATTATCAGTTGTTAGTAATTCTTTGTGTTTATTGTTAGTTATCGGTTTATGGTTGCTGGTTAAACAAAATTACATAAACCCGAGTTCCAGTTTGGCGGCTTCGCTCATCATTTCCTGACTGTAAGGTGGGTCGAACGTGATCTCTACCTTAACATCGTTCACGCCTTCAATCGCTTTTATTTTTTGCTCTACCTCACCGGGTATTGCTTCGGCCGAAGGGCAGGAGGGGGAAGTTAAGGTCATTAATACAAAAACATTGTTAACAGGGTACAGGCTGATTTCGTAGATCAACCCCAGCTCATAAATGTCCACGGGTATTTCGGGGTCGTAAACCGTTTTAATGGCCGCTAATACTTTATCCTTTAAATCGGGAATGGAGGCAGCCTCGGTTGTTTTTTCGGTATGAGTTTGTTCGTTCATGATTTTACCGCTTGTTGGGTTTTAAACGCCAGGGCATACAGTTTCATTTGTTTGATCATGGCCGCAAAGCCATTAGAACGTTGTGTGCCGATAAAGCGTTCCATCCCGATTTTGTGCATGAAATATAAATCGGCCTGAAGAATGGTATCGGGCGACTGACCATTCAATATGCGTACCAGTAAACTGACCAAACCTTTTGTAATGGCCGTATTGCTGTCGGCACTAAAATAAATTTTGCCATCGGTGAGGGTTGCCGTTAACCATACTTTCGACTGACATCCTTTCACTATGTTATCTTCGGTTTGATCGGCCGGATTCATGGCGGGTAACTTCTGACCAAGTTCCATGATGTAGAACACGGTCATTTCCATGTCGCCATCTAATAAGGTAAACTCGCTGATGATTTCGTCTTGTATGGAATTAATGGTACTCACTTATGTTATGGCTTCATAAATTTAATAACGCGCTCAACGGCTTCCACTAATTGGTCAACTTCTTCTTTTGTGTTGTAAACACTAAACGAAGCCCGAACGGTTCCTTCAATGCCAAATCTGTTCATTAAAGGCTCGGTACAATGATGGCCTGTGCGTACAGCAATGCCGCGTGCATCTAACATCTGACCGACATCGAACGGATGGATGCCGTCAATCACAAATGACAACACACCAACTTTATGTTTTGCCTGACCGATTAATCGTACGTGCGGTAACGCCCCGATTTTTTGCGTGGCATAGGTGAGTAAATCGTGTTCGTGTGCGGTTATGTTTTCTTTACCGATGCCTGAAATAAATTCGAGGGCTTTGCCAAAAGCAATAACATCGGCAATGTTGGGTGTTCCGGCTTCAAACTTGTACGGCAGATCGTTGTAGGTAGTTTTCTCGAACGTAACGGTTTTAATCATCTCACCTCCTCCCTGATAGGGAGGCATTTTATCCAACCAATCTTTTTTACCGTATAAAATACCTGTGCCGGTAGGGCCAAACATTTTATGCGAAGAGAGGCAATAGAAATCACAATCCAATGCCTGTACATCAATTTCTACGTGAGCGCCTGCCTGCGCGCCATCAATTAAAACGGCTGCGCCAAACGTGTGTGCCAGGTCAATGATTTCTTTAATTGGGTTAATGGTACCCAAACTGTTAGAAGCATGGTTAACAGCTACCAATTTTGTTTTGGAAGACAGTAATGATTTGAAGTGATCCAGATCAAGCTCACCGGTATCGGTAACGCGGATAACGCGGAGGATAGCTTTTTTATCATCACATACAAATTGCCACGGTACGATATTCGAGTGATGCTCCAATCCTGAAATGATAATCTCATCACCTTCGTGTATAAATGCTTTACCAAACGATGATGCCACTAAGTTAATGGCCTCGGTTACGCCACGCACAAAAATAATTTCCTGTTCGGATGCAGCGTGAATAAAATCTTTCGCCAGCACGCGGGTATGTTCGTATGCCTTTGTTGCTTTTTCGGCCAGCGTGTGAATGCCTCTATGAATATTGGCATTATAGCCCGAATAGTATTCGGTTAATGCCTGTATTACGCTTTCAGGTTTTTGATTTGTAGCAGCGTTATCGAAATACACTAAGTCGCGACCGTTCACTTTCTGATGCAATACCGGAAATTGCTTCCGGATTTGCTCAATGTTCAACGAAGTGTGTGTAGCGGTGTGCATGGTTAGAAATTTTTATGCAGGCGTTCGCTGATTAACGAGTCGATGTATGCCTTAACCGTTTCGTTGCTGATGGTATTCAGTGTTTCGGCTGTAAAGGCATACAACATCATCGCTTTGGCGGTATCTTTATCAATACCCCGGCTTTGTAAATAGAATACGGCTTCTTCGTCTAACTGACCGATGGTGCAACCGTGCGAACACTTAACATCATCAGCCCAGATTTCGAGCTGGGGCTTGGTGTTTACCGTAGCGTTAGGCGAGAGCGCGATGTTCCGGTTCGACTGGAACGCATTTGTTTTCTGAGCATTCGGCCGTACGAAAATTTTGCCGTTAAATACGCCTTTTGAGTTTGCGTCCAAAACACCTTTATACATTTCGTTACTGAACGAATTTGGTTTTTGGTGATCGACCACGGTATGGTTGTCGGCAAGGGTATTGCCGGTAAGCATATACAACCCGTTAAAGTGCGACTCGCAGTTTTCACCGGCAATGGTAATGGCGAAGTTGTTACGGATAATTTGTCCGTTTAACGTAAGCGTGAACGTATCTACCCGGCTTGAGTCGGCCTGATGGATGTTGGTATTGATGATCTGCCAGGCTTTTCCGGTATCGTTCTGAATCTTACAGTAGGTTAACTGTGCATTTTCTTTTACAACAATTTCTTCCGTAAGGGTATGAAACGATGGATGATTGCCTGTTGTATCGAATTTTTCGATCACATTTAAACGGCTACCTTTTTCAAGCACAATCAGCAAGCGCGTATGTGCACTTACCTGTTGTTCGGTTGCCTCGTTAATGTGTAAGAAACAGAAAGGCTCTTCGACAACGGTATTTTCCGGAACGTGAATGAAGAAACCATCCTGCCATAAGGCGGTGTTTAATGCGGCAAAAGTATCGGTATCGCTGTTGACGAGCTTGTTAAAATATGCTGATACTGTTGCAGAGTCGTTTTTAAACGCTTCACTCAACGGCTTAACGATAACCGCAGAAGATGTAATTGTTGAAAGGTTTTCGTGGTAAACACCATTTACAAAAACGACTGTATTGGCTTTAAGCTCGGGTATGCGAAATGCATCAACCAATGTTAATGTAGCGGGCGTTGTGCCGGCAACATCGGTAAAATTGTTTTCGATGGCGCGTGCAAGCGGGGTAAATCGATACTCTTCGTGTTTATTGCCGGGTAGTCCTTTTTCGTGCAGTACACGAATGGCCTGTTCGCGGCTTTCGCGAGCTTCTGTAAAGTTAATGTGCGGAAAGCGGCTGAGTAATTCGCTGATTGTTTTTCCTGTTGTAAGTGTGCTCATGTTATCCAACCGCTACTTCGTCTTTAATCCAGTCGTACCCTTTTGCTTCGAGTTCAAGAGCCAGTTCTTTGGTGCCTGATTTTACAATTTTGCCTTTGTACAATACGTGAACAAAATCGGGCACAATGTATTCGAGCAAACGTTGATAGTGTGTAACAACAATAGTTGCATTATTGCTGTTGCGTAATTTGTTTACACCGTTGGCAACAATACGCAGGGCGTCAATGTCAAGACCCGAATCGGTTTCGTCAAGAATGGAAAGCTTAGGCTCAAGCATTGCCATTTGAAATACCTCGTTGCGTTTTTTTTCACCGCCCGAAAAGCCTTCGTTTAACGAACGGTTCAACAACGACTGGTCGATTTCTACCAGCTTCATCTTTTCTTTCATCAGCGTAAGAAACGACACGGCATCTAACGCTTCCTGACCACGATACTGCCGGATTTGGTTCACGGCCGTTTTCATAAAGTTGATGGTGCTTACACCGGGTATTTCTACCGGATATTGAAACGCCAGAAACACGCCTTCGCGTGCGCGGTCTTCCGGTGGAAACTCTAATAAATCCTTACCGTTATAGACAATTTCCCCGCCTGTTACTTCATACTCTTCACGACCAGCCAATACCGAAGCCAGTGTGCTTTTACCCGAACCGTTAGGACCCATGATGGCGTGTACTTCACCGGGGTTTACTTCTAAGTTAATACCGTTTAGTATTTGCTTGTCGCCAATCTTGGCTTGTAAATTCTTTATGCTTAACATTCTAAATCTTAGTTTATTCTTTTATTATTTTTCACCAAACCTTCTAACACTAATCCCCAACACCTAAGTCCTGACACCTAATCCCTAAGTCATAATTACCCCACACTTCCTTCCAGCGTAAGCGCCAGTAACTTTTGTGCTTCAACGGCAAACTCCATCGGAAGCTGGTTTAAAACTTCTTTGGCATATCCGTTTACGATCAGGGCTACGGCCGATTCTTCATCGATACCGCGTTGCTGACAGTAGAAAATCTGGTCTTCACCGATTTTTGATGTAGTGGCTTCGTGTTCAACTTTAGCCGAGTTGTTTTCAACATCAATGTAAGGGAAAGTGTGCGCCCCGCATTTATCGCCCATGAGCAACGAGTCGCACTGCGAGAAGTTGCGGGCGTTTTCGGCACGTTTTAAAACGTGTACTTGTCCACGGTAACTGTTTTGTGATTTACCGGCCGATATACCTTTCGATACAATGCGCGAGCGGGTATGTTTGCCAATGTGGATCATCTTGGTTCCGGTATCGGCTTGCTGCATATTGTTGGTAACGGCAACGGAGTAAAACTCACCGGAAGCGTAATCACCTTTCAACACACACGAAGGATATTTCCACGTAATGGCCGAACCTGTTTCAACCTGCGTCCACGATACTTTTGAATGGTCACCGGCACACAATGCACGCTTGGTTACGAAGTTGTAAATGCCTCCTTTACCTTGCTTATCACCCGGGTACCAGTTTTGCACGGTCGAATATTTTACGTGCGCATCTTTCATTGCATAAATTTCAACTACGGCTGCGTGTAATTGGTTTTCGTCACGCATGGGTGCAGTACAGCCTTCGAGGTAACTCACGTACGCACCTTCATCGGCAACGATCAGCGTACGCTCGAACTGGCCGGTGTTGGCAGCGTTTATCCTAAAGTATGTTGATAGCTCCATCGGGCAGCGAACGCCTTTGGGAATGTAACAGAACGAACCATCGCTAAACACTGCCGAATTGAGCGCAGCGAAATAGTTATCGTTCATGGGTACTACCGATCCTAAATATTTCTTTACCAATTCGGGGTGTTCGCGTACCGCTTCGCTAAACGAGCAGAAGATAATGCCCAACTCGCCCAACTTTTCCTTGAATGTAGTAGCAACCGAAACGCTGTCGATAACGGCATCAACGGCTACACCGGTAAGGCGTTTTTGTTCGGTAAGCGAAATCCCTAACTTCTCGAATGTTTTGATCAACTCGGGGTCAACATCCTCTAAGTTTTTAGGCGTTGCCTTTTGCTTAGGGGCGGAATAGTAAATAACATCCTGGTAATTGATGGGAGGGTAGGTAACGTTAGGCCATTTTGGCTCTGTCATGGTTGTCCATAACCGATAGGCTTTCAGCCGCCATTCCAGCATCCATTCGGGCTCGTTTTTCTTGGCCGAGATGTAGCGGATAATATCTTCATTTAAGCCCTTGGGGGCCGATTCGCTTTCGATGTCGGTTGTCCAGCCGTGTTCGTATTCCTTTGAGGTGAGCTCTTCCAGTAATTGGTTGTCTTTACTCATGCAGCTTGTTTAGACGAATTTTAAATAACCCGTAAATATACAACAGAAACCCCGGAAAAAGGTTCTTTTTTGCATGAAGTTTCCCGTTTACGACAGGTTCAGGTTCCGGTCGAGGCTCTCTTCGAGCGAGATCATGGTTTCGGTACGCTCGATACCATCTACCTGTTGCATTTTGTCGTGTAACACCTCTTTTAAATGGTTGGTATCGCGGCAATGGATTTTCACAAACATGGAATAGTTGCCTGTTGTGTAGTGGATGCTGGTGATTTCCTGGATTTGTTTTAACCGGGCTACTACTTTATCGTACAGGGCGCTTTTTTCAAGGAAAATACCAATAAAAGCTGTGATGTCGTACCCTAATTTGGCGTAATTGAGCTTCAGGGTTGTTTTTTCGACAATGCCGGCTTCTTCTAATTTATTCATGCGTACGTGCACGGTTCCCTGTGAAACGTTGACTTTCCGGGCTACTTCCGTAAAGGGTTTTTTAGCATCGTCCCGTAAAATCTCAAGGATTTTCAGGTCGGTATTATCGATTTCATAATTTTTGGCCATTTTATGTATCTTGGTTTATATATTTTTCAATTTTAGTAATTATTGTTAAATAGTTTATATTTTTTAATGTATTTACTTGAAATGTGTAGCGATCATTGTGTTACTTTGTTGCGTTAATTACAATCGATAGGCTAACAAGTCTTCAAACGTAGTTCTTTAAATATTGTAAGGTGTTGAAATTGGCAGACAAGCCCTCCTGTCTCGGGGGTGGAGAGCCAGGGATAAACGCAGGATAATGGGTTGACCACTATTCCGATAGCTATCGGAACTTATGTCCTGTAGCTAACCTCTCCGTGAAGGTTCGAAGCCTTCCCTTACAGCAGATTTTAGGTTTAAGTTTAGTCAGCAGAAGGAATGTGTGGAAGTCGCTTCGTTACAACGGAGCGACTTTTTTGTTTTTAGTGAAATTCCGAATAAACAATCGTTTGTTATCTTCACACCCGCAGAGGCAATATTGAAGAAAACTAAAACACGATGGCAAACTTTCCCTGGATCAAGAATTACCCCCAAGGCATTCCGCCCGAAATTAACCTGTACGACTATTCTTCTGTTGTTGAGTTATTTGAAAAAAGTTGTGAGAAATTCAAAGACAATGTTGCCTTTGAAAACATGGACGTACAAATGACATACAGCGCGGTTGACAGGCAATCGAAAAATTTTGCGGCCTATTTACAAAGCATCGGTTTACAAAAAGGCGACCGGATAGCCATACAAATGCCTAACCTGTTGCAGTTTCCTATTGCTTTTTTTGGCGCTTTGCGGGCAGGGCTAATTGTAGTGAATACCAACCCGCTTTATACACCGCGCGAAATGGAACACCAGTTTAAAGACAGCGGTGCCAAAGCCATTGTGATCGTGGCCAACTTTGCCAGCAGCTTAGAAAAGATACTGACATCAACATCCATCAAACACATTATCGTTACCGAAATCGGTGATTTGTTTCCGGGCATTAAAGGGTGGATTACAAACTTTGTGGTGAAGCATGTTAAGAAAATGGTACCGGCATATCAATTGCCAGAAACAACTTCGTTTAACGAGGCTCTGAAAAAAGGTGCGGCACTGTCGTTTAAAAAGCCAACAATAAGCTTAAACGATATTGCTGTTTTGCAATATACCGGAGGTACCACGGGCGTTGCTAAAGGCGCGCAGCTTTCGCATGGTAATATCGTGGCGCACAACTCCATGATTACCGAGTGGTTCAAACCTTATCTGGAGCAAAAGGTAAGTCAGGAGGTTATTATTACGGCAATTCCGATGTATCACATTTTTGCGCTTACCGTAAATGGTGTGCTGATGTTCAGTGCAGGTGCGAAGAGCATTTTAATCACCAATCCGCGCGACATTAAAGGCTTCTGTAAAGAGTTGAAGAAACATAAGTTTACCATCATCACCGGTGTTAATACATTGTTTAACGGATTGCTTAACAACCCTGCCTTTGCTTCGTTGGATTTTTCGTATCTGAAAGGTGCAGTGGGAGGCGGTATGGCCGTGCAGGATGTGGTTGCAAAAAAATGGGAACAGGTTACGGGCAAACCGTTGGTAGAAGGCTACGGACTTAGCGAAACTTCGCCTGTGTTATGCTGTAATCCGCTTGACGGAACGCACCGTTTGGGAACAATCGGTTTGCCTATGCCCAGCACCGAAGTGGCCATTTTCGATGATGACGGCAATCCATTACCGCAAGGCGAACGGGGCGAGATTTGCGCACGCGGGCCTCAAGTGATGTCGGGCTACTGGCAACATGATAATGCCGGTGTTTTCTTTCCGGGCGGATGGTTTAAGACTGGTGATATTGGTATGATGGATGCCGATGGCTTTTTCAGGATCGTAGATCGTAAAAAAGATATGATTAAAGTTTCGGGATTTAACGTATTCCCGAACGAGATCGAAAACGTTGTGGCAGGACACCCAAAGGTGCTGGAAGTGGCCGCCATTGGCGTGGCCGATGAAAAATCGGGCGAGGCCATTAAACTGTTTGTTGTGAAACGCGATGAGTCGTTAACCGAGGAGGAATTAAAAAAATACCTCCATGAGAACCTCACTAACTACAAAGTACCCAAATACGTAGTGTTCCGTACCGAATTACCCAAAACAAATGTGGGAAAAATACTCAGGCGTGCTTTGAAAGAAGAAGAGGCTAAGTAATCTTTGCGGCATTATTTAAACAATAAAGTAATGCGCATTAAATATGTAGTTCTGTTTATGCTTATCGGAGGGTATGCGGTTGGCCAGCACACTGCACCGGCACAACAAATGAAACCCGGTAAGGATTCTCTTCTTTACATCAACGAAAAGCACCTGAAGAACATTCAACAACTGACTTTTGGTGGCGATAACGCAGAGGCTTACTGGAGCTTCAACAATAAGATGCTGTCGTTTCAATCAAACAACAAAGCATGGGGTGTACAGTGTGATCAGATTTTTTATACGAACGTAAAAAAGGCTGACATGAAAAGCACGAAACCAAAACAGATCAGCAGTGGTGATGGACGTACAACCTGCGCTTATTTTATGCCGGGTAATAAAACGATATTGTATGCATCAACACACCTGGGCGGTAAAGAATGCCCGCATGATCCTGAGCGTGTACCGGGCGGTAAATATTTATGGCCGATTTACGACAGCTACGATATTTTTGTGGCTGATCTGAAAGGCAACATCGTTAAACAATTAACGAACCATCCGGGTTATGATGCCGAAGCAACCGTTTCGCCCAATGGCGATAAAATTGTGTTTACCTCAACCCGCAACGGTGACTTAGACCTTTATATTATGGACATTGATGGATCGAACGTGAAGCAAATCACACACGAAATCGGGTACGATGGGGGAGCCTTCTTTTCGCCCGATGGAAAGAAGATCGTGTTTCGTGCATCGCGTTTTAAAACCGATGAAGAGAAACAGGAATACTTAGATTATTTAAAGCAAGGATTGGTAGCGCCTACCAACATGGAAATATTTACCTGTAATGTTGACGGCTCTGATCTGAAACAGGTTACTCATTTAGGTAAAGCCAACTGGGCGCCTTTCTATCATTCGTCAGGTAAAAAAATCATTTTTTCATCCAATCATAAAAGTGCAAGAGGTTTCCAGTTTAACCTGTATATGATCAATGAAGACGGAACCGGTCTGGAGCAAATCACATACGATGGTGTGTTTGATTCGTTCCCTATGTTTTCGTTTGACGGTAAAAAGTTAGTGTTCTCATCGAACCGTAACAACAACGGAACACGCGATACCAACCTGTTTATTGCCGATTGGGTAGATTGAGATCCTTTTACATTAAACATAAAAAATCCCGTGGGGTACCGGGATTTTTTATATACTTAAATGTATCGGTTACAACCACTTAATAGTAGCAACCGATTTAGCGCCAATGGTGTAATTAAATTGCCGGTGGCCTTGCTTTACGGTAAACGTTTTGTTTTCGCCTGAGGTGTTGGCTACAACCAATACTTTCGAGCGGTCTTCGTTCATAAAGGCAACGCTGATCAATCCGGAAGACGGATCGAACTCGTTCGACTGAACACGGTGCGCACCGTACCGGATAAACTTCGAGAAGTGCCCGATCGAATAGTATTCTTCATTTTTCGTTACAGTGTTTCCGTTTATCGTAACAACACCTCGGCAGTCAGCGCAGCCGTTGTTGGTAGGTCCATAACTTGAGTTAAGCGCCAAGTTCCACAACAGTACATTTCTCGACCAGTTTTTGGTTGTGCCGATAAAAATGTTTTGCATATTCCACATCAGGTTATCGCTGAAGTTAGTTGCCCATGCCCCGCCCGAAATTTCGGTGAAGTACAATCCTTTGTCGGGGTGGGCGTTGCGCACGGTGGTCATAGCCGATACATTGCCGCCATACGCATGAAAACCCGAACCGGCAACGTATTGTTTGGCGGTGGCATCGTTTAAAATGGAAATCGCGTAAGCGGTGTTGTCCCAGTTATGATCGTAGATGATTATTTTGGTGTCAACGCCTTCGGCCTGAAACGTTGGCCCGAGGTTGTTCTTGATAAACGCTAACTGTTCGCTGGCCTGCATTTCCATGCACGGATAATTCGCTGTAAAGTGCAACGGCTCGTTTTGTGGAGTAATGGCATCGATGGTGATACCTTCGGCCGCGTAAGCGTTAATGTATTTCACAAAGTAGTTGGCGTAAACACCATAGTATTCGGTTTTCAGTTTTCCGCCTTTCAGGCTTCCATTGGTTTTCATCCATGCGGGCGCACTCCACGGACTGCCCATGATTTTCAGATCGGGCACAATGCCGGTAATCTGTTTCAGTACAGGAACAACATCATCCGCATCATGCGAAAGCGAGAATGTACTTAATGTTTCATCGGTTTGCCCGGATGGCATATCGTTGTAGGTGTAATCCGATAACGAGAAATCAGAAGCGCCAATAGTCATGCGTAAATAGTTTATACCAATGCCCATGGCGGGATTGAATAAATCCTGAAGCAATGCCGTGCGTTGTGTGGCACTCATTTGGTTGATGAGGTAAGCCGATGAACCTGTTAGTGCAGCGCCAAAACCTTCTATTTCCTGTAACAGCGTGGTAGTATCGATAGTGATAGTGGGTGTAAGCACCGAACTCAAAGCCGTAACCACAATGTCGGTGTCTTTCGAGAGAAGCCTCAGCTTATCGCCTGAAGTTACCCATGCTTCGGCTTTGCCAATTCCGTTAGTTGGCTTGGGCGGACCGGGATTAACGGGCTCATCTTTTCCGCAACCGTTCAGTATGGTTAGCATCGCCACAACGGCAATTGCTAAAAGGGTTTTTAATCGTATGGTTTTAACGTTCACGTGTTTGCTTTTATAGATTATGGAATACTGTATGTGCCAACTGCACCTGCGGGCAACGAAGCATGAATTGTTTTTGTACCGGTGCTGATGCTGAATGCTTTTGTTTCGGCAGAGTCGTTTAGCACGATTACAACTTTTTCCCCGGCAGGGGTGATGAAGGCCGCGTTAGGCAGGCCGTCTGCCAGCGAAGAGTGAATGCGTTGCGAACCGGGTGTTACAAATTTAGAGGCATGGGCAATGATGTAATATGAAACATTGCGCGTAACCGAATCTCCAATGGTTAACGCACCCAAACACATGGTACAGCCGCCATCATCGGTGTGTGGGTTAAACTCAGGGTCGGCAGCAAGGTTCCACTCCAGTACAGTGCGACTCCAGTTGCGCGGTGCGCCAATGATCAGGTTTTTTACGTGCCATTTTAAATCACCATCAAATGTTCCCTGCGGGGAAGTCCATTGTTCGGTGAAGTATATATTTTTATCCGGATGTGCGTTGCGCACTTGTGTGAGGGCTTCGATCTCACCTAAATACAGGTGAAAGGCCGTGCCATCAATGTATTTTTGGGCTTCACTATCGTTGAGGATGGCGATCGGGTATTCGGGGTGATCGCAGTTGTGATCGAAAACAATAATTTTTGTTTTGATACCGGACTTTTCAAAAGCGGGGCCGAGGTTGTTTTTGACAAAAGTCGCCTGTTCTTCGGCTGTCATTACCATGCTGGGATTATTCTTCGGGTTTTCGGGTTCGTTCTGAATGGTGATGGCATCGATTTTAATGCCCTCGGCTTCATACGCTTTTATGTATTTAACAAAGTAGTCGGCAAATGCCTGATAAAACTCCGGTTTCAGGCTGCCTCCTTTTAAACTGTTGTTGTCTTTCATCCATGCGGGTGAGCTCCACGGACTGCCCATGATTTTAATATCGGGATTGAGTGCTAAGATTTCTTTTAAAACCGGAATGAGGTTTTTCCTATCCTCATCAATATTAAAGTTACTTAATGACAAATCGGTTTTTCCTTTCGGGAGGTCGTTGTATGTAAATACTTCGGCATCGAGGTCGGAAGCGCCAACACTCACACGCAGGTAACTGATGGCAATGCCTTCCTGTGTAAAGAGTTCTTTTAAAAGATTTTCGCGTTCGTTTGATGTTAGTTTTTGGTTGAGGAGGTAAGCGCTTCCTCCTGTAAGGGTATAGCCAAAGCCGTCTATGGATTGAAACACCGCGCTGGTATCAACCTGAATGTTAATCGGTGCGGGTTCAGTTCCGGAAGTTATTAAAAGAGAATCGCGGTCTAACAGTTTTTGCTTATCGCCCGTTGTTATCATTACCGAAGCGTATTCTGTTTTACCGGATTTGTTATCGCAACCCGATAAAGCCAGCACAAGTACCGCTAAAAATGTATAAAGGTTAATGTATCTCATAAGCATTTAAAAAAATTAAGGACTCAGACAAAACTGTCTGAGTCCTGCAAATTAACTGAACAATCAGTTTACCGAAATATATTTTCTACGAATTACAGTTTTACAAATTCGTATGTACACGTAGCGTAAGTATCGTCAACAACAATGGTAGCTTTATAGTTTCCGCTTTGCACGATTCCCTGATAATCACCGGGTGCACCGTTTGTCATTGTTCCCGATAAATCTGTTGAGCTTGTTGTAAACTGTACCTCCCATGGCGAATTGAATTTTGACAAGAAACCACCAGTGAGCGAAGCGCTGGCCACCTCGAATTTATAGGGGTGTGAGTAAGTCATTACAATTTCCTGGCGGCTATCCCAATCACCCCAATGGAATAATTTGATGTTGTAGTATGTCCACGCAAGGATTCCGGTTTCAAAATTTACCGTGAGCTTATAAGCCTGATCGCGCACCACACCAATCGAGCCATCGCCCATGTTGTTGTATGTGGTTCCCGATCCATCGGCTGCCGAGTTCAGTTTGTAGGTTTTGCCCTGTTCAAGCGCGAGGTAAACAGATGTAAACGTGTTGCCGTCTTTCGTTAACTCGGCAATCATTGCACCATCTGATACAAGGAACAATTGGGCAGGAGCGGTATATGTACCAAACGGGAAGTTACCGCTTACTTTATCGCCAGCCGGGTTAGCTGAATTACCGAGCTCGGCAGCAGCCGGTGCTGTGGCATCGGGCACGAGCGTGTAGGTATATCCGTTAGCCGACAGGTTAAGGGTAACGGTGTGCATGCCTGAGCCGGTTGAAGGAACGTCTTCATACGTAACGCCTGCACCTGCGGCTTCTGATTCCATAATCACTTTACCGCCTTTGTTATTCGGTGTAGCAGTGCCCTGGATACGTTTGATGATGTAGCTCCAATCGCCATTTGCACGGAAAATAAAATTGGCTTCGTTTACAAAATCAACTTTGCTTTCCCACACGCCATTGGCTTTATATGCAAGCGGAACATCACCGCCCCAGCCGCCTTGAATGGCATCGCCCACCAAACTCCATTTTTCTATTTTCAATAGTTGATAGGTGTGGTCGTTCAGGTTAACGGTAACACGATATACAGCGGTTTCGGGTGCGGTAATGGCCGGGCCGCCACAATTTTGTAATGTGCCGTCTGCGCCACCGTAAGTTTTAGAAAGCGCATTGGCTTCGTGGCGGAAACTGTATGTGCCACCGGCTTTCAGTTGTGTGTAAACATCGAAAATCTGGGTCAGGTTTCCGCTGCCATCTTTTTGTGCACGCATTAATGTAGCGTTTGCCACATCGGCCCCGGCCTCGGTACCTGTACCGGTAATGTATAAGGTTGTTGACGGATATTCGGTAGCGAAGCGTGTAACGGAAATGTTTTGTGATGCAACCGATGTTTTATCGATGGCTTTTGCAATAACAGCCCATTTCAGGTTAACGGCTTCACCGGCAGGGTAGCAGGCAGCCCAAAGAGCGCGGTCTATTTGCTGGTGCGTTGGGCTTACAAACAAGTCTTTACCGCTGTGCCCTGAAGTAATCGACAACAGGGGATTGTTATAGTCGCTGGCATTGGCCGGTACAAGTACATACGTGTAAGCTACACCAAACTTGTTACTGGTTTGTGCGGCCTGCCAGTTAAAATCAATCACGGTATTGGGCGTATTTTTATCAAGCACGATATTGGCAGCCACGGGTGATACTACCGGATCGCCTAAAGTCCAGTTACCGATAGGGTCCATGTTGTCGTCTTCCCCGCACGACCAGGCTAAGGTAAGTGCAAGGAATAAAAGACTTTTATTAATGAGTTTCATAAGAAATAGCTTTAATAGATTAATTATAACCCGTGTTTTGGTCTAAGTTCGGATTTCTGTCGCGCTCCGATTGCGGTATAGGTAACAATAACTTGTTGGCGTTCATGTTATAGTTTTTGGGCGTGCCCGTTCTTAAATCTATTTCCACAAGATTTTGCATAGAGCTTACGGCCAAACCGGCACGCTTCAGGTCGTCCCACCGTTGGCCTTCCTGGCATAATTCTAACCTGCGCTCGTTTAAGATAGCCGCTGCCATTTGTGCTTTGTCGGTTGCTGGCGTATTGCCCAATCCTGCGCGGCTGCGGATTTTGTTGATCTCTGCCCGCGCAAGTTCGGTTTGGTTTGTTTCGTTCAATGCTTCGGCTTTCAACAAAATAATATCGGCTAAGCGAAGAATGTACTGCCGGTTTGTACTTGCCCAACCGTTAGCGCTTTTCCATTTATATGCAAACGGAACACTGCCTCCGGTAGTTAATGACCAGAACTCGTCTGCCCAGTCAACCGTTTCAAACAGGATAGAAGCATTTTTACGAACTACATCACCTTCGGCATCGAAGGCATCTACTAAACTGTGTGATGGTGTAACGAATTTCCGCCACGAGTCGCCACTGATGGAAGGCGGCAACAATAATTGAGGCCCCCAGTTAGCTTCTGTTCCGCCACTGTATTGTACTTCAATAATCGATTCGGAATTATTGTAATGATTGCCGTCCCAAAGATGTGTGTAATCAGTTAATAGTGCATAACCTGCCGGGCTGTTGATTACTGCGTTGCAGTGTTCAAGAACTTTGGCGTAATCGGGGTTAGGCTTTTGTGCATATACTTTAGCCAGCAATGCGTTGGCTGCACCTTTTGTTGTACGTGCTTTGTTTACACCGGCATCGCCTGAATAAGTATCAGGAAGATTATCGATGGCGAATTCCAGGTCGTCAATAATTTGTGTATATACTTCTTCTTCGGTGTTTCGCGGTTTGCGTGTTGCTGAGGGGTCGGTCGAAGAAGAGGGTGCTGTGATCAGCGGTACACCGCCATGCATTTTCACTAAATTATAGTAATGAAACGCCCGCAAAAAAGAGGCTTCGCCCAGAATCTGGTTTCTGCGGTTGTTGTTGTCAATCCCGATGTCGGTAATGCCCGGTACTTTGGCCAATACGGTGTTGGCTTTCAGGATGGCATTGTACAACTGACTCCAGTTGGCGAACAGCCTGCTGTTGATAGGGGTAATGGTTAAATCATCAATCGCATAGATTTCGGGATTGTCGCCACCGGCATAATAGTTATCCGAAATCACATCGGTAAACAGGATGTTGTCCCACACATAATACTCTTGCGAGAACGAATCGTACGCACCAATCAATGCGGCTTCGGCATCACTTGCGGTTTTGTACGCATTGTCGCCTGTGAGTGTCGATATAGGTTTAAGGTCAAGGAAATCATCGCAAGACGAAAAACCGGCCACCAGGGCTATGATAAATAATATTCGGGTGAATGTAGTTTTCATGTCTTCGTAATTAAAAAGTGATGTTTAATCCGATAATAAGATTGCGCGTTTGCGGGTAGGTTCCGAAATCAACGCCCTGCACTAAGTTGCTCGAACCAAATGCATTAACCTCCGGATCGTACCCTGAATAGTTAGTGATGGTAAACAGGTTTTCGCCTGTCAGGTATATCCGGGCTGTATTCAAATGTGCTTTGCTGGTAAGCGATGAAGGCAGGTTGTACGTTAAGGTTACAGCCTTAAAGCGCAGATACGAGCCGTTTTCGATAAACCGTGTTGATATTTGCGAGTTACTGGCACTATTGGGTGACGACTTCGGTATGTTGGTGATGTCGCCCGGTTCGCGCCAGCGATTTAATACCGTGTGTGATTGGTTTTTTGGATCCATCATGCTTTCCGCTTCAATTTTTGTAGCGTTTAAAATGTCGTTACCCTGTGTACCCTGTAAGAAAATACTCAGGCTGAAATTTTTGTACGACAACGTGTTGGTCATACCATAAATAAAATCAGGGTTAGGGTTTCCGATAAACCTCCGGTCGTTATCGGCAGAGGGTGTGAACGTTGTGGTAACATCACCGTTCACATCGGTAGTAATGTAATACAGGTTTCCGGTAGTGGGGTCAACACCTCCGGCAACGTAACCGTAAAACATACCCAGCGGTTTGCCTTCAACGTTCAGTACAGCGTTACCGCGTGCCGAAATACCACCTGTTGCCATTCGGGAGCCGAGTATGTTCACAACCTTGTTGCGGTTGAACGAAACATTAAAATCGGTTTGCCATTTCAGGTCGCCTGTCAGGTTTTGCGAGCTAACCATAAACTCAAGCCCTTTGTTTTGGATGTCGCCAACGTTTTGCAAACCACTGTCGAAACCGGTTGACCGTGGCAGCGGCACGTACATCAGTAAGTCGTGTGTATTCTTAATGTAGGCATCGGCTGTAAACGTAATGCGCGAGTTCAGTAGTTGTACATCAACACCGATGTTAGTTTGCTCGGTGCTTTCCCATTTCAAATCGCGGTTTTCGATTGTAGAAGGGTATGTGCCGGGCATGATTACTCCGCCAATGGTATAGTTAGCGCCAGTACCTACTAAGCCCATCCACGAATAGGATCCCATGTCGTTGCCCAACAAGCCCCAGCCTACACGTAACTTCACATCGTTAACAATTTCGTTTTGCGGGAAGAATGCCTCGTTGGATATACGCCATCCGGCAGATACCGAAGGGAATGATCCCCAAAGCTTATTGGGGCCAAAAGCTGAAGAGCCATCGTACCGGTAATTCATCGTTAACAGGTATTTGCCATCGTAATCGTAGGTTACCCGGCTGATGAACGAGCTAAGACGTTTTTCACTTTTTGAGTTGTTGGCCGATATAATGATGGAACCGCCACCTGTAGTTGGTATTGAGTTACCCGAGAAATTGTTGGTTTCGATAGCGGCACTTTCCCAGCGGTAGCTTTGGATAACCGAACCCACCATCGCGCTGAACTTGTGTTTGTCGATGGTTTTCTGATAACTCAGTGTATTGTCGAATGTATAATAGTTCGATAAGTCGGTGTTGTTGCGCGCTATACCTTGCTTGGCGCGGCCATAGCTTGTGCGGAAGGGGTCGAGGAAATAATCATAGATTCCGGAACCGTAATCGTAGCCTAAGCTACTTCTGAAAAGTAATTCGGGCATGAGGTTAACTTCGGTAAACAGGTTTCCGAGCAACCGTTGCTTTCTGTACTCGCGATCCGAGCCATCGGTACCCGAAATGGGGTTTTCCCAATCTTGAAACGGGTTGCGGGTAAATGTTCCATCGGCATTGTAAATGCTGATGTTGGGCGGGGTAGAGAGCATACCGAGTATAACCCCACCACTGTTAATGTTTGTGTTGTCGCTTACGTCAACATCGCGGTAGTGCATGTAGTTTGAGTTAATGCCCACTGCGAGCCAGTCGTTAACGTATTGTTTCAGGTTTACTTTAATGTTGTAACGGCTCATTTCAGCGCTGCGTACAGCACCTTGTTGTTGCATCCACCCGGCCGATATGTAGTAGGTTGTTTTATCGTTTTTACCTGAAACCGACAACTGGTAATTTTGTGAGCTCCCGTTTTGGAATACTTCGTTTTGCCAGTCGGTGTTAGCGGTATATTGGCTCCAGTCGGTGAGGTAGCCCATTTCCGTCATCAGGTCGCGGTATTGTTCGCTGTTTAAAACTTTTAGTTTGCGCCAGGCACTTGCATAACCGGTGTAGGCGTTAAACTCCAGTGTAGGTTTTGTTGTTGAACCTTGTTTTGTGGTGATCAATACAACGCCATTAGCACCTTGCGATCCGTAAATGGCTGCTGATGAGGCGTCTTTCAGTACAGTAAGGGTTTCAATGTCGGCCGGGTTAATGGTGCGGGTGTCGCTAACCGGAACACCGTCCACCACGTACAGGGGTTCGCTGCTTCCGGATAGTGAGCTGGTTCCGCGAATACGGATGCTGAAACCTGCCGAAGGTTTTCCGGAAGGTGAAATCACTTGTACCCCGGCAGTTTTGCCCTGGATTAAATTTCCGAACTGTGTGTTGGGGCGTGATTCCATTGCTTCTTTACCCACTACGGCAACGGCACCGGTAATGTCTTTCTTTTGCTGTGTTCCGTAACCAACAACAACAACTTCATCTAACGAAGTGAGGTCGTCTTCCATCACCACATCGATGGTTGTTTCGGAAGTTCTGTTGTCAAGCGATATTTCCTGGGTTTTATACCCGATGGATGTGAACACGAGTGTGCCGCCTGATGCAGCGATGGTGTATCGCCCGTCTGCGTCAGTCATGGCACCGGTAGAAGTGCCCTTCAGTAAAATGCTTACCCCCGGCAATGCCTCGCCTTTGGCATCGGTTACCTTGCCCGAAAGGGTGCGTGTTTGCCCGTAGGAGTGACCCACACAAATCAGCGCAAGGATGAATTGAAAAAGTAGAATCCTTCTCATAAAACAGATTGGTTATTTAAGATGCTTCAAAATTAAAATAATCGCAAAGAAATCAAATTTAATAATCTGATATGCAGATACTTACAATTATTGATACGGTATAGTAACAATACTATATAGAGTTAAAAAACGCTTATTATAATACGTTTAGGGCATTTTGGTAAATAGCCGGACATCGATTGATACGCTTCTATTTATGCAAACGATTACGGAGCGTATTTTTTAACTGTTAGATAATCAGCATTTTGGCCGATAATGCCTGTTTTGATATTTTTTTACGTGATTTATATCAGGTTCTGTAAAGCACTGTTAATCTGTCGTTTCTAAAATCAGCTCGCTCCATCCTTCGTGCGATTTTCCTTTCCGGTTTTTCTCTTTTATTACTTTTTTGATTTTAGAGCTGTACGCCCAACACGTGCTTTGCCGTATTTGAAGGATGTCGGATAGCTTATGCGAGCTTATGGTTCCTTTGGTTGAGTATAAAAGGAACAACATATAGAAGGCTTTATTAATCGGTAACCGGGTGTTCTGTAAAATGGTAAATGAGGTAACCGATTCGTCATATCCGCATTTGCTGCACCTGCGGCTGTAATGGCTTTTGCCTTTTCCGTAGGTTGTGTTTCCGCAGTTGCGGCAGGTGTACGAAACAGGCCATTTCAGTTCGCTTAAAAACTTCATGCAGCTTATATCGTCAGGGTACATGGCGCTGAACTCTTCGAACGTTACATCTTTCGACATAATGCGTGCTTCGGTAACGCGGGCTACGTTTTCTTTTAGCTCGATGTTGTCTTTGGCTAACATCTGGTTCATAGCAGCGATGTGCCCGGCCTGTTGCTCAAGTTTTTGGTAAGCTTGCGACAGTTCAATATTCTGATGTTCAATTTTTTGATTCTTTTCAATCAGCTCGTGCGTTTTTAAGGCAACCTGTTTTTCGAGGTTGCTGTTCAACTCGTCTTTAAGCCTGTGGTTTTCATGCAACTGTTCGATAACCTGTTCCTGTGCTTCTTCCTGTTCTTTTCGCATTACGCGGATTTTATCGCCCATGGCGAACGATAAAAACATCATTTCCATCACAAAACAAAAGCTTAAGCTGTAATGCGCGAGGGGCGAAGCCGATACAAACGGAACACCTACGTTTAAAACATTCAATGTTTTAATGATCATGCCCAAAAACAGGAAACCGTGACCCAGTACAATAAAGCGTGCGGGGCGATAACCTTTGTACTGCATTCGGATACCGCAATACAACGAAGCCAGAATAGGGATGAACTCGATCACGCGCCAACTGAATAATACAGGATTGATCAGGCAGGCAATAAAAAACAAGCTGCGCAACAGAATAACCCCCAACATGAGTTTGTGCAATGCAGGTGCTTTTTTTCTGATATTCAGCAAGTTAATTGTGAACAGCATCATGAACAAACTTGCAAAAAACAGGGCGTAACCAACCGCATGCTGGTTCCATTCAACCGCATAAGGCCAGAGATATTGATAGGCAATGCCATCGGCACACATTTCGTACAGCCCGATACCCACTAAATAAAGTATGTAATAGGCGTAATGCGTTTCACGAACAGCCAGATACATTAAAAAATTATACAGGCAGAACACGAGTATCATGCCGTAGAAAATCCCGAAAAAATAATACTCATTAAGCGCATACGATACAAAGCGGTTCATCGAGCGTAACACCACAATTACATCGGCCTTTTGTGCCGATCGTATTTTAAAGTAATACGTTACAATACCAGTTGAATCGTTGGGCAGGGCAACGATAAAGTTCTTGTGCCGGATGGTTCTGTCGTAAAAAGGTAAAAGGTCACCTAATGTTTTTTTCTCAAAATGTCCTTCCTTTGGAATGTAAAATTCAATATGGTCAATGGTTTGATCATAGAATTCAAGTATCCACCGGTTAGCTGAATGACTGTTTTGTTTTACTTTAATACGATACCAGTACGAACTGTGCTTGTTGAAATTCTCAGGATTAAACAAATTGTTTGTGCTGAAAAGCGATTGGTTAGCCGGATCGCTCACTTCATCAATGCCAATGTTGTTGTGAATGTCTTCACGGTAGTCGATGTCATCAAACGTAAAAATGTATTGTTCAACGCTGTCGTTGATGGCAACAACATTTTGCGCCTGAAGCGACCCAGCGGCAACAACTATCAAAAACACCAAACACTTTTTCATAAAACGATAACTAATCACCCAAAATTAATTAAAATTGAAGTTCATACCCGTTTGTTCGGTAACGGTTAAATGCCACCGCACATTTTTATTATAAAACCATAAATACACTATGTTACGTACTGTTCTGTTTTGCACGTTGTGTTTAGTAGCAGGGGCAACGGCTTTTATGTCGTGCGCACCCGAAAAAGAAAAAAAGACATCTACGATCGATCAAAAAGTTGATTCGTTAATTGCCCTGATGACGCTGGAAGAGAAAGTGGGTATGATCCACGCCAGTTCGTCCTTCACTTCGGGCGGAGTGCCCCGTTTGGGTATCCCCGAATGGACTATGTCGGACGGGCCTCACGGGGTTCGTAAAGAGCATGGCCGTGGCTGGATTGGCAGCGAAAGTCCTGAATATTTTGGCACCTATTTGCCGGTAGGCGTTTCGCTGGCCGCAACCTGGAACCCCGAGTTAGGTTATACGTTTGGAAAAGTATTAGGTCAGGAAGCCAACGCACGGGGTAAAGATGTAATTCTGGGGCCCGGTATTAACATTCTGCGTACTCCGCTTAACGGTCGCAATTTCGAGTACCTGAGCGAAGACCCGTACCTCGTTTCGAAAATGGCCGTAGGCTATATTAAAGGTGTGCAAGATCAGCAAGTGGCGGCTTGTGTAAAGCACTACTTAGCCAACAACCAGGAAATCGAACGCAACACCGTTAGTGTTGAAATGAGTGAGCGTGCGTTGCGCGAAATCTATTTGCCGGGCTTTGTGGCATCGGTAAAAGAAGGTAAAGTTTACACACTGATGGGTGCTTATAACAAATTCAGAGGGCAATATGCTACCCACCATGAGTACCTGATCAATAAAGTGCTGAAAGAAGAACTTGGTTTTGACGGAGTAGTGATCAGCGACTGGGGAGCCGTACACGATACCATGGAAGCGTTAAACTTCGGTACCGATTTAGAGATGGGCACTGATTTGTCGCAAGGGGCAAACATTGATTATGGTAAGTTTTATTTGGGCGATACCGTGGTAAGCTTAGTGAAAGCCGGTATCGTAAAAGAGTCGGTGATCGATGAAAAAGTAAGGCGCATTTTGCGGATCATGTACCGTACTAAAATGTTTGATGAACGCACACCGGGTATATATAACAGCGAAGAACATCATGCCAGTGCGCTGAAAATTGCCGAAGAAGCCATCGTTTTGCTGAAGAATGATAACCTGTTACCATTCAATAAAAACAATTTTAAAAATGTAGCGGTTATTGGCGCCAATGCCACGAACAAACATGCCGGAGCCGGTGGCAGTTCGCAGGTAAACGCCAAGTACGAAGTAACCGCATTGGAAGGTGTCGAGAAGATTTTGTTTGAAAATGTTACTGTTGCCTACGCACCGGGGTACGAAATAAAAAAGGATTATAAAGCGAACGCCAAACTTATTGCCGAAGCTGTTGAAAAAGCTAAGAAAGCCGATGCCTCAATCTTAGTATGCGGCTGGGTACACGGTTACACCAACAACTGGGACGACAACGCTTACGATGCCGAAAGCGTGGACAAGCCCGATATGAAACTTCCTTTCGGTCAGGACGAACTCATCACGGCCGTACTCAACGCCAATCCTAATACGGTGATTGTATTAATGGGTGGTGGCCCTGTTGATATGGGTAAATGGGAAAATCAAGCCAAAGCCATTTTGTTTGCCGGCTATCCGGGTATGGAAGGGGGTAATGCCATCGCAAAAATAATTTTTGGTGACGTGAATCCTTCGGGCAAATTAACCATGACTTTCCCGAAAAAATTAGACGACAGCCCGGCTCACGCTTTGGGCGAGTATCCCGGTAAAGATGGTGTGGTGAAATACAACGAGGGGATTTTTGTGGGCTATCGCTATTTCGATACGAAAAAGATCGAACCGCAATATCCGTTTGGTCACGGACTTTCTTATACAACCTTTTTATACGAAAACCTGCAACTGAACAAAGGCGATAATCAATCTGTAACCGCAACGGTAACCGTGCGCAATACGGGCAACCGTGCCGGGGCAGAAGTAATGCAACTGTATGTAAAAGATGTTGAAAGCACTGTGGAGCGCTCCGATAAAGAACTGAAAGGTTTCCAAAAAGTGTTTTTACAGCCTGGCGAAAGTAAAGACATCATCATTACGTTGCCGGTCGATGCCTTCCGTTTCTTTGACGATACCAAAATGGAGTGGGTGTTAGAGCCTGGTAAGTTTCAGATTATCGCGGCCAGTTCATCGCGCGACATCCGGTTAACAAAAGAGATTGAGCTATAAAATTTGATTGTTATCTGTTGCCGGTAACCTGATACCGGCAACAGATAACAGTTTAATGTACGCTCCGTTCAATTAAGTGATTCCGGTATTTATTAAAGATCACCGATTTCGACACAAACCCTTCGTACAGTCCGCTTGTCGAAACCACGGGCAAATTCCAGGCATTTGTTTCGTCAAACTTTTTCATGATAATTTCCATTGGATCGGTTGCAGTTAACACCGCTGCCGGTTTTTGCATCAGTTCCTGAATAAGAATTTTATCGTACAACTCCTGTTGAAACATAATCTCGCGAATGGAGTCTAACAGAATAATGCCGGTCAGTTTTCCATCGGCCTTTAGTACCGGGAAAATGTTGCGTTTCGATTTTTCAACGGCTGAGATCAGGGTACGCAATTTTTCTGTTTCATATACGGTTTGAAAATCTTTTTCTAATATATCGTTTAGCGTGATGTACGAGAGAATTTTTTTATCGCGGTCGTGAATAATGGCATCGCCTTTTTTGGCTAACTTTTTACTGTCGATGGATTCGGGTTCAAAAATTTTAACAACCGTATAGGTGATGGAGCCCACCAGCATCAGGGGAACCATCAGCGCGTACCCTCCGGTAATTTCGGCAATCAAAAATATGGCAGTAAGCGGTGCATACATAATACCGCTCATTACGCCAGCCATAGCTACCAACGTAAAGTTTCCCTCCGGGAGTTTGGTAATACCCGTAAGGTTAATGAACCGCGAAAATACAAACCCTGTAAAGGCACCGACTACAAGTGAAGGAGCGAAGTTACCGCCATTGCCACCGCCACTTAATGTAGCGGCAGTAGCCATAGCTTTGGTAAACAATATGGCTCCTGCAAACAGCAGGATAAGCCATTCATTATCTAAAAAATTTTTAAATGCGCTGTTGGATATTAAACTTTGGGTATCCGATTGCGATAAAGCAATAATGCTTCCGTAGCCTTCACCAAACAGGGGAGGAAAAAGAAAAATTAACACCATTAATACCAATCCGCCAACAATGGCTTTCAAGTATGGGTATCGTACTCCATCAAACAGGGTATCGATGCGCATAAACATACGTGAATGGTAGATGGAAACAAATGCGGCAAACAACGCTAACAAAATATAGTACGGTGTATTGGCGAAGTCGAACGATTGCTGCGAGGTGAACGACATGAGAATACCTTCCTGCAATACTATTTTGGACGCTAATGTGCCTACGGCAGCCGCAATGATGAGCGGAATAAAGGCTGTGGCACTAATGTCAACCAATAATACTTCAATAGCAAAAAGCACACCGGCAATAGGGGCGTTAAAAGCAGCGGCAATGCCAGCGGCTGCACCACACGAAAGGAGCAGCGTACGGTGTTTGTAGTTAAGTTGATACGTACGTGCATAATTCGAACCGATGGCCGCACCAGTTGTTGCAATGGGGGCTTCGAGCCCGCACGATCCTCCAAAGCCAATAGTAATGCCACTGGTAATTACATGGGCAACCATGTGCAGGGGGCGCAGTAAACTCGATTTCTTTGAAATAGAATATAATACGAGCGCTGTTCCTTTTTCTAAAGCCCCCTGATGAAAATATTTAACGTACAGTACAACAAGCAGTAAACCCACCAACGGAAAAAATGGGTATAGATAGTATTGAGAGAAGAACGTACCCGAACCGGTAAGTATGCTGTAAATGTAGTGTACAAATGTTTTCAGGATCACGGCAGCCATGCCAGCCGTAAGCCCGACCAGCGCACTGGAAAGAACCAGGAACTGCCGTTCACTTAACCTATTTTGTGTCCATTGAAGAAAATATGAATGCCACCGGAGCAAAACCTTCATACTACAAACATAGGTCAATAAACCTTAACAACAACCAATGCAGGTTATTACATTACATTTTACTCGATCTCGTTGCCCTGTGTGTTGATATAGAATAACCTTCCGTCCACTTCCACACCGGCTTTACCATTACTGCCAAACACGGGTTTGCGCGTGGATGAGCACGGGAAAATCTCTTTTCCTTCAGTATCGATCACGCCCCATTTGCCACCGTTTTTTACCGTGCCAAGTCCATAGGAAAAGGAGGCCGCTTCTTCGTAACGTATGGCTATTTCGCGCCACGTGCCTAATTCGATGAACCCCCATTTGCCATTAAGTTTTACAGCAACGATTCTCTCAGACCCGATGAAATTATTGGCATAGTCGTACTTAGGCGGTACAACTTCTTTCCCATTCAAATCGATATAACCAAATTTACCACCAATTGCCCAGCCATCGCTTTCTCTGCCACCTATATTGACAATGGCAAAACCATTCGAAAAGTAATCAACGAAATCGTACTTTAGTGGTGTAACTTCTTTACCTTTCAGGTCAATGTAGCCCCACTTGCCGTTGAGTACCACCCAGCAAAGGTCGTTGTCTTTAAACACGCCTACGCGGTCGTACTGTATGGGAATGATCACCTTTTTAGAAACATCATCAAAAAAGCCCCATTTGTTGTTGAGTTTAACGGAGTAAAGATTGCGGTCGGTGCTACTTCCAAACCGAAAGGTCTGGAAATCATCTACGTTAGTCGGGTTTTGTGCGTTCATGCAATACGTGATTAAAGTTAACAGTACAATTAATAATCTTGTTTTCATAAACTGTTTGTTTTGGTTGATAGTTTACTGACCTATGATTTGAATGGATGAAATCCTGATAATTCAAAAACACACCGCTGGGCTGTATGCAATAGCGGATCGCTGTATTACAATTACCTGTCCTCTGCCTGTACCCGTAAAACTGATTATAATTGCGAGAATAAAATTAACACATTTTTGCAATTTCCATATCCTGCAAAAGTTGGTTATACAGGCAGGTTTTACAACCTTGCACCTGTATTTCCGTTACGATTTAACAAAAGCTTAAATTCAGTTTATTTCGCTTTATGAAGCAACCCGAAGAGAAAGACGAGTTCAGAAAACTAACCACCCAGGAAAAAGCACTTCGTATTAACCTCCGGCCCGATGTGTACGGTTCGTTTGCCGAAATCGGGGCTGGGCAGGAAGTTGCCGCCAATTTTTTTAAGGCAGGCGGGGCATCCGGAACGATAGCCAAAACCATTTCGGCTTACGATATGAAGTTCAGCGATGCCATTTACGGCTATTGCGAACGGTACGTGTGCGAGCCACGGCTCGAAAAAATGCTTGACCATGAATACAGTTTAATGGCTGAACGTTTGCCTCACCGCATTGACACCACCCGTTTTTTTGCATTTGCCGATACCGTTGAGATACTCAACTTTGAGCGCACCAACCAGGCGCACGGCTGGATCGGCCTGCGCTTTCAGCTTAACCCGCACTCCGAACCTAACGATTGTGTCATCCACGTAAAGATGCACGACAACGATCCCTTACAGCAACAGCTTGCCTTGGGTATTGTGGGCGTGAATATGATCTATGCCTGCTCGTTTATGTCCGATCCGGAAGAAATCCTCATGTCGCTGGTAGATGGCTTAGCGGGCAAGCGTATCGAGGTCGATATGTTCCGCATCAACGGTCCCGATTTTAAGCACGTGGATAACCGCCTGTTGGCATTAAAGTTGGTGAAGAACGGCCTCACCAAAGCGGCTATGTTCGGCCCTGACGGACAGGTAATGCTGCCCTCGGATGAGTTGTACAAAAAAAATGTATTGGTATTGCGCGGTCGTTTCCGCCCGGTAACCCACGTAAATGTCGATATGTTGTTAGCCTCGCGCAGGCATTTCAGGCGCGAAGCCGATGTTGACCGCTCGAACATTGTTGTGCTTACCGAATTAACCCTGAACGATTTGAGTGCCGATGGAACGATAGACGAAAAAGATTTTTTGCACCGGGCTGATATTATTTGTTCGTTGGGGCAAACCGTAATGATCTCGAATTACTTCGAGTATTACCGACTGGTCGATTACCTCACCAAGATTACCCGTGGTAAAAAAATCGGGATCATCATGGGGATTTTCGCTTTGCAAAAAGTATTTGACGAGCAAACGTATGTGAAACTGCGTGGAGGAATTTTAGAGTGCTTTGCTTCGTTGTTCGGATCGAATACCAAGATATACGTTTACCCGGCCGAGCGTCCATCGGCAGAAAGTAAACTGTTTACACTTAAAGATTTTGAAGCCGAACTGCCCAATAACCTGAAAAGCCTGTTCCGGTACCTGTTGGAAAACAATAAGATGGAAGACATCAGCGATGCGAACGTGAAAAACCTGCATATTATTTCCGATAACGTGCTTGCCATGATCCGTAAAGGCGAAGCCGGCTGGGAGCAATACGTGCCGCATAAGGTTGAAGAAGCTATAAAAGAACAGGGCTTATTTGATTATCCCGGTAACAGTTCGGCAACGAAAGAACAGAATGCTGCACCGGTTACGGTTTTAAAATAAGGTGTCTCTAAAAACTATCGCAACTTCGCAAAGTATGTACGTGCCGCAGCCATTACCTGTGGCGCTAATACAAAAGCCGATAACATGGTTGGAATGGCCATGAGGGCAAAGGCAATATCAATCAGGTCGAGGACAAAGTTCATGGATGCCAGCGCACCTAACATGATGGCCGCTAAGTAAATGTAATCGTACCACTTACTATTTTCTACGCCCACTAAGAACGAAAGCGCTTTACGCCCATAGTAACTATATGAAAACAAGGCGCTGATGGCAAAAATAAAAGTACAGACCAGCAAGATGTAATCGCCCGCAAAGGGTAATGCTTTTTTGTAAGCAAGCGATGTTAACGTAATACCACTAACATCTTTTGTGTTTGCCCAGCATGGCACAACTGTTTTCCAGCCGGGAAAATAGTTTGATTATCCAAAG
>CAYOJW010000010.1:0-55408 GCA_964404445.1 uncultured Roseivirgaceae bacterium | reverse complement strand
TTTATGTATCAACAAGTTAGGTGATTAATCACCAACCATTTTTGTCCATTAAATCGCTCAAATAAACAGGCAGCATAAGTTTTGCGGGCAAAAATCACAATAGAGATTGAAGCCTATGTGATCATGTGGTTAGGTGATGAACATAAAAAATCCCGTTTCGAATCGAAACGGGATTTTTTTATAATGTCGATCTCATTTACCTGCGCTTAAACTGTTTCCGCTTCATGCGGTAGTTGCGTTTATTGCTGTTTGAACTCCAGAATACATTGTCGGGTATGTAATACTCCATTTTGGCATTCAGTAGGAAATAGGAGTCTTTGTTATTAGGGTTACCTCGTATTTTTCCGGTAGCATAAGGTGGTAATCCTAATTCAGGTCGTCTGTCCGACAAAGCAATGCGTACAGGATCCGTCCATCCCGATTTATCGGGGTGTACGGTGCTTACATCGTCTAAATAATCGGTAAATGTTATGCGGTGCCCGGCCTCAACAGCAATGTTTAAAAACGGACTAACCATAAAGCGCAGGCCAATACCCATAGGTATTACGGGGTGTATTTTACTGTATTTAACGCCTTCGGTTTCAAGCGGCTGAAGCGCATATTTCTTACCATTCAGTTCGGCTTTAGGGTTCGAGTATATTACCCCGATACCCGCAAAACCATACACATTAATAGGGGGACGCTGGTGAAATTTTTTCCCGTTAGGCAAAAGGTTAATGGCTCCCGTAGCGGCTAATTCGAAGTTATCGGCTACAAACGACAGGTTTCTACGTTCTAATTCAGGATTACCGGTTTTGGCATCTGAGCCTTCTAACCGGAAATAGGTTAAATCAGCCCGGATGGAAATACGCGGTGTTACATACAACTGTGCCCCGCCTGTAATGTTCAGTTTGGCATCCAATCCACGTTTAGTGTCCTTTAGGTCACCGAAATAAGACGAAACACCGGTTCCCAATGTTCCAATAATAGTTCGTTCCCTCCGGATGGCGTAAAAACTCTGACTAAAGGCCAATTCGGGGATCAGGCCAACAACAACTACCAAAATGCAGATTAACCTCATATATGGCTACGGATAATAAACCACTAAAATAACAAAAACAGGTCAATTTTGCGGCTTTATGCCAGCACTTCCTTCACTTTTTGGGCGGCATCCTTCAAAACAATCGCTGAAAACACCTTTAAACCCGATTGTTCGATGATTTTCGCACCTTCTTCGGCATTGGTTCCCTGTAAGCGTACAATGATAGGAACGCGAATATCACCGATTTTCTTATACGCTTCTACAACCCCGTTGGCCACGCGGTCGCAGCGTACAATCCCTCCAAATATGTTAATCAGGATGGCTTTTACGTTCGGATCTTTTAAAATGATGCGGAAACCGGCTTCTACCGTTTCGGCATTTGCACCCCCGCCTACATCCAAGAAATTGGCAGGCTCCCCGCCCGAAAGTTTAATAATATCCATGGTAGCCATGGCCAAACCGGCACCGTTTACCATACAACCCACGTTTCCGTCAAGTTTTACATAGTTCAACCCGGCTTTTCCGGCCTCAACTTCCAGCGGGTCTTCTTCGGTAATATCACGAAGCTCGGCCAGGTCTTTATGGCGATACAAGGCGTTATCGTCAAGGTTTACTTTAGAGTCAACGGCTAATATTTTACCATCGGAAGTCTTCAATAACGGGTTGATTTCAAACATCGAGGCGTCTAACCCGAGGTATGCGTTGTAAAGCGAATGGATGAATTTTACGCCTTCTTTAAAGGCAGTGCCTTCCCAGCCTAATGCAAAGGCGATTTTACGAGCCTGAAAAGCCTGTAAGCCAACCAGCGGGTCGATCCATTCTTTGATGATTTTTTCAGGATGTGTTTCGGCTACTTCTTCGATATTCATACCGCCTTCGGTAGAGGCCATGATTACCGGGCCGCCCGTAGCGCGGTCGAGCAAAATACTCATGTAGTATTCTTTTGGCTCCGATTCGCCCGGATAATAAACATCTTCGGCAATCAAAACTTTATTCACTTTTTTGCCCTCCGACCCTGTTTGCAGCGTTACCAGCGTGCCTCCGAGGATGCCCTTAACTTTTTCGGGGACTTCGGCTATACCTTTAGCCAATACAACACCCTTTGAACCTGTTTCTTTCACGGTACCTTTACCGCGTCCACCGGCATGGATTTGAGATTTAATCACAAACCATTTTGTGCCTGTTTCAGCCTGTAACTCTTTTGCAGCGTTTATAGCGCTGTCGAGCGTATCGGCAACGATGCCGCGCTGAACGGCTACGCCATACTTTTTAAGAATTTCTTTCCCCTGGTATTCGTGTATGTTCATGTTGTTGTATTTTGCTGTGAAACTACTTTATTTAAACGTTTATTTCAAGCGTTTGTAAGCGCGAATGATGATATGGTAAAAGCTTCGGGAATCAGTAAATCGTACGGATCGGTTAATGTGCTGAAAGGCATAGAAATGGAGGTTAAAAAGGGCGAGGTAATCTCTATTGTGGGGGCTTCCGGGGCAGGAAAAAGTACGCTCCTGCATATTTTAGGAACGTTGGATGTGCCCGATGCCGGTCGGTTAACAATAGCCGGTGAGGATGTTTTTACCAAATCGGCCAAAGCACTGGCGGCTTTTCGTAATACGGCCATTGGTTTTGTTTTTCAGTTCCACAATCTGTTGCCTGAATTTACGGCACTCGAAAATGTAATGATACCGGCTTTAATAGCCCGGAAGAAGGAGGCTGATATTCGGAAAAAAGCCGAAGACATCATGAAAATGTTAGGGCTTTCGCACCGGTTAGACCATAAACCATCCGAGTTATCGGGCGGTGAACAGCAGCGTACGGCCGTAGCCCGTGCGTTAATCAACGATCCCGTCCTGATTTTAGCTGATGAGCCAAGCGGTAATCTCGATTCAAAAAATGCGCACGAACTACATCAGCTTTTTTTCGATTTACGGAAAGAGCTGCACCAGACGTTTATCATTGTTACGCACAACCAGGACTTCGCAGCCATGGCCGATCGTAAACTTGAGATCAAAGATGGAATGGTTGTGGTGTAGGCTTACCTTAGTGTTTACGGATATACTTCGACTGGGCTTTTTCGCCATATTTGGTCGATTTAACCGCACTGGGATAAGCCGCACACTGGTACGATTCAAATGAACAGGAAGACAAGCCGATTACGGCAATAAGGCCAACTACAAAGACTAATTTTTTCATGTGGTTTCTTGTATCAATTAATTTTGATGCAAGAGTACGCCATGCAGATGCGCTACACTATGGCAAATGAGCAGGTGGCAGAACTGAATGAGTAAGTGAGCGCAAAAACCAAACGCTAACGTTCAGGTTTTCAAGGCGATGTATGATTGATGTATGATTTGTTGTAATTTCAGAAACGCCCTTTAGTGTGTTAACACTTCTTCGGCAACGTCTTCCACTTCAGTTAATCCTTTTTCGTTGATGGCCGTGAGGCGTACTTTTTTGATCTCGTTCACCAACACGGGATCGTATTTGGCTGTTACCCGGATGTAGTTTTCGGTAAAGCCGTGCATCATGTTGTTTTCGATGTCGTTTTCAAATAATACCGAGTATTCTTTTCCGATGTGTTCTTCGTAAAATTTTCTGCGTTTTTTATCTGAAAGAATGTGCAGCATTTTGGAACGTTCTGCACGGTCTTTCGGGCTTACAGATCCTTCCATAGCGGCAGCCAGTGTATTCTCGCGTTCGGAGTAGGTAAATACGTGGAGGTACGAAATGTTCAACTCGTTCAGGAACCGGTAGGTTTCTAAAAAATCATCGTGTGTTTCGCCCGGAAAGCCCACAATCACATCAACACCAATACAGGCGTGCGGCATTTCGACTTTTATTTTTTCCACACGGCTGGCGTACAGTTCGCGCTGGTAGCGCCTGCGCATCAGTTTTAAGATTTTATTCGAGCCGGATTGCAGCGGTACATGAAAGTGTGGTACAAACCGTTTCGACCGGGCAACAAATTCAATAATATCGTCACTCAATAGGTTTGGTTCAATCGATGAAATCCTGAACCGGTCGATGCCGTCAATATCGTCAAGTGCTTTTACTAAATCGGCAAAGCGTTCAACACGCTGTCCGTTTTGTAAACCAAAGTCGCCCGTGTTAACACCGGTTAGTACAACTTCGCGTACTTCGGTAGCGGCAATTTCGTGCGCTGTTTTAAGAATGTTGGCAATGCTGTCGCTGCGGCTTGAACCACGCGCTAACGGAATCGTACAAAACGTGCACGAGTAATCGCATCCATCCTGAACTTTTAAGAATGTGCGTGTACGGTCGTGAAGGGAATATGAAGTGTTAAATGTATTCGCTGCTTCAACATCCGATGCGTGAACTACTGCCTGCGGCTCGCGCACAAAACCATCGAGCAATTCAACCAGTCTGAATTTTTCGGCTGCACCTAACACGGCATCCACACCGGGGATTCCGGCAATTTCTTTCGGCTTGAGTTGTGCATAACACCCGATAATGGCCACGTAGGCATCGGGCGAAATAGCCCGTGCTTCGCGTACAATTTTGTGGCATTTCTTATCGGCATTTTCGGTTACCGAACAGGTGTTGATGATGAAAATATCGGGCGTATCGGTAAAATCGGCTTTTACATAACCCTTTTGTTCGAACATCCGCGAAATGGTGGATGTTTCGGAGTAATTGAGCTTGCAGCCTAAGGTGTAAAACGCGACTTTTTTCATACCGGAGCGCAAAGATAATCAGGATTTTAGGATTTTGAGATTAACAGGATTTCTTTGCGGATGGATTGTGTGATTACAGTTCACTTAGTCACTAAGGAAATATCTGGTGTTAGGCAATCTTAACCGCAAAGGCGCGAAGAGCGCAAAGGGAACATTGCGAAATAACTCAGCATTCTTGGCGCATCTGCGGTAAAAAATGTAAGTCCACTTAAATTGATTTCAGATAGGCTTCAACACCTTTGATTTTTTCATCTAATTTTTTGGTTGCCGATTCAAATTCGTCTTTAGAGGCGAGTTTGGTATTTACGCTGATGTAGAATTTAATCTTTGGCTCTGTACCGGAAGGACGAACCGATACTTTTGTTCCGTCTTCGAGGTAAAACTGGATAACATCCGACTTTGGGAAATCAAGTGTTTTTGTGTTTCCGGTTTTCAGTTCTTTTTCGGTTAATGATTGATAATCGAGCAACCGTGTAACGGCCGTGTGGTTGATTTCGGCAGGCGGGTTGCTTCTGAATTTCGCCATCATGGCTTTGATTTCCTGTTCGCCCTGTTGTCCTTTTTTGGTGATGTTGATCAATGCCTCTTTATAATAGGCATGTTCAACGTACATTTCAATCAGCCAGTCGTATAACGATTTGCCCTCATCGGCAGCACTTGCGGCCATCGCTGCGAAAAATGCGCAGGCCGAAACCGCATCTTTATCGCGTACAAAATCACCGGCCATGTAACCGTAGCTTTCTTCACCGGCAGCAATAAATTTCTTTTGACCTTCAAACTTGCGCATCAGTTCGGCAATGTATTTGAATCCCGTAAGGGTATTATAACATTCGATGTTGTAATTCTTTGCCATCAGATCAACAAGCTCGGAGGTTACAATCGTTTTGGCGATGTACGCGTTCGATTTGTCTTTCAGCGATTTCATAATGAACCACATCATAATGCTGAACGCCTGATTGCCGTTGAGCAATATAAACTCACCGGAAGCATCGCGCACGCCAATGCCTACACGGTCGGTATCGGGGTCGGTAGCCATTACCATAGTTGCGCCAACTTCTTTTCCTTTTTGGATGGCCATTTCCATAGCCGAACGTTCTTCCGGATTGGGCGAAGCTACGGTAGGGAAGTTGCCATCGGGGGTTTTTTGTTCGTCAACTATCTGAATGTTGGTAAAGCCAATTCGTTTTAAGCATTCGGATACCATGGTAATGCCCGCACCGTGAATGCTGGTGTACACCAACGGGATGTTCGCGTGATTTTTAATTTTATCCTGATTGGGGATGATTTTCTTCACCTCATTGTAGTAGGCTTCTTCCACTTCAGGCCCGATGGTGTGGATTTTAGAAGCATCGGCAGTAAACTTTACCTGTTCAAACGAAGTGATCGCGTTTACTTCGGTAATAATGTTTTTATCGTGTGGCGGCACTACCTGAGCGCCATCGTTCCAATAGGCTTTGTAGCCGTTGTATTCTTTCGGGTTGTGCGAGGCGGTGATCACAATACCCGAATCACACTTCAAATACCGGATGGCAAACGACAGGAGCGGGGTAGGCCGAAGCTCTGCGAATTTATACACTTCGATACCGTTGGCCGAAAACACATCGGCAACAATTTGGGTAAAGTACGGACTGTTGTTGCGGCTGTCGTGCGCGAGTGCAACTTTAATTTTTTTGTTCGGATATGTTTTAAGCAAATAGTTGCTCAAACCTTGCGTGGCCACACCTATGGTGTATTTATTCATGGTGTTGGAGCCTACGCCCATAATGCCGCGCAGGCCGCCTGTACCAAATTCTAAATCCTTATAAAAATTATCGATCAGGGCTTTTGTGTCGCTGTTGCTGAGCAAGGCTTGTACGCTTGCTTTTGTTTCAGTGTCGATTACCGGACTGTCGAGCCATTGTTGTGCTTTGGCTTTTACGTGCTGAAGTAGGTCGCTCATGGCAGATTGTTTTGCTCGTAAATTTATAACCGTTGGTAATTAAAATGGCATATTTTCGGTTTTAAAAAACAGGAATTATGTACTATTGCATATATACAGAAGTTAGCGGCAAGCTATTTCGGGACAACGGACGACACATGAGATTTGAAAAAATAAAATATCAAGATCTAAACAGCCGACAAAAGGAAACTTATAATTTTCAAAAAGTTTCGGCTGTTTTGGCAGACTACGGATTCGCGACAATAAAACTAAATGACGATTGGCAGAGCGCTGACTTTATTGCTCAACACGTTGACGGGGAAACATTTTTGAAAATCCAATTAAAAGGACGACTGACATTCAGTAAAAAATACTTAAACAAGAACATCCAGATTTGCTTTCCGTACATGGACAATTGGTACTTATTTGATCATGACAAACTTTTGGCAATTTTTCTGGAGCGATATAAAGACAATATGGCTACAAGTGAGTCGTGGGTGACAAATGGAGGTTACTCTTGGGCAGTGTTGAGTGCTGATATTCTAAAAATACTCTCTGAATACAAATTGTAGAAGAAATAGTAAGACACTCAGGAAATCAAACCACTTAACACCGTTTTCACGAAAATCATTACAAATTTCCCCTTAATGCCTGTTCGCGTTCGATGGACTCGAATAAGGCTTTGAAGTTTCCTTTGCCGAACGATTTTGCCCCATTGCGCTCGATGATCTCGAAAAACACGGTTGGGCGATCCTGAATAGGTTTGGTGAAAATCTGCAACAAATAACCCTCTTCATCGCGGTCGATGAGGATGTTCAGTTTACGAAGCTCGTCTAAACTCTCGTTGATTGTACCCACACGTTCCAATACATCTTCATAATAAATATCGGGTACTTGTAAAAATTCGATACCGCGTTTACGCAGTTCACTTACCGTATGGATGATGTCGTCCGTGGCAACGGCAATGTGCTGTACACCGGCTCCGTTATAAAAATCAAGGTATTCTTCAATTTGCGATTTCTTTTTGCCTTCGGCCGGTTCGTTGATCGGGAATTTAACATAGCCGTTACCGTTCGACACCACTTTCGACATCAGGGCGCTGTACTCGGTCGAAATATCTTCATCGTCAAACGTTATTAAGAGTTTAAAGCCCATCACATCTTCATAAAACTTAACCCACTCGTTCATTCGGCCAAGCTCAACATTCCCCACGCAGTGATCGATATATTTCAGCCCGATAGGCTCAACGTTCATGGTACTTTTTCGTGCCTGATAACCGGGCAGGAAAACCCCGTTGTAATTTCTACGCTCTACAAATGTGTGAATGGTGTCGCCATACGTTTTTATAGAAGCCATGACCACTTCGCCAAACTCGTCTTTGATTACTTCGGGTTTCTTTGCGATTTCTGCCCCGCGTGCTACGGTTTCGTTAAACGACTGCACGGCATCGTCAACCCAAAGGGCAAGCACTTTTACGCCATCACCATGTTTTTTTACATGCTCGCTGATTTCGGAGTTCTGTTGCAACGCAGTAGTTAATACAATCCTGATTTTATTTTGCTGTAATACATACGAAGCCCTGTCGCGCACACCGGTTTCGGGGCCGGCATAGGCCACGAGTTCAAATCCGTAGGCGTGCTGGTAATAATGCGCGGCCTGCCGGGCGTTGCCAACGTAAAATTCGATGTGGTCGGTTCCGTTAAGGGGTAGAAAATCCTGTGCCATGGTAAAATGAATTATACGCCAAAATTAACCTTTGCAATCGAATGAATAAAGCTAAAACGTGGTTTGTTTTTGCCTGATGGTTGCTAATCGGATGTTTTCTTTAATATTGTGAAAAATAGCATTTCAATGGATAGTAAAGCGCTGGATAAAGCATTGCAGGAGATAGTTAGTCAACGGGCTGCATTAAGTAAAATCGACTATAATAATCCCAAATACGATGATCTCGAAGAAGAGCTTCACGATTTGGAGGATGATTTTCAGGATAAATACGGTGATTACTTAGAGGATGTAATCCAAACGGTGCACGATAAATATTGCCCCGACAACGATGTACTTTTACCGATTGCTTATTTGGGCGATGGCGCACCTGTTGATTTGGAAAAACTGCCCAGCCGCGATACGAAGTTAGTGTTGCTCACTAACCCGACCCGTCTGGTGATTACTTTAGGGAAAGACCAGCAAGAGGTAGTGTGGACGGCTCAGTAAAATGTTACCAGTTACCAGTTGCTGGTTACCGGTGACTGGAAACCAGCAACCGGTAACTAATCAATACCCTAACTTCTTTCGTACTTCAACAAGTTTTTCGTGCGCGATTGTGCGTGCTTTGTCTTCACCCAACTTTAATTTCTTTTCCATTTCTTCGGGATTAGAAAAATAGAAGTTGAAGGCTTCGCGCTCTTTGCCGAATTTTTGAACGATCAGTTCGTACAGGGCTTGCTTGGCATGGCCGTACCCAAAATTACCGGCTAAGTATTTCTGCCGTAAATCTTCTGTTTGCTCGGGGGTGGCTATCAGTTTATAAATGGCGAAAGTGTTATCGGTATCGGGGTTTTTAGGCGTTTCTAACGGAGTGCTGTCGGATACGATACTTTTAATTTGTTTGAGAAGTTCTTTATCGGGTAAAAATATGTCGATGATGTTTCCGTACGACTTGCTCATCTTTTGTCCGTCCGTTCCGGGAATGGTCATCACTTCTTCGGCAATGCGGGCTTCGGGCACAACAAATGTTTCGCCATACTGATTGTTAAATGCCGATGCGATGTCGCGTGCAATTTCAACGTGCTGTCGTTGGTCTTTGCCAACGGGAACAACTTCAGCGTCATACAAAATAATATCGGCCGTCATTAATACGGGGTAGGTAAAGAGTCCGGCATTTACATCTGAAAGTTTATCGGACTTGTCTTTAAACGAGTGAGCGTTGGCCAACATCGGGTAGGGGGCAAAACAGTTTAAGTACCATGTGAGTTCGCACACTTCCGGAATTTGCGACTGACGGTACAAGGCATTCTTTTCAATATCGAAACCGAAAGCCAGCCATGCGGCAGCTACGGCACGCACGTTTTGTATGCGTGTTTCGGCATTTTTTATGGTTGTTAATGAGTGGAGGTCGGCAATGAAAAAAAACGATTCGTTGCCTGCCTGCTTCGAGATGGTAATGGCGGGGATAATCGCGCCCAGCAAGTTGCCTAAGTGCGGTCGGCCGCTGCTTTGTATTCCGGTTAAGATGCGTGTCATGATGCGCCAAATATAAACAGGATTAGAGGATTTATTGATTTGCGGGATTAGAGGTTTTTTTGATGAACAGGATAACACGAATAAACTAATTTAAACGTTAATATTGTACGGCATTATATATTGTGAACATGAGAGCATTGGCAGTAATACTTGGTGTGTTGGTTTCGGTTGTTTCGATGGCGCAGGTTGCCCGGCCGGTTCAATTCCGTGAAGAGTTGTTCGATTTTGGGAACATTGTTGAAAAAGACGGGCCGGTAACGCACGTGTTTGAATTTACCAATACCAGTACGAACCGCCCTGTTAAGATTATCACCGTAAAACCTTCGTGCGGTTGTACAACTCCCGATTGGTCGAAAGATGTGATCGCACCGGGGCAAACCGGTTTTATCCAGGCTAAGTTCGACCCCAAAGGCCGCCCCGGTTTTTTTGCCAAAACACTTACCGTAACTACCGATGGTGATGCTACTCCCGTTGTGTTACAGATAAAAGGCACGGTAGTATCGGATGCGAAGAAGATCGCCTCTGAGTTTGAAGCGCAAAAGGGCAACTGGAAACTGAAATCAGGTTCGTTTAACCTGGGGAAGATTTATAATAAGGATGAATACGTTGTGCGTGAGTTTTCATTTAGCAATGGCGGCAGTCAGGCTATAAGGTATTCGGGTAAGTACGATGGCCCGGCTTATATTCGCGTACATGTTGAACCTGCGACATTACAGCCCGGTGAAACCGGTATTGTGCGTATCGGCTATAACGGCAAGCAACGCAATGCCTATGGCTTTCAGTCTGATAATATTGTGCTTCATACCAACGATGAAACGCAGCCCGATAAATCGTTTACCGTGTTTGCTACGTTAGAAGATTATTTCCCGGAGTTAACACCGGCCGAAGCCCGCAAAGCGCCCCGGCTTTTGTTGAGTCATACTACACTGGATTTTGGCCGGGTAAAGCAAGATCAACCCATTACCCGTGAAGTAACCATTACAAATTCAGGCCAGTCGGTTTTAGCGTTGCATTCCGTTCAGGGAAACTGCACGTGCATTACCACGTTTGCCGAAAAAACTTCTATAAAATCCGGACAAAGCACTACACTGAGGATTACCTTCGAGCCGCAGGAGCGAAAAGGTACGCAGCAAAAATCAGTGGTTATTTATTCAAACGATCCGAAAGAGCCCGTGCAACGGATTACGTTTACGGCTTATGCAGATTAAAGTTGAATGTTGTTGGTTGATAGTTGTCAGCGAAGATCCTGACAACCAACAACTATAAACTGACAACCATTTACACAAACGCCTGTATTCCTGTAATCTCTTTGCCTAATATCAGTAAATGAATATCGTGTGTGCCCTCGTAAGTAACAACTGATTCGAGGTTGGCCGCATGGCGCATAATCGGGTATTCACCGGTAATGCCCATGCCTCCGTGTATCTGCCGGGCTTCACGTGCAATTTCCAACGCAACGTGAACATTGTTACGCTTGGCTAACGAAATTTGTGCCGTAGTGGCTTTGCCTTCGTTCATTAAAATACCTAAACGCCAGTTGAGTAGTTGTGCTTTGGTAATTTCCGAAAGCATTTCGGCAAGTTTCTTCTGCACCAACTGAAACGATGCAATAGGTTTACCAAACTGGATACGCTCTAACGCATAACGCTTAGCCGAATCATAACAATCCATAGCCGCGCCAATCGCACCCCAGGCAATGCCGTAACGAGCCGAGTCCAAACACATCATGGGTGCGCCTAAACCACTTTTGCCGGGCAATAAATTTTCTTTCGGGACTTTCACATTATCAAAAACCAATTCGCCCGTTGTACTTGCCCGTAAACTCCACTTGCCATGTGTTTCGGGTGTAGTAAAGCCGGGCATACCGCGCTCAACAATTAACCCGTGTATGCGCCCCTGTTCATTCTTAGCCCACACCACGGCAACATCGGCTTTGGGTGAGTTTGAAATCCACATCTTCGCGCCATTCAACAGGTAATGGTCGCCCATGTCTTTAAAGTTGGTAACCATGCCCGATGGATTGGAGCCGTGATCGGGCTCTGTTAATCCGAAACAACCGAGCCACTCGCCCGAAGCGAGTTTGGGTAAATATTTTTTACGTTGTTCTTCACTTCCGAATTTATAAATAGGGTACATCACTAAAGAGCCTTGTACCGATGCAGTCGATCGCATACCCGAATCGCCACGTTCAATTTCCTGCATAATGATACCATACGAAATGTAATCCATTCCGCCACAACCGTATTCAACCGGCAATGTCGGGCCGAAAGCGCCCACATCGCCAAATTTTTTAACTATCTCGTAAGGGAAGTGCGCACGTTGCGCCCAGTCTTCAATGTAGGGACTGATTTCGCGTTTCACGAAATCGCGCACCGAACTGCGCACCAACTTATGTTCTTCTGTTAACAAGTCATCGATGGCATAAAAATCAGGGCTTTCGAATAAATCCTGTTTTAATGATTTTTTAGCTTTTACTTCGGTATGTGAAGACATAAGTTTTTGTTTAATTGGGGACAAATTTAGTGAACTATACCGATTGAAAATGTGCCGCAGGGCATTTATTGTTTACCCCGTTTATAATGCAAGAAAATACCGATTTACAGGAAAAGTTAGCCAAGCTTCAGGCGAAATATGATGTGATGGGGCAGGATCTTTCATCGTACCTCGATGGACTGTTGTATTCCGATTACCTCACGTATTGGGATTACATTCATTTAGATACGTTGTTGAGTCTGCAAAACCCAAAAACAAGTTTCCCGGACGAGCGGGTGTTCATTACCTACCATCAGATCACTGAGTTGTACTTCAACCTGATTTTGTTGGAAATGAAACAGGTAGCTGAAAACACATCGCCTACCGAAAAATTTTTCTTAGACAGGCTTGAACGTATCAGCCGTTATTTTCATCACCTCGTTGATTCGTTCGACATCATGGTAATCGGGATGGAAAAGGAGCAATTCCTGAAATTCCGGATGGCGTTGTTACCGGCCAGCGGATTTCAATCGGCTCAATACCGGTTAATTGAATTGCACGCGACCAACCTTATCAATTTAGTAGCTCAGGATTTCCGCGCAGGCGTTGATGCGCATGATATTGATCAGCAATTAGAAAAGATATATTGGCGAAGTGGTGCAACCGAATTGTCGTCTGGCAAGAAAACACTTACGTTACGGCAGTTCGAAGATAAATACATGAAAGAGTTCCGCGAAGTGGCTGTTAACTATAAAAGCAACAACCTGCACGAAATCTATTTGAAACATTTTAATGGGAATGCAAACGTTATTCAACGCTTGCGCGAGTTCGATACGTTAGCCAACGTGCTTTGGCCGCTGGCGCACATGCGTTCGGCTGCACATTATTTACAGCGCGACCCGGAAGATATTAAAGCAACCGGAGGCACAAACTGGCAGAAATATTTGCCGCCTCGTTTTCAACGTGTAATTTTCTTTCCGGAATTATGGAGCGAAGAAGAAAAACAGCAATGGGGCAGTGCTGCATTCAAGCGTTAACTGTTTCGTTTGACTTGCTGATCTGTAAGCATACTAAGGTGTAGAAACCTTCATCTTTTTAGAAGTCGTCTTAAAAGTATTCTGGTCATTCCGAGGAACGAGGAATCTTCACATATTCGGTGTTCTGTAAGTTCGAAGATCCCTCGTTCCTCGGGATGACAGCATTGTATATATATTTGAGATAACTTATAGTATCTTTAGCAATCCAAAACATCAGGTGTTGGTTTAATCGATAAGACTATCAGGAACGTGAAAAAGTTTTGTTTTATTTTTTTTCTGGTAACGATAAGTTGTGTTCAGCTTATGGCGCAGGGCTTTATGCGCAAAACCTATCACGATGCCGCAAAGAAAAACCTGAAAGAGATTTACCAGGTTAAAGACACCATCCGTAATGTGTTGCACGGCAGCTATGTATCGTATTTTTTAAACGGAATCATTGAGTCGAAAGGAAATTTTACCAACAACGAAACAAGCGGGGTGTGGGAATTTTTTTATGAGTCGGGCAACCTGAAAATGCGGGGCGTTCTTCGGCAAAACTCCAATTATGGTAACTGGGAATATTTTTATGAGAACGGCCAGAAAAACATGGAAGGAACCATCAACGGAAAAAAGCGAGAAGGTGTTTGGAAATCATATTATGAAAATGGTCAGTTAAAGGAAACGGGCGAGTACATCGATAATCGCAGAAACGGTGAGTGGCTTTCGTATTACGAGGATGGCAAAACCCTGAAAGGTAGAATCGAATACTCCGATGACTTTGGCCGTTACACGGAGTTTGATCAGTCCGGCAAAGTATTGAGTGAAGGCCCTATGATGGGCACACGGCAGGTAGGGCATTGGCGGTTTTACGCTGTAACCGATGGTACATTAGAAAGCGAAGGCGATTTTGAGAACAACAAACGAAACGGTGACTGGATCAACTACTATCCTAACGGTAATATTTCCTCGAAAGGTGAATACGAAAACGATGTGCCTGCGGGTAAGTGGGTATATTATTTTGACGATGGCAAGGTAAACAGCACGGGCGAATACTTAGGCGGCCAACGCCAGGGGTACTGGAGTGCTTTCAACAGTTCGGGCGAAAAAGAAAGTGACGTTACCTATATTAACGGAACCGGTGAGTATCGCGAATACTACAAAAGTGGAAAACTGAAAGTGAAGGGTATGGTTATCGATAACCAGCGCGATGGCCACTGGGATTTTTATTATGAAGATGGTAAGAAAGAAGGTGACTGCGACTACGAAAAAGGCAACGGTACATACTTTGGCTATTACCCTGACGGCACGTTGCAAACCAAAGGGAAGATGGAAAATGAGAAACGTGTTGGCTCGTGGGAAATATATGAGCGCGATGGAAAACTTTCCGGGTATTATAAACCTTTTTATTCTGGTCAGCCGTTGGGTAATGAAATGGCAGCGTTGGCCGAGCGCGAAACCAGAACAAGCGTGCGCGGTAACCGGTTCGATTATTTCGATGTTCGCACAAACGAATTTCGCGGGTTGATTTTAGCCGGAAACCCGGTGCTGATGTTTGCCGGTAGGTTGCCGGTTGGTATCGAGTTTTATTCGCAGGAACGCCTCGGGCATGAGTTTGAGTTTATCGGTATTCGCAATCCGTTTTTCCAGTCCGATTCGCGCGTGGCAACCGGTAAGCCGTTTGAACGCGGCTATGAGATCACCGTCAAGCAAAAATTCTATAACAAAGAACGGGTAGGGATGTGGTACTTCGGGCACGAGCTTCGGTTTACCAACCAGGCGCACTTTATGAATATAGCATCACCGTTTTTGCCGGTCAGCACGGTTACCATCAGTGCATCAGAACAACGCATTGAATACGGGTTACTGTTAGGTTACCGTATTATGCAACGCAATAATGCCAGCGGCTTCACCATCGATATGTTTGCTTCTGCAGATGCCGGTTATCGGGCTGTGGATATGCGTCCCGAATACGAAGTGAACTTTAGCGATATTAAGCAATCGAAATTTGTTACCAGTGTGCATTTCGGGCTGAACATTGGCCATGTGTTTGCAAATCGGTAATTTTAAGACCAATAAGTCGTAAGAGGATAAAAACCTTTCAGACCCATGCAAACCAAAGAAGTTGTTTTAATGCCCGAAGAGGCATTTGACGAAACACAATTTTACCCGGCTTTATACCGCAAGCTGGGGTTAAGTGCTGCCGATCCGGTTTTTGTTAAACCCATTAAACGTTCTATCGATGCCCGCGCACACCACGTAGTTGTACGTGTAGTGTGCGAGATTGGCAGTGCGGATGAGAAACAGGAAACAATCCGTTACCAGATACCCGAACAAAACGTGCGCAACGGAAAGCGCGTGGTGGTTGTAGGCGCAGGCCCGGCAGGGTTGTTTGCAGCCCTGCGGCTGATCGAACACGGCATTAAACCCATTGTACTCGAACGTGGCCGCGATGTACAGTCGCGCAGACGCGATTTGGCGGCTATCAATAAAGAACATAGTGTTAACCCGGAATCGAATTATTGTTTTGGTGAAGGCGGGGCGGGCACGTATTCGGACGGGAAGTTATACACCCGTTCAAAGAAACGGGGCGATGTTGCCCGCATCTTGTCGATACTTGTGGCGCATGGCGCGAAAGAAGAAATTTTATTTGATGCGCACCCGCACATCGGCACCAATAAATTGCCCAAACTTGTGGCTGAGTTGCGCGAAAGCATTTTGCGCTGCGGGGGCGAAGTATTGTTCGATACCAAAGCCACGGATTTACTATTGGATGGCGATGTTATTCGCGGAGTAAAAACAGCAACAGGCGAGAACATTACGGGCGAGGCTGTGATCCTCGCAACAGGGCATTCGGCACGCGATATTTTTGAGTTGTTGCACCGTAAGCAGATTTTAATTGAAGCCAAACCGTTTGCGCTGGGGGTACGTGTTGAACATCCGCAGCAACTGATTGACCAGATTCAATACCATTGTGAAGGAAGCCGCAGTGAATTTCTTCCGGCCTCTTCGTACGCGTTGGTACATCAGGCAAACGTTAATCAGCAACTGCGTGGTGTATTTTCGTTTTGTATGTGCCCGGGCGGTTTTATTGTGCCTTCGGCTACTGCACCGGGCGAGGTGGTCGTGAACGGTATGAGTCCATCGCGCAGAGATTCAAAGTTTGCCAACTCAGGCATTGTGGTAGCGGTCGATGAAAAAGATTTTAAGGCATATAACCAGTACGGTGCGCTGGCAGCCCTGTATTTTCAAAAAGAAATTGAACAGCGTGCATGTTCAGTAGCAGGCGGAACGCAAGTCGCACCCGCTCAGCGTTTGATTGATTTTATCGATAAGAAAATTTCTTCTTCGTTGCCGGAAACATCCTACCAGCCGGGATTAGCCTCTGTTGATATGCGCGAAGTGTTGCCTGCATTTTTAGCAGAAGCATTAAAGCAGGGCTTTAAAAACTTCGGACAAAAAATGAAAGGCTACCTGACCAACGAAGCGCAGATTGTTGGTGTGGAAAGTCGTACATCATCGCCTGTACGTATCCCGCGCGATAAGAATACACTGGCGCATCCGCAAATTAAAAATCTCTTTCCATGCGGTGAGGGGGCAGGTTATGCCGGAGGTATTGTATCGGCAGCCATGGATGGCGAACGCTGTGCCGAGGCGGTGTTGGTGAAGATTGGGAAGTTAGTGTAATGAGCTATGGTTTTGCTTTTGTCCGCCTATCCTTTCATTGTTTTGTTTCTGGTTTATCCAGAAAATAATTTATAACCGGAGTAATATAATCACGCTCTTTATTACTGGGTTTTAACGTTGTTATTTCTCCGATATATTCACCATGTCCGCCCGGAATAATGATTGATGTGCAGTTTGGAATTAGCTTAGCCATAGCAACAATGTGTTCCGATGATGCTACATCCTGGCTGCCATTGATGAGCAACACGGGTACATGAATGGATTTTAATTCTTCGTCTGGAAAATCTTTGAAATTCGCCATCCTGTCGGCACATTTCTGATGCATACTCATGAGCTTAGCGCTATCGGGATTAACGTTGATGAACGCCTCTTTGTACTGTACTGGCATTTGTTCAAACGATGCGTGTTTCATAAACTCCCAAAACTGGGGAAATGTTCCGTTTCTTTTTAACAGAACAGAACCGGCAATAATTTTAGTACAAAGTTCAGGATGCCGGGTTGCTAATTTTATCGCTGTCATGCCTCCGTTACTGAACCCGAAAATATCAGCTTTATTGATTTTCAATTTTTTCATTAGGGCGGCAACGTCATCGGCATCCTGTTCAAAAGAAATGGCGGTATCCCTGTCGCCTGTTCTGCCGTGAGCTTGTAGTTCTATACAGATTAATTGCTTGTTTTGAGCAAGTAATGGTATTATCCTGCCGAATGTTGTTTGAATGGTAGAACCGCCACCGTGAAGTAACACAAGCGGATTGCCTTTTGCCTGACCGGCAGGCAGGTAGATTTCGTAATACATCGTAATCCCATTCACTTCCGAATAACCGTTTTGGAAAGATGAAGTGTTTAGTTCTTTTGTTTGCATATCGTTTTTCGCTGATTGGTTGGCATTATTACAGGATGCTAACACCAGTAGTATAAAAGCAGCGTATAAGATTGTTCTTTTCATACTATCAGTTGTGTTGTACACTTGAAGCGTTTGTTTCCCTGGGTGGCTTGGTTCAGGTACGCGTTAAAAACGCGCGTCAGAAGGGTGGCGGCACACAAAATAATCAAAATACTATAAAACTCTCCGCGAACACAAATCAATCGAATTTGTTTAAAATACGAGTTTATTTTTCATAACCACTCCACGTAGTTCCGCTTCCAATTTCAAGAGTGTTTTTTGTGACTTTAATTAAGCAGGTAGTTTCATCATCAAACCTAATTTGATATTCTGTGTAATCATCTAAATTCGTTTTAGATGTAACTGAATAAAATCTTGTCGTGACATTATTAGTGTCAAATGTTTCAATCATTTTATCCTTTGTAATTTGAATATTCCTCGTTGTGTTTTCATCAGCGTAATCACACATAACACCTGCAAATCCACTTACGCACCAATATGTCCATTTCCATTTCCCTATTAGTCCAGGAGTCAAATTTTCATTTTTGTCACATGAACTAAAAATTACGACTATCAGAATTATCAATAATCTTTTCATATTTTTTTCTGATTAGGCACGTTTTATGTCCTAAAAGTTGGAACGTTCTTTTAAACCTTCTAAAATTCTTTTTTTCTGCGATGTACTTGCCGTCAACATACAAATATACGCAATCACCTTATTCCATAATCAAGCTCTATTTAAAACAAAAAGCCCAACCGTTTCGGGCTGGGCTTTTGTATGCTTGTTGTGCGTTATCAATTATTTTTCAAGCCATGCTTTGCGCGCAGCTAATTGTTCGGGTGTGGCATTACCATCGAACGAGATTATGTATTTCCACGTGCGTTCAATTTTATTTACGGGCGCTTTCAGTTCAACTGATTTTTCTTCGCCTGCATCGTTCTTGCGCAGCACTGTATAACTCAGGGTTCCGCCTTCGGCTAAGCTGCTTTGTTGTTTGCGGATAAACGCAGGGAAATCGGGCCCCAGGTCGGGAATGGTTTCGCCATTCATTTTGATTAAGATGTCGCCTGTTTTAAAACCAAGCGCTTTACCCTGTGCATTTACGGCTTCGGCATTGCCAATGGCTATTTTTGGTTTGCCATCAACCGGAACCACGGTAAGAGCTTCATTTTCTAACCCCAGGCTAAACTCCTGTGTTTTCAGTTCAGGCTCGAACGATACGCCCACCAATGCGAATATTTCCTGTAAAGGAAGCACTTCGCCACCGCCTACATAACGTTTCAGGAATTCACCAATTTCAGGGTAAGTAAGTTTGGTGATCTCATCGAACAACTGGTCGTCCTGAAAGGCTTTTGACTTCCCGAATTTTTTACCGAGGGCGGCCACCAAATTTTGCATACCATATTTTCCGTTCGATAATTTGCGAAGTTTGATGTCGAGGCACAAGCCGATTAACGCACCTTTTTGATATACGTTGTAATATTGATCTTTATACTGGTCGAGCGTGTATTTGCTGATGTCGGTAAACGGTACGGTATCGAGGAAGTGCGAAGCCGTAACCATTTTTTCGCGCAGTACATCTAAGTATTCTTCCGGTGAAATTAAACCGTATTTAACCTGTACGTTGCCGGCAAAATATTCGGTAACACCCTCGTACAGCCATAAGTGCTTCGACATTTTAGGGTCGTTGAAGTCGAAGTTGTGGATTTCTTCGGAGTGAATGGTAAGCGGTGTTACAATGTGGAAGAACTCGTGTGCCACGAAGTCGCGTAGTTGCTGGTTCATTTCATCGATAGTTGCTTCGGGCATATAATACAATGATGAGTACGAGTGTTCAAGCGCCCCGTACGACATTACCGGCTGATCGGTGAAATAGAAAATGAATGCGTATTTGTCAACCGGCAGCGTGCCGCCTAAGAATGCTTTTTGTGCTTGCAACACTTCGTTTACACTTTCGGCAATTTGTTTGGCAGTAATCATGCCGTTGGGCGAGTACGAGCCAATCAATACTTCGGTGTTGCCTACTTTAATAACTGCGGTGTCGGCTTTGCTGTACATCAGCGGTGAGTCCACTAAGCGGTCGTAGTTTTCGGCTGTAAAGGTATCTACGCGTTTGTTGGCCGCATCGGTAATGTTTTCTTTGCTGAGCTTGCCAACAGGTTCGTTGGTTTTGTCGGCAATTAAACCGGTTGATCCGTAAAAATCTTTATCGCGGATGATGTTGAACGTGAAAGGCATATTTTTCATGCCTTCAAAATATCCGAAGAAACCGCTGGTGTTCAGGATAAAGTTTTTGCCCGCCTCGATGTTTGTTCCGGCAGGCTGAAAAATTTCATCTTCGGTAAGTTCGGTATCGTAGGTATCGTCAACCGTGTAGGTGATCTTCGTTAGCTTGGTTGCGTTTTTAATTTTCCAGGCGTTGTTATCGAGGTGTTCTACCGGTAGGGCATTTCCTTTTTTATCGAACGCCTTTACATCAGAAATAAAACGGCCGTAATCGGCAATGGAATACGTGCCAGGAATTATCTTGGGCAGGTAAAACGTTATTTCGGATGTCTTGACGGGCGGGGTTGAAAGGGTTACAAAAAGCTGGTCGTTGACAACGTGGGTCAGGTCAACCGTGTAATGGTAAGCAGCGCCCTTTTTGGATTGGGTAAATCCCGTGAGGGAAACAAGTACGAACAGGGTACTTAAAAGAATTCTGTGCATAGTTAAAATTTTAGGGTTGCAAGATAGCAGGAATATAAATTGCATGGTTGCGAATGTGATAAATAGCCGATTATCAAAGTTTTTATGGAAAAAACCGAACCGGAACCACGAAGCATTTATATTGCCGGTAAACCCCGGAAATAGTATGAAGAAGACAGTTATTGCAGGGGCTACGGCCAATCCATCGCGGTACGCATACCTTGCAGCCGAAATGCTGGTTGAATACGGCCACGAAATTGTACCGGTAGGGATTAAGAAAGACAAGGTGTTGGGGAAAGATATTCTTAACCTGCGCGAAAAACCACCTGTTGAACAAACCGACACGATTACGTTATACATCGGCCCGCAAAATCAGCCGGAGTGGTATGCATACTTGTTAAGCCTGAAACCCAAACGGATTATTTTTAATCCGGGCACGGAAAACCCTGAATTTGAAAAAATGGCCGAAGCGCAAGGCATTGAAGTGGTAGAAGGCTGTACGCTGGTAATGCTCCGCTCAAACCAATATTGATTATGGCTAATTGTTAACTGTTAATTACTAATTGTCAATTGTCCCCTTCGGTATCGAAATAGATAATCTTTGTGCCCTGTTGTCGTAGTTTTTCAAATACTTCGGGCTGTTCGCGTTCTTTCGATAATAACGATCCGGAAAGAATTAACACCGAAAGTTTGGCCGTGGCAAGCTCTTGCGGAATGTGGCGGATGTAATTCTGCGAGGCGTCTAAATCGTGTAAGCTTTTCGCGCGCCAGGTAGCCGTGGGTATGGTGTGAAAAAAATTATCGTTAATCCAGAGTAACCGTAAGTTTTCTAAGTGATCGATTGATGCAGGCAGCGTATCCATGCGGTTGTTATATATGTAAAGTTCGCGCAGATTTTTTAGCTGGCCCGTTTCTTCGGGCAGGCTGTACAACCGGTTGTTGGCTAAGTACAGCACTTCTAAGTTTTGCAGGTTTTTAATAGCAGGGCCTATTTTCTCGATCTTGTTATTAAACAAGTCGATCACTTTTAAGTTCGAGAGTTTATAAACCGGAGCGGGGATTTCACGCAGCCCCGTTCCGTAAAACGATAGGTACTCTAATCGGTTGAGTTTACCCAAACCCGGTTTTACTTTTTTGATTGGGTTGGAGTTGAACGATAGTTGTTTCAACGATTTGAATTTGCGTGGCAGGGAATTCGGAACGGTTTCTACCTTATTCAACCGCAGGTCGAGGTGTTCGAGGGCTGGGCTACCTTTGTAGTGTTTCAATGTAATGTTATTGCCTACGGCCGTGAGCATGGTAAGTTCTTTATTCTTACGGATGGATGGGAGTTTTGTAATCATGCTGCGGTTGAGGTTCAGCGAATCAAGCCCCGGAAGCATACTGTAATTTTTAGGAAGTTTTTCGGGGTGATACCCGGAAATGCGTAAATATGAGATGTTGCTGTTGTGTTCTAACACTAACCGCGATGTCGGAATGTTGTTGAGCAGGATAAGCTCGTTCAGTTTGGGCAGCGTACTTAATGCGTGTTGTATTTTATCGATACGGGTGTTAACCAATTCAAGTGCCTGCAAATTTTTACAGGCCAGCACTTCGGCCGGCACTTCAGTGGCACGAACGTCACTAATACTTAACCGGATAACATCTTCGGCTTTTACGGTTCCGTCTTTCAGGGCAGTATAAGCGGTAAACTCACGGTTTGGCCGATATAAATTTTGCCAGCCAATGCGTTGTGTTAAGGCAGTAAAGGCTTTCATTAAACTGTCGGGTACAACACCGCCTGTTTCCGACATCTGCATAACGATTTTCTGTTGCAGCGTGTAATATTGTACAGAATCGGTTTTTGTTTTAAAAACGGGTTTCTGCCCGGTTTGGCCAACGGCAGGGCAGAGCATAGCGGTTAACAGGCAGATGAGTAAAGCGCGGATCATGTGCTAAAGATAATGAGGTTTTTAAATAACGTGCTTGGGGTGATACTCACAACGCACCTTGTTTTTGTTGCCGAATTGCCCCGCTTAAACCGTGTGGAAATCGTTTCAATAATTATCCATGAAAATGCCGAAAAAGTGGTGAAAAACCTTATTTTTGTCGGTTTGTAAAATAGCGTAAATGAGTCAGGAAAAAGACAAGAAACCGGCCGACTACTCGGCCAGTAACATTCAGGTTTTAGAAGGGTTAGAGGCGGTACGGAAACGGCCGGCCATGTACATTGGCGATGTGGGCATTAAGGGCCTTCACCACCTGATCTGGGAAGTAGTTGATAACTCGATTGACGAAGCTCTTGCGGGGTATTGCGATGAAATAAAAGTTACCGTTAACGAAGATAACTCCATTACGGTTGAAGATAACGGGCGGGGTATCCCTACCGATATGCACCCGAAAGAGAAACGCTCAGCGTTGGAGGTCGTTATGACGGTACTTCATGCCGGAGGTAAGTTCGATAAAAACACCTATAAAGTTTCAGGGGGGTTGCACGGTGTAGGGGTATCGTGTGTAAACGCGCTGTCGTCTGTATTGCATACAACCGTTTATCGCGAAGGCAAAGTGTTTGAACAGGAATATCACCGGGGTATTCCGCAATATCCTGTCCGGGTTATTGGCACGTCCGATCGTACCGGTACCACGCAGCACTTTAAACCCGATGATGAAATTTTCACCATCTCTACCGAGTATAACTACGAAACCATTGCTTCACGTTTGCGCGAGCTTTCGTTTCTGAACCCGGGTATTACTATTTACTTAACAGATGTGCGTGAGAAAAACGAACAGGGCGAGTTCCGTTCGGATACATTTTTGTCGGAAGGTGGCTTGCGCGAGTTTGTAGATTACATCGACTCCACACGCGAAAGGCTGATTCCCGAACCGATCTACATCGAAAACGAAAAAAGCGACATTCCGGTGCAGGTAGCGTTAAGCTACAACACTTCGTTTAGCGAAAACCTTATATCGTATGTAAACAACATCAACACACATGAAGGCGGAACGCACGTAGCGGGTTTTAGAAGAGCCTTAACCCGTACGTTAAAAAACTATGCCGATAAATCGGGCTTGCTCGAAAAAGTAAAAATCGAAATCAGCGGTGAAGATTTCCGCGAAGGATTAACCGCAGTAATTTCTGTAAAAGTTGCCGAGCCGCAGTTTGAAGGGCAAACCAAAACCAAACTCGGTAACTCCGATGCCATGGGTTCGGTCGATCAGGCCGTGGGTGAAGTATTGCAATATTATCTGGAAGAACATCCGAAAGAAGCCAAACTGATTGTCAATAAAGTTATCCTCGCGGCTCAGGCACGCCACGCGGCACGCAAAGCGCGCGAGATGGTACAGCGCAAAAACGTATTAAGCGGTACGGGGCTGCCCGGTAAGTTAGCCGACTGTTCGAGTGCCGATCCCGAAATTTGTGAATTGTACCTGGTAGAGGGCGACTCGGCCGGAGGCTCGGCCAAACAGGGGCGCGACAGAAATTTCCAGGCTATACTTCCGCTTCGGGGTAAAATACTCAACGTTGAAAAAGCACAGGAGCATAAAATTTACGAGAACGATGAGATCAAGAACATGATCACCGCGTTAGGCGTGAGCTTTGGTACGCAAGACGACAGCAAGGCGTTGAACATGACCAAGCTGCGGTACCATAAAGTCATCATTATGACCGATGCCGATGTGGATGGCAGTCACATCCGTACACTAATATTGACGTTCTTCTATCGGTACATGAAAGCGCTGATCGAGAACGGGTACATTTACATTGCTCAGCCGCCTTTGTATCTGGTAAAGAAAGGAAAAACAGAACGTTACTGTTGGACAGAAGAAGAACGCAATGCCATTATTCAGGAATTGGCCGAAGGTAAAGAAGATTCCGTGAACATCCAGCGTTACAAAGGGTTGGGTGAAATGAACCCTGAGCAATTATGGACAACTACGATGGATCCGGCCAAGCGTACCTTAAAGCAAGTGAGCATTGAGTCGGCTGCCGAAGCCGACCACCTGTTTTCGATGTTGATGGGCGATGAAGTAGCACCACGCAGAGATTTCATCGAGAAAAATGCCCGCTATGCCCGTGTTGATGTATAAAAATGAGGTTGTTGTATTGATTGATTAAGGATCGGAAGCGGATATGAGCGAGTCGGTACCTATTGCAGAAAAAATTCACCAACAGATTACAGGCAGTAATTATGTTAGCCGCGATTTAAGCTGGCTGCAGTTTAATTACCGCGTGCTTGACCAGTCGCGCAATACCGAACGCAATATTTTTGACCGGTTAAAATTTTTGTCGATAACCGAATCCAACCTCGATGAGTTCAGTACCATCCGGTTAGGCAGCTTATACAACTACCTCGATTACGGAAAAGAACGGTTCGATTATAACGGGCTGCGTGAAGAGCCTTTTCGTAAACTGTTGCTCGAAGAAATCCGCAAGTTTGTAAAGGCGCAAAACGATCATTACCTGAATAACCTGCGCCCGTATTTTGAAGAAAACGGGTTTTCGATTACATCGTTTAAAGAACTATCGCCCGACAGTATGCAACGGGCAAACGAATATTTTACGCGAACCATCTTCCCGATGCTTACGCCAATGGTGTTCGATAATTACCACACCTTTCCAACGCTGATGAACAACAGGTTGTTGCTGGGCGTAGTAACCAAAAACCCGATTGACCCGAATAACAACCTGAAAGTTTCGTTTATCCAGGTTCCGCAAAACCTGCCGCGCTTTTTTGAGTTGCACGATGGCGACATCATCCGGTTTGTAACCATCGAAGATATTATTAAGAACAACGTGCACCAGTTGTTCCGCAACATCGAAATTGAAAGTGTTAATCTGTTCAGGATTAACCGCAATGGCGACTTTGCACTTGACGAAAGCGATGATATTGAAACGAACTTTCTCGAAGAACTGAAACGCAAACTCAAAACAAGGCGTACAGGCCGCGTGGTGCGCATGGAAGTAGGCGAGAACCCCGACCCGTGGATGATGCGCCTGTTAAAGATTCAGTGGGATCTTGACGAGAGTAATATTTTTCACGTGCCACCCAACAGTATCATCGACTTTACCGGGCTGTTGCAGATTATCGGACATAAAGAATTTAAGAACAAACGCTTTTCGCCACCGGCACCTATTCCGCCCCTGAATTTCCCCGAACAGGGCAATGCCGATTTGTTTGACGTATTGAAAGAGCGTGACATCCTCCTGCACCATCCGTACAACTCGATGGAGCCGGTGCTTGAACTGTTGGAAAAAGCCGCAGACGATCCGTATGTGCTGTCGATCAAGATAACCATTTACCGTGTAGCGAAAGAGTCGCGCATTACCGCAGCCTTATTGAAAGCTGCCGAAAACGGCAAGCACGTTTCGGTGTTGTTTGAAGTAAAGGCACGCTTTGACGAAGAAAATAATATGCGGGAGGCACAACGTTTGCAACGTGCAGGTTGTTTTGTGATTTATGGTGTAAACAGTCTGAAAACGCATACCAAGCTCATGCTGATCGTGCGCAAAGACGACAACGACAGAGTGTATCGTTATGTGCACTTAGCGAGCGGCAATTACAACGAAACCACTTCACGCTTTTATACCGACATCGGTTTGCTCACAACCCGCGAAGTATATGGCAACGATGTGTCGGAGTTCTTTAATGTAATTACCGGGCACTCGCAGCCATCGGCTTACCGTAACCTGATCACTTCGCCACGCGATATGCGCATTCAGTTGTGTAACCTCATCCGCAAAGAGGCCGACAACGCGCGCAACGGCATAGCATCGGGTATTGTTATTAAAGTGAACTCGTTGCAAGACAAAGAGTTTATTGATGAATTATACGCGGCCTCGCAGGCAGGCGTAAAAATAAAGCTCATCATTCGTGGTATTTGCTGTTTACGTCCGGGTAGGGCAGGCATTAGCGATAACATTGAAGTGATTTCGATTGTTGGTGAGTTTCTCGAACACTCACGTATTTATTGCTTTCACAATGCAGGCCGTCCTAAAGTATATATCGGCAGTGCCGATGCCATGGTGCGTTCGTTCGACCGAAGAATTGAATCGTTGTTTTTGCTGGAAGAAGACATCCTGAAAAAACAGGCTATGAATAATTTACGGTTTAACCTGCGCGACAACGTAAATGCATACGTGATGAACGAAGACGGCTCATACACCCGCAAAAGCGCACAAGGCGAACCGCCCTTTAACATCCACAAAGCGTTTTTCAACGTTACAAAAGAAACGGTTGAGGATGTGGTGTTGTTTGGGAGTTAGAGGTTAGTTGTTGGTTGTTAGTTGTGGGGTGCGGCCGATTCCACAACCTATTGGGAGGGCGCAACTATTTTATGAACGACCAAAAAATGCGATTTCCCCTTTTTTAGTAACCCTCTCTATTACTCAATATACGACCTTGTGGTACTATCGGCTTGCGAAACAGGTTTGGGCGAGATACGAAATGGCGAAGGTGTTTACGGTTTGCAACGTGCCTTTCAAACAGCCGGGTCAAAATCAATATTAATGAGCTTATGGAAAGTTGATGACAACGCCACACAGGAACTGATGACGGCCTTTTACAAAAACTGGCTAAAGTCAGGCGATAAACGAAAAGCGTTCAATCAGGCGCAATCAACCGTGCGGGCAAAATACAAACATCCGTATTACTGGGGAGCGTTTGTGTTGGTAGGAGAATAAGCAAATGACGAATGATGAATTTGGAATGACGAAGTAGTGCAGGCAATTCGTCATTCTCATTACTCAATACTAACATCTAACAACTCACTTCTGATTTGTTTTTATTTTTTTATCTTTGTAAAGTCAACTGTATTAAACAGAATGTTATGAAATTACAGGTATTGCAAGACGGACAAGGTAAAGACACAGGTGTTTTTATTCCTATGGAAGACTGGGCATTGATTAAAAATCAATATCCTGATATTGAAAATACTCATACGGATTTAGCCACGTGGGAGAAAGATTTGATTGACGCAAGACTTGATGAAATTGACCAGCATCCTGAATGCCTCAAGCCGGGAGAGAATCTTTTAAAAGTATTGCGACAAATGTAATGGCGTATCAATTACAGTATTTTGATGAGGTTGAAGTTGATATTCGCGAGGCACAGGCTTGGTATAGATCTCAAAAAGAAGGCCTGGAAATAGAATTTGCAAAAGCACTCGAAAAAATTATCAAACAAATTTTAGAAAACCCACGGGTATATACCGTTCGCTACAAAAAAGTGCGCATTGCTCACCCTAAAATATTTCCGTACAATGTTCATTTTTATATCGATGAAGCAGACACAATCGTAGTGATTACTGCCATTGTACACAACAAAAGGCATCCCGGAATTGTCAAAAAAAGAAAACAGGTTGAGGAATGACTTTATACTAACAACCAACAATTAACAACTTATTTCTGCGCAGCATTCACAAACTCGTGCTCGGTCGATTTCACCTTTTTGTTGATGTGCTTTTCGTACAGGTGCAACAGCATACCATCTTTTAAGCCCACTTCGGGTACAAGAATGTACTTGGCTTGCGCCCACTCCATCACTTTCATGTAAATGTTACTGGCTGGCACAATTACATCGGCACGGTCGGGGTTCATTTGCAGTTTGTAAATCCGGTCTTCAATCGAATGGGCTTCGATCATCTGGCAGGTTTCGCGCATACGTTTTAGCGACATCAACCGGTGCGGTTTTAGTTGCGCCAGTTCAAAAATCTTGCTGATGTTACCGCCCGTACCCACGGCTGTTATTTTTCCGTACTGTTTCCGCACACTTTCCTTCACCCACTTTTCCATGTCCTGCCACATTTCGGGCTGGTCGCGTTGTTCTAATATCCGTACCGACCCGATCTTAAACGACTTGGTTTTAACTTTTTTTCCCCTTGCAAAAATGTTCAGTTCGGTACTGCCGCCACCCACATCAATATGAATATAGGTTTCATCATTCAGGTATGAGGCAATGGCTTTGTTCACCAGGTCGGCCTCCAGAATGCCGTCAATTATCTGTATGGATAAGCCGTATTCTCTTTTAATATCATCGACTAATTTTTTGCCGTTTTCCGATTCGCGCATAGCCGATGTGGCGCAAAACATATAATCATCTACCTCGTACAGTTCCAGCAACAGCTTATAGGCGTGCATGAGCTTTTTAAACCGGGCAATGCTTTTATCGCTGATTTTACCGGTAGCAAACACATCGTGGCCAAGCCGCAGGGGAAAGCGCACGTATTCAAGCTTTTTAAAGAGTATCCGTTTGTTGTTGTCGAGCACGCTCGATACCTGGAAACGGATAGCGTTCGAGCCAATATCAATAGCAGCAAATTTCATTGTCTGTAAATTTACAGTATTGTTTTTTCTTTTTATCCTTCAATTACCTTTCTTTGCAATACTTATCCAGAAAGACCGAGGGACAGGGCCCGATGACGTCTTAGCAACCTTGTTGATTACCTGGTGCTAATTCCCTTCTTCAGCCGTTGCAAACGGATGCAGAGAAGATAAGTAAGCCAACCGTACAGGCTCTTTCTGGGTAAGCAATAAATTGGCAGAAAGAGTGAAAATCGAAGACATTATAAAAGAGCGTATCCTCATCCTTGATGGCGCTATGGGTACGATGATCCAGCGCTATCCGCTCGAAGAAAAAGATTTCCGGGGCGAACGGTTTAAAGATCACCAGCATCCGCTGAAAGGCAACAACGATTTATTGTCGATCACGTGCCCTGATATTATAGAGGCTATTCACCGCCAGTATTTTGAGGCGGGAGCCGACATTGTTGAAACCAATACCTTTAGCGGAACAACCATTGCCCAGGCCGATTACCACCTCGAACATATTGTATATGAGTTGAATTATGAGTCGGCACGGATTGCCCGAAAGGTAGCCGATGAGTTTACCGCTAAAGAACCGCACAAGCCGCGCTTTGTGGCCGGGGCTATCGGGCCAACCAACCGAACGGCTTCGTTATCGCCCGATGTAAACGATCCGGGCTATCGGGCTATTACATTCGATCAGTTGGTGACCGCCTATAAAGAGCAGGCAAAAGGATTGGTAGATGGCGGTGTAGATGCGTTGCTGATCGAAACCGTGTTCGATACACTCAATGCCAAAGCGGCAGCGTTTGCCGTACAAGCGTTGTTTGATGAGATTGGAAAAACCGTTCCGATTATGGTTTCGGGAACCATCACCGATGCCAGCGGTCGTACTTTATCAGGACAGACTACTGAAGCGTTTTTAATTTCGTTGTCGCACGTGCCGTTGTTAAGCATTGGTTTGAATTGTGCGTTGGGCGCACGGCAGCTTCGTCCGTATTTGAAAGTATTGGATACCGAGTCGCCATTTTTTGTGAGCGCATATCCCAATGCAGGGTTGCCTAACGAGTTTGGGCATTACGATCAAACACCCGAAGAGATGGCCGCAGAGATAGAAGAGTACATGAAAGAAGGCTTGGTGAACATTGTAGGCGGATGCTGCGGCTCAACGCCCGATCACATCCGGGCCATAGCCGAAACAGCGAAGAAGTATAAACCGCGATTAGTCAATAGTTTTTCAGTCGATAGTCAATAGTTTAACGGTAGAACATGGCTTTCAAGTTTGAGAATTTAAAGGTGTGGCAAAGTGCTGTGGAGCTATCAGGTCAGGTATATGAATTGACTGAGCAATTTCCTAAAAAAGAAATGTTTGTATTAACCTCACAAATGCAGCGTGCCTCAGATTCTATTGCATTAAACATAGCCGAAGGATCTACCGGGCAAACTAATCCGGAGTTTAGAAGATTTTTAAGTTATGCGCTTCGATCAGCAATTGAAGTTGTTAGTTGTTTACATTTAGCAAGAAGGCGTAAGCTTATTGATGAAGTGCGGTTTGAACATTTTTATAATTACCTGACTGAACTTATCAAAAGCATTCAAGCCCTCCGAAATTCGATAAAATAATTATGAGCAATAAGCGATCGACCATTGACTATCGACCTTTACTACTGAGTGGCCTTGAGGCAATACGTGTCACACCTAACTCCAACTTCGTGAACATTGGTGAACGAACCAACGTTACCGGCTCGGCAAAATTTTTAAAACTCATTAAAGAAGATAAATTCGATGAAGCGCTGGAGGTAGCGCTTGATCAGGTGCGTGGAGGTGCGCAGGTGATTGACGTAAACATGGACGAAGGTATGCTGGACTCGCAAGCTGCAATGGTACGGTATCTTAACCTGATGGCCTCCGAACCCGAGATTGCTACACTGCCAGTAATGATCGATTCATCGAAATGGGAGGTGATTGAAGCCGGGTTAAAATGTTTACAGGGCAAAGGCATTGTAAACTCCATCAGCATGAAGGGCGGGGTAGAGGAGTTTATCCGCCAGGCGAAGTTGGTAAAGCGTTATGGTGCGGCAGCGGTAGTGATGGCGTTCGATGAAGTGGGGCAGGCCGATACCTACCAGCGCAGGATAGATATTTGTAAACGCGCGTACGATATTCTCGTGAACGAAGTCGGCTTCTCGGCTGAAGACATTATTTTTGATCCGAACATCTTCCCGATAGCCACCGGCATTGATGAACATCGGAACTATGCGTTAGATTTTTTCAAGGCTGCGAAATGGATTCGCGAAAACCTTCCCGGTGCGCACGTAAGCGGAGGTGTGAGCAACGTTTCGTTCAGCTTTCGCGGAAACCAGAAAGTACGCGAAGCCATGCACTCGGCTTTTCTTTATCATGCCATTCAGCACGGTATGGATATGGGTATTGTAAACCCAACCATGCTTGAAGTGTATGATGAGATTCCGAAAGATTTGTTAGAGCGTGTTGAAGATGTATTGCTCAACAGGCGTGATGATGCCACCGAACGTTTGCTGGAGTTTGCCGAAACAATAAAAGGCTCGGCTAAGAAAAAAGAACAAGACGATGCGTGGCGTAACGGTACGGTAGAAGAGCGTATCACACATTCGCTGGTAAAAGGGATTATCGATTTTATTGATGCCGATACCGAGGAGGCTCGCATAAAATATGGCCGTCCGTTAAACGTGATTGAAGGCCCGTTGATGTCCGGCATGAACGTAGTGGGCGATTTGTTTGGGGCGGGCAAAATGTTTTTGCCGCAGGTAGTGAAGAGTGCGCGTGTGATGAAAAAATCGGTAGCGTATTTAACGCCATTTCTCGAAGAAGAGAAAAGATTAAACGGAAACGTTGGTCAGGCTGCCGCTAAAATTTTATTGGCTACCGTAAAAGGCGATGTGCACGACATCGGTAAAAATATTGTAGGCGTGGTGTTGGCATGCAACAATTACGATGTGGTTGATTTGGGTGTGATGGTTCCGCCCGAAAAAATCATTGAAGCGGCCAGGCGCGAAAAGGTTGATGTAGTTGGCCTGAGCGGGCTGATCACGCCATCATTAGATGAGATGGTGTATGTGGCCAAAGAGATGCAACGCGAAAAGATGGATCTCCCGCTGTTGATTGGCGGAGCTACAACATCGCGCATACACACGGCTGTAAAAATCGATCCGGTGTATGATGGCCCGGTAGTGTATGTGTTGGATGCTTCGCGTTCGGTGCCGGTAGCGAGCGAACTGATCAGTGCTAACACACGGCAAAATTTTCAGCAGAAAATGAAAGCGGAGTATCAGGCGTTGCGTGTCGATCACGAAAACCGGAAACAAACCAAGAGTTATATCTCGTTGGCCGATGCGCGTGCCAACGCTACAAAAATTGACTGGGCGGCAACAATGTTCACCAAGCCGCAGTTTATAGGCCGGAAAGAGTTTGTAAAGTTTCCGTTAGAAGAACTTCGTAAATATATTGACTGGACACCCTTCTTTCAAACATGGATGTTGGCCGGCCGTTATCCGGGAATTTTAAGTGATGAGGTAGTAGGCGTGGAGGCGACCAAGCTGTTTACCGATGCCAACAAAATGTTGGATGAAATTATTAAGAGCCGTTCGTTACAGGCCAACGGTGTAATAGCGTTTTATCCGGCACAACGCAAAGGCGATGATGTGGACTTGTTCCGTAAAGATGAACATGAAGCCTTTGCAACGTTCCATTTTCTGCGGCAGCAAAACAAGAAAGCACAAAACCTACCGAATTTTTGCTTAGCCGATTTCATCTCTCCTGAAAAAGGGAAAGATCACTTCGGTATGTTTGCCGTAACGGCCGGTATCGGGCTTGAGAAATTGATCGAGAAACACAAAGCCAATCAGGACGATTATGCTGAGATCATGGCTAAAGCCCTGGCCGACCGGTTGGCCGAAGCCTTTGCCGAATGTTTGCACGAATTAGTGCGCAAAGAATTGTGGGGTTATGCAAATAGCGAAACGCTTTCGAACGATGAACTGATCAGCGAAAAGTATGCGGGCATTCGTCCGGCACCGGGCTATCCGGCTTGTCCGGATCATACCGAGAAGAAGCTGTTGTTTGAATTGCTTGATGCAGAGCGTGTGGGTATAAACCTCACGTCATCGTATGCCATGTACCCGGGTGCGGCCGTTAGCGGATTTTATTTCTCGCATCCCGGATCGAAATATTTTGGCTTGGGGAAAATAGAGAAAGACCAGGTTGAAGATTATGCTGTACGCAAGAACATGAGTGTGGAAGAAGTTGAAAAATGGTTAGCACCGAACCTTGCTTATAATTAGTTAATTCGTTGATTTGAAAATTTGAAAATGCTGTTCTTCTGCATAATTAATTTTCAAATCTTCAAATTGTTAAATTTTCAAATTTAGAAAATGAAAGTAGTTGATCATCTAAAAAACGCCAACGGTAAAACGTTGTTTACATTGGAAATCCTCCCTCCGCTAAAAGGCGAGAACATCAAAAGCCTGTTTAGCAACATCGATCCCTTAATGGAATTTAAACCTCCGTTTATTGATGTTACCTATCACCGCGAAGAGTATGTTTTTAAAAAGAAAGATGGCGGCCTGTTAGAGAAAATTACAACCCGCAAACGTCCCGGAACGGTTGGTATATGCGCGGCCATTCAAAACCATTATAAAGTAGATACGGTTCCGCACATTATCTGCGGAGGGTTCAGCAAAGAAGAAACTGAGAATGCACTGATCGACCTTAATTTTCTGGGGGTTGATAATGTGCTGGTATTGCAGGGCGATGCTATTAAAACTGAATCGAAGTTTATACCGGAAAAAGACGGTTTTGCGTATGCCTCTGAATTGTTAGAGCACGTGGTGAATATGAATAAAGGCCATTACCTCGATGAAGAACTGCACGATCCTTCGCCTACAAACTTTTGCATTGGCGTAGCCGGTTACCCGGAAAAACATTTTAACGCGCCTAACCTGAAAACCGATTTGAAGTATTTGAAAAACAAAGTCGATAAAGGTGCAGAGTATATCGTAACACAAATGTTTTTCGATAACAAAAGGTATTTCGATTTTGTGGATAAGTGCCGTGAGGCGGGCATTACTGTACCGATCATTCCGGGTATTAAGCCGTTAACCGCCAAAGCACAACTAACGGTTTTACCGCAAATTTTTCATATCGATCTACCGGAAGAACTGAGCGATGAAGCGGAAAAGTGTAAAGACAACACTTCGGTAAAACAGTTAGGCATTGAGTGGGCAATCAAACAATCGAAAGAATTGATTCAACGCGGTGCGCCTACCATTCATTTTTATTCGATGGGCAAATCCGACCCGATTTATAAAATAGCGAAAGAGCTTTTTTAGGACTTAGGGATCAGGACTTAGGACTTAGGGATTAATGCGCGGCCTAAGCCCTAACACCTAATCCCTGATTAAATGAATTTCTTTATTAACTTGGAGGTTCTTAGAGAAAATCATTATGAAGTACATCCTTTCCATATTCTTCCTGTTGGTGGCCACGGCTGCAACAGCCCAGGAGCGCATGACACCCGAATTGTTATGGCAGCTTAAACGTGTTTCCGGCATGGGTGTGTCGGTCGATAAACGCTTTGTGATTTACAGTGTTAGTACGCCCAATATATCCGCGAATAAAAGTACCAGTGCGAAGTACACCATCCCCGTACAGGGCGGTGCCCCCGATGAAATTACCGGAACAATGGTAAACCTGTTGCGCGATCGGTCTGTATCGCCCGATGGCAAATATAAGATCATGGTACAGCCGGTGAAGGTGAACAACGTTTTTGGCAAAGATTTTTATCCGGCACTCGATAAATCAAACGTACAGATTTATGAGAGCCTCAACTTCCGCCATTGGGATATGTGGGAAGACGGTGCGTTTAATCACCTGTTTGTACATCCGGTAACGGATAAAGAAACAGGTGAAGGAAAAGACATTATGCCTAACGAACCGTTCGATTGTCCGCAGCAACCTTTTGGTGGCGATGAAGATTTCGTGTGGCGCCCCGACAGTAAACGCATTGTATATGTAGCGAAGAAGAAATTCGGGACGGCTTATGCCGTAAGCACCAACACCGATTTATACGAATACGATGTTGCCAGCGGAGCAACTGTAAACCTTACCGAAGGTATGATGGGCTACGATACCCATCCCGAATATTCGGCTACCGGTGTGCTGGCCTGGCTAAGCATGAAGCGCGATGGCTACGAAGCCGATAAGAACGACATCATTGTGCGGAACGGCACTATTACTACCAACCTTACACAAGATTGGGACGGTACGGTGAACAGTTTTGTGTGGAGTGCCGATAGTAAAAAAATCTATTTCAATGCCCCGGTGGAAGGCACTATTCAGTTGTTTGAAGTGGATTATCCCGGTTTTACAAAAAAGAAACCGGTTGTAAAACAAATCACCAAAGGCGATTTCGATGTGGCGGCATTGGTGGGGCAATCGGGCAATGCTATGATCGTTACACGCACCGACATGAACCATGCGGCCGAAATCTATTCGGTGAATTTAGCAAACGGGCAGATGACTCAACTCACGCACGTAAACGATGCCGTGTATAATTCGCTTAACCTCAGCAAGGTTGAAAAACGCATGATCGCCACTACCGATGGCAAACAGATGCTCACGTGGGTGATCTATCCGCCCGATTTCGATCCGAATAAAAAATATCCGACACTATTGTATTGCCAGGGCGGGCCGCAATCGGCCTTAACGCAGTTTTATTCGTACCGATGGAATATGCAACTGATGGCGGCCAATGGTTACATTGTAGTAGCGCCCAACAGGCGCGGTATGCCGGGGCATGGCGTGGCGTGGAATGAGCAAATCAGTAAAGACCATGGCGGACAGGTAATGAACGATTACCTCTCGGCCATTGATGCCTTAGCGAAAGAACCGTTTGTGGACAGCGACAGATTGGGTGCGGTAGGGGCAAGCTATGGCGGCTATTCGGTTTTTTATTTAGCGGGTATTCATAACAACCGTTTTAAAACCTTCATCGCGCACGATGGTATTTTTAATACCAAAAGCATGTACGGTACTACCGAAGAAATCTTTTTTGTGGACTGGGATTATGGCGGAAACTATTGGGATAAAACCAATGCTGCTGCGCAAAAGAGTTACACGCAGTTTGACCCCAGCAACTTAATAGATAAGTGGAACACGCCTATTCTTATTTATCAGGGCGGGCGCGATTACCGTGTACCCGATGGCCAGGCGTTTGAAGCCTTTACAGCCGCGCAGTTAAAAGGCATTAAAAGCAAATTGGTTTACCTGCCCGAAGAAAACCACTGGGTGCTGAGCGCACAAAACGCGCAGGTATGGCAGCATGAGTTTTTTAAATGGTTAAAGGAAACGTTGTAGATTGTATGATTATACGTGGTCTTTTTGTAGTTATTTTTGCCTGTATTTGCATTGAGAGTATTGCTCAGTTGGGAAACGATAGTATAAACCGAAAGGAGGAATATATTATCAATACAGATTCTTACAGACAGGGAATTTATAAAACATTTGAAGAGTTTAAGTATAATAGTCCTTCAATGGTTGAAGAATTTACATTTGATGGTAAACACCTTTGGCTGATTGATAAGAATACAGGCAAGTTAAAGAAAGTCAATAAGAGCAAGGTGTGGGGTTTTAGTGATGGAACTCGATTATTTATACGTTGGAGTAAGTATATTGAAATTACAGAAAAGGGGAGGTATTGTTATTTTATGGACAAAGGCGTACGGGTTGCTTTCGGGTATTCTATGTTCCCGCCTATGTTGGTGCCGGTTCCTTATCCCTATAAAGATGAAGTAATCATTAATTTTAATACAGGTAACACGTATGTCCTGTCAAAACGATTAATGAAAAAGATACTAACAACAGATGATCCCGAATTGCTTACTGAGTTTCAACAGGAGTCGAAAAAGCGAAAAAAACTGTTAGAGTACATTAAGAAATACAACGAACGGAATGTGTCGAAAATAAAATAGAATTACTGTGCTTAACTTTTCGCCTTAGCGCCTCTGCGATAAAAAAATAACTTATGCCTATGAAACAGCTCCACAAAGAAGATATTTTTGATGCGGTGAAGATGTAACAAATATTGGATAATAACGTCTTGTGTTATACTGCTTGCAAGTTATGAGAACGCTACTACTATTATTATCCATTTTCATTTCAGTTGATTTATATGCCCAGGAAGCTTTCATTTCCGTAGAGGGCAAGATCATAGACAACCGTTCAAAAGAACCAATTCCGTATGCTTCGGTTTACCTGAAAGGCAGATCCATCGGAACAACAACTAACCATGACGGAAGATTCCTGTTTCATATACCATCTGAGTTTAGTAACGACACGTTGGTAATATCAATGATTGGATATACTTATTTTAAGTCGGTTGTCAGCCGTATGGCAGAAAACGATACAGTGATTGAACTGAAGCAAAGCACTACACTTTTGGATGAAGTAGTTGTAAAATCTTCAAAAAAAGAGTTGACAGGAAAGGATATTGTCAGGAAAGCGGTGGCGGGCATTCCGGAAAACTATCCCATGAAACCTTTTATCATAGAGGGCTTTTTCCGGGATTTACAACGAGAGAATGACAAGCCCGTGGAGTTGCTCGAAGCGGCTGTACGGTTCACGTACAAGGATTACAACCCCGGTTACGAAGATGTGGAAATAATCGAAGTCAGAAGAAGCTATAATAAACGCCATCCGGTTAACGGAACATACGACAGGCAAAACTCGATCATTGACCTGATGGAAGATAACTATGTGAAACATCGTTTTGGCCCGATAAAAGTTAAAGGATGGAAGTTTGGCATTGACAGCATTTTAACCTATAACAACCGTACTGTATATAAGGTATCGGGAAACAGAAGCCCGAGCGAATCAACAGTGATGTATATCGATAGTGATGATTTCTCGATTCTAAAGCTTGAATTGAAACAACAAATGGTTAATGGTGAATATTACCGGAGGTATCTTAATCTTCCCGACCCGTACGGGTTGCAGGAAACATCTTTTTACATGGTATTTGAGTTTCAGAAAATTGACGATAAAATGTATTTGAAATACCAGCGCGAAGAAGACTCCTATAACCTGTTCATTAAAACAACAGGTGAAATTATCCTGCGACAATCCTTTGTGAAAGAGTTATTTGTAAACAATGTAGTGAATAACAATGTTGAAGAGGCAGCAACCGGTTCACGAATGATCATCAATAAAAGTGTAGAGGGGCAGGCCGGTACATTTAACCCCGATTTCTGGAAATACTATAATGCACCGATTGAAACATTACATGAAAGTAAAATAATCAGCGCGTTACAGGACTTTGAACGCACGAGTGAAAAATGAGGGTGTGGAAAACCCGTTGCTAAAATCGTGTTTGCGTTGTTGAACTTGTCTTAAAAGCCCTAACTATTCACGTTATACTTTTCAGTAATTTGCCATCAAAGATGCTTAACTGTATAAGGCAGGTTGGTGAATGTTCCCTGTATAACAACAATGTCGGAAGTGTCGTGAGGGTTTACCAGGGAAATATCAAAGGTACCGGAAATCCGCGCTCCATCGCATTTTGTCACGCTCAGAATTACCGTGTTGTTATCCAACAAGGAGGATGTAAATGTCTTGTCGCCTTGGGTATAAGAAATCACTACGCCTTCGCACACTGTTTGGTTTTCCGATACTTTCATACAGGTTTCGGTTCCTTCACCAACCTCTAACACCTCATCGAGATAAACATTATGATAATCCTTTACGAATATCGCTTTGGAGGGTGGTTCCTGGAAATCCCAGTTAGATACAGAAATGGTTACCGTTTCACCTTCAACCAATGCAGAAATACTCAATGTATGAAATCCACTGCCGCTGGCGGAATGCTGTCCATTACCCACTTTTAAAGTGGCTGAGGTTACTGATACTTTTTTGTTTGCACCGTCAAGCGCAATTTCAAATACCCCACGATCTTCGTTTTCGTCCTGGCACGATGAGAGGATAAAAGCGGGTATCAATAAAATGGCAAGAAAATTCTTTTTGGTAAATATATTTGGTATATTTTATTGTGCAATAAACAACCTATGTTACAGCCACACAACCATGCTCATACTAAAATAATACCGATGTAAGAATCTGGCGGAAATTGAACCATTTGCCCGTGGTCGGTACTTTGGCGAATCGCGTTTGGCGTTAAATTAACAGCGTAACTGTTTTTTATGGGAAATAGCCTGCTGTTCGGAAAACCCTTATCCACTTGGCTCAGGCAGGCTTGCGCAAAGGATTACGAGCATATTTTTGAGTTATTTTTTAAACTTAATTGAAAACAAGTACATTCATGTAATCAAACCATATCACTTCTATGAAACAACTCCGCAAAGAAGATATTAAACAGGAAGTATTTGATCTCTACGATGATTATGCGCACAACAGGATCGACAGGAGGGTGTTCTTAGAAAAACTGTCGATGTACGCGGTTGGAGGCGTTACGGTTGCCGCATTGCTGGGCTTTATCAGTCCTAACTACCAGGTTATACAGGTAGAGGCGAACGACCCAAGACTGAAACCGGAGTACATTAATTATGATTCGCCAAAAGGAGGAGGATCGATAAAAGCGTTACTTTCAAAACCGGCAGATGCAAAAGGCAAACTGCCCGGTATTATTGTGGTGCATGAGAACCGTGGCCTTAATCCTTACATTGAAGATGTCGGCAGGCGGGCTGCCCTTGCGGGGTTTATTTCATTAGCGCCCGATGCCCTCACTCCGCTGGGAGGTTATCCGGGTAACGATGATGAAGGCAGGGCATTGCAAAGCAAACGCGACCGTAACGAGATGCTCGAAGATTTTATCGCAGCGTTCTATCATTTAAAATCACATCCCGATTGCACTGGTAAAGTAGGCGTGGTGGGTTTTTGTTTTGGAGGCTGGATTTCTAACATGATGGCCGTGCGTGTGCCCGAACTGGCAGCGGCAGTTCCGTTTTATGGCGGGCAACCGGCAATCGAAGATGTGCCGAAAATCAACGCGCCCCTGTTGCTGCACTATGCCGGTTTAGATACACGTGTAAACGATGGCTGGCCTGCCTACGAAAAAGCATTACAAGAAAACAATAAGCCATATACGGCCTGGTTATACCCCGATGTAAACCACGGCTTCCATAACGACAGCACCCCGCGTTACGATAAAGCCGCAGCCGAATTAGCATGGCAACGTACGGTAGATTTTTTTAAGGAAAAGTTGGGGTAGTCAACTGGTACAAAATCGTGTTGCCGGTAGTTTCTTATCTTAAAACTTCTGCAAGTTGAGATTCTAATTCAGGGATTTTATTCTTAGCCACATCCCAAACGATTGAATAGTTTACGCCCATATAGTCGTGAATTAATCTGTCGCGCATTCCGGCCATATTCTTCCACTGTACTGAGTTCCATTTAACTTTAAAATCTGCCGGTACCTTTTTAGTTGCTTCACCAATAATTTCTAAACTTCTTACAATTGCTCGTTTCAATGTTTCATCTTTAAGAAACTCGTCTTTAGTTATAGTTTGAGTGGCGAAAAGAATGTATTTGCATTCGTCATGAATATGTCTGATGTATTCGATTGGCTCTTTAGACATACATAACTTCATTTAATATTTTTGGGCCGATATAAGGACTTAAACCATTTTTAGTTACGACTTCGATTTTTTTGTTTTTGAATATTTTTTCAAAAAGATCATAGACAGCCATGTAATTATCAAAGTTTTCTTTTTCCGGCTCGAAATCGATTAGTAAATCTATATCACTGTGGTTTGACTGTTCGTTTCTTGAGTATGAGCCAAACAAACCAATATCCGATACTCCGAACTTTGAAAGTTCAGGCTTATGTTGCCGAAGAATTGTGACGATATTTTGTTTGCTTAGCATTGTTGATTTTTTTTTCAAATATACGAAAATTTGTAGTTGGGTTTTTACGTTACGATAAAACCGCAGCCGAATTAGCATGACAAACACGACCAACACCGAAGTTCTCCACCGTTAAGTACGAAATTAAGAAATGAGGTTGAGTTTAACACAAAACCCCGTGTTGTGGGCAGTTATTTTTAATTCCAAAGCCCTTTAGCCCTTTGCCCTCCTATGATATTAATCATTTCTTGCCTGAATTCTTGAGGATGCTTATCCAAAATTTCCTGAATGTTTTTATTCTCTTTTAATCCATTCAAATGCTCTTTAACCCGTTTGTCTTGTCTTGCATTTGAGCACAGCGACCATTTTGCAGATGCTCCAGTTAAAAATAGGTTTCTATCTACTCGCTCTTCCGCATGCGATATATTCGCAATGATTTTGTTAAGAAATTTCACATCTCCGGTCGCAAAGAAAGAAGCCCAATTCATGTCGTTGTATTCAGGAGAAAGGGGAGTCTTTGAGTAAATAGAATCAATATTGGAGGAGATAAGTTGTTTGAATAATTCCTTAAAGTCTTGGTTTGTAATTCTATTAAGACTTGAATTAAAACTATTTCTTACAACAGTGTCCATTGAAAAAAGTGCCCCATAAAACCCGGTCATGAGTGGCTCAAATCTCTTATATTCTGTTTTCGGACTATTTAACTCTTCAATAGTTTTCTCAACTAATTCCTTGTCTTTGTACAAATAGTAGGTTTGTATAATGTCGGAAAAAGTTCTTTGAGCTTCTTGCCCGAAAGACAACTTTGATAATGATGAGATAATAATTAAACAAGCAATTTTAAATATTTTCATGGATTTCATTTTTTTTTAATCGGGCAAACCGTCCGTAAATAATTGCCCACAACTCATTTATTTACACCATAAAACTACACAAATATTTAACCCGGTTATTGGCTTGGTGCAGTTTTACCCTGCAAACCTGCCTGCCGGTAGGTGGGAATGCTAAGAATGGTGAGTCTTTTATTTTCTTTGCGCATCTTCGGTTAAGATTGCCTAATGCGCCATACCGCATTAGGCAGAATTACGATAATTGCATAATTTATTGGCGTTTAAAAAACAAACTATGAGATATATTGTATTATCCCTGCTTGTACTGGTGCTTGTACAGCCTGTATGCAGTCAAACCAAAGCGTTAGACAAAAAACTGAAAGGGCTTGATGCCTACATCGAACAGGTGCGTAACGACTGGAAAGTACAGGGTGTTGCCGTTGCTATCATCCATAAAGAGAAGGTTGTGTTTGCCAAAGGTTACGGGTATCGTGATACCGGTAAAAAACTGCCCGTAACCCCCGAAACACTTTTTGCCATCGGCTCTACTACAAAAGCGTTTACGGCCGCAGGATTATGCCTGTTAAAGGATGACAATAAACTTGAACTTGACAAACCGGTAATAACCTACCTGCCAACGTTTAAACTTTACGATGCTTATGCTACCGAAAAGATAACACCGCGCGATTTGCTTTCGCACCGTTCGGGTTTGCCCCGGCACGATTTCATCTGGTACGGCAGTACACGTTCGAGGATGGAGTTTTTTAACAGCCTCCGGTATCTCGAATTCAACAAAAGTTTTCGTGAACGTTGGGAATACCAAAACCTCATGTATATGGCAGCCGGTGTGCTCATTGAAGAAGTGAGCGGAAAAAGCTGGGAAGACTTCACGCAGGAAAAAATACTGAATCCATTGGGTATGAAATCAACCAATTTTTCTGTTGAACAGATGAAAATAAATGAAAACAGTTCGCTCGGATATATCGAACTGAACAACAACGTTGAAGCTATCCCTTACCGGAATATCGATGCGATGGCTCCCGCAGGGGCAATCAATTCAACTGTAATGGACGTATCGAATTGGGTTATCGCGCTCATTAACGGAGGTAAATACAAAGGACAGAACGTATTGAGCGAACAAACCGTTCGTACGATGCAAACACCGGTTATTACAACGCCTGTAACCGTGCCGCTTCAGTTTGATGAGATGGGGTATGGCAGTTACGGGTTAGGCTGGTTCATCAATTCTTACCGGGGAAAAATCCGTGTCGATCACGGAGGCAACATCGATGGTTTCTCAGCCAATGTTTGCTTTATGCCGAAAGATTCTATCGGGGTAGTGGTTTTTACCAATATGAACGGAACAGGCGCACCGGGCATTATCCGTAATCATATTCTCGACCGTATGCTGGGCTTACCGCCTGTTGACTGGAATGGCCGCGCATTAGCCGATGTAAAGAAAGCAAAAGAGAACCAGCAAAAGAATAAGAAAGAGAATGACGAAGCGCGTATTAAAAACACCAATCCTTCGCACGCCCTTGCCGATTATACCGGGCGGTTTGAGCATCCGGCTTACGGAACTGTCACGGTAACGTTACAGGATGATTCGCTTCGCACCGAATTTCACGGCATGACATTCGGTTTACGCCATTATCATTACGACATCTTTGAAGGAACCGGGCCGCTGTATTTTGTCGGTGAAAAAATCAGCTTTATAACCAACAAAGCAGGTGAGATCAGCGAAGTTCATCTTAAATTAGAACCAGCCGTTAGCGATATTGTTTTTACACGTAAACCCAAGCCCTAAGACCTAAAACCAGAGTCTAAACCCTAAGTCAGGGAAAAAATGAATACTATTCCAACCTTTTTGTTACAGGCCGGGTCAATATAACAAACTAAACCTGCCTGATGATGAGAAAAAGGTTCCCAAAAACTCTTGGTAGCGTTTCTGGCATATTTGTGCTGGCATCGCTTTTTACAGTCGCCTTGCTAACAGGTTGTAACGACCGTTGCACCGAAACGCAGTCGTACCAGTATTATGAACCCGTTTACACACCGCTTTCGGTAATCCGGAGCAGCATTAAACTTGACGCCCCCCGGCCACTGGAAGGCGTGGGGAAAATCTATTTTAAAGACGGATACCTGTACGTGAACCAGCCGGGCAAGGGCATACACATTATTGACAATCGCGACCCGGCTAACCCCAATGTAAAAGCATTTATTACCATTCCGGGCAATTACGATTTAGCCATCCGCAACGCTATTTTGTATGCGGATAGCTACATCGATTTGGTTGCTATCGATATTTCCGATCCGTTGCACGTGAAGGTAGTAAGCCGCCTCGAAAACGCCTTCAGTAATTATAACAGCCTGGGATTTTATGCTAATGCCGAAAATGGCATAGTAACCGATTGGGCACTGAAAGAAGTTACCGTTGTAAATGAAGAACCTTGCAACATGCAGATGCAACCCTGGGGTGGATATTATTATGAAAGGGGAATTGTTGCCTTTTCGGCCTCGTTCGATGCCAAGGCAGCAGTGGCACCGGGTAACTCAACCGGTATTGGTGGCTCTATGGCACGTTTTACAATAAGTAACGATCATTTGTATATGCTTGATGTTGGGTATTTGCGCACAGCCGACATCAGTGTGGCGGCATCGCCCGAAATGAAATCATCGCAGGTGGTATCGTGGGATATTGAAACGATTTTTCCCTATGCCGATAGGCTGTTTATTGGTGCGCGGGGCGGAATGCACATCTATGGATTAGCCGATCCGGGCAATCCGCAAAAAATTATTACCTATACACACATTAACAGTTGCGATCCGGTAGTGGTAGAGGGTGACTACGCCTATGTAACGTTGCGTTCGGGTACCGAATGTAACGGATTTACTAACCAGTTAGAGGTGTTGGATATTTCTACCATCAGCGATCCCAAACTGTTAAAAATTTACCCGATGCACAATCCACACGGCCTCGGTATCGATCAGGATGTGCTGTTTATTTGCGATGGCGATAAGGGACTTAAAATTTACGATGCCACGAATAAATACGACATCAGCAATAACCTGTTGAAGCATTACACTAACATTAACGCTTATGATGTTATACCATATAACCATATATTAATGTTAATCGGGGCCGATGGTATTGTTCAGTACGATTATTCGGATATTCAGAACATCAAAAAAATAAGCCATATCCGCGTAGCCAATGAAGATTAACGTAGCGCTGTTCGGTGTTTTGGCTGTTGTATGTATTCAGTACCAAAGTTTGGCGCAGGAAGATTCGGTAGCCGTAAAAAAAATAACCTACTACAATTCGTTTGTAAATGGCGTGTTGATCGGATGTGGAACGTGTAATGCCGGAAAAGATTTCACGTACAGTGCATTAACCCTGCACGGTATTAAGCTGGCCTCGGGCGTGAAATTCTCGGCAGGTGTGGGTATGGATGTGTATTCCAACTGGCGGTTGTTTCCGGTAGTAGCCGGGATTACGCTCGATGCCGAACGTAAAAGAAACTCACTGTATTTTCATGTTAACGCAGGCCATGCCTGGGGACGTTATTTGCTCAGGCGTAATGATTGGTGGAGTCCATCGATAGTGGAAAAAGGCGGGTTTACGATTAATCCGATGCTGGGGTATCGTATAGGAAACGAAAGAATGAGGTTGTATATGCAGGCAGGGTATAAATTGCAATTGGCGTATGTGTGGGAAACATATCAGCAGGGCTGGGGAGGTGGTTATACATCATTTCGTGAGTATGAGTTAAACAGGGTGGTAGTACAGATTGGTTTTGGTATGAATTAATCAACCTGTCAAACGGCAAATAAACTTGGCCTATTTTTTCAATCCAAACATGATTATATCCAACACCGAATGGCCTAAGTCCTGATGCCTAAGTTTCGGTATTTAAAACTTCACCATCAGGCCGGTAGCAATTTTTAATGAGGTGTTTGGCAGGTCGCGGCCATAATTAAAGTTGGCATCGATGTTCCACATTACCGGTCCCAGATTGATCAGCAACCCTGCCGTAGTTGATAGGTAATTCAACTCGTCATCGCCTGTTACGGTGGTAAACTTCTGTTTGCCCACACCCGTGCTAAACCGCAATACATTGGCGATAATGATACCGGCTTCGGCCTGATAGAACACAAAAAACTTATTGATAACAAGATCATCGGTTGTCATATCCTGTAAGGCAAGCATATCATTAAAGATGCGCTCGTTGGTATATCCGGCAGTGCCAAAAATACCAAGTGCATTGCCTCCGTGTTTTTTAGCGGTTGAGTACCCTAAAAAACCATTGAGCTGGTAGGCGATTCGTTTGGATGTGAAGTTGTCAATGTTATCGTTTGGCGAACCCTGAAAGTAATAGGCCGATGGCCCGATCAGCATCATTAAACCGGGTTTGTTGTCATTTTTTTGAGGCGTTGATTGCTGTGCCCAGCCGGTGTAGCTTCCGGCCATCAGTATAATTAAAGAGATCGTTACATTTTTCATCACGCTAACTATTACAGTTTTACAACAACACCAACCTGTCCGATGGTCAGGCTATTTCCAAAATCGGTATAACCGCCTATCTTTTCGGTAATATTTACATTCAATCCAACGCGGAACAATAACCCAAGGCCATTATTACGGGCATCGTTTTTAACTAATACTGTGCGGTCATCATCAATATAATGGAAGCTGCCTTCAGATTTAATGGTTGAAGAATAAAAAGCCAAACCGCCTGTTACATACGGAGTAATGATGTTAAACTGACGTGCGTAACGCCCGATTACGGCAAGTGTAAATATGTTTTCGGTTAATGAACGGTTTACCTGTAACTGATCGTACTCACTAAAGTAGGCTTCGCTGTACTTAAACTTACCAAGCCCGGCCATTAACCCGATGTGGATGTTTTTACGGTACGGAAAAAGGTAGGTGAGGTGAAAAGCCGGTGCGCCCGATTCGCTGGTAAGGTCATCGACATTTTTTATTTTAGAATAGTTGCGAATGAATCCTACCCCTAATTTTATTTCGCCTTGTGCGATCTGCGCGTGCCATGGCTGAGGCAATTCGGAGTTGTATGTGGTATCAACCTGAACAGGGGCGGGTGTTGTTTTTACAAAACTTACAGAATCGACCGGGGTAAAATATTCTTTTAACTGGTTACGGTAGCTGATGGCATAAATTTCATTACGGTGAATTTCATATACAGGGCCATCGGGTATATCGGTGCGTTTGTAACGGATGGTTTTCAGGCCAACCTCTATAACCCGTGCCGTGATAATATCGCCATTGGTTTTTATAATCACATCAAACTCTGCCGGAGGCACGTTAGTTTGTTGTGCCTGCACTGTAAAAAACAGGTTGCAAAGAAGCACGCTTGCGAAAAGATGTTTATGTAATAACCGCATACAAAAGATTAATATTGAATATCACGAAAAGTGGCATCTGAAATAATGATCGCGTCAGTAATCCCGTCCACGCATAACTCACCATTAAAGCTTCCGCTAATTAGTTTTTCGGTATTGCTTTGCCGTTCTATTTCAAAGAATACATCAGGCGCGGCTGTGCATAGCTCACGCACGGTGTATTGATTGTTCGTTTTTATAATCAGGGTTATGCTTTCAATCCCGCCTTGCGTATTGTAAACCGAGGTATAGTGATGCCGCATATCGTTTCCATTTGCAGCAATATCGAAGGTAAGCGTAAGCTCAAAACTCTGTTTGTCGGGCGATGTACCCTCGGCAATCATAAAATACCGTTTGAACAGTAAGGTTTGTGCCGGGTCGCCAACCGTTTTTGCCACTGAAGGCCCCGGGATAACACGTATGGTACGGCTTTTCCAGGAGGCTTCGGCTCCGTTCACATGAAACTCAATAACCGCATTGCGCTTTACAGAAATCAGTTCCAAGTCATCTCCGCAAGCAGACAGCATTACCAATGCCACTGTATAAAAAAACAATTTTTGATACTTTATACCCGCATTTTTTACCATACACAAGAGTGTCTATAACCCCAAAAATAATCTAAAATTTTATACGAATCGATTAAAGCACAAAAATATAGACCCGCCTGGCACCCGACACCTATATCTCTGTCATTACATTAAAAACGATTTGGCGGTGTAGCGCAATCGCGATATATTAGGCTTTTGATAAACCTAAACGTGTAACCTAAATAATATGATTGATCAAATTGCCTCCAACGACTCGTTGTCGTTATCCACCAATTCAAAAATGTTTCTGAAAGAAACAGCAGGTTGGGCTAAGTTTCTGGCCATAGTTGGTTTTGTGTTTCTCGGGCTTATGGTAATTGCCGGGTTGTTTGCTGGTTCGATATTGGGCATGGCCGGAGCGCAGGCGGGTATGCCAATTCCGGGTGCGGCTTTTAGTTTTATTTACATTGCTATGGCATTGTTGTACTTCTTTCCGCTGTACTACCTCATTCAGTTTTCAAGTAAAATGAAACTTGCGTTGCAACACCAGGATTCAGAGTTGTTATAGCGTGCGTTAGAACACCTGAAATCGCATTACAAGTTTATGGGTATTTTAGTGGCGATCATTATGGGGCTGTATGCCATTGCCTTTGTTTTTGGCGGATTAGCAGCCGCACTTATGTAATTTTGTAACAGACGTAAAGATTTAAGAAGAGACTGTATCAAAAGTGACATGGTTTATTATATTGACTTTTGAGACAGTCTCTTTTTTAATACTGTGGAGGAAGCCTGTTGCTATATTGATCTTTATCTTTGCTTATGTACCGGATTTTACCCATCCTCATTGTTGCAGCCTGTATGATTCAACATCCTCAGCTTATTTACTCCGATGGCAGCGCCAACCGTTATGAAATTTCCGCTAACCAGCTAAGCTACATTCCCGTAAAGCCGGAGGAAAGTTCAACGGGTATGTATAGCGGAGGTAAACCTGCAACAATAAGCCTTACCCAGCCTGAGTATCAGAAATTGAAAGATTTGTTCGAGGAGGCGATTGCTAAAACCGACCAGCATATCACCGACCGTATTAAAACAAGCGGACTGGTTGTGATAGGTGATAAACAAATAATTCTAAAACCCGGATCGCCCGTAATGCAACAAATAGAAGCGGAGTTGAAAAACTTACTTCATTAATTAGGACTTAGGCATCAGGGCTTAGGTGTTAGGTTAATTCCTAAGCCCTGATGCCTAACACCTAAGCCCCAAATTATGCGAGTTCTCTCAAATCTACCGGAACAACCCGCGACACACCTTTTTCAATCATGGTAATACCATAAATTACATCGGTTGTGCTCATGGTGCGCTTGTTGTGCGTTACGATCACAAACTGCGAGTCGTTGCTGAATCGTCTGATGATGTTGTTGAACTTGTCGATGTTGGCATCATCCAATGGGGCATCTACTTCATCGAAGATACAGAACGGTGCAGGCTTCAATAAATACATCGAGAACAACAGGGCAGTAGCGGTAAGTGTTTTCTCACCGCCCGATAATTGGTTGATGGTTAACGGACGCTTGCCTTTTGGCTTGGCGATGATTTCAATTTCTGATTCTAACGGATTCGATGGATCGGTTAGTTTCAAATCACACTCATCGCCTTCGGTAAACAACGAACGGAACACTTCAATAAAGTGTGTCTTGATTTTCGTGAACGCATCCATAAACGTTTCGCTGGCTACGCCTTCAATTTCGCTAATGGTGGCCAGCAACGATTCTTTCGCTTTGATCAGGTCGTCCTTCTGGGTATTGATGAAGTCGTTGCGTTCTTTTATTTCGGTGTAAGCCTCCATCGCCATCGGGTTTATCGGCCCCATGTTATCGAGGCGTTCGCGCGTGCGGCTGATCTCGCCCCGGAGCTTGTCTTCATCGGCAGCAGCCACAATGGCTTCGTCTTCCGGTGTAGATTGTTGGATGATCGTATCTAAGTCGATGTTAAACTCAACGGAAAGTCTTTCTTTCACCGAGTTCAACTGCATTTTACTTTCGTTCAGGGTATTCTGAAGCTCCATTAAAATGCTGTCGATGTTCTGGCGCGAGTGCTGTGCTTCACGCAATTCTTTTTCTACAACATCGATATTACCGCGTGCTTCGTAATATTCTTTTTCGGCTTCGCTGAGGCCATTTTCCATTTCTTCTTTCTCAGCGTACATGCCGATCAACTCATCATCGTTGCTTTGTGTGGTTTCGATAATGAGTTTGGTTTCTTCTTCGTTCTTCCGCAGTTCGTCAACGTTCAGTTCGATACGCTGGCTGCTCTGCTGCATTGATTCCTGCTTAAAGCGGATTTCCTGATCGGTGCTTTTTACACGGTTTTCCTGCTGATGGAAGAAAATATTCTGCTCGTTAAATGCAGCCGATTTTTGACCGAGCAAGTCGTTTTGTGACGATAGCTTTTCGGTAAGTTCGGCTAACTTAATTTCCTGCTCCTGTACGGTGTGTTGCAGTTCAGCGGCTTGCGGTCTTAACTCATCTAACTCTTTTAAGAGTCCGTCAATTTTTTCTAAGATGTCTTCCCTGCGTAAACCGGCCGTGCTTAACATACTGGCAAACTGCTCGCTTTTGGTGCGTACCGACACGTACTCTTCGTTCACTAAGCGAATAATGTTTTGCAGTTCCTCAATCTGGAAACGCATTTTACTACCTTTGAGGCGCTCTAAATCGCTTTGCCGTTGCAACAGGCTTGAGCGCACTTCATCTAACTTGGCAGTAAGTTCTTTGATCTCTTTGTCGAGTTTTTCGAGATTCTTTGCACGGCCTATTTTCTTTCCTTCAAACAAACCAACGGATCCTCCCGAAAGACTGAACCTGCGTTTGGTGAGTTTACCGCTTTTGGTGATGAAAATACTGTCGTCATCGGCAGGAATGTTTTTAGGATCGCCTTCATACACATAAACCTTATCGAGAATGAACGACATCAGCCTGCGGTACTTCGGATCGAACTCAATGATTTGCGTAGCCGGAAAAGCATTATCGTAAATCTTGATCGGTGCGCCTTCAAAACGTTCGAACGAGTCGAGAATAAAGAAGTGCGCCTTGCCTTTTGAAGCATCGCTCAAAATGTTGATGGCTTCGTACGCTTCGGCTTCGTGCTCAACAATATAATAGTTGAGGTATTGCTCTAAATAATTTTCAATAGCAACGCGGTACTCTTCCGAACAGGTTAAGATGTCGGAAAGGAGCGGGGCGTTCTTGGCGATTTTTTTGCGCAGGAATTTGATCGCTTCCGGAAACCCTTCGAGATTCTCGACCAACGACTTGGTGAGGTTGTATTCGTTTTGCCGCGCATCGAGTTTACGGTTAACCGTATTCATTTCCTCGCGGATCATCTCAATGGTTTTTTCGGTATTGAGAATACGGGCTTCGGTTTCGGCTTCTTCGTTTTTTAAACCGGCAAGTTGGTTGTTCTTTTCTGTTAAATCGTCTTGTAACTCAATGAGTTTACGTTCAAACTCAACTAAGTTGGCACTTTGCTGATTCGTATCGGATGCGGTACGTTCAAGTTCCTGTTTAAACGATGATACCTGTATCTCGCGAATTTCAACAGCTTTGTTGGTTTGAAAGCTGGCTTCTTGTTTCTCGCGCTGGATATGGCGCAGGGCATCGGCTTCGTGCTGTTGTTCGGCTGTTATTCTCTTTTGCTCTTCGTATTCGGCTTTCAGGTGCTCAAGCTTATCGGAAATTTCAGCTAATATTTGTGCGGCCGATTCGCGTTCGTTTTCTAAGCTATCAATGCTGAAACGTGCGCGTTCATTGCTTTTTTTATCCTGATCGATTTGTTCGCGCAGGTTCAGGGCGCGGTCGTTCAGGTATTTGAGGCGTTCGTTTTTAATTTGTTTCTCGCTTTCGTAGTGGCGGATTTTTGAAACAAACTCGTTAATGGTTTTTTGCCGTGTCGAAAGTGTTTTCTCCTTGGTGATCAGCTCGGCTTTAGCGTTTTCGATCGAGGCTTCTTTTTCAGCAATTTCGGCTGTTAGCTTTACTTTGCGATCGTTCTCGTCTTGCACCTGTTGGTTGATGGAAGCAAAATTTTCTTTCTGTTTGTTTACAACAACTTTGGCAAGCGTAATACTTTTCTCTTTATAGTCTTCTTTGATTTTGTAGTAGTTCTCGGTTTGCTTCGCCTGTTTTTCGAGGCTTCGCATATTTTTCTCAATTTCAAACAAAAGGTCTTCCACACGTTCCAAATCGGTATCGGTGTCTTCGAGTTTGCGGAGCGTTTCTTTTTTGCGCTTTTTGAATTTCGAAATGCCCGCAGCTTCTTCAAACAACATTCTGCGCGAGTGGTCTTTATCATTCAGCAGATCATCGACCATACCCAACTCAATAATGGCATAACTGTTCGAGGCCACACCGGTATCCATAAACAGGTTGGTGATGTCTTTCAGGCGACAGGTTACGCCATTCAATAAGTATTCGCTTTCGCCCGTGCGGTAAAGCCTGCGGGTAATGGTGATCTGCGAATATTCGGTAGGGAGGATGTTCTTCGTGTTGTTGATCGTAAGCGATACTTCGGCCATTTGTTGGGGCGAGCGGCCGCTGGTTCCGTTAAAGATGATGTTTTCCATCTTTTCCGAGCGTAATGCGCTGGTTTTCTGTTCGCCCAATACCCAACGGATCGAATCGACAACGTTTGATTTCCCGCATCCGTTTGGCCCTACGATGCCCGTAATACCCTCATCAAAATTGATTACGATTTTGTCGGCAAAACTCTTAAATCCCTTAATCTCCAGCTTCGCTAATTGCATAAAAAATACTCGGTAGTGGTTTGTAAAGTCGGCAAAGATATACTTCCTGAACCGGCAATTCAAAAATATATTGGCCGATTCAAACAAGTTTTAAAGTAGGCTGTTTTGCATCGCACATCCTGATTTTTTGTATATTTTTGGGCATGGACGAAAAGATCATTTTTTATATTGTTCTGGGCATTGTGTATTTCATCTTCAATGCCTTACGGAAGAAAAAACCTGAAGATGAGCCGGGCGCAGACCAGCCCCGACCCGGAAAAGGAGCGAACAGGCCGCAACCCGTTAGCTTTGAGGATCTTTTACGTGAAATAACAGAGGGTAAAGTACATCAGGAAAAGAACCAGCCTCCGGTTACCCGGCAGCACGATACCCAACGCCTGCCCGTTCCGTCTGCCCGGCCTGTATCCACGTACAACACCACCTCCGAAGAGGAAGAAAACAGCCTGGAACAGGTGATTTTTGATGATGACCGGAGTAACAGAGCCTACGAAGAAGCCAAAAAAATGGCTTTTTACAGGCCATCGCTTGAAGAAACCATGAAATTAGACGATGTAGATGTTACATACAGCCGTTTCAAGGAATTTGAAAAGAAAAAGCCCGATAACCAGCTTCAAAGCTATATTAAAGAGTTGAAGGACCCGAAAGGGTTTAAAAAAGCACTTATCCTGAGCGAAGTGCTGAACAGGAAGTACGCCTGATAACCGCTAAAAAAAGGTTTTTTAGCACTAAAACTTACTTGTATTGGGTTTAACGGCTACACTTTTTTGCCTCTTGCCCAATTCGTTACAAATTTGCACTGTTAAAATTGTGCCTTGCGGTTACAATAATTTTTTGAACGCTATTTAAATATCTATTATCTTTTTGAACTTTTTGTTAAGATGAGCCTGATTAAAATATTGTTGGTCAAATCGTTAGTTCTTACAGCCATGTTTGCACAGGCGCAATGTGCCCAAACAATCGACCTGAAACGAACCAAAAAAGCCGATTTCGCCACGCATGGCGAGTTTGACCTGAAAATCAAGTCCGATGGGTTTACAGCCAGGCTTGTTCAGATCGATGGCATAAACGAATCAATCGTAAAAAATTATAGCGGAGCAGGCGGAACAGTCACCAACGTGCTAACGGGTCTGTCGAATTTATATGCTTATAAAGTAGTGGTAGAGTTTAGGGGCGAAGAAAAATTCTTGTGTAAACGAAAAGTGGTGCTCATCCCGGTTACAGATAGTCAATAGTATGCAAACATTTTTACGATCTTTTTTAGTTGCCATCATCGCAGTTTGCATCAGTAGTGTAGCCTATGCGAATGACAATGATTTTGCCCCGTGTTTAGCGATTTCGGCCACAAAAGCAAACGATGTTTCATGTAATGGCGGCAACGATGGCCAGATAAACCTGACCATTACAGCCGGTGATGATGCGTATGCACCGTGGACAATTGAACTTTATTTCAGAGATAGTGGCGGAGGGTTAACACAGTTGGCGCTACACACAGGTGTAACGGTCACAACAATGGAATTTCGCACCGGTAATGGTTCACTCAACATGCCGGGGGCCGATGCCTTTGGAATACTGGCTAATGATTTCGATCCGGGCAGTGAGTACAGAGTAGTCGTTACAGCTTCCGGCCCCGGTAATATAGTCTGTCGTAGTAAACAGGTTAACGGCATAACCATAACTGAACCTCCGGATTTGGTTGCAACGGTTGCAGGTATAACACCGGCATGTACACCCGGTTCAGGGGCTATCTCGCTTGATGTTTCAGGCGGTAACGGATCGTATTCATTCGTATGGACGGGCCCTACTCCAATTGGTAACGTTGAAGATCCAACAGGTTTAAATGCCGGAACATATAGCGTTACCATAACCGACAGCGAAGGGTGCCCCAAAACAGTTACAGGTATTGTAGTACCCGGTGTGCCATCCATAACGTTAGGGACAAATCCTGCTGTATGTACAGGAACAACATCGGCAAGTATAGCCTATACTTCAACATCAGGATCTCCCACACAATACCGTATTGATTGGGATGCAGGCGGCCCACCGGATGTACCGTTAACGGCATTACCCGCAAGCCCCATTCCGATAACCGGGATTCCATTGGCACCTGGAGCGTATAACGGAACATTGTATGTAAGCAATGCCCTTTGCGAGAGTGCCGGAACTTCCATTAGTGTAGTGGTCAATGCCTTGCCAACAGCTACCATCAGTTATGTAGGCAGTCCGTTTTGTGCCACCGGCACAGCGAGCGTTACGCGCACAGGTCAGGCCGGAGGAACGTACAGCTCCACTGCGGGTTTATCGATCAATGCCACCACGGGTGAGATAAACTTAGCGGCCAGCACAGCAGGCATCTATACAGTTACCTACGATTTTACCAACGGCACCTGCCCGAACACAACCAACACAAGTGTTACGATCAACGCAGTACCGTCAGCACCATCCGCTACGAGTCCTGTTAACTATTGTGTAGGAGCAACAGCCACCGCCTTGACAGCGACCGGCACCAACTTATTATGGTACACCACACCTACGGGAGGGACAGGTAGTTCTACTGCCCCGACACCCTCTACCGCTACGGCAGGGACAACAAGCTATTACGTAAGCCAGACGGTTACAGGCTGTGAAAGCCCGCGTACTCAAATTGATGTGGTAGTAAATGCAGTACCGTCAGCACCATCCGCTACGAGCCCTGTTAACTATTGTGTAGGAGCAACAGCCACCGCATTGACAGCGACCGGCACCAACTTATTATGGTACACCACACCTACGGGAGGTACGGGCAGTGCAACTGCCCCGACACCCTCTACCGCTACGGCAGGGACAACAAGCTATTACGTAAGCCAGACGGTTACAGGCTGTGAAAGCCCGCGTACTCAAATTGATGTGGTAGTAAATGCAGTACCGTCAGCACCATCCGCTACGAGCCCTGTTAACTATTGTGTAGGAGCAACAGCTACCGCCTTGACAGCGACCGGCACCAACTTATTATGGTACACCACAGCTACGGGAGGGACAGGTAGTTCTACTGCCCCGACACCCTCTACCGCTACGGCAGG
>CAYOJW010000009.1:0-65558 GCA_964404445.1 uncultured Roseivirgaceae bacterium | reverse complement strand
CCTGGGAGGCTTTTTTTATGAACTGAAAAATAAATAATCGAAAAAAGAAGACCTTATACCGGTAGAAGCTAACCTATCCAAAAATCGTTTTTAAGGGAATGAACAGATGGGCTATATTTGTACACGTGAAAAGAACGCCTCTCTTTATAACGCTTGGACTTTTTGTTTTGCTGGCTGGCAGTTTTTTTGGCTATCAATATTTTTTTAAGACAAAAGCCACATCACTTTGGGAAGTTGTACCTGAGCAAACAGTATTAGTGTATGAAGCGGGTGATTGCGCGACCTGTACGGGTGAGGAAACGGCATCAACAGCACTACTCACAAACCTGACATTGGAACTGAGTCCGGCCGATTCAATAACTAAGAAGCTTCATATTTTAGAACAACCGGGAAGAGGGAAAGCCATATCGTTGCACGTGACGGGTAAGGACGATTTTGATGTGGTGTACTATTTTTTTCATCGCAAGGCAGAACAATTTTCTCAGGTTACTACTGAACTTAAAAAGACAAAAGGCGTTCGGTTTGCCGAACGAAAACTTAACGGTGCAACAATTTCAGAGTTTTCGTTTAACGCTAACGGAATTAGTCAACTATTATCATGTGTACAGTTGGGTGATGCGTGGGCTGCAAGTTTTACCCCGTTTCTTATTGAAGATGTTGTTCGAACGTTTGAGCGTAAGGGTGAACAATATTTCAAACAAAAACTCTCAGGGGTATATACATTGCCCCGCGTGAAGGACGATGCCGGTGATGTTTATGTAAATCTGGAAAACTTAAATAACTGGCTGAAGGTGTTTCCGGCTGATGCGGGGTTTTCGTTGCAAAAAATTGGTGATGGTGGATTGTTAGACATAAAATTCACGGAGCAGTCCACAACCCTTAACGGCTTTAGCCTGACGCAACAACCAAACGGGTTGTTGGGGTATTTTTTACATCAGGCACCTGTTCAGTTCACCATCAAGCAATACATACCGAACCAAACGGTTTTTGCTGTCAATTACGGAGTGAGTGATGGTGCAAAATTTTATCAGAATCTAAATCTGTCTAAAAATAAAGTTGTTCAGGATTCTCTGGCGGGCTTTGCACAAATTGATTATGCACAATTGTTTGCTTCTTTTGGAAGAGAAATGGTAGTGTGTTACCAGGAGTCGAAGGGTAATGCCTTATCGAAGGTTATTGTTTTTGAAACACAAAAACCTGCCGACTGGCTCAGCGCTTTTGATAAACTTTCGCAGGCGGCAGAAAAAGAGGATTCTGTTTTTTTGGAGCGTTATTCGACATACGAAATACGAGAGATTGAGATCAATAACCTGTCAGGTAAATTATTTGAGCCGTTAATATCGGGGATCGGCCCAACGTATTATACATCCATTGGTAACTATATTATTTTGGCCGACCGACTGGAAAACGTAAAACGTTTTTTAGAAGATGTTGATCAGGAAAATGTTTGGGGTAAATCGGTCGCGTTTAATAAATTTTTAGAATCGACTTTATTAGAATCAAACCTGAGTGTGTATGTGAATACACCATTGGTGTGGAATACCACGACATCGAAGCTGAATCCCCGTTGGCGGGATTTTATTAAACAAAATCAATCGTTGTTGAACTCTTTCGACTTAGGTGCTATTCAATTCAGTCATCTTAACGAAAGTTTTTATACCAACATTACCTGGACTCACGGAAGTGTCGGAAAGAGTCAAAACAAACCTCAGCCGAAAGCGCAGGCAAACAAGTTAGTGGCCAGTTTAAACGCACCGGTTATTACAAGACCGTATGTTGTGCGAAGCCATGTGAACCGCGATGATGAAGTGCTGGTTCAGGATTCAACGTTTACGGTATATCACCTGTCGGCCGAAGGTAAAATATTGTGGCAGAAAAAATTGGAAAGTAGTATTGTTGGCGAGGTACACCAGGTTGATTTTTACAATAATGGAAAGATGCAATTCTTTTTTGCAACCCGCCAGGCGTTGCATGTTATTGACCGGCTGGGTAATTATGTGACACCTTATCCGCAAGCTGTCAGGATTAAAGATTTGGAGTATGCCGGTGTAGTGGATTACGATAAAAGTAAGAAGTACCGGTTCCTGTTATCAGACAAATCGGGTAAGTTGTGGATTTTCGATAAAGAGGCTAAAAATCTTGAGGGCTGGACACCCAAACAAGTTGGCGATGATTTGTTTGCAGCGCCTCGTCATTACCGTATTCGAGGTAAAGATTATATGGTTGCCATTCGTAATGACGGCCATGCGTATTTAATGAATAGACGGGGCGAAACGCTGAAAGGGTTTCCGTTAGATTTGGATATGCGACCCGGTGGCGATTATTATTTAGAAACCGGCAACTCGTTGGCTACAACAAATTTTGTATGTGTGGCGCGCGATGGTTTCCGGGTTAAGTTTAATCTCGATGGAAAAATATTAAGCCGGGAAACGTTGATCAAGCCATCGTTTGATACACAATTCGCACTTGTTCGTGAAGAAAATTCAAAATCGTATTTATTAAAACGTCAGGATGCGAAACGCCTTACCTTGTTAAGTGAGGATAACCGTGAGCTTCTGTCGAATGATTTTATAGGCACCAATGCAGTGGATGTACGATACTACGATTTTGGTGCAGGTAAAGTTTATATATCCATTACCGACCGTGTACAGGATGTTATTTTTGTGTATGATGGTACGGGCAATATGCTAACGCCTACACCCATTCAGGGAAGCGCTGTCGAACTCCGGCCAACGAAAGATGCCATGCCGAAAATGTTTATAATCGATGAAAACACATTGGTTATTCAGTAAGCTGGCTGTTATACGTGTTTGTTTGAAATGTAGGTTAATTTACCTGAAAAGAACGGAAGCAAAAGACTATATTGGTTTTTAGTTGGGACTGTTCGATATTTGCCTGAACTATTTTTTAACCTATATGAATAAGCTCATCGTCTTTCTTGTATTTTTTTCAATTGTCTTATCATCATGCATTGTCAGTAAAAAGAAGTATGACGATTTGCTGGCGCAGAAAGTAAGACTTGATGCCGATCTGGCCGACCGCGATACATTGTTAAGCAAAGCAAACAACAATATTCAGGGGTTGGATTCGCAGGTGAAAAAACTTGCCGGTGATACAACGGCTTTGGGGCAAGAGGTGCGTGCTACATCGGCTAAACTAAATGAACTGGAAAAAGAACACGCGCAACTAAGCGCATACTATAAAAACCTGTTAGGCAGCAGCGGAAAGCTAAACCGCGACATGGCGCAACAACAAGAGCAACTGTTAGCCATACAAAATAACTTAGACCGTACCCGCAAGCTGAATGATTCGCTGAATGTAAGCCTTACTGAACGTGAGAAGAAAGTAAAAGAGTTAGAGAGCATTATGGCCGCAAAAGACAAAGCGGTTAATGATTTGAAAAACAGTATCAGCAATGCGTTGTTGAATTTCAAAGAGAACGATCTTACCGTAAATGTTAAAAACGGAAAAGTATATGTATCGCTGGCCGAGCAATTATTGTTTGCATCGGGCAGCACCGAAGTAGATGCAAAAGGCGTTACAGCATTACAACAATTGGCAAAGGCCATTAAAGACCAAAAAGATATTCACATTATGGTAGAAGGCCATACCGATAATGTGCCCATTTCTAAAAAATCGCAATACATGAACGATAACTGGGATTTGAGCGTAATGCGGGCTACGGCCATTACAAAAATTTTGACAAAAGCCGGCCTTGCTCCGGGGCAGGTTACGGCAGCCGGAAAAGGCGAATACGTGCCTCTGGCACCCAATACAACGACTCAAAACAAACAGAAAAACCGCAGAACAGAAATAATCATTACCCCGAATCTGGATGAACTTTTTAAGATACTCGGAACGAATTAACTTACAGATATAGAAGTTTCTGAAACTGAACAAAGGCGCTGTTTCACTGGCGCTTTTTTTGGCTCCGCTATTTTTATAATTTATGCGAAACTTGACCCGCAATGGAACAGCACGACCATAAGAAACTCTTTAGTATTCCGGTAATCGTAGCGGCACTTGGTTATTTTGTTGACATCTACGATCTGCTTTTATTCACCATTGTGAAAACGCCAAGCCTGCTGGGTGTAGGCGCTACGCATGCCACCATGCTGGTCGATAGCACGAAGGTGATGAACTGGCAAATGACCGGTTTGTTATTAGGCGGGATATTGTGGGGTGTGCTTGGCGACAAACGCGGAAGGCTGTCCGTGCTGTTTGGCTCAATCATATTGTATTCGGTTGCGAATTTTGTAACAGGGTTTATTCAAACTGTTGATCAATATGCCTGGTGCCGTTTTGTGGCAGGCCTGGGGTTAGCGGGCGAGTTAGGGGCAGGGATTACATTGGTAAGTGAACTGCTTCCGAAAAACAAACGTGGCATAGGCACATCGCTTGTTGCCGGTATAGGATTAAGCGGTGCCGTGGTGGCTTACTTTACATATCAGTTAACAGGCGACTGGCGGCTATGCTACAAAATTGGTGGTGGCCTGGGCATACTGTTGCTGTTGCTTCGGGTAAAGGTGGCTGAATCGGGATTGTTCAATCAGGTAAAAGACACGGCCATCAGCCGGGGCGACTTCACAATGTTTTTTACAAAACTCGCCCGGTTCAAAAAATATGTACTGGCTATTTTAATCGGGTTGCCAACATGGTATGTGATTGGGATTGTCGTAAACCAAAGCGATAAGTTTGCCGAAAGCCTGTATGGAAGCAAGGCTATTGATTCGGGTCGTTCGATCATGTTTGCCTATTCGGGTATTGCCATAGGCGATATACTGATTGGGCTGTTGAGCCAGCAACTTAGAAGCCGGAAAAAAGCACTGCTTATATTTTACCTGATGACAATCGTTTGTTTGGCGTTTTTTTTCAGTCCGTTTAACAACAGCGATACAACCATGTATGTCATCTGCGGTTTGCTCGGATTCAGCACCGGTTTTTGGGCCATTTTTGTTACTATGGGAGCCGAACAGTTTGGTACAAACCTGCGGGCAACGGCCGCTACCACCATACCCAATATGGTACGGGGCGCACTGCCGTTGATCAATCTGTTGTTCTTAAATATTTTTCAGAAATCGTGGGGCTGGTCGTTGGTGCAAAGCGGTATTGTAACGGGTATTGTAACGGTGGTCGTTACCCTGGTGGCCTTTTATTTCACCGAAGAAACTTTCCATAAAGACCTCGATTTTGTAGAGCATGATAAACCATGAGATTGAATTTACATTCGTTTGAAATGGCGTATTTTTCGTATTTTTAAACGAAATATTCTATATAGGTGCGCTTTTCGGTATTGGTCTTAATATTTTTACTGTCTTTTTTGCAGGTAACGGCTCAAAACGTATCGCGCATTGACAGTCTGAAGGGGGTTGTTACCCGGGGCGAGGGCGAAGAAAAATTTGCCGCCCTCAATGAGCTTAGCTTTGAGTACCGCCTTTCAAAACCCGATAGCACCATCTTTTATGGTAAGCAGGCTTTTGCGCTGGGCACCGAATTAAAACTAAAAAAGAATTTATCAAGCCCATTAAATTTTATCGGGCTGGCCAATGCCTACAAAGGCGATTACAAAATGGCCTTTACCTATTATAACCAGGCGATTCAGGTTGCAGAAGAGCAAAAGGATTCGGTACAATTAGCTTACACCTTTAATAATTTAGGACGTTTGTTTTTTGATCAGGGTGATTTAACCCGTGCCTACACAAACTTCATTAAAGCACAGGATATTTTCGGGAAAACCCACGAAGATGTAGGAATGGCGTACGTAGCCCGAAGTCTGTCGAACTTATACAAATCGCAGGGCGATTACAGTAAAGCATTAAATATGTCGTTGGAAGCCTACCGCTTGCGCGTAAAGGTTGGTCAACTTCGGCCAATCGTATCGGCATTAACGGAGTTGGGTCTTGTGTATAGCGACTTAAAGCAACGCGATAGTGCCGAAGCGTGTTTCAGAAAAGCCGATGCACTGGCATTAAGTGTGAACGACTTAATAAGCGTGGCCGAAATACGCATGGGCTGGGCAGAATTCCTGTCGGCTACCGGAAATGTTCATGAGGCCGACACCATGGCTCACGATGCGTATAAGATGGTGGTACAGGCCTCCAATCAACGGTTGCTGCCGCGCGCCAATTTATTGATGGCGCAAATTTATTTTAAACTTAAACAATACGATCAGGCAACAAAGTACCTGAAAGACTTTTTTGCCTTACCACAAGAAGCCAACCTCGATTTGCAGCGCGATGCCCATTTTTATATGTCGCAGATTTATGAGCGAAAAGGCCAGGACGAGAAAGCAACCCTGCACATTAACCGGTATCTTATTTTGAAGGAATCGTTGCAAAGCATTGAGTTGGCGCGCCAAATCGAAAAACTCCAGTTTCAATTAGAAATCGAAAAGAAAGAAAGTGAAAACGAAATCTTAAAAGCCAACAGCATACGAAACGATGCTATTATCAAGCAGCAAAAACTCGAAAATATTATTCTTATTGCCACCATCGTATTTGTGAGTGCTTTGTTTTTTGTGCAATACCACAACACAAAAAGAAAACGCGAGGTTAATGAAAAATTAGAGAAACAAAATCAGGAAATCCTGAAACAGCAGGAAGAGATTGCTGCACAAAACGAAAAGCTGGGAAAACACAACCACGAGCTTTCGGATTTGAACCACGAAAAAGATACGCTCATGAACATCGTGGCGCATGATTTGAAATCACCGTTAAACCGTATTCATGGCCTGGCCGACCTTGTAGAAACCGAAGATAACCTCACTGCGAACCAGAAAAAATATTTGTCGCTCATGCGCGAATCAACCCGAACAGGTCTTGACCTGATCGTGGATTTGTTAGATGTAAACTCGTTTGAGGCTAACCGCGAGCCAAACTATACCCACTTTAATTTAAGTACATTTTTGCACGACCGGGTAACGGCTTTCCGGCATTATGCCGCTATTAAGGAAATTGAAATTAAATTTGTTGAGCACGGCATTGACGATATTTACATCGACCCGTTGTATCTCACACGCATTATAGATAACCTCCTTTCAAATGCCGTGAAGTTTTCGCCCCGCAATTCGCTCATTATTATATCAGCCGAAAGGAAAGATAACGTTAACATCCTGGAGGTGAAGGATCACGGACCGGGTTTTAGTGAACAGGATAAGAAATATCTTTATCAGAAATTTAAAAAACTAAGTGCACGCCCTACCGCAGGCGAAACCTCAAACGGGCTGGGGCTTGCCATTGTCAAAATTTTGGTTGACAGGCTTGGTGGTGTAATTGATCTTTATTCCGAACCGGGCGAAGGCTCCCGGTTCAGGATACGTTTTCCTGAACATAAATAAAGTTACCGTATAATTTCCGAAGCGTTAAACTTTTTGGAGTGCTTGCTCTAAATCAGCAATCAAATCTTCGGCATCTTCTACACCAATGCTCAGGCGAATCAGCGAATCGAGCAATCCGTTTTTAATTCGTTCTTCTTTTGGGATGCTGGCGTGTGTCATGGATGCAGGGTGATTAACAAGCGATTCAACACCGCCCAGTGATTCGGCCAACGCGAAAAGTTCAACACTTTTCATCAGGGTAAATGCTTTTTCGATGCTATCATCTTTTAGTGTAAACGAAAGCATCCCGCCAAAGTCGCGCATTTGTTTACGAGCGATAGCGTGGTTGGGGTGGCCTGTAAAGCCAGGCCAATACACCTTCCCGATTTTAGGATGCGCCTTTAAAAATTCGGCAATTTTTCGTCCGTTCAAACAATGCCGCTCCATGCGCAGGTGCAATGTTTTAATCCCTCGCAATACTAAAAACGAATCTTGCGGGCCGGGTACGGCACCGCACGAGTTGTGTATAAAGGCCAGTTCCTGATGAAGTTTTTCATCGTTGGTAATCAGTGCACCCATTACCACATCCGAATGCCCGCCTAAATATTTGGTTACCGAGTGCATCACTAAGTCGGCACCGAGGTCTAACGGGTTTTGTAAATAGGGCGAAGCAAAAGTGTTATCAACCGCTGTAATGATGTTATGTTTTTTTGCGATGGCCACACAAGCTTGTATGTCGATGATGTTCATTAATGGATTACTGGGGGTTTCAATCCAAAGTAATTTGGTGTTGGCGTTGATGTGCGCCTCAATGGCAGAGGCTTGTGTGAGATCAATAAAATGAAATTTGATACCAAACCGTTCAAACACCCGTTTAAACATGCGGTATGAACCTCCGTACAAATCGTTGCTGGTAATAACTTCATCGCCTGGGTTTAGCAGTTTTATAACGGCATCGGTAGCGCCCATACCCGATGAAAAGCATAGTGCAAACTTTCCGTTTTCTAATGCAGCCAAACTCTTTTGCAAGGCATTGCGGGTAGGGTTGGCGCCTCGTGCGTACGCAAAACCCTTGTGTTTGGCGGGCTCTTCCTGAACATACGTTGAGGTTTGAAAAATGGGTGTCATAATAGCCCCGGTCGAAGGGTCGGGCGAAACACCCGCATGAACAGCTTTGGTACCGAATTTCATAGGTTCTGTATATAAATCGGCTCAAAAATAACAGAAATGGCGGGTCACTTTACGAATCGGCAAACGATTTACGCAAGTATAATAAATTGTGTATTTTCACATACTTATAAGAATATAAAAACCGGCCTTGTGGCGGATTTTATGTTTAAAATTATTCCTGGTTTCAGGGATTTTGCGCTGTACGTTGTTATCTGGATTGACTCTAAAATAGGCTTTCGATAATTTAAAACCTCATTTAATCAACTAACCCCGATGAAACACCCAATTTGGTTATTTATACTCGTTGTAATTTGTGCTATGCACACCACAGCCACTTATGCACAGGTTGGTATTGGTACAGATGCCCCTAACCCCAAAGCTGTTCTTGAGCTGAAATCGCCTGATAACAACCAGGGTTTTTTAGTTCCGCGCTTAACCACCGCGCAGCGAACGGCCACCGCGTTTACGTCAACACTGGGCGTTGCAGAAAAAGGGTTGCTCGTTTTTGATACCGACACGAATAAGTTCTATTATTGGAGCGGTACCGTTTGGACTATTATTGAAGATAGCGTAGGGACAGATAATCAAACCTTAACCTTTGCATCTCCGAATCTTTCTATTTCGGGAGGTAATTCAGTAAACCTGTCGGCCATCAATACCGATGGACAAACCTTAACATTTACCCCGGCCTCGGGGCTGCTCGCCATATCCGGAGGGAACAACGTAACCATTACGGGTACAGTACCGGGTGGTAGTGCGGGTGGCGATCTTACCGGTTCATACCCGAACCCTACGGTTGCCAATAATGCTATTACATCGGCTAAGATTGCTGATGGTACCATCGCTACGGCCGATCTGGCAGACGCAAGTGTAACAACAGTCAAACTTGCCAATAACGCTGTTACCTCGGCTAAGATTACCGATGGCACTATTGCAACGGCTGACCTGGCAGATGCAAGCGTAACAACAATCAAACTTGCAGATAATGCTATTACCTCGGCTAAGATTACTGATGGTACTATTGCTACGGCCGACCTGGCAGATGCAAGCGTAACAACAATCAAACTTGCAGATAATGCTATTACCTCGGCTAAGATTACTGATGGTACTATTGCTACGGCCGATCTGGCCAATGCCTCGGTAACGGCAGCCAAGTTGGCCAATACAACTGTTGTTCCGAATACCTATGGTACAGCAACACAGGTTCCGCAACTTACGGTCGATGCACAGGGGCGTATAACCGCTGTTACTCTTGTAACCATTACAGGCATTCCTCCCAGTGGGAATGCAGGTGGCGACCTTACAGGCACATACCCTAACCCAACAGTTGCCAATAATGCTATTACATCGGCTAAAATTGCTGATGGCACTATCGCTACGGCCGATCTGGCCAATGCCTCGGTAACGGCAGCCAAGTTAGCCAATACAACAGTGGTAGCAAATACCTATGGTACGGCTACGCAGGTTCCGCAACTTACGGTTGATCCGCAGGGACGTATTACAGGTGTAACCAATGTTACTGTTACGGGTACAGCACCGGGTGGCAGTGCGGGTGGCGACCTTACAGGCACATACCCGAACCCTACGGTTGCCAATAATGCTATTACATCGGCTAAGATTGCTGATGGTACCATCGCTACGGCCGATCTGGCAGACGCAAGTGTAACAACAGTCAAACTTGCCAATAACGCTATTACCTCGGCTAAGATTACCGATGGCACTATTGCAACGGCTGACTTGGCCGATGCAAGCGTTACCACAACCAAACTTAACGATAACGCAGTAACCGATGTGAAAATCTTAGCCGTTGCACCTGGTAAAATTACTGCGGGAGGTGCCTCCCCCGGTCATGTATTAAAATGGAGCGGTACAGCGTGGATGCCACAAACCGATAATGTAGGAACCGGTACGGTAACCAGTATTATTGCAGGCACGGGTCTTACCGGTGGTACTATTACAACAACGGGTACGCTGGCGATTGCGACAAATGGTGTTACATCAACTGAACTGAGAAGCGATGCAGCAACCGATGCCAATCGTGCGGTAACAACAAACCACATTCGCGATAACGCGGTAACTTCTCCCAAACTTAGTAACTCCGGTGTAGCAGCCGGAACATACGGAACATCTGCTGCTGTGCCTCGGATTACCGTAGATGAAAAAGGCAGGATTACAAGTGTAACCAATCAAGCTATTTCCGCATCAAATCAGAACCTGAATTCGGTATTAGCAACAGGTAATAACGCAGGTAATAGTGAGGCCGTGAACTTTGGCGCTATTGCGATTGGAACCGATAAGCCCTTTGCAAACCTGCACGTTGTTGGTTCACATAATGTAAGCTATACAATTTTGCCAGCTAACACAGATACTTACGACATCAAAAACTCTGAATACATCATCATTGCAAGGCCAACGAGTACGGCTAAACCTATGAACATAAGACTCCCTTATTCGCAGGATGTAGGCGTTGCGGGGCGTGTTATTACCATTCGCACATTGGGGACAGCTGCCAGCTCAGGTGCGCGTGTCCAATTGTCTGACCCTAAAGATTATTTGGATGGGGTTCAAAGCAGTTCATATTTCCTGATTTTTAATCAGGATTCACTGAGCTACGTGTATAGTGTAACCGTGGTGGCTACTGAGTTGGGTTGGGTGACTATCGCCCGCGAACGAAACGCGGCTACACAACAATAGATATACAGGCTATGAAAACCACAATATTACTATTTGGCTTGTTAATCAGTACGATCTCAGTCAGTGCCCAAAATTTCTATAACACACCGGGCACAATCGTTAGTATTTCGGCAAACGGTGTAATGAGTGTTCACGACAGCTTAATCAACAACGGCACGTTAATTAATAACGGTAATTTGGTTGTGGGCGGTTCGTGGAAAAACTTAGGCACATACGATGCGGGCATCGGGCAGATAACCTTTAACAATACCGATACGTCTGTTCCGCAAATCATTAACCACAACAACCAGTCGTTTAGCAAGTTGGTGATCAGCGGAGGCGGGCTTAAACGCATTTTGGCTGATCTTACGGTAGAAGGAAGTTTAACCTTAACGGATGGCGTTATTACTGCTGAGAATGACTCGAAAATTGTGTTTGCCCCAACGGCTGTTATTTCAGGAGGATCCAACCAGTCGCACATCAATGCAACGGTTGTGCAACAAGGCAGCGGTAACAAAATATTCCCGTTAGGTAATGGCACGCAGTATATACCGGTTACGATCGAGTCGGTTTCCGGGGCAGGTACAGTGGTAGCGTTGACGATGACAGAGCCATCAACAACGTTATCGTTACAAAAGAACGCCTCGTTAACACAAATTTCAAATAAGCGCTACTGGACTGTTGATGTTGAAAGCGGTTCGCTGAACGGGGCAACCATTGTGTTGCCATACATGGGCGATGAAGGATTTCAGGCAACGGGTAAAACAGGTGTTGCTTTTGCAAGTTCGGTAACTGATGTGTTTCAGGGTTTAGGGCGGGGGGCATCATCATCGGCCGATCGCATTTACAGCAACGGTGCGTTGGGTACAGGTGTGGTAACGCTGGGCGTTTTGGCCGAAGGTATTGTGGTGTTTAATGTGCTTTCGCCTGGCGGCACGGTTGGCGAAAACGATTATATACACATCGACAACATGACGGATGACGATTTGTTTTCTGTTTATAACCGCTGGGGCGATTTGGTATTTGAAGTGAAGGGGTATGATAACGCTAACACCGAAAAACGGTTTAACGGCATTTCCAATGTCGGGGGACGAAAAGACCTTCCGGCCGGAACATACTATTATGTGATCAGACCAAAAGCAGGTGGGGCGTTGAATGGTTTTATTTCGTTGCGCAGGTAATTACAGAGCTTAATTTAACCACATAGAATTTTGCTATCAAGGCATGGCAGCTATGTAGTTTATACGGTTTATCATTTTTATAAGACATCAATCGGGTAAGCATATTGTGTTTTTTGTTATTTTTGATAACTACACAATGTGATGACCGCTCTTACCCGAACCTCAACCCGAAAAGCACTCATTATCGTTAGTGCATTTTTATGTTTACGTGCCGGGTATGTTCATGCACAACAAGACCCGCTGTATAATTTGTACGGGTTTAACCAAATGATGATCAACCCGGCTTATGCCGGTATATACAAAGACTTAACGTTGAATGTTATTGCCCGCAAACAATGGGTGGGCATGGAGGGTGCACCCCTCACCAACTATGTTTCGCTTTCGGGTGGCATTGATAACCGGTTTGGCGTTGGTGGCATGGTAATAACCGATCAATTGGGCATTAACCGTACTACTGAGGCGCAGTTGGCTTTTTCGTATAAGGTAATCAACCACCGTGATAAGTCGCTGTCGTTTGGGGTACAGGGCGGGTATGTTCACTACCGTTACGACTATAACCGGTTAAACTTAGAGTATGTTGACGATGATGACCTGGATTATAACCGTACGCAATTTTCGCAACCCAACCTCGGTGCGGGTATTTTTTATAAAACCAAAAGCTGGTACGTGGGTGTTTCTTCGCCTCGCTTACTGGAAGTGGTCATCAACGATGGCGTAAACAACAGCAGCCGGTACTTGCGGCATTTTTATGTAAGTGCAGGGGCGTTGCTGAATAACACCGACAAACGGAGTGTGGTAAGGTTAAAGCCATCGGTTTTATGGCGCACCGTACACGATGGTAGCAGTTCGTTAGATGTTGGCCTGCACGTGTTGTTGTCAGAAACCTTATGGGTGGGTGCAACATACCGAAACCCGGCAGGCATGGGTGCCGATGTAGCCTTGTTGGTAAACCGGAATTTGCGCGTGGGGTACGGGCTTGAGTTTCCTACCAGCCCGTTGATCAGCCGGAACTACGGCACGCACGAAATTTCCATTATTTATGAATTTGAGAAAGCTTCGGCTGTTTGCGAAATACCCATGCGCAAACATAAATTCAGGTTCTTTTAAGCTATGTTGAAACGATTAACGATAGCCATATTATTGATGCTGGCGGGTTACACCGCAAAGGCACAGGTACTTGTTTCCGACTCATTAGCATTGGTAGCATTGTACAACAGCACCAATGGCCCCGGCTGGACTGACAACACCAACTGGCTTACCGGGCCGGTATCTACCTGGCATGGGGTTACGTTAGCAGGGAACAGGGTCACAGAGTTGCAACTTAGCTATAAACAACTTAATGGTTCGATTCCTCCAGAGCTTGGAAATCTGTCAGCGCTTAGAAACTTGCGTTTGCCTTATAATGAACTCACGGGTTCAATCCCCCCAGAACTTGGTAATTTATCAGCGTTAGAGTATTTGGGTTTAGAGTGGGGTCAACTCACGGGCTCCATCCCCCCTGAGTTTGGAAACCTGTCTGCATTAACGTATTTAAGTTTACGAAATAACCAACTTACCGGTACAATTCCTTCCGAACTTGGGAATTTGTTAGCATTAACACGTTTAGAATTACAGGGAAATCAACTCACGGGCTCCATCCCCCCTGAACTTGGAAATCTGTTAACGTTATCAGTTTTAAATTTAGCTGGCAATCAACTATCCGGATCAATTCCATCAGAACTTGGTAATTTGTTAGTGTTAACTGATTTATCTTTACAGGTGAATCAACTTACAGGCACAATTCCTCAAGAGCTTGGTAATTTGTCTCTATTAGAGCACTTAGGTTTGGAATGGAACCAACTCACAGGATCAATTCCATCTGTACTTGGGGATTTGGTATTACTAACAGCATTACATTTAGGTACCAACCAACTCTCAGGATCAATTCCCTCCAAACTTGGGGATTTATTAGCGTTAAAGAGTTTCTCTTTAGAGAACAATCAACTTACGGGCACAATTCCTCCTGAGTTTGGTAATTTGTCTGCATTAGAATACTTAGGTTTGGCACGGAATCAACTCACAGGTTCAATTCCTCCTGAGCTTGGGAGTTTGTCAATGTTAGGAGGTTTACATTTGAACAACAATCAGCTCACGGGCTCAATTCCTCCAGAGCTTGGTAATTTGTCAGTAATAATGAGTTTGGATTTAAGTCAGAATCGACTTTCAGGTTCTGTACCAGTTTCATTTACAAGTCTTCCTGTCATTTGGTTATCGATACAGAACAATCTTATTTCCGGTATGCCGGATTTGTCGAGCTTGGCAATGTTGTATTATTTGGATGTGAGTATAAACAACCTTGAGTTTGACGACCTGGAACCGAATATGAGCGTGTTTAATTTTTCATATCACACCCAGGCAATAATACCCGGTGGAGGTACGCAGATACTTAACGTTAGAGATGAGTTTACAGCCAGTTTTACGGTGGGCGGTTCAGCTAATGTATATCAATGGCGAAAGGATGGAATGGACATAGGTGGTGCAGATAGTGATACGTTTACCATACCATCGGTTACAGCGGCAGATGCCGGCACGTATGTGTTGTACAGTACCAATACCCTTGTGCCTAACCTTACCTTGCAAACCGAACCGGTTGTGTTGGTAGTCAATGCGCCTGAGCTTCAAATTTCCATAGCGTTAACCGATCACCCCGATGGCAGCACTGTAATTTATCCCGACACGAATGTCGGGGATCAGGCTTCGTACAGTTTTGAGTTGACGAACATTGGCAATGCACCCATTAATTTTGGCACGATAACCACCACTGGCGATTATCACATACAGGGTGTGCTGCCCACCACGCTGGCTGTGGGTGTGAGTGTTATCATCGAAGTTATTTTTTCACCCACCGCTTCTGGCACACGCACCGGTACATTAACGTTTAACAGCAATGCTACCATTCCAAATTTTGTACTGAATTTGACCGGTGTGGGGTTGGAGGCTGTATTGAATGTAACGGAAAATAGCATTACGCAGGCTAACGGTGCAACGGTAAACTACCCTTCCACCAACGTTGGCGATCAGTCCACAAAAAGTTTTGTGCTGACCAACACAGGCAATGCTGCAATCAATTTCAGTTCCATTGTTGCCACAGGCGATTATCACATACAAGGCACACCACCAACAACCTTGGCAGCCGGGGCAAACACAATACTGATAGTCGATTTTATCCCTACCGTTTCCGGCACACGCACGGGTACACTTAGCATAAACAGTAATGCCACCATTCCAAACTTTGTGCTGAACCTCACCGGTGTTGGGTTGGAAGCCGTATTAACCGTAATCGAAAACAGCATAACACAATCAAATGGAAGTACAATAAACTATCCTTCCACCAATGTTGGCGATCAATCCACAAAAAGTTTTGTACTGACCAACACAGGCAATGCTGCAATCAATTTCAGTTCGATTAGCATCACGGGCGATTACCAGATACAAGGCACACCACCAACTACATTAGCAGCCGGTGCAAACACAACGCTAAACGTTGCTTTTATTCCCACAGCAGGCGGGGTACGAACAGGCCTGTTGACGATCCGCAGCAATGCTTCGGTGCCTGAGTTTACATTAACACTTACCGGTGAAGGCAACCATCCACTGATTATTGTACTGGAAGATGGAAACAATAAGGCCAACGGTAGTACAGCTATTTATGAGCTTACACAGGTTGGTGACGAAACGTTAAAAGAATTTGTGATCAGCAATACCGGGATAGGAACGTTAACCATCAGTAATATTGATGTAACCGGTGATTTTTACTTAGCAGGGAGTGTGCCTGCCAGCCTCACATCAGGAACCAACGCTGCTATTGAAGTACGGTTTGCACCAACAAATTTTGGGCAGGCTACGGGCAGGCTTACGATTTACAATAACACTCAAACACCTCAGTTTATAATTATCCTCAGGGGTTCGGCAGAGGCGAGGTTGGAAATCTTTAATATTGTTACGATGAACAAAAACGGGAAACATGATTTTTTCCATATCAAAAACATCGAACTATATCCCCAAAACAGAGTTATGATTTTTGATCGTTGGGGAGGAAGTGTGTTTGAAGTTTCGGGGTACGATAATGCACAAAGGGTTTTTGACGGTATTTCTAAAAACGGTCAATGGCTTCCCAGCGGAGCGTATTTTTATTCGATCGACAAGGGTGATGGCAGTAAGAAAATAAACGGATACTTAGAGGTTAGAAATTAACCTCTTTTAAACGCCCCGGTTCACATCAAACTTCTCTAAATAATCGGCTACGCGCCTTACCACCATGCCGCCTAACGAACCATCCACTACACGGTGATCGTACGAATGCGAGAGGAACATTTTGTGGCGGATTGCGATGGCATCGCCATACGGAGTTTCAATTACGGCTGGTTTTTTCTGTATAGCACCTAACGCAATAATGCCAACCTGCGGTTGCATGATAATAGGCGTACCCATTACGTTGCCAAATGAACCAACGTTTGAAACGGTAAACGTGCCGCCTGAAAGTTCATCGGGTTTTAATTTGTTTTCGCGGGCGCGTTTTGCCAGATCGTTTACGGCTTTCGCCAAACCGGTAAGGTTGTACTGACCGGCATTTTTGATAACCGGTACAATCAGGTTGCCCGAAGGCAAGGCCACGGCCATACCAATGTTGATGTCTTTCTTTTTAATGATCTTATCGCCATCTACCTGGATGTTGATCATCGGATAATCTTTGATAGCGTTGATTACAGCTTCGATGAAGATGGGTGTAAACGTTAACGCATCGCCTTCGCGTTTCTGAAAATCATTCTTCATTTTATTCCGCCAGAACACAATGTCGGTTACATCGGCTTCCACAAAAGAGGTAACGTGTGGCGAAATTCGTTTCGAGTCCACCATGCGTTCGGCAATCATTTTACGCATACGATCCATCTCAATGATTTCATCGCCTGCGCTTATCGAAGCGGGAACCAGTGGAGCGGAAGATGTTTGTTTTACAGGTGTTGCCTGAATGGTTTTTCCGAGCTTACGGTTTTGTACATAACCTAAAATATCTTTTTTGGTTACACGGCCTTCCAGCCCTGAGCCGGTAATGGACTCTAACTCGGCAACACTAATGTTTTCTTCTTTGGCTATGTTTTTAACCAACGGTGAATAAAAACGGGTGCTTGTTGTATAATCGGCAACGGCATGGGTTGTGCCATTTGTTGAGCTATTTAAAACAGGCTCTTCCGCTTTTTCGGTTTTTTTCGGTTCTTTTTTAGGTTCAACCGGGGTTTCGGTTACCGATGCGGTTACTTCGGCATCGGTAGTGATAATGGCAATGGGTTTGCCCACTTTTACCACTTCGCCTTCTTTTGCCAGGATTTCTTTGAGCACCCCGGCATGGGTAGAGGGTACTTCCGTATCAACTTTGTCAGTAGCTACTTCCAATACCGACTCATCCTGCTCAATTTTATCGCCTGGTTTTTTAAGCCATGTGAGAATGGTAGCCTCCATAATGCTTTCGCCCATTTTAGGCATGATGAGTTCAACTGATGCCATAATTCAATCGTTTACGGGGCAAAGTTAGCATTTTTGACGGGTTAAAGAATACAGAAGTACAGGTCTCTGCCTGTTGGAAGCATATTAATTTTAGGAATGAGGTCTTATAATATGTATGCCGATCTGGGTAGATTCTTTACCGAAAAGCCGAACAGAGAGGTTCATATGGGAGTCGATACAACACCTTTATCGATGATGTCGTATTCGGATGATTCCCTTTTATCTATTCCCTTAACGCTTTGTCAATCTGTTTTTGCAAAATTGTCAATATGCCGATGCCTGAAGCTGAACTGTTGAAAAAATATTTTCCATTCCGGTCAATAATTATGTTTACCGGATATTCATTTACCTCAAATGTTGTCTTAATGAAATCCCTATCCGTTGCTACTACATTATATAAGATGGGGTATTTTGCAAGAAATTTTACCAACGACTCTTTGTCATTCTTTGCGAACGAAATAAAAACAACGTCATTATTGTGCTCATAAATCTTTGTAAGATCGTTTAAGGCGGGTCTTTCCATTTCACATGGTGTACATCCGATAAACCAAAAATTTAAAACGAGAACCTTTCCTTTTAATTCTGTTTTTATCAACCGATTTCCATTGAGGTCGAAAACGTCAAACTCGGGAAAGTCTTCTCCAAGTTTTTGTGTCTTGGTTATTCTCTTTTCAGTTTTACGGAGTTCAGTTTCAAACTCCTCTTTTGTTGTTTTAACTAACGTTTTCTTATTTTCTGATTTGTGATAAACGGATTTGTATCGTCCGGTTACTACTTGTGCCCAATGTCCTTCAAATGAAGTCAATTGCCCAACACTATCATAGAATATCGTGTTTTTGTTTTGCCCTACAATCTCACTTGTTAAAAGTGTTAGTAAAATAATTAATAGATTTCTCATTTTCAGTTAACGATAAACTGTTTAGTGAAATTGCTCACAACTCACATTTTTATCTAATAAAAAGGCAAGCGCTTTTAAAGCACTCTTTAGTTTACTTTGGCAAACTCACCCTGATTAAATTCAGCACGGCAATGGATGCCAGCCGGATGTTGATCATCCGGTCGTTCGATAGTTGTAGTTTTTTAGTAATGGTTTGATGCTTGTCAGAATAGGCAATCCATACCGTACCCACGGGTTTATCGGGTGTTGCACCGCCCGGCCCGGCAATGCCGCTGGTAGCCACACCAATATTGGTGTTGAACTTTGCGCGAACAATGTTGGCCATTTCAATAATGGTAGGTTCGCTTACAGCGCCATACTTTTCGAGTGTTTCGGGCTTTACGCCAAGTTGCCGCATTTTGATTTGATAATCGTACGGGATCATGCTTCCTAAAAAGTAAGCCGAGCTTCCGGGAATGCTCGTAATCAGATGCGACAGATAACCTCCTGTACAACTTTCGGCAACGGAAAGCGTGAGGTTGCGCTCTAACAACATTTTTCCGATAACCGATTCGATATTTTCAGTTCCATACCCGAAAATATACTGGCCGGCAATGGCTTCAAGTGAAACAGTGAGTTCGTTGATTTCCTTTTCCAATGCTTCGTGTGAAGTGCCAAACCCGGTAAGACGAAGTTTCACCTCGCCCAAACTGGGCAGGTATGCTAATCTGATATGCGGAGGCAGAGCGTTTTCCCACACGGCAATTTTTTCGGCTAAGAACGATTCGCCAATACCAATGGTGCGGATTACTTTATGGCAGATAACCGGTGTAACGAATGTTGTTTTAAGTTTCGGGATCACATGGTTGGTCATCATGAGTTTCATCTCATGCGGTACGCCCGGCATCGACATAAAAATTTTCCCGTTCCGGTTAAACCACATTCCCGGTGCAGTGCCAATGGCATTTGTAATTTTTTCGCAAGCCTCGGGCAATACGGCCTGCAGGCGGTTAAGGTCGGTTAGTTCGCGTCCCCGGCTTTTAAAAAATGCCGTTACTTCAGTTAGGGCTTCTTCGTGCAGTACCATGCCGCAGTTAAAATATTTTGCGAGGCAGTCTTTGGTGAGATCATCGTTGGTAGGGCCGAGGCCACCGGTAATCAAAATAATGTCGGCACGTTTTTCGGCTTCCGCGAAAGCAGTGAGAATTTCTTCGGTTTGATCGCCCACGGTTGTTTTGCGGATCACCTTAATACCAAGTTTATCGAGTTCGGCACTCATCCATTGCGAATTGGTGTCAACAATTTGTCCGTACAAAATTTCATCCCCAATGGTAAGGAGTTCGGCCAGTATCTTTTTCATCGGTGTATAATCAGGCGTGTAAATATCACTAAAAACTGATAATCATGCGGAACAGTTCTCACAATAATTGACTTGAACGGCTAAAGGTTTATTTGTAGTTTACCTCGATGGAAAATCGTGTATCAGCAGCCGACTGGCAGAAAGAGATTTACCTGAATGGTTTTGCGGGAAGCAAACTGGCGGTAAATGTTTCGTTTGATGAACTTGAACAACAAGCTAAGAAGAAAATCAGCAAGGAAGCATTTGCATACATTGCCGGTGGAGCCGGAAGCGAGGCTACTATGCGGGCAAACCGCCATGCATTTGAACAATGGAAGATCGTACCACGAATGTTGCGCAATGTTGAACAACGCGATACCAGCATTGAACTGTTTGGCCAGAAACTGCCTTCTCCGGTTTTGATTTCCCCGATAGGCGTGTTGGAGATGGTAAACAAACAAGCCGATGTTGCCGTTGCAAAAGCCGCAGCAGAACTTGGCATACCGTATATTTTTTCAAATCAGGCATCGAAGCCAATGGAAGAATGTGCTGCGGTAATGGCCGACAGTCCGCGATGGTTCCAGTTATATTGGAGCAAATCGAACGAGTTGGTGCAAAGTTTTTTAAGGCGATCCGAAGCGTGTGGGTGTAAAGCGTTAGTGGTTACGTTAGATACAACTTTGCTCGGTTGGCGCACACGCGATTTGGATGTAGCCTACCTTCCGTTTTTAGAAGGCAAAGGTATTGCACAATACACTTCCGATCCGGTTTTTCAAAAATTATTGGACGACCCCGAAGAAACGCAAGCCATCAAACGCAACGTTAATCTTCAATCAATACGTGGATTGATTTCGATGGTGAATAATTATCCGGGTAACGGGTTCTTTAAAAAACTAAAATCCGGCCGACCGTTAAAAGCGGTACGCAAGTTTATCGGCATATATTCAAACCCGGCCATTACGTGGAACGATCTCGCCTTCCTGAAACAAAACACGAAACTGCCCATTCTGTTAAAAGGCATTGTACATACCGATGATGCCCGAAAGGCGCTTGATTATGGAATGGATGGTATTATCGTTTCCAACCATGGCGGACGGCAAACCGATGGATCGATCGCCACCTTAGAAGCATTACCGAAAATTGCAGAGGTTGTTCAAAATAGAATTCCAATATTATTAGACAGCGGTATTCGCGGAGGTTCCGATGTAGTGAAAGCGTTGGCGTTGGGCGCGAAAGCTGTATGTGTGGGCAGACCGTATGTGTATGGATTAGCCCTTGCCGGAGAGCAGGGCGTGTACGAGGTGTTGCGAAACATCATGGCCGAGTTTGAATTAACCATGGCGTTGGCAGGCGCAAAAAATGTTGCGGAAATAGAACCCGGAATGCTTATCCGGAAACCCTGACGGCACGTTAAAATTCAATAGGATTTTGAGAACCCTTACCATAATTTAGCCACCTGATTATATTAAACAGATGAAAACAGTACAATGGATTTTGGTGTTGGCATTAACCGGTTGCACAACAGCACAAATTAACCAAACATTAGGCGATGTAAACAAGGCATTGGGCGGCAGTGCCCCGTTAACAACAGCCGAAGTAGGCGAGGGGTTGAAAGAGGCGTTGATAAAGGGCATATCGAAAGGCTCGGATCTGGTTTCGGTAACCGATGGTTATTTTAAAAACCCGGAAATAAAAATTCCGTTCCCCGCAGAAGTGCAGAAAGTAGAAACAACCTTGCGTAACATTGGCTTGGGCAGTCAGGTTGATAAGTTTGTGCTGGCCTTGAACCGTGGTGCCGAAGATGCCGCGAAAGAAGCTAAACCGATTTTTATTGCAGCCATTAAATCGATGACGATACAAGACGCATGGTCAATTTTAAAAGGCGAAGAAAATGCGGCCACCGAATATTTGAAGAAAACTACATCAGGTTTGTTAAAAGAAAAATTCAAGCCGGTTATTCAAACATCGTTGAATAAAGTGAATGCCACTAAATATTATGGCGAGATTGTTACGCGCTACAACCAGATTCCGTTAGTGGATAAAGTAAATCCCGATTTGGATGACTATGCAACCAATAAAGCCATTGAAGGATTGTTTACCATGATTGCCAAAGAAGAAAAAGAAATCCGGCAGGATCCGGTTGCGCGTACTACGGAATTGTTGAAAAAAGTATTTGGATACAATAAATAGTAACCAGTAGGCGAGAGGCAGCAGGCAGTTTGTCTTCGTCACTGCATACTGTTAACTGCCAATTGCATACTTCTAAAATAAGTAATGAATAAAGATAACTTTAAACTATGAGTCTTTTCGAAAAACATAACACCACATTAAGCAAAGCCATCGATGCCTTGCATGCACGAACGTTTTATGCCGCATTCCCGGAACACCCATCGCCATCCGTTTATGGCGAAACAGCCGATGCAGATGGGCAGGCAAAATTTAAAGCATCGTTGGGAAATAAGTTTTCCGAACTGAAACAAACGAACACCAACAGTTGGGCAGGGCAGGAAGAGTCGCCTTACACGCAAGAGCAGTTGAATGTTTCGTATCCAACGGCATCGGTGTCAACATTAATCGACAATGCGAAAGCTGCCTTTCATGTATGGCGTAAAGTAAGTGTCGATGAGCGTGCAGGCATTTTAATGGAATCGCTCGAACGCATGAAATCACGCTTCTTTGAAATTGCGTATGCAACCATGCACACAACAGGTCAGGGTTATATGATGGCCTTTCAGGCATCGGGCCCACATGCGGCCGACCGCGCGTTGGAAGCAGTTGCGGCAGGTTATGAAGAATTAAAACGTTTCCCCGCCTCGGCATTGTGGGATAAGCCAATGGGCAAGTTTAACATTCAACTCAACAAAGAGTGGCGTGCCGTGCCCAAAGGTATTTCGGTAGTGATTGGCTGTTCAACATTTCCTACCTGGAATTCCGTTACCGGGATTTATGGAAGTTTAATTACAGGCAATAGCGTGTTAGTGAAACCTCATCCGGGTGCGATACTTCCGATTGCCATTGTGGTAGCCGAGATTCAAAACGTGTTAAGCGAAAACAACCTCGACCCGAATATTTGTCAACTTGCTGTTGATACTTATGATAAGATGATCACCAAAGAATTAGCCGAACATAAAGATGTTAAACTGATCGACTTTACCGGTAATTCTGCGTTTGGAAGTTACCTCGAAGCACTGTCCGGTAAAACCGTGTTTACCGAAAAAACCGGAGTAAACTCAGTAATCTTAGATTCAACAACCGATGTTGATAAAACGGCTGCGAACCTTGCGTTCTCTGTAAACTTATACAGCGGACAAATGTGTACTGCTCCGCAAAACTTTTACATCCCGGAAGGCGGCATTAAAACCCCGAATGGTGTAGTAAGCTTCGATGAGTTTGCGCAAAAACTTGCGGATAACATTACAGGTTTAGTCGATAACCCGAAAGCCGGGCCGTTTGTGCTGGGTGCAGTGCAAAATAAAAAAACCGCTGAACGTGTTTTTGAAGCCGAAAAACTCGGAGGTAAAGTGTGGCTTAAACCACGCACGTTTGAAAACCCGATGTTTAAAAATGCACGTGTAACTACTCCGGTTATTGTGGAGGTTGATTCTTCGAAGAAAGAAATCTTCAGCAAAGAGTTATTCGGCCCGATTATTTTGCTGATCAAAACAAAAAATACTGACGAGTCGGTTGCGTTGGCACAAGAAATGGCCATGACACACGGGGCTATTTCGTGCGGGGCTTATACAACCGATGCCGGGGTGAAGGAAAAGATTGCCGATGAAATGGCGCTGGCCGCCACACCGGTGTCGTTCAATTTAACAGGCGGTATTTACATGAACCAGAACGCGGCCTTTTCCGATTTCCATGTAACAGGCGGTAACCCTGCGGGCAATGCTTCGTTTACAAACCCTGAGTATGTAACCAAACGGTTTACGTGGGTGGGGCATCGGGAGCCGGTAGCGTAAGTTATAAGTTAACTATATTCAAGTGTTGTGTGCAATTTATGGTGGACAAGAAATCAATATGAACGAAAGACTAAGCGAGAAACATATTGACTTATTATCAAGATACAGGTGGACGATTTCGTTGCTCGTATTAAGTTGCTTGACTTCTTGTGACAGAACAGAAACTGCTAGATCGATGAATGATCCTGGAGTGCCAATTCATATATTGATTGACTCAATTGAAAATCATGGAAGTGTTTCGGCACTTGACGCACTCGAGACAGCTAGTTTGGATTATCGCCCGGGAGAATTTCTCTCGACCTTTTTAATCATGGCCGACAAGTACGATAACGGGTTGGCCAGCAAGACTGTGTACTACAAAATTATGTGGATGTATAATGTGCCGGTTATTGATGAATCTGAGAATGGTATTTATAACCTTGACTCCTTAAATCATGGAGCACGAGAAATGGCTGTTAAATACTTGGTTAAGGCTGACTCGTTGGGCGACAATGAAGCTAAGAATCACCTATCGGATTATCGAAAGTTCGGACTAATTAAATAGATTCAAACTTACCACAAACTGCACACAACACAAGCTATAAGTCATGGCGGCACGGTTGACATTTAATTTATTGTTTTGGTGTGCCGCCACACCTTATAGCTAAATGTTGACCTACCTACTTCTCGTAAGAATTTTAAAAGCCGGATACGAAACAACCCCAATCCCCATCACAATGGCAAAGTTAAACGGATCGCTTTTTGCGAAGCCGACAAACATGGCAATGGTTACGAGTAATACAAACACCGTAACAACCGGATAACCCCACGCACGGAACGGCCGGGCGGTGCCGGGTTCTGATTTTCGGAGTTTAATGTGTGCTGCAAAAGCCAGACCTGTAACCACTAACGACATAAACCCTGCGAGGGCAAAAAGCTGCTGAAACGATCCTCCGATGATCAACACAAAGCTGAACGATGTTGTGAGCAACAAGGCAACTACCGGAGTACCGCCTTTGTTGATTTTCATGCCTTGCTTTAAGAAGAAACTGTCACGGCTCAATCCAAAAAGAATGCGTGCGGGTATCATCATGTAAGCATTTAAAATACTCACAATCGATACGATAGAAATAACGGTTACCAATGTTGCCCCCGAATTGCCAAACACTACACGCGCAACATCCGATGCGGCTAACGGTGAGTTTGCTAACGCGGAGGGTGGTAATACGTACATAAACGCCATGTTCACCAACACGTAAATGATAATCACCATAATCACGCCCGTGTATAACGATTTCGGAATGTTGCGTGAAGGATCAACATCTTCTTCGGCAAAAAAGCAACTCGACCACCAGCCGTTGTACGCACCCATAATCAGTTGCAGTGCTGTTAAGAAAGCAATGATCAATCCGCCATCGATGATCAGCGTTGCTTTTTCTTCGGGTATCGGTTGGGGATCAACAAAAAAACAGGCGATAATCAGCGCAACGAAGAAAACCATTTTCAATGCGCTGGTAATTTGCTGGGCAATGCTTCCGCTTTTTACCCCGCTGAGGTGATACAGCATAAAAACCACTAAGAAGCCAAGCCCCATGATGGTTTCATAACCTCTTAACACTGGAAAGAGTAGTGCGAGGTATTCGCCAATTACAATACAAAAATATGCGGGGGCAATGGAGTTGAGTAAATAATCGAACCAGCCCGATACAAAACCGGCATAATTGCCAAACGCCCGTTTCACATAATTGTACGGCCCGCCTGCTTTGGGCATCATGGTAGCCATTTCGGCAAACGGCCCGGCAGCTAACAACACATAACCGCCCACGAATAACCAGGCGAAAATGATGAGCCAATAATTATCGAGCAGGCCGGCAATGGTGCCCGGTGTGCGTAATATGCCAACGCCAATGGTTCCGCCCACGAGCACGGCAATACCAAAGCCGGCACCCAGCACTTTTTGTAATTCGTTTTTTTGACTCACAATTCAGGTTTTAGGAAATGCATAGATAAGTCTTATTTTTCATCATGCCAATTGCTATCTTTAGCGTGAACCAACTATTATTGTTACGTTATGTTCGGCTTGCTTGTGGCACTTTCGTTTTTCGTTCATGAAAAAACCGTTTCACAAGATTCGATGCTGATGGATATACGCACGAAACCCGATACCGTAAAAGTTCGATTGTACCGTGATGCTGGCGAAAAATCTTTTGCGAACCCTCAACGTGCCGACTCACTCGGGCTACTAACTTTTCAGTGGGCGAAGCGTACAGCCGATGCCGATAACCAGGGCAGGGGCGCGTTTATTATTAGTTTTGCCAATCGTAACAGAAACCTGCCTCGCGCACTGGCGTGGGCTGATAGTGCGGTGTATTACTTTGAGAAAGCGAAAAACTACCAATGGGCAGGGTATGTTACCCGTGTTGTGGGCGTTGACCTGAGCAATAACAAAAACTCATTAGCTTCCGTTGAGTATTTGCAACGGTCGTCAAACTACTTTCTGAAATCGAACGACAGTTTGCTGATCGCCCAAAATTTTATCAGCCTTTCGCTACTTTATCATAACAACCTGCAAGATTATAAACTTGGTCTTCAATACGGGTTAGATGCCGTAAAATTCCTGTCGCAACTAAAAACCGTATCGCCCGCCATCTATTGGCTGGCCAACAATGCCGTAGCCATAAATTACGATGACACCAGGCAGTACGATAAAGCATTGGAATATCATTTTAAAAATCTGAGTCTTGCAAACGCAAGTCAGGATAATTTAGCCGCTACCAACAATAACATAGGCAATACCTATCGTAAGAAAAAAACATTTGCCATCGCTGAACCTTATTTTGTGCGTTCGCTCGAATTAAACCTGTTAAACCCTGACGATTATCAATTGGCTACCGTGTATAACAACCTGAGCAACATTAATGCGGATATGGGCAGACTGGCAAAAGCACGTATGTACCGCGACTCGGCCATTCATTATTCACTGCGGAGCAACAATACAGAAAAACTTTTAGATACTTATTTCGATTCATATACCATGAGCGAACGCAATGGCGATTTTAAAGATGCGTTAAAATATTTGAAACATTATACAGAAATTAAAGACACATCATTAACAGCCGAGAAAGCCCGTATTGCCTATGCCGTGGAGGCCAAATACGAATCGGAACGCAAGCAACAACACATTGCTTTGTTAGAATCAGAAGCGAAAGTAAAAGACCTGGAACTGGATCGGTTCAGAATAATATTCATGGGCGTGGTGGGTGGCTTTGTGTTGCTAACAGGTATTGTGTATTTATTTTATAAACAGTCGCGCAATAAACAACGCCTTGCGAGTGCACGCGAACGCGAGGAACTGCAACGACAGCGTTACGCAGCCGTTTTAGAAGCCGAAGAGAACGAACGCAGTCGTGTTGCCAAAGAACTTCACGATGGGTTAGGGCAGTTGTTGTCCACGATAAAACTCAGTTTGTCGGCCATCGATGAACCCGGCTCTGGCGAAACCGCAAGGTTGTTGAAAAATTCATTGGGCATTGTCGATGAAGCAACACAGGAAGTAAGAGCCATTTCACACAACCTTATGCCGGCCACGCTTGTGCAAATCGGGTTGGCGGCTGCACTTCGCGATGTTTGCGCAAAAATAAACGAGTCGGCTTTATTGCAGGTAAATCTAACGGTTGAAGGATTGGAAAACCGGCTTCCCGTTCAAACAGAAATTACCGTTTACCGGATTATCCAGGAGGTACTTAATAACATGATCAAACACTCGAAAGCCAATGTGGTTACGATTACCGTTGCGCGTTCGGTTGACGGCCTTCGTCTGTTAATCTCCGATAATGGCATTGGCTTTGAAAAAGAGATTATCGGCAAAAGTGCAGGCTTAGGATGGAAAAATATATTTACACGAGTATCGATGTTAAACGGGAAAATAGAAGTTGATACGCAGCCCGGTTCAGGCACAAGCGTATCTATTAAACTGGCAGTATAATGCAAGCGTTGTTTAAGATTTTAGTGGCCGATGATCACCGCCTTTTTGCAGAGGGGTTGTTGTTTATTTTACAGAAACACATTAAGGACGCCAACGTTACCGTGGTAAGTTCGGGCGAAGAAGCATGGGCCAGCATTGAAACATACCCCGATAATTTTCAGTTGTTGATTACCGACATATCAATGTTTGCGATGAGCGGTATAGAACTTACCCGGCAGGTAAAACAAAAATATCCGCACATTAAAGTATTGGTACTATCGATGCACAACGAGCGCGAAATTGTAAGTGCAATTCTCGAAGCCGAGGCCGAAGGCTACATCCTTAAAAACTCATCGGCACAAGATATTGCTGTAGCCGTGAATGATATACGAAACGGTTCAACGCACTATGGCCGCGAAGTGCTAAACGTGCTGTTGCAAAAAATGCAGGCCGAAAAGAAAAAAGAAGAGGTACGGAAAATTCTTTCTGTCCGCGAAATAGAAATCCTCCAGTTGATTTTAGAAGAATATTCGAGCGAAGCCATAGGCGAGAAACTGTTTATCAGCAAACGAACAGTCGAAACCCACCGCGCCAACATCCTTGAAAAAACGGGTTGCCGCAACATCATTTCACTTATGAAATACGCCATCCGCCATAAGTTAGTGGTTATTTGATCCGTAACACTACGTACTAAAAACCGTAGCGTATCGCATTTTAAAAAAGGACTGGTTTCTGTCTTTTTGGGCACAAAACAATAAACCCAAAACGATGCGAAAACTTATCCTGGCCGTGGTGTTTGGTGTGCTATCCATAAGCACGCAGGCGCAACTTCTTAAAAAGGGCAATAAAGAAGAAAACAACACCTCCGACAGCACCGCTGCACCAAAAGAAAAGAAAGGGTTGGGGCTCGATAAAATTGCACAAAAAGCAGTAGGCGGACTGGCAAAAGTGGCCGCAAAAGCTGCGGCAGCAACCGGTATGGGCGGTGCTTCTACCACTGCCGACCTCAGCGTTGTAGAACCTTATGTTTATCTGATGAGCAACATCCTGCCCAAAGAAATGGGTACGATTGATATGGATTTTTTCAACGGTTGGAAAAGCGGAGGCGATTTAGTAGGCGTTATGTTTGTTCCGAAAAACCGTGCGTTCACGTACAAAATAGACGGAACGGTAACACTTGACGGAGTAAGCGGTGACTACCAAAGCACCGGATTGTACACCAAAGTGTTCGACCACAATACCAAAAACAGAGTGCTGGAAATTGCCACCGGAAACGGACAAAAAGCGAAATTCAGTTTCGAACCGAATGCGAACACCGTAAAATTACTATCCATCAACGGGCAGAAAGACAACTGTACCATTGATCTTACCAAAGATTTCACACTCGAACTTGCCGATTACACACCGGGAAGTTATGTATCCATTCGTATAGTAGGCACAACCATTGGCATTCGCTCAACGTACAGCGTAGCCACAGTAAAAGCGACTTCCAAAATCACCCTTCCGGGATATTTGCTCAAACACATCGGTACAACCAATAACCTGAATTTCAAAAACAGTTGGTTGATTATTGACGATGCTCAAATAAAAGAAGCCAAAGACGAAACCGGTTTTTACAAAACCCCCGTAAAATACTTTGCCATGAGCAGCGCAGCATTGCCGGTAACATTCACACCTGATTTGGAAGTGATGAAACCATTGGAAACCAAAGCCGAAATAACCGCCTCCACAGGAAAACTGAAATATGAATTTACCAAAGAAAACGCATTCGGTTCAAGACCTTTTTCGCAGGTTGACAAAATATTGGTAACTACATTTTCGCTAAGCGGAAGAACAGAAGCATCTGCCGAGAAAACCGAATACAGCGGAGATACACAAACCGAATATTCAAGTTACATCAGATTGAGTTTCCCCGATGAAAAAATAGATGCCGTTTTGGCTCAGTTATATACAGGAATTACTCAGGTTCTGAAAGACGAATTAGGCGCAAACGTATTGCCTGCCAAAACAGCATTATCCAGCAAAGAATATCAAAGCTACGGTGCGTATTCCGAAGCGGATAAAAATGTAACCGAAGCATTTTCGAGAAGCTACGAGGGGTTGCATAAGTTTAGTGCAACAGCGCCATTAACACTTTCATTTTCAGGAACAAGCAACATTTTTGATGAAACGGGCAGCAACGCTCAACTGCGGGTAACAATGAATCTCGATTTGAAAGTATCTCCGAAAACCGAACCGAAAATGGTGCCAACACTAAAAGTGGAACTCATCGGAAAGAAACACGATATGTTTGCCTTGCTTACTACCAAATATTTTTCGGGCGAGATAGAGGGAAGTGGAGTCACCATTAAAAACAAAGACATCAAAGCGATGAACAAAGGCGATATGTCTTTGTTGGATAAAATTGTACGTGCCGATGATTTTGTTTCCGCCTTCAAAAAAGCACTACAAGAACTCAAGGCACAAGAAAAAATCAATGGTGAGTACGAAACCGTATGGGAACTTCAAAAGTAATGAGGCCCAACCCTAACAAACATAGGTGTCTGACACCTGTTCTAAACTTTAAAACCAGATCAAAAAAATGAAACACATGAAAATAAGAAATCTCTTTATCGTTATTTTATTCCCTTTAGTATTCGGTTCGTGCGATGAGATTATGGAATCGTTGGATGGCAAAACAAGAAATGAAAAATTCTTTGACACCATTATGAACAAAGAATGGACTTTAGATTCGTTACAGGTAAAATATATGGATGAATTAGAAATTGTTATTTACGATTCTGTTTTTACTGAAGGCACTTTTAAATTTGTAAATATCCCTTCGGATTACACAGGCACACCCATTAAAGATGGCCAACGGTTGATGATATACAGCTATATGGATGACGGGGTATTGAAGAAAGACACCACCACGTGGGATATTAACTCAACAGCCAACATGGAAACCATCAATTTGCTAAATATGTACTATCGTCATCAGGGCGAGTATTCAAGCGAGGTTATCTATACAATAAAAGAAGCCTCGAAAAAATCTTTTTATTTATACCGCTACGAACACCTTGTTAACCAGGCAAACGGTGCAGGTGCTGGCTTCTTGCAAAGGAAGATTAAACTAAAAAGAAATTAAATAACGGAGTTACGGAGTTTACACAAACAATAATTTTACCACAGCGCACACAGAGTGGCAACTATCACAGAGTCCACAGAAGTATTTTTTTTCTGAGGACTCTGTGTGAACTCCGTGGTTAAACAATATTCTGTGTAGTATCAGTTAAACAGATTGTTCTACCAAGTTTTTAATTTGTATTAAAATCGGGGTCCAACCTTCGCCATTGTTGTACGATTCTTTGTACCGTCTGTCGCCTTCGGCAACTTTTGCGTAATCGCCTTGGGTGACGGTAAAGGTTGTGATACCATTTTGTTCTTTGAGCGAGTAGGTTACCGTTAGGTAGTTTTCGGCAGTATCATCGATGTTTGAATGAGGATCGATGGTAGTGTAGGCAAGAAATTTTTCGGGCTGAATATCAACGATCACACCTTTTACATACACAATTTCTTTTCCTTCTGCTTCACCCTTCCATAATAACGGGCTTCCTTTTTTCCAGTCGCTTACGGTTTCGCAGCCAAACATATACTGTTTTGTTTTGGCCGGGTTAACGAGCGCATCCCAAACTTGTAAAGCAGAGGCATTGATTTCGATGATATTGGTAATGATTAAAGGTTTGTGCATAAGTGTTTGGTTTAATGTGATGATGCAAATAAACCATTGAATTTGTCAACCCTATGTCAGCAGCTATAAAAATAGCATTATTATAAAATAAAAAAGGGGGGCTTCCGTTAAGAAACAAACCTAAACCCCTGAATCTTGACCACCAAAATCTGTTGCCTCAGCCTTGCTGTGTGCATTTCTTTCGTTGCAGAAGCACAACGCGCGAAATCGTATCTCAAACCATTTCAATTTTCAATTGCTCCCGGCCTGGGCACAAACGGCCTGCAACCCGGAAGTTATTCGAACTTTCTTGCTTTCAATCTTACATCCGGATATTCTAAAGCAACACTGTTGTTTGAGGTTTCGGGGTTTTCAAACTTGAATACTGACGAAACACGCGCGCTACAACTGGCCGGTATTGCAAATATTACCGGAGCAAACGCTTTTGTTGCGATGACTGATAAAGAGAAGGATCAAAAAATCCGTACAGGTTTTGAAGCTAACCTTACGGGAATGCAGATTTCAGGGTTAACCAATATTGTGGTTAACAATGTGTTCGGAAGCCAGATTACCGGAGGTTTTAATGTGGCACAAGGTGCTTTAATGGGGTTTCAATTAAGTGGTATTTCAAATGTGGTGCGCAAGTATTCGTTCGGACTCCAACTTGCCGGTTTGTGGAACTCTTCCGTTCAATCGATGGACGGAACGCAGATCGCAGGGTTAATGAATTACACCTCGGGCGAATTGCATGGGGTACAAATCAGCATGATTAACAAAGCCGGGTACATCGAAGGAAAAAATTCTACAGGTGAGTTGAAATCGACAGCACTACAACTCGGATTGTTCAATTTCGCTAAACGGATGAATGGTTTTCAGGTTGGTTTAATTAATTATGCTAAACGATCGCAGGGTACACAAATCGGGCTGATCAATATTTACAGGGGAGGGAAGGATGTAGGTACAAAAGATGGTACGGCCATTGGTTTAATTAACGCGGGCGATGTAGGGCATATAGCAGTTTATGCTGATGAATTATTTTACACTAACTATGAAATCGCTACGGGAAACATGAAGAATCGGAGGATTCAAAACGCATCATCAAACCGGTATATTTTAAACTCACTTATTTTCTCAAACTCATCTAACGGATTTAACCCTACACAAAAAAGCTGGGCGCTGGGTTATGGCATAAAGCGCTATGTGTACAATCGATCGGTAACACCGGGCATGGGCGAGTTTCGATTTGTATCGTATGGCTTGGAGGCATTACACATTAACCACGAGGCAAAATCAATTACCCGCGATTTGAGTTTATTAATGCGCCCTAAAGTTTCGTTTGGCTCACGACTGAGTCCGAAGTTGCAAAACATTTATTTATTTGCAGCGTTGACGTATAATTTTTATTGGACCAAATCTGATGATGGAATTAGCCCGTCTTTTTTAGAAGCACATACAAAACTGAACGATACGTTACTGGAAATGTGGCCGGGTTTATCCTTCGGCATTCACATTCACGGATAATTACCGCACGGTTGCGTTGCGTACAATTCTTGAGAAAATGCGCGGTACAAATCGTTTCAGTCTAATAGCCATGCCTTCTTTAAATCCGCCAATATAAACTTCTTGTTTACGTGCTTCCACCGCGCTGATCATCTTACGGGCAAATACAAACCGATCCATTCCACCTCCGGTGGTTTTATCCATCGATTTGTTTTGTGAGCCATCGCCCACTAAAGCGTTTACCGAAATATTGGTATGGATCCAGCCCGGGGTTACCAGCGTTACATAAATGTTTTTGCTTTCGTGCCATACTTCTGCACGCAACGAATCAAAAAAACCGTGCAACGCATGCTTGGCAGCGGCATATCCGGTACGATATGGTGTTCCAATTTTCCCCATCACGCTGGTAATGGTTACGAAATGCCCCGATTTACGTTTGATGAAATGCGGCAACAAATATTTTGTTAACGCAATCGAACCGAAATAATCAATCTCCATAATTTTCCGATCAACATCCAGCGTAGTGTCTTTCGCCAAACTACGCTGGCTAATGCCTCCGTTGTTAATCAGAATATCAACATGGCCGAACAATTGAATGGCAGCTTCGGTACTTAATTGAAGCGTAGAAGCTTCCGATAAGTCAAGCGGTAATACCCGAATGTTAGCTTGAGCCGAAGCGATGCAATTTCCTTTTACACGTTCGAGTTCTTCTTTTCTGCGTGAAGAGATAATCAGTTTAACGTTTTTCTTCGCGAGTTCTAACACTAATGCTTCGCCAATGCCTGACGATGCTCCGGTAACCCAAATAACTTTGTTGGTAAGTTTTGCCATGCTGTAAAATTATGCTGCTGCGCGTTTTTCTTTATTGTGTTCGATGTAAACCCAAACTGCGTAACCACCAATGGCCGTGCCTACCGGGAAATTGAACACACCGAGGCACCCGAAAATAAGTGCCATGGTAGGTGCCCACGATTTTTTAGTAAGTAATCCAATGCCGGCTATGATGGACGGAATGGCAAAAAGAAAAATAATGCCAAGGCCAAGGGTTTGAAAGAAAGGCTCTAACCATGCAATAGCCCATTGATCGTTTGCCGGTACTTCTTCCATAATAAAAGGCATCAGCAGCGAGAAAAAACTGATTAAAAAAATCATCCCGAAAATTCGGAGTACGCCCCAAATGATGAAAATTATACCGAGAATACGTTTGTGAGTTTCCATAGCCTGAAAGTTACGAATTTGGATTACTTCTTATCATATATCACAAAATCAAATGCATAAAGGTGCTTATCGTCTGTGGGGTGATGCTTGCGCGAGACCTCTTGCCACGCATGCTTATCGAATGCGGGAAAAAAGGCGTGGCCTTCTAACGATGTTTTAATTTCGGTCAGGTACAGCCGGTTGGCCATGGTAAGGCTTTGTGTGTAGATTTCCGCTCCGCCAATGATAAAAACTTCGCTTTCATGATTTTCGATGGCGATGTCAATGCCCTGCGCAATGGAGTTGACCACGATACATCCCGGTGCAGCATAGTCTTTTTGGCGTGTTACCACAATGTTGGTACGGTTTGGCAGCGGCCTGAATTTTTTCGGGATCGACTCATAATTTTTCCGCCCCATAATCACGTGATGGCCCGAGGTAGTTTGCATGAAATACTTCATGTCATCGGGCAGGTGCCACGGCAGGTCGTTGTCTTTACCAATCACACGGTTTTCGGTAAGGGCGGCTATGAGCGATATAATCATTTTCTTTATGAGCGCTTAAGAGATAGCTAATAATAAATTCATTTTCAAAGTAACGAATTTTCAAATCATCAAATCAGATTTTGTTGCCACGTAAAAATTCCTCTACGGCCATCCGTTTTTTTCCTTCCGGCTGAAACTCTAAAATGTTTACCCAACTATCGGCTGTTTTGATTTTCAGTCCATGGTCGATAGTCCATTGCCCGGTTGCTGTGGACTGTGGACTATCGACTGTGGACTCTTCACACTTAAATATCTTATACGGTTTCCCATTCAACACCGTCCACGCTCCCGGATACGGACTTAACCCACGAACGAAATCTACTACTTGTTTTGAAGGTTGGTTCCAGTTTATCTCGCACGTTTCTTTAAAAATTTTGGGTGCATGTTTTATTTCCACACGCATATCTTGCGCAACAGAAGGATAATTTCCGGTTTCAATGGCCTTAACGGTTTTTAAAACCAATGTTGCGCCCTTTGTCATCAATCGTTCGTACAAAGTACCCACATCATCACTTTCGTGGATCGGTTCTTTCTCCTGAAAGATTATACTGCCTGTGTCAATCTCGTGTTTGAGGAAGAATGTCGTAGCGCCTGTTTCTTTTTCGCCATTAATAATCGCCCAGTTAATAGGCGCTGCTCCACGGTATTGTGGAAGGAGCGAGGCATGTAAATTAAACGTACCGTATTCAGGCATTGCCCAAACAACTTCGGGCAACATGCGAAAGGCTACAACTACTTGTAAATTGGCCTGATAGCTTTTTAATTTTTCAACAAACTCAGGTGCTTTAAGATTTGCTGGTTGCAGAACCGGAATGTTATGTTTTAATGCACACTCTTTTACAGGCGATGCCGTAAGCTTTTGACCACGACCCTGCGGTTTATCGGGTGCTGTGATTACCGCCACCACATTGAATTTGTTTTCAACTAATATTTCCAGGCTGGGTACGGCAAACTCAGGTGTGCCCATGAATATGATGCGAAGGTTGTTCATGAATATTTTTTATATCCTGATGATGTGTGATAAACCCTTGTTTTCACTCTTTTTGTTCAAAATATGAACCCCGCAAATTGAAAGTCTGACTTTCAATTTGCGGGGTTCGTTTTATTGTAGTTTTTCTACCAGTTCGGCAATCCCGATGGCCAGTACGCCTTTACTTAGTGCAAACGATTTTTCTATCGGGCATACTACATAGGCTTCTTTTATCTTCAGGTCGTTTAGCAGATAATAAAACCCACGCGCCACTACCGGAGCTTTAGAAAGCTTGCATTCGATGGCGATAACTTTCCTGCCTTTGCGGATTATAAAATCTATCTCGGCTTGGTCGGCAGTAGAGGCATAGAAAAATTCACAGCCTGCCAATGCGGTGGTGAGTTGACTCAATACAAACCCTTCCCACGAAAACCCGGCTACCGGGTGCGATAGCAGTTCGTTCATCGAAGAAATATTTAGCAGAGCATGGAGTAGTCCGCTGTCTGAAAGATAAATTTTCGGACTTCGTTTCAGCCGCTTATCTATGTTGGCAAAATATGGCTCCAGCTTGCGTATCATATACGTGTTGTTCATAATCTCCACGTATGTTTTTACAGTAGAATGCGTAACGCCAAGTGAGCTGCCCAGCCCCGACATATTTAAAGATTGCCCGTGCAGATGAGCGCACATCATCCAAAACCTGCGCATGGTATCGGGCGATACGCCCAACCCGAAAGCCGACAAATCTCTTTCCAGAAATGTGCGCACAAAGTTTTTACGCCACACCATGCTCAAGGTTTCTTGTTTGGCTAAGTAGCTACCCGGAAACCCGCCTCGCAACCACAAGCGTTTTATCCCGCCTTTGGCGTCATCATCAATTTCGGGCAATGAGAAGGGTGCAAGCTCGGTATAGACAATGCGCCCCGCCAGCGTTTCAGATGATTGCCTGAGCAACTCGGGCGAAGCCGAACCAAGCAGTAAAAACTGTCCGTTTTTTTTCACTTTGTCAATGGCGCTCCTGAGTACGCGAAACAACTCGGGCATAAACTGTACTTCATCAAAGCAAACTAACTTACCGGCATAGTGCGAAAGAAACAACGGCAGGTCATTTACCTTAGCGCGGTCTTCCGGATCTTCCAGATCAATATAAACCGAACCCTTTACACTGCCTATGATAGTTTTGGCTAATGTGGATTTGCCGCATTGACGTGCCCCGGTGATGGCCACCGCAGGAAAATTGCGCAGGTATTTTCGTATTTCTTTTTCTTTGTATCGCGGCAGCATAGCGCAAAAATACGAAAAATATGAACCCCGCAAATTGAAAGTCTGACTTTCAATTTGCGGGGTTCGTTTTTCAAGATATTTTCAGGATTGGGGGCTAATTGCGTAGCTCTCTTCGCATATACTTCTTACAGATCGGGCATGTTTTCCAGTCGTGGCCACGGGCAGTGCAATATTCCCTTCCGAAGTAAATAATCTGAAGATGTGCCTTATTCCATTTTTTCTCGGGGATCAATCTTTTTAAATCGCGTTCAGTTTGTTCTACATTTTTTCCGGAGCTCAATCCCCAACGGTAAGCTAAACGATGAATGTGTGTATCCACAGGAAAGGCCGGAATGCCAAACCACTGTGTCATCACCACCGATGCGGTTTTGTGCCCCACAGCCGGAAGCTCTTCCAATGCCTCAAAAGTATTAGGCACTTCACCGCTGTATTTCTCTACCAATATTTTTGATAAACCATAAATACCTTTCGATTTCATAGGCGATAATCCGCAGGGCTTAATGATCTCGCGGATTTCTTCCACCGAAAGTTTAACCATATCAAATGGATTATCGGCTAACTTAAAAAGTGAAGGTGTGGTTTTATTTACACGCACATCGGTACATTGTGCCGAAAGTAATACGGCAATCAGTAATGTGTAGGCATCTTTATGATCTAATGGAACGGGGGGATTCGGATAGAGCTTATCCAGTGTTTTTAAAATGTCAGTAACTTTTTCGGATTTAGTCATGGTTAAAAAGTAGGCAACAGGCAGTAAGTAGGTTGGAGGCTGTTGCCTACTGCAACTTGCCTACTGCGAACTTTATTTTAAGGATACAATAAATATTTAGCTCGTATAATTTTATAAGCATCTAAATCAGACTTCCAACTTGCCCGTATCTGTTCTTCGGTAAGCCCGTCTTTAACCTGTTGTTTGAGTTTGGGTGTTCCGGCCAGTAAATCGAAGTACGATGTAAAAAACTTTTCCTTATCGGGATAAAGCGAATACATCTTCAATAGGTATGACAAATCGATTTTACGGGCGGGTACATCGTTACGCAAATCAATGCCATAACATAATTTGTTTTCGTGCGGAGGTTTAACGGCTACGCCTTTAATGGTAACGGGTGTAAACGTGAACGAAAGTTCTTTCAATTCGGGCGCACCCAACACCTGAAACGGATAAGGCGTACCGCGTCCTAAGCTAATGTTGGTTCCTTCAAACAAACATAGCGATGGATATAATAGAATAGCCTGATTGTTCGGTAAGTTGGGGGAGGGGCGAATGGGCAACTGGTATGGCTCGCTATGTCTCCAGTTTTTGAGTTTAATAATTTCAATATCGCATTTTATTTTATTCGGCAGCCAACCTTCTCCGTTAATCATTTGTGCAAGCTCACCAACCGTTAGACCATGTGCGATGGGTATGGTATGCATCGCTACAAAAGATTTTAGCGGTTTGTCATTTACGGGGCCATCTACAAAATCGTTGGGGTTGGGGCGATCGAGAATAATCATTTTTTTGTTCGACTCCGCGCAGGCTTCCATCACGTAATGCATGGTTCCGATGTAGGTATAGAAACGTGTGCCCACATCCTGGATGTCGAAGATCATCACATCAACATTGGCTAATTGTTTGGCGGTTGGTTTTTTATTTTTCCCGTAAAGGGAAATCAGGGGAATGCCGGTTTTGCTATCAATACTATCGTTTACCAGTTCGCCATCGGCTGCGTTTCCGCGAAAGCCATGTTCCGGCCCGAATATTTTTACGATGTTAATTCCCAGGCTTTTGAGTGAATCAGCCAGGTGTGTTTTGCCAACCCGCGAAGTGTGATTTACCGTAAGGGCAACTCGTTTACCCTTTAATTCTGGCAATAACACATTAAGCTGGTCGGCACCGGTAACGGGTAGTTTGGCTGAATTTTTTTCTTGTACGGGCTGTGCTTTGCAAGTAGCCAGGCCGAACAAAACAAAACCGAATACGAATAACCTGATCATTTCTTTTTATTTTGCCGCGCAAAGCCAAAATTAAGCCATTCTCTGAACCTTTCGTATTTCATATCGAAAAGAATAAGCCGCGCAGAACGCGATAGTTTTTCATCGACCATTCACACTATTGCTATTGCCAGCATAGGGCTTGGGCTGGGGGCAGCCATCATTGCTTTTTTGATCATGAACGGGTTTCAGGAAACTGTTAAAAACCGGATTTATAGCTTTAATGGGCACTTGGTGATTACAAAGTTTTCCATGGATAACTCGGTAGAAGAAGCCCCCTTCGATATTAACTTCGATGTGTTTACGAAACGGAATGAATTGCCTTACATACGGCACATGCAGGAATACGCGCACAAGGCGGGTTTAATTAAAGGCGAAGAAGATATTTTAGGGGTTGTGCTGAAAGGCGTAGGCAAAACATTCGATACCATTGCCTTTAGAAGCAACCTGATTGAAGGCCGGTTTATTCATTTTCCTGATTCGGGGTATGCGAATGAAATTGTACTGAGTAAGAGTATTGCCAATAAACTGCGTGCAAAAGTTGGCGATCAGGTTACCGTGCATTTTTTTCAGAATCCGCCCCGGTTCAGAAGATTAAAGATCACCGGTATTTACGAAACAAATTTGAGTGAATATTTCGATGATAAAGTAATTGTGGGCGACATCCGGCTGATCCAACGCCTGAACGATTGGGCCGACAGTGTGGCAGGAGGCATAGAAGTTTTTTTAAAACCGGGTGTTGATGTAAATCGTGCGCAACTTCAACTCGAAAACCTGCTGGAAGAGGACATGAAACGCAATTTCGATAAAGATGTTGAATCGATGGGCGAAAAGTATGTGCAGGTGTTTGACTGGCTAAACCTGTTGGGTCGCCAGGTTAATATTTTGTTAGTCATTATCCTGATAGTGATTTGTGTTAACATGATCTCGATCATTCTTATTCTGGTAATGGAGCGTACACAAATGGTTGGCATGTTAAAAGCGTTAGGCGCACCCAACAGGCTCATCCGTTCGGTATTTGTATATAGTGGCATTAACCTGATCGTTAAAGGTCTTTTGTTGGGCAATGCCATTGGTATTGGGTTGTGTTACCTGCAATACCGATTTAAAATCATGAAACTCAACCCGGCCGACTACTACATGAGCGTTGTACCGGTTAGCTGGCATTGGGAGGTTGTATTGCTGCTGAATGTACTAATGTTTGCAGTAGTAACATTAGTGTTACTGTTGCCAACAGCCATTGTATCACGTGTGGCACCTATCAAAGCCATTCGGTTCGATTAGTTTATTTTTTCCGGAAAAGCCAATCGGTGTTCTGTACACTGATAATACGGTTGTAAAACTCTTTCAGATAACTGTATTCGTCAGAAGTATAAACAGGTTTATTTAACGTAACCATATAGTTCATAATCGCTTTTGACCCGGTGTCGGTAACCTCAAACAAAAACCGGCCTCCGTTATCCGGCAGGGCTAAGGTGTTTCGTTCGGGCTTGCTAACGATCTCGAAATTATCGGGATAGGCGATGGTTAGAATAACGGTGTGTTCCTGAGGTTTTCCGAAATCAACGGGATATAAACGTTCGCTTGAGCGAAACGGATTCTTGCTCATTCGTCCGGCAAAAGCAAATGGGTTCAGGAGCAGGTTATCGTGATCAAGTCCATCGAATACTTCCATCTCAATTTCAAATTTCTCGTTAATGTTTTCTTGCAGAGTTTCGGTTCCTTTTATCGAACTGGCGAGGAGGGTTGTGTTTTTTAGTTCTTTTTCGAGGTTACGGGTGTAATCTTCTAATGAGTTGAACGAAAGAATCTCTTTTCGTTTTTGAATAGCGCGATAACCGTAATGATTACGCTCAAGTGTTCCGGTGAAAACCCCGGAAGGCTGCATGGTAAGGTTAATGATGGTAATTAATTTATATTTTTCGGAAGCCTTTAGATCGATCCAGTACGAGGGCTTTTTCTCGGGGAATACACGTGCCTTCCCGTTCAGGGTTTTCTCGGCCAGCACACCAAATGGGAGGTAAGGATCGGTAGCATCTAATAAATAATAAGTGTCGCCAATATTCAGTTTGGCGATTACATAGTTGAACTCCGACAGCACGGGATGGATTTCGGTCAGTATGCCATGTGCTCGTGTTGAAAGTAAAACGGTTTCAACATCAAAACCGGCATACCGCAATGTGGCAATCAGGGCCAGGTTAATATCGGCACTATTGCCGCTTTTTCGATCGAAGGCTTTTTTTATTCCATCGCTGAATACCCGGTTGTATTCATCCCAAACATACCAGGCACTTAAAACCTGATAAATTTTTTGAGCCTTCTGTAACCGGTCGGTAATACCGGCTAATTGCGGTTCGATTTTTTGATAGATGTCTTTACCTTTCTTTAACTGTTGTCCCAGGTTCTCATGGTTCCGTATTTCAATATCGGCATCTTTCCACTCTTTTGTGATCTTATTAACCCGGCCATCGAAGTGCCGTACTTCAGAAAGTTCAAAATTAATGGCCGATAAAAAATTGGCTTTTGACGTTACATAATCTTCTTCGATAAAGGCAGGGATATTCTTCATACCAAATTTATACTGAATACAATCAGCCGAATATCCACCGGCATAACCCGACCCTACTTTGATACACTCTTTCAGGATTGAGTTTTCATTTTTTGATAGTTTTAAAAATCCTCTTAATGCAATATTGTAAATATAGTTTCCCGGTATTTTCGCCCAATACTCGCTTTGTATTTTGGGTATGTCGGATTGATACTCCCACCTTTTGAAATTATAAATAAACGGGGATTGAATGGTATAAATGATTTCGATTATACTACCCACGCGCACATCGGGCAGGATAATTTTCTTTTCGCTCCAGTTATCATCAACCTTTTCGGTTAATATGCCGCGTTCATCAAGTTTTGTTTCCTTAATAAACCCGTTATCGTAGTTAAATGCAGAGGCTTTGGCGCTTAGTAATTTCTCGAACCGGCCGTTATTAGATTTGTATAACGGAATAACAAAGTTTGCCTTGTTCAGCCCGTCTTTCTTCAGGATTTTAATCTTGATATGGTGTTCGAATACAAGATTGTATTCGGCTGTTTCAATGAAGGCATCCCCGAATTCGTTTAACACAACGGCTACGGCCGATGAGTCGCGCTCGTATCGGGTCATTTGCAGTTCTTCGTGTTTTATTTTGCCAAATTCAAATCCTTTCTCTTGTGCAAAGGTGCCGACAGGCAGGGTGAGAAGTGCGAATAAACAAATAAGTCGTTGCATGGGAGTGATAAATTCTTGTGTAGAATATTATCACTTTAATCTGAAAAAATAAAATATACCTGTATTTAATTTATTGAGAAGATGGAGCCGGTATGTACTTTTTAAACCAGCTTTGGATAGTCATCTGCAACACGCCAAAAAATGCCTCTTTAAAAATACCGGGCGACATTTTTGACTGGCCGCGTGTGCGCTCAGTGAAAATAATGGGAACTTCTTTTAACATGAACCCGTATTTCCAGGCTAAAAACTTCATCTCAATTTGAAAGGCATAGCCAACAAACTTAACCTGATCGAGCGGTATGGTTTCCAAAACCTTCCGGTGATAACATACAAAGCCTGCCGTGGTGTCGGATATGGGCATTGAGGTAATCAGGCGAACGTACCAGCTTGCAAAGTACGACAACAGTACGCGACCCATTGGCCAGTTCACAACGTTTACACCCGTAGCATAGCGCGAACCAATCGCCACATCGTTGCCGGTTTCGCACGCTTGTTGTAAATGGATTAAATCTTTCGGGTCGTGCGAAAAATCTGCGTCCATTTCCAGAATATATTCGTAATGATTGGCTAACGCATACCGAAAACCTGCGATATAGGCTGTACCTAATCCCTGTTTACCGGATCGTTGCAACAGGTGAAGTTCGCTGGGGTAAACCTCCTGTAATTTTTTTACAATGTCGGCTGTGCCATCGGGCGAACCATCGTCAACAATCAACACATGAAAAGGCACGGACAATGAAAACACGGCATGGATGATGGCCTCGATGTTTTCTTTTTCGTTATACGTGGGTATGATGACGATAGATTTGCTCACAACCGGCTGTTAATGCGTAAAGGTAAAAAAACCGGGTGTAAACAAATTGTGTTTTTAGGCCGGTATATTACATGCCTGGAACTAATTAGTAACCCAATATTTTTAACATCGACTCTTCACTTTGCTGTTCGGCAAATAAACGGGTGATGATTTCACCATCTTCGTTACGTTCGATCAGCACGTGCTTGGGCGCGGGCACAAGGCAATGCTGAATACCACCATAGCCACCTAATGATTCCTGATACGCGCCTGTATGGAAAAACCCGATGAATAATTGTTCTTCATCGTTGATCATCGGCAGGAACACCTCACCGGTGTGTGCTTCGGAGTTGTAGTAATCCATGCTGTCGCAGGTGAGGCCGCCCATGTTTACTTTATGGTATGGGTCGTCCCATTTGTTTACTGCTAACAGAATGTATTTTTGGTTCAGCCCCCAGGCATCCGGCAAGTGCGTAATGAACGATCCATCAATCATGTACCACAACTCTTTATCGTTTTGTAGTTTTTGGTCAACTATCTGGTACAGTACAGCGCCACTTTCGCCTACGGTGTAACTTCCAAACTCGGTAAAGATGTTGGGTACTTGTACGTTGTTCTTATCGCAAATCCATTTAATGTTTTCCACGATCTGTTCGATCATGTACTTGTAATCGTAATGGAAGGTAAGCGAAGTTTTAATGGGGAACCCGCCACCAATATCGATGGAATCTAATGACGGGCATATTTTTTTCAATTCGCAATACTTGAATACGAAGCGGCTCAACTCACTCCAGTAGTATGCGGTGTCTTTAATACCCGTATTGATAAAGAAGTGCAGCATCTTTAACGATGCGTTTTTGCTTTTTTCAATGTTTTCCCTGTAAAACGGAATAATGTCGCTGTAGCGGATGCCGAGGCGCGAGGTGTAAAACTCAAACTTGGGTTCTTCATCGGCTGCAACACGAATGCCCACCCGGTACGGGTTTTTTACGTGTTTCTCGTACTCTTCAAACTCACCCATCTCATCCAAAATCGGTATGCAGTTGTGAAAGCCGTCATTCAGCAATTCAGAGATGTATTGGGTATATAACGGCATTTTAAAACCGTTGCATAAAATGTATGAGTCTTTCGTGAGCTTTCCTTTGGCATACAGCGAGCGTACAATCGGTATATCAAATGCCGATGACGTTTCCATGTGTACGTTTTCATTTTTCAGCGCTTCTTCCATCACAAACGAAAAGTGCGATGACTTGGTACAATAACAATAGGTGTATTGCCCGCTGTATTTGAATTTTTCGAGGGCGCTGTAAAACAACGACTGGGTTGACCGGATGTTTTCGCTGATGCGGGGCAGGTACGTAAGTTTCAGGGGTGTACCGTATTGCTTAATAATGTCCATCAGGGGTACATCGTTAAACAATAGCTCGTTATCGCGGACTTTAAATTCCTTTTGCGGAAACTCAAACGTCTGCTCGATCAGATCCCGGTAGCTCTTCATTTTTCGGTAGTGGTTGCTAAATAAATTGGGCGGCTAAATACGGTGAAAACGCGGTTTTAGTCAATAAAAATGAGGTGCAATATTGGTATAAATTTGCCATCTTTGCAATGTTAGTAACCTATGATCAATCGTTATCTCAACCCGGTTTATGTTTCCATGCCCGCAGAGGCGCATGGCCTGCCCGATTTCTGAGGCTTCCGGCCACGATTGCATTCATTATTCTACTCAAAAAATAACATTTCGTATTGAATTATAAATCTTAAGCGTATAGCTGTGAAAGAGATCAAAATTATAGAGGTAAAATCTGAAATCGGTGCCGGTACCCGTGGCGCCAGTATGGGTGTAGAGGCGATTAAGATTGCCAGCCTCGATATGAAATCCGATTTTTTCCGCCAGCACGATTCGGTAGAGGTTGAGAACGTGAACGAACTGCTGTTTGACGGTGCCCGACACTCGTATGCCAAGTTCATTGATGGTGTGCTGGTTATGGAAGAGCGTGTTTGCTTAGAAGTTTACGAAACCATCTGGGAAGATAACTTCCCGTTAGTTATTGCCGGTGATCATTGTACAGCCTACGGAACCATTTCGGGTATCAAGAAAGCAAATCCCGGCTCGCGCCTGGGTGTGGTATGGATCGATGCCCATGCCGACATCCATACACCGTTTACAACGCCTTCGGGCAATATGCACGGTATGCCGTTAGCGATGGCCACCGGTTTGGATAACCTCGAAAACAAAGTGAACGATCCGCGTGACGAAACGCTGGAGTATTGGGAGCAACTCAAAAACGTGGGTATTCCCGGGCCAAAAGTATATCCCGAAGACATCGTATATGTATCGGTGCGCGATTTGGAAAAGCCCGAGAACTACCTGATCAATAAACACAACATCAATTTTATTGAAACGGAAGAGGTGAAGAAGCTTGGCGCGATCGAAATTGCCAGGCGTGTGCTGGCCATGCTCGACCACTGCGATTTGATTTATGTTTCGTTTGATGTGGACAGCATTGACAGCCGCGTATCAACCGGTACAGGAACGCCCGTGCCCAACGGCTTAACGGTAGAGGAGGCGAAATTGTTAAATGTAGAATTGGCGAAAGACCCTAAAGTGTGTACGTGGGAAATTGTAGAAGTGAACCCAACACTCGACACCGAAAACCGGATGGCCGAAAGTGCTTTTGAGGTTTTGGAAGCCACGGCACACGCTATTGCTAACAGGCCGGTGATGGCGGAGTAATTTGAAAATTCGATGATTTAATAATTTGAAGATTAATCGCTGAATGTTTATCGGCTAATCTTCAAATTATCAAATCGAATCAATGCATTACTCAGGCTTATCTTTCTTAGGAATCTCTTTCTTTTCCTCACCTTTCAGATACGTTGGCAAGCTTAACCCAGCCATATTAAACAAATCGTTGAGTGGCGGAACGGTTTTCATCATGCCCGAAACAAAATTTGCCGTTGAGCCGTTTCCGTTTTCGGCATTGCCCGAATCCCATACGGTAATCTTATCGATTTTAATATTTTTAACAGCCTCCACTTGTGTTTTAACCAAGTCAGGGAGTTTTTCAATTAACAATAACTGGAACGCCTTGGTAGGGTCGCCACCGGCTGCACTTACCACTTCTTTGTAACCCTCGGCCTGCTTGGTTAGTATTTCAAACAAACCTTTTGCTTCGGCTTCCATCTTGGCATAAATGGCATCGGCTTCACCTTTTGCCTGTACGCGGATTTTCTCGGCCATAGCCTGCGCCTCGATGATAGCACGTTGCTTGGCGATTTCGGCCGGTATAACAATGTTGGCGTTTTGTGTTGAACGCTCGCGTTCGGCACGGGCAGTTTCCGCTTTTTGTTCGGCCTGATAGGCTTCTTCAAGGGCTTTTGCCTGCTGTACTTTTTCGGAGGCTAACGCTACGCGCAAGGCTTCGGCTTCTTTTTCTCTGCGGATGGCTTCGGATTGTGCGATGGCAATCTTCGCTTCGTTTTCGCCTTTAATGGCAATCGCGTTGGCTTCTGATGTTTTTACACGGGTATCGCGTTCGGCTTCGGCTTTACCAATCGATTCGTCTTTTTGTGCAGAGGCAATGCTGATCTCACGGTCTTTTTGCGTGATGGCAATTTTTACATCGCGGTCGCGGTGCGTTTCGGCAATCTGCGTATCTTTTTCGCGGTCGGCAACGGCTTTACCGGTTTCCCCGATTTTCTCTTGTTCGGCCACGCTGATCTTCGCTTCGTTGATCGCTTTAGCGGCAGCCTCTTTACCCAACGCTTCGATGTACCCCGATTCGTCTTTAATATCGGTTACGTTTACGTTGATGAGCTTTAAGCCGATCTTTTTCAATTCGGTATCAACGTTTTTCGAAATGTTTTCTAAAAACTTATCGCGGTCGGAGTTGATCTCTTCAATGGTCATGGTAGCGATCACCAAACGCAACTGGCCAAACAAAATATCTTTGGCGAGTTCCTGTATTTGTCCGTGCGTTAATCCCAACAATCTTTCTGCGGCAGCGTTCATGCTGTCGGCTTCGGTTGAGATGGCAATGGTAAACCGACAAGGTACGTCCACGCGGATGTTCTGGCGGCTCAGGGCATTTGTAAGGTTTGCGTCAATCGATATAGGTTTTAAATCGAGGAAGGCGAAATCCTGTATAACAGGCCAGATAAACGCACCGCCTCCGTGAATACATTTGGCGGAAGAACCGCCTGTGCGGCCATAGATCACCAATATTTTATCAGAAGGGCAGCGTTTGTACCGCGAAACAAGGGCTGAAATGGTAACAAACACGACTAATGCTGCTACTACAATAAGAATTACCGGGGTCATGTGTTAAGATTTAAGATTTATGATTTACGATTTATGAATTAGGATTAAAGCGTTTCAACAAGCAGAACATTTCCGTTTACGATTTTAACAACCTTTACCAATGTGCTGGAAGGAATTTTGTCGTGTTCTGTCATGGCATCGAGTTCGTGAAAAGAGCCCTTTACACTGACCATAACTTTTCCTTTACCCGTTTTGCGTTCGGGAATGGTCAGATATACTTCGGCTGTTTTGTTCAACGTGTTGGAAATATTAAACGAGTTGTCTTCGGCTAATTTTTGAACCTGCCGGATGATCAAAAAGAAAACATAAACAAACAGGCAGCCTACCGCAACGGCTAAGGTAATCAGCAGGGGTTTGCTTTCGATGGTATTAAAAAACGATATACCTGTCCAACTAAAACCTAACATAAAATTAATGAGGTTGCGCAGCGAGAATAGCTGGAAAGGTGCATCGGCACCGCTCAGGTCGCCATCAAAATCGGCTTCAACGCCATCGGCCGAGTCAACACCGATAAATGTCATAATGGTTTGGATGATAAAAATCAGGCTGGCGGGTATGGCCACGAACCAGAAAATCCTGAGCAAGGGGTCTAAGTTTTCGAACATGGTTATTTTTTAGCGGTTTATTGGCAGGTTACTTTTGTTGTAACCCGGTTTTCGGAAGATATAAAAAATAAAAATGTTGCGCAAGTGGGTAATACACCGGGCGATACAATGTTATCTAATCAACATAAGGTTTTAGTACCTCAGCCCAGATCGCGTATCCTTTTTTATTCATGTGCAGGTTGTCGTCAATGAATAAATCTTTTCGCACGTTGCCGTTTTTGTCCATCATCGGTGTCCAGACATCAACAAAAAACACGTTGTTTTTATTTTTTGTCCAGGCTTTTAAGGCTTTGTTGTAGCCGATGTACTGTTTTTGCAGATGCCAGCGCGCCACACTGGGTTTTGCGGCAATGAAATAAACTTTTACCGTTGGCGGAAAATGTGTGCGGATGGCGGCCAGTACGGTATCGGCAGAAGCGAGAATATTTTTCAGGCTATGGCCTGCGTTAACATCGTTATCGCCTTCGTAAATGAAAATAGTTTTCGGGTTGTAGGGGATGATCACCTGGGGTGTGTAATACACCAGATCGCGCATGGTTGATCCGCCAAAGCCACGGTTTACTACGTTATGTTCCGGAAAGTAATCCTGCACATCTTTCCAGTAAGCAATGCTTGAACTGCCCGTGAACAGGATAATGTTTTGTCGGTTTGTAATGAGCGAATCTTTTGCAACGAGATTTTTAACTTCATTTTCAAACGGGCGCGACTCCTGACTATATGCACTCAGCGCGATCAGGCATAAAACAAAGAGTGTAGCGGTTTTTTTCATGCTCCTAATATAGTGAATTCTCTCATTTCTCGGCAACGGTAATCAGCTCGTTGATGGTGTTCATAAAATTGTTGCGCACTAAGTTATCGGTAACGGCACGCGGAACGTTCACCGGTTTACCGGTAATGGTATAAGTTACCTTCGATTTCCCGCTGGAGGTTTTCTCAATCACCCACTTTCCGTACGCTGGCATACGATCTACCTTATCGCGCAACGGGGCTGTTTTTAGGTTTTCGGCAGGCGAAAATTCAAGCACGATTTTAACTGCCGATTTGCTCACTACATGGTAACGGGCGTAATAATCCTGGTTGGTGAGCGGCCAGGGCATTTTAAAATAGCTATATACATACCAGTGGGTATCGTCCGTATGTGGGTATGTTTTATACTCTTCCAGGTTTTTCTGCCACGTTTTGAGATTTTTTTCTTCCGTAACCATGGCGAACATTTTTTCGGGTGTTACGTTCGCATAAAAGACAATTTTTAAGTCGCGGGCTTTGGTAGTTGTGCCCGGAAAATCAGTCCAGCGTTCGTACAACGTAATTTTAGGGTCTTGCCGCACAACTTCATACGCGACAGGCGAGGCAGGGCTTTGACCTGTCACTACGTGTGAAAGCATACCCAGTAACAGTAAGAGTACAATGCGCACCATTGGATAAGTTTACAACATTTTTCTCACACAACATTCATGCCCTCTGTTAATCTAAAATAAAAAAGCGGTGAAGTGTATTTTGACATGGTTAACAGTTTCGGTTTTTGAACGCATTCTATGGTGTGAAGTTACGTTTGTGGTTAGAAATGCCTGTTTCCTGAAGATTAAGGTTGCTCCGTACCGCTTTATACCTTTTAATAACCGTTTAACCCAACCGGTACGTAAACGATAAAATCGAGGTTGTTCGCGGTTGATTTTAAAGACAACTTTCACCTTAACTAACCATACGATTTACCGATAAACCTCCTCACCATGAAAAAACTCTGTTATTTTTTAGTTATGTTATTGTTGGCCGTAGCCTGTGGCAAACAAGCGGCCGATGAAAAGCGTGTTGTGATAACCGGCATTGACGAAACCAAAAAACCGGGCGATGATTTCTTTACTTACGTTAACGGAATATGGTACGACAGCGTACAAATACCGGCCAGTCAAACTGGTGTAGGTTCGTATTCATTTTTGAACTTTCCGCAACGCATCCGTATGCAAGGGATATTAGACAGTGTTTCGCAAGCTAATAATGCGGCAGGAAGCATTGAACAAAAAGTTGGGGATTTTTATGCTTCGGGAATAGACACGGCAACCATTAACAAACGTGGTTACGAACCGATCAAACCCACGCTGACACACATTGATGCCATTCCCGATGTGCCTTCATTGATAAAATTTGTGGCCGAAGAACAAAAGGTAGGCAATGGTTCCATCATTGGATTTTATGTTGGTCCCGATTCGAGGCGAAGTTCGGTAAACATTGTAAACCTGTCGCAAACCGGAATTGGTCTGCCTGAACGCGATTATTATTTCAGAAGCGATTCATCTACCGTAGCCATTCAAACAGCGTATAAAAAATACATTGCCGCGTTGTTTGAATTAACCGGCTCGGATGCCGCTGCCGCAACAAAAAATGCTGAAGTGGTTTATGGAATTGAGAAGCAATTAGCCACATCGCACAAAACGAATATCGAACGCAGAAATGTGCAGACGAACTACAACAAATTAGCCGTTGCCGATATTGCCAAAAAACAACCTGACATTGGCTGGGCTACGTTGCTTGACAACCTGGGTGCGAAAGTAGATTCGGTGAATATGCAACAACCTGCTTATTACGATCAACTCAATAAACTGTTGAAATCTGTTTCCATTAACGACTGGAAAATTTACCTGAAAGCGAAATCCATCAACACGTTTGCTAATTTTTTAAGCAAGCCGTTTTCAGATGTATCGTTTGCGTATTCAAAAATCTTAACCGGACAGGCCGTGCAGAAACCGCGTGCGGAAGAGATTACCGAAGCGGTCGATCGCTCGCTGGGGCACGCATTGGCACAGTTGTATGTGAAAAAATATTTTCCGGAAGAAGCCAAACAACGTATGCGTGTGCTGGTTGATAATCTGAAAAAAGCTTTTGAAACGCGCATCGATAACTTAGACTGGATGAGCGATTCCACCAAAACCAAAGCAAAAGAAAAACTCTATGCCTTTACTGAGAAAATCGGTTACCCGGATAAGTGGCGCGATTACTCGGATGTGGAGGTAAAACGCGACACATATTTTGAGAACCGCTTATCGGCCAACGAAAATAACTACCGCTATAACATTGCGAAAATCGGTCAGCCGGTCGATCGCACCGAGTGGCACACTACTCCGCCTACGGTAACGGCTTACAACAACCCTCCGCTAAACGAAATTGTTTTCCCTGCAGGCATTTTACAACCTCCGTATTTCGATTTGTATGCCGATGATGCGTTGAACTATGGCGGCATTGGTATGGTAATCGGTCATGAGATCACACACTCGTTCGATGATCAGGGTGCGCAGTTTGATAAAAACGGCAACGTGAAAAACTGGTGGACGAAAGATGATTTTGAAAAATTCAAAGCCCGTACGCAACAAGTGATTGATCAGTACAACCAGTTTACCGTGTTGGATTCGGTACACGTGAAAGGCGCGTTAACAGTAGGCGAGAACACGGCCGACATTGCAGGGATAGCCATTGCCTACGATGCCTTTAAACTAACGGAACAGGGACAAAGCAATGAGAAGTTAGACGGCTTCACACCCGACCAGCGTTTCTTTATTTCGATTGCGCGGATATGGCGCGTGAAAACAAGAGATGAGTTTTTGCGTATGTATGTAAACACCAATCCACACTCACCGGCCAAGTGGCGTGTAAACGGCCCGCTCATGAACTTTACACCATTCTACGAAGCGTTTGATGTGAAAGAAGGCGATAAAATGTATAAACCCGAAAACGAACGGATTGTGGTTTGGTAAGATGTGATTGAATTAAAAGTGAAAGCCCTGTGGAATGAAGATTTCGCGGGGCTTTTTTATTTTCTTGTCTTGTAAGTTGAGATTTCTATACTTACGAAATCATAACCAAAGTCCCTGCGATAATTAAGCCTGCACCGATTGCTGTTTTCAAAGTAAGCGGTTCACCTAAGAAAATAATCGCAAGAATTATGGTGAGGGCTACACTAAGTTTGTCGATGGCTGCCACTTGCGAAACATTGCCAACTTGCAGGGCTTTAAAATAAAATATCCACGATAAGCCTGTGGCAACTCCTGAAATAATTAAGAAGATAATGTTTTGTTTCGATAACGTGCTGATCCCTTTTGCTTCACCTCGTGCAAGTGTAATTGTCCAGATCATGATAAGCACAACAATTGTTCTAACGCCTGTTGCAAGATTTGAATTAATGTTTGCAACACCCAGCTTGGCAAAAATTGCTGTGAGCGATGCAAACAGGGCTGATAGTATTGCATAAATCCACCACATAGTTTTAAAATTTGTAACTGTACCCTAAGCGAACGACCTGTGTTTCGTAATAATCGGAAGTCGTGTAATTGAAACCATTGCCCTGAATGTCTTTTTTGATAATCATGGTATTCAACAAGTCGTTGGCATTGAAAAACAATTCGCCTTTCCCTTTTTGAATGGATTTCTTAACTCCCAAATCTAACGAAAACCGTTGAGCAATTTTTCCTTGGGGGATAATGTCGGGCGCTAACCAGACTGCTGTAACCTGCATTTCAAATTTTTTGGGCAGATGAAAATTGTTATTCAGTTTTACATTGCCCGAATAGATTGTTTGTTTGCCGGCTGAAAATGTATGCGGAGTTGGGTATAGATTCTCAACTGTGAAAGCATCTATTTGGTTGTAGTAAACGTTCGCATTGAAATTGAACGCATACCATTTTGCAATGTCCTGCGAAAGCACGATTTCCAAACCTGTGTTCCGACTTTTCCCCGCATTTTGAAATATGGCATAAATCAATGTGTTGTTAGGAACGATCGTTGAAATCCTTGTTATTGTGCCATCGGCAAAGCGGTGATATACGCCTGAATAAAAATAGCCGTTTTGCCAGCTTGTTTTATAGCCTAACTCAACTGCGTTGGTAAACTGTGGTCGTAATGCAGGGTTTCCGACTTTAATTATTTCAGCGTCATCGTACTTAGGGAAAATACGAATGTCCACTTCATTCGGTCGGTCAACTCTTCGGTTGTAGAACAATGAAAGTTTGTTTGCGTCATTGATTTTATACGCTAACCTGAAATTAGGAAACGGCTGTGTGTAATCGTATCCGTCACTTTTGTAAGTGCTGTGATCGGGGTTTACTTCACAGTTGATGTTCACATACTCTACTCTTAATCCTAACTCTGCTTCCCACGTTGTATTTTCAAAAACATAGTTGCTATACAATGCGGGTATCAATTCTTTGTACGTAGCCCAACCGCCTGCGCTTACATCCAGCACGGAATTTTCACCGGGTCTGAAATCCATGTTTGTGGGGATAATCCTGTTGCGCAGCTTTATGCCTGTTTCAATTCGTCCGTGCTTCAAGGGTTTTATGTAATCGAGATTGAAATCATAAACCTGCTCATCCGAAAGTAATTTGAAAGCGTCCGTTCCGGTTGATGATGGCAAGTAATTGTCATAGAAATATTTTTCGTCTTCGCGGTGAAACGTGTAATTGAAACCTACATTCAATAAATGCCCTGCCTGCTTAAACTTATGCTGATAGGCTGCTGTTGCCATGACGGTTGTTTTCAACTCATCTTCAAAAAATTGCCAAAGCCGAAGCCTCTCTGATAAGTCAGTATTAAAAAACGGCTGGTCGCCCCGGTCAATTATTTTTTCGCTTCCGAACAAACCCGAAACGGTTAATGTATTGTGTTCATCGATATGCCAATCTACTCCCGCTTTTGATGTAAAGAAATTGGTGTTGCGGTTTCGCTTTAATTGTTGTTTGATGATGATTCCGTCATCGTACGTGCGGGTTACAAATTCATTTTTGTTGAGTGTTTCGGTATATAAGTTATCGGCCTGTAAAAATACATTCACTTTATTTTTCCGGTAGTTGAGCGTAAGCGAAGGATTTACTTTAGGTGTAGCCCGGTATTGCGGCCTTATCGTGGGTAGGTTTTCTTTGCGGATCCATAAAGCGCCCAGACCTGTTGTGAAACCAACTTTTCCGTTAAAGCCCTCTTGTTTGTTTTTCTTCATTATGATATTGATAATCCCTGCGTTTCCGTTGGCATCATATTTTGAGGATGGATTATTAATGATTTCAATTTTTTCGATGGATGAAGACGGAATATTGTCTAACCCGGTTTGGCTACCAAAGCCGGTTAATGCTGTTTGTTTGCCGTCAATGAGAATGGTTACTTTATCGTTACCGCGTAATTGCACTTTGCCGTCCTGAACGGTAATACCCGGTAAATTTTGCACGGCCTGCAAAACAGAACCGCCACTTTGACTGATATTGTTTTCGATAGAGTACGTTTTCTTATCCATTTGTTCGCTTACGTCATCCTGCTTGCCGGTAACAACTACTTCCGATAGTGTGGTTATGTTTTCTTCCAATTCAACCGTTGTTATATCCAGAAATTCGGAAAGGTTTCCCACGAAAAGCAATTGCCGTTTGGTAGTGTAGCCGATAAAAGAAACTTCCAATAAATAATGGTTGGGCTTAACGCCTGAAAGCGTGAATCGGCCTTCTTCGTTGGTAACGGTTCCGGTTACAAATGCGCTGTCTTTTTCCGTTTTTAAAACAATGTTTACAAACGGTAAAGCGGTTTTATTTTTCTTGTCTTTTACAATGCCCGAAAGTGTTGCCGATGTGGTTTGTGCGAATGAAACACTAAAAGAAAAAAAGACAAATGCTTTTATGATGAATATTATTCTTGATGTTATTTTAATCATTACCTTTTTATTTCCCCTCCTTCGTTTCTACTTTAATAAATCCCCATTGCTGTCAAAAATTAAGTCTTTGCCTTTGATTTCGACTTCGTAAGTAACAACACCTTTACTGTTAGTGATTTTTGCGGCTTCTTTTATTTTCTGCCCTGCATGGTTTTGAGAAATGTACGCTTTCGTTTTTGCAGGAAGTTCATCAATGTTTATTTCAACTTCTGTTTCAAGAATATTGCCCGAAGCGTCAATCAGCAGCGAATAATCAGTATCGTCCACTTCAAACGATGCTTCGTAGTTGTCGTTTTCTTTTTCCCAGCTCAACTCCTTGGCGTTGGGATAGCTTTTCTGCAAAGCCGATTTTACAACTGCCGGAACTTCTTTGTCTTTTACTTTTTGTGCGTTGGTGCATGATGCCATCATCACTGCGATCAGAAGAATTGCTAATTGTTTCATGTGAATAGTTTTTAAGTTTATGAATCAAAGTTTATTTCCGATTTCGAAGAAAGTTTGAATTTCTCTTTTTGTTCCACTTGTATTGGTGCGTCCAGTACGAAACTTTCATGGATAAAACGCCTATGCCAGCGCCTACCAACACATCGCTTATGTAATGTTTGTTGTTTGCCATTCGCAAAAAGCCGACCGATGTGGCTATGCCGTATGAAACATAAGGCATCCACTTAAACCGGTGTCCGTATTCTTCGCTCAAAAAGGTTGCTGCGGCAAAAGCCTGAGCAGTGTGCCCCGAAGGGAACGAATGATAATCTGAAAAATCGGGTCGCTGTACGTGCGTGGTGCGTTTTAAAACTTGTGTAACCAGACCAACGCATAATTCTCCTTTTATTAAAATTACCGTTCGGTTTTGTATATCGGTTTTGGATTTAACACCAAATGCGTCAAGTCCGTACGCGATGGCTATCGGGCTGAATTGTAAATAATCATCTACGTGCGTTCTGAAATTACTTAAATGTTCGTTCCGCTCTTCAACGATTTCGTTTTTAACGGACTCCGGGTGATTCCCACTCAACGCAAAGCCCGAAGCAATTAACGTGGCCGGATAGTAATGCGGTTTAAGAACGAACTTGTTTTTAGGAAACAAAGACTTGCTGAATGTATTCGCTGTAAGAAAAATGCTGTCGGAATGTTGAGCAAAGCAAGGTTGAAGAACCAGTATCAGCACTGGTAATAATGCAGTTTTTCTCATTGCATTTTTTAATGCAATGTCTAAGCAGATTTAGAAGGAATTTTGAATTATCGCTGCGATTCATTCAAAGTAGTCATTCTTGACTTGATATACTTGATAATGAAATATGCGATAATGGTTGCAATGCAGAGAAATATAAATACATAGTTGAAATCCCTTCTGCCCTCAAGTATCTCTCCGGTAATATCGAAGATTGAAAAAATAAGGAAGATTGCTACCAGCCCGTTCTTTTCTTTTTTGATTACTTTTTTCCAACTGAATTTGTATTGAGGCCGCAGAAATTTCTTTCGGGTGTGGCGTGGAAGAAAAGGCGGTATATTCTGTGCCCATTCTATATAATGTTCGCCAAATTTCTTCCTTAAAAAATTTTCCTCTGCAAACATAATCCGCTCATAGTAAACCCAGAATAAAAGGCAGAAGATTATTAAAAAGCTAAAGTTTCCGGTTAACAGAACCGGCCCCAGTGACATGAAGAAATTGCCTAAGTAAAGCGGGTGTCGCACAAGGGAGTAAGCGCCCGTGGTGTTCAGGCTGTCTGCTACTTGTTTTTCTGTATTGCGGCCTGAAGTATTTTCAGGCGTATGCCCGACTGTATAAATCCTGATGAATAATCCCAACAAACTTATGAGCAAACACCCAGCCTCATAGTAAGGCTCATACACGGTTTCTTCCAGAAAAAATGTTTCGGGGTAAAACTCTGTTCTTGCATAAAGAACATAACCTATCAATACAACAATCAGCGGCAATTCACCTCTGTACCTGAAAAGCCAATTTCCCTGTTTGTCAAATTCTTCGATTAGCGGCATACATCTATCAGAAAATAGTTATGCACAAAAAAATAACCCGATTTTGAAGAAATTTTGAATTTTTAGAAGCTAACAGAAAAGACATGGAAATTATCTCCAAACTGATAGCTGATTTCCCACTTATGGCGGTTACAAATTTCTTTGATGATTGCCAGCCCTAAACCACTGCTGGCAGTTTCGGAAGATGAAACCGTAAAGCGTTTAAACAGGTTTTCGTTGTTCAGTGGTGTAACTCCCGTATTGGATACGGTTAATGTTCGCCCCGATAAATCAATGCGTATGTTGCCTTTTTCGGTGTTGTGAATAATGGAGTTGATGAGCAAATTATTAACAAGAATTTCGAGCAAGGTTTTATTGCAGGTGATGAATAGCTTTCCGTTGAGGTTTTTATCAACGGTAATTTGTTTGGTTATAATGTAGTCAGCGAGTAGCTCAAGGCTTTCGTTGAGTATTGTTGTTAATTCAAGGTTTTCTTTGTCGGGGAATTGATCGTTTTCAAGTTTCGCCAACAGTAATAGGTTTTTGTTGATTCTTGAAATTCTCGATAGCGGCAATTCAATGGCTGCGAGAATTTGCGATTGGTCGTTTGTGATGTCTTTGTTCTGTAAAAGCAAATCCATTTTCGACCTTAATACGGCCAGGGGTGTTTGTAATTCGTGAGAGGCATTTTCGATAAATGTTTTCTGTTGCGTGTAAACCGAAATGTTTCTGTCAATCAGTTTTTGTAATGATTGATTTAGTTCTTCAAATTCTTCTATGCCAGTTTTTTCAAACGAAATGGCTTGCCGTGTGGTTAAATCGAACGATTTTAATTTTTCAAGCGTATGGCGGAATGGCTGCCAGATTTTTTTTGCAATCCGTTTGTTTAAAACTATGAAGCCTATAACCAGTAGCGTAAAAAACAGGATTGTAACCACGGCAATGGCCAGCACGGTTTCGTGGCTTTCTTCTACGTTGGTTTCAATTTGTAAATGATAGAGTTTGCCGTTAATGGTTATGAATGAAGAAAGCCCTCTGAAACGGTCAAGCTCATGGTGTTCAGGGAATTCGTTCAGCCTCCTGATGGTATAGGTACTGTCAGCTTTGGCGGCCGGAACATTAGCGGGTGTTAATGTTGTGCCCGGTTGTAATTTCGTCCAATGGTTTAGTAAACCTATCAACTCATCATCGTTTATTTGAATATTGTTAAAGCCAGTTTCGATACGTTTTTTAATGATGAGATTATGCTCGTCTAACTCGTTTAGCCAGATAAAATCTACTACAAGATAATAAACCGGTATGCTGCACACTAAAACGATGAGCGCGTAAATTGTAAATGCTTTGAATGGTTTATTTAATAACTTACTCATAGTTCCCACTTGTAGCCTGTTCCGTAAATTGTTTTCAGGTAGTTGCCGTAGCCGGCCTCTGAAAGTTTCTTTTTCAGATTTTTAACATGAGCATAAACAAAATCGTGGTTGTCAAACATATCGGCAATATCGCCCGAAATATGTTCGGCAATGGCGGCTTTTGAAATAACCCTGTTTTTATTGCCTAAGAAAAAGAGCAATAGGTCAAATTCTTTTTTTGTGAGACTAATCGCTTTGTTATTAACCGTAACGGTTTTTGCTAATGAATCAACCGTTATTTCATTTTGCCGGATAATGTTTGCGTTGTTAAACTGTTTTCTGCGGATGAGTGAATGTATTCTTGCCAGTAATTCGGAATGATGAAACGGTTTTGCCAGGTAATCGTCCGCACCAATTTGCAGTCCTTTTACTTTATCTTCAACAGAATTTTTGGCTGAGATAATAATTACCCCATCTTGTTTGTTTTGGCTTTTCAGTAGTTCGAGTAATTGAAGGCCTTGTCCGTCAGGCAGCATTAAGTCTAAGAGAATACAGTCGTACGAATAAACCCCGATTTTGTCGGCCGCTTGCCGGTAGGTCGTTGCCGTTTCGCACAAGTAGTTTTCGCCCGACAGGTATTCAGCAATGTCTTTGGCAAGTTCTTTTTCATCTTCTACAATTAGGATTTTCATTCCACTAATTTACCATTTCAATTTTGAAGATATTTTGAATCGATCAGAAGAGTTTGTGTTGGTTGAATTGTTGCGGCAGGGATGGAGGCATTTGTTTGAGCCCGAAGTGGCCAGTGCGTGGGGTTGGCGAGTGCCGACAGCCCGCCCGGCCGCCCAAAGCATTTTTACCCTTGAAACCTTAACAGGTTTGCGTATTTTCGCCCAAAATTTGAACGAATCATGAGCCAAAACAGACCCATTTCTGCCTTTATCGAAAAAAATTTCCTGCATTTTAACGCTGCCGCATTAGTAGATGCCGCCAAAGGCTATAAAAAACACATTGCCGAAGGCAAAAAGATGTTGGTGTCGTTGGCCGGAGCCATGAGCACGGCCGAGCTGGGCATCAGCTTTGCCGAGATGATCCGTCAGGATAAGGTGCATATTATTTCGTGTACGGGCGCCAACCTCGAAGAGGACATCATGAACCTTGTGGCACACTCACATTATAAAAGAATACCCAACTACCGCGACCTCACTCCGCAGGAAGAGTGGGATTTGCTGGGCAATCACTTGAACCGTGTAACCGACACGTGCATTCCCGAAGAGGAGGCGTTTAGAAGATTACAGTCGCACTTGTTTAAGGTGTGGAAAGATGCCGAAGACAAAGGCGAGCGGTTGTTTCCGCACGAGTTTATGTTCCGCATGATTAACAGTGGCGTGTTGAAACAGTATTATGAAATCGATCCGAAAAACAGTTGGATGATTGCCGCAGCCGAACGCAACATGCCAATGGTAGTGCCGGGCTGGGAAGACAGTACGATGGGAAATATTTTTGCTTCGTATGTGCTGACTGGCGAACTAAAAGCCAGCACGATGAAGAGCGGTATCGAATACATGGTATGGTTGGCCGACTGGTACACCGAAAATTCAGGTAAAGATGGTATTGGCTTCTTCCAGATTGGTGGGGGCATTGCAGGCGACTTCCCGATTTGCGTGGTGCCGATGTTGCACCAGGATTTGGAACGCGATGGCGTACCGTTCTGGAGCTACTTCTGCCAGATCAGCGACAGCACGACTTCTTACGGTTCGTACTCCGGTGCTGTGCCCAACGAAAAAATTACGTGGGGTAAGCTAAGCATCGAAACTCCGAAGTTTATTGTAGAAAGCGATGCGACTATTGTAGCGCCTTTAATGTTTGCGTATATCTTAGACTTATAAACCGAAGAAGAATAAACCGCAGAGGACACGGAGGTGCGCAGAGAAAGTTATATTTTAACTTTGCGCTCTTTGCGGTTAAAATAAAAATATGACAGAAAACGAGATTTCAGAAAAGATTATCGGTTGTGCGATACAGGTTCATCGTGAGCTTGGACCGGGCCTCTTGGAATCTTCTTATGAAGAATGCCTTTATTATGAACTTATTCAATCAGGTTTGTTGGTTGAAAAACAAAAACCGTTACCCTTAGTGTATAAAGAAGTTAAGCTGGACTGTGGTTACCGGATTGACTTGATGGTTGAAAAGAAAGTAATTATTGAAGTGAAAGCGGTAGATGCCCTTAACGATATCCACCTGGCTCAGGTTTTAACATACCTTAAGCTGTCAAAATGTAAGCTTGGCCTGTTAATTAATTTCAATGTTACCTTACTGAAAGCAGGAATTAAGCGCGTGGCAAATAATTTATAACAACTCAGCGTATCTTTGCGTCCTTTGCGGTTAAATATGAACTTAGATAATCAATTACGAATCGAAATACAAAAAGCAGTTTCTGCTTTATTCAATCAAAATGCAGAACAGCTACAACTGCAACCAACCAATGCCGAGTTTGAAGGCTCGCATACATTAGTGTGCTTTCCGCTTACGCGGATTTCAAAACTAAAGCCGGAAGAAACAGCTAACGCCATTGGAAATTATCTGGTAGAAAACTCAGGTATCGTGAGCCGCTTTAACGTGGTGAAAGGTTTTTTAAACCTTGTAGTTTCAGATAAAGCCTGGGCAGAAGTTTTTGCAGCCATCTATGCCAATAAAAATTATGGTTCACTTCCGGATAACGGAAAAGAAATCATGATTGAATATTCATCGCCTAACACCAACAAGCCGCTGCACCTCGGGCATTTGCGCAATAATTTTTTGGGATACAGCGTAGCCGAACTTTATAAAGCCGTTGGCTATACCGTGCATAAGGTGCAAATCATTAACGATCGCGGCATACACATCTGCAAAAGCATGGCTGCGTGGAAGTTGTATGGCAACGATGAAACACCCGAAAGCAGCGGTTTGAAAGGTGATAAGCTGGTAGGTAAATATTATGTAGAGTTCGATAAGCACTACAAAGCCCAGGTAAAAGAATTAGAAGAGAAAGGCGTAAGCAAAGAGGAAGCAGAGAAGCAGGCGCCTATTATGAAGCTTGCGGTAGATATGCTGCAAAAGTGGGAAGCCAAAGATGCAGAAACCGTACAGCTTTGGAAAACCATGAACGGCTGGGTGTATAGCGGTTTCGATGTTACGTACAAACGCATGGGCGTTAATTTCGATAAACTGTATTACGAATCGGACACCTATTTACTCGGTAAAGAAGAAGTATTAAAAGGTGTAGAAAAAGGTATCTTCTTTAAAAAAGACGATGGCTCAGTCTGGGTTGATCTTACAGCCGATGGCCTCGATCAAAAAGTATTGCTGCGTTCCGATGGCACTTCGGTGTATATGACGCAGGATATTGGCACAGCCATTTTGCGCTTCCGCGATTTTCCGAAAATTGAAGGACAAATTTATACCGTAGGCAACGAGCAGGAGTATCACTTCAAAGTGTTGTTCCTGATTTTGAGCAAGTTGGGCTATGAATGGGCGAAACAATGTTACCACTTATCGTATGGTATGGTTGATCTGCCATCAGGCAAAATGAAAAGTCGTGAAGGCACAGTAGTGGATGCCGATGATCTGATGCAGGAAATGGTTGATGCTGCGCTCCGGCAAACACACGAGTTGGGTAAGATTGATGATATGAGTAAAGAAGAAATCAACGACCTGGCCGAAATGATTGGCCTGAGCGCGTTAAAATTTTTCTTGCTGAAAGTCGATCCGAAAAAGCGCATGATGTTCGACCCGAACGAGTCGATACAGTTGCAGGGGCACACCGGACCGTTTATTCAATATACCCACGCGCGTATTAAAGCTATTTTGCGTAAGGCTGCGAGTATGAACATTACGGTGTCGGCAGATGATCTTAAAACCATTGCTTCGCTCGAACCGGTTGAACGCGAAGCACTTTATTTGTTGAGTACGTTCGAGGCAAGACTGAAAGAGGCCGCAAAAGAATACTCACCCGCTGTAATCGCCAACTACGCGTACGACCTGGCCAAACAGTACAACCAGTTTTACCAGAACATCCCTATTTTCAACGAAGCCGATCAGGCCAAACTGAGGTTCCGTATTGCCTTATCTGAAAGTATTGCATCTGCCATTAAAAAGTCGATGAGGATGTTGGGTATTCAAGTGCCTGAGCGGATGTGATGGTTGTTTGATAACACCGTATCAACATTGTTCTATTGGTTCAAAACAACCTTGCTTGTTCGCCTAGTTCAACCAGCATTTCTTGTAATCGACCGTCTAAAAACTCTAACGCTTCACGAACTTTCAAGGCTATTTTTTCCGCGAAAATTACAGGTACAGCATTACCTATTTGCAACTGTAATTCTCGTTTATTTTTACCGTAGAAAACCCAATCATCAGGAAATGTTTGAAGTCGTGCGTACTCTCTTGCTGTAAATGGTCGTAGTTTGCTTGCCTTTATTCGCCAAAGCTTTGCTTCACTTTCAGGGTTACGCACAAACATTGCTCCGTCACGATTTTTCATTATTCGTTCGGCTACAACATTCCCTTTAGCCCACCCCCAAACTGTTGCAGTATCAACCGCAGGGAACGGAGATTCAAAGTCTCTTACAGGGTTTCCCTCAGATGCTGTTCTGCTAAATCTAACTGGTATAGCTATCTCTGATTCGTCAAATGGCTCACCTGTTTCGGTATGAGCATAACTTTTAAAGCCCCATTCAGGGTCATGATTTGGCAGTGTAATAGATAGATCCTGTCCTAAGTCGTATAAAAATTCTTTGATTCCTGTTTCCTTTCTTTGTGGGTTGGGAAATTTAAAATGGCATAAGGTGTTGTCCTTGTATGCAATAAAGATAAATCTGCGTCTTGTTTGTGGAACTCCGTGTTGCGATACCCGAAAAAAATCAAATATAGTCGTGTAACCAATTGCGGAAAGTTCGTCTGAAATTTGCTGGGCAAATGGTTTTCCCGTTTCAGGATGTGTCATTGTCCGTAAATTCAAAACGTTTTCCATCACTATTACTCTCGGCTGCATATATTTTGCAATACGGACAACTTCACGATAAAGCGTATTTCTTTCGTCTGTTTCATCTCTATTTCCACCAAGTGAAAACCCTTGGCAAGGAAAACCTGCCAACAAAACATCAAGACCATTTTTGAAAGAAGGTGTATATTCCCTGACATCTTTGTGAACGACATTCCAATCGGGACGATTCATTCGCAAAGTTTTAACTGCATAATCTAATATTTCATTGGATTCTGTATGCTGAAAGCCTGCAAGTTCAAAACCAAGGTCAAGCCCACCTGCTCCTGCAAACAAGCCTAAATAAGTATAGTCTGTTTTATTTTTGCCTCTGATGTTAAACATTTTCATTGAGTTTTAGAGGTGGTAAAACAGGTAGGGCAGCTACTCTTTCTTTAGGTTGTCGCTCCTTACATAAATCAAATATACCTTCAAGTGAGGTTAAAGTGTCAAGAGAAAATAAACCGTTTTTTGTTTCGTCTTTGAGGTAGTAAAAAAACGAATTCCCATATTTATCTGTACGGATAATTTGTTCGGTGATATTTTTAGTGTCTTTTATTTTCTCAAAGTCGGCTTTTTTAGCGACAACTATTTGTCGCATATGAAACTTGCTGATTTTAGAATTTAATGGATTGGGGTAGGTGTACATCTTGCGATGTCTTACAGAGCCTTCACCATAAGGGCCGTGGTTGTATTCGGTATAGTTTGAATACTTAGCTTCCTTATGAAGGTCAAAATCGTAATTGAGAAAATCACCATCCAATAAAATGAGTGTAACGATGTTTTTACTTACTGTATCAAGCAACGCAAAAAGGTAAAAGCAAGGTATGACAATGGTTTCAACGCCAACTTTTACCATTGTAGAACCACAAGGCAAACAGCTATTATAGTCAATCGTCAGCCCTCTTGAATCACTACCATTTGGTTTTTGTATCAGTTTTTTTATTTCCAAACCAACGGTTGTTCCATCATTTTTGTCACGGATGATGATGTCGGGTGTTGTTAATGATCCTGAATGATAAATTTCATAATTGTCTGGTAATGCTTTTTTTATTTCAAGTCCAACCCAAGTGTCAAAAGGGTCGTCTTGTACTGTTCCAACAATTGATTTGAGTCTTAGGTCAATGGGAATACCACCTTTACCAATTCTATTAATCAGCTCCTTATATATTGCTATGACTATTTTTAACTCTTTCATTTACTTGCTGCCTGTCCTGTAAAGATAAAAAAAATTAGTGTATCTGGCATTACCGTTTTTCGAATAGCTGAACTATGTGCGGTCGCTCAATAAGGTTGCCTATAACGTTTTGCTACACGCTGTGGCGAGTGTTCGTTAGCTGTGTAATTATCCTGTGAAACCAAATTACGAAAACTAAACTTCAAATAAACCAACCATCGCCATAGCGTGTAGCTTGTGTGTGTGCCCAGCATGGCACAACTGTTTTCCAGCCGGGAAAATAGTTTGATTATCCAAAGGGTGCAAGTCCCTGATGTGCGAATCCTAAAAGCACATAGCAAGCTGCAAGGTTGTAAGGAGCAATCCTTGAACTGAAGGAAGCAGGACTGCAAAAGTCTGTACTGAAGCACATGAACCACATACAGAGGCATACCGCTACGGGTGAGTGAGCACATCATCACAAAGCCTGTTGGTGCAAAAGTAGAGGTATGTAGATGTGGCAGCGATAGACGGAAGGATAAGTGTCTTACCTGGGGAGGTCTCCTGATGTCGGGAACATTAAGGAGAAGTCAGCAGAAGTCATAGTAGTTGATAGGAACGAGCCCCACGAAACACGGGGAGGTCTCACACGTCAATGAAGGGCTGAACGTTAAGATGATTGAAATGCTGTAAGGAGGTCTAAAACTTCGAGTTTACCAGCCTTACGTTAAAGTGGATCAAAGCTGTGATCGGTGCAAAGAGCGATTACAGTATGCTTAATGAACCGCTGTATACGCGACCCGTACGTACAGTGGTGTGAGAGGCGCACCTCGTCAGTTACAACTGGCGAGGCCGTCTACTCGATTGCCGGCTGTGCTTTTTCACCACAGTCTCCATTTTTTATCTGTCAAATAGTCACCCGATTTTATTCGTGAGGGTTTTTGTCCTCCGTTTTGTTCAAAGTCGAATTGCATTTGTGTTTGTTCCTTGATTGCATCCAGTCCGCCATACATTAGATCGTCACTGTCATTTGTCTTGTATACTTTGTTAACTTTTACTTTATCCACTACCTGATACTGGTCTATAAAACGTTTTGAATATTTTGCGTCAATCCAAATCATTAATTTTCTGTTTTTCCATTGTCCGTAGTTGCAGATTAAAAGTTCACTGTTTTCAAAGTCCGAGATTGTCGGTTGATTAGGGAGATTAA
>CAYOJW010000008.1:0-66892 GCA_964404445.1 uncultured Roseivirgaceae bacterium | reverse complement strand
CGGAATAAAATAAATTTCTAATTAAATGTCACCAACCATTTTTGGCACCATTACCCAAAAACAAAAAAGGCAACTTACGCTGCCTTTTTTGTGCGGTTAAGATCCTTCGATCTTAGTCTTTATTCTTTAGATCCTGAACCTCAGCTCTGATAACTTGAGCTAAGTTTTTCAGTTCCTGCATGCCTTTTCTCAGGCGGGTTCCTGCTGCACTGTTAGCTTTCGTATAAAACTTGTCAGCATCGCCTTCAAGTGAAGCTATGAGATTTTTGAGGTCTTCGAATTTTTGCATTTTCCTAAGAGTTTAAAATTGTTTAATTGTTTTCTAACGCCAATTTAGATAAAAACCTTACAAATCAAGCCAAAAACCCGTTTTTTTTAGCCTTTTGTTACCGAAACCAGCGCCTCGGTACGGTAAAAACCTTCATCGAGCTTCGTTTTTAGCGCAGAAAACGCATTTAATGTCCGTTCAACGTCTTCTAAGGTATGGGCTGCCGTTGGGATAATCCTGAACATAATTACGTCTTTTGGCACCACCGGGTAGATCACCACCGAGCAAAAAATGCCATAGTTTTCCCTTAAATCCATGGCCATATTGGCCGCCTCGCCTACCCCTCCTTTAAATAACACGGGGGTTGGCGGTGTTTGAGTTTCATTGATTGCAAAGCCACGTTCTTTCAAACCGCCTTTAATGGCTTTCATAATTTTCTTCAGATTATCGCGGAACTCAGGGTGATTGCGCAACAACTCCAAACGTTTTAACCCGCCAATAACCAATGGCATGGGCAGCGATTTTGCATAGATCTGCGAACGCATGGTATAACGTAAAAACTTGAGGATGTTCTTATCGCCAGCTACAAACGCACCAATGCTGGCCATCGATTTTGCAAATGTTGAGAAGTATAAATCGATTTCATCCTGAACGCCCTGTTCTTCACCCACACCGGCACCTGTTGCACCCATGGTTCCGAAACCGTGCGCATCATCTACCAACAGGCGGAACTTGTATTTCTTCTTCAACGCTACAACACCTTTCAGGTCGCCCATGTTGCCCGACATACCAAATACACCTTCGGTGATTACCAAAATGCCACCCCCTGTTTCGTTAGCCAGTTTGGTAGCCCGTTCTAATTGCTTTTCAAGGCCGCCCATATCGTTGTGTGCATACACAAAGCGTTTTCCCATGTGCAGGCGTACACCATCAATAATACAGGCGTGCGATTCGGCATCGTAAACAATAACATCCTTACGATTAACAATCGAGTCGATAATGGAAATCACACCCTGATAGCCGAAGTTCAGCAACATGGCGTCTTCTTTCTTAACAAATGCGGCAAGCTGTTTCTCTAACTCAACATGATATTTAGAGTTACCCGACATCATACGGGCGCCCATCGGGTACCCCAGGCCAAACTCGGCAGCCGCATCGGCATCGGCCTTGCGAACTTCCGGATGGTTAGCCAGACCTAAATAGTTGTTCAAACTCCAATTCAACACCTTCTTACCATTAAAAATCATGTGCGGGCCAATCTCTCCCTCTAACTTTGGAAAGAAGAAGTAATCATCAGGCAGGTGTGAATATTTGGCCAGCGGGCCGGCTTCCATTTTTAGCTTTTCAAATAAGTCAATCATGTTAAAGTCCGATTAAGGGTGTGTTATTAAAATCGGGGCAAAAATAACCAAAAAAGCAGAGCAAAAAGCAAAGTACCCGACCTTAAAAACAAGGGTTGGCGCAACCGTTAGAATTGTTTACCATTGCATTTTAGAGGTTTTAACGATGGCCGGGATACGGAAACTATTAGTCGCCAACCGTGGCGAAATTGCCTTACGCATCATGCGCAGTGCGCGTGAAATGGGTATTAAAACAGTTGCCGTTTACAGCGAGGCCGACCGGCAGGCGCTTCACGTACGGTTTGCCGATGAGGCTATATTCATTGGCCCTCCTGCCTCGGCCGAGTCGTACCTGCGCATGGATAAAATCATTGAAGCTGCAAAACAAACCGGAGCGCAGGCTATCCATCCCGGGTACGGGTTCTTATCCGAAAACGAAGACTTTGCACGGGCAGTTGAACAGGCCGGATTAATCTTTGTCGGGCCATCGGCCAAATCCATCGAATTGATGGGAAGCAAACTTGCCGCAAAAACCGCTGTCGCTAAGTTTAACGTTCCGCTTGTGCCCGGTACTTCCGAACCTATTACAGATGTTACCCAGGCGAAAAAGATCGCTAAAGATATTGGCTACCCCGTGCTGATCAAAGCCAGTGCCGGTGGCGGTGGAAAAGGTATGCGGGTTGTAGAAGCTGAAAAAGATTTTGACGAACAAATGGAACGTGCCGTAAGCGAAGCTACTTCAGCTTTTGGTGACGGATCGGTGTTTATCGAAAAGTATGTAACCAAGCCCCGGCATATCGAGTTTCAGATTTTTGGCGATCAGCACGGAAACGTTGTTCACCTATTTGAACGCGAATGCTCAGTACAACGCAGGCACCAAAAAGTTGTAGAAGAGGCGCCCTCATCAATATTAACACCGGCATTGCGTAAAAGCATGGGCGAAGCTGCTATAAACGTGGCCAAATCGTGCGGGTATTACGGAGCAGGCACCGTAGAGTTTATTCTCGATGATCAGTTAAACTTCTATTTCCTTGAGATGAATACGCGCCTCCAGGTAGAACATCCGGTTACCGAAATGATTACCGGTATCGATCTGGTGAAGCTCCAGCTTAACGTGGCACAAGGCGGGAAAATCCCGTTCAAACAAGAAGACCTGAACATGAACGGCCATGCCATTGAAGTGCGTGTGTATGCCGAAGACCCGGCCAACAATTTCCTTCCGGATATTGGCACATTGCAAACTTATAAACGGCCACAGGGAAACGGCATTCGTGTTGACGATGGCTTTGAACAAGGTATGGACATACCGTTTTATTACGATCCGATGATTGCCAAACTCATCTGCCATGCCGAGAGCCGCGAAAGCGCTATCGAAAAAACCATTCGTGCAATTGATGAATACGAGATCACTGGCCTGTCAACTACACTGGGTTTCTGCAACTTTGTAATGCAGCACGAAGCTTTCCGCAGCGGACAATTCGACACCGGTTTTGTGAGCCGGTATTTTAAACCCGAAGTGTTAACGGGAACGCCCGATGCCGATGAAGAAAAAATTGCCGCAGCACTAAGCGCGCTTTTGTTGTCAACGAAAGAACACCAAGCACAACCTCAGCAAGCCGTGAACATGCCTGCAAACAAATGGAAGAAAAACAGAATATAATTAAGTTACGAATGGCGAATCACACATTCTAAATTCGTCATTCAACATTCGTTATTTTAAATCATGCCTGAAATACAACCTTTACGTGCCTGGCGATACAACGCAGCGTTATCCAAATCCATTGACGACCTTACCTCACCCCTCTTTGATGTAGTTTCTGAAAAGCAACGCAAAGCTTTATATCAAAATCCTTACAACAGTATTCATCTTTCGATGCCACAGGGCAATCAGCCAGCCGCAGATGCCGCAGCCTTGCTGGATCAATGGAAAGCATTGGGCATACTTGAACAAGACCGGCTGCCGGGCATTTATGTGTATTATCAATACTTTACGTTGCATGGCACATCAAAAGAGTATTGCCGCAAAGGTTTTATCAGTAACATCCGCCTGCACCCGTGGAACGACAACGTAATTCTTCGTCACGAAAACACTATTCCTAAATCGGTGAACGACCGCATTGAATTGCTTCAAAAGACTGAGTTAAATGTTAGTCCAACGCACGGGCTTTATACCGATGAATCCTTTACATTAGAATCATACATGGATGAGGCCATCCGTAACCCGCTTTACGAAGCCGAAGATTACCAGGGTGTGCGCGATGTGCTGGCCGTTATACACGATGCAAAGGTTATACAAAAATTTGTTGATGCCCTTGCACGCAAAACCGTTATCCTTGCCGATGGCCATCACCGATACGAAGGATCGTTGGCACACATGGAGCAACAACGTGCAGCCGATGAAAATTATACCGGTACCGAAGGATATAATTTTCACCTGATGTACCTCACCAATACCGAAGCCGGTGATTTACGCATTCTACCAACGCACCGGCTGTTGAAAGACCTGCCCGACTTTCAGGAAGAAACCCTCCTTCAAAAATTATCGAACGACTTTATCATCAAACCGGTTGAAGATGCCGACACACTGAACGAAATCATTGCGGGCAAGCCCTGGGCTTTCGGTTTGCTGTTTAAAGACAATGCCTACAAACTCAGGCTCAAGCCCGAAGCATGGCCTGGCCTGAAATGGCAGTTTCCGGAAGTTGTAAAAAAACTTGACCTTACGGTGATGCATTATTTCATCATCGAAAAAGCATTAGGTATTGCCGGCAAAGATCAGCGCAAATCCGAGAACATTATCTTCGACCGTAGTTTTTCAGATTGCCTGAAACGTGTTATACAGGAAGAAGTACAGTTCGCCATCATTACCAACGAAGTATCGATTGACGATGTTAAAAACGTATGCCATAGCGGTGCTACCATGCCGCAGAAATCAACGTATTTTTATCCAAAAGTAATTTGTGGTTTTTTGTTTGGATCGATCCGCGATCAGGAATTTCCGTTAGGCAACTCTTAATCAACAGTACAGCGTTATGCAGTTAGCACGACCTCTTATTTTAGCGTCCAGTTCGCCCCGCAGGCAGTATTTGATGCGCGAAGCGGGCTTTACCTTCAGCATTGAAAAGCCTGATGTGGAAGAAAGCTTTCCGCACGATATGCCCGTTGACCAGGTAGCTAAATACTTAGCTACAAAAAAAGCCGAATACTTCCGCCCGTCCATCACCGATCAGGTTGTTGTAACGGCCGATACCGTTGTTATTATCAACAATTACATTCTCAATAAACCTCAGGATCGTTTAGAAGCTATTGAAATGCTAACCGTACTGAGCGGAAAAACACACTGCGTAATAACGGGTGTGTGCATTCTATCGGCAGAAAAAGAAGTGAGTTTTGATGATAGTACAGACGTTACGTTTAAAACGTTAACCCGTGCAGAAATTGAATTTTATGTGGATAATTATAAACCTTTCGATAAAGCCGGGGCGTATGGCGCGCAAGATTGGATTGGTATGATAGCCATTGAAAGCATCAACGGATCGTATTTTAATGTAATGGGACTGCCCATCCATAAAGTCTATCAGCACCTGAAAAACTGGGCATGAAAAAAATCTGGCAATACATCCGGCAACATATACAGGAAGATTTCCATCCATTGTATTATGGGTTTGTCGCCATCTTTTTAACGGTATGCATCTGGTACAATTATAAAGTCGATTTTGAAGACAGTTTTTTAGATCAACAGGAAGGCTTCATTAAATTTTTATACTTCTTTCTTACCCACCTCGCAGCGTACCTTGTGCCTGTTTTTTCGTACGCATTCTTTTGCAGGAAACGCGCATTTCTTCGCTCACCCGAATTCTGGATAAAAAGTTGTGTTGCCCTCGCATTATTAAGTTTCGACCGGTGCGTATTTTTTATCGATGCTTTTGTGGAAACATTTTTCCATCCGCAGGTACAGCACTGGGCTTTTAAAATTTCAAACAACCTGTTGGGTATCTTCACCATGATTATACCCTTGTTTATCCTGTACGGAATTTACGATCGAAAACAAAAACACGCTTACGGGCTTGCCCCGAAACAATTTGATGTTCGCCCCTATTTTATCATGCTGGGTATCATGCTCCCCATAATCATAACGGCATCGTTTCTGCCCGGTTTTCTGAACCAATACCCCATGTACGACAGTACACTCGCACATTTGTACATGAATATGCCGGAGTGGGTAACCGTTGCCGGATATGAATTAGCGTACGGGTTAAATTTTATCTCCATCGAGTTTTTCTTCCGGGGATTTTTGGTCATTGCCATGGCTGGTACATTGGGGCGAAGCGCAGTGTTAGCGATGGCCAGCGTGTATTGCTTTTTACATTTTGGTAAACCGATGGGCGAAGCCATCAGCTCTATTTTTGGCGGATACCTGCTGGGCATTATTGCTTATGAAACACGGGCAGTGTGGGGCGGTGTAATTGTTCACGTTGGCATTGCCTGGATGATGGAGGTTGTGGCTTTCTTTCAAAAATTATTTCCTGATCAATAAGTCTATTCACGCAGAGCACGCGAAGTTTATGCACAAAGTTCGCATTGCAGTCATTTTTTATAGTTTTAACCACTTACATTCTAAACATCATGGAAAATAAAGAACAAAAGAAAACCGGAATCCTTAAAGGATGCTTAATAGTGGTTGCTGCACTGATCGGCTCATTCATATTGTTTGGGATTTTTGTACTTGAGCCATCTAACGAAAAATTCGATCAGCAACAAATTGCCGATAGCTTAGCTCAGATTGAACAGCACAAGAAAGATAGCCTACAGCAGATAAAAGTAAAACAGGTCGAAGCCGAAAAGCAACAGCAGGAATTGTTACAAAAAAAACAACAAGCTGAAGCTGAAAAATACGCCTATATATGCGCCAGTGGAAATAGTATAAAATGGCATACTCATAAAAGCTGCCGGGGGTTAACGCGGTGCAAGGCCGATGTAAATAAGGTGCTTAGAAGTGAAGCAAAACAATACTACGATCCTTGTAAGTTTTGTCATTAAGATTCAAACCTTTGCCGTAAGAAAATAAAAAAAGAGGCCTGATTACAGCCTCTTTTTATCTTATCGTTTAAGAACGCATTAATTTTTCTTCTCTTCGGCTGGCTTATCGGCTACCGGTTTTGTTTCTTTTTTGGTCGCCTTCTTCGGGTCGCGGATGGCCTCACCATCTTTTAAGCGTTTTGAAACCACTAAGAACGGCCCGCTCACCACTTCCGAACTATCGCTTAAACCGGAAACAATTTCGATGTTGTCATAATCACTGATACCGGTTTTAACCTCTACCATTTTTGCCTTTCCGTTTTCGTTCACAAACACCACAACTTTATCTTTCTTCTTCTCAGCCGGTTTTTGCTGTTGTGTATTCGCCTGCTGGTTTGTGTTTGGCCCGCCTCCCGTATTCGATGAAACATTCGCTTTGTCTTCGTTACGGGTAGTTACTGCCGAAAGCGGAACTGACAACACATCCGACTTGCGGTTCGTTAAAATCTCAACGCTGGCCGTCATCCCCGGGCGGAACGGGTAACGGTTGCCTTTCTTAATTAAATCTTTATACGAATCGTTCAGGATCAGGATACGCACTTCAAACTCGGTAATGGCATCGGCCGAGGTTTTATCTTTAGCCGTATTGGCAATATTGGTTACAATGCCTTTAAACTGTTTTCCGGTATTGGTGTAGGCATCTACATCGATCAGCGTTGTGTCATTCAAATGAACGCGCACAATGTCATTTTCATTTACGTTCACGCGAACTTCCATTTTGCTCAGGTCGGCAATGCGCAACATTTCGGTGCCCTGCATTTGAGCTGTACCCAAAACACGTTCGCCTTTCTTTACGCTCAGTTTCGAAACAATACCATCCATTGGTGCGGCCACATTGGTAAGGCGCACGTTTTCGCGCGCTTCGGCTACGGTTGCTTCACTACTTTTCACACTATACTCGGCAGCCCGTAACGCTTGCCTGGCCGACTTTAAATCGTTCTCGGCAATTTTATAATTCTGTTGTGCCAACTGCCAGTCGGCTTCTGATATAACTTTTTCTTTCCAGAGTTTTTCCTGGCGTTCAAACTCCTGCTTGGCGCGGATGCTCGTTGCTTCAGCACGCGAAAGGGCTGCCTTTGATGATTCTACATTGGCACCTTGCTGATTAAGCGAAGCCTCGGCACGGTTAAGCTGCGACACCCATGTATCGGGGCGGATTTTAACCAACAGTTTGCTCTTTCCTACCGAGTCGCCCTCTTCAATAAGCAATTCACGAATCTCACCCGAAACTTCGGGGGCGATTTTTACTTCGGTAACAGGTTGTACTGTACCCGATGCACTTACTTTCTCTACGATGGTTACCCGTTTGGTTTTTACAAGGTCAACCTCCATGTCTTTGGGTTTTCCGATCCAGCCCTGCGAGCTGCCAACCATCACAACGATGAGCAGGATAACGACTATACCAATAAGCCAGTAGAGTAATTTGTTTGATTTACGTTTTTGAGTTGCCATTGATTAGGATATATTTTTCAAATAATAATTATAACTGCAAAGGTTTGCCTTGATAAAAATCAAGCACTTTTTGTTTAAAAATAAAATCGTACTTAGAACGGATTAAGTCGTTCTGCGCACGATTAAAATCATTTTTAACCTGATTGTATTCAACCGAGTTAGCTGCGCCAAGATTAAACCTGTGTTCAATATTTCTATAGGATTCCTGAAGCGATTCAACCTGACGCTTTGTTGCAGTATAAGTCTTTGCTGCTGCACGGGCATTATAATATGCCTGCTCAATGTTTTGTCTCAATACGTTTTTAGTGTTTTCATATCCATACTTCGCATTTTCATGATTAATCTTGGCAAGTCCTACATTGGTGTTTACCTGAAAACGATTAAAGATTGGAATGGACAGCGTGAGGCCAACAGACCGGGAAAGGTTAAAATCCAACTGGTTCATATATGTGTTGTCTTTAAAACCCGTTGGGCTTGATGGATCAGGAAACTGATCAGGCGCTGCTGTTGAGTAACTTGTTCGTAAACCTCCTGACAGAGACAGGCTTGGTAAATAGGAAGCCCTGGCCACACGAACACCAAACTCGGTGCTTTCAATTTGTGATTCTGCACTTTTTATTTCAGGAAGTCTTAATGCAACCTCAAATACATCATTTAAGTTTAAACCTGTGAGCTGCTCAACGGATGGCTCTTCAATAACAGGTGTTACTATATCAAAAGGTGTGGATGCCGGAAGCTGCAAAGCCTGTTTCAACACCAAACGGGCTAAGTCAAGCGAGTTTTCGGCAGAAATTAAGTTGACCTCATCGCTGGCTACTTGCTGATCGGCCTGTAACAGGTTTTGCTGAGGCAATGAGCCTGCATCGACTTGCTTCTTAACCCGATCGTATTGAAGCTTACTGGTTTCAAGGCTCAACTGGGCACTCTTAACCTGTTCTTGCGCCAATAAAACATTTAAAAACTGATTGGCAATACTTAATGCTGTATTGTTCCTTTGAGTTTGCAGGTCGTACTCGCTCTTCTCAACATTGGCCTTGTTCTGTTTTACAGAATAATGTTGACCCAACCCATTAAACAATGTAACCGAAGAGTTTAAACCGTACGATTGCGAAGATAAATCCTGATCGACAACAGTATTTGTAAACGGGTCAATGGAACGACCTACGTTATTCTGTAAACTGGTGTTGGCATTCAGGTTTGGCAAACGGTTCATCCTTGCCTGCCGCAAATTCAGTTCATTGTTCCAAACGGCCAGTTCGCTCTGCTTTACCTGAATATTATTACTCCAGGCGTAGTCAATCGCTTTTTGAAGAGTCCAGCCTTCATTCTCCTGAGCAAAAGCCCCTGTACAGCAGGTTAATAATGCTATACTTGTTATTATTCTTACTTGCTTCATTCTTATCGATCAATATCCGGAACGTATATAACTTGTTTTACCCAACTTAGACTCCGAACGTATTCTAATGTTACAGGTTTCACGCCCGAATCCATTTCAATTACTAAACAGGCCAAATCGTTTTTTCCTTTTCGCGATACCGACATGGTGGCGATGTTACAGTCATCGTGCGCCAGCACATTAGCCAAAAACGCAATACTACCTTTCACATCATCGGCAAAAATAATCATCGTGTGCAGGCTGGCGCTGAAATCGGCCTTAAAGCCGTTTACCTCGGCAATGTTTATAACCCCGCCCCCTTTGCTCTCGCCCAATACCTCGATTTTCTTATCGCCTAAGCGCAGGTTTAACCGGATGGTGTTAGGGTGCAAAGCCGAAGCATTGCCAATGGACTTAAACGTGTATTTTAAATTGTTAGTCTTGGCCAGTTCAAGCGAGTCTTTTATGCGTTTGTCATCGGTTTTATAATCGAGCAAGCCGGCAATAATGGCGCGGTCGCTTCCGTGCCCTTCATAAGTACGGGCAAACGAATTATAAAATACAATGTCGGCCTCTTCGGGAATACCCCCTAACAGGCGCACGGCCGCACGGGCAATGCGCACCACTCCTGCCGTGTGCGAACTTGACGGACCAATCATTACCGGGCCAATCATATCAAAAACACTGCTTTTCTCCGACATATTTCTGGAACTGGTTGGGGCATTTGTCGCCTGCTTTGGCTGTTTATTACACAAGATGCCAAAAAATGGCGTGCAATATCTCATTTTTTTAATGCAAAGCGCGTGCGGCTTGCCAAATTAGCCAAAGGTTAGAATAATTTTAACTGCAAGACAGCCTTTAAACGGCAATAGGCGCTTTTATACCGGGATGCGCCTGGTAATTGACGATCTCAAAATCCTCGAACTGGTAATCGAAAATAGATTCGGGTTTCCTGCGGATATTGAGTTTAGGCAACGGCAGTGGTTCGCGCGACAGTTGCAACTTAGCCTGTTCGATATGATTGGTGTAGAGATGAACATCTCCGCCCGTCCATACAAAATCGCCCGGCAGTAATTCGCATTGTTGGGCAACCATGTGGGTTAACAAAGCATACGAAGCTATGTTAAAGGGCACGCCCAAAAAATAATCGGCACTGCGTTGGTACAACTGGCACGAGAGTTTGCCATCGGCCACGTAAAACTGAAACATGGCATGGCAGGGCGGCAAAGCCATTTTATCAACTTCGGCAGGGTTCCAGGCCGATACGATGTGCCTTCTGGAATCGGGTTTTTGTTTGATCTGGTTTAACACGTTGGTAATCTGGTCGATTGTACCGCCACCGGGCGTTGGCCAACTGCGCCACTGGTGTCCGTACACCGGGCCAAGATCACCGTTGGCATCAGCCCACTCGTCCCAAATGGTTACTCTGTTGTCGTGCAGGTATTTGATGTTGGTATCGCCTTTTAAGAACCACAACAGCTCATATATAATAGACCGGAGGTGCAGTTTTTTAGTGGTAACCAACGGAAACCCCTCCAGTAAATTAAACCGCAACTGGGCGCCAAATACTGACAATGTACCCGTACCGGTACGATCTGTTTTTTGTGCGCCCTGGTCGAGAATATGTTGGGCTAAACTGAGATACTGTTTCATACGATATTGAACTCGCTCAAAGGTGAAAAAATCCGCTAAGTTTTTATAGCGCAACCAACAGAAATTTCGGTTGTCGTACAAAGCCGGTACGCGGCTACGCATTACACAACTAAAGTAGTGCTGCCATATTAATTTTTATATATTTAATGCAAAACAGAACCATGCCTCCGGTTGATTCACATACATTGTTGCCCGAACCCGAAGTGATAAACGCTTTGCTGGAACTGTCTTCCGAAGCGATTTGGGTAAATGACCTCACCACCGGCAAGCGCTATTGGTATGTTTCTGAATCGAACCGGCTTAAATACAATATCCCGCACGATAACATTGGCCCCGAATTTTGGTTAGACAATATTCATCCAGACGACCTTCAGACTACCAAAGACCTTATTGATAATGCGTTGAACGATCACTCGGTTACAAAATTCGATTGCCGGTACAGGTTTCGCGGAGGGCAACAAACGTATTATTCCATTCACGATAAAATGTTGTTCATCCGCAATGCTCATGGAAAAGCATTACGCATCATTGGTGTTTGGAGCGACATCACCGCCCTGATCAAAGGCGATGAAAAAAAACAGGAACTGCTACAAAAACTCGAAAACGATAATAACAGGTTCAGGATAGTATCTGAGTTCTCAAACGCTGTTATGTGGGAAGTTGACATCGTGAACAGCCGGGTGCACTGGACCTCCGGAACACGAACACTGGAAGATTTCGGCTTGACTAAACGTGATTACACGCTGAACGACTGGGAACAATCCATTCATCCCGATGACAAAGAAATATCTGCTGCCCGGTTTAAAGCTGCCGTGCAATCGCAGGACGGGATTTACAATGATGAATACCGGATTGTAAAATCCGATGGAAGTGTGGCATACGTAATCGATCGCGGGGTAATCATTCGCGATGATGCAGGAAATGCTGTGAGCGCGCTGGGCGGTTGGGTTGATGTTACCGCAGCACGGCTGAACGAAGAAACTCTGCGAACAGCGCTTGAACATCAGGAAAGAATGAACGAAGCATTGTCATCGCGCGAAGAAGAATTAGCCAGTTCGGAAGAAGAACTTCGCCAGGTCAATGAACATTTATCGTTAACCAACAAAGCATTGCTCGAACGCGAGCAACTTATATCGCGTACACAACAGATAGCCAGAATAGGAAGTTGGGAGTACGACCCCCACACGCGCGTCTATACCGTGTCTGACTCTATGTTAGACATATACGGTGTAGCCAGTGTTGAAGATTTTCGAGCGGGCAGCCCATCGTTTTACGGTGATAAAGAACAATACTTTCACCACCTTATTACTGAGGCTATTACCAAACACAAACCTTTTGAGGTGTCGTTGCAGATACGCACACCGCTGGGCAGGTTAAAGTGGCTGCGTATATGCGGATGGCCCCGGTTGCTGAATGCTGCAAGCACTCTTTCGCACATTTACGGTATCACGTACGACATCACCTACCTGAAAGAAGCCGAAGAGTTGCTTCGTTTAAGTGAAGAAAAATTCTCGAAAGTTTTTCACCGAAGCCCCGACCTCACCATATTGCTACGAGCAAACGACTGGATTATTGTTGACATTAACAACAACGTTCAGCCGATGCTGGGATACACCCGCCAGGAACTTTTAGGCGTACCGGCTAATACCATGCGTTTTTTTGTGTATCAGCACGAACGCGAATATTTCTACTCTACCTATGATGCTAAACAACAGGTAGAAATGAGTGCCACCTTACTCCGCAAAGACGGCCGCGAGATATTAGCCCTGTTGTCGTTCAATACGGTCGATTTCAATGGCCAGCAACACATCATTGCCACCATCAAAGATATTTCTAACCAGAAAGCCGCTGAAGATAAATTTACCAGGGCTTTTGAGCTTAGCCCCGACCTGATGCTGATTTTAAGGGAAAGCGATTGGGTGTTAGTGGACTGCAACTCAAAGATCACCTCCACTGCAGGTTACAGCCGTGACGAACTATTGGGTAAATCTACTTCTTCGTTGACTTTGTGGGTGAATGATGAAGACCGTCAGCGTCACAATGAAATGTATTACGGCAATGGTTCGGCTACCATCGAAAGCCAGTTTGTAAGGAAAGACGGCACATCATTTTACGGAACCCTGTCGAGCCAGCGCATAGCCCTGAAAGGCGTTAACCACATTCTTGTTGTGGTACGCGACATTACCGAACAAAAAATTGCCGAACGAAAGTTGTTAGACAGTGAAGCAAACCTTTACGCTACCATCAACAACACAAACCTGCTGGTATGGTCGGTTGATGTTGAATTCAGGGTGATCAAGGCCAACAAGACGTTTATCGATTATATGCTCAGGCATTATAACACTGTGGTAAAGCAAGGCGAACGCATTATTGCACCCGATAAAAAGGTTAATGATAACCTGCAAAAAACATGGCACGTTCGGTACAACCGTGCATTGCAGGGCGAGTCGTTCAAAATCAAAGCACGTACAGACGACCGGCACGTTGAGTATTCCATCAGCCCGATTGTGGAAGAAAACACGAACATTATCGGTATTTCAGTTTTCGCTGAAGACATCAGCAAACGGGTAAAACAGGAAGAAGACCTGAAAGAAGCCATGGACAAAATTGCCGAACTCAAGCTAACCGCCCTGCGTTCGGTTATGAACCCGCATTTCATTTTTAATGCGCTCAATTCTATCCAGTATTTTATCGCTCAAAACGATCGCAAAAATGCCATAAACTACCTGTCAACGTTTTCAAAACTTGTGCGCAGCGTGCTTACCCACTCGGTCAACAATAAAATCAGCTTGCGCGAAGAAACCGAAATGCTTACCAATTACATTGCGTTGGAGCAAATACGATTCGAGAACAAATTCGATTACGTTATTTACATCGATCAGTATATTGATTTAGAAGGCACTACCATACCACCGCTCCTCATCCAGCCTTATGTTGAAAACGCCATATTGCACGGTTTGTACAACAAAGAAGGCAGGGGTCACCTGAACATTAACTTTAGCGATGACGAAGACGCACTTCTGGTAGAAATCCGCGATGACGGAGTTGGCCGTGCCGAAGCAAAAGCCCTGCGCGAAAAAAACTTTCCCCTGCATAAATCGATGGGCACTACCCTTACAGAAGAAAGACTACGGCTCATCAACGCGCATTACAAGGTGTCGTTTGAGGTTCTTGACCTGTACAACGAATCGGGGAAACCCGCAGGCACAAGTGTTAAAATCTGGATCAGCCAGTAAGTGCCGCTTTCAAGGCCGTAAAAATTGCGAAAAAAGCCATAGGGTCACGGTATTCCTGGCAAATCGCCCCCCGATACTACACCCTATAAAAATAAAGGAAATGGCCGGTTCTGGTGTTGCAGGCTTGATTTTAAGCCGGTAACCCGCTATTTGCACATTCAAACCCGTGTGCAAGCCATATATCACCGTGCAAGCCGGCATTTATCGTGCAAAAAGCACATCAGCATGAACACCGGCATAAAATACGCATACCGGCAAAAGCCATCACGGGTGCATACGATTGCATGAGCCAAAAACCCACTTTAGCATTCAAAATGAATTCAGGAAAATGCAGGTAAATCTTACATAGCGCGCAAACGAACTGATGTTTTTAAATACTTTTACGGCCTGAAACATGGAGGCAGCCGAACTAAACCGTAAACACATATAACAGTTTAATTTTTTTTTGCAGCATAAATTTTTTAATCACTAACCAACATGAAAAAGACAGGCTTAATTATTATCATCCTTTTAGCAACAGTGGCTACTGCATTGCATGCGCAGGAAACCCGCCCGATGCACGAAATCCATTCGATGTTTATCGCCAACTTTATGCGTTATACACAATGGCCAAACGAAAAAGAACCTGGCGAATTTGTGATCGGTGTTTTAGGCGATGACGAGGTGTTAAACACTTTAAAAACATGGAATGACGGTAAACCCCGTGGAGCCAAAAAAATTGTCGTGAAAAAACTCACTTCAGCAAGCGAAGCTACTGAATGTTCGATCGTTTACCTTGGTAAAGACAAAAACAAAGAGTTTGAATCCATCAAAAATTCTACAACAGGTAAATCGGTATTAACCATTACCAACAGCACTAATCTTGGCCAAAAAGGAAGTTGCTTTAACCTGAAAGAAGTTGGCGGTAAAATAAAATTCGAGATGAATCAGGCTGCCGTAAACACTGCTCAGCTTAAAGTATCGAGCCAGCTTACCAGCATAGCCATCGTTATCTGATTTTTATATTCAATCCCTACTCAACAACCATGTCTTCAGAAGTTAAAGGCCGTGCCCGGAAAATTTACAGCATCGGCAATAAAATATTTGGAAGTTTCATAGTCCTTATCCTGTTGTTTGCGGCCAATGCGGCCATCATTTTCGCTACGGTGAATAAAATCAACAACTCGATTGAGGCATCTTCGCAAGTGATCAACCCATCGCGCGAGGCCATCAACGAAATGATTTCGCTGGTACACCGCTCGCGTATGCTTATCACCAACTGGGTTTACCTCCAGGCAAACGAAGAAGACAAGGCTTCGCTTCAAACAATCATCTCGACCGAATACCCACAGCTAAAAGAGCGATTGGATGGTTTGATGCTAAAATGGGATGAGAAAACCGACACTACCCATGCCGACAGCACCGCCAGCGGCATTATGCACATAGCCATGAAACGCATGGATGCGATGCTCGCGGAAGCCAATGCCAACATTATGAATACGCTTGGCAGCTTTGACGATTACGAAGACCCTACCACAAAACTATTAGCGGCCGATTTCATCGACCAGCGCATTGTTCCCGAGTCGGCTGCTTTAATTGCCCTACTCCAAAAAGTACAACGCAAACAAAACACGATTACCGTACAGTCCGAGTCCGGGCTTATCTCATCTGCTAAAAACCTGTCAACCATTACACTATTGGTTGGGGCGGGTATCATTGTTGTCGGTTTTGTATTTGCCAGTTTGTTAAGCCGGGCTATTACCAGACCCATTAACTACATTAAAGATATTATTGTACGGTTGGGCAATGGCGAATTAGTCGAAGACAGAAACCGTAAATTCAGCCGCGATGAAATCGGTGAAATGGCCACCTCTATGGGCAACTTAGTGGAGGGTCTGAAAGCCACCTCGCTGTTTGCCGAAAACATCGGAAAAGGAAAATACGACACAACGTTCCAGCCGTTAAGCGATAAAGACGTGCTGGGCCACGCGCTTATCAACATGCGCGCTAACCTGGCCGGTGTTGCTGCCGAAGACAAAAAACGCAACTGGGCTACCGAGGGCCTTGCCCGTTTCGCAGAGGTATTGCGCACCAACAACAGCGACCTCACGAAACTTTCGGACGAGATCATTGCCAACCTTGTAAAATACTTAAAAGCTAACCAGGGCGCCATTTACATTATTGACGATGTTGATGATAACAACGACCCAACCATGACACTGAAGGCATGTTATGCCTGGAACAGAAAAAAATACATTGACCAAAAAATACACTTAGGCGAGGGTCTTGCCGGGCAAGCCTGGCAAGAGCTTGACACCGTTTACCTGACCGATGTGCCCCAAAATTACATCCGTATTACTTCGGGTCTGGGCGAGTCTAACCCTACAAGCGTACTCATCGTACCGTTGAAAGTAAACGAAGAAATTTTTGGTGTAGTAGAAATTGCATCGCTTACCATACTGCAAAATTTTGAAGTTGAGTTTGTTCAGAAAATATCCGAAAGCATTGCCTCAACCATTTCATCGGCCAAGGTAAACGTACGCACCAAAAAGCTGCTGGAAGAATCGCAGATGCAGGCCGAACAAATGCGCGCACAAGAAGAAGAAATGCGCCAGAACATGGAAGAGCTTTCGGCCACACAAGAAGAAATGCACCGCGTATTGCAGGGCGTTCAGTCGAAAGAGCAATACCTCAACGAAGTGCTCAACTCTTCTAAAGACACTATTTATACTGTTGACCCCGATTACCGGGTAATCAGTTTCAACAAACCGTTTGCCGACCAGTTGGCCGTTTCGGGTATGCACGTAGAAAAAGGCTTTGATATGCTGAGAGCCGTGCAGGGCAACGAACGCGAGAAACTTCGTACCAACTACAAGCGTGCGTTTAATGGCGAGTCGTTTGAAGTAACCGAAAGTTACGCGGTAAACGACTCTCAACTACACATTATCACGGCTTACTCACCGCTGCTTAACAGCGAGAACGAGGTATATGCCGTGGCTTGCTATTCAAAAGACATTACCGAGCAACACAACGCCCGGCACAAAGCCGAGCAATTAGCGGCCGAAGCGCAACAAACCAGCGAAGAAATGAAAGCGCAGGAAGAAGAACTGCGCCAGAACATGGAAGAGCTTGCCGCCACACAAGAAGAAATGCAGCGTATTCTTACCGAAAGCCAGAATGCAGCATTGAGTATGGCCGAACGCGAAAAGGCTTTTGGTGTAAACACTATCTTATCGGAAGCCGATTTAAAGGGTACCATCACCTATGTAAACGAAAAACTATGTGCTGTATCGAAATATTCGAAAGATGAACTGATCGGTAAGGGGCATAATATTTTCCGCCACGAAGACATGCCGAAAGAATTGTTCAAACATTTATGGGACACTCTTAAAAAAGGTGAAGTTTTTAACGGTATAATCAAAAACCGGGCAAAAGACGGAAGCCATTACTGGGTGGACGCAACCATCGTACCCATCAAAAACAACGAAGGCAACGTTATTAAGTACATCGGTGCCCGTTACCACATCCAGGACGATACCCTGGCCCTGGCGCAGTACAACAAACAGGCTAAAAAAATGAAACTGCCGGTACTTTCATAAATATTCTAAAAACGTAATTTTTTGTGCCAAAAGTCATACGCCATAACTGTCTGATAATCTATCTTCGAGCTTTTAATCTGTCCTATTGTGATCCAAGAAATAGAAATTGCCGACCTCAAGAAGATTACGGAACTGATCTATACCAGACATGGTTATGACTTTCGTAACTACGCCATCTCATCCCTAAAACGAAGAATCATCAGAATACTGGAAATCAGCGGGTTAACCGCTGATACCCTCCAGAAAAAACTCGTTGAGCAACCGGCTTTTATCGATACGTTTTTAGACGAGCTTACCGTAAACGTTACCGAGATGTTCCGCGACCCCGGCTTTTGGCGGATCCTTCGCGAGAACATCATACCGGGCATTTTGCTCAACAACAAACAGTTCAAAATATGGCATGCGGGGTGCTCTTCGGGCGAAGAGGTTATCTCGATGAACATCTTGCTTTCGGAAATGGGGCTCATCGACCATGTGACCATCATTGCAACCGATATAGACCAGAGCATCTTAGAGCGTGCGCGCACCGCCTCTTACCCGCTCAAAAGCATGGAACTGAACGAGAAAAACTATATCCGTTTTCAGGGCAAAAAAACACTCAAAGACTATTACCGGGAAGAAAACGGGAAAGCCGTATTCCATAAAGAGTTGTTGCGCAATGTATCGTTTCGTAAACACGACTTAGTTGTGGGCGAGCCTTTCAACAAGTTCGATCTGATACTCTGCCGCAACGTGATGATCTACTTCAATCAGACTTTACAGAACGAAGTGCTTAAAAAATTCCACGGCAGCCTGTTCAAATTTGGTTACCTCGCCATCGGCTCTAAAGAATCGTTGATCTGGTGCGAGTATGCCAACCGGTTTATTGTGGTTAACCAGGAAGAAAAGGTTTACAAAAAAATAAAAGACTAAGGGCTGCCGCAAATGGGTAAGTACAACATAAATAACAGCTTTAAGGCAGTTGTGATTGGTGGCTCGGCCGGCAGCTTTCAGGGTATTGTGAAGATACTCTCGCAACTGCCCGCAGACTTCCCGTTGCCAATCATTATGGCCCTGCACCGGCTTAAGCATGTACGGCATGGCTTTGTAGAAGCCCTCTCACTGAAAAGTGCTTTAACGGTTATTGAGCCTGAAGACAAAGAAACCATTCGTAAAGGCGTGGCATATCTGGCGCCTGCCAACTACCACCTCTCGGTTGAGTTGGGAAACCATTTCTCATTATCGACCGAGGAAATGATCAACAACTCGCGCCCTGCCATTGACTTAACACTGAGCAGTGCAGCGTATGTATATCGGAACAGGCTCGTAGGTATTTTATTATCCGGTGCCAACCGCGATGGCGGCTTAGGTATGAAAAATATTAAAGACAAAGGCGGGCTTACATTAGTACAAGACCCTGCCGAATGTATGATCGACACTATGCCGAAAGCTGCGTTAGCGCTTACACAAATCGATTACGTTTTATCAGTCGATGAAATTACCGAGTTTTTAAAAGAATTAGCCCAACAGTACAAATGATTTCGCAACGTTTAAAATCAAAATCCCCGTTAGCACTTGCCCTGTTGTTTTATACAGGCATTGCCGGTTCGGCTTTGTTGCTGGTATTGCTCCAGTTCAATAATGGCAACGTGTGGGTTGCCTATACCGTAATCGCACTTACCTTCATGCTTGGTGTATTGGCTGTAACCGCCATGTCGCGTTCGGCCAAACAAGTAGTCGTGTACCTCGAAAAACAAAAAGACGTCAACGCTTCAAAAGACCAACAACATACGGGCATACAAAGCCAGCTAAATATGCAGGTGCTTACAGAAACCACACCGCAGGGGGCGCAGCGGTTCTTAAACGAAATATGCAAGCAATTACAGGCCGGGCAGGCCGCTGTATATAAGGCAGCCAACGAACAATTAAACTTAATGGTGGGCTATGCCCTCAACACCAGCGAACAGGCTTCTGTAGCCACGTACGCTTTTGGTGAAGGGTTGATCGGGCGGGTTGCCGTTGAGGGCACTCCCCTATACATTGATAAACTACCGGAAAACTACATCACTATTTTTTCGGGATTAGGCTCGGCCTCGCCACGTTACCTGATGATTGTGCCCCTTAAAGACAATGAAGGAGTAAAAGGCGTACTTGAACTGGCGTTGTTCGTGCCCTTAAACAATGCTACACGCAACGACTTGCTAAAAGTCGGGGAATTACTAACCGGGTTAATTTAAAAACTTATCGCTTACAAGAGATGCTACGAAATATTAAAATACGGTTAAAGATAACAGCGCTGGTGTTTGTAATGACTGCCCTGGCCGTAACGGCTATTGGTGTGGTTGCCTACCATACACCCGTTGATATGCCCAAAGAAGAACAGTACCAATCGTACTTCTACACCGGTGCGGTAATCTGCCTGTTTGCAACCACCATGTCTATTTTGTTTTCGGGCACACTCATGCAGCCCCTTAACAATATGCACCAGATTTTAAAAATGATCTCGAAAGGCGAACTGCCTGAAAAAAGTAACGATAAATCAACCGATGAGTTTGGTTTGATGCAGGCACGTGTGGACGAGCTCGTAGAGGTATTAAAGCATAGTGCCGGCTTTGCGCAGAAAGTGGGTGAAGGAAAATTTGAAACATCGTTCAACCCTGCCAGCGAAAACGACTCGCTGGGCATTGCACTGTTAAATATGCGCGATAACTTAGTGGAAAACGACCGCAAGGAAAAAGAGCGCAACTGGATTGTGCTGGGTCTTGCCGAAGCAGGCGAAATTTTGCGTACGCACGATTCGCTCGAAGCATTGGGTGAAACCATTATCAAATTCACCATCAACAAAGTAAGCGCCATACAGGGTGCGTTTTACGTTGTAAACGAACACGATGGCGAACAACGCATCGACTTATGCAACAGCTTCGCTTACGGTCGCAAAAAATATTTAAAAAAATCGTACCGCTTTGCCGAAGGCTTAGTGGGGCAAGCCGTGGCCGAGCAGGATATTGTGCTGCGCACCGAAATACCCGATAACTATGTAACCATTACCTCAGGGATTCTGGGCGACCAGAAGCCATCGTGCATCCTCATCATGCCGCTTATTGCCAACGAAGAAGTGTTTGGTGTAATTGAACTGGCCGGATTTGAAAGATTCGATTCATCGCAAATCAAGTTTGTACAAGAACTGAGCGTGATGCTGGCACGTACCATCTTTAACATTAAGATAAACGAACGCACCCGCATGCTGTTGGCCGAATCGCAAGAGATGAGTAACGACCTGAAAGAAAAGCAGGAAGTGCTTCGCCAGAATGCCGAAGAAATGCAGGCCACGCAGGAAGAACTACAACGTTCAAACCAAAAATTAGAAGAACAGGTTGAAGAGGTTAACCATACCCGTAACCGTATGCAGTTGTTGTTAGAGAACGCCTCGGAGGTGATTACAATTTATGAAGAAGACGGAACCGTTCGTTACATCTCGCCTTCTGTTGAGTCCATTCTCGGGTACAAACCGCAGGAGTTACAGGGCACAACCGATTTAAGTCACGTTCACCCCGATGCGCAGGAGTTGTACAAGAATCTGTTCAAACAACTCACCGAAAAACCGCATGAACAGGTAACCATTCAGTTTGAATACCGCAACAGTTCAGGGCATTACATCTGGTTAGAGGCAACCGGTACCAACTTCCTGTCGAACCGCGCCATACACGGGTTTATTGTTAACTCACGTGATATTACCGAACGCAGACGTGCCGAGCAGGAACAACGTATGCGCAGTAAAATGCAGGCGTTATCCGAAAACTCAACCGACCTGATTGCCCGCGTGGAAGATGGCGCCATCAGCTACATCAACCCGGTTATTGAATCGTACACCGGCAAAGAAGCAGCCGTATTCTTAAACAAAAACGTGCGCGACTCTGAATTAGATGCTTCTGTTTTAGAGAAATGGTTAAGCATTGTAGAAGAAGTAAACCAATCGGAAGAAAAACTCTCAACCGAAATGGATTTCCCTTCGGCATTGGGTAAGCGTGTCATGCAAATCAGCGCAATACCTGAATTTAACGAACAGCAAACCATCGAATCGGTGCTGGTGGTATCGCACGATATTACCGAACGCAAGCTGATCGAACTCGAAATCCAAAACAAAAACAAAAAGATCAACGACTCCATCAACTATGCAAAACGCATCCAGAATGCCATCCTGCCCGACAGCCTGGCGATAAGCGAAGCATTGCCCGATTCGTTTATCTTATACAAGCCACGCGATGTGGTAAGCGGTGATTTCCCCTGGTTTGTACAAACCGAAACCGATGTATTTATTGCAGCGGTTGATTGTACCGGCCACGGTGTACCGGGTGCATTGCTTTCGCTGATCGGTTATTTCTTGCTGAACGATATTGTGAAGAGCCGCCAGGTAACCGACCCGGGGCAAATACTTGATTTGTTAGACGAGGGCGTTACCGAAACGCTGCGGCAAGATCAGTTAAATGCCGCCACGAAAGACGGGATGGACATTGCGCTTTGCCGCATCAATACAAAAAAAGGCATTGTAGAATATGCCGGGGCGCACCGTCCGTTGTACGTGATGAAGAACGGTGCGATGGAAGAAATCAAAGGCAACAAATTCCCGATTGGCGGTGGGGTTTTCAAAAACCAGACAAACTTTACCACCACCAAAATACACCTTGGCAAAAACGATTCGATCTACTTCAGTTCCGATGGTTTCCCCGATCAGTTTGGAGGACCCGAAGGCCGCAAGTTCGGCTCAAAGCGTATGCGCGACCTGATCGAAGAAATCCACCACCAGCCTGCCCACGAAGCACACCAAACCTTCGACCAGGCCTGGGAAAACTGGCGGGGCGAGCAAAAACAAACCGATGATGTTTTATTGATCGGTATAAAATTTTAACTTAAACGATAATCAACTTCTATTAAAACCCGGATAAAACCATGAATTTCATTTACGACCTGCACAAGGCAATGATGGCGAACAACGTAATTTTGATTTACGAAGGCGACTTCACGCAAGAAACCACCAAATCAATCCTGTCGATGACCGAACGCAACCTCGAATCATCGGGCGAAGAATCAGGCATTAAAAAGCGCATTTTCAATGTGATGGTAGAGGCACTTCAAAACATTGTGAAACATAGCGATGAGCTTGAAGAAGAAGAAAAAGAAAAAGGCAAAAGCCATGCGGCCATCTTTTTAATCGGCCACGAATCGAGCCGTTACTCTATTATGTCGGGTAACCCAGTGCGCAAAGAAAACGTGCCCGGCCTGAAAGCCGCGTTAGAAAAAATCAACAGCCTCGATAAAGATGGTTTAAAGGAACTCTACAAAGACATTATCAAGAACACATCATTGTCTGAAAAAGGTGGTGCCGGTCTTGGTTTTGTTGACATGGCCCGTAAGTCGGGCGAGAAACTCGAATGGTCATTTATCGATACCTCCGATGACATGGCTTTCTTCTGCCTGAAAGTAAACATTGCACGGGCACGCGATTAAACAATAACCGACAGAAAAATAAAAAACACAAACCATAACAATCATGAATGTATTGAATATAGAAGGAGCAGACGACACACCGAAAATCATTCTCGATAAAGCCAACGGCATTTTTGAAATATCCGGGCGTTCGCTGCCTGAAGACTCGGCCGAGTTTTACAAACCTGTATTAGAGTGGATCGGTGAGTATGCCGGTGCGGCCAATGCAACAACCGACTTCATGTTTAAGCTCGAATATTTCAACACGGCATCTTCTAAACTTATCCTCGACATTCTCTCGGCATTAGAGGGCATTAGTGGCACCACCATTCACTGGTACTACCACGAAGACGATGAAGATATGGAAGAAGCCGGTCAGGAGTTTTCAGAATTAGTGGAAATTCCGTTCGAGTTTAAGACATACTAAGAATAATGGTTAATCGCAGTAACGGTTAACCGAAAACCATCCGCGCATGAGTGAGGAAATACTAAAGGCATTAACCCAGTTGTTTGCCATCATTTCGAAACAGGATGATGGCGTATCTGAACAGGAGCGTGATTTTGTAATCCGGTTTTTCCAACAGGAACTCGATCAGGATTCGATCAAAGAATACATCGAATACTTCGATCAGGTTTCGGGTTACAACACACAAACCGAAGACACCAAACGGCTTACTTCGGTAAAAGACTCCGTGCGCACACTGGGCATCTGCCGGAAGATCAACAAAACCCTCACTCAAAAACAAAAGGTTATTGTACTGATCCGTTTGCTGGAAATGGTAAATGCCGAGCAAACGGTTTCGGGTCAGGCCATGGAAATTATCACTACCGTGGCCACGGTGTTTAACATTGGCGATGACGAGTATAACCTTACGGCCGCTTATGTATCGGCCAACGGCAGCACTCCTCCTGCCGATATGCCCGACCTGCGCAGGATCGCCATCCGCAAGCATGACGAAGAAGATCACCACGATTCGGAAGACGGCTACCTTCTTTTCATGGTTATCCGCAGTACCGCTACCTACTTTGTGAAGTATGTGGGTACGGGCGCAAATATGCTCAACGGGTTTATTATGCAACCCAACCGCGTGTATTTGTTTTCGCATGGCAGCATTGTAAAAACCACCTCTGGTGATGCCGTTTATTACAGCGACCTGGTTTCGTTTTTTAATAAAGACCTGCAAACCGTTAAGCTTTCGTTCAATGCCAACATCGAAGAGTTTAAGTTTAAGACTGGCGCCATCGGCTTGCGCAATGTAATGATCGCAGAGGGTCCCGGTAAACTTATTGGTATTATGGGCGCCAGCGGTGCGGGCAAAACAACGTTGCTCAATGTACTGGCCGGTTTGGAAAGACCGAGCAAAGGCGAAATCCTCATTAACGGATTAAACATCCACACACAAAAAGACCAGGTACAGGGCGTAATCGGTTACGTTTCGCAAGACGATTTACTGATTGAAGAACTTACAGTATATGAAAACCTGTACTTCAATGCTAAACTCTGTTTTGCCGATTATACCGAAGAGCAACTGCGCACGCGCGTGTTAGCGGTTTTAGCCAACCTGGGGCTTGAACAACGTAAAGATTTAAAAGTCGGTTCTGTATTGGATAAAACCATCAGCGGGGGGCAACGCAAACGACTGAACATCGCGCTGGAACTGATCCGTGAACCAGCCATTTTATTTTTAGATGAACCAACATCGGGGTTGTCGTCACGCGATTCCGAAAATGTTATCGACTTGCTGAAAGAACTTTCCCTGAAAGGCAAGCTGATTTTTGTGGTTATCCACCAGCCTTCATCCGACATCTACAAGATGTTCGATACAATGATCATTATGGATACCGGTGGCTACCCGGCCTATTATGGAATGCCGGTAGAAGCCATCAAGTATTTTAAAAAAGCCACACATCAGGTTGACAGCAACCGTGGGCAATGCGAGGTGTGTGCCAACGTAAACCCCGAACAGATTTTCAACATCATCGAAGCCAAGGTTGTTGACGAATACGGACAGGCAACCGGCAAGCGCAAAGTCACGCCTGTACAATGGCACGATATGTACCGGCAAAAGTTTTCGGTGGCGCGCGTAGCCGATGAGAAAGAAGCTCCGCCAAAATCATTAACCATACCCGGCAAGCTGAAACAACTTTTCGTATATACCACGCGCGATTTAAAAGCCAAACTCAGCAACCGGCAATACCTGCTCATTAATTTATTGGAGGCTCCCCTGCTGGCCTTTATGCTGGCTTTTGTGATCCGTTACCGTAGCGAAGCCGCAGGCAACGAATACGTGTTCCGCTTTAACGATAACTTCCCGGCTTTCATGCTCATGGGCATTATTGTTGCCTTGTTTATGGGGCTTACCGTAAGTGCCGAAGAAATTATCCGCGACCGGAAAATCCTGAAACGTGAGTCGTTCCTGAACCTGAGTTGGTTAAGTTATACGCTTTCCAAAGTTTCTATCCTGTTCATGCTGTCGGCTATTCAAACGCTGTTGTTTGTGGTTATCAGCCATGCCATTCTCGAAATCCAGGGCATGACGTTCGCATTTTGGTTAGTGTTGTTTACCACGGCCTGTTTTGCCAACGTGCTGGGTTTAAACATATCAGCCGCCTTTAACTCGGCTGTTACGGTATATATTCTTATCCCGTTACTGTTGATACCGCAAATGATCCTCAGCGGCTTGTTGTTCAACTTTAGCAAACTAAACGAACTCATCAGCACCAAAGGCAAAGTACCATTAGTGGCCGATATGATGGTTTCGCGCTGGGCGTACGAAGCCATGGCTGTACACCAGTTTACAAACAATGAATATGAACGCCTGTTGTATGCCGATGATAAGCTACGCTCACAAGCCGATTTTAAAACATCGTATCTGGCCGATGAACTAAAAAAACGAAACCAGTTTGTACTCGATCATCTTAAATCGACTGAAGATACCGAACGTCAGGAGGCCGCGCATCATCTGGTAATTATAAATTCGGTACTAAAGTATGAACCCACGTATAAAGGTCAGCTTCCGCAGCTAAACGATTATACCGAAGCCTTTGGTAACGAACTGAACGATTACATCGACCGGTATCAGGCGCACTATAAAAAAGCGTACAACGAACGCGATGCTTTGCTCGAAAAGAAAATCGCCTTGTTAGAAAGCCGTGGTGTGAACATCACTGAACGTAAAAACAACAACCACAACGAATCGTTAGCCGACTTAGTGCGCAACATCGATACCAAAAACCGGTTGTTGGAACACGATGGCAAAATCTTACAGCAAATCGACCCGGTGTTTCAAGACCCGACACCCGCATATAAGGCCGACTACCGGACAGCCTTCTTCTTACCGGTTAAGAATTTCTTCGGGCTTCGTGTGGACACTTTCGTTTTCAACACGTTGGTTATCTGGTTTATGACCCTTGTGCTTTACCTGTTGTTGTACGGTGAAGTATTACGCAAGCTGGTAAATCTGGGGAACCCCGTTAAAAAGATTCGTAGAAAACAATAACCTCGCGGGTTTAGGTTAAGACACCTATAAATCAACCGTCTGTACCGTACCGTTTACAGTAACAGTAAACTGTGAGTCGCACGTGCCATCGCCATAGTCGATGATGATTTCCTTCCCGGTGTTTACATCGGTAAAGCGTTTAACACCCGATACGGCTATCGGGCAACCGCGTTGATAAGCCAATGTTTCTTCAATGGCTACGGTGTAATCAACACCCCAGCGAGTCATGCCGCTAACCGAAGGTTTGGTTGCTCCGGTACATACATTCACACGCAACGCATCATCGGTTGGGTCGTCCAAAACATTACGGTTCCAGGTGCGCTCATAACACAATACACGAGTAGCCGCAGAGCCATCAGGCCAGGCAGCACTTCCATTGAGTTCGATCTTTGCAACCGGGCTTTCGATGGTGCTGCCCTCCAGGTGTGTTAACTTCCGTGTGCCGCGTAACACGATACCGTTGATTTCGTATTGCTGAAAACTTACGTTGATGAATGAAGCCGGACGGAACCTTCTTCCCTCAAAGCGGATCACGATTTTTCCTTTGCGTACATTGCCTGCATCGTCAGTACAGCCGGTATCAAAATTAATGGTGATGGTGCCTTTAGGTTTCGCCAGCGTGGACTGCGGGTCTAACGCACTGCTGATGGCGTTGCAAAAACGGCTGTCGTCAGATGCCTGTTGCGCCATGATACGCCCGGATTCATCGCTACCCTCTGCCCCATTGCTGGCGGCTAACGCCACGTTCGCCATATCGTCTGCATCTTCAAAATAGCTGTCCATCACGCTTTCTTCGGTTGCGTACGAAACCTCTGTAAACATTTCGGTTTCTTCCTGTTCGCACGAGAAAGAAAACATCATCAGTAAGGCGGCCAAAGCTGTTGCCGGTTTCAATAAAAATCGGGTGGATGTCATGAAGTGATTCGATTTATATGCAAATGAATGAAATACGAAAACTGTTTCGGAGGCAAAATCCGGATATTTTACGATGATTTTAGATTTATTCGTAATTTTTAGTTCTTTTGGCGGTTAGACTATTCAAACTAACGTTTAATACTGTTGCTGTTATTTTTACCGGTATGCAAAAAAGAATTTTCATCACGCTTTTCCTGTCGATGTGCCTCACGGCTTTACAGGCACAAAGCACCTTAAAAATAGCCAAGCTGAAATATGGCGGTGGTGGCGACTGGTATGCCAATAAAACAGCTCTACCCAACCTGATTAAATTTTGTAACGAAAACCTGAACACATCTATTGCCGCTGAAGAAGATGCCGTGGAAGTAGGCAGCAAAGAGCTTTACCTCTACCCTTATGTATATATGACCGGGCACGGTAATGTGGTGTTCAGCACAAACGAAGCCGCCAACCTACGCAACTATTTAATTGGCGGTGGCTTTTTACATATCGATGACAACTACGGGTTAGATAAATACATCCGCATTGAACTAAAAAAGGTTTTCCCTGAACTGGAGTTGGTAGAACTACCCTACAACCATGCCGTGTATCACCAGAAGTTCAACTTCCCGCAAGGATTGCCGAAAATCCATGAGCACGATGGCAAACCAGCACAGGGTTTTGGCTTGCTTTACGAAGGCCGGTTAGTTGTTTTTTATTCGTACGAATGCGACCTGGGCAATGGTTGGGAAGATGCCCGAATCCATAACTCACCCGAAGCCAAACGCAGACAAGCCTTAGAGATGGGCGCGAATTTAATTGCGTATTGTTTTACAAGTTCTAAGTAAGTGAAGGGCGATAATTACTTTATTTACGTTGTTACCAATCCCGGTAGAAAAGTTTTATATACAGGGATCACCAATGATTTATACACACGGATAAAACAGCACTATGAAAACCGGGGCGATCCGAAAACTTTTGCCGGACGTTATTATTGCTATCACCTCATTTATTTTGAGCGGCATTACTCCGCACAAGCCGCTATTGACAGAGAAAAGGAAATAAAAGGCTGGTCACGAAGCAAGAAACTAAACTTAATCAAATCTGTTAATCCTGAGCTTTTAACATTGAAGGATTATTTATATGGTTGATTGTCATGCCGAGCGCAGAAAATATTCAGCAATAAAATGAACAGAATTGCGAGGCATCCGCGAATATAAGATACTCAAGCCTAAAGGCATACGCAGATCCCTCGTACCTCGGGATGACAGAAAATCAAGTTTCGGTCATGCCGAGCGTAAAAAGTCAAAAACAAGAAGTAACGTTACATTGCGAGGCACCTGCGAATATAAAATACCTCAAGCCTAAAGGCATACGAAGATCCCTCGTGCCCCGCCTACCGACAGACAGGTTTACGGGATACCAGCCTTCGGTAATTAATATACTGCCCCTTCGGGGCGAAAACTGGATATTACATTTTCAGCCCAAGGCGTTGTCGTTGGGCTGAAAAATATAACAGGCTTTCAGCCTTTTTAACACAACAGCATTAATTTGAAGTGAACACCTGTAAACGCAAGCCTCGCCCCGAAGGGGCAATATATATAACCCAACGCACAGCGTTGGGTTTATGGCACGAGTAAAACATACGTCCCAAAGGGGCAGCCTAAAACTCAGGCAATAAAAAACCCCGGGAGTGCCGGGGTTTTTCATTCAAAGTATCAAAGCGAAATCATTATCGGCCTTCAATCTTAACATTATCTACCCTACCTGTTCCTCCTGTAGCAATAGCAGATCCATTAATTGCTAACGATCCGGGGGCTACAACAAGTCTGAAAACCAACGTTGCCGAATTATTCAGTGCTGTTACAGAACTTAAATCAACACTATATGAACTTGTTGTCTTTACTGTACCCGCTGACCATGCATCGTTAATCACCGCATAAGGATCACCAAACTGAGTAAAATTGGTTCCATCCGTTGAATATTGTAGCACAAATGAAGCTGGTCCTGTATTGCTCCCCATTTGATCCCAACTAATCTTAATGTCACTATATCCAGTAGAATTTAGAGAGAACTGATAATAATCACCGTCCGCCCAGAAGTTTGAACTGAACGATCTTGCGCTACCATTCCCTGCAGGACTCGAATAAACTGTTGAACCTGATGCGTGTAAACCAAGCGCATTAGCATTGTCTTTCTTTATACCTTCTTCAGCCACATGAGAGCCTGCCGTTGTTGGTTGAGATACTTCAAACGTCCATAACGCAAGCGTTTCATGAGCCGAAGCCCCGTTACCTTTTTCTTCACCTGTTAAGGCTACCGTACGCGCAATAGCACCCATAGATGAAATGAGTATAGAACCGGTAAGTGTCTGGTCAGCCCCTGAAGCCGGGGTGAACTTCACGTAAACCGTTACCGCACCACTGTTAGCCGAAGCAAACGGAACGGCTACTGATGTACCGTAGGTTGTTCCGTCTAACGAAACCTCATAGTAATTGCCCGAAACGGCTACGGCTACATCTTCGGTTAAACCTGTTCCGGAAACGGTAAACTGATCGTCAGCATCTTCGCCATTCTGTACATCGCCAAAATCAAGCGTTGCAGGATCTACCGTTAATGTTGCCGGAGGGTTGTTTGCAAAGAAATCGCTTGTGGTTTGCGGTGTGATCTGGAAAATGGTGCTTGTGGTTGTGAATTCCGAAGCAATACCGCGCAATGTACCCGTTCCATAAGGAATCAGTGTGGTTCTGAAATCGGCATAATTCTCAACCCTGAAAACAGCCGTTTCACCGCCTGCGATAAATTCGTTATTACCTGTGTTGTAGGTAAAATTGCGAATACCGTTTGCCGCAACAAAAGATGCATCAACAATTTCTACCAGTTCACCTTCAAACGCATCCGATTTTAATTCGGCAACAGTAATGGTTTTGTAAGCCGGTAACGCACCGGTACCTACTTTAGTGGCTTTATCATTTGGCAAATCGTTGTTACCGATTTGCATAGTTCCGTTAAACACCTGCAAGGTTGCATCTTTTAACAACACTTCAATTTTATCGCCTAATACAAATGTATTGTTTGCGTTAAAACGTAATAGTAAACCGGCAGTACCATCATGTACCCAGGCGTTACGTGCTGTTGTGTTGTTGTTGCTCGAAATCACAACACCTTCAATTTTAATAGGAGTTGTTATTTTAGCCAAAGCACCTGTAAACATGGCACGTACTTCTGCAATGGTAACTAATTCGATAGCATCATCATCTTCAATGGTAAGCGCATACGTCAGGTTAGTGCCTTTAATAACACCGCCCGTAGTATTGGCAATGGTAAAGGTAACTACGTGATCTTCAGTAGCCGGGTTATCTTCAGGTGTAATGGTAAAGCTTACCGAAGTGGCGCCAACCGCTACCGGTATGGTAATTTTTTCATTCGCCACGGCCGGGGTTGATGTAAACACATCGGTTAAGGGGGCATAAGTAACTTCAATGGTACCGGCCACATCGGCAGCCGATGACAATGCAATCACCACATTAATACCTTCTGTATTTGCTTCGGCTACGGTACCACTGCCTACCGCAAAGTTTGCTGTAGTTGGGCCTTCGTCATCGGTAATGGTTACGGTGTGGGTTTTTGGGTCGGCCAGCACAAAGCCTGCGGTTGGCTCGGCCAGCGTAAACGCTACTGTTTTATCACCATCAATAGCTGCATTGTTAACCGGTGTAATGGTAAACTGCGCATTGGTTTGGCCTTTTGTAATGGCAAGATCGAAAGAACCGCCAGCACCAGCCGGGTTGGTAGCATAGGCTGTTCCATAAGCTGCCGCACTGGTTATAGTTACCCGTACGGTGCCATCTTTTTTGGCAGCGCTGCTTAACTGCACGTTAATGGTTTGTGCCGTTCCGGCATTTTCGTTTACGGTAGAGGCTGCCGTACCAAATTTTACGGTTACAGGATCCACCTTAGGCTCATCTTCACTACAGGCGGCAATTACCACCAATGCAGGCAACACAATTGCCGTTGCTGCCCGTACGAACCATGTTTTAAAATTCATTCTTCTCATCGTTATGGATTTGGGTTTATACTCTCTTATATATTAAACTCACTTTAAAATTTATTGAATATCCGAAGCGGCCATCGGTATAAGCTGGGCCGTAGTAAACGTACTGGCCACACCCGTAAGCGTATGTGTACCCGAAGGTAAAATCATATCTCTTATGCTGGTAACAGCGTACGACTCCACCCGCATTACACCTGTACCGGTGTCATCGGTAAAGTTGGTGTTTCCGTTTTCGCCAAATAATGTACGTGTTTCGTTCGCCTGCGGAAAGGTTACACCAACAACACGCACTAACCGCGATTCGTACGCCAGCGTATTCAACTGGGCTACGGTAATTTGTGTTGGCGTGGGTAACACCTCAGTGCCCAACACCTGGGCTTTGTTGTTCGCTAAGTTAAGTTGTAACAAACCGTTGAAGGCACTAACCGAAGATCCCAGCAACGATATGCGCACTTTGTTCCCGCGAAGCAATGTGTTCGGATCCACAAAACGAAGGCATATACCGGCCGAGGCATCCTGCACATAGGTGCTGCGTGCCGTAACGTTATCGTTGCTGGCGATAACTATTCCTTCAACAAATATATCTTCGCTGATGGTTACAGTTGAGCCTGTAAATCGTGCCCGGATGGAAGCCAGCGTTACCGTACCTGGAGCAAGGATTTCGGTTTCGCGGATGGAAAGTTTATACTCCAATGCGGTAGCTTGTGCCAGCCCAAGTTGCGCACCCTGTACATCGAAAAGCTGAAAGTTTAAATTTCCTTCGATAGCACCCGTACTTACCGGAAATACAAAAAACGAAGGGCGTTCGTCTTCCGGATCGATGGTAACGGTAATAACTCCGGCTTCGGGTGCTGGTTCGATTGTATAATCGGTACCGTATTGCAGTCCGCTTACGTTCACTACCTGTACCTTAACCGTTACCGGTTCGGTAAGTTTAACGTTGGTGTGAAAACCTACACGCAACGGTGCGGTGTTTGTTTGCACAAGCGTGCCCGATACCGTTTCAAATCCGATAAGTGGTTTTACCGAAAAACTTTTTTCATCGTCTGAACAGCCCGTTGTTGCCAACGTTGCGAATACCAACCCGACAAAATATAGTATGATCTTCTTCATATACGTTTTTACTTGCCTTTAACAATGAAATCATCAATACGCCAGCTCGATGATGAACCGCTCGAGCCACCGGTATGCTGTACCGCGATGTACACCGGATTATCGCCAAAGTTCTCGATCATGCTGCCCAACTTCTTCCAAACCTTTGTGCCGGGAGCCGGCAGGTTATCGTTAATGTTCGGAAGTTCGTGCCATACTACACCAGCGGCTTCCGGGTCGCCCGTGCCTGTATAATTTGTGCTATACTTGAACTTCACGGTTCCGTTTCCGGAAAACCACGATTGCACATTGGCCTCTACATACAATACAGAAAACTCCGCTCCATCGATGGGCGTACTCAGTATAAGGTATGCGTTAGATGTACCCGAACCGCCTTTGTTATAAGCGTTGGCTTCGGCATAAGGCGAAGTGTGGTTAGAAGAGAACACCGCCCAAATGTTATCGGCTGTCATAAACAGTGGCCCTACTGCATTGCGTTTAGTGAAACCGGCCAGTGTGTTGCCATCGAAATTGATGTCCACAATAGGCAGGGTGTTATCGGCAACAGCCATTTTAAATTTTTTCTGTCCGGCTGAGTTTATCGCATTACTGAACGACTCGATTGTAAAGGTGTAGTCGTAATTGGTAGGCTCGAACAGGCCATCATAAACCGGTGTGAACTTAAACGACACATCCGATTGCCCACGGGGTATCGATAAGGTTATGATGCCGGGTTCTAATTGTGCCGGTTGTGTAACATACGAGTAACCATACCCCGCTCCGTTACCGCTAATGCGGATATTTACCTGCGAGTCTTCAATCAATACACGCGATGTTTTTAACGTAACGGTATAAGCTGCTCCCGGTTCGCCTTCGTTTGGCTCTTCGGTTGTTGCATAAAGATTCGGGTAAAAGGTTATGGTTGCCGGCTCGAAGTCTTCGTTATCGCACGACAAAAACAAGCTCATCAGCACAAAAGGAATAAAAAATATAGTTCTAAAGCGATTCATCGTTACGTCTTAGTTAAAGTAAATAGTAAACGCAGCATTGTAGTTGATCGGGAAACCATACGCTTCCTGCGTGTCAAAACGCTCATCCGAACGCCTGATAAAATTATCGTTCAACAGGTTATGTACGTTCACGGCAACACGTGTGCGCATATCGCCCACGTTAAAGTAATAGCCACCGTAAATATCCAGAATGGTATAATCGGGCAGCTTGCGCACCGGCTTATACCCCTGTACACGTTCGGCCGGATCGAACATCTCGTACAAATCGCCAAAGTAGTTAAAGCGCACGCCCACGTAAGCATCTTTCATACCTTTATAGTGCATACCCAAAAATGCCACGGTTTGTGCCGAGTTGCCAACCTTTAAGCCTTTGGTATAAATACGGGTAACTTTAACTGCACCGGTTTCGGAGTTTGTTATCGATGCAGTGGCATCGTCTGTCCACTCCCAATTGCCTTTGCTATACATACCGGTAAGTTCCAGTCCGTTAATAACTTCGTACCGGGCATCGAGTTCAATGCCTTTATGCACCGCACCAATACCGGTAAGCGCCTGGCGTTGATTCGTGGCTTCATCAATAAAATCAACCGAACTGGCATTTACAAAAGATTTGTTGCGCCACTCGGTGATGTAAATGTTCAGGTTTGCCCTGAGTTTGCCCGAACGGTAGCTGTACCCCACCTCGGCCGCACGGATGTTTTCGTTTTTAATGCCTGCGATATAATCGTTATTATATTCGGGCGTGGCAAAGGCATTGCGCAAAAATGGCGCACGGGTAAACTTACCACCGTTGATAAACACGTTATGCCGCCCGGTAATGCGATAGTTCACTCCGGCTTTAACATTGTAGTTGTTAAATACGCGCTTATCAGACGTGCCCAACGAATTATAAATGTGTACATTATAGAAACCGGGATCCTGAATACCACTCCACATATTGCCCTCGCGCCACATTTGTACACGCGAATAGTTACCCGAAGCAAAAATATCGAACCGGCCAATGGTTTTTTCTAACTGTGCAAACCCCGAACCCCACCGTACATTGCCGTCATAATCGTAACGGATTTTATCACCTTTGCGGGCAATGCGGTTTGGTGTTAACAGGTTATTGTCATCACCGGTAAAACGGTCTTTATCCACCCAAAACTCACCGCCTAACAAATCGTTTACACGAGCATAGTGCGCTGCGGTGTAATCGCGCAAATCGATACCGGCCACAATAGTGGTTGTCGGGTTTAACTGGTAGTTCAAATTCGAGATAATACCATACCAGTTATGGTTGTTGTACCGGCCTTCGAGAATATGTTTTGACTGCGCCCCTGTAACAGTACCTTCGCCATACACGTTTTGAAGTGTTTGCACGTTGGCCGCATTGGCGTTATAGATGGGTTGTAAATCCTGTTGCCCCGTTGTAGTGGTAGCCACCGCAGCCGAACCCTGACCCCTTAATATAGAAGTACCATACACACGCGCAAGCGAAGCATACAACGATGAGGTAATGGTTATTTTATCACTAAAATTCCATAAGTGCATGGCAGTAATCTGCGGTTTGTGTGCCTTGTTTTGCGATGTACTGTACTTTTCGCCATTCAAATATCCCCATGCACCGTTATACAAATAGTTATCGAGCTTCTCGTAGGTTTCGGTATTCGAGTTCCAAGCGCGGCCGCGATCAGTAGGTGCACCAAATGTGGTAAACAACAAGGTGTGTTTTTCATTAAACTGTTTTGAAGCAGTTACGAAGTACGACCACGCATTAACATACGCTCCGGGGCGGATGCCTTCGCCTGTACTGCGCGATCCCTGAAAAGTAAAAGCCCAACCACTTTTGGTCAGGCCGCTGTTAAGGGTAAACCGATAACGGTTTGCGTAGGTAGCGTTACCGAAAATAACATCGGCACTGCCGCCCTTCTTACGCGATGACGGCAACGTGACAATATTAATAGTACCGCCTACCGAGTTAACACCAAGTTTGGAAGCACCCAAACCACGTTGCACCTGCATGTTACGGGTAACTTCGCTAAGGCCGGCAAAATTGCTCCAGTACATGATACCGTTTTCCATATCGTTCATGGGCACACCGTTAATCATGAACAACACCTCCTCCTGTCCAAAACCCCGGATGTTGATATACGCATCGCCAAAAGCGCCATCGCCTTGCGTGGCATAAATACCGGGTGTTTCGTTTAACAATTCCGGCAATTGCATTCCGCCCAGGCGTTCGTCAATTTCAACCTGCCTGATATTCGATACTGCAATGGGTGTTCTGCGGTCGTCAACTATGTTGGCAAATACTTCTACTTCAGTAAGACCAATAGCACTCGATTGAAGTTTGACCGTACCCAACGAAGTGGTTTGTCCTTCGGTAACGGTTACTGTTTGCACGGCATCTTCGTAACCCACGTACTTAATACGCACGGTTTGTTTACCTGCCGGTACATTTTTGACAACAAAAAAGCCTTCGAGGTTTGTGATTTCGCCACGGCCGGTACCTTCTACCAGTACCGTAACCCCGATCAGGGGTTCCTGGGTTTCCGCATCAATAATTTTTCCGTCTATTGAACCCGTTTGCGCAAAAGCAAGGGATGTGCATAGCACGAAGAGGACACAAAGTAGAATCCGCATCAAGAGAAGAGTTGTTTAGTGGTTGTTTTCAAAACAGGTGCAAATATAAAACCCGCATCTACCCTGCCTTAAAGTGCGATATTAATAAATCTTTATCTTTGAAGCCACGACCAGGGCGAAACACTTGTGAGATATTAATTTTAGACCGTGAAAAAAGCCTTTTTTATTCTTTTAATCCTTGCCGTTTCCGGATCGGCCACGTTTGCGCAACAAAATACAGCCCCGCAACAAGCTATTGTAGGCTTTTACAACCTCGAAAACCTTTTTGATACCGTTGACGACCCCGACACCATCGATGAAGAATTTCTGCCCAATGGCGCAAATAACTGGACAGAAGAACGTTATGCCATAAAACAAGCCAATATGGCCAAAGTAATCAGCGGTTTTGCACCCGACATATTAGGCGTGGGCGAAATTGAAAACCGCAAAGTGCTGGAAGACCTTATCGCGCAACCGGCTCTGGCACCCAAACGCTACCAGATCATTCATTTCGATATGACCGATGCACGCGGTGTTGATGTAGGACTGTTGTACCGCCCGGCCGTATTCAAACCTTTCGACATCAGGCGGTTAGTGATTAAAGACCCGGCCGATCCGCGCTTTAAAACCCGCGATATTTTATGGGTAAAAGGTCTTTTCTTAGGCGATACCCTGCACGTAGCCGTTAACCACTGGCCATCGCGCTTAGGCGGAAAGGAAGACAAACGCCTTGTGGCCGCCAAAACACTGCGCAATGCTGTTGACTCGGTGCTGGCAATCAACCCGTTAGCCAACATTGTGATGCTGGGCGATTTTAATGACGACCCCAACAACCGGAGTGTTAAAAAAGTATTGTTGGCCAATGACGATGCAAAAAAGAAAAACACACTCATCAACACATCCGAACCAACCTTTAAAAAAGGTTACGGAACCTTAGCGTACAACGGTGCCTGGAATTTGTTCGATCAGATCATCATTTCATCGGCCCTTACCGACCAGGCTGCGGTTGATTACCTGCCCGAATCGTTTACTGTTTATGCCCAGCGCTTTATGCTGGAAGATACCGGAAAGTACCGGGGTATGCCGAGGCGTACGTTTCGCGGTGGCGTGTTCGACCCGCAAGGGTATAGCGATCACTTCCCCGTATATATTGTACTGAAGCGCATAGCCGATCAATAATCAAATTATAACTCAATGAAAAAATACTGGTCATTCCTTTTTATTATCGTTCTGTTTTCGTGCCAGGAAGAAATAACCCCTATTATCCGTGGCAACAATAACAACCCCGGAGGAGGTGGCGGTGGCACTAACCCGCCCGACCCGACAACCTGCGTATTACCAGCCTTTACCCCGGTAACAGGACAATACGCCAACTGCATTCCGTTGCTAAGTGCAAATACGTTTGATATTGTTACATGGAACATCGAACAATTCCCGAAATCGGGCAACACCATTGCCTTGCTGAGCACCATCATCCCTACCCTCGATGCGGATATTATTGCTGTACAAGAGATTGGCACGGTTACAAATTTTAATGCGCTTGTTGCCGCGTTGCCCGGATGGAGCGGTGTGGTTTCGGGAGGGTCATTAAGAACCGGTTATCTCTATAAAAATTCGGAAGTAACTGTTTCGGCTGTAACATACCCGTTGGTCGATGCAAGTGCGTTTCCGCGTTCGCCCATGTTTATTACCGCCACGCATACTTCAGGATTAGAGGTAACGCTTATTAACCTGCACCTGAAATGTTGTGATGACGGCAACAGCATTCCGCGCAGGCGCGATGCTTCACAAAAACTAAAAGCATATATCGATGCTAACCTGAGCAACAAAGCCGTGGTTATGCTGGGCGACTATAATGAAGACATTACCCAGCCCGAAGGGAACGATGTATTTACCAACTTTGTAAACGACCCAACCAATTACCGCTTTGCCAACATGACCATTGCGCAATGTAGCAGCGCTAACTGGAGTTACCCAAGCTGGCCCAGCCACCTCGACCATATTTTAATTACCAACGAACTTTTCGATAACGTTGTAGAAACCCGCACACTCAAACTAAACGAATGCGAAAGCCTGTATTACGGTTCGGTATCAGACCACCGGCCGGTGCTGATGCGGTTAGAGTAAAACATTAAGGAATAGGCTCAAAAGTCAAAATAATAAACCACGTCACATCGAACACAGTGATATGTCCCGGTTTTGAGCGCTGATTGACGGGATGTCTCACTGCGCCTGTCTGCCGACAGGCAGGTTCGACATGACGCCACACTTTTGATACAGCCCCCCCCCCAAGCGAAAAATAATTTTCGCTTTTATTTTGATTATTATAACTAAGTTTTTAGTTTTAAAACGTAATCATTAGTTAATCGGAGTTAAAACCCGTTCAAACGCAAAAAACTAATATTCCAACAGTATGATGAAAGAACTTACCAAGGCCGAAGACCAGGTGATGCAGGTGTTATGGAAGCTTGAAAAAGCTTTTGTCAAAGATATTATTGAAGCGTTGCCTTCACCAAAACCCGCGTACAATACCGTATCGACCATTGTACGCATTTTGGAAACCAAAGGATTTGTAGATCATACAGCCTACGGCAAAACACACGAATACTTCCCTATTGTATCGAAAGAACGGTACACGAAGTTTTACCTCAACACCATACTAAAGGGATACTTCGATAACTCATTCCAAAACTTAGTATCGTTCTTCGCAAAAGAAAACGACCTAAGCGTACACGACATCGAAAAACTTTTAAAGGAGCTTAAAAACAAAAAGGCATGAACGCTTATTTCAACTATTTACTGGAAGCCAGCCTGGGGTTTGTTTTGTTCGCAGTCGTGTACCACATATTGCTCCGTAACGAAACCAACTTCACTTTCAAGCGACTGTATATATTGATTGCATTTACTGCCTCGCTCCTTTTCCCGTTAGTCACACTCACGCAAACTGCCACCACCATCCCATCATTGCAATACTCGATTGAAACGGTTGACCTCAATTACGATGATCTTGAAACAGAAACCACTGTTACGCAGGCAAAACCATCGTTCAATGTATGGCAAGCAATTCTGTATATATACATAGGCGGTACAATACTTTCGCTTATGATGTTTTTATACCGGATATACACACTCGTTCGGGCTATCCGAATGGCCGTACCGAAACGGTATAACGGTTACACCCTGATAGAACTACCCGGAACACAAACACCGTTTTCATTTTTCAGGTACGTTTTTATCGGTAACGAACTCCTGGTTACCGAAACCGAAAAACAAAAAATTATTGAACACGAATTGGTTCATGCCTCGCTTTACCACTCGGCAGATATAATCTTAATCAACGTAGTTGGCATTATATTCTGGTTTAACCCGGTACTGATCACCTACAAAAAAATACTTGTTCAGGTGCATGAATTTGAGGCAGATGCGCGCGCTGTCGAAAAACATGATGTGAACGAATACTGTAGCCTGCTGGCGAAGGTTGCTTTACGTGCTGTTAACTTTTCATTAGCCAACCATTTTAGTAATTCTTTAATCCCTAAACGAATTGAAATGATGCGAACATTAAAACAAAAACTAAAGTCGTGGAAGATTATTGCCGTGGCCGTTGTGCTTCCCGTATTCTTCGTGATTGTTGCCTGTCAGGATCAGGTATTGAATGAAGTGAAAGAAATTGCAGCCAACTCAAACATGGCTGTTGATTATCCGAAAGAAGTGCAGGCAAAAGTAGCCGAATTAAAAGCTAAAAATCCCGGCATGACTTACATCGTTATCGAACCGGATGAAAACACCGGGCTAAAGGCCGAGAACCTCAAAAAGAAGATGGACGAACTCGACCCTCAATCGGTAAACTCCATCCAGGTTATGCGCAACATTGTTGACGAATCGGGCATTAGCCGGTCGTTCGTTATAATTGAATACAACGATAAAGTGCAGCGCACAATCGAGTTTACCCAAACAGACGGTGTATATGCAGCCGTTGAACAAGCTGCTGAGCCGGTAGGCGGCTTTGCAGAACTCAAAAAATTTATTGCCGATAATTTCGATGCAACCATTCCCGGAAAAGTCTTCGTTCAGTTTATTGTGCATGAAGATGGATCGCTTTCGGATTTTACTATTGTAAAGGGAGTTTCTGAAGAGGCCGATCGTGAAGCACTTCGCGTGGCCAAACTGTTTCCAAAATGGAACCCCGGTAAACAAAATGGCCAACCTGTTAAGTCAAGGTATGTGCTGCCGATTGGCGCCCCGCAATCCGGCACAACAGCAAGCGGTGTTGCTATTAGCCAACCCGCAATACAAGCTACCGGATTTTCGATGGATGTTACAATTAAAACCGAACGAACAGGTAACGAATGGATTGTTACCGGTACTGTACGTGCCGAAAACAAACCATTAGCCGGTGCTACCGTACTGATCTACAAAGGGTCGAAGGGAACCTCTACCGATAGCGAAGGCAATTTTACCTTGCGTGTGCCCGCACAAACCGAAAAAATTGCTATTTCGTTTATTGGATTTGAAACGAAAGTTATTGCGTTGTAAAACAAATAGGTGTCAGATTTTTTAAAGAATCTGACACCTGTATTCTTCTAAAAGGCAGCCCTATCATTTACAGGATTGCCTTTTTTAACTCAATCGATTTTTAATATCCATTCGCTGATGCAAAACTCTGATGATCTCAATTTCGTCAGGAACATTGCTTTGCCTATAAAAAATAAGGTGCGACTTTACTTTAGAGCAACTATAACCTTCGCGTACATGGTTATAATCTATTCCAGAAGATGGATTCTTAGCAACATATTCAATTTCATCCATAATCAGGTTGTAGTAACGGTCGGCTTGCTCAAGTGACCAGTTTGTTAACGTGTACAACCAAATATTTTCAATGTCGTCCGAAGCCTCCGTGCTGATTTTATACTTCACGGCTCAGGTGCGTTTTATGGATTTTATCCAGAAACTTATCCCGGTTAAATTCTTTGACAAAACCTGACTGTTCACCTTGTTCAAGTGCCGCGTTAAGTTCACCCTTTAACTTTTCTTCCTTTTCAAATACCCTGAGCGCTGCACGCAACACTTCGTTAGCCGATGAAAACCGCCCCGATTTTACCTGATCGCTAATAAAATTATCGAAATAATCGCCCAATGTTATCATGTCGTTTGCCATATAACAAATCGTTTACCTGATCAAATGTACCAAATAAAAAACATTATAGGTGTCTGACACTTCAAAAGTGTCTGACACCTATGTTTACTTCTTAAATATTTCCTCTAATTTTTTATCCAACTCCGCACCACGCAAATTCTTGGCGATGATTTTTCCTTCCGGATCAAGCAAAATCGAAAACGGTATGTAGGTAATGTTGTATGTGGCTGCGGCTGCGGACTGAAAATATTTTAAGTCCGACACGTGTGTCCACGTCAGGCCGTCTTCTTCAATAGCCTGTAACCAGTCTTGCTTATTGCGGTCGAGCGATACGCCATACACGGTAAAGCCTTTATCTTTATACGTGTTGTATGCCCGCACCACGTTCGGGTTTTCCCTGCGGCACGGGCCGCACCATTTCGCCCAAAAATCGACCAGCACATATTTACCGCGCAACGATGACAACGGAACGATTTTCCCATCCGGATCGGGCAACGAAATTTCAGGCGCCACCTGCCCTACGGCCAATACTTTATCTTTTTCAACAGTAGCAACAAACTCCTGGGCGTGTGCCGAGTTAGGCAATTCTTTTTTGAGCTTTTCGGCTACGTGAACATATACATCAAAGTATTTGTCTTTATCGAGGGTTTGCCCGCTCTGCAACAAATTAATAACGCCCAACGATGCGGGAGCCTGTCTTACCATTTCAGCGATCTGGTCAGTAGCTTTGTCGGCCATTGCCTGATATTGTTGTTGCAGCTCAATCATCCGCTTTTGGTTGTTGGCCTGTTGCGCCTGCTGGTATTCGTTGTTAATGGTTACAAAATCGGCTGTTGATTGCAGCGTTTGCATAACGGTTTGCGCTTTACGGATGATCTCAATATCGGGCGAGCCTTTTACTTCTGAAAACCCCTGACGGTTGTTGCCATCTGCATACACTTCAATATCGGCTTTATCCAAAATAACATCGGCTTGTTGCTGGTTATAGAAATTAATGCGGTAGTAGCCCGGTTCTTTTACCACAATGCGTTTGGTAAACGTTCCGTCTTTGCGGATGGTAACAGTATCTTGCCAGCCCTGCCCCGATTTCACCAACTCGGTAATGGTAACCGCGCCCTGCTGGGGATAGTTGACCTTTCCACGGATGGTTACAAAAGGTTCGTGTTCACGTTTGGTTTGCTGACCGTTGGTTGAACACCCGATAAAAAAGAAAATCGTTGATAAAACAATTACTGCCGTTACTCTCATGCTTCGCTTAATTTTTTTCGTAATAATTCATTTGTCATTTTAGGGTCGGCCTTGCCTCCGCTGCGTTTCATTACTTCACCCATAAACATGCCAAGAATAGCACTTTTTCCCTTCTTAAACTCTTTTACTTTATCCGGGAAAGCGCCAATCACCTCTTCAATAACGGGCAAAAGTGAGTTTTGATCGCTATTTTGAAGAATATCCAACGACTGCGCCACTGTTTCTACCGATTGCGTTACGCCTTTCACCAATTCGGGGAACAAGCGTTGGGCTGCCAGCGTAAAGTTCAGTTTACCGCTATCAATCAGGCCAATAACATCGGCTAATTGCCGAGGTGTAACAAGTAATTGGCTGATCTCTGCGTTATGCTCGTTCATCCACGATTTAACGGGGCCCATTACCCAATTCGATACCGCTTTATAATTTGTAGTAAGACCGCAAACCGCTTCAAAATATGTAGCAACTTCTTTAGAGTCGGTTAATACCCGGGCATCGTATTCCGAGAGCTTATACGTGCTCACAAATTTCTCGAACAACTCCCAGGGAAGTGCAGGCATCGATGCACTGATGTTGTTCAGCCATTCGTCTGATACCACTACGGGACTTAAATCCGGGTCGGGAAAATACCGGTAATCGTTCAATTCTTCTTTCTCGCGCATACTGAACGTTTTGTTTTGATCAGCATCGTATGTACGGGTTTCCGAAACAATTTCTTCACCGCGTTCTGCCAAAGCAATTTGCCGGTCGATTTCAACATCGATGGCACGCTGCACATTACGGATAGAGTTCATGTTTTTGATCTCTACTTTCTTACCAAACACCGTAGCATCTTTTAACATAATCGAAACGTTGGCATCGCAACGCAACGATCCCTCTTCCATGTTGCCATCGCAAATATCCAGATACCGGACAAGTTTGCGCACTTCTGCTACAAATGCTGCGGCTTCTTCCGAAGTATGCATCACCGGTTCGGTAACAATCTCGATCAATGCAACACCAGAGCGGTTTAAATCGATGAACGTATCAGCGCCATCGGCATGAACAGATTTACCTGCGTCTTCCTCTAAGTGAATGCGGTTAAGTTTCACGTGCTGTTCGCTGCCATCTTTCAGGTTGATGGTCACAAAACCTCCTATGCAAATCGGGGTTCGGTCTTGTGTAATCTGGTAGCCTTTCGGCAGATCGGGATAGAAATAATTTTTTCGGTCGAATATGTTCAACCGTGAAATTTCCGACCGGCAAGCTAACCCCATTTTTATGGCAAGCTCAAAAGCAAGTTTATTCACCTTGGGCAATGTGCCGGGATGTGCCAGCGTGATAACGCCAACCTGCGTGTTGGGTGCAGCACCATACGAAGCGGCATCGGCATTAAAAATTTTACTGCGCGTTACTAACTGCGCGTGGACTTCTAACCCGATTACTGCTTTGTATTTTTCTCTTGCGTTCATGTGATCTGTCCACGGACAACAGTTGACCGTAGTCTGTGGACTATTTAATTAACTCGTTCGCTTTCGCGATTACCTTATCCAACCCGTTTATATTCTTCCCTCCTGCCGTAGCAAAGAAAGGCTGACCTCCGCCTCCGCCATCAATTTCTTTGGCTAATTCTTTCACCATATTACCGGCATGATACTTTTTCGTTTCCATCAGTTTCTCGCCAATCATTACGGTTACTTGTGGTTTGCCCTCTACATCAGCCGCAAGTACCAGCAACAAATCACTGAACTGATTGCGCAAGGCATAGGCTATGTTTTTCAGTGCGTCTGCACTTGGAACAGTAATCTTCTCAACGATTAACGTATAACCGTTAACGTTAATCGCTTTGACGGCAAGTTGATCTTTGATTTGATTGGCCTTTTCCTGATTAACGACTTCTAATTTTTTCTCTAAAGCGTTTTTTTCTTCCAACAGGTTTTTAGTTGCCGTTAACAGGTCTTTCGGATTTTTGAGCAACTCTTTGATCTGCTCTAAAACCTGTTGATTTTGTTTTACAAACTTCTCGGCTTCATCGGCTGTGATGGCTTCAATTCTGCGCACGCCAGCGGCTACTGAACTTTCGGATATTATCTTAAACAAGCCGATTTGCCCCGTTGCGGGCACGTGCGTACCGCCACAAAGTTCAACCGAGAATTTCGGGTCGAACGTGATTACACGCACAAAATCGCCATATTTCTCGCCAAAAAGCGCCATTGCGCCCAGCTTCTTAGCCTCTTCAATAGGCACGTTTCGTTTCTCGTCAAGGCGGATATTTTCGCGCACTTTTTTATTCACGATGTCTTCTACCTGTTGAAGTTCATCGGCTGTCATGGCGGCAAAATGCGAGAAGTCGAAACGCAATATTTTATCGTTTACCAACGAACCTTTTTGCTCTACGTGCTTACCCAATACCTGACGTAACGCAGCGTGCAGCAAATGCGTGGCCGAGTGGTTATCCATGCTCAACTGCCGTTTGTTCTTATCAACTAACGCGTTGAATGTCGCGCTTAAATTTTCAGGCAATGTATCTGTAAAGTGAACGATCAGTTCGTTCTCTTTTTTGGTATCAGTGATGTAAATTTTCTCGTTCGCGCTTTCGATATAACCGGTATCGCCTGCCTGTCCGCCACTCTCGGCATAGAACGGGGTTTTATCAAACACCAACTGGAACAACTCTTTATTTTTCTGCTTGAGCCTGCGGTACTTCACAATCTTTACCTCGGCTTCGAGGTTATCATACCCGATAAACTCCGACTTCACATCCTGCCCCACTAAAACCCAGTCGCCTGTTTCTTTGGCAGCATCAACCTTTGACCGGGATTTTTGTTTTTCCATTTCCTTTTTGAAGCCATCTTCATCAACCGAAAAGCCACGCTCACGGGCGATGAGTGAAGTAAGATCAAGCGGGAAGCCGAAGGTATCGTAAAGTTCAAAAGCTATTGTACCAGGAATAATTCTACTTTGATAAGCACCAGTTGGAAGTAACGCTAAATTTGTTTTCTCTTGCATATCGAGAAATAGATTCGAACTGATAAAAATCTCAATCCGCTTCAGCCCCTTCTCAAGCGTTCTCAAAAACGATACTTCCTCCTCAAAAATAACTTTACCCACGTAATCTTTTTGATATTCCAATTCAGAAAACACATTTTTCAACTGGTTTGCCAGCACGGGAACCAACCTGTACATAAATGGCTCTTTGAAGTTCAGGAACGTAAACCCGTACCGAACGGCACGCCTTAATATCCTTCTGATCACATACCCTGCACCTGTATTTGACGGAAGCTGTCCATCGCATATCGCGAACGATACTGCACGGATGTGGTCGGCCATTACCCGTAAGGCAATATCGGTCTTTTCATCTTGCTTGTATTTCACTCCGGCTGCATCAGCAACGAAGTTGATCAGCGGACTGAACACATCGGTATCGTAGTTCGAGGTTTTCTTTTGGATGGCCATGCACAACCGCTCAAAACCCATACCCGTATCGACATGCTGAGCCGGAAGTTTTTCGAGCGAGCCATCGGCCTTACGGTTGAATTCCATGAACACGAGATTCCAGATTTCAACTACCTGCGGGTGATCGCTGTTTACCAACTCCCGTCCGGGCTTGTTTTTAATTTCATCGTCCGGGCGAAGATCAATGTGTATCTCTGAACACGGGCCACACGGGCCGGTATCACCCATTTCCCAGAAGTTATCTTTTTTGTTTCCGTGAAGGATATGATCATCGGTTACAAACGCTTTCCAAAGTTGTTTGGCTTCTTCATCTACCGGAAGGTTATCGCCCGTATCGCCTCCAAACACGGTAACGTACAATTTCTCTTTCGGAAGTTTATACACATCAGTGAGCAACTCCCACGCCCAGGCAATCGCTTCTTTCTTAAAGTAATCGCCAAAGCTCCAGTTGCCGAGCATCTCGAACATGGTGTGGTGATAGGTATCGATACCCACTTCTTCCAGGTCGTTATGCTTACCGCTTACGCGGAGGCACTTTTGCGTATCGGCAATACGGCTGGCTTTGGGCACGGCATTGCCCAGAAAATAGTCCTTAAACTGCACCATTCCCGAATTGGTAAACAACAGGGTTGGGTCGTTTTTCAGCACCAACGGTGCCGAAGGGACAATCAGGTGCCCTTTTTTCTCAAAAAACTCTAAAAACAACCTCCGTATCTCAGCCGATTCCATGCAACGCAAACGTTTACTTTTCGTGATTTTTATTATCTTCACCCCTTTGTTTGATAGCGGTGGCTATCGGGCGGGGATGAACGGGCAAAAATAACTGCTCAGGGGTGAGATTTGGCAGATTTCACATATTTTTTTAAACCTTATCATGGGCCTATCGAAGTATTACTACAACACTGAAACTTGCCGGTACGAACCCAGGCAAACTGCTTACGCCAGTTTACTCGGGTATGCGGTATTGTTTACGGTAACTACCGTGGTGATCTTCGCGGGCATCCTCTTTTTGCATAGCAAGTTATTCCTCACCGAAAAAGGCAAAGCCCTTAAAAAAGAAAACAAAACTTTTGAAAAACATTTTACCTCGCTGCAACACGAGGTTGACAGGCTCGATGAATCGATAGCCCTGCTGAAAGAAAAGAATGCACAGCTTCATGAAAAGTTGTTTGATGCCCCGCTTGAAGTTTCCGAAGAAGTAAAGCATACCCATATGGCCTCGGTATTGTTAGCCGATGCCGGTTATTTTACCGGTGAACTTGAACGGGTAAAGACCAAAGCTGCCGCTATTATTCAAACGGCCTCGTCACATAACAATGCCATCAGCCATCTTTCGGTAAACAAAAAAGATAAAACCTTCCTGCTGTCGGTACCCTCTGTCCTTCCGGTTGAACAATCGGAAAACACCAAATTGGTTTCGGGATTCGGCATTCGTGTAAACCCTTTCCACAAAGGCAATTACAATCACCCAGGGGTTGATTTTGCCGCTGCCCGTGGAACGGCAGTGATGGCCACTGCCAACGGTGTGGTTATAAAAGCCGTAAACAACTCAACGCTTCAGGCCGGTTATGGCAATTATGTGGACATACAGCATGCGAACGGTTTGGTAACGCGCTATGCACACTTAGATAACGTAACGGTACGCAACGGTCAGGAAATCGAAAAAGGAAAAACAATCGGTACGGTGGGCATGACGGGCGGGTCGGTAGCGCCTCACCTGCATTACGAGATCATCCGCAATGGCAAACAGGTTGATCCGGTACCATACCTGTTAGAAGGCTTAACCAGCGATCAGCACGTTGAACTGCAAAAACTTGCCACTAAAAAGAATCAGTCGTTAGATTAATGGCACGAAGAATATTTCAATATAACCCGGAAACCTGCCAGTACGAGCCTGTATATTTAACAGGCCGCAGACTGATACGCCAAACGGCTGTATTCTTCGCATTATCGACCGTGGCTGCACTGGCGCTGTTTTTCTGGTACATCAACACACACCCATCTATTGAAGAACAATATCTGCTCGATAAAAACTATGCGCTAAAAACCGAATGGACACTGCTGGAAGAGCGGCTAACCCGTGCCGACAATCATTTACATGAACTGATTATGCAGGATGACCATAATTACCGGGTTATTCTCGATCTTCAACCGCTAAGCGAAACAGAGCGTGTGGCCGGTACGGGGGGCTCTGAACCTCAGTACCGAACGGAAGTTCAGTCTTACAGTTTGATCGCCCAAACGTACCAACGTTTCGAAAAGCTGACCAACCAGATAAGTGTAGAGCAACATTCGTATGAGGAGCTTACCAAAACAGCCGACCGTAAATTAACCATGTGGGCATCGCGACCTGCCATCCAGCCCATCGACAATAAAGACCTGACACGCCTCCATACAAGTTTTGGATTACGTTTTCATCCGTTGTTAGGCTATGTTCGTCCGCATAACGGGCTTGATTTTACAGCACCCAAAGGCACACCAGTGTATGCTACGGGCGATGGCCGCATAACTAACGCTTACCACTCCGATTCGTACGGGAATGTGGTGTATATCAATCACGGTTTCGATTTTGAAACCCGCTATGCGCACTTAACCAAATACATTGTAAAAGCCGGTGAACACGTAAAACGCGGTCAGGTAATTGGCTATGTGGGCAATACGGGCACTTCGGTTTCGGCACATTTACATTACGAAGTGTTATTCAAAAGCAACTTCACCAACCCGATCAACTTCTTCCAGCGCGACCTCAGCAACGAAGAGTACGAAAAACTGATCGTTCAGGGCGAGAAAGAGATTATTTCGCTGGATTAATTAACAAACAATTACCTTTCTTTGCGCTTTATCTGTATCCGCCATGCGCATTCTAACCATTCTTATTCTCGCTGCACTTTCATCCGCATCGTTTGCGCAACAAAATAATATCCCCAAAAAAGATACCATTACGGTAATTGGTGTAGGCGATATTATGATGGGCAGTTCGTACCCCGAAGCGGTTTTACCTCCTGCCGATGGTGCGTACCTGATGAAAGAAGTCGAACACGTGCTGCGCAGTGCCGATGTAACTTTCGGCAATCTGGAAGGCACATTATTAGATGAGGGCGGAACTGCCAAAACCTGCCGCGACCCGAAAGTTTGTTATGTTTTTAAAAGCCCTACCCGGTATGTGCAAAACCTGGTAAATGCCGGGTTTGATGTGATGAGCATTGCCAACAACCACGCTGGCGATTTCGGTGAGACAGGCAGGAGAAGCACCATAAAAACATTAGACGATGCCGGTATTTACCACACCGGCCAGTTGCCCAAACGTTATGTAACGTTCGAAAAAGAAGGCATTAAATACGGTGTGGCGGCTTTTTCGCCCAACAGCAACTGTATCAACATCAACAATATAAAAGAAGCGAAGGCTATTGTACAGGAACTCGACTCGTTAGTTGATATTGTAATCGTTTCTTTTCATGGAGGGGCCGAAGGCGCTCAATATCAAAACGTTCCGCGTAAGCATGAGCTGTACCATGGCGAAGACCGTGGCGATGTATATGCGTTTTCGCATACGCTGATTGATGCCGGTGCCGACATCATTTTCGGGCATGGCCCGCACGTTACCCGTGCCGTTGAAGTTTACAAAAACCGCTTTATCGCGTACAGTCTGGGTAATTTTTGCACGTATGGCGGCATAAACGTAGCCGGTATTAATGGATGGGCACCCATTATAAAAGTGTTTACCAATGCCAGCGGTGGTTTTATCAAAGCCGAAATAACCCCTACCTACCAAATTTACCGCGACCGGGTAAAGATAGACACCGCTAACCGCGTGATTACCAAAATACAAGAGCTTACAAAAAAAGATTTCCCTGAAGTGCCGGTACGCATTGACGGTAATGGATTAATTACTTACCTTGCTCGTCAAGATGGCCTATAAAGAAAAAGAAATCGAGAAACTCTACTACTCTATCGGAGAGGTAGCCGAGCAATTCAACGTAGCGCCTTCGCTCATCCGCTTCTGGGAGTCTGAGTTCGATCTGATCAAGCCCAAGAAAAACCGCAAAGGCAACCGCCAGTTTACCAAGGAAGATATTGACAATGTACGAACCATCTACCACTTGGTTAAAGAGAAAGGCTTTACCCTTCAGGGTGCCAAAGAAATGCTCCGCAACAGCGACAATTCGGTAAAAGATCAAATCGATATGATCGATTCGCTGAAAAACGTACGCAGGTTTTTGGTTGAACTCCGCGATAAACTATAAACTCAATTAGCTAATTTGTAAATTAGGTAATTTGAAAATGTATAATCGCTGCGTAACTTCATTTTCAAATTTTCAAATCGGCTAATTTTCAAATTATCCCTCTTGGATCAAAACCGGCTTTCGTTGCTTGCCCTCCACTTTATACCCGGTGTGGGCGATTACCTGATCAGGCAGGTGGTGAGTTATTGCGGCTCGGCCGAAAAAGTATTTACCACGCCACGCGGCAAACTTTTAAAAATACCCGGTATCGGCAAGGTTACCGTTGAGGCCATCCTGAACGGCAAGCCCTTCGAACAAGCCGAAAAGGAATTACTGCGTGCCGAAAAAGAATCCACTGAACTGTTATTCTTTACCGATAAAAAATACCCGTCACGCTTACGCCATATCCCCGATGCGCCCTCCATTCTCTACACCAAAGGGACCATCGATTTTGAAAACCCAAAAGCCGTGGCCATTGTGGGTACGCGACAGGCAACAGCGTATGGAAAAGAACGTGTGGAAGAAATCGTGAAAGACCTCGTACCCCATAACCCACTTATTGTAAGCGGCCTTGCTTACGGTATTGATATACACGCACACAAACAAGCGTTGAAACAAAACCTGCCTACCATTGGTATTATGGGCAGCGGCATGGATATTATTTATCCGGCAACGCATAAAGACACTGCAAAGAAAATGCTGGAAAACGGTGGGTTAGTTACCGAAAACCCGTTTGGCACCAAGCCCGATGCACATAACTTTCCGCAACGCAACCGCATTATTGCCGGCTTGTGCGATGCCCTGATTGTAGTAGAGGCAGCCGAAAAAGGTGGTGCGCTCATTACAGCCGAAATTGCTAACAGCTACAACAAAGACGTTTTCGCGTACCCTGGAAGCATTGGCGTAACGTACTCGGCCGGGTGCAATAATTTAATCAAGTCGAACCGGGCGCACTTGCTCACATCCATCAAAGATTTGGAGTACATCATGAACTGGGACAGCGCCACACCTAAACCCAAAACAACGCCTGCCCTTTCGTTAGACGACTTTGATGAAAACGAAAAAGCCGTACTCACCGTTTTGCTCGACAAAAAAACTGCCGTACAAATTGACGAACTCAGTTGGAAAGCCAACCTGCCCGTAAGCCGGTTAGCTTCGGTATTGTTAACATTAGAGTTTAAAGGCGTGGTAAAGTCGATGCCGGGGAAACAATATGCGATAGCTTATTAAAACTGGCTTATACGCTAAGTTTCTTTAATTCATTTAGCAGGCAAAACAATCTCATCTATATGAAATCTTTAAAAGATTATGCTTTAGCTCAACTATTTTAAATTCGCTTACAACGTCCGATTCAGCATTCATAATCGTAACCATTTGCTTGTTCTGGTCATAACTCCAATAACCACTTTGCATATAATGCCCATCATTAGGTGCCAATACTAAATATTCACATGAATTATCATTGTGAAATATGTAACGCTGTCGGAACATACTGGGTGGAAATTCTTTATAATCACTCGGCCTGAAAATACTGATTACCTCATCAGTATTTTCTTCGTACGATGCAGTCCAGGCATTTTCAATAAGGGTGATCTGTACAGGTTGTGTATCTGTATCCTTATCGCAACAAACAAAACAGAATGCAACCAAAATAAACCCTATTATACTTACAATGTTTTTCATCTCAGTCTTCTTTAATACTACATTCTTTAATCAAAAATATACCTGAACCGCAACGAAACATCGTACGCAACGGGGTTAATTTTTGTGCCAACATCGTCTTTATACAACGAGTTTAACGAGTACCGGATGCCGGGCACCAGCGCAACCCGGTACTGCCGGGCAACTTTGTAACTAAACTCTGTTCCTAACAAGCCGCTAAAGTTTACGGTACGGTAGGGCGAATCGCTTCCGGCACTTTGTGTAACTTTCTGGTAATGGTCATCTTCGGGTGTTAGGGTATTCTGCAAAAACAAATCGGTTGCCACACCACCGTTTAGTTGAATCCCGAAGTTTTGATCGACCAATACATAACCGGCCTGTATTGGCACACTAATAAATTGCAGGCTGCTGTTAACCCGGTACGGTGCCGCTACCATTGTTTGGGCATCGAGCTTAAACGAGTTTGCATATTCATTCAACGCGGCAAAACCGTGCGAGGTAGTGGTGGCCGAAGTAAAATCGGCATTTTGCGTGAGGTACGATACACCTCCCTGCAACACAAACCGTTTCGACAACCGCGTGCCCATGCTCAACCCAATGGCGTAGGTTGTGCCCACGGATGCATCGCTTACGGCAGAACGCCCGTTAACACTTAACGTAGATACGGCCGATGACATATTGGGATCATACGCACCGGCACTCATGCCTAATGCTGTCCATAGTTTTTCGTTTACGTTATGTTTCTTATCCTCCTGTTGGTATTTTTTCTCTACATCCTGTAATTGCGCTAATAACAACATTCCTGCATCGGGTTGGTTTTCGGGTTCGGGCAACAGTACCAACATCGGTTTTTGAACAGGCAACCGGTAATTGGTTGAACTCACCCGCACAACGTTTGTACGCGCAGCGATTTGTACAGGCGCAATATCTTCTTCTGTTAAACTATTGCTGTTATTTGCCGAAATACGCTTTTGTACTGTAACTGTATTGATACGATTGGGTTCTGTTACCGTGCCCTTTTGTTTATTTGTTGTAGCACCGGCAGGTACTTGCTGTACTGCCATATTCGTTGATGCCTGAAGCGGTGCCTCATTAACTTGCAGATCGTTTGTGTTCGTATCGGGCGCTACACGAACCGATGACTCCGTATCATTCAATTCTACTTGCGCTATTGATTTTTCCTGTTCGGTCGATACCGGCTTAGTTGAGTTCAGGTAATACACACCGCCAATGCCTAAGGCAAAAACAGTAGAGGCCGCTGCCAGTAACTGAAACATCAGCAACCTGCGTTTCATCTTTCCGCCTGACGCTTTTTCTAACGCAAGCTCCACATTCGTCCATACTTTTTCGGAAGGCGTTGCCTCGGCTCCCTCAAAAGCGTTTTTGAACGATTCTTCAAAGCGTTGATTTTCCATACCGCTGATAATACGTTGATTCTTTTAATAATTTTTCCTGCAACAGGCTTCGCGCCCGTGCATATTGCGATTTTGATGTTCCTTCTGAAATCCCCAGCATTTCGGCAATTTCTTTATGGGCATATCCCTCAATGGCAAACATGTTAAACACGATCTGACAGCCCTGTGGAAGTTCCCGGATCATTTCCAGGAGCTGCATGAAATTCAGGCCAGACAAACTGACTTCGGCTTGCGGAAGATTGATGCTTTCGACATCGACCATGGGGTACAAATACATTTTTTTGCGATGGTGGTTGAGGGCAGTGTTCACCATAATCCGCGTCATCCACGTTTCAAGTTTAGCGTCTTGCCTAAAACCCTCTAAACCCTGAAACACCCTCACAAAGCCCTCTTGTAAAATGTCTTCAGCCTCGGCAGACGACTTGGAGTAACGAAGACAAACCACCATCATTTTTTTGCAATAGCGATCATACAAAGCCTTTTGAGTGGCCCTGTTGCCCTTACGGCAGCCTTCAATAAGCTCATGTTCACTGAGCATCCTTATTTCGGTATGATCGTTATGCATATTTGACCCCGCTACCCCGCAAAAGGTTGGAAGGCTTTTCAAAATTTTAACCTTAGCTTTAAGGATGGCAAAATATCACTTTCTTATACTAACAGCACTTTTAGTAGCTTCGGCCTGCGTTCCGCTAACGCCCGGTACCTCCACAACATCAGGCCAGGCCGCTATACTGCAATTAGACGACCGCACTTATACCGATCAGGTAAAAACGGTGCGCCTCTATCCCGAAGGGTCGGCCGGTCAAAACCCGTTACAGCCTGCCGTGACAAAGTTAGGGAATTGGTCGCTTATACTGGAGTTTGACGACCTGCAGGAACAACGCACTAATTACTACGCACGCATTATTCATTGCAATCAAAACTGGACAAAATCAACATTGTCCGATCTTGATTTCATGCCGCAGTTCAACGAATTTCCCATCAACACTTTCGATTTCTCGCTCGATACCCAACTCCCCTACATTCATTACCGTTTCAACCTGCCTGCCGTTAAACTTCCGGGCAATTATGTTGTGGTGGTGTATCACGAATACAATAAAGAAGATATTATACTCACCAGACGGTTTATGGTATATGATAATCGAGTTACCATTTTACGGGAAGATAATCTGTTAGGAGCAAACTCAGTTACAAAACTGAATCAGCAAATTAATTTTACCGTGAACTACAAAAACATAGAATTGCTCAACCCCATGCAACAGGTAAATGTTAGCGTTCGCCAAAACCAACGGTGGGATAACCTCACCGGTGGCATAAAGCCGAGTTTTATCCGTGATCATTCGTTTGAATTGGAATACCGGTTTTTCGACCCAGCCAAAATGTTTTACGGTGCCAACGAGTTCCGTTGGTTCGACCTCCGTTCGCTGAACTATCCTGGCCGCAATGTATTACGTGTTGACAAGAGCCTGATACCGTACCATGTCTTCATTCAGCCCGATGCCAGCCGCCAGGGTCTTGCTTATGCAATTTACCAGGATTTGAACGGAAATTATGTAAACGACAATTACGATTTCCGAAACCCGGTATCGGCCAACTATGCGTATGTGCATTTCACGTTACAATCGCTTCAGCCTGTTGACGGACAGGTTTACCTGAGCGGAGCCTTTACCAACTGGAGCCTCAGCCCGGAGTACAGGATGCAATACGATGCGCTGAAAAAAGAATACACGGCAAGCGTATTGCTCAAACAAGGGTACTACGATTATCAATACGTTGTAAAATCCGAAACGCTTCCGCCCTATTACTTTGAAGGAAGCCACTTTGAAACCGAAAATGAATACGAAATTTTCGTGTATTACCGCTCGTTTCAGCCACAAGCCGATTTATTAATCGGCTACGTGAAGCTCACGCAAAACCCGCGTTAGGCAAGAGAGTCGTCACTTCTTTGCCTTAGTACCCCTGTCTGCCGCAGAATGTGTTTGCAGTTTTAGAACAGCAACCAAATACTCATAATTAATTACTGGGCGGTTCGGGGCTTGGCGTTCGTACGGGAAAGTCCGCAGGACTTTTCACACCTAAACGTCAACTCGCCTGATACCAAATCTTTGTTATTGGGCGTTTTTTTTTGTTAAGATTGTAGAATGGGTTCAACTGTCAATTCATTTCCTTGTTTGTCAAGATATATCACTGTCATTTTAATCATATGAGTTGTCCATTTTTCTACACCTGCTCCGGCTGCCTGCAAGCAAAATGTTGGATAGTCTGTTTGCCCTTGTTGGTGTATGAAAATAGCTTGTTTCAATTTATCTACTGAACTTTCATTACTAACGTACATTGGCAGATATTTTGCTTCGCCTTGCAACACAAAATTGTCTGTTCCGTAATATATCGTGTTGCCATCAGCAACAAAGTTGTCATAGTGGGTTACGCCTATCGCTTTCAAGTCTCGCACAAATTGTGGAAAATCTGCACCGCTTTTTACTTTGCCAAATGCTTCGTGTATTTGTTCGATTGTAAACATATTTTTGTCATTTATTTTGTCGTATTCTTTTAGGATGCTCTATAAACTTACGTATAAACGCCACTAAAGCACTAAGTTTTTGTTGGATTATCTTCACGTTTTCTTTGTGTCATCGTGCCTTAGTGGCAAAGATTCCGTAATATCAGTTAATCATTCATCATTTAAGCAGATTCCTGCATAACACCGGCATCTTCTTACCGTTAATAATTTCATACATACTCATACCATGGCAAGAGTCACATACTTTCTTCTGATTTTTTTCACCAGCACGGTGTTTGCTCAGAAAGAAGCCAATGTATGGATATTCCACAAGAATATGGGCATTGATTTTAACCACGGACGGTTCAGGCCGTTTACCATGCCATTTGAAATGGAGCTTACGGGCGGTACTTCCATGATGTGCGATAGTGAAACAGGCGGGCTACTCTTTTTCACCAATACCCGAAATGTATGGGACAGGCGTTATGTGCCAATGCCCAACGGGCAGAATCTAAAAGGTGGTGGAGGTCCACTAACCAATCAAGCCGTGATTATTGTACCTGTTCCCGACCACACCCGGCAATATTATGTATTTACGACAGCCGCACCTGATAACCCACAGGGATTGGAGCCAGGTCTGTTTTATTCTGTTGTTAATATGGAATTGAACGGAGGGCTGGGCGATGTTGACGCAGCACGAAAAAACATAAAAATCATCAATAACCCGATTGAACGTTTAATGGCCGTGCCCCACAGCAACGGGCGCGATTACTGGCTGATTACGCACGAGTGGAATACCGACAGGTTTATCGTAACACCTGTAACGGATAACGGAGTGGGCACACCTCAATACATACAAATCGGTTCTGTCTATCGCGATTATGACGGCATGGGCGGACTTAAAATATCCCCGGACGGAACAAAACTCGCCTGCGGGTTTGCAAGTCTCAGCTACCTGAGTAACCCACTTGAGTTGTATGATTTTGATGCCTCAACGGGCATGATTTCAAATAAATTGAATCTGGGGACTTATCATTATATCGGAGGTGTTTCATTTTCGCCCGACAACAGCAAGATATATCTGACCGACCATTACCAAGACGCAGGTAGCATCATTCACGAGCGGCTCTACCAAATGGACATAATATCTAATAATGAAGAAAGTATCATCAACAGTCGGGTATTCCTTTACTTTGAGTATGACCCATTAATCGGGTCTGGTTCCGGATATGAAATGCTTTCCTTTGCAGGATCTTTGCAGTTGTCGCCCGATGGCCGGTTACATATCGGGTTATTTGCCGTTCAGCGTGATTATGAAAACGGGCAGGTTGTACAGAGAAAGAGTTTGTTTTACCTGGACAGCCCCAACCTGCCGGGCTGGTTCAGCCAGCCCTCAATACGAGTATTTTCCACTGAAGAGTTTCCGTGGAGTTCTACCAATATGGGATTCAACCTACCGAATACAATGCAGCATTACTTCAACAACCTCCTGCCTGTTGATAACCACGAAACGGATGAATGTAGCATAGCGATTAACATCTACCCTAATCCAACTTCTCGCGCAGTGAACATTACGTTGGAGGGGGAATGTTCCGTTGAATATGCTGTCAGGCTGTACAACAGCCTGGGGCAAAACCTTATAGAGACACCACAGTTATCAATGCCTTTTTACGCACTTGACCTGCACACATATACCTCGGGTGTATATTTGCTTGAAATCATAACAAAGAAACAAAAAAAGGTGTTCAAAATCGTAAAACAGTAATAACAAAATCAGGCTTATTATAAGTGGATAAACCTACCTGTTTATTAATCTAAAGGGGTATTTCATATTTTAAGCATAAACAACTTCTTGCTGATCCGCTTTGCGGATGGAGTCGTTATGTGCGATGTCGAGCATACCAAAACCCTTGTGGCAGAAATAGCCCAGCCCATTTTCATATACAAAGCGTTGCACTTCGGGCGCAGCATATAAGGTAAACGGAAATGTATAGCCGCGTACTTCAAACTTCACATCGTTGTCGTACACCGGGTAAATACGCGCAAACTTCTTATGCGTGTCTTGTATGCGTTGCAGATAACCGGCATCGGGCACAATCTGAAATTTATAAAAACCCGCTAATTCTTCGGGCGTGTATTTTCCGGTGGCCTCCATACGGCTTAGGGTAGCATCGTACAACAAATCAGAAAACTCGTCTGTATCGGGCGACATGAATTTTTTACTTTGTTCGTCATTAAAGCTGGCCTGTATAGGCACAATAGGTGATATACAAAGAAATTTTGCCTCTTCATTAATCTGCACGCTTTCTTCCTGTTCAAAAGCCTCAGGCGACAAGTGCAAACTGCCAATCACGATTTCCTTTTGCAGGAATAATTGCTCTAAGAAATACGCCAGAAACTCTTTATCGGTACAAGAAAAAACAAGCGTTACCTTCGCTGAATAAAAATGCAGTCCCTTACGGCTGATTTTGGTCTGGCCTTTCAGTCCCGAAAAGATGAACTGGGTAAAATCTTTATACTCCTTGTTAGGGCCAAAGATCAAAATACCTTTAATGAACTGGGCCAATAAAAACTGGTGGTGAAACGGAACGTACGCACCCCTGTTCTTCAGCGAAAAAATAATCCTGGTTCTCACTTCTAAAAAATTAACAGGCTCTTAAAAAATCAATTTGGGTGAGCCTCTGTTTTATACTGACTATGAGCAGGTTATAAAACTAATAAAAATAAAGAAATGAACTAAACGCGATGTAAGGAATAATTTAAATAAGCCGGATTTCAGCCCGAAAAACCGCAAAAATACTACACATTAAACCGGAAATGCATGGTATCGCCATCCTGCACCACGTATTCTTTTCCCTCAACCGACATTTTTCCGGCCTCTTTACAGGCCGCTTCGGTCTTGTAGGTTTGGTAATCGGGGATTTTGATAACCTCGGCACGGATAAAACCCTTCTCGAAATCGGTGTGGATAACCCCTGCGGCCTGCGGGGCTTTCCAGCCTTTTTTAATCGTCCAGGCACGGACTTCTTTTTCGCCTACGGTAAAGTAGGTGATCAGGTTCAGCAACGCATACGAAGCGCGTATCAGTTTATCAAGTCCCGACTCAGATAAACCGTATTCCTGCAAAAACATAGCGCGGTCGTCATCATTGTCCAACTCGGCAATCTGGGCTTCAATAGCGGCCGAAATAATCACGACCTCTGCCCCTTCTGTTTTTACCAACTCACGCAGGGCATCAACGTGTTTGTTGCCGGTATGTACCGATGCTTCATCGACATTTGCTACATACAACACGGGCTTGGCGGTAAGCAACTGCAAATCGGCCACAGCCTGTTTATCTTCTTCGGGCAAATCGACCGAACGGGCATTTTTACCCGACAACAATACATCGCGGTAATGCTGTAATGTACTTACCTCCTTCTTCGCTTTGGCCTCACCACTCTTGGCCATTTTTTCGGCACGGGATAATTTCTTTTCTACCGATTCAAGGTCTTTCAACTGAAGTTCGGTATCGATAATCTCTTTATCGGCAATAGGGTTTACGCGACCGTCCACGTGAACAATATTATCGTTATCGAAACAACGTACAACGTGCAGGATGGCATCTACTTCGCGGATGTTGGCTAAAAACTGATTACCCAATCCTTCACCCTTGCTTGCGCCTTTAACCAAGCCGGCAATGTCAACAAACTCCATAGCCGTAGGGATAACCTTTTGGGGATTAACCAAATCCGAAAGGATTTTTAACCGTTGATCCGGCACCGAAATCACACCTACGTTAGGCTCGATGGTACAAAACGGAAAATTTGCCGCCTCGGCCTTGTTGTTCGACAGCGCATTAAACAACGTTGATTTGCCCACATTTGGCAACCCTACTATTCCGCATTGTACTCCCATATCCTGATCGAATTGATTATAAGGCCGCAAATATACTCCGATGCCCATAAAACAAAAAAGCCTCTGAAAACAAAGGCTTTTACAATAGAGTGTTATCCGATTATCTCAGTCCCACTTCAGGTCACTACCGTTGTTGTTATGTGGATGGCTCCCGGCTTCTTCGGCATGGGCCTCTTCACGGATATGGTCGAACTGACTGAAATCCACATCGGGCATTAATTCATGTTTTACATGGTTTACGGTGCTGTTTAGGGCTTCCACAAACTTATTGAAATCTTCTTTGTACAGAAAAATCTTATGCTTTTCGTACGTGAATCCATCATCTTTAAAACGCTTTTTGCTTTCCGTAATGGTGAGGTAGTAATCGTTCGAGCGGGTTGATTTAACATCAAAGAAGTAAGTTCTTTTTCCCGCTTTCACTTTTGCAGAATATATCTCATCTCTGCTGGCACTCTTGTTCTCTTCCACAGTCCTGCTGGTTTAAGGTTAGGTTTGGGTATAGGTTTACCGTATTTTAGCGTGTTAATATAGTATTTTACCAAATGATTGCAAACCGGTTAACAAAAATGCAAAAGTTTCTCCTGTGCAAAATCCTGTACTAAAACAGTGAAAACAGGAAAAACAGGGCAAAATTACCTTGATTTAGAACAGGTTATAAATTTGCCCGGTAGTAAGCAGGTCATCATTAAAATACAAAAACAACTATTGCTTGCATGAAGCTTAACCTCAATGAAGTACAACACCCGGCCAGTCTGGAACTGTTAGCCCGCCAGTTGGTCGAAGGTTTTATTACCGGCCTGCATAAATCGCCTTACCACGGATTTTCGGTTGAGTTTGCCGAGCACAGACTTTACAATGAAGGTGAAAGTACGCGCCACATCGACTGGAAAATTTACGGTCGCACCGATAAGCTGTTTACCAAACAATATGAAGAAGAAACCAACCTGCGGTGCCTGATCGCGTTAGACACGTCTTCGTCTATGTATTACCCTGCCGAAAGCCGGGCAAAAATCAAATTCGGTGTTTTTACGGCCGCTGCCCTCGCTGTTATGCTCAGCCGCCAGCGCGATACCGTAGGGTTATGCCTTTTTTCGGATAAAATAGATGTACTTACTCCCATCAAATCTACACCTACACACGTACAAAAACTGTTTATCCATTTAGAGCGTGCGCTCACCGCCAAACCGACCCTTACAGGCAAAACTCATGTAGCGCGCGTTTTGCATGAGGTAGCTGAGAAAATCCACAAACGATCGCTGGTGATTATCTTCAGCGATATGTTTGATGGCGACAACACCGAAGAGCTTTTTAAAGCACTTCAACACCTGAAACACAACAAACATGAAGTTATTGTTTTTCACGTAACCGATACCGAAACCGAACTGCACCTTAACTTTGAAGATCGCCCGATGGAGTTTGTGGACATGGAAAGTGGCGACAGGTTAAAACTTAACCCTGCCGATGTACGCGAAGTTTATACCCGCGAATCGGAACAGTTTTACAAGGCATTAAAAATGCGGTGCAACCAGTACAAAATCGATTTTGTTGAGGCCGATGTGCGACAGGATGTAAACGTGATTCTGCAAACCTATTTAATCAAACGCTCGAAGATGAGGTAATTCTTAACAATTAACAGTTAACAATTAAGCGTTTTCCTGGTGCAACCAGATTTTTTTAGCTTCCAATTCTTCTTTTGTTTCTACATAATCCGGGTCGGGCACACAACAATCAACCGGGCACACGGCTGCACACTGGGGCTCTTCGTGAAACCCGGTACACTCTGTACACTTTCCGGAAACAATGAAATAAAACTCGTCCGAAACCGGTTGTTGCAACACCTTGGCATCTTGTTGCGAACCATCCTCTAACTCAACGCTTTCTAACTTTGTGCCCCCTGCCCAGTTCCATTCCCTTCCACCCTCGTAGATAGCCGTATTGGGGCATTCGGGTTCACACGCTCCACAGTTAATACACTCGTCCGTAATAATTATCGCCATTTTCCTATTTTTGAAGCCTTAAAAAGCGCTGCAAAAATACAGCGCAATCGTCAACCATCAAAACAAGGCTGCACATCTAAAAGTTTGATTCCATGACCCTCGAACAGCGAATAAAAGCCTTTGTTGCATTAGGCCAACACCTGCAAAACCTGAGCGAAGAAGCACGCACCACCTTAACGCAACACGCACGACAAGAAAACCCGTGGTTTACCGAACAAAACGTAAGCCGGGCATTAAAAGGCATTGCTTTTTATTTACAGGAAGATCAACTCAAAAACTGGACAGCCCGCTATAACCTTCAACCTGCCAACCCAAAAACAGTGGCGTTGGTTATGGCCGGTAATATACCGCTGGTAGGTTTTCACGATTTGTTATGTGTGTTACTGAGCGGGCATAAAACGCAGGTCAAACTCAGCTCGAAAGACTCTAAACTGATACCCTACCTTATTAAACAATTAGTGTGGTTAGAGCCTGCCGTTGAAGCATTCATCAGCATACAAACCGGTACGCTTAACGATTTTGATGCCGTTATTGCAACCGGCAGCGACAACTCTGCCCGGTATTTTGAATATTACTTTGGCAAATACCCGAACATCATCCGCAAAAACAGAACATCGTGTGCCGTACTTACCGGAAACGAAACAGCCGATGCGATGCGCGCGTTAGGTGAAGATGTTTTCAGTTACTTTGGGTTAGGATGCCGTAACGTATCGAAGCTTTTTGTACCGCACGGTTTCGATTTCACCAATTTGTTTCCGCACTGGAATCCGTATCAGGAAATTATCCACCACCATAAATACTGCAACAACTACGATTACCAGAAATCCATTTTGCTTGTAAATGGTGTTCCATTTTTAGATACCGGTTTTGTATTGGTACACGAAAACCAGAAACTCGTTTCGCCCATTTCGGTTTTGTATTTTGAGTATTATCAGGATTCAACTGATCTTCATCATAAACTCCAGACAAGCGCTGAAAAAATACAGTGTGTTGTGGGCAATGCTCCTGCGGCCATACCTTTCGGACAGGCACAATACCCCGGTGTTGATGATTATGCCGACCAGGTTGATACCTTACACTTTCTTACAACGTTGAACTAAACAACCGTAAACAACAATGCCTTTCCGTTTGGAAAGGCATTGTTGTTTATACTGTTTTAACTACTTACGGCTTCGCACCACGGATGATTTCCACCCAGCCGGTATAGGTTTTACCTCCGTTGATTTGCAGGCGATAGAAATACACGCCATCGGGTGTATCGCCACCATCCCACAACGAATCAGGTGTATAGTTATTCGAAGAATACACTTCTTTACCCCAACGGTTTGTTACTGTAAGTTTATTGCCCGATGCTGGCAGGTTACGAATAAAGAATGTTTCGTTGGTGTTATCTCCGTTTGGCGTAAATACGTTTGGTACAAATATCTCGGTATCGACATCAATTGTATGCGTTATCGCCACGCGCTCGCAGGCACCGGCATCACGCACATAAACTTCATAGTCGCCAGCCCACAACCCGGTAAAGCGTGCCTGAAAATCAATCGGGTTACGTTTTGCCTGAACAACGTCCGACAAATAATTAGCCGTAGCATTCACTACCCACACTTCGTAGTACGGTTCGTTGTTGGCATCGAAGAACGGTATTCCGCTTCCGGTAACCGATACCGTCATGGTGCCTGAAGGTTGCTCAGGGTACGAAACGGTGCTTGTTACCGACAATACATCCAACGCAGCCGAAGGGCCGCTGATGAGGAACGCCTGAGGTTCTGTTGCAAACACGCAACCGTTCAACAACGATTGATCCTGAACTAAACGAACCTGATAATTACCATGTGCCAGTCCGCTAATCACAACAGGACTTAACGAGCTTGCGTACGAGATATTACCGGTTGATGGTGTTGATACTGATGTGATTTCATAAGTGTAGTCCACATTTGGTGCACCTATAATGTTATTCAACGTTAGCGTACCGCCCGTACCAAAACACGCTTCGTGTTCCGATGTTATCGCAAAGCTAACCGCTATTACACCGCCTACGGTAACAGGCGCTAACCGCGTAGGGCAAAGCGCTGCTCCCGACTTTAACCAGATATAATATTCGCCTCCGGTAAGGTTTGGTATAATCGGATTCAGTCCACCCGTTGGCGAATAATCTGCGGCACCCGGTTCAAAAGTCGGATCGGTAGTAATGGCATACTGATACGTGCCCGGATCTAAAATAGTAAACGCAATTTGTCCGTTTGTTCCATTGCTGGCACAATCGGCATTGGTTGTTACCGGAGTGGTTGTATTGATGTATCCGGGGAATGTAATCGTGAACGTTACATCAAACTCACACCCTAAATTATCGATAATGGTAAGCAAGTGGCTGCCTGCCGACAAGTCTGTAAACGTATCGCCCGCAGGAAGCGTATTAAAGAACGTTCCGTTTAACCGGTACGAATACGGGCCGCCACCCCCACCGGTTGGCAGGTTTACAACACGCAGTGTGCCATCGTTATTATCGCACGTAGTTTGCGTTGTTGCAAAATGTGAAGCACCAAATACAATAGCCGGGTTGGTGCTTTGCATATTCACCGTTACCGATGCCGGGCAATCGTCCGCAGCCGTTTCGCGTACATTGATAATGCGGTTAAACGAAGGCGGAAGCCCTACGGGAATACCTGTAATAATTGCTTCATTTTGAAACGGCAACCAGGTTACGCCATCTAACGACCACTCTAACGGGGCGCCTGTTGCACGTTCGGGAACGGTAATCTTAACACTGCCGGTTCCATCGGCACAGAATGGTGTTGTTTCAACGGATGCAATCGGGGTGCCTACTGAGCCGGACGATGGAATCGTAAAGAAGCCTGTCTTGATACAACTCACGTCACCGTAAACAACCTGATAAGTATAATTTCCTGCCCTTAAACCAGCAAACAACGGGTTATTGTGCTGCGTTGAATTATAAGGAGGCTCTCCGGTTATAACAATTTTATCGATGGTTATAATAACGCCATTGGGGTTAAATGCCGGTATAGCCGGATCAATATCAAACGTAACGGTTCCTTCACCTGCGGGGTTAAGGCATGGATCGGGCGTGGTTACAGGTGTGATCACTACCGAGGCACAATCACCACCCGAACAAGCCGGATCGGTAGGATCAAGGATGTTTATAGGGATTACATTATTTACCACGGTACAGCCGATCAATGTATAGCTAACGTTGATGTTCACAATTGCGGGTCCTGCTATCCCCGAAGGGTTAAACATATACCCTCCTGTAATATTCGGATGACCTGAAAATGTAAAGACACCTCCCGTTGCCGATACTGATACACGAGAGCGCAGATCAATAGCCGCAGCATTTGCACAGGTTACCGTACTAAACGTACTTAACACGGGCGCTGTAATAACATTGATCACAAAGCTTACCTGCGGTGCTGTACATACGCCCACATAATCAACTGTAATGTTTTGTAAGCCGCTTAACCCGGAAGGATCAAACGTATCATTGGCCGGATCAATCGCGGGGTGCCCTGAGAAAACATAATCGCCTGGTGTTCCGCTTACATAAGCATTCAGGTCGATCGGCCCCGCCCCTTCGCACACTTCTACCGGTGTAGCCGGTACGATCATGGCGGCATCGGATGTTACAGTCAACTCAAGAATTCCTGTTGGTGCCGTACAGGCTTCGGTATAACCTACCTGTATCTGTATCACACCCGATAACCCTGTCGGGTCAAAATTATTACCGGTAACATTTGTTCCCGTAAAGGTGAATGTTCCACCGGCCGGTGTTGCACTCACAATGGTTGTGAGGTCAATTACACCACCATCTTCACATACCGTTGTTGCCGGTAAATTCAATACAGGCGTGTTGATGGTTACAACGGCTAAACCGCTTACCGTGCCAGCGCAGTTTGCATCAGCAACCGATAATAACGTATAGGTTGTTGTAGCCGAAGGTGTTACCGTAAACGTAAACGGATTAACATTAGCGGTTTGATTAAATGTTGACACACCATCCGAGTATGAAAAATCCCAAGTTGGCCCGCCTCCGGTAAAGTTTATGGTAAGCGTGGCGTTATCGCCTTCGCAGATTGATGTTGAACCACTCAATACAGCCGATGGCGATTCATTGATCGTAACACTCGTGGTAGTTGTATTCGGACAGGTACCATTCGTAAAACTGTACGTAACTGTATAAGTACCGGCTGTGCTCGTGGCTAAGTTTATCTCACCCGTTGAAGCATTGATCGAAAGACCCGCTGTTGAACTGTAGGTTCCCCCACCCTGACCGGTTTGGGTCACGCTCGCTGTACCAGTAACGCAAAACGGGCTGCCTGCATAGCTGATCGTAGCAGTAGGTACTGCGTTTACTACCACATCAATTTGAGTGCGCGGGCTTTCACAGCCTGTAACCGTCTGGCTTACGTAATAGCTGGTTGTCCCTGCCGTAGCGGTAGAGGGTGTCGGGGCAGTAGAACTACCTGTCCCTCCCGTAGGTGTGGTGTACCATAATAAGTTGGTGCCGGTCGCTGTCAAGGCGGTGGCTGTTGCTCCTACACAATAGTTAACAGGACTCGTAGCGGATGGTGCTGACGGTACTGCATTTACTACCACATCAATTTGAGTACGCGGGCTTTCACAGCCTGTAACCGTCTGGCTTACGTAATAGCTGGTTGTCCCTGCCGTAGCGGTAGAGGGTGTCGGGGCAGTAGAACTACCTGTCCCTCCCGTAGGTGTGGTGTACCATAATAAGTTGGTGCCGGTCGCTGTCAAGGCGGTAGCTGTTGCT
>CAYOJW010000007.1:0-164913 GCA_964404445.1 uncultured Roseivirgaceae bacterium | reverse complement strand
GTGGTGTGAGAGGCGCACCTCGTCAGTTACAACTGGCGAGGCCGTCTACTCGATTTGCCATACGCCTGTAACCAGGATGGCCATCGCGGTTAGCGAACAGGATATAATGGTATCGATAACCGGGCTAAGCATGGAAATCAACCCTTCGCGTACCGGTTCATTGCTTTTGGCCGCACTCATGGCCATCGGGGCGGTGCCAATACCGGCTTCGTTCGAAAACGTTGCCCTGCGCACGCCTAACATAATAATGCCACCGGTTACCCCACCTAAAAACGGATCGCCCTGAAAATGTTCGGCAGCAAACGCATCGGTAAAAATCAACATCATGTAATGCGGAACCTGGTCGGCATACAAAATCAGGATGGTAACAACCGAAACAAAGTGCAGTACGATCATTGTAGGTACTAAGCTTCCGGCCCACGTGCCAATACGTTTAATGCCACCGATAATTACGATGGTACAGAAAATACAAATCAATAAACCGATGATGAGTTTGGGCAGGCTGATGGAAAGAAAACCGATGGTAAAGAAAGTTTCGGTAATGCCCATAGGTTTTAACCCGATGTCAACCAATGCCTGCGTGAGTTGGTTAGCCTGAAAAATGGGTAACGCGCCCACCATACAACAGATGCAAAACAACACCGCTAATGGCTGCCATTTTTTACTCAATGCTTCGCGGATAACGTACATCGGCCCGCCTTGTAATTCGCCTTGCGAATCTTTTCCCCGGTACATACCTGCCAGTGTGCTGGTAAAAAAGTTGGTTGACATACCCACGAAAGAGGTTACCCACATCCAAAACAACGCGCCAGGGCCACCCAAGGCAATGGCTGCCGCTACACCGGCTAAGTTGCCCATGCCCACGGTTGATGCCAACGCAGTGGATAAGGCTTTGTATGAACTGATCTGCCCGGGTGCATTTTTATCGTCATACTTACCACGCAAAACATGAATGGCATGAAAAAAATATTTGTACTGTATAAAGCCCGAGTAAAACAGAAAGAAAACCCCACCTCCGATAATTAAAAACAACACCGGCCACCAAACATAGCCGGCCAGTGTTGCAAGTGTCTGGTTCCACGGGTTAGCGTCCATTAATCGGGAGTGTAAGTGAGTTTTTTATTCGAAACGGCCATCCAGTTACAGAGTTGCCACAACATGCGTGCGCCTACGTTGGCATCCCAACCGGTAGGGCCGGGAGCAGCTTCACTCAAATCGAAGCCGATAATTTTTTTATTGGCGAGCACTAATTTTTTGAACAGGTACGTTACCGGGTTAAACTCTAATCCACCGGGTACGGGTGTTCCGGTATGGGGTGCGAGTTTGGGGTCAAGTCCATCAATATCGAAACTGATATATACATGGTTGGGTAATTGGTTAACGATCTGCTCGCAGATTTCTTCCCACGTGTTGCCTTCGTATTGCCATGTTTTTAAATCATCATCAAAAAATGTAACGATGCGTCTGTTTTGTGCGATCGTGTTCATTTCAGCTTCACAATAATCGCGAACACCTACCTGTACTAATCGTTTTATGGATGATAGTGTTAAGACATGATGCATGATCGAGGCGTGTGAATAGGTGAAGCCTTCGTACCCGTTTCGTAAATCGGCATGGGCATCGATCTGCAAAACGCCAAACGAATCGTACCGTTCGCTCAGGGCGCGAATAAAACCTAATGGTGTGCTGTGATCACCTCCTAACAAGCCAACTAATTTTCCTTCTTTCAGTAAACGTTGTGTTGCCGCCTTTACAAAAATATTCAGGTTTTCGCTTGCTTCGTTAAGAGTGTTTAATACAGGGTCGTATTCCGAAATTATTTTTCCGTGTTCAAGTTGTTGAATATGCTGCGCGGCCAATTGGCGCAGTTTGTTGCTTTCTTCCAGTATATTTTCCGGAATGGGCAGCATACTTACGCCTAACTTCCACGCATCGGTAATGTTTTTAACGAACAGATCGATTTGTGTGGACGCCTCAAGAATGGCCTGTGGCGCTAATGCTGTTCCGGCTTTGTACGATACGGTAACTTCCCACGGTACGGGTACGATAACCAACTCGGCATTGTCGGGCGAAAAGGGCAGGCCGAATAAATTTCCCGAAATGCCCGGGCCGTTTGCGTCAAACGTATGGATGGCTTCTTCTTTAGTCAAGATGTTTAGAATATTTCAGGTGTAACCAACTTCATAAAATTACCGGAACCCTCGCCAACCTTATGCCACAAGAGCGTATTGAATTGTATAATCGCCATACCGGCAGGCGGTAAATAACCAATTTCAGCTTTGGTAAGGTACTCGGCTAAGTACGAAATGGCAGGGTTGTGCGCCACACATACCACATGGTTAAGACTGTCTTCTAACTGATTGATTTCATGTAAAAAAGTACGCACCGAAGCCTCGTATAACTCATCGCTCAGGCGGATTTTCTCCGGCATCAGTTTCAGCGTGTCTAACAGTAAGCCGGCAGTTGCCTGGGCGCGTGTGGCTGTGCTCGAAACGATCATGTCGGGATAAATTTTTTGTGCAAATAAATACGAACCTATTTTCACGGCATCGCGCATTCCCTGTGGTGTGAGTTCACGCGCTTTATCGGTCTGACCCGGTTGTTTATCAGCGCTTTGGGCGTGACGCATCAGGTAAAGGAATCGCTCCATAAAATTCACGAAGTGGCTGTACAGTTACTAACAACAAACACTCAATATTAATGGGTTGAATTTGATTTTTTAAAAATTTACAGATATTTGAAACCTTTGAGCAGTAAAAAACATGGCAAAAAACCTTGTAATTGTTGAATCTCCCGCGAAAGCGAAGACCATAGAAGGCTATCTGGGTAAGGATTTTAAAGTATCGTCCAGCATGGGGCACATTCGTGATTTGCCTAAAGGTGGCGATGCGATTGATGTCGAAAATGACTACGAACCGACCTACGAAGTAAGCCCTGATAAAACCGAAGTTATTGCCAAGCTGAAGAAGCTGGCCGAAGATGCCGAGATGGTGTACCTCGCAAGCGATGAAGACCGCGAAGGGGAGGCCATCTCGTGGCACTTGAAAGAAGTGCTTGACCTGAACGATACGAAAACACGCAGGATAGTTTTTACTGAAATTACCAAGCGTGCCATTTTAAATGCGTTAGAAAACCCACGGGGTATTGATGTTGATTTGGTAAATGCCCAGCAAGCCCGCAGGGTGTTAGATCGTTTAGTGGGGTATGAGCTTTCGCCTATATTATGGAAGAAAATCAAAACCGGGCTTTCGGCAGGTCGGGTGCAGTCGGTGGCTGTAAAGTTAATTGTTGAACGCGAACGTGCCATCAATGAGTTTCAAAGCAAATCGGCTTTTAAGGTTAAAGCACTTTTTATTCTGGAAGGGAAAAAACACCTGATTGCCGAACTGCCCAAGAAGTTCGATTCGGAAGAAGAAGCACTCCGGTTTTTAGAAGCGTGCAAAGGCGCTGTTTATACCGTTCAGAATCTTGAAAAGAAACCCTCGAAGCGAAGCCCTTCGGCTCCGTTTACAACATCAACATTGCAACAAGAGGCCAGCTTGAAATTAGGTTATTCTGTTATCCGTACCATGACGGTCGCGCAGAAGTTGTACGAAGCCGGTAAAATCAGCTATATGCGTACCGACTCGGTGAACTTGTCGGAAGATGCGATAAAAGCCGCCACCGATCAGATTGCCAGTAACTACGGAAGGGAGTATGTGCAGGAAAGACGTTTTCAAACAAAATCGTCAGGGGCGCAGGAAGCGCACGAAGCCATCCGGCCAACCGATTTTTCCGTAACGCAGGCGGGCATGGATGAAGGCGCCCAGCGGTTGTACGAGTTGATCTGGAAACGTGCCATTGCTTCGCAGATGGCCAATGCCGAAATCGAAAAAACTATCGCCACCATCGGTATATCCACCACGCCCGAAACCTTAACGGCATCGGGTGAAGTGATAACCTTTGATGGTTTTTTGAAAGTATATATGGAGTCGTCTGATGAAGACGATGACGAAGAAGCAAAGAATATGCTTCCGCCTATTACAGTGGGGCAGGAGCTTACCCTTGGCGATATGCGTGCGCGCCAGGAATTTTCACGGCCGCCTGCACGCTATACCGAAGCAAGCTTAGTAAAGAAGTTAGAAGAGTTGGGTATTGGCCGTCCTTCAACGTATGCACCTACTATTACAACCATTCAGAAGCGTGAATACGTTGTAAAAGAAGCACGCGAGGGAAAAGAGCGTAACTATAAGGTAATCACACTGAAAGACGATGCTATCGCGCAGGAAACATTAACCGAAATTACCGGTGCCGAGAAGAATAAGCTTTTCCCGACAAACACGGCTATGGTCGTTACTGATTTTTTGGTCGAGCATTTTCCAGACATAACCGATTATTCGTTTACATCCGAAATCGAACAGGAGTTTGACGAGATCGCTACCGGTAAGTTAGAATGGAAGAAGATGATCGATAACTTCTATAAGCCATTCCATAAAAAAGTAAAAGTTACCGAGCAAATCGATCGTTCGGCTGCCGGTAAAAACCGCGAGTTGGGTGTCGATCCGAAAACTGGAAAGAACGTATATGTAAAACTCGGTAAGTATGGCGCGTATGTGCAGGTAGGCGAAAACCCGGACGACAACGGAGGCGAGAAACCAAAATTTGCCAGCTTACGTCCCGGCCAGTTTATCGAAAACATTACGTTAGCCGATGCGCTTGAACTGATGAAAATGCCGCGCCAGATGGGCGAGTTTGAAGAAAAGCCCGTTGTGGTGGCCATCGGCAGGTTTGGGCCTTATGTATCGCACGACAAGAAATTTGTTTCGATTCCTAAAGAAGACGATCCGTACACCATCACGCTTGAACGTACAATCGAGTTGATCCAAAACAAACGTATTGCCGATGCGAACAAAACAATTAAGGTGTTTGCCGAAAACCCCGACATACAAGTATTGAACGGCAGGTTTGGGCCGTATATCAAAGCCGGTAAAAAGAATGTAAAAATACCGAAGAATAAAGAACCGAAAGAACTTACGTTAGAAGAGTGTGTAGAACTGGCTGCGAACGCACCCGAAAAGAAAGGGCGGTTCGGACGGTTTGCCGCGAAGAAAACCGAAACCCCGGCAGCCGATACTAAAACCCCTGCAAAGAAAACGGCCGCTAAAAAAACAGCCGTAAAGAAAACGGTAACAAAGAAGGCAGCCGCGAAAAAGAAAAAACCATAGCGAAAGTTTATCCAACTGCATGAAAAAGAAATTGGTTGTGCTTACCGGGGCAGGCATCAGTGCCGAGAGCGGCATAGCAACGTTTCGCGATGCAGGCGGTTTGTGGGAAGGCCACCGGGTAGAAGATGTTGCCACGCCCGAAGGCTGGGATAAAAACCCCGCTTTGGTACTTGAGTTCTATAACCAGCGCAGAAAACAGGCGCTTACCGTTAAGCCCAATCGCGGGCATGAAATACTGCATGAGCTTGAACAGTATTTTGATGTAACTGTTATTACACAAAACGTTGACGATCTGCACGAACGGGCAGGGTCTCGCCACGTAATCCATTTGCACGGAAGTTTGTTTGAATCACGCAGCACAATCGATGAAAAACTGGTATATTCCATAGAAGGTTGGGAGTTAAAATCAGGCGATGTGTGCGAAAAAGGTTCGCAGTTGCGCCCTAACATTGTATGGTTTGGCGAAATGGTACCCATGATGGACGTAGCGGTTTCGTATGCAGCCCAAGCCGATATTTTTTTGGTTGCCGGAACATCGCTGGTGGTATATCCTGCTGCTGGCCTTATTCATTATGTGCCGCGTTATGTTCCTAAATTTGTTGTTGACCCGAATATCCCGGATGTACATTCGGTACCGAATGTTACAACCATTTCCGAAAAGGCCGGCAGTGGGTTAGAAAAATTAAAGAAAAAACTATTTGAACTTGTCTAAGGTATGATGTTGGCTGTTGATATTGGAAATACCGATGTAACGTTGGGTTTGTATGCTAACAACCAGTGGGCGCACATTTGGCGCATATCGTCTGCCTTTGGCCGACCTGAACTTTTTTACGGCATTAAGCTGCGCGATTTTTTCTTTGAGGCAGGTTTGCGCACCGAACAAGTAGAAAAAATTGTGATCAGCAGTGTGGTTCCTGATCTGACCAATCGCATTGTAAATGTTGTGCAAACATTGTTCGAGAAGCAACCCATTGTATTAGGGCCCGCTGTTTACCCGAAATTGCCTATCGAGGTGCTGAACCCGTACGAGATCGGTTCTGATCTTGTCGCCAATGCGTTGGCAGCGCACACACGCTTTAAAGCCAACTGTATTATCGTTGATTTTGGAACAGCCTTAACGTTTACAACCGTTCAGGCCACTGGTAAAATAGTGGGTGTTGCCATCGCACCAGGATTGAAAACTGCGATCCGTTCGTTATCGCAAAACACCGCCAAGCTTTTCGATGTGCCGCTCGAACTTCCAACATCTGTATTAGGTAAAAACACTGTACACGCCATACAGGCAGGTATATTGTTGGGGTACGAAGGGTTGGTAAGTAATATGCTCGCACGTATCCGGCAGGAGTTGGCCGACCCGCAATGCGTTGCCATTGCCACAGGCGGGCTATCGTCCATCATTACATCGCTGAAAGATAAGTTTGATGATGTCGATCCGCACCTTACATTAAACGGATTACGGTTAACAGCCGGTTGTTTATGAATGAATAATTTTTTGGTGCGGTAATTGTTTTTGGTTCCCTCGTAAAATGAATATACCGTTATATGCCGTGTAACGTGTGCACAAAACAGTGAGTTTTAACCGGAACACCCGTATATCGAAACCAAATAATTAATTAAATTGCAGAACTATACATTTATAAAAATGTCTAAATCAACCTACACCCCGTTTTTTCTGTTGCTTTTTCTGGCCTTCGCAATACCAGTAACAGCACAAAAGGTGAAGTATAAGGATGTTTACGCCTTGCTGAGTACCAAGCAATACGAAGCAGCCGAACCTTTTTTGAGAACGTACCTGAAAGATAACCTTGATAACCCTAATGCCTACTTATACATGGGCACAATTTATCAGGAAAAAATACCAGCCGTTGATATTCTTACCGAAACAAACAGGGCTATTCAGCTTATGGATTCGTCTATTTTGTTTTACGACAAGTCATTGAAAATGATGACGGATAAAGAAATTAAAAAGAATAAAGAATATTACCAGAGTTATAACAGACGCGACCTGAGCACGGGCGAATTTGGTGTAAAGTTAGATTACGTGCAGTTCGATTTGGAAAAACGCATCAGTGCCCTGCGCGAATCCATCGACAAGCTTAACATGGTAAAGCACTATTTTTCACAAAGCGAAAGTTTGTACAGCCGCTCGCAACAGTTGTTTGCCGACATTCAGGGCAGCTACTCCGGTTACCGCGAATTGTTGTTGCGTGCCGATGAAAACAGTATTAAAAATCTTAACAGCCTGGCAAGCCGGTACGACTCTGCCATTAAAGCATTCGATAATTACAAGGTAAGCCTTAGTAATTATGGTAAAACCAAATACAACCAAAAACTGTCGGTGTCCGAACTAAAAGAATTTAAAGAAGATGGTAAAACAACAACCGATTTCTATCAGGAACAGATACAGGTTTGGGATTATAAAGATTTTGTAACGCGAACGCTTGCCACCATCGACAAAGAAGTGAAACCCCTGCAAGACAATCTGGTGAAGGTTGACATGGAAATCAATAAGCTGAAACGTAAATTAGAAACCGATTCGGTATCGGTGAAAGCCGATCTGGTAAAGGTAAAAGAAGGCTTACCGGTTGCCCAACTGAAAAAGCTTGACGAGAACCCCTTACCGTTGGATGTTTTTGCTGTAAAAATTGCCGATCTGCAATACAAGTCGGCTATGATTGAGCATAAGGCTGTTCGTTCCGGTAACGATGTTTATCAGAAGTTGAATGCTGTACGTGATGAAATTCAGTACATCAACCGTGTGGATAGTATATTGGCACGGTTTGCCGAACGAAACCTCGATGCCGATATTCAAAATTACCAGGCATTTGTGAACAGCACCTTTACCAAAGGCGATATTTTTAAATCGTACGTGAACAGCATGAAGGAATACGCTCAGCGCGAGAAAATCGCCCGCACGACCGAGTTAAACACTCGTACCGAGAATACACGCTGGTTGGTGAATGGGGCAGACTCTATTCCCTTGTTTACAGAAGTTGTTACTAAGTTTAAACCATTGGTTATTGAAGCGGGTAAATACACTACCGGCCTTATTTTTACCGATTCGGTTTCGGCTCAGGGATATTTTTATAACATTCCTGTTTCCAATACACCCGAAATAAAAGTAACATACCCTGTTGATAAGGTGAATTTGCGAGAGAAGCGCTTGCACATTATTCATGCGCTGGCTACGGCCGATGCCGCAGGCCAGATTTTTTTCACGTTAACATACAGCGAACGCAAAGACAAGGCAGGGAAATACCCTTCAACTATTGTCAAGATTTACAAGTCTGACGGCCTGTCGTGGAGCAATAACATTGCTCTCGATTTCACTCCGCAGGAAATCGTTTTTGTTCCTGAAAGCGGTGAGCTTCATGTTAAATCTGACGACAACGTTACCCGGATCGATAAGAACGGGAAGGTGGTGAAGTAAGCCGATTTTTAAGTGAGCGATCAGGATTAAATCAGAAGCCTGCAAAACTGTTCCGGGCGTGGCCTTCTTTTTCTCATAGGTTTTTTCCTAATTTACTTCAGAAATGAAGATAAGTTGCTTTTGGTTTTTGATCGCCCCACTATTGATAGTGGTTACAAGTGTTTCGGCACAACGAAAACCGGCTTCATTTCCGCCCGATAAACCGCTTTCGCAAAGCTCAATAGGCCAATGGACGAGTGACGAGGGATTGATTTCCAATAACCTGACGAGTGTTGTGCAGGGTAACGATGGCTTTCTGTGGGTTACCGCATACAATGGTTTGTTACGCTTTGACGGGTACCGGTTTGAATTGTTCGACCGTGAAAACACACCCTTTCTTCAGTCTGACGCCTTTTATCAGGCAGTTAAAGATGGCGATAAACTTTGGCTGGCAACACAGGGCAGCGGCCTTGTAGTGTTCGAGAACAATGGCTTGAAACCATATCATCCCCGTGAGGGAACATTACCAAGCTCAATACGATCGGTGTTCATAACCGATAGCGTTATGCTTGTTGGCTCGAACAACAACGGGTTGTACATTGTACAAAACGAAAAAGTTTCAAAACCCGATTTTGAGCCAGTCAGTAACACCAGTATTATGGGTATTGTGCAAGATACCGACAAAGCAATATGGGTAGGCACAAATGACAGGGGCATTATTAAAATCAAAAACGGTAAATACACACAATACAATTCACAAAACGGTTTATCCGGAAACGTAATCAATGCCTTGTGTGCCGTACCCGATGGGCGCATATTAGTTGCTTCAACAAGCGGATTAGATATTATGGAGGGTAACCGTATTACGCCTGTTAAAATGCTTCAAAATATTCAGGTTAACGCAATTACCACCGATAGCTATGGCTCAATATGGGCAGCTACCGAACGTGGCCTTGCGAGGATAAACGAAGCCGCTGGTATTGAAGAATTGTTTACAAAATTTCAGGGCCTGCCCACATTTGCGCTTACATCGCTTACTTTCGACAAAGAAGGAAGCCTTTGGCTGGCTACCAGCAAAGCCGGGTTGCTGAGGTTAAAAGATACGGGCATCGTTACCTATTCTGAAATAAATGGGCTTTCGTTAGACCTGGTGAACATTATTTCGGAAGGGAAAAACGGAGAAATGTACATTGGCACCGATGACGGTGATATTAATATTTTTACCAACGGAAAGTTTTCAAAACTTACTTTAGAGCATTCGCTGAACAACATGGGCATCCGCGATATTTGCATCGACCGGAACAATGTTCTTTGGATTGGGTCATACAGCGGACTGTTACGGAAACAAGGCACTAATGAAATACTCTATAACATTTCAACAGGGCTACCTGCTCAGGATATAAGACGCATACTGGAAGATAAGAATGGAAACTTATGGTTGGCCACTCGTGCCGGAGGCGCCATTGTGTTTGCAAATGGAAAGGTTAAAACTACGTATAATAAAGAAAATGGTCTTGGTGCAAATTATGTGCTCGCTATTGAACAGGCTCACAATGGCGCAATTTATTTAGGTACAAACGGTGGTGGGTTAGGATTGGTTGATCCGGAAGGTAAACTCACAATACATCATATTACAGACGATGATTACGGGATTTTGATCTTCAACATGCACATCGATAACCCGGAGAACGTTTGGCTGGTGGCCAACACAGGAATGTTTCACTTCGATGGTGAAAAATTTACAAAACTTGAACTTGAGCACCGTGTTAAAGGCGAAGGTTATTTCGACTGGGTAGAGGATCAGTCGGGCAATGTATGGATAACCACCAACAAAGGCATATTGCGCTTAAAAAAGGCCGATGCCATAGCGTACGTGCAAGGTAAATCATCTTCGATAAAAACCAGATTCTATAACCATTACGATGGGATGAAGAAAAAGGAATGCACAGGGGCAACACGTGCAACGCTGGCATCAACCGGTGAAGTTTGGATACCAACCATTGGTGGCGCTTCGATAATCTATCCTCACAGGATTATCGAAAACCCGGAGGTACCAGCCGTTTACATCACCCGGTTAATTACAGACGAGCAAGAGTTTACAACAAGTGAAACAACCAGTATCAAATCAGACAATATCCGCTACACTTTTCAGTTTACCAGCCTAAGCCTTGTTGCACCCGATAAAAACCAGTTTAAATTCATGCTCGAAGGCTTCGACAAGCAATGGATTGATGGCGGTTCGGAACGTGAAACTTCTTATACGAACCTTCCGCCAGGCGAATACACGTTTAAAGTAATCGCATCCAACAATGACGGGCTTTGGAATACAACGGGTGCTGAGTTTAAATTCCGGGTAAAACCATTTTTTCATGAAACCAAATGGTTTTACATACTGCTGGCCATGCTTATGGCCGGTTCGCTTTTTGGTATATATAAATGGCGGGTAGCCGATATTGAAAAACGAAACCGCGAACTAAAAAAAGTAAACAGCGAATTAGATAAATTTGTTTACAGTGCTTCGCACGATTTACGCGCACCATTGGCATCAGTTCTGGGCCTGGTTAATGTTGCACGGTTAGATAACGGAAAGGATATTCCGATTTACCTTGACCTGATCGAAAAGAGCATTCAACGGTTAGACGGGTTTATTCGCGACATCATTGACTTCTCGCGTAATGCACGCATGGAAATTATTCGTGAAGAAATTCTGTTCGACACGATCATATATGAAGTGCTGGATAACCTCCGGTATTTAGATGAAAAGAACGGAATACTCAGAATTGTAACCGTGAACGGCCACGGTACGTTTTGTGCCGATTCAAGAAGACTAAAAATTATCCTTTCAAACCTGATCTCGAATGCCATTAAATATCATAACCTGCGAAACGAAAACCCTTTTATAGAGATAAAAGTTGATTATGACGATACCCGTGCTACCATTCGGGTAATCGATAACGGAATGGGGATTGCCGAAGATCACCTGTTACACGTCTTCAAAATGTTTTACCGCGCCAACGAAACCATAAAAGGATCAGGGCTTGGTTTATATATTGTGAGCGAAACAATTGAAAAACTAAAGGGCGAGATCAGCGTTTCATCCAAACTTAACGAAGGCACAACGTTTACGGTGAACCTCCCTTCACAAAAAAAATAAATTTATTGATGAGTTGCTTCTTTATGCAGCGATAGTTCTAATGAAAAAACAAATACCCGGCTAAAATCCCGGCTAAAATCCCGAACAAATCAGCAATGAGTGCGCCCTGCACTGCATAGCGGCCTTTGCGGATGTTCACCGAACCAAAATAAAGTGCCAGAATGTAAAACGTTGTTTCGGCTGCACCCCGGAAGATTGCCGCCATATTTCCCACAAACGAATCCACACCAAAGGTAGTCGCAATGTCAACCATCATTCCCCGGGCGCCCTGTCCGCTCATCGGCTTCATAAACGCTACCGGAAGCGCGTCCACAAAATCGGTATTCATGCCAAACACGGTAAGACACCAGCGCACACCTTCTGTTAAATAATCCATCGTTCCGGATACGCGGAACACGCCAATTGCTACGAGAATACCCACTAAGTAGGGGATAATTTTAATGGCTGTATCAAACCCTTCTTTAGCGCCTTCAATAAATGTTTCGAAGATTGGAATTTTGCGGTAAAGCCCCATGCCAATAAAGCCCACAATCAAACTGAGTATGATCAGGCTCGTCATCAGTAACGACTGCGTTTGCATAGCTTCCTGCGAAAGACTGGCAAAGTAAAAAACACCCAGCCCGATAATGCCTGTCATACCCAACAGGTACGCTAATAATACAGGATCGAACAGGTTAATCCGTTGCCGGATGGCCACGTAAATCAATCCCGCTAAGGTTGCGCAGGAGTGTGCAATCAAAATCGGAATAAAAATGCCGGTTGGATTGGCCGAACCCATCGTTACGCGATCGGCAATAATAGCAATGGGTATAATGGTTAAGCCCGAAGCATTTAAAACCAAAAACATAATCTGTGCATTCGAGGCCGTGTCTTTCACAGGATTGATTTCCTGTAACTCTTTCATGGCTTTCAGCCCGAGTGGAGTGGCCGCATTATCAAGCCCCAGAATGTTAGCGCTGAAATTCATAATAATTGCCCCGTTGGCCGGATGATCTTTCGGTACTTCGGGAAAGAGGCGGGCAAAGAACGGCCCGAACAACCGTGAGATGATGGTGATCATGCCACCGCGTTCGCCAATCTTCATCAACCCGAGCCACAACGTCATTACACCGGTAAGGCCGATCGAAAGTGTAAAACCGGTCTTAGCCATTTCAAACGTGGCCTCCATCATGTTGGGGAAGATGGTTGTGTCGTGAAAGAAAATGAGTTTTACAAGGGCTACAATAAAGCCGATGAGGAAAAACCCTACCCAGATATAATTCAATGCCATGCTACAAGTTAATCAGGTTTAAGGTATGGCACGCAACCACACCGGCAGTTTCGGTACGCAGACGGGAGGGGCCAAGTGCTACTTTTTTAAAGCCATGTTGGAGCGCAAGCGCTAATTCTGCTGCCGAAAAATCTCCTTCTGGGCCAATCAGCACTGTATAGTTTTGGTTGCGGCCGGCAACGTTAAACAGTTCGTCAGGGTTGGTCTGATCGACATAGGCTATGAATTTTTGATCCCGATAACTATCGGGATCACTTGCTTGTGAAATAAAATCCTGTAACGGTTTGATATTGTTTATTTTACATATCTGAAACTTGAGTGATTGTTTCATAGCACTCACGGCTAATTTTTCGATTCGCTCGATCTTGACCGATGTCCGTTCAGAGTTGTCGCATTCTACAAAACTGATCTCGTCAACCCCGATCTCAATAGCTTTCTCGACAAACCATTCGGTGCGGTCGGGGTTTTTAGTGGGAGCGATGGCAATGTGAATGCGGAAGTTTTTCTTTTTATCCTGTTCGGAAGATTCAATCACGAAAATACACCGCTCAGGCCGGGCATCGGTTATTGTGCAATTATATAGCGTATCTTTTCCATCCGTAACGTGAAGGGTATCGCCATTTTTTTTACGCAATACCTTAACGCAATGCCGCGACTCTTCCGGGTCGAGGTAAAGCGTTCCGTTTGTAATACCGGGCTGGTAAAAGAGGTTTTTCATGTGATTAAATACTCCACAGACGGGGCTGTATCAAAAGTTTCGCGTCATGTCGAACGCAGTGAGACATCCCGTCAATCAGCGCTTAAAACCGGGACATCTCACTGCGTTCGATGTGACGTGGTTTATTATTTTGACTTTTGATACAGCCCCATCTATACTCATTTATACTGCTGATAAAGTTTATCCATCAACGCAATGTATTCCTGCATGGCATCTTCTTTCGACTTGCCTTTGCGTTCAGCCCAGGCATCGTATTTGGCAATGGCTTTAAAGTCGAAGCCACCGGGGCGATCACCGGTAACATCGCCTTCGGATGCCTGTTTGAAGAGGGCGTATAAATCTAATAACTCAGTATTAGCGGGGCGCTGGGTAAGTTCTTTTGAACGTGCCACCGCGCTTTCAAATTGTTGTTGTAGTTCCATGAATCAATACTAAAAAGAAAGGCTGAAATTTTACTCCAGCCTCTATTTAAAAATTCAATTATAATTTATTAGCGCTTGTCGATAGACGTATAAGGCTTCAGGTTAGGCCCGGTGTAAATCTGGCGCGGGCGGCCAATAGGCTCGTTGTTGGCGCGCAGTTCCCTCCATTGGGCAATCCATCCCGGCAGGCGACCTATCGCAAACATTACCGTGAACATATCTACCGGTAAACCCAACGCACGGTAAATAATGCCTGAATAGAAATCAACGTTCGGGTATAGCTTACGCTCTACGAAGTACGGGTCTTTCAGGGCAATTTCTTCGAGCTTCTGCGCGATTTCTAATACAGGATCGTTAATGCCCAACTTGCCCAGTACATCATCGGCCGCTTTCTTGATAATTTTCGCACGCGGGTCGAAGTTTTTATACACACGGTGGCCAAAGCCCATCAACCGGAATGGATCGTTTTTGTCTTTGGCTTTGGCGATCCATTTATCGATGTTGCCGCCATCGTTTTTAATGGCTTCGAGCATAACGATAACTTCCTGGTTGGCGCCACCGTGCAGCGGTCCCCACAGGGCGTTGATTCCGGCTGCGATAGACGAATAGATGCTGGCTTTTGACGACCCCACAATACGCACGGTGGATGTTGAACAGTTTTGTTCGTGGTCAGCGTGCAGTATCAATAGTTTATCCAACGCATCTGCTACAACAGGGTCGGCTTCGTAATCTACGGCTGGTAGTGCAAACATCATTTTCATAAAGCGTGCGCAGTAGTTGAGCCTGTTATCGGGGTAATTTACCGGATGCCCAACGGCATTTTTATAAGCCCATGCCGCAAAGGTTGGCATTTTAGCTAACGAGCGGATGATGCTCAGGTAAACGCCATCGGCAGGGCGGTTCGGGTTTAGCGATTCGGGATAGAAAGCTGTTTGCGCACAAAACAATGACGACAGTACGCCCATCGGGTGCGATGACGAGGGGAAGCCGTCAAGCATTTTCTTCACATCTTCGTGTACCAGCGTGTGCGTGGTGATGTCGTGCGAAAACTTGGCAAACTGCTCTTTCGTAGGCAGCTCGCCAAAAATTAACAGGTACGAAACTTCGAGGAAGTTTGATTTCTCGGCCAGTTCTTCAATGGCATAGCCCCGGTAGTGAAGAATACCCTTTTCGCCATCCAAAAAAGTAATGGCACTTTTGGTAGCTCCTGTATTTTTATAGCCGACATCCAACGTAATGTACCCGGTTTGGTCGCGAAGATCGCTGATGTCAATCGCCATTTCATTTTCGCTTCCTTCTATAACGGGCAATGTGTACGATTTGCCCTCAATGATTAGTTCAACGGTCTTCGCCATATTATAATGCTGTTTTTAGAATGCTTTTAAAGATAAGGGGTAGCGGGCGAGAAAAAAAAGCCCTTTGCCCGTTAATTTCCCCCTAAAATCATCGGAAGCCCGTCTTTTCCGGAGCCTACCACAATTACCTTGCTATTGGGCGATTTGGCTAATTCCAGCGTGGCTTCTATACCTCTCATTTTCAGTAGTTTGTCCGACAAGCTGTTGTTGATGATGTTGTTGGCTCGCGACTCGCCCTCGGCAGCGATGCGTTTCCGCTCGGCCTCGCTTTTTTCCTTTTCGAGCCTGAATTGGTAGGCGAGCGCTTCCTGCTCTTGCTGAAGTTTGCTTTCAATGGCATTTTTTATTTGCTCAGGAAGGTTTATCGAGCGGATCAACAAGGCGACCATCGTTACGTTGTTTTGTCCAAGTATTTTTTCTGATTCGGTCTTGATAGAATGCTCAACATCGGCCCGCTTGGTTGAGTAGATTTCCTCTGCGGTATAACGACCCATTACCTGCCGTACAGCCGAACGCATTTCAGGAACAACAAGTTTGGTAACGTATGTTTTCCCGAATATTTCATGGATGTGCCCGATCTTGTCTTCTACCAGTTTATACCGAACGGTGATCTCGACATGAATGGAAAGCCCGTTCTTATCCAGAATGTTATCCATGTTTTCATCAATGGTATTTTCCTGTACATCGTATATATATACGTCATTCCACGGTGCTTTTGTTTGAAAGCCCGGTTGAATGATATTATCTTTTTCCAACCCGTTTCCGAATTTTTTAAAGATCACTGCGCGCTGGCCGGCTTCTATGGTGTAAAACAGGCTTGAAGATATGCCCAACAGCACAAACAGGGCAATAATGCCCACAATAATAAACGGTACTAATCTGCGGTTATTCATAGTGTTTTATGGATTTACGATTGTTGTTGTTCAGGTTTCGGTAAGCCTAATAACTTGCCGATAATCAGTACGGTAAACAGGGTGCTCCAAACGGCTTCTATCGTGCTGATGTTTCGGATGATCTTTGGGGCATCGGGATATGGTGTATCGATACCGCCAATAATACAAAAACTATAATTAATACATTCGGCATAGGTAGGGAAACCCAGTTCGAGGCCAGGTGCCAGCCCTCCGGGAATGATGGTGCAGATCAGGTCGTACAAACTGCCAAACGAAATGCCTACCATCAGGAAAACCGCTGCCGCACCCCAAAGCTTGTCGGGCGTAAAGTAGCTGCCCAAAAATATATCGCGCATGGCAAAACCGATAATGGTGATTTCGATGGGGAAGAGCGAACCGTGTACGATCAGCAGGGTTGTTCTGCGATCCATGTCAATAAACCGGTAATACGGAAACTCGGTGAGCATTCCGAAAATGATCATGCCCGTTAAAACACAAAGAATAGTGATGATCAGTGTCCGGCTTTTGGTGAAGTTCCGCAGCAAATCCCACAACAGAAAATTATACACCGTACCGAAGCCAAAAAACACCACAATAATAAGTTTAGACAGGGGCGAAGTGCTGTTTTCGAGTACCGGGCCCGACAGCGTAAGCCCCAGGGTTACAATAATGATCTGCGCCATTACCACATTACGGTAATCATACTGTTTTTCCCGTTGCAGATCGGTTAAAGACATAACGATAGCGGTTTTTAGCCCTGGCAATTACCGTGAAAGTTACCGTTTTGTATGGATGCAAAACGGTTCTGTTAAAAGTATTTTTTAAGAGGTTCAGGGCTAATCAGTTTTTATCATACATTTGAACAAACATGTTCAAGTTTTTCAATAACCATAGTTTTGCAATCGACTTGGGGAATAACAATACGGTTATCACCAGCGATTCGGGGGCGTTGCTCTCGCAGCCTTCGTATATTGTTTTTAACTCCAGCAAGGGGGTAAAAGCCGTGGGTGATCCGGCCTTTGCCATGTTCGAGAAATCGCACGAAGAGCTAACGCCCGTAAAACCCCTGAAAGGCGGAGTAATTGCCGATTATGAGTCGGCTACCCGCATGATTCAGGAATTGGTGAAACAGGTTTACAGAAAAAAGACCTTCATGTCGGGGTTCGACTATGTGATTTCGGGCGTGCCCTACAACACAACCGAGGTAGAGCGCAGGGCCTTGCGCGATGCGCTTGAACAGGTAAACTCTAAACGTTCGTACCTGTTGTTTGAACCGCTTGCAGCCGCATTAGGCATGGGGCTGGCCATTCGCGAACCGCAGGGAAAATTAGTCATTGATATGGGCGGAGGCATTACCGAAATTGTTGTGATCTCTTTGTCGGGTATTGCGGCATTCCAATCGGTAAAAGTTGCTGGTGATACGTTCGATGAAAACATACAAGATCACTTCCGTAAAGATTATAACATGGCCATCGGTTTAAAAACAGCCGAGCAGGTAAAGATACAGGTTGGTTCGGTGCTGAGCGATTTAACCAATGCCCCGGAGCCTATGATGGTAAAGGGTAAAGATATGATTACGGGCATTCCGGTTACCCGGAAAGTCGGTCACCAGGAAATAGCAATGGTGCTGGAAAAATCTATGTCACAAATTGAAACGGCCATCATCCAGACATTAGAAACCTGTCCGCCCGAACTGGCTGCCGACATCTATGAAACCGGTATTAACCTCACGGGCGGATGCGCCCTGATAAGGGGTATGGCCAAACGACTTGAAACCAACATCAAGCTCAATGTGAACATCGATGCCGAGCCTTTGCGTTCTGTCAGCAAAGGCATTACCCGCGTGCTGGCCGAGCCGCAAAAATACAAGAGCATTTTGATCTGATCGCCTGCAAAATCATAGATACAAACATTTACTCAAGTTAACAATGTTTATTCATGTTAAGGATAACGAGTAAAGTTGTGCTGAAGCTCATGGGCTGGAAAGCCGTTAACACGTTTCCGTATCACCTGCAAAAGTATGTGGTTATTGTTGGCCCGCACACCAGCGGATGGGATTTTGTGATTGGCCTGCTCTTCCGGAAAGCGCTCCGGTTAGAGCGCGCCCGGTATCTCGGCAAGAGCGAATTGTTTAAACCTCCGTTTGGGTTTTTCTTCCGGTGGTTAGGCGGTTACCCGGTTAACCGCACTTCGAGCCATAATTTGGTCGATCAGGTGGCGAACATCTTTCAGGCGCACGAACAATTTGGTATCGCACTTTCGCCCGAAGGCACCCGTAAGCGGGTTGACCGGTTAAAGACCGGATTCTATAACATTGCCCGAAAAGCCGGGGTACCCATTGTAATGGTGGGGCTTGATTATGCCAGTAAGCAACTGAGTTTTTCTGAACCCTTAATAACAACCGACAACCAACAGGCCGACTTTGAAAAGATTCACGCTTTCTTCCGACCGCTAACCGGAAAGTATCCGGCCAACGGGTTGTCGCATTTATAAATCCAGAACATCTATACTGTTGTCCTAAAAAAACAAAAGCCCCAAGCGGGGCCTTTTGTAACAATAACGTATTGTTAAGCTTAGTTGTTGGCAGGGAAATCACCAAAAAGTGATGGCTGCGGAGGTGTTGCCGGAGCTTGAACCTCTTCAACTTTCTTAGCAACGGCTTTCTTGGCTTTTGCTACTTTTTTGGTTGCTTTTTTAGCAACGGTTTTTGCTGCCTTGGTTGCTTTCTTGGCAACAACTTTAGCCTTTTTAGTGGCTTTCTTAGCAACTTTCTTTACTGCTTTTTTTGCAGTCTTTACTGCTTTCTTCGCAGTCTTCACTGTTTTCTTGGCTGCCTTTACTGTTTTCTTGGCTGCCTTTTTTACTTTCTTTGCCATAGCGGATTTAAAATTTACGTCCGAAAATTACGCAATAATACAGGTTCATAAACATGTTAGCGTATGATTTTTTTTATTAACCATAAGCTGCTTAATAACTTATGAAGATCAATAACGTTTCTTCCTGTCGTTGCTGCGGCTTCGTTCAAAATTACCGCCCGGCTTACGGGTGTAACCCGAACTGCCCGCGCCACGGTTGTTGCGCTCGCGTGACGGCCCGCTATCTTTACGGCTAAACCCACCGCGTTCGCGCTGGCCGCTTACACTGCGTTCGCGGCTGCTTCCGCTTTCACGGTTTCCGCGATTGCCGCCTTCACTGCGCCTGCTGCGCTCGCGACTGCGGCCACCGCCACCACTATTACCATGCTGTTCGGTTAATTCAACCCGCACAACGCGGCCTGCGAACTCTATGCCTTCAAAGCCTTTAATCACATCAGCGCTTTTCTCTTTATCAATCTCAAAAAATGAGTAAGCACCTTTCAGGTCAATCTTGCCAACATTCTTTTTGGTGATGCCACAGCAATCGTCAAGCAGTTCCAACAGGGTAGGAACGTCAAGCTCATCCATCTTACCGAGGTTGATAAAGTAACGGTCACCGGTTGAGTAGCGCTCAGCCCCGCCCATGTCTTTGTTAGTGCCCTTTGAATCGGCATTCAAATCGGGGGCATTGCGGTAATATTCGAGGAAACGGTTGAATTCGATGGAGGCAAAACGCTTGATTAATTCATTTTTGTCGAGGTCTTTAAGTTCTTCATACACAGCCGGTAAAAATGCTGCGATTTCAGTTTCATTTACTTTCACTTCGCGGACTTTCTGCATCAAAGCCAGCAATTGTTTCTGACAAACTTCAGGGCCTGTTGGTACGGGAATCCGCACGAAAGTGGTCTTCAGGATTTTCTCAATCTGTTTCAGCTTACCGGTTTCGCGGTTGTTCACCATCGCGATGGAAACACCTTTGCGCCCCGCACGGGCTGTACGCCCGCTGCGGTGGGTGTAAAACTCCATCTCATCGGGAATGTTCAGGTGGATTACGTGCGTGATGTTGTCAACATCAATACCGCGTGCGGCCACATCGGTAGCCACCAGAATTTGCAGCGAACGGTTTCTGAACTTCATCATCACGCGGTCGCGTTGTGCCTGGTTCAAATCCCCGTGAAGGGCATCGGCATTGTAGCCGTCTTTCATCAGGCTTTCGGCAATGCGTTGTGTATCAATGCGCGTGCGGCAGAAGATCAACCCGAAGATGTCGGGGTTATAGTCGAGAATGCGTTTTAACGCACTGTATTTATCACGCTCTTGCGTAACTACGTACTGGTGTTCGATGTTGGCATTACCGGTATTCTTTTCGCCCACGGTAAGTTCTTCCGGGTCGGTCATGTAGTTTTTGGCGATGGCGCGAACTTCTTTCGGCATGGTAGCCGAGAAAAGCCACGTGATTTTTGTATCGGGTGTGGTCGAAAGGATTTCGTCAATGTCTTCCTTAAAACCCATGTTCAGCATTTCATCGGCTTCATCAAGCACCACATAGTTAATGGTGGTGAGGTTTACGGCTTTTTTGCCTAACAGGTCGATTAACCGGCCGGGTGTTGCCACAATAATTTGTGCCCCGCGTTTTACTTTACGGATTTGCTCGCTGATGCTCGCGCCACCATAAACGGCCACAATGTTTAGTTTTTTAAAGCGTTCGCTAAAGTTTTCGAGGTCGCTTACAATCTGTAAGCCAAGTTCGCGCGTAGGCGCTAAAACTAATGCCTGGGTATCTTTCGATTCGTCATCGACTAATTCTAACAGGGGTAAGCCAAAGGCTGCGGTTTTGCCTGTACCGGTTTGTGCGAGCCCGATAAAATCGCGTTTGCCTGTTAACAGCATCGGGATTGCTTTTTCCTGAATAGGTGTGGGTGTTTCGAAGCCGATTAGTTGCACAGCATCCGCTAACCCCTTGGATAAACCAAGTGATTCAAAAGTTTTCATAAAATAGTTAAAAATTAAAAAATTACAGGAGCAACGTCATTGCGAGGAGATCCCTGGGCACCGAAGACTCCCGAATGTTTGCCGGGTCGGTAAAAACGGGATGACGTTGCACTGTCCGTATATCCAAAGTGCAAAAGTACGATTAATAATTGGCAATGCCTTGTTGCCCTGCGAATTAGGGGATAAATACCGGGTTGTTGGTAATAGGCAGAATTTATCATACCTGCCGGGCACGATTGGGTTAAGAATATTCTGTCGTGCGGCACAACTATTTTGGGTAAATAGTTAGTTCATTTTACTTACTTGCATTTTTAAAGCATTCATTGATGGAGAAAATATCGGATGCCATTAAAGTATTATTGGCATTAAACATAGTAGTATTCGGTATCACGTTTTTTGTTCCCGGCTTTGAAGAGAAGATGTTTGTATGGCTGGCGTTGTATTTGCCGGTCAATCCAAATTTTCAATACTGGCAGTTTGTTACCAGTATGTTTATGCACGGAGGCTATATGCACATATTGTTAAATATGTACGGGTTGTGGGCTTTCGGCTCGCCTTTAGAGTTTATGTGGGGAAAAGGCCGGTTTCTGTTTTTTTACTTTGCCTCGGGTATTGGTGCAGGGTTAATTTATACATTGGTTAACTACCTTCAGTTTACAAACCTGTATAACGAATTGTTAGCACTCGGCATTACGACCGATCAGTTGCAGGAATTGTTAAAGACAGGTCAATACAGTTTAGCCTTACCAGCCTCTAAAGAACAACTGTCGCAGTTGTTTGATTTATACCATTCATCGGCAGTGGGGGCTTCGGGTGCCTTATACGGTGTGCTGGCTGCATTTGGATTGTTATTCCCCAATGCCAAGCTGGCGCTGATTTTCCTGCCGGTGCCCATTCCGGCTAAATATTTTATTCCGGTGCTGATCGGGATCGATTTGTTTTCGGGTGTAACGGGTTTTTCAATCTTTGGCGGAAACGTGGCACATTTTGCCCACGTAGGCGGAGCCTTAATCGGGTTTTTATTGGTGTGGTATTGGAAAAAGAACGGAACCATCCGCCCTCCGGCTTATCATTATGCCGGTGAATAGGCCATGATCTTTGTCATGCGTAGATGCGAAATAATTCAGTTTTAGTTTCGGCCAGAGTATTTGCTTGCTTATCAATTTATCCCTAATTAGTAACCGGTAAGCCTTTCGTAAAGGCAAAGTTTAACTTAATTTAAAGCTTATGTTGGTAGAAGTGAACACCGATAAGAACATCAAAAACAGCGATCGGCTGATTGAGTATTGCAGAACAACCCTACAAGCCGAACTCGATCGTTTTGACGAACACATTACCCGCGTGGAAGTTCATTTGAAAGATGAGAATGGCGCGAAAGGCGGTGATGACGACAAACGATGTTTAATAGAAACCAAACTAAAAGGTAAAAACCCGGTAGCCGTAACCAACACGGCCTCTACTATTGACGATGCCCTGAGCGGTGCAATCGATAAGATCACCAAAGTGCTTGAAACATCGTTAGGCAAAATGCGCAATCATTAGCCATTGAACAACGATAGTTGTTGAACTTGAAATGTAACGGGTGGTAACACCCGTTTACTTTTTATACCCAACAGGTTTTCGATTCGATACAACGGGGTTTCACGGTCGCGTGGGGCAACAATCATTTCGGTAGTACCGGCTATCGCCTGAAATAAATCTTCTACCAGCGAAGGCCTGTTGTTATTCCGCGACAGGTGCGAAAGAAACAAGTGTGTCATATAAGCCGGCCGGTGTTCCTGAAAAAGTTTCACCGCCTGTTTGTTAGAAAGGTGACCATTACCGTTGCGGATTCTGTTTTTAAGATGAACCGGGTAAGGACCGTTTTCCAGCATGGTTTCATCGTAATTACTTTCTAAAAAAGCGGCATGGCATTGGGCAAAATGCTGTGCTACGTGGTTGCACGAAACACCGATGTCGGTAAAAACGCCAATGGTTACATCGTTGTTACCGACAATAAAGCTATGCGGGTCGCTGGCATCGTGGTGTTTGGGAAATGCCGTAACCGCCAGGTTGCCAATAGTTACCGGTTGATACGCGCTAAACGAATACCTGCATTCGGGTAACAGTTTTACGTTGCCTGCCCGTGCAGTGTCTTCGGTAATATATACCGGCAGCTTATATCTTTTTGAAAGCGCGGTTACGCCATGAATATGGTCACCATGTTCGTGGCTGATAAACACGGCCTTGATTCGGTTTATCGGAATGTTTAGACGTTGTAATCGTTTTTCGACTTCGCGGCACGAGATACCCACATCAATCAACACGGCTTCATCGTGGTTGCCGATGTAATAGCAATTACCGTTACTGCCCGAATTCAGCGAAGCGATCTCAAGTGACATGGCAGCAAAAATAATAAATGCATAGTTGTAACAACTCAAAAAAAAATCGTCTGCCGGATATTCGACAGACGACCTAACCTTAAACCTAAACCTATACTGTATTAATTTGCTTTAATCGTTTTAGTGTATCCATTTGAAAACTCGTTGAAGGGCAATTCAACAATCAGCATATTGTTATCTTCATAATGCGCCTGTATGCCGCTGATTTCGATGAAGTGAGGGATTGCCTGATTATAAACAATCTGCGGTAGCTGAACCTGTTTTCCATCCGATTGCAACGGGATCATGTAAAAAATGATCAACTCGTTGTTATGCACTTCGGCCTGTAAACTTTCTTTATCGATACCGGGTACACGCACGTGCACTTCGTGGCGGTCTGTTTCTTTACGCAGTATAACACTGGGTTCGCTTACGCCACCGTGTAGCGTATTCAGAATATCCACCGAAGTAAGTAAATCTTTTAATTTTTTGGGCTTCATCACGTATTCCTCCTTTCACTTTTGCCAATACGGTCAATAGCCATACCAACTTTTAAACCGGTCAAAACGGCCTTTTTAGTGATTTTTTTATATGCTGAGGCTGAAAATATGGCATAAAACCGGAGATAGTGCAGTTATAGCCTATTTTCAGATTAATGTTTTTTTCACCAAATAGCATAACTATTGGTGAATATAATCACTAAAAAGACTTACTTTTGGTGAATTGAAATAAAATCTATGGTTAGGCGAACTATTAAAGACTCAATTTCCGGTAGGTTGTTCAAAGGAAAAACCATTATCGTTATCGGGCCACGACAAGTAGGGAAAACAACACTTATCAACGAAGTGTTGAGTGGAAAGGATTTTTTGTTTTTGGACGGTGACGATCCTTTGGTAAGAGAGCGATTAACCAATCCGAATACCAAAGAGATCGAAACGATTGTCGGGAATGCAAACATTGTTTTTATCGATGAAGCACAACGGATTGAAAACATTGGCTTAACGGCTAAAATTATTCATGACCAATTCAAAAATGTTCAGTTGGTAATGAGCGGCTCATCAGCTTTTGAATTGCGTAATCAAACCAGCGAATCGTTAACAGGAAGAAAGTTTGAGTATTTTCTTTTCCCGATTTCGTATGAAGAATACGAAAAATCGGCCGGGTATTTAAGTGCAACAAGCGATTTAGAAAACCGCTTGATATATGGGTTTTACCCCGATGTAATGAATAACCGGGGGGAAGAAAGAACGATTTTAAACGAAATCACCCAAAGCTATCTGTTTAGAGATATTCTGTCGTTTGCTAATATCAAGAAGCCTGAAATTCTTGAAAAAATCCTTCAGGCATTGGCATTTCAAGTGGGTAGTGAAGTTAGTTACAATGAAATAGCACAACTAACGGGAGTTGATAAGAATACCGTTGCGAGCTACATCCATTTGTTGGAGCTTTCGTACATCGTTTATCCGCTTACCTCGTTCAGCCGAAACCTTCGCAACGAAATCAAAACCAATCGTAAAATTTATTTTTATGATAACGGTGTTCGCAATGCCATTATTCAAAACTTTAACCCGATCGGACTACGGAATGATGTTGGTGCGTTGTGGGAAAACTTCCTGATGTCGGAAAGACGCAAACGGAATAGTTATCACAACCACTATTGCAACCACTATTTTTGGCGGACTAAACAGCAACAGGAAATCGACTATGTAGAAGAAGCTGATGGAAAAATTACGGGCTTTGAATTCAAATGGAAACCGAAAGCCAAAACAACAATACCGTCTAACTTCGTCAAAACTTATAATGCCGGTTTTGAAGTTATCACAAAAGAAAATTTCAGGGATTTTGTGGGATTATTTGAAGTTTAAGCAATAAAAACTTTAGAGTTTATCGAGATCGATTGCCTGTGCGGATTGATTTTGATGCCGTATTATTGCACCGGATTTAATACAGCATACTTATGGGCTTGCAACAACGCAGGGTAGTGGTAACAGGATTAGGCGCATTATCGCCTTTGGGCAATACAGTGCCTGAGTTTTGGAGTAATCTAATCAGTGGAAAAAGCGGGGCGGCTCCCATTACCCATTTCGATACATCGAAATTTAAAACAAAGTTTGCCTGCGAACTGAAAGGGTATGATCCCCTGAATTATTTCGAGAAAGCCGAGGTGCGTAAGTACGACCCGTTTACGCAATATGCGTTGGCCAGTACGCAGGAAGCATTAACCGATTCGGGCTTAAATTTAGACACCATCGATAAAACCCGTGTAGGTGTTATTTGGGGATCGGGCAATGGCGGGTTTCAAACCTTTCAAAACGAAGTGATTGATTTTGCCAAAGGCGATGGCACACCTCGGCTAAACCCATTCTTCATCCCCAAAGTTATTGTTGATATAGCTTCCGGATGGATTTCAATCAGGTACGGTTTTATGGGGCCTAACTTCACTACCGTGTCGGCCTGTGCTACGTCAACCACGGCTATTATCGATGCAATGAATTATATCCGTTGGGGCAAAGCCGATGTGATCGTAACCGGAGGATCGGAAGCTGCCATTAACGAAGCCGGTATAGGCGGCTTTAATGCGTTAAAAGCTTTATCGACCCGAAACGATGATCCGGCCACGGCCTCGCGCCCGTTCGATGTAAGCCGTGATGGGTTTGTGATGGGCGAGGGCTCGGGCACATTAATCCTTGAAGAATATGAACACGCCAAACGCAGAGGTGCCCGTATATATGCCGAAGTAGCAGGCGGAGGTATGTCGGGCGATGCGTACCACATCACGGCAACGCATCCCGAAGGGAAAGGGGCGCAGTTGGGTATGAAGTGGGCGTTAGAAGATGCAGGACTTCAATGCGAAGATGTTGACTACCTGAATCCCCATGCAACGTCAACACCCAAAGGCGATGAAAGTGAGATGAAAGCCGTGGCATCATTATTTGGAGCACATACGAAAAAGCTGTTGATCAGCGCCACGAAATCATCGGTAGGGCACATGCTGGGTGCTGCCGGTGCGATGGAAGCCATTATCAGTATTAAAACCATTACAGAGGGCATTGTTCCGGCAACCATCAATACACAAAACTTAGATCCCGATTTACCGGCCGGGCTTAACATCATTGCAGGAACCCCCATGAAACACGATGTGCGCGTAGCCATGAGCAACACCTTCGGGTTTGGCGGCCACAACGCTACGGCTATATTCCGCAAGGTGTAAAACGTAAAACGTTATATATTAGCGAATTATTCTTATTTTTGCGCAATAAACACACTACTGAACATTAATTATGGCCGAAACCTGGAGCAAAAAAGAAAACGAAGACCGTAAAAAGAAAAGGAAAAAAGAGAAAGAGCAACGCAAAGAAGAACGTAAAGCGAGTGCTAAAGAAGGTAAATCTCTTGACGACATGATTATGTATGTCGATGAAGATGGCAACTTCACATCGACCCCCCCAGACCCAACCAAGAAAAAGGTAATCAAAGAAGAAGATATACGCATTGGTATAGCCCGGCAAACCGATACCAAGGCCGATCCTGTCCGGAAAGGTACCGTAACCTTTTTTAATGATTCGAAAGGATACGGCTTTATTAAAGACTCTGATACGCAGGAAAGTATTTTCGTTCACGTGAACGGCCTTACCGAACCCATCAAAGAAAACAACAAGGTTACCTTTGAAGTGGAAATGGGGCACAAAGGATTGAATGCGGTAAAGGTTAAGATTGCCCGTTAACGGAAAAGGATTCATAACTTAAAATAATAAACCACGTCACATCGAACGCAGTGAGATGTCCCGATTTTGAATGCTAATTGACGGGATGTCTCACTGCGTTCGACATGACGAGATTATCATATATATCACATAATTTAATGATAGTTGCACGTATCATTTTTTTGTGTGATATATGTGTGTTAATCCATCGGTGCTATGGTCAGTATTATCACTGGCGACATTGTTCAGTCCCGCAAAAGCAAACCATCGGTTTGGCTTAAACCATTAAAACGGGAGTTGGATAAGATTGGCGCTAACCCAAAGAAGTGGGAAATTTTCCGGGGCAACAGCTTCCAGGTAGAGATCAGTCAGCCCGAAGATTCCTTTGTGGCAGCGATGAAAATCAAAGCCCTGTTAAAATCGAAATCGCTTGATGTGCGTATGGCTATTGGCATTGGCGAGCGGGGGCACGGTTCAGCAAACATTACGGAATCGGTCGGACAGGCTTTTGTGCTGTCGGCTGAAAAGTTTGAATTGCTGAAAAAAGAAAAACAACTGTTGGCAGTAAAAACGCCCTGGGCAGCGTTTAACACCGATATGAATTTGTACCTGAAGCTTTCCTCCATTGCTATGAACAAGTGGACAGCCCACTCGGCCGAAGCTGTAAAAATCGCCCTCGAAAAACCCGATCTGGTACAGCATGACCTCGGTAAAAAATTAGGCATCAAACAAAATGCTGTAAGCGGACGGTTAAAGCGTGCTTACTTTAACGAGTTGATGGAGGTTGATAAAATTTTCAGAGTAAAGCTAAAAGCGTTATTGTAATGGTGTATTCATTCAAACTTAGATAACATGCAGCAGCAACGCACCCTTACCGCAGCCATGCTGTTGCCCGAAATAAAGTTAACGGCCTCACGAAGCAGCGGCCCGGGCGGACAAAATGTAAACAAGGTAAACTCGAAAATTACGTTAACGTTTCATGTCGCACAAGCCATGTTGTTAACAGAAGCCGAGCGCGCATTGCTTTTGCAGAAACTTCACAAACAGTTAACAGCCGATGGTGTGTTGGTATTGGTAGCGCAGGAAAGCCGTTCGCAGTTAGAAAACCGCGATGCTGTATTGAAGAAGTTCGACAGCCTTATCCGCAAAGCATTTGTTAAACCCAAAGTACGAAAGCCTACCAAACCCACTAAGCGTTCGGTACAAACGCGCATAACCGGCAAAAAGAAACAGGCTGAGAAAAAGCAATGGCGAAAAAAGCCTGAATGATCCATCCTTGATGCGTATTGCGAGTTTGGTATATTTGCGGTTTGATTTGTAATTAACCCACATGAGACTCGGACAACTCGCCCGGAAATTGTCGCTTCGCCCTTCGCAAGTGGTCGATTTTCTGGCCGCCCAACATATCGAAACAGAAGAAGGATCGAACACCCGCATAGACGATGTTCACGTTGAACAAATCGTTCGGCATTTCGCGCCCGAACGATTGGATGAGATATTCAACGAAACCCCTGCCGATGATGTAACGGTAGCACCTTTACAGGAACAGGTTGGTATTTCAGAGGAAGAAATCGAAACAGAGGTTACTCCCGAAATAACACCGAACGAAACACAAACCATGCAACAGCCGGTTGAAACGGAAACGCAGGCCGAGCCTGTTGTTGTAGATGGCGAGGTTATCCGTGTACAGAAGGTTGAACTTGCCGGTTTGAAAGTGTTGGGAAAAATTGAGTTACCCGAACCAAAGAAAAAAGAACCAGTGGTAGTGGTTGAAGGCGAAACGGAAACTCAACCGGCTGATGAAAGACGTGAGCGCAGAACGAAGAATCCTGCACGGCAAAAAAATCAGCGGAATAACCGGGAGCAACGCGCCTGGCAAAACCCGTTAGAAGTGCAACGGCAACGTGAAGCACGCGAACAGGAAGAAAAACGCTTAGCCGAATTAGAGCGTGAAAAAGAAAAGCGCAAGCGGCATTATCATAGCAAAGTAAAGCAAGCGCAACCAAAAGCTAAGCGTACCAAAGGTACCGCACACGAGGCCGCAGTTTCAACGCAGGCAACCAAACACCCTACACCGAAAACCTGGTTTGGGAAGTTTTTGCGGTGGTGGACTACCTGATGTTTTTCGGCTAATCTTTCAGTATTTCAATTTCTATCCGGTCGTTTAAGCGTGCCCCGGGGCTGTTTTCTTTCACCAGCATATTCGTGGCGCCCCACTCCATAATTTCCATCCGTTTTTTAGCTACTCCGTGCTCAGTCAAATAATCACGAACGGCTTCGGCCCGTAATTTCGATAACTCTTTAGCCGTCCCGTTTTTATCTTCCGACCCTTGTATGTCGAAGTAGTTCCGGTTTTTACCGAGCATGATTATTTTACGTTTTTGCTTACCATTGCAATGCCCGTGAATTTTTATTTCGTAGTTAGGGTTGTGGTTCATCATGTTCAATAGTTCATCCAACTCCTGTTGCGATTGCGGAAGCATGATAACGGCATCTTTATAAAACGACACATCGTACATAACCGTCAGGTCGCCTTTTTTCAAACGTTCTAATGCAAACGGAATTGCCCACACACCGTTTTCATCAACCGTTGCACCTTCGGTAAACGAAGGATTGTTATAGTCAACAAATTGAGTGATTTCTTTATATCCAAAAATGCCACACACAACCGCCATGGGGTCTTTCCGGTCGGCCGGAGTAGGCACATCGCTGTATTCATTTGATTTGTACGATGCCAGGTCGCGCCCTACTTTGAGATCAACATGATGAACCATGCCATCGATTGGCAATCCCGAGGGGTCAGTAATCACAAATTTGAAAAACCTGCCTTTGGCTTTCAGGGGTTGTGCCGGTGTGGTTTCGGTTACGGTAGGTTCTTCGGCAATAATGGTTGTGTCGGCATCAACACGTGTTGAATCAGGCGTAACAAGTTGGGTTTCCGTTAGCGTTACAATTACAGGATCGGGAGGCTCAGGCGTAACGGGTTCGGTAGCTAATGGTGGTTGTTCTGCGCCAAGCTGTCCTTTAAAAAACCAGGCATCGCTGAATAACTTATCAGCCTGAAGGTTTTTAACCTGATCTAATACTTCTTTTTTGTTGGCCGATTTAAGGGCATAAACATAAAACAGCTTTCGGGTAGGGTGAAGCTCGTAGGTGGCCTGAAAGAACCGACTCTTGACAAAGCCGGTAAATTTAATGGCGTTGCTTTCGTTTCTAAAAGCGCCTACAACGGCATAATACTGTTGTGCGTGTGCATACAGGCTGCAAACCATAAAAAAGGTAAGCAATGCCAGGGTACGGCTTAAACTATTTTTCATAACGTGGGGTGTTTGGCAATACAATATACCGGTTATCGGGTAATAATTGAAGTAAGCGGTTAAAAAATAGTACGATTGCTCCTCTTAACGACCGCTGTCTGACCAACGGATATAGTTTTACGATGCTATGGTAAATTTGGAGTATATCTAAAAAGTATATACCTTTCGACAAAGATAATACGATGAAAAATCTGTCATTAAAACTTGAGGACGACATCTTTCGCGAAACAGAAAAGATTGTGATAAAAGTTAAAAAGAATCGCAACAGGTATATAAACGAGGCTATTGAATTTTACAATCGGCTGCATAAACGAAAGCTTCTTTCAAAACAGTTAAGTAAGGAATCAAAAAGCGTTTCTAAGGACTCATTGGAAATCCTCGCTGAGTTTGAAAAACTGAACGATGAAGATTAAGCAATTTGAAATCTGGATTGCCGACCTGAATCCACGAATGGGAACAGAAACCGGGAAAATCAGACCTGTTATGGTTGTTCAGACCGACTTACTGAATAAAGAACACCCATCGACTATTGTTTGCCCGATAACAACAAACGTTAAGCCCGACTCAGAGATATTAAGGGTTCACCTGAAAAAATCAGCATTCGGACTCAAAGAGGATTGTGATATTATGATTGACCAGGTAAGAGCAATTGACAACAAACGACTTGTGAAAAAAATTGGAGAGATTGATACCATCATAGCTGATATAGTGAAAGAGAATTTAAAAATAGTTTTAGATTTAGATTAGTTGGTGCAACGGGTACAGTTAACAAAATTACCTCATAGATTAATATTGGAACAATCGGCAGATAATGGCATGATGATACGGGAAGTATCTGATGCTTTAAAAAATATATTTAACAGTACCGCCTCGTTAATTGTACGTTCACCGGGCAGGATAAACCTTATTGGTGAACATACCGATTACAACAACGGGTTTGTGATGCCGGCCGCTATTGATTACGGAACTTTCTTTGCCATTGCCGAGGCTAAAGACGGAGTGCCAGAAATCTATTCGTTAATGTTCGACCAGACCTTTACGCTTGATGGCGGACAAGTAAAACCGTCAGAAAATGTAAGCTGGGTAAATTATTTATTGGGTATCGTGTTTCAGTTGCAACGCGATGGCTACACACTTAAACCATTCAAATGCGTGTTGGGTGGCAATATCCCGATTGGTTCAGGGTTGTCGTCTTCGGCTTCGGTTGAGTGCGGCTTTGTGTTTGCACTCAATGAGTTTAATGGCTTAGGTATCGATAAACAAGAAATGGTGCTCATGGCACAATGGTCGGAGCACAATTTTGCAGGGGTAAAGTGCGGCATCATGGATCAGTTTGCGAGCATGATGGGCAGGAAGGGGAATGTTATGCTATTAGATTGCCAGTCGCTTGATTACTCATATTCACCACTTAACCTTGGCGATTACACCATTGTGTTGTGCGACACAAAAGTTAAACATTCATTAGTTGATTCGGACTATAACAGGCGAAGGAATGAGTGTGAGCGTGGAGTTGCATTAGTACAACGCTACTATCCCGAAGTAAAAAGTTTACGCGATGTTACTGAAGCCATGCTGGAAAAACATCAGGCTGAGTTTACCGGCAAAGAGTATAACCGTTGTTTGTATGTGGTTCAGGAAATTAAACGTGTAATTGAAGCGAACAACCATTTGCAGGCGAACGACTTGCTTGCATTCGGAAAAAAAATGTACGAAACACACGATGGCCTGTCGCGGTTGTACGAAGTAAGTTGCCCGGAGCTTGATTTTTTTGTTGACATTGCAAAACAAAACGAGGCTGTTATCGGTGCCCGGATGATGGGTGGTGGTTTTGGTGGTTGCACCATTAATATCGTGAAGTCAACGGCCGTAAAATCGTTTATGGAAGAAATTAAAATTTCTTATAAAGCCCGGTTTAATATTGATGCGATGATTTACCCGGTAAAAATCAGCGATGGGGTGAGCGTGATACGCGAAACAGTTTAAGTATCAGAAGAATGAAAAAATATATTTATATAACATTGTGTGTATGGCTTACGCTTTCCGGGTGTACGAAGCGTGAACAGCAACAGCAGTTAACTACATCTCAAGAATCAAAGAAAATGGCCGCAACAAAACCTTTTGGAAAACTCCCTGACGGGCAACCTGTAACAGAATACACCCTAACAAACAAAAACGGCATTACGTTGAGCGTAATCAACTACGGGGCGATTATTACCGCGCTTAAAACCCCCGACAGACAAGGTGTGCAAGAAGATATTGTGCTTGGCTATGACTCATTAACCGGATATTTGGATGAACGCACACCCTATTTTGGTGCAGTCGTAGGCCGTTACGGAAACCGCATTGCCAACGGCAGGTTTATGTTAGACGGACAGGAATATACATTGGCACAAAATAACAACGGCCAGCATTTGCATGGCGGACTGAAAGGCTTTGATAAAGTATTCTGGGATATTGAAGATGTTGGCGGGAACACGCTTAAACTAACCCGACTCAGTAAAGATGGTGAAGAGGGCTATCCAGGTAATCTTTCAATAACCATTATGTATGCCTTAACCGATGATAACGAATTGAAAATTTCGTACGATGCTGTAACCGATAAGAAAACCGTTGTTAACCTGACACAACACTCGTATTTCAACCTTACCGGAAACACAAAGCGCGATATTCTTGACCATGAGCTTACGCTTTACGCGGATGAGTTTGTTCCGGTTACCGATGTGTTGATCCCAACGGGTAAGCTGGCCGGTGTGGCCGGTACACCATTCGATTTTAATACTGCAACAGCCATAGGGGCACGGGTAAACGACAATCATCCGCAGCTTAAAACAGGCGGAGGGTATGATCACTGCTGGGTGCTGTCATCGCCCGATAGTTTAAAACATGCCGCAACGGTATATGAGCCGGATTCAGGCCGCGTGCTGGAGGTGTTTACCACCGAACCCGGCATCCAGTTTTATTGCGGTAATTTTCTTGACGGATCGTTAACCGGTAAATTTAATACCACGTATGCGCACCGGTTTGGCCTTGCGTTAGAAACCCAGCATTTTCCCGATTCACCCAATCAAAAAGATTTCCCGTCAACCGTGTTAAGCCCCGGTGAGGTTTACAAAACCTATACAACGTTTAGGTTTAGCATACGTTAAGTTGTGAACTTCTTATATTCATAATTTTACAGGCATAGTTGTTAGGGTAAGGAGCAAAATTCCTTACCTTAACACGCTATGAAGGCATGGTTATTTTTTATCGCTTTTCTTTTGCTCATAATTTTCAAAGCAGAAGCTACGCCTGATCCCGAGCAATCTTTGAAAAGCCTGAATGCTGTTATTGCGAAGCGCGAAGCAATCCTTACGGAAAAGCTGAACCGAATTGAGGTATTAAAACATCAGGTGAAGGGCACTAACCTGAATGATCGTTATATGCTTTATGTGAAAATCTATGACGAATATAAATCGTTTATATACGATTCGGCCTTTCGGTATGCACGACTGGTACAACAAACGGCTTCCCAACTTCACGACACCGAAAAGATAGCCTCCGGTAAGATAAAAATAGGGTTTGTACTGGTTTCTTCCGGGCTGTTTAATGTAACCCTCGATACGTTGCGAACCGTTCAACTCAAACATCTTAATGACAGTTTGCGATCTGAATATTATTTTCTGATGGCCCGCACACATTACGATCTTTCAGATTTTAGCGGGGATGATTTTTACGGGCCGTATCATGCAATCTATGGTAATGCTTACTTAGACTCAGCTATTGCTATTTCACCGCCAACATCGTTGCGCTTTTTAATGTTTACAGGATTAAAAAACCTTCGGCTTCAGCAAATGTCTTCTGCGCAGGAAGCATTTGAGAGTTTATTGAAACGACCGTTAACGAATCAGCAGCTTGCAGTAGTAACCAGTACGCTCAGTTTTATTTACCGTTATACCGCACCAGAGATGTCGAAAGATATGCTCATTAAAGCCGCCATTGCCGATTTGCAATCCAGCACCAAAGAAACACTTGCCATGTTAAACCTGGCCGATCTTTTATACAAAGAAGGTGATATAGAACATGCTTATGCGTACATTAAAATTGCTATGGAGGATGCTAATTTTTATGGAGCACGGCACCGTAAAATTCAGGTAGCGGCTGTTTTTCCGGTGATTGAGGGACAGCGTTTGCGCACGGTTGAATCGCACCGCAGCGCTTTGTTGATGTACGCCTCTGTAATAACCATGCTTACGGTACTGATCGTTGTTTTTTCCATCATCATCTGGCGCCAGTACAGAAAATTGAAATTGGCCGAACAGGTTATTTCTGATGCGAACCATCGGTTACAGGAAACGAATCATCAATTGATGGATGCTAACAAAATCAAAGAAGAGTATGTGTGGTATTATTTTACAGTTACTGCCGAACACATTGCCCGTTTGGATGCGCTCAAAAAATCGCTTGATTTGAAATTGCTCACCAAGAAGCAGGACGAGATTAAATTCATAGTCGATTCCATCAACATAAAACGCGAGCGGGAAGAACTCTATCATAATTTCGACAGGGTGTTTTTAAAACTATTCCCTGATTTTGTAACCGTTTTCAACTCCTTCTTTAACGAGGAAGACCGCATCCTGTTAAAAGAAGGCCAGTTGCTCAATACCGAGCTTCGCATCTTTGCCCTCATACGCATGGGCATTCACGACAATGATAAAATTGCGAAGATCTTAGATTATTCTGTTACCACCATCTACACCTACAAAACCCGCATCCGCAGCAAGTCCACCCTCGAAAACGATGAATTTGACAGGCGGATCATGGGCATACGGGCAATTTAAGGAGCAAATTCGTTTATAATTCTTTAAGATTTTGGCCAGGCTGTTTTTATTGTAAGATACTGGTATTTAGATATTTGCAGTTTTACACACCTTTAATTTTTCTTGATTTTCGTTCAACAAGTTGCACCAGCCCATCCGGGTACGGCTACTTTGTGATGCTCGCAAACGATTTCTGAAATTCTGATTTTGAAATGGTTTGCGACTACCTAAAACCACTTTCTATATGCTAAAAAGCGTTTATCTGTTAAAATGTTGCGCCATTACAGCCTTGTGGTGTTTATCACTTGGTGCCTGGGCGCAAGGCCGTTTGGTTACCGGAGTTATAACTTCGGCCGATGAAAACACCGGTATGCCGGGCGTGAGTATTCTTGAAAAGGGCACAAACAACGGGGCTATTTCGGATGCTGACGGGAAATTCTCGATACAGGTACGCAGCCAGTCGGCCGTGCTTGTATTCTCTTTTGTAGGATATACTACGCAGGAGGTGTCCGTGGGCAGCGAATCATCTTTATCCGTTACCATGCAGCCGGATATTGGTACACTCGATGAAGTTGTGGTGATCGGATACGGTACCGTAAAAAAGGCCGACCTGACGGGTTCGGTTGACATTGTAAGCGCTGATAGGTTTAATGGTGGTGTGGTAAACTCACCGCAGGAACTCATTATGGGTAAGATGGCCGGTGTTTCGGTAACATCAAACAGCGGTGCCCCGGGCAATGCAGCAACCATTCGCATTCGTGGTGGAGCATCGTTAAATGCTACCAACGATCCGCTTATTGTAATCGATGGCATACCCATTACCAATAGTAACGTAGGCGGTTCACCCAACATTCTGGCCACATTAAACCCTAACGATATTGAAACGTTCACGGTATTGAAAGATGCATCGGCCACAGCTATTTACGGATCGCGTGCATCAAACGGTGTTATCATCATTACAACCAAGCGTGGTGGTAAAGGGTTTAGCGTAAACTATAATACAACGGCTACCATTTATACGATTCCTAAAATGGTTGATGTTTACACAGGCGATGAGTTTCGCGAGTTGGTAAACCAACAGTTTGCCGGGCAAACCGCCATAACCGGTATGCTGGGAACAGCCAACACCAACTGGCAGAAACAAATTTATAAAAGCGCATTTGGGATGGACCATAACCTGAATGTTTCCGGTACAGCTTTAAAAAAACTTCCGTACCGTGTTGGGTTGAACTATAACAATACCGATGGTATTCTTAAAACATACAACTTTGAACGAACCACAGCCTCGCTGGCATTAGACCCTCAATTTTTTAACAATACCCTGAAGGTAAGTGTTAATGTGAAGGGCATGATCAACAAAAACAATTTTGCCGATCAGGCAGCGATTGGCGATGCCGTGATTTATGACCCGACACGGCCTGTATATAACGGAAATACTACCTGGGGCGGGTACACCACCTGGACGTTAGACGGAGGCATTGACAGCGATGGCATCAATCTCGCGCCCGGCAACCCGGTTGCACGACTGAACTTAACCGACAATACTTCAACCGTAAGGCGCAGCATGGGCAATGCTAAAATTGATTATGCCATACCGTTTGTGGAAGGATTGGAGGCGACACTTAACCTTGGGTACGATGTGATGGAATCGGAGGGAAGAAACAATGTTTTGCCCAACACCCAATGGGTTCATATTCCAACCTTACGGGGCGGACGTTACAATCCCTACGCATCGAAAATGAACAATACCTTGCTGGATTTCTACTTTAAGTATTCAAAGGATTTAAAAGCAACGAACAGCAAACTCGATGTTACGGCAGGATATTCGTATGCATACTTTCATCGTTCAAGCGCTGACTCTACCATGAACTATGCACGCGAGGGTGAAGCCATTTTAAAGAACACACAAAATACAGATTATGTATTGCTTTCATTTTTTGGAAGGGCAAACTATGCTATTAACGATAAATACTTAGTTACGGCTACGTTACGCTCCGATGCCTCGTCACGGTTCTCACCGGCAAACGGAAACAGTTGGGGTTTCTTTCCCTCTGTTGCAGTAGCCTGGAAACTGAAAGAAGAGAATTTCTTAAAATCAGTACAAACAATATCTGACCTCAAACTGAGAATAGGGTATGGTGTTACCGGGCAGCAGGATGTTGTGGCCGGGAACGATTATAACTACCTGCCGGTATATACAAAAAGTAACAATGCCGCCATGTACCAGTTGGGCGATGAGTTCCTGAATACACTTCGCCCCGATGGTTATGATGCAAACTATCGTTGGGAAAAAACAACCACCATTAACGGTGGGGTTGATTTCGGTTTCTTACAGAATAAAATCACCGGTACGTTAGATGTATATTACAAGTGGTCGGACGACCTGATCGCATTCATTGACTTGCCCAGCGGCACAAACTTTTTCCCGGCACTTTCAACCAACATTGGCCGGATCGAAAACCGGGGTGTTGAATTAAACCTGAATTACGAGGTACTTTCAAACAGTGATTGGCACTGGGATGCCGGTTTTAACATTACCTACAATAAAAACGAAGTAACCAAACTTAACCTGAGCGATGATCCGAACACTTATGTGCGTACCGGTGCGGTTGGCGCTACAACGGATGGCTACATTCAGGCGCAGAAAATCGGGGCGCCACGTTCATCGTTTTTTGTGTATCAGCAAATTTATAATGCCGATGGTACCCCGGCACAAGGTGTGTATGCCGACAGGAGCGGGGATGGTATCGTAAACGAAAATGATTTATACCTCTATAAGAAACCTGATCCGACAGTATTCTTAGGGATTAATTCAAGAGTGCGGTATAAGCAATGGGACTTTTCGTTTTCAGGCCGCGCTAACTTCGACAACTATGTATATAATGGCATAGCGGCCAACAGTACGTATAATGAACTGTACAATTCGCTCGGCTATCTGCGCAACATGAGTACGCTGGCCGGTAAAACACAGTTTACAGCCAACGCCAGATTTTCTGACATCTATATCGAGAATGCCTCATTCTTCCGGATGGACAACATTAATCTGGGCTATACCATCAATAACCTGATGAATGATAAAATCAAGATCAGGGTTGGGGCTGGCGTTCAAAATGCATTTGTTATTACAAAATATTCCGGGCTCGACCCCGAAATATCGGGTGGATTGGATAATAATTTCTTTCCGCGAACCCGTGCCTTCCTGCTGAACCTGAATTGTTCATTCTAAACGTATTATCTTATGAACCGACATAAACTATCAACGATTGTAATTGTCATGGCGGGCTGGTTAGCCAGTGCGTGTTTTGGCGAGTTAGATCGCGAACCACTAAACCCGCGCATCAGCACGGCTGATCGTATTTTCAGTAACCCGGCTTCTTATAAAGAGTTCTTAGCCAAGCTTTACGGTGCGATTACCCTTACCGGGCAAAACGGGCCTTACGGTACGCCTGAAATATCCAATAACGATGAAGGCGAAACCTCTTTCATGCGCGGCTACTGGGCTGCACAAGAACTGACCACCGATGAAGCGATATGTGCATGGAACAATAGTGAAGTGCTGGCATTCCACAATCATCAATGGTCGGCACAAAACCTGTACATCAAATTGCTGTACCAGCGAATTTTCATCAACATCGGTTATTGTAACGAATACCTGCGCGAAGTGCCGGGGCGCATCAGCGGTCTTCCGGCAGCTATGCAGCAAGACGTGCGCAACTACGTTACCGAAGCGCGTTTCTTGCGGGCATTGTATTACTACTTTGCATTGGATCTTTTCGGTAATGTTCCGTTTGTAACCGAAACGGATAATGTTGGCGCGTTTTTACCCAAACAAATTTCACGTGCCGATTTGTTCGATTACATCGAATCGGAGTTGCTGGCGATACTCCCTGATCTGGCAGCACCCAAAACCAACGAATATGCGCGTGCCGATCGTGCGGCTGCGTGGATGTTGCTGGCGAAATTATACCTGAATGCCGAAGTGTATTTGGGCGCGGGTAACGGCCGCTACACCGAAGCGCTTACCTATTGCAACAACATTATTAATTCAGGTGTGTATTCGTTGCACGATAACTACCAGGAATTGTTTATGGCCGATAACCACCGGTTACGAAACGAAATTATTTTCACGATTGCCGAAGACGGAACACACTCTCAAGGTTATGGTGGTATGACCTATATTATTCACGCAGCCATTGGCGGAGTGCAAAACGCAACCGATTATGGTATCAAGGCTGGCGATGGATGGGCCGGAAACCGGTTTACCAACACATTCGTGAATACGTTCGATGACCCTTCCGGGGAAACCGACAGCCGCATCATGACTTTTACCACTGGTCAGGTGTTGGATATTAATACGCCCACGCTGTTTACAGAAGGCTATTTGAGTACCAAGTTCAGGAACAAAACATCGGCAGGCATTGCCGGAAACAACGATGTGTTCCCCGATACGGATTTCCCGTTGTTCCGTTATGCGGATGTTTACCTGATGTATGCCGAAGCCGTAGTGCGCGGTGGAACAGGCGGTAGCCTAGGCACTGCCGTTGGTTATGTGAACGCTTTGCGCGAACGTGCTTATGGCGATAACAGCGGAAACATTTCCAGCGGTGAGTTAACGCTCGATTTCATATTGGATGAACGCGGCCGCGAGTTGTATTGGGAAGCACAACGCAGAACCGATCTGATCCGCTTCGGAAAATTTACGGGCGATGTCTATGTGTGGGACTGGAAAGGCGGTGTAAAAGCCGGTCGTGCAACGCCCAATCATTTGGTGCTGTTCCCGATACCGGCTGCCGATCGCGCAGTCAACACCAACCTTGAACAAAACAATGGTTACTAATCATATACCGGTATGAAAAAGATATTCTCAGTAATTTATATAACATCGCTGTTTGCACTGTTAGCGTGCGAAAAAGACGAAACCATTCTTAAACTAAAACAAGATAGCGACATTGTTCCGCCTGTTATTACAAGCCAGGCAAATGGCTTCACAAAAACCGTTACCGAGTCAACGCTTACCGAAACGATTAAGTTTGAGTGGGAAAAAACAGGGTATGGTGTATCTACGCAGGTAAACTACACCTTGCAGGTTGATGCCGCATGCAATGACTTTGAAAACCCGATGGTGCTGGGCAGTACATCGGCCAATCAGGTTTCGATGACGTTGCAGGAACTGAGCAACAAATTAGTAAACGATTTTAAGTTTGCTTCGCATAAACCAGCCACATTGCAAATGCGGGTAACCTCAACCATTGGCGGCAAATTCTTATCCGTTTCCGATGTTGTAAGTATTACCATTACGCCCTGGAGCGATAAGCCTGAAGCTGTATGGGTTGGTGAAGGAACAACCGCTTCCGTACTGTACAAAACAACCGATTCGAAATACGAAGGTTACCGTTACATTACTGCGGGCAAAACATTTAAGTTTACCGATAACCGAATTTGTCCATCGGTGAAGTGGGGGTCAGCCGGGGCGGGTACATTGGCTGTGGCCGATGCCACACCGTCTATTACAATTGCCGATGCGGGGTATTATAAGATAAACGTTGATACAGAAAACCTGACGTATCAAATCGAAAAGATTGATTCGTGGGGATTGATTGGAACGGCAACTGCCGGTGGATGGAATTCATCAACTCCCTTAAATTATGTATCGGCAACCGATACGTGGGAAGCACAGGTGTCGTTGGTAAATGGCGCCTTAAAGTTCAGAGCAAACGATGGCTGGGATGTCAACTATGGAGTTGAAAATATTAATGATTTGAATGGCAAATTGGTTTTTGATGCGGCTGCCGTTGATATTGCCACACCGGGAAATTATAAAGTTGTACTCAATTTCAGTCAGGCCGCCAGCCCCTATACATACACGTATTCTGTAACCAGTTTGAGCGATATACCCGAACCTGCCAAACTTTGGCTGCCGGGCGGTTATCAGGGGTATAATCCGGGTGCAGCACCAACCATTTATGCAACAGGGCCTAATACGTATGAAGGTTATGCATTAATCACCAATGCAACGGGCTTTAAGTTTACCAGCGGCCCGGACTGGGGTCATACAAACTATGGTTATGGTGGCGTACCGGGTACGTTATCGACCGATGGCCTTGCGCCTGATTTATCGCTCGATGCAGCAGGCTACTATAAGTTTAATGTAGATGTGGCAGGTTTAACGTACAGCACAACATTAGTTATAACCTGGGGTATGGTGGGGCCTTCTACGTTGGGCGGATCGGATGATGGCTGGGGTATATCCGTACCGATGACGTACAACACCGAAACTAAGTTATGGTCGCATACCATGAACCTGGCGGCTGGTGCATTGAAATTCCGTGCCAACAACGGGTGGGATTTAAACTATGGCCCTGCCGACAGTAACGCGATGATCGGTACGCTTATCCATACCGATGCCGCTATTACCATTCCTGAAAGTGGAAACTATACCGTAACCCTTGACTTCACCCGGTCGGAAGTTCCGTATGTATATACCTACTCGGTTGTTAAAAATTGATGATAATAATTTTAAAAAATGAAGATCGGTTAGAGTGAGGAAAATTTTATCGAGAGGCCACGCCAGTGGCTTCTCTTTCCTCGCCATGCCGGTTGTATAAAATGAATGTATAATGCTTCTTAATTTTTCGATTTTTGTGATGATGAAAAAATGCTTTCTGATTGCGTTAACGTTGTTTGCGTGTGGTTCGGACGATCCGAAACCGGTGCCTTCCGTGGAAGAGTATGAACAATACGGCACCCCATTCGCTTCCGTGGCCGACCCGAAGGATGTAGTGATGTACGAAGTGAACATTCGGGCGTTTAGCGAGGCCGGTAATTTACAGGGTGTGATTGATGGGTTGGATCATATTAAATCCTTAGGTGTAAATACCATCTGGCTAATGCCCATTCACCCGGTAGGGCAAATCAAGGCCGTTCAACCGATGGGTTCACCGTATTCTGTAAAAGATTATATGAGTGTAAACCCCGAATTTGGCAACCTGGCCAAGCTGCGCGAACTGGTTGAAAAAGCGCATGAAAAAAATATGGCGGTTATTATTGACTGGGTAGCCAACCATACGGCATGGGACAATGCCTGGGTAACCCAGCATAAAGACTGGTACGCACAAGATGCATCCGGTAATGTAATAAGTCCGCCCGGCATGGGCTGGGATGACGTGGCACAATTAAATTTCAGTAATACCGATATGCGCAAAGCCATGATTAAAGCCATGAAATATTGGATACTCCAGGCCAATGTGGATGGCTTTCGTTGCGATTATGTAGAAGGCCCTCCGGTTGATTTCTGGAAACAGGCATTAGATGAATTAAAAACCATCAAGAACCGGAAACTTATTTTGTTGGCAGAAGGAACAAAAGCCAATAATTTTTCGGCAGGCTTTCAACTGAACTATGGTTGGGCGTACAGCGATAACCTCAAAGAAGTTTATTCGACCACGCTCTCAAAAGCAGCCAGTTCGGTCTTTGCTGTACATGAAGAAGAGTACGCAGGGTTACCCGCATCGGCTGTAAAACTGCGGTACACAACTACGCACGATGAGTCTGCGCATCACGGAACGCCCATTCAGTTTTACGGAGGGGTAAAGGGCGCGCTTTCAGCTTCGGCTGTAACTATTTTTTTGGGTGGTTCACCGTTGTTGTACAGTAGCCAGGAAGTAGGGCAGGCCGGTATGCTTACCTTTTTCGGGAAAGACCCCATCGAGTGGTCGGCTAATCCCGATATGCTTGCAACATATCAGAAGTTCTTAGCCCTTTATCATTCAACCGATGTATTTAAGTCGGGTGCATTACAAACGTATCCGCACAACGATGTAGTGGCCTATAAGCGTAGCCATGCCGGTACCGAGTATTTAATTCTCGTTAACGTACGCAATGCAGGCAAGAGCTTTACACTGCCAGCCGCATTGCAAAATACAAACTGGATAAACGCGCTTGATGACACACCTGTAACGTTGAACACAAGCGTGGACTTACAAGCCTACGACTACCTTATTCTGAAAAAGACTGGCTAAAAATATCAAGCAATTTTATTCTTCTCTGTTCGGGTTTTGTTTCGATTGTTTCGCATTATGCACCATCGAAGCCAGTACCGTAATGGCTAACGTAAGAATAATGAAGCACAACGAAATAACGGTCGATATTTTGTAGAAATCGGCAATGGCCATTTTTGTACCCACAAAAACCAGCACAATGGCTAAACCGTATTTCAGGTAACGGAAGTATTTCTCAATACCGGCCAGAGCAAAATACAACGAGCGTAACCCCAAAATGGCAAATACGTTCGAGGTGTAAACAATAAAGGCATCGTCCGAAATAGCCAGTACGGCAGGGATTGAATCAACGGCAAACACCAGGTCGCTGGCTTCGATCAACACCACTACCACAAACAGAGGTGTAGCCCATAGTTTTCCATTTTCTCTCACAAAAAAATTGTTACCCCGGAAGTCGGGGGTTATGCGCATGATTTTACGCATAAAACGTACTAATATATTATTGCCGGGGTCGATGCTCGCTTCTTCTTTTTGTGTGAGAAAACGAATACCGGTGTAGATCAAAAATGCCCCGAAAATAAAAATCAGCCAGTGAAATTTATGGATCAATTCAACGCCAATCAGGATAAACACCACGCGCATCACCAACGCACCGGCAATACCCCAAAATAATACTTTATGCTGGGCTTCGGAGGTTACCTGAAAGTACGAGAAAATCATAATGAAGACAAAGATGTTGTCAACACTTAGTGATTTTTCGATGATATACCCTGTAAAAAATTCGTAGGCTTTCTCGTCACCAAACTGGTAGTAAACAAAAATGTTGAAGATAAAAGCAAGCCCCATCCATACGCCTGTCCAGATCAGCGCTTCCTTAACGCTTACGGCATGGGCTTTTCTGTGAAAAACACCCAGGTCGATAATCAGCATAATCAGGATGAAGAGGTTAAAAAATAACCAAAGCAGGCTGGTATTGAGCATATTACTGTCAGATTAAAGCAAGCGCATTGTAATTCGTAGTGATCGAAAGCGCTCCAAGATACACTATTCCGGCAGGATTACCCCAAGCTTGTAAATGATTAAAAATCAGGCCTGTTCGGGCTTTATTTTTCGGCTTCGGGTGTGTTGGTGTATTCCTTGATTTTTTTCAGTTTACCCACAATCCAAACCACATCGCCCCATTCAAAAACCGTGGTGGACTCCGGGTTGAGTATGCGTTCATCGTTACGCTCAATACCAATCACCAGCCCGCTGGTATGTTCGCGGATGCCCGACTCGTGAATGGTTTTCCCTTTTAAACGGTTGTGCTCGTTCACTACTATTTTTTGAAGCGATATATCGTTTACATTTAACGTAGTGGCGTTGGCAGGCACTTTCGAGTCGAACACGGGTTTAAAAATTTGCGCCTGTTCATCGGTGGTAATAATACCTACGTGATCGAACGGTAATAAAATACTGTTGCGGTCAGGCGCATGAATAAGTTTTTCGCCCCGTTTTACATATACGATGTTGATGCCGTATTTCTCACGCCAGGCTAACTCTTTTAACGTTCGCCCGATATAATCGGCTTCGGGCGAAACCTCCAGTTCGATGATGTGCGCATCCCACGGCATTAGTTTTTGTTCGAGCGAGGCTTTCTTGCGCGAAATGTTTGCCGAGAATGAATTGTAATCGGCTGTTTCACGTGCATTTAAATTACCGAGAAACCGCACTTCAATGCGTTGATAAAATGCCTGGATACGTTTGGTGAGCACAAACAGAATGATCACAATAACCGGCACGGCAATGAAGATGGCAACTTTGGTTTCAAATAAACGGAATACCCAAAACGACATCAGTAAAATACCCAACAGTACCCTGGCTAATTCAAACAACAATAAAGGGCCTCGGCTGTATTTTTTATCGATCCACATTTCTTTATACGCCATGTTGTTAGGCCGCTTGGCCATTAAGGCCCAAAAGAAAGGCGAGGCTAAGGCAAGTGAAACCACTAAACTCACAATGCTTCGAACGATGGGGTCGCTGATGCGATCGTTTACAAACGGAAGCAGGAAATTAATGTACAAAACAAATAAGGCCACTACAATAAAGCCATTGGTAAGGATGATGGTTGCGTACGATCGCACCACAACCTTCCATTCGTTTTCGGCTGATATGTTTTGCGTGCTGGACGAGTAGTTGTTTAACCGTTTTAATAAGTGGGGCGGAATAATCCGTTCGAGGAAATTGTAGAACGGTTCAGAAAACTTGATGAGGTACGGAGTGGTAAACGTAGTGATGGCCGAAGCGCCTACCGCTACCGGGAACAAAAAATCGGATATAACGCCCAGCGATAAGCCGAGCGTAGCTACAATAAAGGCGAATTCACCAATCTGCGCCATGCTCATACCAACCTGTACCGATTGCTTGAGCGGTTGCCCCGATATTAACGCGCCCAGCGTTGTACTGAACAGTTTTCCGAACAACGTTAGCATGGTTACGCATACAACAGGCCAGCCGTATTGCATAATGGCCTGCGGGTCGATCATCATACCTACCGACACAAAGAAAATCGCTCCGAATAAATTTTTTACCGGCTTGGTAATTTGTTCAACTTTTTCGGCCGAGGTGGTTTCGGCAATGATAGAACCCATAATAAACGCGCCCAACTCAGCCGAAAAGCCAACCTGCGTTGCCAGCACCACCATGCCTAAGCAAAGACCGATAGAAAGGATCAGCAGTGTTTCTTCATCTAACAGCCTTTTTGCCTGTTTTAATAAAGTAGGCAATAAGAAGATACCGGCAATAAACCATAAGGCTAAAAAGAACAGCAGTTTAGAGATTGTTAATAAAATTTCGGTACCCGCAAATTGTTTGGTAACGGCAATGGTCGAAAGCAATACCATCAGCAAGATCACCACAATGTCTTCCACAACCAAAACGCCAAACACAATGCGGGCATATTGTTTTGTTTTAACGCCCAACTCATCAAAAGCACGTATGATAATAGTGGTTGAAGAACTGGCCAGCATACCACCCAAAAACAGGCTGTCCATGGTTGACCATCCCATCCATTTGCCCGAGTAATATCCGGCAACGGTTATAAACGCTATTTCAAACAATGCCGTAATGGAAGCCGCACCGCCAACGCGCATCAGCTTTTTAAAACTGAACTCAAGCCCCAGGCTGAAGAGCAGGAAGATCACTCCGATTTCTGCCCAGATGTCAATATTTTGATGGTCGGTTACGGAAGGAAGAAAAGCAATGTGCGGGCCGACCAAAAAACCAGCAATGATATAACCTAATACAAGTGGTTGTTTAATTCGTCTGAATATCAATGTAGTGACAGCACCCGCAGAGAGTATCAAGGCTAAGTCACGAATTAAATCAGGCAGATGTCCCATATTGGGTAAAGATAAAAAAAATAGGGGTTTTTGCGCTGCAAAAAATTACGATGAAATAAAATTCTTACATCGACAAAACTTTATATAAAAATGCTTTTGTACAACGGAACTTTTTTGTTTCCAAAACCGTATAAAGCGCTCACCTCAATAGACGAAGATCGGTTAAAATAATTTTATACGAACACAATAATATAATTCGAGGTTCCTACTTTTGGATGTATGTGCGTTAACCGGACTTCTTCTGCGATAAGCCTGACCGTTGCATTGTTTCTCTTGCTGGTTTCAGGAAGCAACCTGTATGCGCAAAAGGCCGACTCTTCCGTAAACCAATTAGATGAAGTGGTTGTGCAGGGGTACATTAACCGGCAACCGCTGCGGCAGGTTCCGGCTTCTTTGGTGGTAGTTGATCAGAAACTTTTTTTAAATACTTCGCAGCAATCGTTACTCCCGGCTCTCAATACGGTTCCCGGTGTGCGTATGGAAGAACGTTCGCCCGGTAGTTACAGGCTGTCTATACGTGGAAGTTTGTTGCGCTCGCCTTTTGGTATCCGTAATGTTAAAATTTATATGGACGATATGCCCTTTACCGATGCCAGTGGCAATGCGTATGTTAACGTGATCGACCCGGTATTTATTCAACGGGCTGAAATCCTAAAAGGGTCTGATGGCAGTTTATTTGGGGCAAACTCCGGGGGTGTTGTATTGTTTAATACCCGTTCGGCTGCCGACAGTAGTTCTGTTGATGGAGGTGTTTCGGGCGGTTCATTTGGCCTGATGAAACAACACATTCGCATAGGGCATTCCGGAAAGCGTTTACAATGGAACATCGGCCAGGCTTTTCAGCGTGCCGATGGTTACCGCGAACACTCGGCCATGAAACGGTTGAATGTGTTGGCTAATGGAAGATTACTGTATGGTTCGGATAACATACTGAAAATTACCATGCTGTATGCCGATATGCACTACCAGACACCCGGTGGCTTAACACGGGCACAATATAACGATGACCCAACAAGGGCACGACCGGCAGCGGGAATGGCGGCAGGCGCTGTTCAACAACAGGCCGGTATTTATAATCAAACTTTTTTCGGTGGCATATCAAACGAATGGAAAATATCCAGATCGTTCAGGCACGTGATCCATGCTTTTACAACAGTAACCGATTTTAAAAACCCGTTTATTACCAACTACGAGTTGCGCGATGAACGCAATGCCGGGTTGCGTTCATTTATGGAATATAGTATTCAGCGCGAAAATGTAAACTTGAACTGGCACACCGGGGCAGAGGCGCAGTGGGGCAATCAGCAGTTTGAGAATTACGAAAACCTTGGCGGAGTTAAGGGCACATGGCGACAGTCAGACACGATTGCGATACAACAGCAATTTTACTTTTCGCGTGTGCAGGCATTGATCGGAAAACGATTGACAGCCGAAATAGCAGCCAGCATCAACCGGCAACAATACACCATCAATGGTATTGCCCGCAACCTGACGAACCAATGGATGCCGCGCGTTGCCATGAGCTATCGCTTAACCGAGCCGTTGATTTTGCGTGCTTCCATCAGTAAAGGTTATTCGCCCCCAACGGTGGGCGAGATCAGACCCTCCGGTGCCGTTGTAAACAAAATGCTTCAGGCCGAATGGGGCTGGAGTTACGAAGCCGGCATACGGTTTCAGGGTTGGGCTGGAAGAGTACAGCTTGATGCTTCTGTTTTTCGATACAATATGAACGATGCCATTACGCGCAGAACAACGGAAGATGATACAGAATATTTTGTAAACGCAGGTGGAACAAAACAAACAGGTGTCGAATCATCGGTATTTACAACGCTTATGCCGCAGCGAAAAACAGGTTTTATCCGGCATATAACCGTTCAAAGCAGTTATGCGTACAGTCGCTTTGTGTTCGATCAGTATCAAAATGATGGAAACGATTATTCAGGTAACAGGCTAACCGGTGTGCCACGACATAATGTTACGATGGCATTCAATACGGAATTTCCGAAGTCGGTATATTTTTATGCACAACTGTTGGCGGTTTCGCGCATTCCTTTAAACGATGGTAATACCGAGTATGCAGATGCCTACCAGTTGTTGCAGGCACGTATTGCATGGAAAGGTTTACACGTTGGAGTTTTGCGTACGGAATTTTTTGTTGGTACCGATAATTTGTTGAACCAAACGTATAGCCTCGGCAACGACATCAATGCCTTTGGCGGCCGCTATTACAATGCAGCACCAGCTTTTAACGTTTATGGCGGACTGGCTATAACGTACCGGCAACCCCTCTTTCCACACCCCTGATTTCGGCTAATCCGCGCAAGCGACCAATAGCTGAGTACCCGGGATAGGTTTTCTTATTAAGATCGTCTAACATCTGGTGTCCGTGATCGGGGCGCATGGGAATTGACTTGCCTGTACGCTGCATCACCAGTAGTATTTCCTTTACAATTTTTGGCATATCTGCATCGCCTTCGAGGTGATCGGCTTCATAAAAATTACCATGTTCATCGCGTTTGGTGTTCCGGAGGTGGAGGAAATGAATATGTTCGCCAAACGTTTTGATCATTTCTACAAGATTGTTATCCGCACGCGCGCCATACGAGCCGGTGCAAAAGCAAAGCCCGCTGGCAGGAGAGGGGGCGGCATTCAAAAGCTGTTGTGCATCAGCCGTTGTGCTGACAACACGAGGCAGACCGAGGATCGGGTAGGGTGGATCGTCAGGATGGATTGCTAATTTCAGGTTTAGCTCCTCTGCTGTCGGTACGATTTGTTGCAGAAAATAAAATAAATGTTGTTTTAGTTTCGTGGCATCAATGTGTTCATACGTTTTCAGTGCCGCCAGTATTTGTTCTTCGGTAAACTGCTCTTCGCTTCCGGGCAAACCGAGTAGTGCATTGTTGTACAGAATTTGCTTTTCGGTTTCGTGCATCGTTTCAAAGCGTTTTTGAGCCTGCGCAATTTCTGCTGTGGTGTAATCTTTTTCTGCCCCGGGGCGTTTCAGCAAAAACAGATCGAAAGCGATGAAAGCAGTTTTATTAAAATACAACGCCTTGCTGCCATCGGGCATAGTGTACGAAACATCGGTACGCATCCAGTCGAGAATGGGCATGAAGTTATAGGTAACGACTTTCAGCCCGCAGGCGGCTATGTTGCGCAGGCTGGTTTTGTAATTTTCAATATATACTTTGTAGTTGCCCGTTTGCTTTTTAATATCCTCATGTACGGGCAGGCTTTCAATGACCGTCCAGGTAAGCCCTGCGGCTTCAACTATTTTCTTTCGCTTATTGATTTCATCCGTTGTCCATATATCACCAACAGGTATGTGATGAAGCGCGGTTACCACACCGGTGCAGCCTGCCTGTCGGATGTCCTGTAAGCTTACCGGGTCTTGCGGCCCGAACCAGCGCATGGTTTGTTCCATTAAAATCATATCGTGATAAATAGTTATGCCTTTGATGTTATACTCACTAATCAATGAGCCGCTAATTTCATATTTTTTCTTTAAAGGCAATTATAATACTGCCGGAAGTACAAAAAATACCTCAAAAAATCTATTTTCTTTAATCCTCCTCATTTCTTTTAAAACCCACACGCCTCCGTTGTTTGTGTTTTTTTTTTCTTCATTGTCTTTTTTGAGGAGGTAGTTAATGGCTTCATAAACATCCTTAAACTGCTTGTTGTATTTCTTTTCCAATTCGTGCAGCCGTGCAGATAGCTCTTTATGGGTGAGGGCAAATTCCCTTAACAAAACAAAAGCCCTCATAATGGAAATATTTACTTCAATAGCTTTGTCGGAATTTAATACACCGCTCAACATGGCTAAGCCTTGTTCTGTAAAAGCAAAGGGTAAATACCTTGTACCGCCTCGTGTGTTTGAGGACGCAATTTGCGACCTCAAACTTTCAAATTCATTTCGGGTAAGTTCAAACATAAAGTCGGGAGGAAACCTTTTAATGTTTCGCCTTACGGCTTCTTTTAAACGTTTTGTTTCAACTTCATACAGTTCGGCAAGATCAAAGTCTAACATTATTTTTTGACCTCTTACTTCGTAAATCCGGCTTTGGATGGTTTGTAGTTGCATAGTGCCTTTGTTAAACCGTGTATGTTATTTCCCTATACAAAACTTACTGAAAATATTATCGAGTAAATCATCGGTTGTGATTTGCCCGGTAATCTCGCCTAAATAATGCAACGCCTGGCGGATGTCCATCGCGAGGAAATCACCTGTAATGCCACTGTCTAACCCTTCGAGTACGCGGTTTAACGCATCGCGGGTTTCGGCTAACTTTTGATAGTGCCGCAAATTGGTAACGAGTACATCGCCTTGTTTTACTTCCTTAACACCTACGGTAGTTAAAACAGATTCTTTTAGTTGTTCGAGATTTTCTTTCGTGGCGGCTGAAATAAGGATAAATGATTGATCTTTTAATTGTTCAAGCAACGCAGCAGGGGCTTTGTCTTTTTTGTTGCCAATCTTTAAATAAGGAATGCCCAACTCAACGAGTTGAATTTCTTCTTGTTGAATTTCGGCAAGCGAAGTTTGTGACAGATCCCATAAATAGAGAATCAGCGATGCCTTTTTCATGCTTTCGCGTGTGCGTGATACACCGATAGCTTCAATCGTATCGCTCGTATCGCGCAAGCCGGCTGTATCCATAAACCGGAAGGTGATGCCGCCTAAGGTTATCTCATCTTCAATAACATCGCGGGTAGTACCGGGTATGTCCGAAACAATGGCTTTTTCTTCGTTGAGCAATGCGTTCAACAGGGTGGACTTGCCCGCATTGGGTTTACCGGCTATCACGGTAGGTATTCCGTTTTTGATTACACGCCCCTGATCGAATGAGGTGATCAGGTTGTTTAAATACGATTGTATTTTGAGTATAAGCTCGCGCAAATCGTTTCGTTTAGCGAACTCAACATCTTCTTCGCCAAAGTCAAGCTCCAGTTCAATGAGCGAGGCAAAGTGAATAAGCTCTTCGCGCAGGTTGTTGATCTCTTTCGAAAAGCCGCCCCGCATTTGATTAAACGCTGCCTGCCGTGCATTATCTGTTTCGGCATGGATCAGGTCGGCAACGGCTTCGGCTTGTGCCAGATCGAACCGGCCGTTAAAAAAAGCACGTTTGGTAAACTCACCGGGTTCGGCCAACCGGGCACCGTTGGCTAACAGGGCTTTGATGATTTCTTTGACGATAACGGGCGAACCATGGCAGGAGAGTTCAACGGAGTTTTCGCGTGTAAACGAATGAGGTTCTGTAAAGACGGTTACCAGCACTTCGTCAATCAGTTTTCTCTGGTGCTGAATGGTACCAAAATGTACAGTATGGCCGGGCACACCGGCTAAGTTTTTTCCCACAAAAACTTTTTGCGTTATGGCTATGGCCTCTTTGCCTGACAGCCGGATAACGGCTATCGCACTGACCCCTTGTGCGGTAGCGAGAGCAACAATAGTGTCGTTTGATTTCAATTTACAATTAACAGTTAGCAATTTACAATTAATTGTTAACTGTTAATTGATAATTGTTAATTACTACTGATAGATGCGAACGTAATCAACCTCCATGCGTTGCGGCCATATCGTTTCATCAATGCCTTGCTGTCCGCCCCAGTTACCGCCTACGGCTATGTTCATCAGCAAATGAAAGGGCTGATCGAACGGCCAGCCTTTGTGGTCGTCTTCGGGCTTGCGTTTAATGGTATGAAAAACGTTGTTGTCCACTAAAAAATCCATCTGGTCTTTTGTCCAGTTCAGGGTGTAGGTGTGAAACTCACCATGCACGTTGTCCACGGTTACTTTGCCTTCGTTTTGTGTTTGCTTCACATGATTATAAAGTTCAGAGTGTGCCGTTGCATGAACTACGTTTTGGTCGTAGCCTACATGTTCCATAATATCAATTTCGCCACTGGCAGGCCATCCGCCAAATTTCCAGTCGGTTGGCAACATCCAAATGGCAGGCCACGTACCACGCCCCTCAGGCAGTTTGGCGCGTATTTCGATTTTGCCATACAGCCAATCGCCTTTCTTTTTAGAGAGGATGCGTGTGGATGTATAAGCATTGTTTTCCAATGAGTCTTTATGGGCTTCGATAATGAGATTGCCATTTTCGACCCGCACGTTTTTAGGATCGCTGGTATAATATTGAAGTTCGTTATTGCCCCAACCGTGTCCGCCAATATCGTAACTCCATTTGGTTGAATCGGGCGCACCGGTATAGTTGAACTCATCGCTCCACACCAATACAGACGATGGTTTGGTAGCGCAATTACCCGCTATCAAAAACAGGAGTATGCATATATAGGGCAGGGGTGATTTTATTTTATTTCGTTTCATGTCATGGTTGTTTGAACACATTACACACTACCTGCCCAGGATTTCCCGGAACAGCGTAGCGTGTTTTGAGGTTGTTATTATTTTTGAAATACCCTTACATAATCGATCTGGTAGGTTGCTGGTAAGAAACTCTCGTCAACTTCTGGTCCGCCCCAGTTGCCTCCCCAGGCTAAGTTTAGTTTGAGGTAGAACGGATTGAAGAAAGGCCACTTGTCGTAGTTGGTTGGGTTCTCTTTATTGAACGTAAAGTAATTTATCCCGTCAACATATCCTTTAATGAAATCGGGTGTCCATTCTACGGCATACACGTGAAATTCAGTTTGAGCCGTAGGAACCATTGTTGAAGCGGTTCTTTGTGTACCGATCGTATGATTGTAGGCATTGCAATGAATGGATGAATGTATTCTATTTGCATCTTTACCTACATGTTCCATAATGTCAATTTCGCCATCACCGGGCCAGGTTGTAAAGTTTTGCGGCATCATCCAGAAGGCGGGCCAGGTTCCTTTCCCGACAGGCACTTTTAAACGTGCCTCGAAGTAGCCGTACGTCCAGCTTTTTTGGGTATTCATGCGAATTGAATAAACCGTTCCGCCTATTTTTTTGGCGGTAATGGTAAGGATGCCGTTTTCTATTTTCGCCAACTGTTCACCGCCTTGCGAACCGGCCACATAGTTTTGCAGTTCGTTATTGCCCCAGCCACCGGCACCGGTTTCGTACCACCATTCGGTAGTGTTTGGCTGTGTGCCTTCGTCAAACTCATCGTTCCAAACCAATGTATAACCTTCGGGGCCTTCAATGTCGGATGGCATGCCTGCTTCCTGCGTTACGGGAATGTTAAACCGTTCGCTGCCTGCTTTAATGATAATTGAGCCGGTGCGTATGCTGGTTGTTGGGTTTGTTTTAATGGTTACGGTTACTGTACCGGTAGTGGTAATAAAACTTGAAGGGCTGCACGTAATCCAGTTTTCGTTGCTGAAAGCCTGCCACTCACGACTTGCGGTAACATCAATGGTTGTAAGGTGTTGTTCAAAACCGGTGTTAATCGCTGTTACGGAGCTTGTAATGGTTTCTTTTTTGGTTTCGGGTTCGTCACCATCGCAACCGGCAAAGCCCAATATTAGTAGCAACAAAAAAAGCGGATTCAGTTTATTCATGATTATGTAGTAAAAAGAGGCTGTATCAAAAGTGGTACGTCATGTCGAACGTAGTGAGACATCCCGTTAATCAGCGCTCAAAATCGGGACATCTCACTGCGTTCGATGTGACGTGGTGTATTATTTTGATTTTTGATACAGCCTCATTAAAAATTAGTTTAGTCGTTACAAGTTGATTCTTTTAAAATAATGCTGCTGATGGTTACCTCGGTATTATCGGGGTTACCGCCAAAGTCGAATACCAGGGCGATGTTATCAATGTCTTTACCCGGCATATCTGGCATTTTAAACGTATAGTCTTCAAAAGCTGTCAGGTTAACGCGGTTCGTAAAGAAGAAGGTAGCATCATCGCCAACTTTGGTGAGTTTGATGGTTACTCCAGTGATATTTTTGGTGGAGTTTAAGATAACCCGGAAATCATACGTCTTATCAGCCGTGGTTGCAATGTTGTTGGTTCTGAAATGAACCTGATTCTGCCACTGATCGGTTGTTGCCGTTGGATAAGAAATGGTGTACGTGTTCGCACCGGCATTGAAGCCTGAATAAGAAGGGCCTTCGTAAATTGCCGCCCAGCCCGGAGCATAGAAGAAGTGATTTGCGTACGTAACATTTTTCCATTCGTTACAGTCCGAATTCGGCAGCCAGTTGGTATCGTCTGGTTCTTCGGGCTCTTCGATTACGGTGCCATCATCGCAGCTATTTTCTTTCAATACAATACGGCTTATGTTAACGATGGTGTTAGCCTCATTTCCACCAAAGTCTAAGAACAATCGTATGTTGTTAAGATCCATACCGTCCATGCCGGTTTTTATAAAGGTGTAATCTTCGTTGGCTTTCAGTGTGATGCCTTCCTCAAAATAGAACACACCGTCATCGCTTTCGTGTACAAGTTTAAGGGTTACGTTACCGTGTGCTTTATTCGAGTTGATGATGGCCGAGAAGTCGTATTTTTTAGAAGCTTCGGTTGATATATTGGTAAGGAAAGCCATCTGAGCCTGCCATTGTTCAAACGTTGCTTCAGGGAATGTAATCCTGTACGAGTTTCCGTCAGCTTCAAAGCCCGGATCGGCAATTTGATTCCAACCCGGAGCATACCAGAACCAGGTATTAATTGTGGCGGTTTTCCATTTATTACAATCGTTGTTGGGGTCATAACCACCGGGGCCTTTACCGGCTGTTAATATATAGTGCCAGGCAATATCGCCATTGTCGATTACCAACTCGATGCGTGAAGACGAGATACCCACGAGTTTATACTTGGGTGTGTTGTAGGCATCGTTATTGGCAATATACGGGAACAGCGTTCCTTCAGGGAACTGCACATACACATCTTCGCCTTCGGTTACAAAACTGTACGTGGTTGTTTGCTCTGATACAGGCGCTGTGTAATCATCGCCATCGCAAGTGTTGCCGTTATGAGGCCCCAACAGGGGTACGGTAACATCTTTGTTCACGTAAACCGTTCCGCCACCGCCCGGGTTGTAGATGTAGCTGTAATCGTTACCAAAAGTGAGTACGTCATCATATACGCCACAGGCGGCTTTTGCGTCAGGTGGAGCGCTCCACCACTCGGTACCAATAGTGCCCGAAGGGCCACAGCCTAAGTGTGCTGTTTCGGTGCTGGCAATGCTCCAGTTTTTGGTTCCGCTTCCGGCCAACATACCAACATACACATCGAAATTCACCATCGAGTTTTCAATGTTAAATGTGCGGGTAATAGAGCCATCGCTTAAACCATTAGCATTACCGATTTTTATTTCAACTGAGTACGTACCCGCTTTGGCGTAAATCTTGGTGAGATTGTTACGGGTCGAGTATTCTGTTGGTTTGTTTTCCTGTTCAAAAATCCATACCGGGTAACTGCCGGGGTTTTTCAACTTAAAAGTAACCTGGTTGATTTCCTGATCGACCACAATATCGACTTCGATATTGGCCGCCAACGGTATATTTTTTTCTGACGGATGGTTATACTCTTCCGTACAGGCAAATGCTAATAACAGCACAAGCACGCTTCGGAAATAGTTATTGCTGAATATTCGTTTCATAATGCTTACTTTTATCAGTAGTTATTTTGATTTAGCGATCCTTGCGATGCATCTATTTCGCTTTGCGGAATGGGCAGATATTTTTTTGACTCCGTCCAGTTTATTCTATCCCATTCATTGGCCACCAAAACAGTGGCGGCATTACCTGTACGGATTAAATCCCAATAACGCTTGCCTTCGCCCAAAAATTCGAGCCTGCGTTCGTTGAGGATGTTGGCAGCCGTGGGTGCAATGCTGCCCAAGCCTGCACGTGTGCGCACTCTGTCTAAATACGTTTGTGCATTTGATGAGCCAAGTTCAGCAGCATAAAGCAATGTTTCGGCAAAGCGATACACGCGGAAGTTGTTGCCGTAGTTCATGTCGGCCGAACCACCCGAACCTGCGTTGCCATCGGCACGGCCAATGTATTTTTTAAGGAAATAGCCTGTGTCCTGATAGCGCGCTGTATAATTTGCAGCCGGGTTTGCTGCTTTGTATTTGGCAAAGTTGAGTATGCCGCCATCTTTGCGCTGGTCGTCATCATCATAGAGGTCATAAGCCTCTTCGCGCACGGGCTCAAAACCCCATCCCGAGGCGTAGTCAGTTGTGCCTTCAAACCCGCTGATACCGATAAGTTTCGGGTAAACCGAACCACCGGCAACCAAGGGAGCGCCTCCGTCCCAGGAGCGGGTGGCATTTTGGTTGAAGTAGTTAATTTCAAAAATAGATTCGTCTGACCATTCGCCTTCGGGTTCCCAAATTCCGGCAAAGTCATCTACCAAATCGTATTGATTTGAACTGATGATTTCTTCCATATAGCTCAATGCTTTGCTGTATTTTGAATTGTCTTTCTGGTACATCACCACTTCGGTGTAAAGCATGTAGGCCATGGCTTTGGTTACGCGGCCTTCGTTGCCTGCGGTGGCTTTCATAGGCAAGCCACCATCTTCAATGGCTTCTTCGAGGGTTTTTATAATGCCTGCGTAAACTTCATCGGGCGTACTTTGCCCGCTGATGTATGGAAACGACAGGTTGGTTTCGTAATACGGAATGTTGCCCCAAAGTTTCCAAAGCCAGGTGTAGTAGTATGCGCGTAACACTTTGGCTTCGGCCAGATACAACTCTCTTTTTTCGTTGGATATGTTGGTCACATTAGGCATATACTTCATCACGTTGTTGGCGCGGTTTATACCCGAATAACAAGCTGTCCACAACGTACTGAGTGTATTTGTCGGCACTGACTGATATTGGCTTATCAGGTGCAGGTGCGGCTGGTCGGCTGTGTTGGAACCACCCACATAAAGGTCATCGGCCATTACATCCGATACCATGCCGAGATGGCTTTGTTGCCCCCAGGCGTAATCGAACCAATGTAACGGATCGTAAGCAGCCACCACGGCCTCAAAAATGCGGGCTTCGGTGGTGTAGTATTCGTCTATCGACACTTGTGTGGTGGATTGTGAATCCAAAAAGTCTTCGCTGCACGAATTGAGCACGAAGGTGGCCACGAAAGTGCAAAGCATTAATTTTTTAAACTTGTTCATATTGATAATGCGTTGTAGTTTAAAATGATAAGTTAAAACCTAAGCTGTAAATTCTTGCTTGCGGATATACACCACGGTCAACACCAAGTGATGTTCCGCCCGAAGAAATTTCAGGATCGAAGCCGTTGTATTTGGTTAACGTCATCAGGTTTTCGGCTGAGGCATAAATACGCAAACTGTTGATAAACGCTTTTTGGGTGAGTGATGTGGGCAACGTGTAGCCGAGGATCACGTTTTTAACACGGAAATACGAGCCGTTTTTCACATATAAATCAGACGAAAAGATGTTGTTGTTTTTATCGGCTGTGGCAAAGGCGGTGAAACGCGGTACACTGTTTGAAGTGCCTTCGCCTGTCCAACGGTCAAGCATCCAGGTGGGCAGGTTCATTGAGGGTATGTCGGCTCTTCGGGTATAAGAAAACACATCGTTTCCTTGTGTTCCCTGCATGATAATACTCAAATCAATACTTTTCCAACTTATGTTAATGCTTCCGCCATACGTCCAGTCTGGCATACCTTTTCCAATTATGGTGCGGTCGTCATCATCGATCTCACCGTTGTTGTTACGGTCAACAAAGCGCACATCACCGGGCACTGCATTGGGTTGTATCAGGTCGCCATCACCGTTTACATAGCTGTTAATCTCAGCCTGATTTTGGAAAATGCCATTGGTTTGGTAGCCGTAGAAGAAAGGGTAGGTGAAGCCGTTTTCGGCACGTGTAATGGTACCCACTTGTGCATAGCCATCCAGATTTCTGTAACCTTCACTATTGCCTAAATAAACCAGTCTGTTTTTCAGGTGTGATGCATTGGCCGATACTCTAAAAGTCCAGTCTCCGGTTTTAAAGCGGTAAGAGGCATCAAATTCTAACCCCTTGTTTTCCATTTTGCCCACGTTGCCCCACGGGCTTGATTCACCCAGGTATGCAGGTACAGGCATTTGTATCAACATGCCATTGGTTATTTTTTTGTACCAGTCCACACTAAATGTTACTGCATCGTTCAGGAACGTGAAGTCGGCACCAATGTCGGTTTGTACCGATTCTTCCCATTTCAGGTTGGCGTTAGGCGTTATGGAAGGTTTGGTTCCGTTGGTGAGTGTTCCCTGACCACTGCCAAAAGCATAATTATTGCCGATGGAAGTTAACGCTTCATAACGGCCTGCCGGGATGTTTTGATTACCGTTTTTACCCCATGAAAAACGCAGCTTTGTAGTGGAGAGCCAATTGGGGCGGGCAGCGGCAAATTCTTCATTGGTAATATTCCAACCTAACGAAAATGATGGGAATACTGCCCAGCGGTTGCTTGGGCCAAAGTTGCTTGAACCATCTCTGCGTATGGTGGCTTGCACCATATATTTTTCGTTATAGTTGTAGCTGACACGCGCAAATAAAGAAGCTAAGGATGATGGCCTCCAGGCAGCACCCCATGCGTTACGGTCGCCATTAGCTTGTGTACCTGTACCGAAATCAATGTTGGCTTTGTCGGGGTCTTCTTCCACTAAGTGGCGGTTATATCCACCCAATGTTCGCCCGGTTGTTTTCATGGCCGATTGTCCGGCAATAACCTGAATGTCATGTCCTCCGAACTGTTTGTCATACGACAACACGTTTTCAACCTGCCAAACAAAACCGTGGTTCATTGACGAGCTAACACTTGAGTAAGTAGTGTTATTCGACTGGCCAAGGTAATAAATGGGTGTCCATCCATCAGATCCCCAGAAGGCAAGGTCGGTTCCGAACGAAGATTTGAATTTGAGGTTATCCCACAGGGTGAGTTCGCCCGAAAAATTGGAAACAAACTTATTCGAGTAATCTTTTGCTCCCGGTAACGATAATTGAGCTAACGGGTTGGTGATTTCGTTGTAGTTTATTCCGGGTACGGAAAACATGCGGCCTTTGCTGTCGGTAACAAGGGCTCGTCCCGGGTAAAGTGCTTGCGTAGCCGCAGGGTTATCGGCATAAACACCCAATATAGGTGATACAGCAATGGCGCTTCCCAAAACCGAACCGTATTCAGAGTTAGTGCCGATGCCCGTAGCGTTAATGTTCGTGTAGGCTATGTTCATGCCCAGCGTAAATTTGTTGAGGAAGTTGCGATCCTTGGTGTCAAGCAATTTGTAAGAAGTGTTGCTGCGCAACGAAAGGCGTTCATAATTCGAGCGGTCGAAGTTACCGCCTACGATACCTTCCTGATTCAGGTAACCTGCCGAAACAAAATAGCTAACCTTGTCGGTACCTCCGCTTAAACTCAACTGGTGGTTTACGATGGGTGCATTTTTATTGAATACTTCATTTTGCCAGTTGGTTCCTTTGCCATACGAATACGGATCGGCATAAGGTATTGGTTGTCCTGAATTCAAATAGCCTTCATTCATCATAATGGCATATTCGGTAGCGTTGAGTACATCGAGTTTTTTCCATGGATTTTGCCAGCCGTAAGAAAAGCCGTAATCCACTTTTATTTTACCAGTTGAACCATTTTTGGTAGTAACAAGGATAACACCGTTTGCGGCACGTGCACCATAAACGGCACCCGAGGCAGCATCTTTCAATACTTCAATAGATTGGATGTCGGTAGGGTTGAGGTAATCAATGCCTCCGTTAATGGGCATACCGTCAACAATATAAAGAGGGTCGTTACCGAGGTCTGAGGATGTACCCACACCGCGAACGAGAACTCGTGGCGCAGCACCCGGCTGGCCGCTCGATGAAGTTACGGTAACACCCGAGGTTAGCCCTTTCAACGCATTATCAATACGGATAGGGGCAACGTTGGCGAGGTTTTCGGCAGTTACCGATGAGATGGCCGCTGTTACCACGCTCTTTTTCTGAACACCGTAACCGATAACCACTACTTCGTCTAACGATTTAATATCCGTTTGCAGGGTAACATTAATTGTAGTTCGCCCCGCAACGGCTATTTCCTGTGTGTTGTAGCCGATAAAACTGAATACCAATGTGGCATCACCGGGTACATTTTGGATAGAAAATTTGCCATCGGCATCGGTCATAACGCCCAGGGTTGTTCCTTTAATAAGCACGCTGGCGCCCGGAACACCCTCACCGTTTTCGTCTGTTACCTTACCGGACACAACCAGGCTTTGGCCATAGCTCACCAGCGACAGTAACATCAAGAGCATGAGTAGTTTTGCTTTCATTAATAGTAGTTTTAGGTTTTGTAGATATGCTTGCAACTGTTTGCAATGAACAGTTATATGCAAACGTTTACAAAGTTGAGGTCAACACGTACCACAATCAAATAAAAAGCCTCATCAATGATACGTCAACATGTTTTATGAACTACATCAAAAATACATCAATATTGTATAAATATTCATTTTTGGCTCAAAAATGCAATTTTTGTATTTCTCATCGTAGATTTTAATACTACATTGGTGAGTTATTTATTCATCAATGCGTATCAGCCGTTTTGTTTTTGCCCTCTTTTGCCTGACGGTGAGCCTGAAAGCCGTTTCGCAATCGAATTTGGCCGGAGTTCCGTTTACCCGGAACTTCACCACGCAGGAGTATGGCGGGGGTATTCAGAACTGGGATATTGTACAGGATAAACGGGGGTTGGTGTACATCGCCAACAACTTTGGCCTGTTAGAGTATGACGGAACCCGCTGGCAGATTTACCGTGTACGGGGCGGTTCTAAAATGCGGAGTGTGGCCATTGACGACTCCGGCAAAATCTATGTTGGCTGCCAGGGCGACTTCGGGTATTTTTTCCCCGATAATCAGGGTCAACTCCGTTACACATCGCTGGCCGACAGCCTTCCGCGTACTTACCGAAATTTTGACGAAACCTGGAATGTATTCTTAGATGAAGACAAGGTATTCTTTTGCACTTTCACCAACATATTCGTGTATGAGCACGGCCGGTTTAGTATCGTTAAACCGGTGCATGCGCTGGAGTTGTCGTTTTTTATAAACCGCCAGTTGTATGTCGATGAACGCGAACAGGGTATTACTACCCTGCACAACGAGAAGTTGTTGCTTACCGAAGGCGGATCGTTCTTCAAAAACAAAGGTGTGTCGTCCATTTTGCCTTACACGGCAAACCGCTTAATTGTGAGTACGTTTCAGCAAGGTATTTTCGAGGTGAGCAATGGTGTTGCTAAACCGTGGCGGCCTGAGTTGCAGGCATTTTTTCAGGAAGCCATTGTTAATACAATGCTTCGCCTTAAAAACGGAAACTTTGCATTGGGCACACAAAACCACGGGTTGGTTATTTTAAACGATGCCGGAAAAATATTGCTTCAGCTTACCAGCGGGCGGGGCCTGCAAAACCGAACGGTGCTGAGTTTGTTTGAAGATGATCTTCAGAATTTATGGATCGGTCAAAACAACGGGTTGGCGTATGTCGAGCTGGGTTCGCCTTTTACGTTTATTAACGAACAGGTAGGACTGCCCGGTACAGGGTATGCCGCGTACTTAGACAGAAACAAGTTTTACCTCGGCACTAATACGGGGTTGTACGTGAAAGATGTTTCGGTTAACCAATCGCCTTTTAAACTTGTAAAGAACTCGCGCGGTCAGGTTTACCACATTGGCCGGTATGGCAACGATTTGCTCATGGGCCATCACGGTGGGGCTTATCGGATTGAAGACGATAACGGCATTTTGATTTCGGATGAACCCGGAAGCTGGGTGTTTTCACCGATGCGGCAGAATATGAACGTGCTGATCGAAGGTACATACAATGGTTTGCAATTGCTTACGCAGAAAGACGGTCACTGGTCGTTTAGCCGTAAGCTCGAAGGTTTGCGGGAGTCGTCACGTGTGATGGAGCAAGACCGCGATGGTGTATTGTGGATTACGCACGGTTACAAGGGTGTTTATAAAATACTGTTCAACGACTCAGCTACGCGCATAAAATCGAACACGTTTTACGGAGCCGATAAAGGATTCCCTTCTAATGTATTGATCAATGTGTTCAATATCCGGAACGAACTGATCTTTACTTCTGAACGTGGCATTTTTCGATACGAGAAAAAATCAGATACGTTTGTGCGCGAACCGCTTTTCAGTAAGCTGTTAGGCAACGATGTGCAACTATGGCACGTGAGCGAAGATGCTTTCGGTAATATTTACTTTACCGGTAACGAACAGATTGGCGTATTACGGAAAAACACTGCCGGAGGCTATACAGTCGAGTCGAGCGCGTTTAATAAAATAAGACGGTTTTTGAATGATGATCTCGAAAACATGATTGTGTTAGAGAATAACGAAGTGCTTTTTGGCGCTAAAGAGGGTTTTATCCATTTCGATCCGAGTGTTAAGGTAAGCGATCAGTTACGATTTAAAACACACATCCGCAGGTTTTCTACAACGGCCTCGGGCGATTCGGTGTTGTTCTTCGGAAATTATGTACGTGGTAACCGCTTGGTCGAAAGCCAGTCGGATAATGAAATCATTACGTTGCCTTATAAACAAAACTCGGTAAACTTTACTTTTTCGGCAACATCGTTTGAGGGGGAGGGCGAAGTGATGCATCAATACTATCTCGAAAAATTTGAAAAGAACTGGTCGGAGTGGACTGCACAAACACAAAAAGAATATACCAACCTGCACGAAGGGCGGTATGTTTTTCATGTGCGGTCGCGTAATATTTATGGCGAGGTAAGTGCCGAAACCACGTTTCAGTTTGTGATCAACCCGCCCTGGTACCGCACGATCTGGGCATACCTGATTTATACCGTAACGGTGTTGGGTGTTTTATATACTGGCTTTGGTTTGTTAGACCGTAAACACAAACACGAAAAGCGGTTGATGAACATCCAACAGCAAAAAGAACTTATCCGGAAAGATACCGAGATGGAACTGTTGACACAGAAAAACCAGGAAGAAATTACCCGGTTAAAAAACGAAAAATTAGAAGCCGAACTACTGCACATGAATAAAGAGTTGGGCACATCTACGGTGCTCATGCTTTCTAAAAACGAGTTTATAGCCGGAGTTAAAGATCACCTGAAATCCATCGCGCGAAAAAGTGGTGAAGAGGTTTCAAAAGACCTGACGAAGTTAGTGCGTGACATCGAGGGTAATTTATCGTCCGATCAGGACTGGGAGCATTTTCAATTACACTTCGATAATGTACACGGTGATTTTTCAAGGCGTTTCCGTGCTGAATATCCGTCACTCAGTCCGCAGGAAATGAAATTAAGCGCGTATTTGCGAATGAACCTCTCGACCAAAGAAATAGCCAACCTGTTGAATATTTCGGTTCGCGGTGTGGAAATAAGCCGCTATCGCCTGCGTAAGAAATTACAGTTAGACCGCAAGGTTAATTTACAGGAGTATATCTTGAATTTTTAATTAACAATTTACAATTAACAGTTAACAATTATCAATTAACAATTAGGGTTGTGATCCGCGCGATGTGTTGATGATGGTATATAGTATTTTTAGGATTTCTTCACAATCGCTTAAGAGTGATTTACCCAGATTTTCTTCAAGAATTTCTGAATCGGTTAACAGTCGAAGCTAATATTTTGTTTCTCTTGCTTCTTTGTAGGCAATATTCATTTTGTTTATAAAATCTTTTCGGGACGAACCGCCCGTTGCCTCTTCAATATTTGCTCCAATGGATGTTCCGCTTCGTAAAACCTGACTTGAAAGTTCAAATTGTTTCAATTTTTTAGACAAGTGAAGGTGTAACTTTACAATTCGCAATCCAAATTGATACGATTTAATTAAGATCACGTTTTCTTTTTCCATAACCAATATTGTTAATTACTAATTGATAATTGTTAATTGACAATTGGAAGCGTGAAATAAAACGTAGAACCTTTCCCTTCTTCGCTATGCACGCCAATGCTCCCATTATTTTTCTCGACAAAATCTTTACACAACACTAAGCCTAACCCGGTACCTTTTTCATCGGCTGTTCCTTTGGTAGAGTGCTTGGTGTCTATCCTGAAAATCTTTTGCATAACCTCTGCACTCATGCCCACACCGGTATCGGTAATGGATATAAGCGCATCTTCGTTGCCGGCATTGGCCGTAACGGTGATGGTTCCGCCTTTTGGCGTAAACTTAATGGCGTTGCTTATTAAATTCCTGATAACCGTGTTTACCGAGTTTTTGTGCGCGTGTACGGTAACGGGCTGTTCGTGCGCATAGCTTAGGCTGATTTCTTTTACACCGGCCTGGGCGGTGAGCAATTCAATATTTTGGCGGATTACTTCGCTGAGATCGAAGCGTTCGGGCTTAAATTCAATAGCGCCTGTTTGCGAACGCGACCATTCCAACAGATTCTCTAATAATGCAAACAGGTTCTTTAACGATTTGTCTAAGTCTTTGGCTAAGTTTTGTATTTCTTCTTTACTCAGACTGTCGAAGTAGTTTATCAGCAAACCTGAAAAGGAGGTAAGCGAGTTTAAAGGCCCTTTTAAGTCGTGACTGATAATGGAAAAGAATTTATCCTTGGTTGCATTTAATTGTTGCAGTTCAACATTCTGTTGTGTGATTTTATCGTTAGCCTCCTGCAACACGAGGTTTGACTTGCGCTTGCTCCGGTAGAGGTAAAAAATCAATACGGCAATCACGCCTGTAAGCCCGATCAGCGCAAATAGAAAATAGCGGGTGCGTCTTTCTTCGGCTAATTGTTTTTCGTGTTCAATGCGTTTGGCTTCAAGTTTATCGATGGCGAGTTCTTTCCCTTCTAATTTAAAATCGTTTTCCATTTCCAACAGCTTGCGCTCATCATGCTCTTGCTGGATCATGGCTTCAATGCTAAGGTTTTGTTCACGATATTGCAGTGATTGTTTGTAGTCGCCCAACGCTTTGTAACACCCACTTAAATATTCGGTGCTGATTTTCATTTGCGCGAGATTTTTTGAATGCTGTGCTTTTTGCAGGGCAAGCTCAAGGTTGGCAATGGCACGCTGGTAGTTTTTCTGATTATAGTATAGCTTACCGGCATTGTTATACGATTTGGCAATGGCATCGTCATCTTTTATTGCCTGGCTCACCTCTAATGCAGCAACATAATTGGCTAAGGCGCGGTCGGTATTTTTCATGCTGAGATACAAGTCGCCAATTTCGTTGAGCGAGTTAACCTCACCACTTTTATCGCCCGATTGCCGCATGAGTTTGAGGGCTTCTTTATGATGGCTTAACGCTGAATCGTACTGGTTTTTACGGGTAAAAAGCACACCGAGGTAAAAGTGCGCGTCCGACTGCCGTTTTGCCTGCCGCGATTCACGTGCAAGTTGCAAAAGTTTAGCATAGTTGTTAAAGGCTTCATCGATGCTGTCGGCCAAGGTATATACACGACCCAGTTCATTTAAAATCAACAGGGCTAAGGCATCATCGGGCGTGCTGTATGTTGCCTGCGCCTGATTCAACAGGTTAATGCTTTTCGCATGGTTGCCTACGGACTCGAACACCCGCGCCATGGATAGATAAATAAGTGTTTGCTCTGTTTTCAGTCCTAAGGTATCGGCCTGACCTTTGGCATCGATAAAGTATTGAAGGGCGCGCTCGTATTTCGATTCTTCCTGTTTGTCGGGGTGGGTGAGGGTAATCAGACCGATTTCAATCTGGCTGCGGATAAACGTTGCATCGTCTTCCTGTTCTTGCGAATCCTGCTTTTTGTCCTGAAAATTTAGCTCCGATTGCCGGAGGGTTGCTTTTGATTTCTGATCGAAGAAATGTTCAAACCATTCAACATCCTGCCGGGCGTTGTCTTGTTGTGCCATGCCGGGCTGAACCACAATCAGCCACACTACCATCAATGCAAAAAATACTTTCAAACGAGTAACATTTAACAGATGTGCAAAGGTGCTTAAAAAGGATTAGTATCCGAAAACGAAGTTGTTAAAAAAAACTTACTCAGTGCGCTACCTGTTTTAGCTTTTTTGATAATAATCCATGCGTGGGCGAGGCGATCATCGCCAATACGAAAAGCAATCCGCATACAGCGGCTATTGCACCGGCTATCGATCCGTCAAGCCAAACCGCTAAATAGTAGCCGCCTGCCGAAGCAATGATTCCGATGAGGCACGATAAAACCAACATCCATTTGAAGTTATCGGTAAGTAAATAAGCGGTAGCTGCCGGGGCTATGAGCAAGGCGACCACTAAAATAGCGCCTACCGATTCAAACGAAGCAACGGTAGTAACCGATACCGCGCCCATCAGCGCGTAATGCCACAACACGGTTGAAACGCCTATGGCGCTTGCGTAGGCGGGGTCGAACGTTGTGAGGAAAAGTTCTTTGTAATTGGTAATGATAAAAATAAGGATGAGCATCAACACAATACCTGCGATGTAAAGCACCCGTGGCCCCAGGTTTATGCCGCTCTCTGTAATAATGAGGTCAAGCGGAACATAGGCGATTTCACCGTACAGTACGCAATCCTGATCTAAGTCAACCTTGCCGGCAAAGATAGAGATGAGCACTACGCCAACGGCAAACAACCATGTAAAGGTTACACCAATGGCGGCATCGGTTTGGAGTTTCGCCTTTTTATGAAAGAACTCAATGAGAAACGTAGTAAAAATGCCGATCAACCCCGCACCGAAAAGCATGGTCATCGAGTCGCGCGAGCCTGAAATCAAAAAAGCAATAACAATACCGGGAAGCACTGCGTGTGAGATGGCATCGCCAACCATAGCCATTTTGCGCAGGATTAAATAACAACCCAATAGCGCGCAGCTTGCCGATACGAAAGAGGCGGTTAGTATGATGTAAAAAGCGTTCATTACTAATTGTTAATTGTTAACTGCAAATTGTCAATTGTCATACGGTATTTTTGTTTGGTGTGGATCAAGTTTCGGATAATCTAATTGTTTTTCTAATTCGGCTTCAAGCTCTGGTGTTAACAAGTGTTCGATGGTATCGGCATCTTCGTGTACGTGATCGGGTGCAATTTTCATGTAGGTGGTCAGGTACAATTCCCATAAGCGGTGAATTTTTACTACGCGCTGGGCTTTGGTTTTTCCGGCCTCGGTAAGCTGCCAGCCTGTTGGTAGTTGCGTAACATATCCTTGTCGCGACAGGCGTTTCAGTATGGTGGTCAGAATGTTTTTAGCATATTTTCTGCGGGCAACGATTTCGTTCGGATTACGCGGTTCAAAAAACGTATCATGCTCTTCACCTAACTGATACAACGTTTTCAAAACGTTTTCATCGTTGATGGTTTGACGGATCGACCGTTGTTTTACTATCCGGTAAACGATACCGCGTTTTGGTGCAAAGAAAAACGAAATGAACGCAATGCCCGAAATAACGATAACGATCCACGGGCCGGTAGGCATGGCAGGGGCGATGTACGAAATATACGCACCCGACAACCCGCTGATAGCCCCGAACAAACTCGCCAGAAAAAACATGATAACAATCTTGTCAGTCCAGTACCGTGCTGCGGCAGCCGGAGTTATTAAAATAGCGGCCATCAATACTACACCTACTGCCTGTATGCCGATTACCACGGCCAGCACAATCAGCGAAGTTAACACTAACTCAAGCGTGCGTACCGGAAAGCCAATGGATTGCGCATAGACTTTATCGAATGCCAATAGTGAGAATTCTTTGAATAGAATGTAAACGATCACCAACAGAATAAGCGCAACAATCGCGAAGGCATACAAATCGTGCCCAACCAAGGCGGCCGCTTTGCCGAATAAAAAATGATCTAAACCTGATTGTGCCGCATTGCCCGATTTTTGAATTACGGTAAGCATCAGAATACCAATCCCAAAAAAGACTGATAACACCAAACCGATGGCGGTATCTTCTTTAATACGGGTTTTGCGATTGATATAGTCCACGGCCATCAACGATAACCATCCGGTTATAAACGCGCCAATGATTAACACTACCGGATTTTTTGTTCCGGCCACGATAAAGCCTAAACATATACCGGGCAGCACCGCATGAGCAATGGCATCGCCAATGAGTGCGCGTTTGTTTAAAAATGTAAACGTGCCCACAATGGCCGAGCTTGCCGTAAGCAATATCGAACCTAACACAACGTACCGGATGTTCGGGTCACTTAGTGAGAAAAATTCAATCAGTGTTTGCATAATTATTCCCGGTTCGGATAGCGTTCTCTGCGTAACAAGTCGCCAACATCAGCCAACAGCGTGAGCTTGCCGCCATACGTTTCCTGAAGGTTTTCTTGTGTGAATATTTCTTCGGTGGGGCCGCTGCCAATTAACCGGGTGTTTAACAAAATCACCCAATCGAAATATGTGGTTACCGATTGCAGATCGTGGTGGACTACAATAACGGTTTTACCCGTGTGGGTCATGTCACGCAACAGTGTAATGATAGCTTTTTCGGTAGCGGCATCTACTCCGGCAAAAGGTTCGTCCATAAAATAGATGTCGGCCTGTTGCGCTAAGGCGCGCGCGAGGAATGTACGTTGCTGTTGTCCGCCCGACAGTTGGGAAATCTGCCGGTTGGCAAACGCTTCCATGCCTACTTTCTTTAAAGAATCTAAGGCAATATCGCGGTCGGCTTTGCGTGGGCGTTTAAACAAACCTAAGTTGGCATAACGCCCCATCAGCACAACATCCATCACCGAAGCCGGAAAATCCCAATCGACCGATTCGCGTTGAGGCACATAACTTATTTTGCCGCGAACATTTTTTAAAGGTTGATCGAACAGTTTTGTATAACCGCTGCTGAGCGGTAACAACCCCATTACCGATTTGATCAGCGTTGATTTGCCTGCACCGTTTGGCCCGATAACGCCCACAAGTTTTCCCTTCGGAATGGTCAGGTCGATATTCCACAATACTGGTTTGCGGTCGAACGCAACGGTAAGATCGTGTACTTCAAGTGCGGGCGTAGAGTGTGTAGCCATATAATATCTTATTGAAACAATGCGTATAGATCGTTCAGTTTTAACGTGGTGAAATCGGGCGCAGTGAGATCGGCCTTGCTTAACTCTGCGGGTGTGTGCGTGGTGGTAATGCCAATTACTTTACATCCGGCACGTTTACCGGCTTCAACACCGGATAAAGAGTCTTCCACAACAATGCAATCGGCAGGATTCATGTTCAGCGCTTTGGCCGCTTTCAGGTAAATTTCAGGGTCGGGTTTTCCGTGTGTAACCGAATCTTCATCGAGTACGACCGCAAAATATTTTTGAATGCCGGTATGCTTGAATACATACGTTACGTTTTCGGGTGGGGCAGAAGTACCTACCGCTTTCGGGATGTTGTTTGCTTCTAACAATTCCAAGAAATCCATTAAACCATTTAGAGGTTTAATATCTTTTTCAAAGTAATCGCGGAACATCTGTTCTTTTTCGTTGGCATACACTTTTACTTCGGCATCCGTGAGATGTTCGCCAAACAAGTGTCGGATCCATTCTTTATTGGTACGGCCGTAGATATGCTTACGCATTTCATCGTCCGATAATGTTTTCTTGTATTTTTTACAGAATTCAATAATGGTTGCTTTGTGTGCAGGGTTGCTGTCAACAATCACTCCGTCCATATCAAATAATAGTGCAATCTTTTTCATTTATTTTAGTGCAGTTACAATTGTGTTCACGTTAGCGTTTACCATGCCGATGTAAGTCCCTTCGGTTGTTCCGGCTGCGCCCATCGCATCGGAATAGAGGCTGCCGCCAATTTTTACCGGCCATCCTTTTTTAGTACAGCCCTCGACAACGGCATCGATCGATTTTTGCGAAACAGAAGTTTCTACAAAAATGGCTTTGATTTTTCTTTCGATGATGAAGTTAACCAATCCGGTTACGTCTTTCAACCCAAATTCCGACATGGTGGAAATCCCCTGAAGCCCGCGCACTTCAATGTGATAGGCATCGCCAAAGTAGCCGAAAGCATCGTGTGCTGTAATAAGCACCCGTTGTGTTTCCGGTATTTGTTGGATGTGCTGTCGTATCGCCTCATCGAGCGAGTCAAGTTGAGTGATGTATTGCAGTGTGCGGTGTTGATAATCTTCGCGTGAGGCCGAGTCGTAGCCGATCATATACGATTCAATACGCAACACGGCCTGTTGCCATAGTTTTACATCAAACCATATATGCGGATCGTGCGTGTTATCGAAACCGGGAACGGTGCGCAACAGCGAGTCGGGGATATTTTCAGATACGGCAACTACCGGTTTCAACCGGCCAAGTTTTTCAAAGACTTCGCCCATCTTTCCTTCTAAATGAAGACCGTTATAAAAAATAATATCGGCCGATGTGAGTTTTTCCAGATCGCCCTGCGTGGCTTTGTACAGGTGCGGGTCAACACCGGGGCCCATCAGCGCGATTACTTCGGCACGGTCGCCCACAACGTGCTTCACGGCATCTTCGATCATAGCGGTAGTAGTTACGATTTTTATTTTTCCGGTTTGCAACGGCTGGTTTGATTTTCCCGTGCAGGCGGTAAGCGCTAAAACGATCAGTATATAATAGTAAACTATCTCAAAAATATTCCGGTCATTCCGAGCGCAGCGAGGAATCTTCAAATCTTGGGTGTTGTGTATGTTTAAAGATCCCTCGTTCCCTGCCTTTGCCGCAGGCAGGCTCGGGATGACAGCCTCGTGTGAATGTTTACGATAACTTGAAATACTTTTTCTCATAAAGTGACTAATATATTTTGTGAAGCCTCTTTCGAGAGGAATACTTTTTTGTTGCCGTCAATGATTACTTCCAGCGATCCATCGAACGCTGTTTTGTTGATGATGGAAAGCCTCGCTCCGATATACACACCGGTGTTGGTGAGGTATTGTAAAAAAGACGGACTCTCTTTTACGTTTACCGCTTCGACAGTTACCGTTTCTTTCTTTTCGATTTCGCAAAGCGGAATGTGTTGTGCGCTATGCAGTTTTCCGTCTTTGTCGGGGATCGGGTGACCATGCGGATCAGCAATCGGGTAACCTAAAAACTCGTCTAACTTTTCGATGAGCAAAGGCGATTGAATGTGCTCTAACTGTTCGGCCACTTCGTGTACCTGCCCCCAGTCGAAATGAAGTTTATTTACGAGAAAGGTTTCCCACAAGCGGTGTTTACGGATCACCATCAGGGCGGCCTGTTTGCCCGAAACGGTAAGCGTTACGCCATAATACTTTTCGTAGCGGATCAGCTTTTTGGCCGATAGTTTCTTGATCATATCGGTAACAGACGCGGGCTTTGTACTGGTGGACTCAGCCAATGCGTTGGTTGTTACGGTTTTAGTGCCGTTGTCGGCCAGATGATAGATGGCCTTCAGGTAATTTTCTTCGGTTAAACTAAGCATGATGGTACAGCCTTAACACGAAGTAAAGGTATAAAATTTAGATTAGTCTAAAAAATTAGTTTAGTGAACTTATTTAATGGCCGTAGGCTTGTATATCCCGCCCCGATAGCTATCGGGGGCGTAAAATACCAAACCACATAGATACATAGCTGTAATTCCTGATAGCTATGTATCCCGACAGGGACTATACTTTGCTGAATAAAAGGCGAAGATCGACATAGTTTTACAGGTAAAATCACAATAGAAGTGAGGTATAATGTGATAGTAAACCTATGTATCTATGTGGTTAAAAAACAATACTAATTACTTCTTTAAAATATCAATCATTTTCTTAGCCTCATGTTCCCAAAAGAGGGTATCGGGTAGTGTGAAATTAAATGTTGTGTTCATAAGCTGATCGTGAAGACTTTCGGCATGGATCGGGTGCTTCAGCACAATGCCAGCCTTGCATTCTTCTATCAGGTCGTGCGCAGACTGATTATGATCAATGATGATTGGAAGTTTAAGAGCCAAATATTCGTACAGCTTGGTAGGCATTGAATTTTCGGTACTGGCGTTAGGAGGGTAAATGATAATTCCACATCCGGCCGACCGGATAGCTTTTAATATTTGATCGTGAGGAACCAATTCATCGCCTCCGGTTAAGGTTATAAACGAATAGTCTTTTAGTGTTTCCTTTATCGTTGCCAATACGGTAGGCATGGCGCAATACCCGATAATGGTTAATGTATAGCGTGTGTCAATGGTGTGTAATTTTTTGCAGAGGTTAATGGCCTCAAAAATACCGGTAGTGTGCGCGAGCGTTCCGGTAAACAACAGGTTGTATCGAGTGTTCCGATCAGGTGTTGATACAACCAACCGCTTCGGAAGTTTGTTTTCCAACACCAACGCCTTCCGCGCAAAGCCAAGCTCATGCTTGTAACCGGCTTCGGCTAAAAATATATGCGTGGTTAAAGGTGTTAACAAAATTTCTGTAAGCCGGGTAAGCGCAGCCAACGGCCAGCGTATAAGTAATGGATACGTTGGTGCAAAGCGTATATTCCGGTAATAGTTTTCCAATACATCGTAAATTAATTCATACCGCAGCCACACCCGACCGATTACCATAGGCAATAACAACTCAGGCGTGTTAATGATAACAACATCGGGTTTAAGTTTCGCTATGTTGAACAGGATAAGCCAGGGCATTACGAAACGTTTCAGGCTTATGCGTTTAAAGGGTTTGTGCGGCAATGCCGTAATGCCGTTTGACAAATTCGCTTGTGCGGAAGAAGGAAAGCCCACAATGGTTACCGTAAATAAACCGCTGTCGGACAGGCTACTGCCGATCTTCTCAGCCATACGGGTATCGTCCACGGGTTTTAAAACCGAGGCCAATACAATCTTTCTTTTTTTGATTTCGGACAACAAATGCGATTTTTACGGCTTACAAACTAAATATTTAAAATGGAATTAAGACTACTCATTGAAAAGGCTTGGGACGACCGCACACTTTTACAGCAAAAAGAAACGACAGAAGCGGTGCGCGAGGTTGTTGAACAATTGGATAAAGGCAAGCTGCGGGTAGCCGAACCGGCCGGTGATACGTGGACAGTAAATGAGTGGGTGAAGAAGGCCGTGATTATGTACTTCCCGACCCAGCAAATGGAAACCATCGAGGTAGGGCCTTTTGAGTTTCACGATAAAATAGCTTTAAAAAGAAATTATAAAGCATTGGGTGTGAGGGTTGTACCACACGCTATTGCACGTTATGGTTCATACGTTAGCAAAGGCGTTATTCTCATGCCCTCGTATGTGAACATAGGCGCGTATGTCGATGAGGGCACTATGGTTGATACGTGGGCAACCGTAGGCAGTTGCGCGCAAATCGGTAAGAACGTACACCTAAGCGGTGGCGTGGGCATTGGCGGGGTGTTAGAGCCTGTACAGGCCGCCCCGGTTATTATCGAGGATAATGTGTTTGTCGGATCGCGCTGTATTGTGGTAGAAGGCGTGCGCGTGGGTAAAGAAGCCGTGTTGGGAGCTAACGTTGTATTAACCGGCAGCTCAAAAATTATTGATGTTACAGGCGATAAACCGGTGGAATATAAAGGGTATGTACCTGAGCGTTCGGTAGTTATACCGGGTTCGTATGCTAAAAAATTCGCGGCAGGCGAATTTCACGTGCCCTGCGCGCTCATTATCGGAAAGCGTAAAGAAAGCACCGATAAAAAAACATCCCTGAACGATGCCCTGCGCGATAACAGCGTGGCTGTTTAATGTTAAGGCTGTATTATTTTTGGCATTTGCTTTGAGAAACGTATTAAAAATGTACGATTTTTAGTTGGGCGTTAATTATGAAAAAACTGTTTTACGGATTTTGCGCTTTGTTAATGCTTACCGGCTTTGCAGCCGATACGGTATTTCAGTACCCGCGCGTGAGCAACGAAAGTTTTAGCCGTGGCGAAGTGCTGGATTACCGGATGACGTACGGTTTTTTTACCGTGGGCCGTGGCTCGACAAAAATCGATAACCAGTTTTACCGCCTCAACAACCGGCATTGCTATAAAGTTGAGGTAACCGGAAAAACAGTGGGCATGGTTGACTGGGTAGCCGATGTTGACGACCAGTGGGGAGCCTACATCGATACCGCAGCCTTAGTACCCCACATGACATACCGTAAGATACGCGAAGGCAAATACAAAAAAGATGAAGTAATAAGTTTCGATCACGAGAACGGTAAGGTCGAGGCGAAAGTGTTCAATCATAAAACCGGGAAATTTAAAGACCCTGTACAGCACGATGCGCCTCAGTATGTGCGCGATTTGATTTCTGGTTTTATGTATTTACGGGTTCAGGATTTAAGCAAGACCAAACCGGGCGATACCGTTATTGTGTCTGGCTTCTTTGAAGACTCGGTTTATCACCTGAAGGTTTTGTTCAAGGGCAGGGAAACGGTTAAAACGAAAGCCGGAAAGTTTAAGGCGCTGGTTTTTAAGCCCTCTATGCCCGAAAACTCATTGTTTAAAGGTAAAGATTCGATCACGGCCTGGTTTTCGGACGATAAAAACCGCATTGTGCTAAAAGTGGAAGCTAATATGTTTATCGGTAGTGCAGGGGTAGAGCTAACCGGGTACAAGGGTGTAAAAAATCCTTTGAACATCGTGCGGTAAGACACAGGAAATTTCAGCCCGGTGTATTATCTTTCGTGCATAAACCAATTTTGTTATGCTAAAAGAATTTAAAGAGTTTGCCTTACGGGGCAATGTAATTGACCTTGCCGTGGGTGTGGTAATCGGAGCGGCCTTTAATGCTATTGTAAGCTCCTTAGTTGCCGATATTTTTATGCCGATCATCGGGTTGCTCACGGGCGGCCTCAATTTTTCCGGTCTTACCTACACCGTTGGCGATGCCAGCCTTACCTACGGAAAATTCATTCAGGCCATTTTCATTTTTATCGTAACAGCGTTTGCCCTGTTCCTTTTCGTGAAGGTTATTAACCGCATCAATAAAAAGAAAGAAACCGCTCCGGCAACGCCACCACCGCCACCGGCCGATGTTCAGCTATTGACTGAAATCCGGGATTTGTTGAAGAATAAATAATGACTTTGGATTTAGGGCTTAGGTGTCAGGGTTTTGGATTGAAGACTGACACTTAAGCTCTTTTTACACGCCATCAACGTCACCTATACTCTTCGCAGAGTGCAATGCAGGGCACTCTGCGAAGAGTAATACTTTAAACAGGGAAATGAAGATGATAAGAAATAAAACAGCTACATGTACTTTGATTATAACAACATTGTTGTTGTGTGGTTGTATTGTTGCCCACAGGCGATATGTTCTTCCGTCAGATAAAGAAGCTTCATTATTCAAACTTGATGGTATGAATTTTTCCTGTGAAATTTCGACCGGTGATCCTAAGGATGTAACTGTTTACGTGTCTATCGACAGTGTTACTGGAGATCAGGGGGTAAGTGATCTGTCAATAAGTTTAGTAGCTGGAGGCACTAAGCTAAAACCGGAAAAAGTTGGTATGATTTGTCTTGAAAAAGATATTGGTAAGTTATTTGATGACAGGTTTGTAAAAGAATCTTTTAAGGAATTGCCTGTCGAATTTCGCAAAACTCATATTGATGGGTTTAAAGTTACATACACTTTTAAATTTGAATCTGAATCTGAAATTAAAGCTGAAAGGCTGATAATGAAATACGAGTTAAAACTTGCTGACATTCAATATATCTCAAATTCGGTGGAATTACAAATGGTGGAGTCAAAAACTTTTAGTGTTCATTAAAAAGGTAGGTAGTGCACCAGATTTTCAACCCCCTCAACGTCACTCGTTAGAGGACGTTAAGGAAGGTGAAATCTACAGAAACATCAGCATCCGCTTTGCGTGACGCTGATGGGGTAAATTAACAAAAAATAACTATGCTTAAGAGGGTGGTATTGGGGATGCTTTTAATAGGAATCTTGTCTTCGTTGAATGATGATAAATCGAAAATGAAAGAGGGTTGCTATTTTTCAACTCATGGGCATACTTCGATTCTTTTTAAAATTGAAGCGGACAAAATTGAATGGTATAGAGATAATGTAATGAAAGCCTGGGGTCGTGGGAAGTACACACTTAGTGAAACTGACTCAATGATCAAAATCACATACGATGAGATTTGGAAATCTAAGCACCTGGATCAGAAAATAGAATTTGCAGATACTCTTAAGGTGAAATGGAATGAGAAGGAAGGATTGTTTGAGCTAACTGATTATGCTCACAGAGAAAAATCGGAAGCCATTAAAGGTTTAATGAAAAGAGTAAAATTGAGTTGCAAAGTAAAGGCTACTAAGTAGGAGTAATGCATTTTTACACGCTATCAACGTAACTCGTTAGAGGACGTTGAGGAAAGTGAAATCTTCAAATAATTTCATAAACTGAAATGAATCACAAAATACTTGCAGCCTGTTCACTTTTATGCCTGATGCCTTTGTTCGTAAAGGCGCAAGCTAAAACCGAAAACATTATTTTAATTACGCTGGACGGAATGCGCTGGCAGGAAGTTTTTTCCGGTGCAGACTCTGTACTTATTCAGCACAAAAACTATGTGGACGATATAGTAGGGCTTAAATCCCTCTTCTGGAAAGAGACTGCACACGAACGAAGACAAACGCTGTTGCCATTCTTTTGGAACGTAGTGGCTAAAGAAGGTGTATTGTACGGAAACCGCTACACAGGCAACTATGTAAATTGCACCAACACCCATTGGTTTTCGTACCCCGGCTACAACGAAATTCTTTCGGGTTATGCCGATGATGCGCGGATAAAAAGCAACAACAAGGTTAACAACCCAAACGAAACGGTTCTGGAATTTCTGAACATGCAGAGCAAATTTTCCGGTAAGGTAGCAGCGTTTGGTTCATGGGATGTATTCCCCTTTATTATTAATGAGGAGCGGAGCGGTATCCCCGTAAATGCCGGCTTCAAGACAGCCACACGTAAACCGCTATCGGAACGCGAAATTTTTCTTAATCAACTCCAATCCGAAATTCCCAGTCCGTGGAGCAGCGTGCGGTTTGATGCCTTTACGCATCACTATGCGTTGGAGTATATGAAAAAATACAAACCGCGTGTGGTGTATATTGCCTATGGCGAAACAGATGATTTTGCACACAACGGTAAGTACGATGCTTACCTTAAATCGGCACATCAGGCAGACCAGTTCATAAAAGCGATTTGGGAGTGGACACAGTCCGAACCACAGTATCGTAACAAAACCACGATATTAATAACTACCGACCACGGACGGGGCGAACTAAACGGATGGTCAGATCATGGATCGGACGTGAAAGGTGCCGATGAAATTTGGTTTGCGGCTATTGGGGCAGGTGTAACGCCCAAAGGCGAAGTAAAAGAAAGCGGTCAGTTATACCAAAACCAGGTAGCGGCTACCGTTGCAGCGTTGTTAGGCTTTACATTTTCGCAACAAGGAAAAGCTGGCGCAGCGATTAACCCCTAAGTCCTGATTATTTAAACCGATCAACAACAACCAATTCCTTGCTGCCTGCCGTGTATTTGTAAAATCCGCTTCCTGATTTTACGCCTTTATGTCCTGCCTGCACCATATTGATAAGCAACGGGCAGGGGGCATACTTCGGATTGCCAAACCCTTCGTGCAATACATTAAGGATGAACAGGCATACATCCAACCCGATAAAATCGGCAAGTTGTAACGGCCCCATCGGGTGCGCCATGCCAAGTTTCATCACGGTATCAATTTCTTCTACGCCCGCCACGCCTTCGTGTAACGCTGAGATCGCCTCATTGATCATCGGCATTAAAATGCGGTTGGCTACAAAACCCGGGTAATCGTTTACCTCAACCGGTACCTTCTCTAATTTTTTAGAGAGTTCCATAATGGTTTGGGTAACGGTATCGCTGGTATTATAGCCCCGGATAACCTCCACTAATTTCATTACCGGCACGGGGTTCATAAAGTGCATACCAATAACTTTATCCTGCCGGTTGGTAACCGATGCAATGCGCGTGATCGAGATCGATGAGGTATTGGTGGCTAAGATGGCTTCGGGCTTGCAAAACGTATCGAGGTCTTTGAATATTTTCAGTTTCAGGTCGGCATTTTCGGTTGCTGCCTCTACAACCAGGTCGGCTGTTTTTACGCCTTCTTCAACCGATGTAAAGGTTTTGATGTTGGCTAATGAGGCTTTTTTTTGTTCTTCGGTAATCAGTTGTTTGCTTACCTGGCGGTCGAGATTCTTTTCAATGGTTGTTAACGCTTTTTTCAGCGCCTCGGCCGAGAGGTCTGTTAACGATACGGAATATCCATACTGGGCAAACACGTGTGCGATGCCGTTTCCCATTGTGCCCGAGCCGATAACTGCTATATTCTTCATAAATTTTTAGTAGATTAATGTTCAAATATAAAATGATTCATGACAGAAAAAATCCGCATCCAAAATTTATCAACACGGTGGCTTATTCAGTTTAAAATATTGTTCATAGTTGTTTATGTCTGTTTGGGTATCGGCATGACTTTAGGTTATATGTTTGATTTAGATACAGGTAGATTTAAACCAACAGGTATTATTATGGTTATACCTTATGGTTGGTTATTCTACCTCTTAATCCGTACAACGGCCAAACTTCATCGCGTGGAGTTTGACGATGAGTTTTTGTATGTGTTACGAAAAAATCAGGATTTAATTATCCCGCTTGAGAATATCGAGTCGGTAGAGATCGCCACGATTGGCGGAGTGTATAAAGTAAACCTGTACCATCCCGATCAGTTAGGGAAAGAGTTTTACTTCAAACAATCGCTTTGGTATCCCTTAAATTATAAACGGTGTGATGATCTGGTGAATGTATTGCGAAGAAGCATCGCGCAAGCCAAAATGCGTGTGCGCACAATCCAACCCAATGCCTTGCATAGTTAACTAATAAAAAAGCCCCAACATCGCTGTCGGGGCTTTGAGTTTTTTTCGTGACTGTGTTAGTCGTTTGTTTCTTCAGTGCTGGTTGGGGGTGTTGGCAGAACAGGTGCGGGGGCTGCGCTTTCGGCACCACGGTCTAAGATTTCGTTGCGGCTACCCGATGTATTGGGGGTTACAAAGTTTGTCGCGAGCGACAACACCATGATGGCAACCACAAAACCCCAGGTTAATTTCTCTAATAAATCGCCTGTTTTTTTAACACCGATAATGTTGCTGGCGCTTGATCCGCCCGCGAGGTTAGACAACCCGCCACCTTTTGAATTTTGGGCTAACACCACTAAAACAAGCAAAATGGAAACAAAAACGATAATTCCGACAATGAGTGCAAACATAACTACTTCTTCAGGTCTTCAATTTGAGCCGCAAAGTAAGTCTTTTTTTGCGGAAACTTCCAAATCAGTTTTTTAAGCACTTCAATGGCTTTCTCTTTTTTGCCCTGCCTGATCAGGATTTCCACCAGCGTTTCAGAAATAACATTGTCGGCAAACTCACCGCTTTTAATTTCGGTTAAGTCGCCACCGGGTGCCTGTTCGGTTCTTGATTTTGCTACGATACTGGGCTGGGCTTTTATGAACTGATCGATAATATCGATTTGTTCTTTTGTCCTGATATTTTCGGGGATGATTTTCTTTTTGCTGGCCTTTATTTCCTCAATGAATGGATCGGCCTTGGCTTCGACAGCGGCTTTCTTTTTAGGACGGCCAACGCCTCGTTTCTTTGGCTTTTCGGCCAATGCTTCTTCGGTAGTTTTCGGGGTTTCTGCAACGGTTGGAATACCGTGCTCGAACGAGTTTATGAGCGATTCAAAATTATGTTTCAGTTCGTTCAGCCTTTTCAGGTCTTTCAATACGGCTTCTGCATAATCAACATCATCGGCTAATGGTGCTAAAGCCGGGTTAGCTTCTGTTGCGATGGTTACGATTTCTGTTTTTGTTGCCGGTACAGTTTGTTGTATGGCTGTTACCGCTTTTGGTGTACCCAGCATGATTTGCCTGAGTACCGAACGGTCGGTGCTATATACCGCTGCCGACTGGAGCAGAGCTTGCTGGTTTTTTAAGCCATGATCTTTACTCATGCGTGCCGCCAGCACGTGCAATACCTGACTGTAAGGATATTGCTCGCATAAATCAATTACACCGGCAGCTTCTTCGGCCGAAGCGGCTGTATATTGATTTAACAGGTTAGCAAGTTGTGTTTTATCCACGGCTGGTTTGTTTACCTCACTTTAAAAGTAGGATTTTTTTACCAATTGGCAACCGATGCATTAAAGATGTCGAGGCTGATCTGGTCAAATATCTGGCGGATCAGCGACTCTTCAATGTCGGCTAAGTTTTGGTCGTTGCTGAAATCTTTAAAAAACGAGAAACTCCTGTCTTTAAAACTCGTCTCTTGCTCATCGGGTAAGTTGTTAATGAAATTGACCTTTACCGTGATGGTAAGCCGGGTTGACGAGGCCGTATTGATTTGCGAGGGGTCGCTGGTTGCTACCGGTGCAATTTGTGTAATCCGGTAATCAGTAACCACGCCTTCTAATTGCAGTTCGCCATTGCTTTGTACGATGCTCAGGTTTGAGTTTTGAATGAAGTAATCTTTTAACCGGTTGGTAAAGGTTTGCCCGAGGTTGGCCGGGCCCAGATCGGTGTTGTTATAAAATTCTTCGATGGTCAGGTTTTTAGCCCGCGTATTGCTGCCCTGAAACCCATAGCTGACCACGCACGCGCTAACGGCAAAAGCAGAGCAGACTAATATAAGCGAAACAGCGTTATTCTTCCAGATCATATTGTTTGATTTTGCGGTAAAGCGTACGCTCGGAAATACCCAAATCGCGTGCCGCATGTTTACGTCTGTTTTTATTTTTTTGAAGCGCGCGCACAATCAACTCTTTCTCTTTCTTTTCGATGGACAGGGAGTCGTCTTCGGTTTCGTGGCTGATGTCGTGTACTTCTTCCACTTCGTTCTCGGTTGTATCGGCTATCGGAGTATTGTAGTTTAACAGGGCAGGGTCGCTGGCCGGTATCGTATCAATACCCTCGAACAACTCGGGGTTATCTTTGATAAGTTGTGAAGGATTACCGTGTTCGCCAAATGATTGTAATACAAGTTTCTTTAATTCGACCATGTCTTTCTTCATGTCGAACAAAACCTTGTACAAAATATCGCGCTCCGAAAAAGTATCGTTTCCTGTCGGAGCGCCACTACTGTTACGGTAAAGTGCTGGCAGACTTTTTTCTTGCGGAAGATACTGCAATAATTTTTCGTTGGTGATTTCTTTTGTATCGGTTGATAGCACCGACATCTGTTCGACTAAGTTTTTCAACTGGCGGATGTTGCCGGGGAAACGGTACTTCAACAGTGTTTCTTTGGCTTCATCGGTTAACGCGATGGGTTTTACTTTATATTTTTCCGAGAAATCGGTGGCGAATTTCCTGAACAGCAATTCGGCATCTTTTCCACGTTCGCGCAAAGGCGGAACGTAAATAGGCACGGTGCTTAAACGGTAATACAAATCTTCCCTGAACTTGCCTTCTTCCACTTTCAACATCAGGTTTACGTTGGTGGCCGCGACCACGCGAACATCGGTTTTGATAACCTTCGATGATCCTACTTTAATGAACTCACCGTTTTCCAGTACACGCAGTAAACGCGCTTGCGTACCTAACGGCATCTCACCGATCTCATCCAAAAAAATTGTACCGCCATTAGTTACTTCAAAGTAACCTTTGCGGGCTTCGTGGGCACCGGTAAAAGAGCCTTTTTCGTGGCCAAACAGCTCCGAATCGATGGTTCCCTCGGGAATCGACCCGCAGTTAATGGCAATAAACTGGCCGTGTTTGCGCGCACTCAGGTTGTGGATGATTTTCGAGAACGACTCTTTACCACTGCCGCTTTCACCGGTAATCAACACCGACATATCGGTGGGGGCAACCTGCATGGCTACGCGCACGGCATTGTTCAGCAATACCGAATTACCGATAATACCAAACCGCAGTTTTACACTTTGTATTTCTGAATCGCTAATGCTCATAATTATTCAACAACTTTACCAATCAATGTTCCGCGTGTAGAGCGCTCAACCAATACGTTAACGTATTGTCCTTTGCGGAAGTTTTCTTTCGGGAACACAATCACTTTATTGTCGGTGTTTCTTCCCTGTAAAAAATCTTCCGAGCGTTTCGAGAACCCTTCAATTAAAACGCGGTAAACATTGCCTACCGTGTTTTGGTTACGGATAACCGAATGCTCGGTTTGCAGTGCGATGATTTCTTCCAACCGTCTTTTCTTGACAGCATCCGGTATGTCATCGGCAAGTTTTTTGGCCGCGAGTGTACCGGGGCGTTCGGAGTAAAAGAACATATACGCAAAGTCGTATTGTATTTCACGCATCATCGATAATGTTTCCTGGTGTTCTTCTTCGGTTTCGGTGCAGAAACCGGCAATCATATCCGAAGAGATCCCGCAACTTTCACCCAGAATTTCGCGGATGCGTTTTGCCTTAGCCATGTACCACTCGCGCGAATAGCCACGGTTCATCAGTTCGAGTATGCGCGAGCTGCCGCTTTGCATCGGTAAGTGAATATTCTTACAGATGTTTTCGTACTTCGCCATCGTGTACAATACATCATCGGTAATGTCTTTCGGGTGCGAGGTTGAGAAGCGTACCCGTAAATCGGGATGGATTTCGGCAACCATCGCTAACAGGCCGGCAAAATTTACAATGTGTCCAATGCCGTTCTTTTCTAACCGTGCCTTGTTGTTTTCTTCTTCACTCCATTTGTACGAGTCAACATTTTGCCCCAACAACGTTACCTCACGATAGCCCTGATCGAAAAGGGCTTTTGCTTCGGCCACAATCGAGTGGGGATCGCGGCTGCGTTCGCGGCCACGGGTAAACGGTACAACACAAAACGAACACATATTGTCGCACCCGCGCATGATCGATACAAAAGCTGTTACGCCATTTGAATTTAACCGTACCGGACTGATGTCGCCATACGTTTCTTCGCGTGATAAGAATGTATTGATGGCTTTATCGCCATCGTCAACCTGGGCGATCAGTTTCGGCAAGTCGCGGTAAGCGTCAGGCCCGGCTACGAGGTCAACAATTTTTTCTTCTTCCAGCAATTTGGTTTTCAGGCGTTCGGCCATACAGCCCAGCACGCCAACCAATAATTCGGGTTTTCGCTTTTTAAATCCGTTAATATGATTGAGGCGAAAGCGAACAGTTTGCTCGGCTTTTTCGCGGATAGAACAGGTGTTTAAGAATACAACATCGGCCTCATTGATGTCGGACGTTGTATCGAAACCATCTTTTTCAAGGATTGAGGCCACAATCTCGCTATCGGAGTAATTCATCTGGCAGCCGTAACTCTCAATGTATAGTTTACGGCCTTTACCCGTGTTGGAATCTTTCGAGGTTTGGAATGTCTCGCAAGCCTCTGTTCCGTCTAAAATGCCCAAATCGTCAATTAATTCCTTCATTATTCTTAATCAGGGGGTAAAAATACAAACTTTTAGTGTTTTTTTGTGACATCTTGTCAGTACGAATTTCAACAATATGCCAGCCATTATCAGAACCGTAAGAGGGTGCACCCCAACGTTTGGTGCCAATTGTTTCATAGCCGAAAACGCTGTTGTAGTAGGCGAGGTAACGATGGGCGATAACTGCACGGTGTGGTTTAATGCCGTAGTGCGTGGCGATGTTCATTCCATTACCATTGGCAACAATACCAACATACAGGATGGCGCTGTTATTCATTGTACTTATCAAAAAGCAAAAACCGTTATCGGTAATAATGTTTCGATAGCCCACAATGCCATTGTACACGGCTGTACCGTGCATGATAATGTGTTGATCGGGATGGGTGCCATTGTTATGGACGATGCCGTGATAGGTGAAAATTCTGTAATTGCTGCGGGGGCTGTTGTGCTGGCCGGTACGGTAGTAGAGCCGGGAAGCATTTATGCAGGTATGCCCGCCAAAAAGGTGAAAGCTATTGGCGAAAATATGCGCGAGGTGATTTTGCGTACGGCTAAAAATTACCCGATGTATGCCGAATGGTTTAAGTAGAAGCTGTTTTTAGTCCTAAACCACATAGATTACAGGACACATTTCAAATCCGATAGCGATCGAATGTTGCAACTGATTATTTCGATTGGTCTTTTTAATAGATAACTCATATAGAATAGTTTGGTCATCCCGAGGAACGAGGGATCTGCGTATGCCTTTAGGCTTGCGGTGCTTTTACATTCGAGGATGCCCTGCTTACCGCAGGCTCGTGGCTTAATTTTTTCACTTTGCCGGACATTACTGCACTCGGCATGACGTTTAAAAAATTATTTTCCGGATTTTGGTTTTTTTAACACATTCCTTGTTACCTTCATCCGTTAGCTAACTAATATATGCACACGGTAACAAATAAAGGTTATGACCCTGCGGTAATTAAAGATTTCAAGGCGCGAATAGCAGCCGGGGGGCAGCTTTTTGTTGTTGAAGAAGGGGATGAGGACAACAACGATGAATACCTGCATTTTTATTTTGTGGGTAAAGACGATTCGGGTGCAGAGGTGGTGTACGATGCGGTAATCTATACGCTCCGGTTTCAGCACGAAAGTGAATTGTTTGAGATTGCCGAACACCGGGCGGCTAACCACTTTCCGGATTATCGCAAAATCGCTTACGATGAAGATGAAAACGGTGACCTCGAAGCATTGGATAGTCAGGAAGAGGAAATAGGCTTATACATGGCCGAAGTAATTATGGAATTAGAAGAGGATGAGGCCGTTAAGGTGCAGGAGCACGTGGATATGGACGACCATGTTGATTTCGGGATTGCCCTCGACATTGGCCTGCACGTTGAGGCGATCACACCCGAAGTAGTCGAAAAATTTGTTACCGATTTTAACAGCGACAGCCTGAACTTAGACGATACCCTGTATTCTTTCCAAACCAAAGAGGAAGAAGTTTAGTTTAACAGTCGTACAGCACAATAGCCCGAGATCGTTATATTTGTGCCCTTAATTCAACTAAACCGGTAATGAAAAACCTTTCACTCATTCTTAATATCGTACTGTTAATCGCAGTAGCTTTTTTGTTTTACAAACAGTTTTCCCCAAAAGGAGGCAGCACTTCCGGTTCGTCAACCGAAATTGCCGGGGATCTGACCATCGCATTTATTAATTCCGACAGTGTTGTAAAACACTACAAATTTTTAGACGACAAGCGGGTTATTCTGGAGGCAAAAACCCAAAAAATGGACAAGGATTTCCGTACACGTGCCCAAAATTTACAAAACGAAATTACCGCCTACCAGCGTAACGTTTCCAACATGACCATCGGGCAGGCCAAGGCGTTAGAAGAAGACTTAGCCAAGAAACAGCAAAATTTGCAGATGTATCAGCAAAGCCTCAATCAGGAGGTGATGAAAGATGAGTCGGAATTAAACAAAGAACTGTACGACCGCATCACGGCATTCCTGAAAACATACAGCGAAGAAAACGGTCTTCAGGTTGTATTAAAATTCGATCAAACCAGCGATGTGCTGTATGGTAAAGAAATTTTAGACATCACCAAACCCGTTATTGAAGGGCTTAACTCGGTGTATGCCGCTGACAAGAGTGGCAACAAACCAAAAGCCGACTCGGTTACGGAAAAGAAATAAGCGACACATTCATGCATGATTAAAAAGCGGCTCTGTTCCAGAGCCGCTTTTTTTGCTATATATTTGTTCATTCTATGGCGGGCGTACCGGAGTTCCTACAACTGAAAACCACCCAACAACGGCAAGTTGCACTAATGCTGGCCATCGGGTTTTTTATGGGGGTGTTCATCGCCACCTATCAGGTAACAGCCGACTCGATTTTTCTTAACCGGATGGGCGATTACCTTGACAAAGCCATTCTGGTGGCGGGTATTTTGGGCATCCTGTCAACGATATTATTCTCTTATTTTCAGGATGTTATACGGTTTTCGGTGCTTACGCAGATTTGCGTGGCGGTTATCCTGGCGTTTACCGTTACGGTTTATGTACTGTTGCACATTGATGGCTTTCCGTGGCACAATGCCGTAATCTTTACCATGTATTGTGCCTCTGGCCCCATGATCGCAGTATTGCTGTTATCGTACTGGGGTACTTTTGGCCGGTTGTTTAATTTCCGCCAAACGAAAAGCATTATCGGCTGGATTGATACCGGGCAGCTTGTGGCTTCAATCCTTGCTTCTTTTCTTATCCCGATAACGGCACGCCTCGTACCCGATACCACCGACTATTTGTTTGCTTGTAGTCTGAGTATGCTCATCGTGGGCGGCTTGCTGTTCTGGGTTTCTGCTTCGTTCACGCTTTCTAAAAACGACCCGTCTGAATTTGATGCGAGTGTTCGCAAAGAAACGAGCATGACTAAGCTGTTTTCAGATAAATACATCCGCATCATGTCGCTTATGCTGGTGGTGTCGATGACGGCCTTCGTGCTTAACCAGTATGCTTTTCAGGAAATGGTTCAGGAGCAATACCCCGACCAGCGCGAGCTTACTAACTTCAATGCATTTTTTATGGGTGCGGTGTATGTATTGAGTTTGGTGATGCAAACCTTTGTCAACAACCGGATTATCGGTACCTACGGGCTGCGTATTTCGTTGCTGATCTTGCCCATTGTGCTGGGCATATTCTCGATCGGATCGGTTATTGTCGGTTACGTGTATGGTTACGACAAAGCGGTTTCGCCACAAGGCTTTGTATATTTCTTCTTGTTTGTGGCCATGACCCGCCTGTTTAGCTGGACGTTGCGCGACTCGTTAGAGAACCCCGTTTATAAATTATTTTTTATTCCGTTAGACGGCCGTTTGCGTTTCAGCATCCAGGCGAAAGTAGAAGGTGTGGTGAACGAAAGTGCCCGGTTTATTGGGGGGCTTCTCATTTTTGCGCTGGCGTTTATCCCTTTCTTTGAAGTTATTCATATTGCTATAATCCTGGTGGGGTTGGTAGTGGCTTACTATTTCGTGGTAAACAGGCTTTACGCAGGGTATAGAAATAAGATCCGTATAAAACTTGAAAATGCTGATTATCAGGAAGATAAACTCGAACAGGGTTTTACACGGGTAACACAAAAACTCGAACGTATGCTCACCGAGCCTGAGGCGCGTAAAGCGGTGTTCTCGTTCAAACTTTTAGAGAAAATCAATGCGGGTAAAATGTCGGTTTGGGTAAACGGGCTGATCAAAAACCAGGACGGCACCGTAAGCGAGTATGCGCAAGAGCGTTTAAATGAATTGAAAGGGCTTTCCGTTTCCGATAAGTATGTAATCCATATCGATAACTCGCGGGTTGACGGGTCGTCTAAAACCATTCTCTCGAAAAGCGATCTGGAACAGATTATTCAGCACGAAGGCGACATTACCAAAGTCCGTATTCAGCGTTTAACACGTTCGTCAAGTCCGGACGACCGTCAGTATGCCGCAGAGTTGTTGCTGCACACTTCGGCCGATGAGTGTGTTTCTTTCTTGCTTGAGTTGCTGAACGATTCCGAACCCAAAGTGCGCAATACCGCTATCCGTTCATCGGTAAAAAAATGGAACAACGAAGTTATCAATGCACTGATCGAGAATCTGAACAACCCGGTGTACAGTAACCAGTCGATGAACACACTCATTCAGATTGGCGTAAAAACAATACCCATGCTCGACAGTGCCTTTTACCGCAGTAACCAGCGTACACAAGTAATGCTACGTTTGGTACAGGTAATGGGAAAGATAGGAGGGGCGCGTGCAAAAGATGCCCTCTGGAATAAAATCGATTACCCGAACAAGGTTATCGTTTCGCAGGTGTTGTTGTCACTGGGCGAATGCGGGTTTAAAGCCAGGGTGTCGCAGATTACGCGCATCAAGTATGCCATTGAAACCGACATAGCCGACATCCGGTGGAATTTAGGTGCTATACAGGAAGTTGGCTATGATGGATTTAATAAACAGATAATCAATTCGTTGCGTAACGAGATTAAAAGTGATATTGAGCACGTTTACATGCTGTTAGCCATGTTGTACGATACGCGGTCAATCCAGTTGGTAAAAGAGAACATCGACAGCGGTACATCTGAAGGCATAACCTATGCAGTCGAACTGTTGGATGTCTTTCTGTCCGATCAGTTAAAACAGCGGGTAATTCCGATCTTAGACGATATACCCGATACCGAACAGATAAACAAGCTCGACATCTTTTACCCGAGGGTTCGGTTAGATGCGAAGCTGGCACTCAAGTTTATGATGAACCGCGACTTTACACAATCAAACCGGTGGACCAAAGCGTGTGTTTTGTATCAGATCGGGCTGATGAAGTACACGGAATTTATGTTAGACCTGATCGCACAAATGTTCAACCCTGATAACCTGATCAGCGAAAGCGCGGCCTGGGCTTTGTACCAAGTAAGCGAAAAAGATTACCTGAAAAACATTACCCGCCTGCCCGAACAAAAGCAACGGCAGTTGAACAACATCATTATTCATAAAAAACGCCTGAGCAACCTCGAAGAAGTATTGTTTTTCCAAACCATCGATTTGTTTGAAGACATTCCCGGCCTCACCCTTTCGTTGTTGTCCGACATAAGCGAAGAAATGCATCTGGCGCAGGGGCAAAGTCTTGTTTTAGACGACCGGGTGAATAACGATTTCTATATACTGGCAGAGGGGACTGTTGAATTTTACCAGGAAGGCGCCCAACTAACAACCTATACCCGTGGCCAGTTTATTGGCGAAATGTTAGCCAAACCAAACTACCTGAACACCAATCTGATTGTGGCACAAACCGATGTGAGCATCATAAAATTCGACAAGGACAAGTTTTACGAGCTGTTGGCCGATAACGTAAAACTGGCCGATAAAGTGCTCACATTCGTATAGATTTGGTTTTTTGGCCTAAAATTCCTTACCTTAGTTCAGATTTTTTCGACTAATAGACAAAAAACCGATTTTTTAAGCTTATCCTGACGGTTAATACCATTTAATTAATTTTAAATACTTAACTTTCAGGTTGTCTGTGGTATATGGTAACCGATAAGGTACAAAAACAAGATGTCTTAACCTATCCGGAGGAGCGACAGCATATTACTCCCGGTACGGTAAACCCGTTTCCGGGATTAAGACCCTTCACGGTTGATGAGTGCCATTTATACTTTGGCCGCGAAGGCCAGGTTGACGAAATCCTGTTAAAACTTGCCCAAAACCGCTTTGTATGCGTAATGGGTTACTCCGGCAGTGGTAAATCATCGTTAATGTATTGCGGCTTAGTGCCCGCGCTTTTCGGTGGTTTTGTAACGCATTCAAGTTCCGACTGGCACATTATCGTTACCCGGCCGGGAACAGCGCCCGTTCAGAATCTGGCCGAATCGATTGTTCAATACTTAATCTCGCATAAGCGCATTCTGCCCGAAGACAGGGCTATCCATAAAGCCATCATTTTATCGGTGTTGCGCAGCAGCCCCAACGGATTGGTGGAGGTGTCGCGCTATTTGCAGAGTCACCAGTTAGAGAATATCTTTTTCATGGTTGACCAGTTCGAAGAACTGTTCCGGCTATCGGAAGAATACACCGGAGATGAAGCCGCCAACCAATCGCAAGAGTATGTAAACCTGTTACTTACGGCTGTTCAGCAACGCGATACGCCCATTTATTCGGCCATTACCATGCGGTCGGATTTTATCGCTAACTGTTCGGTGTTTCCGCACTTGACAGACGAAATCAACAAAAGCAATTACTTAGTTCCGCAGATGTCGCGCGAACAGCGCAAAATGGTTATTGAAGGGCCGGTGGCCGTGGGGGGAGGTAAAATTTCGCAGCGTTTGGTAAACCGCCTGTTGAGCGACATGGGCAAAAATCAGGATCACCTGCCCATTTTGCAGCACGCCCTTATGCGTACGTGGGATTACTGGCTCGAAAACCGCGAACCGGGCGAACCGATGGACATCCGTCATTACAATGCTGTAGGTAAGGTATCACAGGCATTGTCGCAGCACGCCAACGAGTTGTACGAATCGCTGTCGATACGCGAGAAAGAAATCGCAGAGGTGATGTTCAAAAGCATCACCGAAAAAACCGAAGACAACAAGGGTATGCGCAGGCCCGTCAGGTTAGGCTTGCTGGCCGAACTGGCCGATGCCAGCGAAGATGACGTGATTCGTGTGGTTGAGCATTTCCGCAAACCCGGCCGTTCGTTTTTAATGCCTGCGCACTATGTACCGTTAACCAGCGAATCGATCATTGAGCTTTCGCACGAGAGTTTGATGCGTATATGGACGAAGCTGAGCGAGTGGGTAGATGAAGAATTTGAATCGGCCACTATGTACAAGCGCCTGTCGGAAGCGGCAGCCATGTACCAGATCGGTAAAACCGGTTTGTGGCGCCCGCCCGATTTACAGCTTGCCTTAAACTGGCAAAAGAAACAACGCCCTACCCGCGAGTGGGCACACCGGTATGACGATGCCTTTGAGCGTGCCATTGTGTTTTTAGATACCAGCCGTATTACCTACGAAGCTGAGTTAAAAAACCAGGAGATGCTGCAAAAGCGCGTACTGCGCAGGGCGCGTGTTACGGCTATTGTGCTGGGTATTGCTGCATTGATTGCGATTATGTTTTTTGTGTATGCGCAAATCCAGACCATTGAAGCCGAGCGCAATTCTGAGGAGGCCAAACTGAGAGAGAAAGAAGCAACCATTGCTAAAGCAGAGGCAGAAAAGCAGACTGAGTTAGCTAAAACCGAACGTGAGGCGGCAGTAGAGGCGAAAGACAAATCTGATAAACTTGCTGAACAATTACAGGAAGCATATAATAACATACAACGGCAGGTTATTATAACAAAAGAAGCTTTACTAAAAGCCCAGGAAGAAGAGCGCAAAGCCATTGAAGCAAAAGGCTACGAAATTGTAGCACGCCAGGAAGCCGATAAGTCCGCACAATGGGCAAATGAATCACGAGAAAAAACCGCCTCATTGTTTATGTTGCAGTTAGCCCAATCGTTAGCGTTAAGATCCATACAGGAAGATGACGATAAAGATTTAGCCGGGCTACAAGCCATGCAGGCATTTCATTTTCATAATCGCCATGGCGGAAAAAAATACGACCCCAACATTTATGCGGGATTGTACCATGCCTTGCAACAAATTTCGGGTAAAACCTATAACGCCATTAAGGTACAGGGGCCTGCCCGTAACCGTATAAATTCAATTGCTCTTTCACGCAAATCCGATCAGTTTTATGCCGCTGCAGCCGATGGCCGGATATTCGCAGGCAATTTTGCAACATTAAAGGGCACACCAACCCAATACGAAAACCCGTACCCGAACCGCATTGTAGCATTAAGCAACGATGAAAACTATTTGGTTAACGGAACCGACTCATCCGATGTGCAGGTATTTGATTTACGCAGTTCAAAAACAAAACCACTTGCCGTTAAAACATTGCAAGGCGCTACCAATGCCATACAGTTTTTGCCAGACGACTCAGGCTTTATCGTTAGCAAGTCCGACAAAACAATTGCGTTGGTCGATCATCGTACAGGCAAGGTAACGGCCTCTGCCGCATTGCCTTTCCAGTTAAAAGCGTTATCGGTTAGCCCCGATGGCAAACAGGCAGTGGGCGGCACGTGGGGCGGTGAGCTTGTGCTGATAGACCTGCCCGCCATGAAGTATCGCATTGCATTGAAAGATACTGCCGCGCAAATACTTTCAGTAAGGTTTAGCCCCGATGGCAAAAAGATTGCCTTTGGCACGTACGAACTTAAAACCAAACGCGGCTTAGTGAAAATGTTCGACATGGCCACACAACGTAAAGACAGCCGCCAGTTTACAGGCCACCGTGCCGGGGTTTACGATGTTGAGTTTAGCCCCGATGGCAAACTGTTGGCCAGCGCGGGGTCAGACAAACGTTTACAGATGTGGTTCCTCGAAAAGCCAGATGACCTGCCCATCGTAATGGATAACAACAATGGTTTTATTTGGGACATCGCCTTTACAAAAGGGTCGGATTACTTGATTGCAGCCTGCCACGAGTCAGAGATCAGAATATGGCCTACCGATGCGAAAATTCTCGCAAGCCAGATTTGCCCTCAACTTACTCGTAACATGACGCAAGACGAGTGGGCTAAATACGTGGGCAATAATTATGAAGTTGAAGTAGAAACTGATTATGAAACAACCTGTCCGAATCTTTTGATCAAAGCTTACGAATGATGAACGTTTACAGGATACTCGTAAGTTTAATTTTGGCAGGCATTGTGTGCGCATCGGTTCGTGCCCAGGGTAACAGTTGCGAAGAACAGTTGAATGCCGCCACGGCCGAGTTTGAAGCCGGTCGTTTTTATGGTATTGCTTCTATGCTCAAGCCTTGTATCGACAAAGGTTTTACCAACGAGCAACGCAAGCGTGCCTACCTGTTGTTAACCCAAACGTATTTGTTGCTTGAAGACCCCATCGGGGCCGACCATAGTTTCCTTGAAGTGCTCCGTGCCGATCCAGAATTTGAAACCGACACCGCCCGCGACCAGATCGACCTGGTTTACCTGAGTAAACGTTTTACGGCCGCCCCGCAATTTTCGGTATTTGGCCGTTTGGGTGCAAACATTTCGCAGGTACGTGTTATCCAAACCATTAATGCATCGGGCGAAACAGGTGTGGCCAATGCGTACAAACAACGGGCGGGCTTTCAAACAGGTATTGGTGCCGACTGGCACGTTACCGACAGGTTCATGGCTACGGCCGAAATCGATTATGTATCAACAGCCTATCAGAAAAGTCAGGTAAGTTACCAGAACGATCTGTTAGAAATTAGCGATCGCCAGCATTGGCTTTCGGTGCCGGTAGGAGTGAAGTATGCCGTTTTAACCCGGGGTAAATACCGGCCTTACATCGTTGGCGGGTATGCTGTAAACCTGTTGTTCAACGATAAAGCACAAATCAATTTATATAAGCGCGATGAAGGCGAAGGTACACTGGAGGAATCATCGCCCACCATCGACATGAACCCCTTCCGTAGAAAAATAAACACATCGTTTTTTTTGGGAGCCGGTGTTAAATACAAAATCGGGTTGAATTATGTGTTTGCTGAAATGCGCTACAACTTCGGGCTTACCAATGTGGTGAAGCCCACATCAACGTACGGAGGCGATACACCGGCAACCCGTTTCGGCCATGTTGACGATTATTTCAGGCTCGATAACCTGTCGGTTTCAATAGGGTATGTTATGCCGAGGTATAAACCGCGCCAGGTAAAACGTGCCAAAACAAAAACAGTGTTAAAAGGAATTAAGAAACAGGCTCGATGAGAACAGGTTTACGATATGGCTGGGTCTGGATACTGATGCTTTCGGTTATCATTAATGCGTGCGATACGCCCGGCAATGTTGACCCCGTGTTTAAAAACTACTTTATTAAATATTACGGTGGCGATGGCAATCAGGAGGGTAGTGATATGCTGGTAAATGCCGATGGAACAGTTGTGCTGTTAGGCACATGGACAGCGAACTCCGGCCGTAAGCGTGTTTACCTGATAAAAACCGACAACGAAGGCAATGTGTTGTGGGACAAAAAGATGGGCGGGGTAAATGACGAACAGGCTGCCGATGTTGAACTGATTACCAATGGCCCCGATGCCGGGAACATAGCCGTGCTGTCGAACTACCGGAAAAACACACTCGACTCGATGGCCATCCGACTTACCATTATATCGCAAAGTGGCGATAGTGTAAAGAGTGTGTTGATTAATCATTATGGAAGCCAGTTAGCACGGTCGATAACGCCTTTGCTTGATGGTGGGTATTATATTGCTGCGAAAACTACTGACCCGGCCAATACGGGTAATCCGACTGACCCAACAGAAGATAACGTTTTGTTTATTCGACTGTTGAATGATTTTAGCTTTCACTCAACCTTTGGTATTACTGAATTTGCAGGATTTTATATTGGGTCGGCTATAAAAATTTACGAAGAATCTCCAACTCAATACCTTCTAAGCGGATATAGCGATAGAAATGAAGGTGCTAATCCTGGTGGAACCTCAAACTTCTTTTTTCAGGTATTAACGCATACGGGCTCAGGTGATTCAAGAACAACGACATACTCGGGAACAGATGATAACGATGAGATCATGTCTGGTATAGTCAAATCCCCTTCAGGGCAGTTCATGGCCATAGGAACATCAACGGTCGGATCGAGTGGGGTAATGATTGCCACACGTATTTCAAGTAATTTTAGTTCAGTAAGTTCAATACAGACATTCCCAAATGCAGAAGGCGTAGCCATAGCATCGTCTGACGCGAGCAACTTCCTTTTATTGGGCAATGCCTACGGCACGGGCGGTAACCGCGATATTCTTATTAAAAAAGTTGACATAGCCTTTGGCGAGTTAATGACGTTGCGGTTTGGCAGCACAAACAACGATGATACCGGCAGTGCCATAAACGAGCTGCCCAATGGCGATATTTTGGTTTTGGGCACCATGGAGTTGGTAAACCAGAAAAAAATGGCACTGATTAAGGTCAGACCAAACGGTAAATTTGAGTAAAATCGCTCAGGGTTACTTTTAGAAATTATTGGATATTTACATTTTGTAGTTGGCATAGATATGATAAACCTTTACCGAAACACTCTTCTGATGACCCTTATTTCCGGGTTGCTGTTTTTTTCGGTAAAAGCAGTTGCTCAGGTTAACCTTTCGGGTGGCGTAGCTCCGGTAATGTGCGTGGGCGACCTTTCGTATGTTACCATATCTGATATTGTTGTTGCCGAAACATCTAATACAGATTTTGATATTCAAAATACAAACCGGACAATCCGGATAGATGTTAGCGCAGGCTCGCGGTTTCAATTTCAACCGGGCATTGGCTCCGTGTCGTTTACCGGAACAGGGTCAGGCAGTGTAACAGCAAGCATTGGTGTTACGGCTACACGCATTACCATAACATTAATTGAGTCAAGCAACACGAATGCGGGTGGCCTGAATACTATCACTATTTCGGGGGTAAGGGTGCGGGCAATCACTGCTGCGGCATCCCTCTTGCTCAGACGGGTATCAGGAGGGAACCCTCTTACCATTACTGGATTTCCTGTAAATACAAATATTCCCTCATCATCTTTAGTTAGCAATGCGCCTCCGTCAACAGCCGATGCCGGTACTGACCAAATCGGGGCAAACGCGGTATGCGGAGGCTCCACAACATTGAATGCAGCCAATCCATCGGTAGGAACGGGGCAATGGAGTTTTGTTGTAAACCCCGGAGGCGGCAACATTACAAACATTAACAACCGGCTAAGCAGTTTTACGGGAACACCCGGGCAAACGTACGAGTTGCAGTGGACGGTCAGTAACGGGGTATGTACGCCATCAACCGATAATGTGATCATACAATTTGATGCCTCCCCATCATCGGCATCGGCTGGCGGAAACCAGATTGTTTGTGGCACGGTAACCTCGTTAAACGCAACAGCACCGGGTGTTGGTGTTGGGGAGTGGAGCCTGATCAGCAACCCTGATGGCCTTGGCGCGATAGGCGATCCATATTCGCCAACCAGTATGTTTTCAGGTGCGGCAGGGTCAACGTATGGTTTGCGCTGGACGGTTACAAGTGGAGTCTGTCCGCCTTCACACGATAATATTACCATTCAATTTGTAGTGCCGCCTTCATCTGCGCAGGCAGGTCCCAATCAAAATTTATGCGAAGCGGCAAGCTTTATAATGGCGGCCACCGCGCCTTCGGTAGGTGTAGGCGAGTGGACACTCATCAACGGTACCGCTACTATTACAAATCCGTTGTCGCGCACAAGCACGGTTACCGGCATACCGTTTGGTACGAGTGCCACTCTGCGCTGGACAATTACCAACGGAACCTGTCCGACCAGCGTTGATGATGTAGTGCTGACCAATCACATCACCCCACCGGTAGCCGATGCCGATGCAGGTTCACCGGTAACCGAGCAATGCAACAACAGCACGTTCACGATGGCTGCGAACGCAGCATCACCGGACACAGGCGTATGGACGATTGTGTCCGGCACAGCCACCCTTACCAACATCAACTCACCGACTACAACTGTTACAGGCGTAACAGCCGGTAGCAGTGTAACGTTACGCTGGACGATCAGCAACGGGGGAGTTTGTGCAGACACCTTTGACGAGATTACGATCACCAACCACCACCTGCCCACCACAGCAAGTGCAGGCGTTGACCAGAACCAGTGCGACAACACTGTATTTACGTTATCCGGTAACAATCCGAGCGAAGGCACAGGTGCGTGGACTATTGTAAGCGGCAGCGGAACCATTACCGACCCGACCCAATACAACAGCACCGTTACCGGAGTAACAGCCGGAACGAGCACAACGTTACGCTGGACAATTACCAACGGAACCTGTCCGACCAGCGTTGATGATGTAGTGCTGACCAATCACATCACCCCACCGGTAGCCGATGCCGATGCAGGTTCACCGGTAACCGAGCAATGCAACAACAGCACGTTCACGATGGCTGCGAACGCAGCATCACCGGACACAGGCGTATGGACGATTGTGTCCGGCACAGCCACCCTTACCAACATCAACTCACCGACTACAACTGTTACAGGCGTAACAGCCGGTAGCAGTGTAACGTTACGCTGGACGATCAGCAACGGGGGAGTTTGTGCAGACACCTTTGATGAGATTACGATCACCAATTATGATCAGCTAACCGTATCGGTTGCCGGTGCAGACCAGTTTAACTGTAACGATGGAAACTTTACGCTTAACGGCAACCCGCCCGTGTTTGGTACGGGCGTGTGGAGTATCATTGGTGCATCGAACGGGGCAACCATTACCGATGTTAATTCGCCAACCAGTACCGTAACCGGTCTTACGGCCGGAACAAGCGTAACCCTTCGCTGGACTATCGGCAACGGTATTTGCGCCAACAGTACCAGTGATGTTGTGTTAACCAACACATTAGGCGCTATGGTGGATGCCGGCAGTAACGCAGAGATATGCGAAGGAACTACCTTTAACTTCAGTAGCCAGTCAATACCAGCAAGTGCGGCCAATTATGTATCGTTATTGTGGGAGTCGATAGGTACCCCACCAACCGGAACATTGTTTAATGCCACTACGCTAACACCTACCTACCAGCCGGGCATAGGCGAAACAGGGTTGCTGCAATTTAGGTTAACAGCTGTGGGAATAGGCGTTTGCGCACCGGTAACCGATGTGATGGAAGTTACCATCACTCCACGCCCGGTAGTGGATGCCGGAAGCAACGAACAGGTTTGTGAAGGCACGACCGTATTTGATTTTGCAAGTCGCGCTGTACCGGCCACCGCTGCCAACGGCACGGTGGCTTGGACTCATAACGGCACAGGCAGCCTCGACAACGCTTCATTGCTTAACCCGCAATACACCATTGGCACGGGCGATATTGGTAATGAAATAACCTTTACATTAACCGTTACCAGCGGCTCGCCAACGGTTTGTACTACGGTGCAAGATCAGTTTACCCTGCGCGTGAACCCGCGTGCAACAGCAACCATACCGGGTGGCGATTTCAGTGTGTGCGAGCCTGCAACAATTAACCTCAGTGGCACTATTGGCGGCTCGGCTCTTTCAGGTTCATGGAGTATTGTTTCAGGTGGTGGCGGAACACTTTCCGTAAGCAGTATTACCGGGAACGTGGTAACGGCAACCTATACACGTTTGCCTTCCGAAATCAACACGGTGATAACGTTTCGCTTAACAACCAACGATCCTGACGGGGCAGGGCCTTGTTCGGAGGTTTCGGCCGATGTTAACGTAACCGTTGATGAATCGGCAAAAGTATTTGCGGGTGCCAATATGAATATTTGTGAGTACGATGCCATCCCGCTGTCGGGTACATTTAGTGGAGCGGCTACCTCGGTAACATGGAGTGGCGGTTTTAGCGCTGCGCAGTACGATGACGTGAACAGCGCCATAACCAACTATAACCTGAACGTATCCGAAGTTGCCGCGAACAACCTTTCTTATACATTCACCTTAACCACCAACGACCCGCCCGGTGTTTGCCCTGCGGCTTCAAGCCAGGTTGTGGTTCAGGTTATTGACCGGCTCGATCCTGCCAACATTACTATTTTTGGTTTAAATGCTGTTTATGCCGAGAATGACAACCCCGTCACTTTGGTGGGCTTCCCGGGGGGAGGTGTATTTTCGGGTGATGCTGTTTCGGGAAATAAATTCTTCCCGAATATTGCCAACATAACGCCATTAACAAATACAGTGGTTTATTCTGTTACTGATGGATTCGGTTGCGTGAGTACGCACTCACAAGGTGTAGTTGTAAACCCGATCACTGATGTGTCGTTTACGATAGCTAATGAAATTCTACATCCGTCAGGTACTAATTTAGTGTGTGCTAAACAGGGCGAAGTACGTTTGATTGAAACCCCTGACGTAGATATTGCGAATATACCGTTTGGATCATTAGAGAATGTTGTGTTTACAAGTCCAGATCTTCCTTCAGGAAGTATTTACTACGATAATACGCCCGGTGTTGAATCGTATATGCTGCGTACAGATCTTTTGGTAGCAGGGGAGTATCATATTATTTATGAATACACAAACGAATTTAATGCTACTAACCCATTTCAACGTATAATACGTATTGCTTCATCACCTAAACCAGTTATCGATAACACAAACATTTGTGAAACCTCTCAGGCTAATTTTATTGAATCATCCTATATAGACGAAGATCCGATGTATCCAACGGGGGCTTATATAGAGCATTGGCAATGGGATTTTGGTGATGGAAATGGAAGTACAAGTCAAAACCCTGTTTACAATTATCCAGCCGGTATTTATACTGTTAAGCTTAAAGTAACCACCAACGAAGGGTGCTATCAGGAGGCATCAAAGGTTATTAATGTAGGCTCAACACCAGAGGTTAAATTCGATTGGACAGAGTTTTGCAGTGGTAACTTTACCAAGTTTGTTGACCAAACCAATGTTGCTGTTGGCAGCATTACCGACTACAAGTGGACTTTTGGCGATGGTGATGAGATAACCGCACCAACGGGCTATGTTATTCCCACAGGCGAACACAGTGGCCGTACCGAAGGCCTGATTTCAGCACCCGATCACCGTTATACCATTGCCGGGCAACAGTACAATATTACCCTGCAGGTACAAACCGATGTAGGTTGTGTTGAGTCGCTTACCCGCACGGCATTTATATTAGAGTACGAAACGCCTTCGCCTATAACCGGGTATTTTGAGGATTTCGAGTCGGGCGCAGCCTCGTGGTTTGCCAACCGCATCGAAAAACTTACGCCTTCCGACACCAGTTGGGTGTTTGGCCTGCCTCCCGGTGGTGCGGCCTCGGGCAATTTTGCGTGGTGGACAGGGGCAAATGCGAATGCTGCCACCGATTACAGCACGTATTACAACAATGAAAAATCGGCAGTGATTGGGCCATGCCAGGACATCAGCCATATCAAGCGCCCGATGATCTCGATCGATTACTGGTCAGATACACCGTTGGGTAGCGATGGCGCTGTACTACAATACTCAACCAATGGTGGTATCGACTGGCAGGCCATAGGCGAAGACAACGGTAACGGTTTAAACTGGTACAACAGCCGCGCCATTACCGGTAACCCGGGCGGGCAGGCCATCGGGCAGTTCGGGTGGACGGGCGAGCAGGCGGCTGCCGGGTGGAAAACCGCACGCTATAACTTAGACCAGATCGCTAAAGCCGATCGGTCGAAGGTGATTTTCAGAATAGCGTTTGGCAGCAACAACGATAACACGTTTAAAGCCCAGCCGTTAAAAGGCTTTGCTTTTGATAACATTTATATCGGTGAGAAGAAACGCACGGTAATGGTCGAATACTTTACCAATGCAGGTATTAACCAGGCTACATTAAACGGTTACTTCGATGATATGTACGATAACCAGTTTAGCGTACTGCACAAAGACAGCTCCGATTTCTTTAAGCTGCAATACCACATTGCGAACCCGTCAAGCGACCCGATAAACTTAGAAAACCCGGTTGACCCGTCTGCCCGGGTTCTGTATTACGGTATCCGTCAGCCACCTGCGGCCATTATGGACGGTATTCTGGGTAATTATTATGGTACGGATTTCAACGGCAGCCACCAGAAGATAACAACGCAAGAGATAGACCGCAGGGCATTGGAAGACCCGCTGTTTGATATAGCCATAACCGGTTTTGACCCAACTTCATCTTCGGATTCGCTGCATTTTGATGTTGAGTTTACCTACACGCACCCTACGCAGGCATTGAGCAACCCGGTTACGTTCCAGGTAGTATTGCTTGAAGACCGGGTAGGCGGGTCGGGCATTCACCGCAATGTGGTGCGCAAGTTTTTGCTGGGTACCGAAGGGCGCACCGTAAACAAACCGTGGACACTGAATGATACAGAAAGGATTGCTGTTAAATCGGTTATTAATGTGCCAATAGGCAACAACCAAAATAACTTGTACATCGCAGTGTTTGTGCAAGACCGCAGGTCTGAACCAAACGCGCCAAGAACCATCCACCAGTCGTTGATCTATAAAGTTCCGGTACCGCGTACTGGCAAACTTGTTACCAGCGTGGGTGACGACCCGGTGCTGGCGCAGGTGAACGATATTGTTGTTTACCCGAACCCGGCATCGCACCAGGTTAATTTCAGGGCGCCAGAGCCGCTTGTACGCCAATACGAATGGAGCATTGTTGACCAGCGGGGCGTTACCGTTTTGTCGGGTAATGTAAACCGCGACTTAACAACGCAACCTCAACAGGTTGACATCACCAACCTGGCAGACGGTATGTATATTGTTGCCTTCCGGCAGCAGGGTGGCAAGCCGTTGGTTTACCGGAAGATAGTGGTGATGAAACGCTAAAGCATTTTCAATTCATCCGCGAGGTCGTCAATGATCTCGCGGCATGTGTTGATAAATTTGTTTGTTTTAACGGCTAAGTCGGCCTCGGCAGGTGTTTCGCTTTTGGCGATATTCTCAATCTTAACGGCAGCATCTTTCATGTGATTGATGCCTAACAGTGTCATGGAAGGTTTGATCTGGTGAACGACACGGGCAAGTTTGGTGAAATCTTTTTTGAATAATGCTTCTTCTATTTCCTGCAATGAGGTGGGGATCGATTGTGTAAATGTTTGAAGCATTTCCCTGATAAACTCTGTATTGTTCCCTGAAATGTTGCGCAGGTAATTTAGATCGTATTGCTTTTGGCGGGGTATGTGTATGATTGATAAAGGCTTGATTTTGAGTTTATCAAACATCATTTCGTATAAATCTTCGGGTGTAAAAGGCTTTGCGAGGTAATCGTTCATGCCTGCGGCTAAGCATTTTTCTACATCCATTTTGGTGGCATTGGCCGTGAGCGCCACAATAGGCGTTGCGCCTTTGGGCTGCGGCATCAGGCGGATAGTTTTGGATGCTTCGTACCCGTCCATTACAGGCATTTGTACATCCATCAGGATAACATCGTACGCATTGTTCTTTAACTTTTCAATAGCCACTAATCCGTTTTCGGCTATGTCGGTATGGCATTTCCAGGTTTGCAAAATGCTTTTCGCATATAACCGGTTAATGTCGTTGTCTTCGACTAACAGCACCCGTACGTTATGCATGGTTGCACCGGTTGTATTGTTTTTTTGTTGTGTGGGCTTCGCTACGGTTGTGCTTCCGGTAGCGTAGGGTATGCGAATGGTAAAGGTTGACCCGACTAACTCCTGACTTTGTACATCAATAGTACCGTTTTGCAGTTCTACCAATTGCCGTGCAATGGTTAGCCCCAGACCTGTACCACCGTAACGCCTGGTAACGGTTTCATCGGCCTGGCTAAAGATTTCAAAAATGGTATTGAGTTTTTCGTGCGGTATGCCCACGCCTGTATCTTTAACAGCGATGCGCACATGAACCATGTTCTTTTTCTCTTTTTCTAATTCGCAGGTAATGGTGATGGAGCCTGCATGGGTAAACTTTACCGCGTTGCTGATCAGGTTGATGAGAATTTGGTTAAGGCGCACCGGATCGCCCATCAAAATGCGGTTCAGGTTTTCGTCAATGGTATAATGCAGCGTTACGTTTTTCTCGCGTGCCTGATAGGTGAATGTTGATACGAGGGAGGGGAGCAGGTCTTTTAAATTAAAGGCTATCTTCTCGAACTTGAGCTTGCCCGATTCGATAGCGGCCAGGTCAAGAATATCGTTGATAATAACCTTGAGGTTTTCGGAAGAGTGCCGGATAGCATTGAGATACGTTTCGTGTTCTTCGGGGTTTTGATTGGAACTCAGCAATCCGGCAATACCGGCAATACCGTTAATGGGTGTGCGTATTTCGTGGCTCATGTTCGCCAGAAACTGTTCTTTGGCTTTTTGTAGCCGCACCATTTCTACGGCATCTTTTTTCCGTTGGGTTATATCACGGCAGTCGAGAATCAGGCCGGGCAAACCTTCTTTACTTTTCAGGTTAATGGCGTTAAACTCTAAGAAGCGATAACTCTTGTCTTTACACAAAAACTGAAACTCGATTTTCTCGGTGTACTTGCGCCTTTGCGTGTGCCTGAAATTCTGTTTAAATTCTTCGAGCGAAGATGGTAAAATGTAATCGAAGAAGTTTTTACCGATTAAACTTTTCGCCCGGTAGCCGAGTGTTTCACGTACGGAAGCGTTGTGATAAAGTATTTTGCCATCGGAGTTTACAATGAAAATAATATCGGAGCCGTCTTCAACAACAGCTTTATAAAAGGCTCCCTTTCTTACATACGATTCTAATCGCTTCATATACCGGCTTCGTCCATTTCTTTCAGGTAACGGTATAACGATGATTTGCCGATGTCTAACCGCCTGGCTACCTCCAGTACATTATTATCGTACCGGTTCAGAAACTGCCGGATAATGCGGTACATATATTCCTGCATGGTCATTTCCTGGTACAGCAACGATTCGGCACGGATGGTACTGTTAAAGGTGATGTCCTGTTCACGGATTTCGTTGCCATCGGCCATAACAGCGGCCAGGTCAATAACCGATTTTAGTTCGCGGATGTTACCGGGAAACGGGTAGGCCAGCAGTTTCTTCTGGGCATCTTCGCTGATCCTGAATTTAGGGAGTTGGTTCTCTTTTGAGAATTGATCCAAAAAATGTTTGGCAATGAGTAAAATATCGCTGCCGCGTTCGCGCAACGGAGGGAGGTGTACGGGTAAGCCCAGCAACCGGTAATACAAGTCCTCACGAAACCTGCCCGTCTTTACTTCTTCGGCAAGATCGCGGTGTGTGGCGGTAATGATGCGAACATCGAGCTTTATAACCTGATTGCTGCCAATACGGGTTACCTCGCGTTCCTGCAATACGCGCAGCAGTTTGGCCTGGAGGTTCGGATCCATCTCGCCAATCTCATCTAAGAAAATAGTACCGCCATCGGCCTCTTCAAATTTGCCGATACGCCTGGTCATAGCCCCGGTAAACGCGCCCTTTTCATGGCCAAACAATTCGCTTTCGATAAGTTCGGTAGGGATTGCGGCAATATTCACCGCAACAAAAGGTTTATTTTTACGTTTGGAGTTGTAGTGTATCGATTTGGAAATCAGTTCTTTACCGGTTCCTGTTTCGCCCGTTATGGAAACCGAGATAGTGCTTTTAACAGCTTTTTCGAGCAGGGCAAATGTCTTTTTAATGGCCACGCTGTTGCCCACAATGCTTTTCTCAAACTCGTATTTCTCGGAAATCTCGCGCTTGAGGTGGTCGATCTCTTTGATCAGCGAATGCTTGTTGCGGGCGTTGTTAATGGAGTTTAACAGCCTGTCTTTTGTTTCCTGGTCTTTGGTGATATAATCGTACGCCCCGGCTTTGAGTAGTTCAACGGCCGTGCCTATTTTTTCCTGAGCCGATACGATGATTACGTTAATATTCGGGTCGTAATTTTTGATTTGCTCCAATACCTGTTGCCCGGCCATGTCGGGTAGGGAGTAATCCAATGTAATAACTGAGGGGTTTTTGTGTAAATTATCGACACATTCTTTACCGGTAGTGAAAAATTCTACCTCAAAATCGGGGTTTAACCCCAGCACATACTTGAGAAACTTCGTATAAGCCTGATCATCTTCAACAACAAATATCTTAACGGGGTCTTTATCGTACATGGCGTATATTGTGCGAGATAAAAATACATCAATTTTTAAATACTCAGGTAAATTCGCGAAAAAGCTTTATTTCACGAACTTTAACGTTTTAAAAGGATGGTAGATTATAATAATAGTGTAGTTATGATTGATGCATTACACCGGTTATCGCCCAGCGAGCAGGAACTTGTATATACAGCGCCTTTTCTGGTATGTATTTTAATTGCTGGCGCTGATGGCACGATCGACCGGAAAGAAATGAAAAAAGCCCTGAACATTGTTCAAAAAGCGCAGGGAGTATCGGATTCGATGACCACTTTATTTACGGAGTTAGCCCAGGATTTTGAAGATAAGTTCAAGATCATCGAACAGGGCTTTCCGTACGAAGCAACGCAGCGTACCCCGCTTATTACCGAAGAATTAGAAGGGTTAAACCTCATCTGGCAGAAAATGTCCCAACCCTTTGCAGTAGAGTATTACAACACGCTGTTGCGACTGGCGCGGGAAGTAGCGGCCTCATCGGGAGGAGTGTTGGGCATGAATGCCGTAGGTTCGGAAGAAGCACGTTTGGTTAAACTAAGCATGATTACAAACCCTTCAACCCGCTGACAATGAATGGCTGAACGCTCGGTATTTGGCAGTACAGTTGTACCGCTGCGCATTGTTTTCCTCATGTGGTTGTTCTTCTTTCTGGAGTTCAACTTTCAGATACCGCTCAGTTCGTATGGCATCAGGCCGTTATCGTTAACCGGGCTTATCGGCATATTCATTGCCCCATTACTGCATAGCAGTTTATTGCACTTAATATCCAACACCGTTCCGTTATTGTTCTTAGGCTCGGTTTTGTTTTTCTTTTATCCGCGCATAGCGGTGGCGGTATTTTTCAGGGCTTATTTCTGGACAAACATATTAGTATGGTTATTTGCCCGCGAGGCCAACCACATTGGCGCCAGCGGATTGGTATATGGTATTGCGTTTTTCCTGATATTTTTTGGATTTTTACGCAGGGATTTTATGTCGTTATCGATTTCCATTGTAGTGGTGCTATTGTACGGAGGTATTTTTTATGGCGTATTGCCCAGCGACCCGCGCATTTCGTGGGAGTCGCACTTCGGTGGCGCATTAGTAGGCATTACCGCTGCGGTTACGTTTAGTACAAAGAAAAAAATTGACTGATGGATGCTGCCGTAAAAAAAATATTGACGGATGCACGGGCAAAAAAATTCAGCCCGGTGTATTTTTTACAGGGTGAAGAAACGTATTTCATCGATGTTATTTCGGATTACATCGAAGCCCACGCGCTAAGCGAAGCCGACAAAGGGTTTAACCAGGTGGTGGTATATGGCAAGGATGTGACCATGGCCACTATTTTGACCCACGCACGAAGGTTTCCGATGATGGCGCAGTTTCAGGTGGTGATTGTAAAAGAGGCGCAGGAAATTCAGGATCTGAATAAGGAAATCGGGGCGAAGCTGTTGCTCGATTATGTGAAGCAACCCGTGCCCAGCACGGTATTGGTGTTTTGTCACAAGCATAAAGCGCTCGACAAGCGCAGAGAGTTGGGCAAAAACATCGAGAAACTCACCACATCCATTACGGCCAAAAAAATGTACGATAACCAGTTGCCCGATTTTGTAGCGGGTTATGTGGCGGATAAGAAAATTCCGGCTGACGATCAGGCCATACGGGCATTGTGCGAGTTCGTGGGGAACGACCTGAACCGCCTCACCAACGAGATCGATAAACTCACCATTTCATTAAAACCGGGCGAAACCATCACGACCGACATGGTCATGCAACAGGTAGGGGTGAGCAAGGAATACAACATTTTTGAGTTGCAAAAAGCGTTGCTCCAGCGAAATTCTTTTACCGTTGCCAAAATAGTTCGGTACTTTGAAGGCAACACCAAAAAGAACCCCGTTATCCCGATGGTAGCTTATCTGTATTCGTTTTTCAGTAAAGTGTTGGTGGCATCGCAGGCTACTGATAAAAGTGAACGCGGATTAGTTAGTGCATTGAAAGTGAGCCCTTATGCAGTACGTGATTACAGCCTTGCTTTACAACAATTCCCATCCGAAATTATTTTACGCAACATCGCCCTGTTAAAAGAAGCCGATTTGAAACTGAAAGGTGTTAACACGGGATCGGCATCCGAAGGGCAAATTTTACGCGAGCTCATTTACCGGCTCATGCACTAAGTATGGTTGCGCTTCAACTTTTTTACTTACTTTTGAATCAACGGAATGTACGGCCTCTCGGGGCGACAATTTTTTGAACTTATTTTTTTGGTCTTATTCTTGCAATATTTTTTAGACCTTTATGTTATTGATAAAACCCGTTCATGTGAGGTTAGCAAGTTCAACGCTCGGCATCATACTATTGTTGATAGTAAGCAGGGCAGCCCAGGGTCAGGATCAGCTTTCACTAAGCAAGACCGAAAACCTGTATAAAAAAGGAATGGAATTGGTGAGCCACGCAAATTTTAGCGCGGCCCGCGTAGTGTTTACCGATTTCCTCAAGTATGCAACGCCTACCGATGCCCGCAAAGCCGATGCTGAATATTTCATCGCGTTAAGCGCACTGAAACTGGGGCATTCGGATGGTGAAAAACTGATAGCCGATTTCATCGTCCACAACCCGTCTAACCCACGTAGCGCAACAGCTTATTTCGACCTGGCGAATTTTTTCTATGCCGAAAAGGAATACACAAAAGCCATTGCCTATTACGGTAAAGTAAACTTTGCAGGACTGAGCCAGCCCCAACAGGTAGAGGGTTATTTTAAATGGGCATACAGTTATTTCAACCTGAAAAAATTGGATGATGCACTTGAAAAATTTAACGCGGTAAAATTGCAGGACAGCCAGTATGCCCCGGCTGCCAATTACTACGCAGGCTTTATCGAATATTCCCGTGCCAGCTATGCCGAAGCATTGTTAGACCTGAAACGTGCCGAAACGAGTCAGGCGTACGCCAACATTGTGCCCGGCCTGATCGCCAACGTGTATTATAAACAACACCGGTACGATGAGTTGATTGCTTACGCAAAAACGTTAGAATCCCGCGCTGCCCAAATTTCAAATTACAGTGAAATTTCAATGCTGGTGGCCGATGCATATTATTATAAGAAAGATTACGCCAAAGCAATAGCCGCGTACGAGGTGTACTTAGAAAAGAACCAGGCTAAAGCCGATAATGCTTTATTATTCAGGGCGGGCTTTGCGAATTATGCCATCGGGCAGGATGCGAAGGCGATTACCTATCTGAAAAACTCTGCGGCCAGGCAGGATTCGGTCAGTTATTATGCTTCATACTATCTGGGGATATTGTACCTGAAACAAGGCAACAAACAATATGCGTTAAACTCGTTTAACCATTCGCGCAGTTTTGCGAAAGATGCAAAGCTGGCCGAAGAAAGTGCCTTTCAATATGCTAAAATATCGTACGATGTTGGCAAGACAGACATCGCCATCAGCGAGTTTGAAAACTTTATGAAAACGTATCCGTCAAGCGATCACGGTATTGCCGTACGAGAGTTATTGGCGCAGGCTTATGTGAACGGAAACAATTACAACAAGGCAATCGAATACATTGAAGCATTGCCGAAGCGCACAACCAGCGTTGATCAGGCATACCAGAAGGCAACGTATTTAAAAGGATCAGAACTCTTTAATAAAGAAGATTACGAAGAGGCTGTTAAATTCTTTGAAAAATCACTGCAAAGCCCGGTCGATCCCAAATATGTAGCATTGGCTAATTTTTGGAATGGCGAAACCTATTCGATTGGTAAACGATACCAGGAGGCGGCTCCGTACTATCAAAAAGTAATCAGCCTGGGAACAGCCGCAGAACCCGAACTGATCAGCAAAACACGGTACAGTTTAGGGTATGCTTACTTTAACCTTGAGCAGTTTGAGCAGGCGCTTTTCAATTTTAAGGAGTTTGTCAATAAGGGTAATAAAAATGCCCCGAACTATGCCGATGGCGTAATCCGTTTGGCCGACTGTTATTACGTGAGCAAACAATACGATGAGGCCGTAGCGCAGTATGCTAAGGCACGCCAGTTAAAAACACCTGACGATGATTATATTTTGTTTCAAAGCGGTATGATCAATGGTATTTTGCGCAAGTATGCCGAGGCACGTACGCAGTTCTCGAACCTGATCAGCACGTACCCGAAATCGCAATACCGCGAAGAAGCATTATACCAGCGCGCGCAATTTGAAATCGAACAGGGTAACTACCAGGCAGCGGTTGACGGCCTTACCCGTTTAATCAGCGAAGGCACACAAACCGGATCAAGGTTTTTGCCGTATGCCTATATGCGCAGGGCGGCATCGAATTTTAATTTGAAGCAGTATGATAAAACCGTAAGCGATTATCAGGCGATATTAAAACAATTCCCGACACACCCGCTGGCGCAACAGGTATTGCTTCCATTACAGGAAGCGTTGACTATGGCCGGTAAAGGAGGTGAGTTTGAAACTTATCTTGCAGATTACAAAAAAGCCAATCCTGAAAACAAAAATCTTGAGGTGGTGGATTATGAATCGTCTAAGAATCAATACTACGATCAGCAATATGCTAAAGCCATTACCGGGTTTAATGCATTTATCAATGCCTATCCGCAAAGCGCGAAAGTGATGGAAGCGAAGTATTTCCTCGCAGAGTCGCATTATCGTTTACAGGACTTTGACAAGGCGCTTCCGTTTTATAATGAATTAGCCGCCAACCCGGCTTCGGGTAATGTAAACAAGGCGGTAGGCCGCATTGCTGAGATTGAGTTCAGGCAATCGAAATACACCAATGCTATTGTCAGCTATCACAAGGCCGAACGGCTGGCTACCAATAAAAAAGAGCTTTATACGGCCTGGTCGGGTTTAATGGAATCGTTTTACCTGTTGGGGCAATACGATTCGGTAGGAACGTATGCGAACCTCATCATCACCAAAGGCAATGTGAATGCAGGCGCGGTAAACAAAGCCTCGTTGTATTTGGGTAAGGCAGCCATGGCTAAAGGCGATTACGAAACGGCCAAAGATGAATTTTTAAACACCCTGAATACGGCACGTGATGAATACGGAGCCGAAGCCAAATACCGCATCGGTGAGATTTTCTACCTCACAAAACAACATAAACAATGTTACGATGCATTGGTATCGATCAGCAGTGATTTTAAAGCATACGATGAATGGGTAGGGAAGGCTTATTTATTGTTAGCAGATAATTACTTAGCTACTGGCGATGTGTTTCAGGCGAAAGCCACTCTGCAATCGCTGATTGATTATAACTTCCCGCTCCAATACATTCGTGATGCAGCAGCCGATAAGTTGAAAAAGATCGGTGAAAACGAATTGAAAGAACAACAAAAAATAAAAGCCGACACAACCGGAAAGTAATATGATAAAGAAATATATCCTATATGTATTGCCCGTGGTGTGTGTGTTAGCCGGTATCATGCCTGTACAGGCGCAAAACACCTGGGAAGACGGTGAGATTAAAGATGTTGAAATAGAAATTTTGAAAGACAGGCAGATTACACTGCCCAAAGCGAACCGTTTGTTTGAGAAAATTCCTCCGCGCCCGGCCGAAGTATTAACCCCGGCCATCACGTACGATTACAAAGTGTTTAACTTTCAAACACCGGAGCTTAATCCCGTGGTGCGCCCGCTTAAACTGAAACAGGAAGAGTTGTCGCAGAACTACCGGGGTTATGTGAGTGCCGGTTTGGGCAATTATGCTTCGCAATACTTTGATGGCTTTATTACCAATAAACCCGATAAAAAGAAATTATTAGGTGCGCATTTGTTTTTAAACCGGTCGGGTAAAGGCCCGGTGGACGATAAAAATTCGGGCGGAGCGCACACGGGTATTTCGGCCTTTGCGCAAACATTCAGCAAAGAGCTTTCGTTTGGTGCAAACATCGGTCTTGAAAACAGGAGTACGCATTTTTATGGTTACGCTCCAGGTACTGATGTACACCACAAGGATATTAAACAGGCTTATACCTTGTTTAACCTCGGGGCGCAATTAATGAGTGCCCGTAAGTCTGATTTCTCGTACCAGTTGGGCGGTAATTTCAGTTATACGAACGACCGCTTCTCGGCTAAAGAAAGTACCGTTGACCTGTTGTTTAAAGGTGCCTATAAAATTAACGATGAGCAGGCCATTAACCTGAAAGCCGATTATGCCATCATCAGCCGTAAAGATGTGGGCATCGATGCAAAAGCTCGTAATCTTTTTCAGGTAAACGGGTATTATTCGTTTGTTACAAAAAGCGATTTGTATTTTCAGGTAGGCGCTACGATGGCCATCGAAAATGATTCGATCGATTCAAAAGATTTTCACTTTTACCCAGATGTAAAACTCACGTATGCATTGAACGATGTGGTTGACTTTGTCGGGTCGCTGTCGGGCGGTATGGAAAAAGTATCGTTGCAAACCTTGTCGGCCGAAAACCTTTGGCTGGCGCCTTCGGTGAGTATATTTCATACCAACAAGAAATTCGACATCAATGCCGGCCTGCGAGCTAAGTTAGGCGGTAAAGTATTAGCGGGAGCCGGTATTTCATTTGCCAGTTTAGACAACCTTTACTTTTTTATGAACGATGCAGCCGACATCTCAAAGTTTCAGGTAGCGTACGATGAAGGCACAACCAAGCGGACTAACTTTTACGCATCGTTGTTGTACACCTATTCCGATGTGGCCAAGTTTTCGTTACACGGCGACTATTACGCTTACAGCACCGATAAAATCCAGGAGGCATGGCATAAGCCAACCTACCGCGTAACGGCAGGCGCTTCGTATAACCTGTACAAGAAGCTGATCTTTAGCGTAGATATGATTGCCCAGGGGGGGATGAAAGTATTGGATCATAATCAGATACCCACTATCCCTATACAGGTAATAACACTCGACCCTGCATTTGACCTGGGCTTTAAAACCGAATACCTCGTGTCCGATACGTTTTCGGCTTTTGTGCAACTCAATAACATAGCGTCAGCAAAATACCCCATGTACTATCAATACCCGGTGCGTGGCTTTCAGGCAATGGCAGGCATTACCTGGAAGTTTAAGTAGCGGGTGCGTTAATCCGGTAAATTTTGTATGCCCCGAAAAATCACTTACTTTTGTCTGATACCAATTTTTAACCTTCATGGCCAGAAGAAAGAAACCTACTGAAGACGAAATCAACGAGAATCTGAACCAGCAAAACGAGGCATCGGATGATACGTTCGGATTACCCGAAATAGAATATAAACCGATAGACCGTGTAGAAGAAACCACGACCACGGTAACCGAAACCACTACTGTTTACGAATCAAACCAATCGCAGGAAGAACCTGTTCAGGAAGAGCAGACCATTGCTGAAGAGCAGTTGGTCGAAACTAACGATCAGCCCCCGGTTGTGGAGTATGTATATGACGAGGATGAGCCTGCACCGGTTTGGCCTAAAGTGTTAGGCATACTAATCGTAGTATTGCTTGCCGTAGGTGCAGCATGGTACTTTGTGGTATATAAACCTAAGGCCGATGCCGAGAAAGAAAGAATAGCGAAAGAAGCTGCTGCCCGTGAAAAAATTAAAAACGACAGCATAGCCAATGCCGAAGCCGCAGCGCGTGCATTGCTTGAGGCCGAACGCAGAAAGGCCGATTCGTTAGCCAACATTGCTAAAGTTGGTGTATTTGAAACACTATCAGCACCTACCGGACGTTACTATGTGATAGCAGCCAGTGCCGTTGACGATGATTTGCTGATTGATCACGCCAAAAAACTTGAGAAACAAGGTGTGAGTACCAAGTTGATTCCGCCTTTTAGAAAATATAAAGTATTCCGGTTGGCTATTGCCGATGCCGGTACGTTTGCAGACGCGCAACAAATTGCCGACTCGAAGAAAGGCGAGTATTCAGAAGCTCTTTGGGTATTGAAATATTGATTTTTTTGGTCAGGTTGTGTGGCTTAACGGCTGCACCGGTATTATGCCGGTGCAGTTTTTGCATAGTAATACAGGCAACAACGCCAGGTTTGTAAATTTTTGGCTATGACATCGCAAAAAGAAAAGAATAACAAAGTTATTGCCGCAGCCACTACCACTGGTATGTATGCGGTGCTGTTTCTATTGTTCTTTTTTACCGTAGCCTGGCGTACGCCTTATCCGCCTATTCCCGCTGGCGGTGGCGGAATTGAGTTAAACTTTGGGTTAGACGATCAGGGCAGTGGCGACATCCAGCCAGACGAACCCGTAGGTGTAGAGAAGCCTCAACCTCAACAGGAAGAACCGCAACCCGAACAAATCAAACAGGAAGAAAAACAACCGGAAACCAAACCAGACGACAGCGAAGTGGTGAGCACTTCGGAAGAAAGCCCGATAACGGTAAAGAAAGAAGAGCCTAAAAAGAAAGAAGTTAAAACAGAGCCTGTAAAACCTGTCGATAACCCGGTTAAAGAAACGCCTAAGAAAGAAGAAGCCCCAAAAACTGTTTACAACCCCAACAGCAATACAACCGGAACCGATGGCAAACAAGGTAAGCCGGGCAATCATGGCGATGATGAGGGCAAAACAGGCGATAAAGGAAATCCGCAAGGTTCGTTAGATGCCAATGCACTTTACGGTAATCAGGGAAGTGGTGGCGATGGTAGTGGAAAAGGAAGAGGTGTAGGCTTAGCGTTAGCCGGATGGAATTGGGATTCCGTACCCGATCCCGTAATACCCGGAACAGAAACAGGTGGCCGTCTAGTTTTTGAAATCAAGGTTGACAACGAAGGGGAAATCATCTCGATTAAAACATTAGAACGCAGCGTAAGCCTTGAAACCGAAAAGGCTTGCCGGAAAGAAGTTGAGAAACTCACCTTTACGAAAACAGGTGCAAACGTACCGGCTGTTTCAACCGGTAAGATTACGTTCGTGGTTCGTTCAAATTGATTTTCAGTACAGCAATTATTTGGATTTTGCCCCTAAGGCAATGAGATTTGCGCCCTGTTCAGATCAATGCTTACCAATTACCAGCAAACCCTCACGTACCTGTATCAAAACCTGCCCATGTTTCAGCGGGTAGGTGCTGCGGCTTACAAGGCCGATCTCAGCAATACCATTGCATTGTGCGAAGCGTTGGGTAATCCGCAAGCAAAGTTTAGATCTATACACATAGCCGGTACGAATGGCAAGGGATCAACATCGCACATGCTGGCTTCGGTGCTGCAATCGGCCGGGTATAAAACGGGCTTATATACATCGCCACATTTAAAAGATTTTACCGAGCGTATCAGGATCAACGGTGTGCCGGTGGCCTCAACTTTTGTGGTAGAATTTGTGAACCGCATCCAACCGCATATTGAGCGTATTAAACCCTCTTTCTTTGAGATTACGGTGGCCATGGCCTTTGAATATTTTGCCCAACAGGAAGTGGACGTTGCCGTTATTGAAACCGGGCTGGGCGGAAGACTCGATTCAACCAATGTTATTCACCCGGTTTTGTCGGTTATTACCAACATCGGGTTTGACCATAAAGACATATTAGGCGATACCCTCGAAAAGATTGCCTCCGAAAAAGCGGGTATCATCAAACCCGAAGTTCCGGTGGTGGTGTCCGAACGCCAGCCCGAAATTGAGTATATCTTCCGTGAAAAGGCAAATCTTCAGCAGTCACCTTTAACATTTGCAAGCGATGTTTACACCTGTTCGTATCACGAAAATTGCTGGCAGGTGAAACAGTATGATCAGGTTATAATCAATGCGTTACCGATTCCATTGAAAGGAAATTATCAAGCGAGGAATATAGCGGGAGTTTTTCAGTCGGTTGATGTATTACGTCAGTGCGGATTCGTACTGCCGAAAGATCAGGTTATTGAAGGGCTTACCGGGGTCGTTCAACAAACCGGTTTAAAGGGGCGTTGGCAGCAAATAGGTGAGAAGCCGCTGATTATTTGTGATACAGGCCATAACGCAGATGGCATCCGGGAGTTGGTCAGGCAAATCCGGCAGCAGCCGTATCAAAAGTTGTTTATGGTAATCGGTACGGTCAAGGACAAGGAGCCTGATGAAGTGCTGCGGCCTTTACCGACAGAGGCTTACTATTATTTTTGTGAGGCATCTATCCCCAGAGCGATGAATGCCGATGTATTGAAGCAGGCCGCACAACGTTTTGGATTGAATGGCGAAGTTGAACGCGATGTGAATGCGGCTATCGCGAAAGCAAAACAAGCCGCTGGGGCTGAGGATTTTATATTTATTGGAGGAAGTACATTTGTGGTAGCCGAAATTGCCGGTTTGTGAGCCGGAATAATTAAATGAAAAGAAAACTCGAACGATTCAAACAGATTGAACATCAGCAAAATGTGGTAGAACCTACAAAGGAGTATTACCACACTATAAAAGGTAACTGGAACAAAGACTTCTTTAAGAACGATAATCCGATTACCGTTGAGTTGGCTTGTGGTCGGGGCGAATACACTGTTGGATTAGCGAGCCTGTTTCCAGGTAATAATTATATCGGTGTCGATATTAAAGGCGAACGTATATGGCGGGGCAGCACCCATGCACTTGAGAATGGCCTTGGTAACGTGGGTTTTCTGCGCACGATGATTTTGCTGGTAGAAAACTTTTTTGCCGAACACGAAATCAGCGAATTGTGGATCACCTTTCCCGATCCCCGGCCGCGCATCCGCGACATCAAACGCAGGCTTACCAGCCCGAGGTTTATGAGCATCTATAAAAGGCTGTTAAAGCCGGGCGCCTACATCCGGTTAAAAACCGATAATACAAATTTGTATTTATACACGTTAGAGGAACTCGCACAACGCGATGACATTGAAGATTTGAAGTTTACCGATGATGTGTATGACTCGGATTTACGGGGTGAATGTTTCGATATTAAAACTCGGTACGAGCAACACTTCGCTGCAAAAGGTGAGAAGATCAAATACCTGCGGTTTCGTTTTAAAGCAAGCTAAATCACCGTAACAATTCGGTAACAGGCCGGTTACGCAGAAGTAACAGGCATATAATACTTTTGTTCCCGGTAGACTTTCTTTAATAGGTTAGGTATTCCGGAAGTTACTGAGATAGCTTCCGGAATTGCTTTTAACACTTATGAGCAAACGTAAAAAACGCAGGGTTGACATCGTGATACTTTCCGATGTGCACCTCGGTACCTATGGGTGCCATTCCGAAGAGTTGCTGCGTTACCTTAAAACCATTAAGCCCCGTAAAATCATTTTAAATGGCGACATCATCGATATGTGGCAGTTTAGCAAACGCTACTGGCCCAAGTCGCACATGCAGGTGGTAAAACACATAACCGGGTTGCTTACACGCGGGATAAAAATTATTTACCTGCCCGGCAACCACGATGAAATGCTCCGGAAATTTGCCGGATTAAAATTAGGATCGTTTCATATCGCGAACAAAACCATATTGAACCTGAGCGGCAAACGCGCCTGGGTTTTTCATGGCGATGTGTTCGATGTTACCATGCGGTACTCCAAGTGGCTGGCGAAGCTGGGCGCTGTGGGGTACGATACATTGATCCTTTTAAATACCTGTGTGAACTGGTGCTTGTTAAAGATGAGGCGTGAAAAAATATCGCTCTCGAAACGGGTGAAAGACAGCGTGAAATCGGCTGTGAAGTTTATCAATAAGTTTGAAGACACTGCTGCCGACATCGCCATCTCGAACGGTTACGATTATGTGATCTGCGGGCACATCCATCAGCCCGAAATACGCCAGATCACTACCGACAAAGGTTCTGTAACCTATCTCAACTCGGGCGATTGGGTCGAGAACCTTACCGCGCTTGAATACGATGGTCGCGTTTGGAGTATTTACCGCTATCACGATGATCCTGTTGCAAATTCTGTTAAATTGCCTAAACGACTATCATCTAAATTAGATAACAACGAAATATTCCGTGATTTGGTCAACGAGTTTTTAACAGTAAAGCGGTGAAAATATTATATGCCATACAAGGCACGGGCAATGGGCACATTAGCCGTGCAGAAGATGTGATACCCGTACTGAAAGAATACGGCAAGCTTGATATTTTTGTAAGCGGGGCGCAAGCCGATATTAAATTAGATTATCCCCTGAAGTATAAATCGCGGGGATTGAGTTTTTATTTCGGGAAATCGGGCGGTATTGATTTGTTTAAAACGTTTAAGCAAAACAGTTCCAAAGAAGTTTATAAAGAGATTAACAACTTCCCGGTCGATAAGTACGACATCATCATCAATGACTTTGAGCCTGTTTCGGCATGGGCTGCACGCAAGCGTGATGTACCCTGTATTTCGCTGAGTCACCAGTCGGCTTTGTTATCGCCCAAAGTTCCGCAGCCCAAACATTTCGATCCGGTAGGCGAGTGGATTCTTAAAAACTATGCGCCTTCACAAGCGGCAGTATCATTTCATTTCGATCGGTTCGATGACACTATGTTTACCCCGGTTATCCGCGCATCCATCCGCGAAGCGAAGCCATCGCAGGCCGATCATTATACGGTTTACCTGCCTGCGTATGACGACCGCAAGCTGGTTCCGTTGTTGATGAAAGTACCCAATGTGAAGTGGCGCATTTTTTCAAAACATGCCAAAAAGCCGTATCACATCGGAAAATTGTCGGTATATCCGGTTAATAAAGATGAGTTCGCGGCCAGTCTGTTATCGTGTACCGGTATTTTGTGTGGCGCAGGTTTTGAAACACCGGCAGAGGCATTATACCTCGGCAAGAAGCTGATGGTTGTACCCATGAAAAAGCAATACGAACAACACTACAATGCCGCTGCGTTAAAACAGTTGGGTGTACCAGTTCTTAAAAACGTAAAAAAGAAACGCTTAGATAAAATACGCGAATGGATCGATACCGATAAGCGTGTCGAAATCCATTACGGCAACATAACACAAGAGGCAGTTGAACGTGCGTTGAAACTGGGAGGGTATAAATAATACGGTTACACAACAGGCTATTATTATAAGTTCCATAACTCCGCACATACACACAACCGGTAGTTCCGGAAAACGAAAAAATAATTTCTGCTTACATATTTCTTAACCGGAACGACTGAAAACGGGGCATTCATATTGAATTACTGTGAAATCTTTATGAACTTTACTTTTCATAAGTATTCAAATCGGTGGCAACGCATCATTCAGGAACACCATTTTTCCTTTACAAAGGAGAACGTATCTCTTTTGAAAAGCTCTACGAAGAGCATTGGAAAATGCTGTGCGCCATCGGCAACAAGATTACCGGCAGTCAGAATGTTACCAAAGATATTGTGCAGGATGTTTTTGTATCGTTTCTTGAAAAATACGAGCAACGCGAAATAGAAAACGTTTCGGCATACTTAGTACAAGCCCTGCGGTACAAATGTTTCCAATGGCTGCGGAACGAAAAGATCGCGGACAAGCACATTGCACGGGTGAACAGGGTGCTGATAGAAGACTGCACTGAAAATGACGTTAATGTACGGTTCCTGTCCGGGCAGATTGAAGAGATACTGGCAGGTATGCCCGAACGCCCCCAACAAATATTCAGATTGAGCCGGTTTGAAAACCTTCCCAACGATGAGATTGCCGCACGGCTTAACCTCAATAAAAACACAGTCGAAAATCATCTTACCCGTGCGCTTCACATCCTGAGGCTCTCCCTCAAAACACTTCTTCCTCTGTTTTTTTTCTTATTGACTTCACTCTGACCCGGCAGCGAAGCTGATTTTTTTCATTCCCGCTTGTGTGTTCCAACCCCTTCATGGAACATAGATACAAACAGCAACATCCGGACGACCCGCATTTGCCTGTATCAATAATTATGAAAGAAAAAGAAATCAAGGCGCTGCTTGAGAAATACACCAATGGAACAGCCACACCGGAAGAAAAACGGTTAGCGGAAACATTCTTTGAAAGCTACCGGCAGGAGGCCGAAACCGAAGGCTATACCACTCTTTCAGGCGACCCGGAAACACTAAAACGTGAACTGCTGCAAGGCATTTATAACAAGCGTAAGCCTGCACGACAACTTGTGTGGCAAACCACTGCGTGGCGTATTGCTGCCTCGGTGTTGCTCGTAATGGCGGTGGGCTATGCAGCTTATCAGTGGCCGTTCAATGCTTCATCCACGCATGAGGTAGCTGTAAATAACATTGTTCCGGGTGGTGATAAAGCGATATTGTTGCTGGCCGATGGAACACAGGTGGAATTGAATGATGAAAGTGCAGCCATTCCACAACAGGGCGTTGCACAGGTTGTCAATACAAGCGGAACGCTTTCCTACTTACCCGACTTGTCTGCCGAAGAGTTATCGAAGGCAGAAACACTTTATAATACTATTTCAACACCGCGCGGGGGGCAGTACCGCGTTACGCTCAGCGATGGCAGCCATGTATGGCTGAACGCATCTTCATCCTTAAAATACCCGGCAGCTTTTACAGGCAATGAACGTATCGTTGAACTTACAGGCGAGGCTTACTTTGAAGTGGCGAAGCATGAAGCCAAACCCTTTAGAGTAATCACCGATAACCTGAACGTGGAAGTATTGGGCACACACTTCAACGTAATGGCCTATAACGAAGAAGGTACTGCCAAAGCAACCCTGATTGAAGGCTCGGTAAGGGTTACTGCACAACAGGAAACCCAACTGTTAACGCCCGGCCAGCAGGCTAATCGTTCCGGCAAAGGAAAGCTGACGGTTATAGAAGACAGGAATGCCGTAGCAGAAGCCATAGCGTGGAAGAGCGGAATGTTCCGGTTTGAAGATGCCAGCGTAACAACCATTATGCGGCAGGTGGCGCGGTGGTATGCTGTTGACATCCGTTACGAAGAAGACCTGGGCGACCTGTACTTTTCCGCAGCCGTATCGCGGCAGGGCGATGTTACCGAACTGTTGCGCACGATGGAACTGACCGGTGCGGTGTGGTTTGAGATCAATGAAAGACAGATCACCGTAAAGCGCGGGAAAAAACCGGGCATTCAATAATCAAAGATGAAGCACAGCGCCCTCATATTGTTGTTTGTTTTTGCCATCGTTTGTGCACGGGCGCAAACCGTAACGCTTTCGGTAAAGAACGAATCCTTAAAAGAAATCTTCACAGAGATAAACCGGCAAACCGGCTTCCAGTTCATGTATAACACCAATATGCTGAAAAACGCAAAGCCGGTAAGCCTCGATGTGAAAGAGGCATCCTTAGAAGATGTGCTGGAAAGTTGCTTTAAAAATCAGCCGCTCACATACATCATTGACAAGCGCACCATCATCATCCGCGAAAAAGAAATACCGGCTGAACCCAAAGCAGAACCTCCTAAAAAAAAAGCGGAAACAATGGTAAGTGGCACAGTAACCGATAAATCCGGAGTGCCGTTGCCCGGGGTGAATGTGTTGGTAAAAGATACTAACAATGGCACAGCGACCGCAGCTAACGGTACTTACACGGTGCAAGTCGGTGAAAGTGATGTACTCGTGTTATCCTTCATTGGCTATAAAAACGCAGAAGAAAAAGTGAATGGTCGTATGGTTATAGATATAACGCTGGAAGAAGATGTAACTACCTTAAAGGAAGTAACAATTAGCGGAGGGTATTATGAAACAACCGAAAAAACAAGAACAGGAAATATCGTTAAGGTAGAGGCGAAGGATGTTGAAAAACAACCGGTTACCAACCCCCTGATGGCACTACAGGGACGTGTGCCGGGATTGGAAATAACCCCTGTAAATGGGACACCTGGAAGTGCACCAACAATCCGGATAAGAGGTACGAATAGTCTTCGGAATAGTGATCGAAGTGTTGATCCCAATGGAAATTACCCGCTATATGTTATTGACGGTGTACCGGTTAATGCTGCGCCTGTAAAAAGTGTTTCATTATCCTTTATGGGATCTGGATTTGACCCTTTGAGTTCAATTAGCCCTGAGAATATTGAAAGCATTGAAGTATTAAAAGATGGTGATGCAACTGCCATCTATGGATCGCGCGGTGCAAATGGAGTTATTCTGATTACGACCAAGCAAGGGAATATGGCTTCACGGACTAACTTCGATATTAGTATGTACCGAGGGATGGGGGAATTGTCAAATAAATTGGAATTGTTAAATACAAAACAATATCTGGAAATGCGTCATGAGGCTTTTAAGAATGATGGAATTGTGCCGACTCTTGTCAATGCACCTGACCTTTTATTGTGGGACACAACCCGTTACACAGACTGGCAGAAAGTTTTATTGGGAGGAGCGGCAAATATTACAGACTTACAAGGCAGTATTTCTGGCGGAAACGGTAGTACGTCTTTTCGCTTTGGAGGTGGGTATCACAAAGAAACGATGATACTTCCGGGTGACTTTTGGTATAAGAGAGGAACTTTAAATTTAAGTCTGAATCATACTTCGATTAATAAGAAATTCAGGGCTAATCTTTCCACCAACTATGGGATTAACAGGAATAAATTATTTGATGATGCTAATTTCATAAACTATGCGTTGTTTCTATCGCCTAACGCACCAGGGCTATATGATGAAAATGGAAACCTGAATTGGGCAATTAACCCTTCAACAGGATTAAACTCATGGACAAACCCAATGAGTTTTATAAAAAAGGGCAATGAATCCAGGTCTTCCAACTTAATAATGAACGGTGTTTTCAGCTATGAATTAATACCTGGATTAACTGTAAAGACAAACCTCGGATTTACAGAGTTTCATGGGAATGAGATATCAAAAGACCCTTTGAGTTCAAGAGCTCCTAACGCCCTTGGCCCCTCACCGGTTGCTGTAAGCTCTTTCGGCAACAATCAGCGTAAGTCGTGGATTGCTGAACCACAGGTAACATATACGAAGAATTTTAGTAACCATTCCATAGATGCTTTAATAGGTGGAAGTTTTCAGGAAAACACGTATTTATTTCAGCGAATTAGAGCAACCTATACTTCTGATGAGTTTATTGAAAGCTTGCAAGCTGCATCTACTGTTACATATTCTGCTGACGATGAGAGTATATACAGATATGCTTCTTTGCTTGCCAGAATCGGTTATAATTACAATGAGAAATACCTGTTGAATTTAACAGGGAGGAGGGACGGATCATCCCGCTTTGGCCCGGGAAATAAATTTGGAAATTTTGGTTCCATCGGGGCAGCCTGGATATTTTCAAATGAGTCGTTAATCAAGGATAATTTAATATTTCTGAGTTTTGGAAAACTGAGGGCAAGTTATGGCATTACAGGAAGCGACCAGATTGGAGATTATAAATTCTATGACCTGTATAGAGTAGGTACAAGCTACAATAATATTGCAGGCTTATTTCCCGAGGCATTGTTCAATCCTAAGTTCGCTTGGGAAGAAACGACCAAGTTTGAGATTGCAATGCAACTTGGTTTTGTTCAGGATAGAATTTCTTTTGAATGGAGTTGGTACCGAAACCAGTCTTCAAACCAGTTGGTCAATTATCCATTGCCTGCCACTACAGGATTCTCATCTATACTTGAGAATTTTGATGCTACAATTCAAAACTCCGGTCTTGAAGTAGTTCTTAACACGATTGCAATTAGTAGTGAAAATTTTAAATGGAATACTTCGTTTAACATTTCTTTCCCGCGAAACAAGCTGATAGAATTTGATGGAATTGAAGACTCCCCGTACGCTCTTCAATACAAAGTTGGAGAATCTCTGGCTATTCAGCGATTATACAAGTGGACGGGTGTTGATCCTCAAACTGGCATTGATACATTTTTGGATGTAAATCCTGATGGCATCTACGATGAATCGGATAAACTGTTTATGCATCCCCGTGACAGAAAATATCTTGGCGGATTGATTAATACATTTCGATATAAAAGTTTTGAAGTTTCCTTTCTTCTTCAATTCGCTGACCAGAATGCAAAACGATACATTAATGTCAGGCCGGGAGTTGGAAGTAATCACCCGTTGACTGTTCTTGATCGTTGGCAGCGGGAAGGTGATATAACAGAGATATCGAAATTCAGTCAGGTTATTTCGGGTAGCGGGTATTCCTCGTTTTCAAGATTATTGCAAAGTGATGCTGTTATAGAAAACGCTTCTTTCATTAGGTTAAAAACATTTTCATTTTCCTACCTCTTTCCCCAGAAAATAATTCAACACATGAAAATGCAGGGAGCCAAGTTCTACATACAAGGTCAAAATTTATTCACCATCGCAAGCCTGAAAAACCTTGACCCTGAAACCGGTAGCTCTCTGCCTCCTTTAAGAATGCTGACCATAGGTATGCAGATTAAATTTTAAGAAGTATGCGTATGAAACCGTTTTATGACAGAATTATAAATCTTTTTAAGCATGGCTTGTTGTTATGTACGATGGTTTCTTGTGAAAGCTTTCTGGATGTAACCCCTCCTAAATCTAAAATTGCGAGTAACGATGTATTTAATAATGCTGTTACAGCTAACTTGGCTTTAGTGGGTATTTATGCGAGCATGCTTGAAAGTCCGAGTTTTGCAAACGGTGATGCCAGTAGTATAACAACGTTGGCCGGGCTTTCGGCCGATGAGTTGGTAAATTATCCAAGAACTGCTGTTAATCCACAGGAATTTGATGAGAACGACTTGTCTGCTCAAAACACGGCAGTTCTTGGTCTTTGGGTTTCCATATACAAAATAATATATATGGCGAATGCAGCGATTGATGGTCTGGATAATTCGACATCAGTAAGCTATGGAATCAAATCTCAGCTAAAGGGTGAAGCGCTTTTTATTCGCGCGTTTTGCTACTTCTACATAGTTAATTTATTTGGTGATGCTCCGTTGATTATCTCAACGGATTATACAATTAATGCTAAGGCATTGCGTACTCCCAAGCAAGAAATATACGAGCAAATAATAGAAGATTTGATTACGGCTAAGGAATTGATGAATGAAAATTATGCTGAAACCCAAAGGATACGCCCAAACAGAGCGGTGGCAACGGCCATGTTAGCCAGAGTTTACTTATATGTCGGAGATTGGGTAAACGCAGAATCAGAATCAACACTCGTAATTGATAATCCTGCTTATAGTTTAAACGATCTTGATAATATTTTCTTAGCCAATAGTTACGAAGCCATCTGGCAATTAAGACCGGGGCTTGTTTCCGGTTCTACCGGATATACAAATGAGGCATATTTTTTTACCCCTTCAGTGGTGCTTAATAATAATGTTTTAAACATGGAACTGGTTAATGCTTTTGAAACCGGAGATGGCAGGTTTGATGCCTGGGTGAGAAAGTACACTACGATATATCATCCTTACAAATACAAACAGAATATTGCCAATGCTCCTCTGACCGAGTATTCCATGGTAATGCGTTTAGCAGAACAATACCTGATTCGGGCTGAGGCTCGGGCGCATCAGGATAAGCTTACAGGGCTTAATAGCGCGGAGTCGGATATCAATTCAATTCGGAATCGCGCAGGATTGGGCAATATATCTGCCTTATCGCTTGACCAGATTTTGAGTGCCATTGAACAGGAGCGGAGAGTAGAACTTTTTACAGAGTGGGGGCATCGGTGGCTTGACCTGAAACGCACTGGTCGTGCTGATGCAGTGCTGAAGCTATTGAAACCGAAATGGAATCCGCAAGACGTACTTTATCCCCTTCCTCAAACTGAACGCAACAAGAACCCTAATCTAAAACCACAGAACCCCGGGTATTAACATAAAACAACACCAAAAAAATTGCAGCAGACTAAGTTAAGTAACCGGACAACTATGAAGAAATTAACCCCATTGGTAATAGTTTTTATCTCTTTAGTAAGCATAAACAATCTTTTTGGTCAGAGTCAAAATAAAGAACTACTTGATCCGATTCCTTTTGATGCCCAGATCAGGTACGGCAAGTTAGCCAATGGCTTTACCTATTACATTCGCAAAAATGACCAACCCGAAAATGAAATAGTATTACGGATGGTTGTGAAAGCAGGGCTTTTGCATGAAGATAAAGATCAGTTACAGCTTTCGCACCTGTTAGAACACATGGGGTTTCGCGGATTGGAGCATTTTCCCGAAGGCATCCGCAGCTACTTTGAGAAGGAGGGTATATCCCGAAATAACCTGGGAGCCAGCACGGGTAAACTCAGAACGAAATATGAATTAAAAATTCCGGGTGGAAAAGAAGAGTTATTTAAGAACAGCCTTTTGATTTTAAAAGATTGGGCACATGGGTTTCTGTTAAATCCGGATGAAATAGACATTGAACGCAATGTAGTTATAGCAGAAATTAGGCGAAGTGGTGAGGAAGGCCGAAGGATAACAGAATATAACAGCAGACTTCTTCGTCACCCAAAATATCCGCCAGATGAAAGTCAGGCGTGGATTAAGAACCTTGAACGGTTTAAACATAAGTCATTTTTCAGATTTTATGATAACTGGTATCGTCCGGATAGGCAGGCTGCCATAATTGTTGGCAATATAAATGTAGATGATGTTGAAGAACAGGTAAAACGATTGTTTTCGGATATAAAGTTTCCGGCAAAATCTCTCAAGGAAAAAAACCTTTTGAACGACTATAAAGTCAATCTCGATGGAAGGAATAGTTTCATTAAAATAACAAAAGAGCTCTCATCGCATATCGAATTTAAAACTCTTATAAAAGTTTCCGGGCAAAACCAATTTGGAAAAAAGCTTGAGGTCAATGATTACAGGTTGGGGATAATAGACAGATTATGTAATGAAATGTCAGAGGCTCGGTTTAAAGCATTTTCAGAAAAATCGATGTCAGCCAATCTTTCAAGTGTTATTGTCAGGGCTGCTATCAGGAACGAAGCTCAAATTGATGCCCTGCAAACAGTAATCAGAATAAACAACTCCCAACCCATAAAGACAGAGTTTCAATCCGCAATCACAGAATTAGAGCGAATAAAGCGTTACGGGTTTAGTAATGAAGAGTTGATTCAAGCTAAAAAAATAGTTAAGGTTTCATACGGTCAAAAAAAGACTGTTGGTTCCGAAACTTTGGCGGAGAGATACGTAGATCACTTTGTGTTCAACGCTGCTGCTCCTGCTCCTGAATATGAGCGCGAATTGAATAACAATCTCATCGAAGAAATTTCCTTAGAGGAGGTTAATCTTCTTATACAGGAATGGCTGAGCATGACAAAGAATATAGATATAGTAGTTAGTGCTTCTGCTGAAAACTTAATGATGCTGGACGAGAATACTGTAAATAATTGGATCAGGGAGGTTAAAAAGCTGAATATTGATTCGTTCCCCGCACGTGCCGTGCATACAAATAGCATTACCGGTCTGATCCCTGGGAATAAAATCCCACAGTTAAATCAGGAATTAATAGCTGGCGAAACAACGATTGGCAGTGTTGGAGTGAAAGAGTTAAAGTTGATAAATGGAAGCAGAATTATTTTAAAATCTGTAAACCCAACCGGGGGTCAGGGTGATAAAATTTTATTGCAAGCGTTCAGTCCGGGAGGCTCGTCACTTTATTCCGGGGATGACTATTTCAACGCATGTGTTGCTTCAAGCATTATAAACGCAAGCGGAGTTGGTGGGTTTGATCAAAACGAGATAAAAGAATATTTAGCTGATAAGGGTGTGAAGGTATATTCTTCTATCACCGAAGATGAAGAACGAATTATCGGTTCATCAACACGCGAAAACTTTGAGGCCATGATCCAACTTGTTTATCTGTATTTCACAGCACCCAATAAGAACGAAAAAGCCTTTAATCTTTGGATTTCTCAGCAAGAGTATCTCAAAAATGATAGCATTCAAAACGTGTTGAAAGATGGCTCCGTGAACACGAATGATCGTGATGATAAGCAATTATCATACGGGTCGTTAAAGAAAATAAAATTAGACAGGGTCTATCAAATATTTCAGGAGCGTTTTTCAGATGCCAGTGATTTCACATTTGTTATAACGGGAAATTTTAATATTCAGGAATGTGAACCTGTTATTTTAAAGTATTTAGGAACTCTCAGAGCAACCAATAGAAGAGAACACCCAGGTGAATTATTGACGCCTACATTGACATCAGCAAGAATGACTAAGACCATTAAAATGAATTCTGAAACGAGTGCAAGTATTCAGCTTCATTTTTCGGGTAAGTACAACTTTAATGATACCGCTAACCTAAAAATAGATCTTTTAAATGAAATTCTGCGCTCTAAGCTCAGAAACCGGTTAAGAGGTGATGAAGGTGGTACTTATGCGGTAGCAACAATAATGAGTTATTCAAGACAATCAGGGGGAAGCTATAATTTCTTTGTCCGATTTGAAACTGCACGTAGCAGGGCTGATCAAATGATTGCAGCCGCTATAGAAGAAATTGAAAAGATTAAGCTGGATGACATTGATCTTAATACCTATCAAAAGGTAATTTCTTCAAAGAAGGAATTGTATAAGGTAAATATGGTAGATAATGGGTTTTGGATTAAGTACCTGGCGGATAAGTATAAATACAGAGAAAGCCCTGAAGCAATTCTGCACTACGAGAATATTCTTGATAAAATTACAATTCAGGATTTGCGCAATACTGCTTTTCAGTATTTGAATACGGAACCTGATTATTAATCCATAGTATGATACTTACTGATAAAGACTACCCGATTGTATAAAACTGTATAACTTAAACAACCTGAAAATGAAAACAAAATTACTTTATTCAATGTTGGTGGTTGTAGCCATCAGCTTAGCATCATGCAATGATGACCAAGAAAAACCTAAAACCGTACCTGAGGTAACCACTGCTGTAGTTACCGATATTTCTACAAATTCTGCTATGGTTGGTGGAGAGATTATTAGTGATGGTAATTCTGCCATTACTGTTACGGGGGTTGTATATAGCCGTATATCGACCATACCGACACTTGATGATGAAAAAATTGAGTTAACTGATACGGATGGCGATTTTAGTACATTGCTTCACGGCCTCAATTCTGGTACTACTTATCACGTTCGCGCTTTTGCCACGAATAGTATAGGTACGGGCTATGGTGAAGTTGTCGACTTTACAACAGGAAATGCTGCACCGCTTGCAACGAACGTTTCCATAGCAGGAGAAACGGAAGTCAATAAAATACTCACAGCAACATATACGTATAGCGATCCTGAAAATGATGCTGAAAGCGGAAGTATATTCAAATGGTATATGGCTAACGATGGGATTGGTACTGGCGAAACACTTATTACTGGTGCAACCGGGTTAACATATACAATACAGGATGAAGCCCAGGGCAAGTACATACGTTTTGGGGTAACACCTAAATCTGCTACTGGAAGCACCACAGGTATAGAGGTGAAATCTCCATTTGTAGGAGCCATAGGGGAGGCAACAACAGTAACATTTATATACAATGGGCAGGAAGTTACTTATGGTATTATTAATAGTGATGCTACTGGAAGAAAGTGGCTTGATAGAAATCTTGGGGCACCTAATGTTGCTAATGCAGTTAATAATTATCAGAACTATGGAGATATGTTCCAATGGGGGCGTGCTGCCGATGGTCATCAGTTCGTAACTCGTACTGGTACTGCCAACACCGATATGGTGGGTGTAAATACGACTACAGAACTTTCTTCTGTCAATAACCCGGCTCACTCTCTATTCATTCTTGCCCCAAATCCTCCTTCTGATTGGAGAAGTCCAGAAAACACGAGCCTGTGGCAGGGGGTAAATGGTACCAATAATCCTTGTCCTTCCGGATGGCGGATCCCTACAAGAGAAGAATGGGCGGCTGAGAATATTACGAGTATCTCGGATGGTTTTACAAAACTGAAATTAACGCATACCAGTTTTAGAGGAGGAGCTGATGGAGTATTCTCATCGCTCGCAACTCAAGGTCATTATTGGACTTCAACCGTAGATGCAGACCTTGATGCGACCAGATCAATTCGTATCCGGTACACTACCTCTTATAACGCAGCGGTTGCAAATCGTGCAAATGGTCTTGCATGTCGCTGCATCAAGGATTAAAGGTGATGAGAAAGAGATGAATATTAAATAAAGTTTAGGTTAAGTTTAATGAAGTAACAGCCCGAAGGTGATATGTTCATCGTAGGGCTTTACTTTTTGTTTGAGGGTACGGATGAATTGGTTAAATGAGTTTAATACCCGGAATAAATTGAAAATGTTTTTTATTATAGGTAAAAACAGGCAGGTCGTAGTAAAGCGCGGTAGCGGCTATCAGGGTGTCGGCTATGCCGGGCTTGTGGCTGAGTGTATAGGTTTTAAAAAGATCAATAAAGATGCCTGTAATTTCAATATTGATAGGTATAGAAGTGTATTTATCCAGTTGCTTCCCGATTTTTTTCAACTCCTCTTTGTTGCGGGCGCCTGCCATAAACTCGGCAAGGGTAATGCAGCTTACATAAAACACATCGGCCTTCATCTGCTGCACTTCCTGTTTAACCGAAACGTTTCCCCGGTACAGCTCAATAAGAATGTTCGTATCGAAAATCACCATTTTTCCGGCCAGGCTGTTGAACGAATCTCTTCAATGGAAGGAAAGCCGGAGCCAGCCCCGAAAGTTTCCAGCAATTCGGCTGTCGTTACTTTCTTTCCGGCAGGAGGCTTTGGTTTGGATGTATCGGCAGGCGTATCGCCAAGTTCCATCATAATCACCTCTACCTTTTTTCCAAAAAATTTTTTGGGCAGGTCAATGCTGTGGTTATGCTCATCGGGTGTAATAATTTGTCTGTACATACAAATATTGTTATGATTCAAAGTTACAAAAAATTTTCACGCTCCCATTTGATTGTTTATGAAGGTTAAAAATATTCAATTTCCCTGCAAATTCATGTTTATTATCCCTCCGCCTTTGTTGGACTTCTTGACCAACAAAGAGAGGGCAGGACAGGACAAAATGATTATAGAGTAGAGTTTAGATTTAGGTTAGGAGAGGGGCTCCGCCAGTTGGTGGAGTTCTTTTCTTTTTGCTGACAGATTCCCGTGCTGTAGGCACATGCCCGTGAGTGCTAAAAACCTTTAAATTTAATTCTTTTACCCGGGTTTAAAATAAATCCGGCCAATCGTTTTCCAGATCAATTTTAATTTCGTTAGATTTGATACATCCCGTAGGGAGAAGAGATGTTCTTCCCCCTACGGGATTTTTATTTTATGTCTTGGTATCATGTTCAATTTAACCCCACCTGATTATGACCCGGTACTATGTAAATCACAATGCTCAAAGCAATGGCGATCACGAGGTTCATGTTAGAACTTGTTCCTTTTTCCCTGAATCTGTAAAAGACTTAGGTGTACATTACAACTGTCACACTGCTGTGGTTGAAGCAAAGAAAACATACAGGCAAACGAACGGTTGTTTCTATTGTTGCAGAGAGTGTCACACTCAGTAACCAGAGAACCCTTATAAAAATCATTAAAGTAAAGACTATGAAAATAACCTTTAGCGCACTCTTATTGTTAACTACTTATTTAACAGTTGCTCAATCGCGATATGATTCATTAAAAAATAGTCGTGACTCTTTGAAGCATAAGTATGATTCTCTTTTGGAAAATCTCAACCCTTCTGGTATCCATGAAGGCTCCTTTACTCCTTTTCCGGAAAACACAACGGATAATTCATGCTATGATCGCTTTGGGCTTATGGTTTATGTTGATCAGGATATGTTCTATCCGAAAAAGAACGAAGATCGTAACTATACCATGGGCGTATCGCTTGGTGTATCCGGAAAAATGTTTGAGGGGATAAGCCCTTTACACTGGCTGGGCGAAGCTAAACGAAACATGAGCATAAGCCGTTGGGAGAAAAAGAGTAAGGCAGGTTTGTCACGGTATGATAGTGTGCGTAAAAGCCGTACTGACTGGAAACGTAATGATCTCGAACACGGGAAACTTACTTCAATCACACTGGGATATGGAGCCTTCACTCCGCTTGACATTGGTAGTACAGCTCCGGTAGAGGATGATCGACCTTATGGCGGAATCCTTGCACTTTCATTCAACCGTACTTTCTTTCAAAAGCCATCGCATATAAACAGCGATTCGCGTCAGGCCTTCTATCAGGCTTTCGCCATAGGCTTACTCGGAACGAACATCGGCAACAAGTTTCAGTCATGGGTACACGAACGAAACTTGAAATCGGGTAAGGGTACAAGGCCGATACCTGTGGGATGGCACAACCAGATATCAGATGGAGGTGAGCTTACGGGACTGCTGACATTGGGGCACAAGAGGCTTTTATCTACGTCAGAAAATTTTTACACACGCGGAACATGGAAAGCTATTGCAATGCATGAGGTGACTGTCGGTTATTATACAAACGTAACGGCCGGACTTGCCACTACATTCGGTCATTTGAAGGAGTGGTATAATTTCAATATTTCCCCGACCAACTATGTGAATCAGGTTATTGCAGAGGAAGATATGCCGAGAATTTTTGCGTTTGCTTCAGCACGGATGCAATATGTGATCTACAATGCCCTCTTACAGGGGCAATTCAAGGATAATCCGCACGAGTTGACAACTACAGAAGTTTCGGACTGGGTATTTATAACCGACTTTGGTGTTAATGTTTGGTTTCCCATTGGGCTTACCGCACGTGTACAATTTACACGAAGGTCAGCCGAATATACGATCAATAATCAGGAAGGTCGTGCTCATTACTGGGGTAGCATTTACCTTAATTATAACCTCCCGTGCAAAAAAAAGTAAATCATTTTTGTTATGACAAAGAAATCTGAACAATCCCACAGCCGTTATTGGCGAGCCTATGATGAAGCCTATAGACGCTTTAGGCATTTGTCCTATGTTACCGGCATTGATGTTGGTTTAAAATTTACAGATCATAAACGAACCGGTAGATTGTGTATCCGTGTGCATGTAAAACAAAAAATCCGAAATGGAAAATTTCGTAAAGGAGAGCGCATTCCAAAAACTATTCTGGGTGTTCCTACAGATGTGCTGCAGGCTAATTACGTTGAGCGTTGGGGTCAGCCGGGATATATAAAATTTGAACCTGATCGAATTAAAAAACATACTGTTATTCGTCCGGGTATCAGTTTAGGGGATGCTTTTGGTAGTTGCGGTACATTGGGACTTATTGTTCGGGATATTGAAAAACCTTCTGTGTACGGGATACTTACAGCTGCGCATGTTTTACCAACGCATCCTGGCGATCCCGTTTTCCAGCCTGCCCGGTTTGATAATGGCTATCCGTCTAATAAACCGATCGCAAAAATTCTTCGCAAACATCTCCCCATGGATGTTGCTGTTGCATGGCTGAATACACCAATCCAGTTTGATGTGCGGCAGTTCGGAAGTAATGTCAGAGTAGTTGCACCGCCACCGTTTAGTGAATATTTAAGCTTGTCATTGATTGGTAAACGGGTACACAAGTCAGGAAGAACTACGGCTATGACAACAGGTATTGTTGATGGTTTTGGTACATATAATACAGACGCAGGAACGATTCAATATGGAGTACATATAATTCCGCTTAATGGTAATCCAAACAATATTGAAATTTCCTATGGTGGAGATTCGGGTGCGGTATGGTACGATGACCATAATCGCGGCATTGGTGTCACGGTGGGAGGTGAAACAAGCCCGCACCCGGCAGAAGAGTTTGCAATAGCTGCAGCTTTGCCTCCGGCATTGCATTACCTTAAAGTACAGATTTTGTGATGTTTGAGATCTCTCTTTTTTTAATTCACTAAAAATGTTTGAAAATAGGGGAAACTTAAACTTTCATAGTAATATAATGTTATTAATCATCGTCTTCCAACCGTTCAAAAACCGAAGCCAGGGTATCGTAGTTTTTAAGTCCGGGTTTGTCTTCAACGCTTCCGGTTAGGGCAATACCGTTAATGTGCGGATTGTTCAGCACGCGATCAGAAGGATTTTCGGTTTCGATGGCTAACAAAATTTTATACTCTTTCGCGAGTTCTTCAATTTCATGCTCCGGTGTTGATTCGGGCAACAGAATGTATGCAATCTGGTTTCGGTAAAGACCTAATTCGTGTTCATGGGCTTTTAGCTCGGCATAGTTAGACGACAGGATGCAGGCCGCAAAGGCAGTGTGTAGTTTTCTAATGTCGCGCAGCGATCCTTCAATAAAATCGGGCAAATAGTTTCCGATAATACCGGCCAGGTCTTCATACTGGTTTATGCCGTAAACTTCGGCTACTACCGAGGGGCCGGTAAACCAACCCCGTATTTCCTTGAACAGAGTGGGGCTAACATAGTGTTCCTGTCCTTCTATTACATTAAACCCGAGCATAGCCGCATTCATGCCTGCACAATACCGGGCATCGCTCAGATTAGAAATTTTACCTACTTTAACGATTGTTTTTAATGCCATGTGTATTCCGAAAGAAAGAAATAACTTTGATGCCGTTTACGTTTAAAGCTACCGGAGGATTGATCGTTAATACCCGTTCCGTGAAAACTTTGTGCAAATATAGTGTTGTCTTTCTACTTCTGTTCATGGCATCGTGCGGTGAGGACGATCCACGGTTGCCTGATACCGAGTATTTTCCCCTGCGTACAGGCTTTTACCAGGTCTATGCCGTAGAAGAAACAAACTATACAGCCAATAATACCGCTACAACGGTTTTTTATGAGTTGAAAACCGAAGTAGTCGATTCGTTTTATAACGATATAGGTACGTTTACCTATGTGATTCACCGCTACACGCGCGAAACACAAGCCGATGTTTGGGCGTTTAAAGATTCATGGTCGGCACGGTTAACACCTAACTCGGTAATTGTCAGCGAGGGAAATATAGCCTATGTGCGGTTATTGTTTTCGGGCGTGGGTGCGAGATGGAACGGTAATATGTTGAATACACTCGGTACTGACGAATACACCATAGCCAGTACCGGCAAGCCGTACCAATTGCCTGACGGTGAAACGATAAACGATTGTATTCAGGTAATTCAGCACGATGATTTCGATATTCTTGAACGCGATCAGCGGCAGGAAGTGTATGCGCGCAATATTGGGTTAATTTATAAAAAGAGTGTTGTGCTGACCTATTGTAACAATTCGCAAAATTGTCCGGTAGGTACCGAATATGTTATTGGCGGAACAGCGTATGAACAGGTGTTGAAATCGTATGGCCGGCATTAAACCAATTATCGTTATCGTGTTCTTTGTACTGATCGCTGTTGATGCAGCGGGACAGGTAAACCGTTACATGATTTTTTTTAAGGATAAATCGGGTACAGCGCATACCGTAAATAATCCGGCAACATTTTTAAGCGAGGCCGCTGTTCAACGAAGGCTTAAACAGAATGTAACCATCACATACGAAGATTTACCCGTTACGCAGAGTTATGTACAGGCTGTTCGGAATACAGGGGTAAAATTATTATACACTACCAAATGGATGAATGGTGTGCTGATAGCCTGTACCGAAGCGCAATTAACAGATGTTAATCTTTTACCCTTTGTGGATAATAACCGTACCGAAAGGGTAGCCCCCGGTGATTTGCCCGCAGGTCGGGTAACAAAAAGTAATAAGTTAGCGGAAGCGCAGGAAACAAATGATGAAACAACCGATGCGCAGTTGGCTATGCTGGGTATCGATACCATGCATGAAGATGGTTTTCATGGCGAAGGTATTACCATTGCGGTGTTGGATGGGGGGTTTCTGGGGGTCAATACCGTTCCGGCTTTTCAGGATTTATACAGCAACCGGTTCAACGCTTCTGCATCGTACGATTTTACCCGCAACGAAAGCAACGTTTTCCGGTATAGCGAACACGGAACCAACGTACTGTCGGTTATGGGTGTTCATAGCGAAGGACAGTTTACAGGTGGGGCGTATAAGGCAAGTTTTCAGTTATACATAACTGAAGATGTAGGTTCGGAGTACCGCGTAGAAGAATATTATTGGTTGTTTGCTGCCGAACGTGCCGACAGTGCAGGTGTTGACCTGATCAACTCTTCGCTCGGCTATAATACGTTTGACGACCCCGTGATGGATTATACAACAAGCCAAATGGATGGGCAAACCCCGGTAATAACACGGGCAGCCCAAACGGCCGTTGCCAAAGGTATGCTGGTTGTGAACAGTGCAGGCAACTCCGGTGCCGATGTAAACTGGAAAATCATTACAGCCCCGGCCGATGGTAACGATGTGCTTGCCGTAGGTAACGTTAACCTTGCGGGGTTTAAAAGCATTACGAGTTCTATTGGCCCATCGGCCGATGGCCGTATAAAGCCCGATGTTGTGGCGTTGGGAACAAGTGTTTCGGTTATAAAAGCCAACGGCAGCCTGGGGTTGGCAAATGGCACATCGCTTTCGGCACCACTTACAACTGCCCTCGTAGCAGGGCTGATGCAAAAGTATCCGGATCTAAACCGGTTAGATTTGGCAGATGCCATCCGTAAATCATCATCTCAGGCGACTGCACCCGATAATTCGCTGGGTTATGGTATTCCGCATTACCGGGCGGTGTCGCAGTATATGGAAGTTACCAACGTGCAGCCCGAACAGCATAAAGCGTTTAAGGTATATCCGAACCCGGTAACCGGCACCGTGTGGATGTCCCCTAAAAATTCAGCGCAGTTGCATATCGATCAGGTAATCCTCAGCAATGCGCAGGGGCAAATACTCTTTCGCAGTACGCCAACCTATAATTGGCCTGATCAAACGTATTCTTTAAATATGCAGGCGCTTACGCCCGGAGTCTATTTTTTGCGCATACAAACAGGCAGCCGTGTTGAAGTGCATAAGCTGATCAGGCATTAGCCTCATTTCTGTTTTCTAAAGCCGGGGCACAACGTTATATTTGTTCAAATTTATGGCTATGGGTCGTCCGATTGTTGCACCGTCTGTTTTAGCGTCCGATTTCGCAAATCTTGAACGTGAAATAACCATGCTGAACAGTAGCGAAGCCGATTGGATTCACGTTGACATTATGGATGGCGAGTTCGTGCCCAACATTTCGTTTGGTATTCCGGTTACCGAAGCCATAAAACGCCACGCTAAAAAACCGTTGGATGTACACCTGATGATTATCAACCCCGAACGTTACGTGGAAGCCTTTCAGAAAGCCGGGGCTGAAATTATATCGGTACACATTGAAGCCTGCAACCACTTGCACCGCAATCTTCAGCAGATTAAGGCATTGGGCTGTAAAGCAGGTATTGCGGTGAATCCGCACACGGCTATTTCATCGCTTGAGAACGTTATAGCCGATGCCGATTTGGTTTGTTTGATGTCGGTTAACCCGGGCTTTGGTGGACAAAAGTTTATTGAGAATACATACAGTAAGGTGAGGCAACTGAAAGAGTTGATTCAGCGCACAAACTCAAAAGCATTGATTGAAATTGATGGCGGTGTAAACCTGGGTAACGCCAAAGCATTGTTAGCGGCAGGGGCGGACGCGCTGGTGGCCGGAAATTTTGTGTTCAGTGCAGCAGATCCGAAAGCAGTTATCAGTCAGCTAAAAAGCATTTAGACCGAACGGCAGGCGAGAGCCTGTTCACCACAACTTCACGTACACGACAACCGGGGCAAACACTATTTCACACCTTCGCATCGTTAGAAACCAAATCGGCAGGGTATTGAGTAGGAATATGTCTGAAATTCGATTAATTTTAAGGTTTTCCGGCCGGGATAGGCGGATTCAAGTGATTCATACATGAAGAGATTGTTGCACAATCTTAATGCGCTGCCTGACCAGTTAATACCCCATACGGTATGGCTTGTTGTGTTGTTACTGCTGGTAACGAATGTATGCGTTGTACCCGAAGTTAGCGCGCAGGGCGACAAGCAACCTACCATTCCGTTAGATCATTTTTATGTCGAACGCCAGGGGCCGGGCATCCGTAAGCTGTTAAGCAAATTTACGTTTGGTTTAAGCACCGGGTATGGTTCAACTACGTTTAAACACAAACTTGACGGGTACAGTATTTACCAGCCTGCCGTTGGCGGTAAGCCGTTGGTTTTCGATCCGGCTCAGGCATACATAAACTGGTTTAACCGGATGGACACGGCCACATCGTTTACGCCTCCTGTTCCAAATGTTGATTATGTGGTAAACTCCGACACCGCCACGATCGGCTTTAAAAGCAAGTCGTTTAACATTCCCATACGCGCTACGTTGCATTACGAATTCAACCGGTATCGTATCGGCATCGGTTATTCGGCCGAATATACCAAAGTAGGTGATTTTGAACCCCTCCGGTATGGTAAGGACATCAACAGTTTCTCGTCACCCGTATCAAGTTTCTTTCTGCAAAAGTATTTTGTAATGCTGGGAGCTTCGGTTTACCGGTACGATAATTACCTGCTCACGGTCGATGCCAACATCGGGGGATATGGTCTGGGTAAGAAGTTCGATAAGGACGGAATGAAGCGCGGTGTTTTTGTGAACGTGGGGGCTATGGTCGAGCGCGAAATGTCAGAGTATTTTAAGCTGTTTGTCCGGCCTTCGTACGAGTTTAAAGGTTACACCCTTACCGTGTCCGAAAGCAACAAAAACATCCGGCACAATATGAATGCCTTTTACATCCACGTAGGTGCTTCGTACCGTTTACCTGAGTTAAGAAAGTGCTACCACAAGCAATGCAGGTCGCAAATTAACCATGCCCACGGAAACCGCGAATACAGGAGCAGGATTCACCCGATATACAAAAAACAGAATCCGCACTATGGTGAAAACTACCCCGAGCTGATCAAATACAAGGGCAAAAATAAACGCAAATTAAATCCGTATTAGGGCGGGTTCCGCAGTCTGTTTTTGACAGAAAAATGGTATCTTGCTCGGTCGAAAAACGACTGCAATTTTATACCAAATTTAACTTTAAATGGCCGAAGAAACCGGTGGCCTGACTCCAGGCAGACAAGCAATAATCCCGATTAATATTGAAGACGAAATGAGAGGCGCCTACATCGATTATTCGATGTCGGTAATCATTTCGCGTGCGTTGCCCGATGTGCGCGATGGCCTCAAACCCGTGCACCGCAGGGTGTTGTACGGTATGCTCGAACTCGGGGTCAACTACAACAAACCTTACAAAAAATCAGCCCGTATAGTCGGGGACGTAATGGGTAAGTATCACCCGCACGGTGATGCATCCATCTACGATACCATGGTGCGTATGGCGCAAGACTGGTCGATGCGTTACCGGTTAGTCGATGGGCAGGGAAACTTTGGTTCGATTGACGGTGATGCACCGGCCGCCATGCGTTATACCGAAGCGCGATTACGCAGGTTAGCCGAAGAAATCCTGGCCGACATCAACAAAGATACGGTCGATTTTAAGCCAACGTACGATGATCAGAACAGTGAGCCGAGCGTATTGCCCAGCAAAATTCCAAACCTGTTGGTCAATGGAGCTTCGGGTATTGCCGTGGGTATGGCTACCAACATGGCTCCGCACAATCTTACCGAGGTTGTCGATGGCATTATTGCTTATATCGATAACAACGAAATAGCCATTGAAGAGCTGATGAAGTTAGTTACCGCCCCGGACTTCCCAACCGGTGGCATCATTTACGGTATTGGCGGGGTTCGCGAAGCCTACCGCACCGGAAGGGGCAAGGTGGTGGTACGGGCCAGGGCTGAAATTGTGACTACGAACACCGGCCGTGAACAGATTATCGTTACCGAGATACCATATCAGGTAAACAAGGCATTGATGATCGAAAAAACGGCTGCGCTCATCAATGAAAAGAAAATCGAGGGGATTTCCGACATCCGCGATGAATCAGACCGTGAAGGGCTTCGCATTGTGTATGATCTGAAGAAAGATGCCATTGCGAATATAATCCTTAATAACCTGTTCAAATTCACGGCTTTACAGTCTTCTTTCGGAATTAATAATGTAGCTCTTGTAAAAGGCCGCCCGCATACCTTAAACCTGAAAGACCTGATCAAATATTTCGTGGAGCACCGCCATGAAGTAGTGGTACGCAGAACGAAATACGAGTTGGCTGAAGCCGAAAGACGGGCACATATATTAGAGGGTTACCTGATAGCCCTCGATAACCTCGATGAAGTAATCGCGCTTATTCGCGCCTCGAAAGACCCTGATACAGCCCGTATTGAACTGATGACCCGCTTCGGACTGTCGGAAATTCAGGCGAAAGCCATTTTGGATATGCGCCTCCAGCGGTTAACCGGTCTGGAACGTGATAAGATTCAGCAGGAGTATAAAGAAGTAAAAGCCCTCATTGATAAGCTGAACGAAATCCTGAACAACGAAGGGCTACGGATGCAGATCATTAAAGACGAACTGACCGAGGTAAGAGAGCGTTACGGTGACGAACGCAAAACTGAGGTTGTTCAAACCGAAGAAGACTTCACGGTAGAAGATATGATCCCGAACGAAGAGATGGTGATAACCGTTTCCAACCAGGGGTATATCAAGCGTACCATTCTTTCGGAGTACCGCACGCAGGGCAGGGGCGGTGTTGGTTCGCGCGGAGCGTCCAGCAAGGAAGATGATTTTACCGAGCACCTGTTTATCGCCCACGCGCACAATTACCTCCTCATCTTTACCGAACAGGGGCAGGTTCACTGGAAGCGGGTATATGAAATTCCGGAAGGGAACAAAACCTCTAAAGGGCGGGCTGTTCAAAACCTGATTAACATCCAGCCGGGTGATACCATCCGCGCTATTTTGAATGTGAAAAACTTAGTGGACGAAGAATACTTAGCCAACACCTTTGTGATTTTGTGTACCGAAAACGGTACGATCAAGAAAACATCGCTGGAGGCTTATTCGCGCCCGCGCCAGGGAGGTATTACAGCCATAACCATACACGATGGCGATAAGTTGTTGAATGCTTCATTGACTAATGGCAAGAACGATATTATCATTGCGAAGTCCGAAGGTAAGGCGGTTCGCTTTAACGAATCGCAAGTGCGACCGATGGGGCGTACCGCAGCCGGTGTTCGTGGTGTAACACTCGATAACCCGATGGATAAGGTAATCGGGATGGTGTGCATTACCCGTGACGATGCCAACCTGTTGGTTGTTTCGGAAAAAGGTTACGGCAAGCGTTCGCTGATTGACGACTACCGGGTAACCAACCGGGGCGGAAAAGGTGTAAAGACCATTAACGTTACCGATAAAACTGGCAAACTTGTTGCAATCAAAGAAGTAACCGATAAAGATGAACTGATGATTATTAACCGTTCGGGTATTACCATTCGTATTGAAGTAGAAGAATTGCGCGTGATGGGTCGTGCCACTCAGGGCGTGCGGCTAATAAAGCTGAACGATGATGACCAGATTTCATCGGTCGAGAAAATCCAGAAAATTGACATTGAAGAACAAAACCAATAATCGAACTAAATACTAATACAATGAAAAAGTTAATGCTTGTAATCATGCTGGTTCCGGTGCTTGCTTTCGGACAAAAGGCATTAAAGCCAAATACGGGTAAGATTTTATCGCTTTACCAGGACGGTAAACTTCAGGAAGCTAAAGAGCAGGCCGATGTAACCATAGCTGGCGAAAAAACCGCTACCGATGGAAAAGCCTGGTATTACCGTGGCCTCGTGTATGCTGCGTTAGATACGACCCAGAACGAGTCCCTGAAAGCGCTTGAAGTAAACCCGTTACAGGTAGCCGTAGAGTCTTTCAAAAAAGCAGAGGAGCTTAACAAGAAAAAGGATAGCGAATACTTTATTCTTCCGAAGAACTCCGTGATGCCTGAGCAAAAAAGCATTCAGTTAGAAATGCTGGCGAATTATTACCTCGATAAAGGTATAAAACTCATGCAGGAGGACGAACCAGACTATGAAGGAAGCTACGCGAAATGTGCTAAAGCTCAGTATATTTTTGAGAACGCCATGACCAAATACCCTAACGATACCCTTACATATTATGTGATGTCGTTAGCAGCCCTGAACATACAACATTACGACTCGGCTGCCGAAGCGGCCACCAAATACATCCAACGTGGGGCTAAATCGGCCGATGCGTACCTGATTCTTATTCAGATTTACACCGAAAAGAAAGATAACGATAAACTGTTGGCCACCATCAAAGAAGCTCGCCAGAAATTCCCCGCGAACGATAACTTCACCAGAAGCGAACTGAACTATTACATCTCTGGCGAAAAGTATGATGTGGCGAAGAGTATGGTAGCCGATATGCTAAAGGCCGATCCGAGCGCGCAAAACTATTATTTGTTAGGCGCTTTAAACCGCGAGTTGAAAAAAAGTGATGAAGCGATGGCCGCATTTAAAGAAACTTTAAAGTTAGATGTCAACCACTTTGATGCCAACGCGAATATGGGCGAACTGACATACGCTGCTGTGAGTGAATTGCGTAACCAGCGCAATGAAAGTAAAGACAATGAAAAACGCAGACAACTGTATTTGCAAATCGAACAAAAGCTAAAAGAATCGCTTCCGTACTGGGAACGCCTTGAGGCCATTAAACCGAACGAAGAAAGCGTATTATACGGCTTGCATAGTATCTACAACGATTTGTCGAGCTACGATGAAGCCAAGTATAGCACTAAAATCAAAAAGCTTCAGGCAAAAATGAAGGCTTTGGGATTGGAAGTTGATTAATCAATCACGTGCTTGATCACACAATTAAAAAAGGATCCCCTTACAGGATCCTTTTTTAATTTGGGGGTGTATTTAAAATTGTAAACCTTTATTTCTTTTGAGGTAGCGTGCGGGTAAGCCAGCCGTTTTTACTTACCGTGGCAATAGCATAAGGGGTAATCCAGAATAACGCAAACGTGTAAAACAAGCTATACGGATAAGCCCAAAACGCTTCAGTAACGTTATGCCGTCTGGCATAAAAGCATACCTGAATGCTCGAAAAAATCAGGATGCTCACTAACGTAGAGCAGAGAAATAACAACGGATGTGTAAGAATAAAAAAGAACATGAGCAGCGTAACCGGGTAGGCGATGAGCGTACGCAACCATTGGTACATCAGTAAAATACGGGTACCCGTACGCGGTTCTTCACGGAATTTTTTAAACGCGAATTTACTCATCATAATGTTTTCACGGACGTTGCTGCGCTCCCAGCGGATATACATTTTGTACAGGTTTTTATATCCTTCCGGCACATTGGTGAGCACGTGTGCGTTGCGCTGAAACAATACATGATACCCCTGCCGAAGAATCATGTTGGTCATGGCGCGGTCTTCGCCAATGTCAGAAACCTGCCCCATAAACTTTTGGCTGATCCATTCCGGGAGGCATGCCAGCACGGCATCTCTGTGGTAAGCCGATAACGCCCCGGGTGTACACAGTACAGAACCCAGCGCACTTTGTGCGGCACGAATAAATTCAAAACTGAATACAAAGCTCACGTTTACCATTTTAGGGATCAACGCTTGTTGGTTTAATACACGCACGTTTCCGGCTACGGCACCGCATTTTTTATTGACCACAAACGGGCTTACTAAATTGCGGAGGGTATCTTTTTTAACAATCGAGTCGCTGTCAACCGTTACAAATATTTCGCCCGTGCCAAGCGTAAAGCCACGGTACAACGCCTGGCGTTTGCCCATGTTTTTGGGCTGTTGGTAAATCGCTACCTGGTCGCCCAACATTTGCTTGGCCTTTTTAATCCATTGCCATGTATCGTCTTTACTGCCATCGTCAATGGCAATCAGTTGCAGCTTTTCGTGCGGATAGTCGTTCTCGGCTAAACTCAACAGCGTTTGCCAAACCAGATTCCCTTCGTTGTAAGCCGGTACAATTACCGTACAGGTCGGTAAGGCTTCATCGGTTACGGATTGAATTGGTTTATATCGGAAATGCAATATGGCCATGAAGATCAAAAAGAATAGGGTAGCGGTTAACAGCAATAAACCTACAATAATGATCATCGTTCCCCAGAATGTGCTTAGCCGTTCCGAATGCAGTTGTTCGTAATACGGCTCAAGCCTGAACACAAAAAATACAGCCGAAGACAATAAAGCGAGTGTCCCGGACAATATCCAGTAATGCAATTTGCCGAACCGTTCGGTTGCAGACTTATTCGTTGACTTTTTATGTGTTTCTGAAGAAAGACGATTTAATATCGTTGACGGGTAATTTTTTTGAATGCTTGTTGTCGTAACCATTTCTAAAGACTTGATTGTTGTTTAAGTCAACTCTTTAGACAATACCGTACCAATGCGTTTTTGTGCGAAAAACGCGGGTTTTGGTGGAATTAAGACCTCACAGGTGTGGAATTATGCAACAGTTTGAGGTTATATTAAGTTTAGAGGGACTTACGCAAATGTTTAAAACCGGGTCTAAATTCAAAGGCGTCTTGACGCCTGTTCGTGCGTAAATCCAGCTATTAAATAATTGCCAACTACCTTCATAAAGTAGTTCCCCTATCCCACAAAAAAAACACCCCCTTCTGTAAAAACAGGCTATGCAGGCATACGTATTACCCAACAACTTAAAGGAAAATAGAAAACACAGTATCCATGAAAAAAACATTTAAATCCTCTTTGCTCCTCCTGCTTTTCGCTATGGCCTGCGGAGAAGAAAAATTGCGCACATTCGAGTTTGATGTACGTAGTGCCGAAAACACGGTAAACGGTCAAGCCCAAACTGTAGCAGGCGCTACAGTTAAAGTGTATAGTTCTGTCCAGGCATGGCTTGACGGGGCTGCGCCCCTGAAAACTTTTACGACAGACGATAAGGGCAGTATAAGGACATTCGACAAATTTGACTTAAGTGCGGTAGCCTATGCCGAACATGGCAATTGGAACAACTGGCCTGATCTTTTGACCTACCCCAGTTTTTTTCTTGATAATGATGGAGTAATTCGCGGTAGTGCTCGTATTGGTAATTCATTTTTGAGTGATTTTGAAAGTGTGAAAAATAAAACGTACCTCATCTCGGATGTGCAGGTGAACGGTAGCTCTATTTTTAACAATGTATCTGATTGCAGCAAAGATAATTTTGTAAAGCTGCAGATAAACGGCAAATTTCTCTATAGCGAGGGCGCTGATATTTGCGAAGAAGGAACCGCCTCGCATGAGTATGATTTAATTTCCTTGGATTTAAAGTCTAATGCTGCTCTGAATAATGGTTATTACGAGCTAACTACTGACTGGGCTGATGTTAATTATAGGATATACATCAACAGTGCTTTTTCGCAGATTGAGTTCCGTGTTTCTAATGCTAAAACAATCTACACTTTACAAAATTAATTAACAAAACCCTTTTATTATGAAACGAATTATTATTCCCATTCTATTTGTATTTGCTTTGGCGCAGGCCGAAGCACAGATTTCAAAAGGAACCGTTTTTTTAGCAGGTTCCTCCAACTTGTCGGGCATTCAACAGGATGAAGACTTAGGCGATGATGTACAGTTTAATCTTTCTGTCAAGGGTGGATATTTCTTAATCAATAACTTAGCTGTTGGGTTAAACCTGTCACTAAATAAACCCTACGGATCAAATGATAAAACGTTTGGCATAGGCCCGTTTGCCCGTTACTATGTTGCCGGGAAAGTTTTCTTAGGAGCAGGATACACCAGTTATAATAATAGCGACTTTTCCTATTCTCAGATTCCAATTGAATTAGGCTATGCTATTTTTCTGGCAGATATTGTAGCGTTAGAGCCGTCATTGTTTTACACTAAATATAGTGGTGATGCCGAAGGAGCTCTTTTTGGTGTTAACCTGGGCGTTTCAATTTACTTTGGCCGCTAAGCAAACAATTGGAACCATCATTTAAAACCTGGACTTACGCACGATCTTTGAATTTCCTTATAAAAACGAGGTTTAGGACTCTCAATTTTATTTAAAAAGAAGGTTTTGCGTAGGTCCAATTAAAACAATGCTATGAAAAACATATTTACTATTTTTTTATCATGGCTCGTATGCAGCACAGCATTCGCACAGACCTACAACCCGGAGTTAGAAGGAAAATTATTGCCCGCCAAAATCATTTTTGGCGATGGTGTAGTGCACGATATACAGATGGCGTACCAGCAACCGGAATATTTTAAAAATCCGCAGAACAAATTCAAACTGGCCAAAGCCGATGGCAGCGGGGCGTATGACCACACCGGGGGCATTGAAGCTTATTTAATCGACAACAACGTGTGGGCTTTGCGCACCGTAAAAGGTCAGCAGCAATTTGTGATTTTGAGGCAGCAAGGCATCATTGAACAATATGAATATATCATCAATGGCGAATTGGGAGAAGTTAAGGGTGCAAAAACGCAATATGTTATTGTGGGAAAGCGTAGCCAAACCGTTTGGCACAATAAACTAAAAAATGAAACAGTAGAAGGCAATGTGAGCGTGGAGCAACTGAAAGCGTGGGTTGCCGATGTGCCCGATGTGGAAAAAGACTTGCAAGAGGAAGAAACTGCGGCAAAACAAAAACGGGAGCAGCCTGCCGAACCCAAAAAGGGATTGATGGGCGCATTGGAAAAAGCAGCCGCCAAAGAAAACGAGATGAAAACCACCGATGGCGTGGACGTGGGGCGCATCATCAATAACTACAATGTATCATACGAATCGCGCAGCCCCGGCAACGTGAAGTATTATTTCTCGCCTTCTATGATGTGGACGAACCGCACCAAATCGCAAGAGGAGATGAAGGCCGAAAAGCAGGCAAAACTTGACGACCTGTTTGCCGGGCGCAGCAATACGGTTTCACCAGAGGTAGCCTCTGCCAAAGACAATGTGCCGGTGAAGAAAGAAACGTTTGGGGCAAAGATCAACCGTATTAAAGCAGACGGCAATAAAATTGGCGTGTATATCAAGGTATTGCCCGCGCGCACCGTTCAACTGCAAACCGGAACGGTGGCTCTGAACAATCCTGTTGCCGTGGACGGTGGCTATATGGATGAATCATTGCGACAGGCCGGGCAACAATTAGCAGATGAATTGAACAAGGCATATAACACCACGGACTTTGAGTTGATAGACATGAGCAAAATCCCTTACCGTGAAATAAAAGTGGTGGGACAACAAACCCGTATTGACGATTGGTGGGCCACGAAGTACAAATTAGTGTTTATCTACACACTTGACCCCCGTCTGGAACCCGCCAGCACAGGGGGGCAGTTCACCGCCACGCTCAATTTGCTTCAATCGCTTATGGTGGTGGAATTCATCGGTGGGCCGGGAGCCACCAAGCAGGATATTCTGGCGCAGATACTCAACATGGGCGGGTTTAGGACCCCAGCCTATGCGCAAGACGATGAACTGAAAGACCCCCAGGAGATTTATGAAAAAACACTGACCAAACTAACCATGCCCATACTTGAAAAAATAAAAACAGAACGGGCAGACGGTTTGGCCAAGGTGGTGAAGCGGCTGGCCCCGTAAAATTAAAAGTTGGCGATAGGCAATATGCAGGAGGCCGAGGCAGTCAGGACTGTACGAAACCATTTGACAGCCGACTGCCGAATTGCCTATGAAAAAACAAGTACAATACCTACCTTCACACATACATGGAAAGCGTTGAAATAGTAGTGGTGGAAGATGAGTTTCCCATTGCCGAAGACATACTCACCCATCTGGAGCGGCAGGGCTACCGGGTGACCGATGTTTTTGATTTTGCCGAGAAAGCACTTCCCGTTTTGCAACACAAACTCCCCGACATCCTGTTGGTGGATATAAAACTGCTGGGCGATATGGACGGTATCCAATTAGTAGAAAAGTTACAAAAAAACGCGAAGTTCCCCTTAGTTTACATCACCGCCAATTCTGATCTGGCCACCTATGAAAGAGCCAGAAAAACATGCCCCAATGCTTTTTTGGTAAAACCTTTTTCGCACCTCAATTTGTTGGCGGCCATTGACCTTGCACTCCGGAATTTTGCCGACCGGGTTACGCCAACGTCCATTGAAAGGCCGTTGCCGGGGCATGTTCCTGAAACCCTGCCATGGATCAATCAAAATTTGTTTACCCGCACCAACAACAGGCATAAAAAAATAACCCCTGACGAAATCCTTTTTATAGAAGCCTCGGGAAGCTACCTCCATATCCAAACCATCACCGAACGCTACACGCTTTCGCAGAACCTATCACAATTCCAAAAGAAAACACCTTTGCAGAATTTGGTGCGCATCCACCGTTCGTATTTGGTGAATGTTGATAAAGTGGATTCGTTTGAAGAATATTCGGTGTTTGTGCATACACACAAGTTGCCCCTGAGCGATCATTACCGTGCTGATTTTATGATGCGGGTGCATTGCCTGTAAAAATATCGGCTATCGTGCAGTAAGTAGTTTGGATTCTTAAATTTAGAAATAACTTTAACTGAAATATTTCGCCCCCTGTACGGGGTTGCATTATGCAGTTAGGCTTTGGCTTATATAGAAATCCGTGTAAACGTTACCCTTTGGGTGGTTGTTATATACCTGCATGGATTTACCTTAAAGTTATCTCTTGTGGTTTTGCTGTGATGTTCAGTTTCCACAGTAGTGTTGTTTGGGGTCAAACAGCCGATGAAGCACGCGAACTCTATCGGCAGTCATTTAATAAAAGATTGCCATTTCAAACTACTGTTGAAATGGCAGAGCGGTCGCTTTACATAGCCACAAACCTTGGCGACAGCAATCTGCTAAAGCACGTGCACATGCAACTTGGCGTGTTGTATTGGAATGACGGGCAATTTCACCAATCTATAAACCACTTAACAAGGGCTCGCCAATTCGCAGTTAAATTGCTTGACAGTAGAATGGTGGCGCAAAGCATGCATTACCAAGGCTTGAATTATTATTATCGTTGCCAATTCGACAGTGCTTTGAATTTATATGAACGGGCGGAATCAATTTATCAAAACCAGAAATCAGACAGTGCCATAGCCAAAGTAAAAAGCCACAAAGGGTTAATCTACAATGCTATTGGCTTATACAACCTGGCTGTTCAAAACATGATGGACTCTTACCAGTTGCAGGAAAAGACACCCGATTACCGGGATCAAAGTATTCTGGTTCAATTTCCTACACAAGCTGATGAACGCCTTTATTTTGAAGGCAAACTCAACAAAGACCTTGAATCGTTTACCTTTTTGAACAACGCCAAAGATAAGAACAAAGAGAAATTGGCTTTTACCTTGCACAATATCGGCAAAGACTATTATCACCTGAACCAATATAACAAGGCTATACGCTATTTTTTACAGAGTGCCCGGTATTATAACGACTTAGGGTACTTGCCCTTTACCGGAGATTTGGCCTCGGCTTATGCGGCCATTGATAAATACGACTCGGCAGAGTATTGGTATAAAAGCAGGTTGCGCGATGTTCAAGCTAACGGAACACGCATCCATCTATCCAATCTTTATTCGGATTTGGGCAACTTCTATAAAAAGCAAAACCGGTTAAACGAGGCGCTTGGATATTTCACCAAGGCAAAGGACTTGTATGGCCAAATGGGGTTTGTGCGGGCTACCGCAAATACGGGCAAAGCCATAACACAAGTGTATGGTATGTTGAACCAACCCAACAAAGCACTGGAAGAAATCAATGAAAGCCTGAAAATTTCGAATGGCATAAAATGTATTAAAGACACACGCGATTTTTTGGATGTGAAAGCACAAGTGCTCCATGCGCTAAACCGGGATGCCGAAGCCTTTGACGTGATGCGTACAAGTAAAACAATTACCGACACTATCGCCAATGGCGAAAGGCAAATACATATTGCCAGCATCCAGATTCAATATGATACAGAAAAAAAAATCCGTGACTTGGCTGAGGTATCATTGAAAAACTCCTTGCGTGAAGCGGAGATAGAAGAGAGGAATTTACTGTTGCTCATCAGCTTTATAACATTAGCAAGTGTACTGACAATGCTCATCTTTTTATTTTTTCGCTACCTCCAAAAGGCCAAGGTATCTAAAATACTAACGAAAAATACCCGAATCATATCTGAACAAAATCAGTTATTGCATCAACAAGCTCATCAGCGTGAAGCATTATTGCATGAGATACACCACAGGGTAAGAAACAACCTTCAAATAATTTCCAGCCTCATCAATCTTAAATCCATACAAACTTATGATGATGAATCCCGTGAGTTACTGAACCAACTAAATGGTCGAATATTTTCTATGGGGTTATTGCACGAAAAACTCTACAAAAACGAAAACCTCCGCTCCATCAGGTTAGATTTATATTTGCAGGAGTTGATTGATCACTTATTGATTTCATTTCAAAACAATGAAAATCCCGTAAAGGTGGTATATCCTCATTTTGAGCCGCTTGAAGTAACAGCCGATAATGCCCTTACCTGCGGACTGATTTACAATGAACTGTTCACCAATTCCATAAAGCATGCCTTTACACCGGCTCACAAAAAACGGTGTGTCTTTGTTTCGCTCACCTGCATAAATGGCAATGTAATATTTACCGTATCAGACAATGGTGACAACGAAAAACCATTACTGGAGCGTATTGAAAAATCTTTTGGGCTTCGGTTTGTTGATCAATTAGTTAGCACTAAACTTAAAGGGGAAAGTAGTTATCAAACAGAAAACGGATTTCAGGTCACCATTACGTTTGAAATTGTGGAAGGTCTCAGGTCAACTTTAAAATAGCAAATCAGAAAAGGGTAGGGGAACTTGCCTGTGTTGCTGCTGCGCTGGCAAATGCAATAGGTATAGAAGCGATAGCCCAAGTAATAGCCCAACTCTGGAGTGGGGCGAAAGATTCTTTGATGACCTACTTCTACAAACTACCTTCTTTTTTCTCAATTTTTTTGAAAGGAAAGAAACTTACATTTGGTTTGCATCTGATAATATTAATATGCAGGTTAAACCGTTTACCATTGCCATTCATGCCTTAGTTTGGGGATTGCTGTTGATTGTTCTTTACGCTTCAACCGACCAGGTTTTTGAGTCCTTAGACTCACCATCCGACATAAAGTACCTTTTATTCTGCCTTATTTTAAGTGCCGTCTTAATAGCCACTTTTTACTTTAACTATTTCATTCTCATTCCAAAGTATCTGCTCACAAAAAAATACTGGTTTTATTTTTCGTTTCTCTTGCTCACGATAGCAGCAGTTATTTTTCTGTCGATTGCCTTGGTTATCGTTTCCGATTTTACGCCCGAAACTTCAGCCGAAACTGAACCGGTTATTGAAAAAGTTATTCCCGTTATCTTAGTCAATACCATTTTGTTGTGGCTTGTAATCACGGTATCATCTGTTTTATGGTCGATTTATAACAGGTTAAAGCAAGCAGAAACCGAAAAATTGACAGCGCAAATTGCTTCTCTCAAATCACAAATCAACCCTCATTTCCTGTTTAATACTTTGAACAACATTTACGCTACTGCCATGGACACTTCGCCAAAAACAGCAGACATGGTTGACAAACTCTCAGAGATGATGCGTTACACCATGAAAGACACACAACAGGACTTTGTTTTACTGGAAGACGAAATTAATTACATTAACAATTTTATTGAATTGCAAAGATTACGGTTGGACAGAAGCGTAAAGCTGGAATATTCCAGCTTGGTAAGTATCCCCGCCTTACAAATTGCTCCTATGCTGCTGATTCCATTTATTGAAAATGCCTTTAAGCATGGGGTAAACTCCGAACAAAAAAACCATATCAACATTGAAATGGTATTAAATAAAACGGAGTTACGGTTAAGCGTAGTGAATAATAAAGTGAATATTCAGCGAGATATTTCTGAAAGAAGCGGATTAGGAATAGAAAATACCAAACATCGTTTGAGCTTAATCTACCCGTCAAAACATTTGCTGGTTATTAATGATACCGAAAAAGAGTTTTCCGTGTCTTTACATATCAACTTACAATGATAAATGCCATTGCCATAGACGATGAACCCTTAGCGCTCACCGTGATTCAATCGCTATGCGATAAAAGTGAAAGCATTAACCTGCAAAGGACTTTTACACAACCGAGCGAAGCGTTAAAGCATTTACGAAAATTTCCTGCCGACCTGATTTTTTGCGACATACAAATGCCCGCCATGACAGGAATTAACCTCGTAAAATCATTACAGCAAAACACAATGGTGATTTTTACTACTGCTTTCAGCGAATATGCAGCCGTTAGCTACGAATTAAATGCCGTTGACTACTTACTAAAGCCCATCAATCAGAAACGCTTTTCACAAGCCATTACCAAAGCACAGGACTATTTTAATTTCATTCACAAAAAAGACCACAACAGCGATAAGCATATTTTTGTCCGTGCCGATTTCAGTTTGGTAAAAATTCCGTTGGCTGATATTCTTTACATTGAAGGTTTAGCCGACTATCTCAAAATTCATATCAAAGACCGCAAAACCATTGTGGCACGAATGCCCATGAAAGATATGTTGGAAAAACTTCCCTCTGCTGATTTCATTCGTGTGCATCGTAGTTTCATTTTGCCATTCAGAAAAATTGAGGCTGTGAGGGGAACAACTATTTTTATTGACGCAATGGAATTCCCTATCGGAAAAACCTACACCGAAGACTTTTTTAAACGTTACAGTTTATAGTTCTTTCTCTTTGGTTTCTTCCTTTCTTCGCTACCCTCTTTCACTTCTTCGCAATAATTTTTAAACGGCTTATCAGGATTTCACCTTTGCTCGATGAAATTCAAATCAAGACAACCAGCATTTCCATTATACGGCACCTTACTGGTTAGTGTGATAGTTTTATGCTTCAACACTCAGCTTTTTGCGCAGCAAAAATTTACGATCAGCGGAACCATTAAAGACAAACAAAATGGTGAAACCATGGTTGGTGTTACTGTTTTTCCTCTTGAACTTTCAGGAGTTGGCACATCGTGCAACGAATACGGTTTTTATTCCCTCACTTTGCCACAAGGCACGTATCACGTAGTGTGTAGCTTCATTGGTTACAAAAATGATACTTTGTTGGTTGACTTGAATGCCAATAAAAAAATTGACAGAACGCTTTCAGAAAATTCATGGCAACTGAATGAAGTTGTGGTAACAGCGACTAAAGAAGATGATAACCTCAAAAAAACGGAAATAGGGGTAGAGAAAATTGACGTCAAAGAGGTTTCAAAAATCCCTGTCATCTTCGGTGAGAAAGATATTTTAAAAACCATCCAGCTTCTTCCGGGGGTCAAATCAGCAGGCGAAGGCAACAGCGGCTTTTTTGTCCGTGGTGGAACTGCCGACCAGAATTTGATATTACTGGATGAAGCTCCCGTGTATAATGCATCACACTTGTTAGGTTTCTTTTCCACTTTTAACAGCGATGCACTGAAAGATGTAACCATCATCAAAGGCAACAGCCCTGCACAGTATGGCGGCAGGTTATCTTCTGTATTGGATGTAAAAATGAAAGAAGGCAACAACCAAAAATACAATGTTGCAGGCGGTCTGGGTTTAATCAGCAGTCGCCTGAGCGTGGAAGGGCCTATTGTAAAAGACAAAGGTTCATTTATCGTTTCGGGCAGAAGAACGTATGCCGATGTTTTCCTGAAACTATTGGAAGATTTCAAAAACAACTCGCTTTACTTCTACGACTTTAACGCAAAGGCCAATTACAGAATCAATGACAACAATAAGATTTTTCTGTCAGGATATTTTGGTAGAGATATATTAGGCGTTGGCGGTTTCGGAATTGACTGGGGAAATAAAACAGGAACATTGCGTTGGAACAGCATTATCAACTCTAAACTATTTTCAAACACCTCTGTTATTTACAGTGATTATAGTTACAATATTAAAATCAATAACAGCGGAAATAATTTCACTATCAAATCACAAATAAAGGATTGGAATCTCAAAGAAGAAATTCAATACTTTCCTGATTCAAAAAATTCAATCCGGTTTGGTATCAACAGTATCTATCACAACATTATTCCAAGCCGTTATAGTGGTGAGGGAACAACCGAAAACCAAAAGAACGGGCGGTATAGTTGGGACAATGCAATTTTTGTAAACAACACCATGGAGGTTACAAAAAAACTAACGCTTGATTATGGGTTGCGGCTGAGTGCTTACTCCATTTTAGGCGGTGATACTTACAGAGAATATGATAAAGGCGTTTTAAAAGATAGTGTAGTGTTGGCTTCAGGTAAATTTGGTAAAACATATTTCAATCTTGAACTCCGTTTTCAGTTCAACATTTTATTCAATGAAAAAAGTAGCATCAAAGGCGGCTATGCCCGCAACACACAGCACTTGCACCTTTTGAGCAACAGCACCAGCGGTACACCAACCGACCAGTGGGTAGGAAACTCTTACAGCATCAAACCCGAAATTGCCGACCAAGTAAGTTTAGGCTATTTCAGAAACTTTAAAGACAATATCTATCAGGGTAGCATCGAAACCTATTACAAGCGTATGCTAAACCAAGTGGATTATAAAAACGGTGCCGACATGAATTCTGCATTTGATGTGGAAAGCGAATTATTATACGGAATTGGCAGAGCTTACGGGCTTGAATTTCTGATAAAGAAAACACAGGGTAAGTTCACAGGTTGGATTGGCTACACACTTTCCAAAACAGAGAGAAAAATTGAAGACATCAATGACAACAAATGGTATAATGCAAGGCAGGACAAAACCCACGACCTTTCAGTTGTCGCCATGTATGAACTTAACAGTCGTTGGAGCTTGTCGGGATTGTTTGTTTATAGCACAGGCAATGCCGTTACTTTTCCGAGTGGCAAGTATGACATAGGCGGCAACACCGTTTTCTATTACACCGAACGCAACGGCTATCGCATGCCTGCAAATCACCGTATGGATATTGGTGCGACCTACACCAAGCCGCATAAAAAGAAGTACGAATCATCATGGAATTTCAGTATCTACAATGTGTATGGCAGACAAAATGCTTACTCCATCACATTTGCCAACAGCGTAAACGACCCCACAAAAACTGTTGCTACCCAAACATCGCTTTTCCGTTGGGTTCCATCCATTACTTACAATTTTAAATTTTAAAAAACTCAACAATGCCTAAATATATCAGCATTATTTTCATCACCTTCTTGTTTGCATCATGCACTAAAGAAATTGACATTGATTTAAATTCAGCAAGTCCTCTTTTAGTTATTGAAGGAAACATTTCGGATGAACCGGGGCCTTACTTTGTAAAACTTTCAAAAACAGTCAACTTTAGCGATGCTAACATTTACCCGCCTGTTAGCGGAGCATTGGTAATTATTTCAGATAACACAGGAGTAGTTGACACACTCACCGAAACTATTCCGGGTCTGTATCAGACACATAGCATCACTGGCACACAAGGCAATACCTACACGTTAAAAGTTATTGCCGAAGGCAGGCAATACAATGCTGTTTCTATCATGCCATACAAAATAAATTTAGATTCTCTTGCGTTCAACTTTGAATCGGGCTTTGGTGCTGATAATTATGAAGTGCTGCCACTTTTCCTTGACCCCGTTGCATTGGGTAATCGTTATCGTTTTATCTTATCTGTCAATGGCGAAACTGATAAATCATTTTATGTTCTTAATGATACTGAAAGTAACGGAACAATCAATCAACAAGCATTTTCCAGTGAAGAAATGGATATTTTGGAAGGCGACACCGTAGATGTAACCATGCTCTGTATTGACGCTAATACCTACACTTATTATTACTCTTTAGCGGAGCTTTTAGACTCCAACCCAATATTTGCGTCAACACCCGCCAACCCGCCAAATAACATCACAGGCAACAGAGCATTAGGGATTTTTTCTGCATACACCATGCAAACAAAAACGGCAATTGCGCGATAATTGACCACGCAAGACGAAAGACGGAATGTAATTTTGTGTTATGTTTAAAAGTTTTTTAAGCATGAACAAGGCTTAGTCAAAACTCCGCCCGTTGTCAAAGCTCGATCAGCTTGCAGAAACCATTATCAAAACTGCTTTTATCCTGTCTGAAAATCACAACGTTATTGCCAGTTATGTTAACCATTACGGAGCTAACTTTAGAATAGCCAACCAGGAAAGGGGAGGGGAGTACGATGTTTTATGCCGCCAGATTTGCATTGATAAAACTACCTACACGTTCATTCCGCATAATCATCTTGAGAAAGGTTTGAGGCCAGATTTATTGATTGGATTAGTTCTGTTTGCAGATGAACAGAAACCCGTAAAGTATTTGTTCCCGTCAACCGTCTGGCAAACGCCTAATCAGTTATTCACGAACACGGCAGTTAGTCATGCCGAGTATGGCATAAGCGTTAATCGTAAAACATACGCTGAACTCGCGGAGTACAGTTTTGAAAAACAAATTATCAAGTATTGAAAAAATTATGTTAAGTAACGCTGCTGCGCGGTGGCATGTGGGCGGAAGCATATTTGGCTCTTGATTTTTTTGGTACTTTTTGCATCAAGGCAAAAAGTACGAAAGCTCACATCCGTGCGAACACCGCTGCATACTGCGAAGCGTGAGCGGAGCAAATCAAAAACAGATTGTGAGTTTATTCAAGAACAAATTCGTTTTAATGGCTTTAAGAGCGCGGGCAAGAAAGTATGTGTATTGCTGGCTTTGGTTTGTGCGCTGGATAAGCGCGGCCTGCAATACTTATGCTTTGTGCGTGGATGCATTCATGCGCGTTGGAAAAAAAAACTTTCTTGCTCAATCTTCATCATTTAACAGCCACTCAAGGACGTGGGTGTGCAAGCCCGGAGAGGCGCGGCCTTGAGCGGCTATTTAACATAACGTCAAATTATATAACTGAGCGTCAGGCAGTAGCGCAGGCAAGAGTTATATAATTTATATTATGTTAAGTCAATGTTTTGAGCGAATTCCTGCGATCCTAACCCAAAAAACCACTCTTCTCACCTGTATAAGTAAGCCAAAGCCGGTGCATGGCACGTGTGCAGGCGATGTACAGCATACTCCTGTCAACCGGGGTACTGTAATTTCTTACAGAGGCAAACGGTACAATAACCCGGTCAAACTCAAGCCCTTTGGCTAAGTAAGCTGTTGTAATAATTACACCTTCACGAAAAGCGGTGCTGTCGGCCGTGAGTAAATGAACGGTATGATGTTCCTTCAGGTGCTTGTATGCAAACATTGCCTGGTCTGAAGTTTTACAGATAATGCCCATCGATTGGTGTGCTGATGTTTTAAACTCGTTCAACAGCGTGCTGATTCCGTTTAACTCATCGATGTTGCTTTCAAAACCTTGTACGCCTGGCTCCTCACCGTGCCGTTCCATCGGTATGATGTTACTGTTGGCTGATATGCGCTGGGCAAACCGGGTAATCTCTACGGTTGACCGGTAGCTTCTAAAAAGTTTAACCACTTCACCTTGCGGGAAAACCTGTTCGATGCCTTCGGCCGATGAAGCACTGTACGGGTTTACCATCTGGCTTACATCGCCCAAAATGGTTTTCTTGCACACAAACAAACGCGCCAGCACGGCATATTGTACGGGCGTATAATCCTGCATTTCATCAATCAATACGTGCTTAACGTGATCGAACGCCTGGAAACCTTCTACCCGCATTTTTAAGTAGATCAGCGGAAAAACATCGGCATATTCCAAAACACCTCCGTGAAGTGTTTTAAACATTTCGGGCTTGCCCATCCACTGGTAAAAATCTTTATACAGGTCAAACGCATTTGTAAACCGGAACATCGTGGGAATGGCCTGCCATACGGTGTTTTTCTCGTGCCCGGTAAGTTTGCGTTTTACTTCGTTGCGGATGTGATTGTTCACATCACGCACTACTTCGGTAAACCGTTTTAACAACGGCATACGATGGTACGCCCTGAATCTTTCTTTGATGAAGGGAAAAGGAACTACCACCTTCCCTACCCGTAGCTCGGTAAAATCGAAATAGTTGTTTTCGATGTGAATGAGGTATTGATTGAGCTTGCTCAAAAACTCAAACGATGCCTTAAAGCGGATGCGTTCGGTAAACGCTTCGTCAGGATTGTTTAGCAACCGCGCTACCTGTTCAAAGAATGTTTGAAACCTGAATTTTTGTTCCAGCAGTTCATCGGCTAATTCTTCCATGCCCATTTCCGGGATGTGCTCTTCACCCAGTTCGGGCAATACGTTACTGATGTAATCGGCAAATACTTTGTTGGGTGATATAATGAGAATGTCTTTAGCGCGGATCGAATCCCTGAAGCGGTACAACAGAAATGCGATGCGGTGCAACGCGATGGATGTTTTTCCCGAACCGGCCACACCCTGAATGATCACCACGGGTGTTGTTTCGTTTCGGATTACCGCGTTCTGGTCGCGCTGTATGGTCGCCACGATGTTCTTCATTTTATCGTCAGCCGATTTGCTGAGTTCTTTTTGAAGAACTTCATCGTGGATGTTCATGGCGTTTTCGATCATGAACTCCATCCTCCCCTCCCTGATTTTGTATTGCCGTTTGAGTGTGATCTCACCGGTTATTTTTCCGCTGGGTGTTTCATACCACGCTTCGCCTAATTCAAAATCGTAAAACATCGAGCTGATGGGCGCACGCCAGTCGTAAATAAGATTGGCTTTTTCCAATTCATCGAAAAATGTATGAATGCCCATGTAAACCGGTTGCGATGCTTCACCGTTGGGCGTAAAGTCGATGCGGCCAAAATAAGGCGAGTCGGCCAGCTTCAACAGCTTGCGTTTACGGGCAACAGCGCCTTCGCCTGTAAACGCCATCCGGTTTACCGATTGCTCGGCAGAAACCTTATCGGCCTCGTCCATACCCGACTGGTGTTCGTGGATGTATTGCTTGCTTTGCCGTAACTCGTCCGAAAATTGCCGTACACGATCATCGGCACGTTTAATCGCCAACAGGAGTTTTTCTTTTAGCTGCTCAAGGTAATCGCGTTCTTCGGCTTCGGTAGCATTGATCATCCGGCAAAGATAATCGTTTCGAGTCGAAAGGTTGTGCATAGTTTTTATGAAGAACGACTTACCCAACACATCTGTTTTTTGTGCACCTTGCAGTATGTCTAAAGATGCTTTGTTAGCCGAGCTAACCACCCACACGTATGTGATGCTTCGCCCCTCGCCCATTGCCGGTGTCGGGGTATTTGCTTTAGTGGATATTCCCAAAGGTTGCCGCGATATGTTTGGTGCGCCCGATCCGGCCGAAGAATGGATTACATTATCGAAACAAGAGGTAGATGCCCTGCCGCCTCATGCCCGTTTTATGGTAGAGAATTACTGTTTATATGATGATGATTTGAATTATTTTGTACCGGCCGGAGGATTTAAAAAAATGGATGTGTCGGTTTTCCTGAACCACTCCGACTCCCCCAATGTACACTCCATTGCCGATGGCGATTATTTTGAAACATTACGCGATATTAAAGCGGGCGAAGAATTGGTGATCGATTACGGAAGTATTGTTTAGGGTTAAAAATATTTTTAGGTACGATATTTGGTTAAATAATGGATAACCAAACCTTAAAAACTATGGAATCTGTAATAAAAAAGTCAATTGCGAGAAGAATCATAAACGGTTTCTTTCTAATTCTTTTGAACATTGTGTTGATGTCAATCATCGGGTATATGACGTTAGACCATGACGCAACAATGAACAGTCGGTTCGGGGCATTTTTGTTAAGCATACTGATCCCTTATTTTTTTGTTTCAAAAACGAAAGACATGGATGGGATTGAGCGAATGCTAAAATTCGGGATCGGATTTATCATTTATATCGTACTTGTCCTAATCAGGGCCGATATATCGCATGCACTCCTTTGCGGAATACTCCCCTGTTTATTAATCTCAATCGGTCTTCTGTATGGAGGAAATAATATTTTCAGGAATTATATTTCAATTTGAAATGGGTTTTAGCGATACAACACCTCTCGTTGCAATATTGTATAGCATTAAACCAAATACTTCTTCACCTTTTTTAGAATTTTATCTACGGTAAGTGGTTTCACGATAAAGTCGTTTGTGCCTAACCTCAGCGCCAGGTCAATAACTTCTTCTTCACCGTCTGACGACAACATGATGATAGGTGTTGTGAGTTTCAAGTCCTGTCGCACTACATGAAGAATATCGTCACCGTTGCGGTGCGGCATGTGCAGATCGGTTAAAATAAGATCGAACACCTGGCCGCCCTCTAACAAATCGATGGCATCCTGCCCGTGGCGGGTAATGGTTAGCGCAACGTTTTCGTTGCTGAGGGCTACTTCCACTAACTTTACAACAACATCGTCATCTTCGCAAACGAGTATCTTCATAGACATTATGCCTTTAATTTTTTTAACCATGCAATATACTCAGCCGACAGCGAAATATACACGGTGTCGCCAGTTTTGAATTTGCTGTTAGCCGTTTGTACCAACCACTCCTGCCCGGCTGCCAGCACATCTAATTCGTAATAGTTGCCGCCAAAGGTAACGCCCAAAATTTTTCCTTTTAACGCTTTAGGGTCGCGCTTAGTAAGCTGGAGGTTTTCCGGCCTTAGGAACAGCGTTTTCTGTTTCAGGTTTCTCCTCCCCGGTATAAACAATTCGGTATATTGTACGTCAACCTCCGTAAACCGGCCTAACAAACCAGCGGTGTAGGCGTTAGCCGGCATTTTATACACGGTTTCCGGGCTGCCTTTTTGTACGATTTTTCCGTCTTTCATGATCAACAACAGGTCGGCCCAGGCCAATACATCGTTGGGATCGTGCGATACAAGTATGCAGGTGATTTTTAAACCTTTACAAATATCGTCTAACACATTTTTTAATGTATTGCGCTGTGCCATGTCGAGGTTCGAGAAAGGCTCGTCTAACAACAACAGTCTGGGCGTGCTGATCAGCAGTCGCGCGATAGCAATGCGTTGTTTTTCGCCACCCGATAACTCATCGGTTTTTCGTTTCAGCAGGTGATCGATCTTGCAGACTTCAAAAAGTGTGAGGGCTTCGTCATCGGTCAGATTGTTGGCGTAATCTAATATCTGTTCAACCCGCAAAAATTTCTGAAGCTCAAAATGCTGCGACAGGTACGCAATGGCCGGATGTCCGGCAACCAATTTTTCATCAGGTCCTGCAATCGGTTTATTTTCAAACAGAATGGTTCCGTTATCGGGTTGAACCAGCCCGGCAATCATTTTTAATAATGTGCTTTTGCCCGAACCGGTTTCACCGGCTATGGCAATGCGCTGTAATTTGTTTTGCGAAAAACTAACGTTGTTAACGGCAGTAGTATTTTCAATCTGCCTGGTAATGTTTGAAACTTTTAAAAGAGGCATTTATTTATCGGGTAACTACGAAGGTTGCTCAAATAATATAAGTTATACTGTATCAGTATTGGGGGTATGGTCGTTGTTGATCATTTCACCATCTAACGTGTCCAATGTATTCAATGCTTCTGCGCTTCGGGCGCGTTCCCAGCTGCGTTTTAGCCAGGTATAAAATCCCCAGCACACCAATGCTCCAAAGGGTATGGCCAACAATCCAAACATATTTTCGTTCGATTCGGTGATGGTGCCAGGACTTATCAGTTCGATAACAATACCCACTATAAATGCCGATGTAAACAACCCGATATAATATGATGCAACACCGGCAATGGCATAGCCCCACCTGCTTTTATCGTATTCGTGCGCGAGTTGATAAAATGCCCTGCCAACTAAAACAATGAGAACTATACCGATGATCATATTATGATTGTTTTCGTTCAAGATATAGTAAATTTTGAAATGTTATGCGATAGGCTGAAAAAAAACGAATGGATGCTGTTGGCTTTCACCGGATTTAAACGGTTATAATCCGGCAGGCAAATTTCGCAGGGCGGATATTGTCAACTCTCGAAAAGCGGTATCTTTGCGGCTTATTTTTCAGGAATATGATTTCAGTTGACGCGGTAACCGTAGAATTCAACGGTTCAGCACTCTTTAAAGACATCACGTTTAACATCAACGATAACGACCGCATAGCCCTGATGGGCAAAAACGGGGCGGGCAAATCAACGCTGTTGAAAATAATTGCCGGGGTTAATAAGCCTACCCGTGGCAAGATTTCTGCCCCAAAGGATGCGGTGATTGCCTACCTTCCGCAACACTTGCTTACCGAAGATAATGCCACGGTTTTTGAAGAAGCATCGAAAGCTTTCGGGAAAATCCACGGCATGAAACAGCAGATGGACGAACTGAACAAACAACTCGAAACCCGTACCGATTACGAATCGGATGAGTATTCTAAAATCATTGAACAGGTATCGGAACTGAGTGAAAAATATTACTCCATCGAGGAAATCAATTACGATGCCGAGGTTGAGAAAACGTTAATGGGACTTGGGTTTCTTCGGTCGGATTTCACACGCCCCACCAGCGAGTTTAGCGGTGGCTGGCGTATGCGCATTGAACTGGCAAAAATACTGTTGCAAAAACCTGATTTAATTTTGCTGGATGAACCTACCAACCACATGGACATTGAGTCTATTCAATGGCTCGAAGATTTTTTGATCAACAACGCCCGTGCGGTAATTGTAATCAGCCACGATAAAACATTTGTCGATAACCTTACCAACCGCACCATCGAAGTAACAATGGGCCGTATTTACGATTACAAAGCCAAATACACGCACTATTTGCAACTCCGTAAGGAAAGACGCGAACAGCAACAAAAACAGTTTGACGATCAGCAAAAAGAGATAGCCGATATTCAGCAATTTATTGATCGCTTCAAGGGCACGTATTCTAAAACGTTGCAAGTGCAGTCGCGGGTGAAGATGCTCGAAAAAATTGAAATTATTCAGGTAGATGAAGTCGATACTTCTGCGTTGAACTTAAAATTCCCTCCTGCCCCACGCTCGGGCAATTACCCGGTAATTGCCGAAGACCTGACAAAAAAATATGGCGACCATGTTGTATTTAATAACGCATCGGTAACCATTGCCCGTGGCGAAAAGGTTGCTTTTGTCGGGAAGAATGGCGAAGGTAAATCAACATTCGTAAAAGCCATTATGGGCGAGATTGATTTTGAGGGTAAACTGCAAATTGGTCATGGAGCGCAGATCGGGTATTTCGCACAAAATCAGGCTTCGCTGTTAGATGGCGAGCTTACGGTTTTTCAAACCATAGATCAGATTGCCTTTGGTGATATTCGCTCGAAGATCAAAGATATTCTCGGGGCGTTTATGTTCAGTGGTGATACCATCGAGAAAAAAGTGAAGGTATTGTCAGGCGGTGAAAAAACGCGGTTGGCCATGATTAAACTTTTGCTGCAACCGGTAAACCTGTTGATACTCGATGAGCCAACCAACCACCTCGACATCAAAACAAAAGATATTCTGAAAGATGCCTTGCGCGATTTTGACGGCACGTTAATATTGGTTTCGCACGACCGCGATTTCTTAGATGGCCTCGCAACCAAGGTGTTTGAGTTTGGTAACAAGCGCATTAAAGAACACTTTGAAGACATTACCGGATTCCTCCGGAATAAAAAGATGGAAAACCTGCGAGAGATTGAACGGACGAAGAAGTAGAGTGATGTTTCCTGCACTGATAAATAAACACTAACTTTAACAAAGATTTAAAAATGCAGGCTTTTCTCTACTACGCGCTCTATCCGTTTATATACTTCGTTGCGTCTTTGCCCTTTACCGCTTTATATGGCCTGTCGAATATTTTGTTTCGGTTGTTAAAACTGAGCGGCTACCGTAAAAAGGTAGTTGTTAAAAACCTGACCAACTCCTTCCCGGAAAAAACACCTGCTGAAATTAATCAGCTTTGTGAAGACTACTACCGTTACCTCTGCGATCTTATCCTGGAAACATTAAAAACACTGCGCATGGATGCAGTCGAATCTCAAAAACGTTGTGTATTTCATCATACCGATTGGTTGATGCGCATGAAAGCCGAAGGAAAAAATTTTATCATTGTTATGGGGCATTACGGAAACTGGGAATGGGCCGGCCCCGGCTTTACATTAGCTACCGGTTATCCATTGGTTGTGATTTACCGTCCGTTGTCGAATATTTATTTCGAGCGGATGCTAACCCGTATGCGCACACGTTTTGGTACGCGCATTACACCGGTACATCAAACACTTCGCGATATGGTTGCCAACCGGGCAAGCCTGACGGCTACGGCCTTTATTGCCGACCAAACCGCTCCCAAGGATAAGGCTTACTGGATGACGTTTCTGAACCAGGATACTGCGGTTTTTACAGGCACCGAAAAATTAGCCGTGAAGTTCGATTACCCGGTAGTGTATATGAACGTAAAACGTATAAAGCGAGGGTACTACGAGATATTTCCGGAGTTGTTAGTTGAGCACCCAAAGAATACTACCGAAAACGAAATATCCCATGCCTTTATGTTGCGGCTCGAACAGGAAATTAAACGTGATCCGGTCCCCTGGCTCTGGTCGCACCGCAGGTGGAAACACAAACGCCCTGAAAATATAACCTGAGTATTTCGTACCCCTTCAAGGTTTGCACCCGTTTTTTGTTACCTTGTGAAGTTATATACCTGTAACCTAAGGCTTTAATCTATATGCGAACAGACAAAGAAATACTGTTGGCCAGCAAAGAATTTGCAATCGAAAACCGGTTCAAAAGTTGGTTTGAAACAATACTTACACTACTCCTGACGGTTTTCTTTTTTACAGCAACCTTGCTGGATTATTTGCATTTGTCGCTTCGCATTGTTAGCGGTATTATATGCGGCTTGCTGTATGTGCGTGTGTTTGTCATATACCACGATTATCAACACCGGGCAATCTTGCAGAACTCCATACTGGCATCGCTGTTAATGAAGGCAGTAGGTGTTTACTTATTAGCACCGGAAACAATCTGGAAACGTTCGCATGAACACCATCATAACAATAATTCAAAGCTTACACTTTCGGGCATTGGCTCTTACCCTACTATCTGTAAAACACGCTATCAGAAGTTATCTAAAATAGAAAAACGGATTTACCTGATTAACCGGCATCCGTTTACTATAATTTTTGGCTACGTTACACTGTTTGTGTATTGGCTTAACCTGAAATCGTTTGTGCAAAGCCCGTTGCGTCATGTAGATTCGTTACTGGCATTGGTGTTTCATGCCGTTGCGGGTGCAGCGATAGTGTATTTTTTAGGCGCAACTGCTTTTTGGATTGCCTGGTTTATGCCGTTTTTTTTGGCGTTTGGTACGGGTTCGTATTTGTTTTATGCGCAACATAATTTTCCGGGTGCAAAGTTTTCTGAAAATCATGACTGGACTTACGTTAATGCTGCACGGTACTCAACCAGTTTTATGCCCATGAACCCCATCATGCAATGGTTTACGGCAAACATTGGCTACCACCACGTGCATCATGTTAATTCGCGTATTCCTTTCTACCGATTGCGCGAAGCATACGAAGCCATGCCCGAATTGCATAATGCACCGACAACATCATTAAGCCCTGTCGAAATATTCCGGTGCTTCGATTTAAAATTATGGGATGCCGAACAGGGGAAAATGATCACCTTAAAACAGGCTGCCGAGGTATAAATGTTTATTTAACCGTTTTATATAGAGAATCTTATCAAAACAGGTTAACGTCTTTTCAGTTTGGCTAACCAGGCATCGGCTTCTTTCTGGCGGGCAATGCTTCCGTCATCAAACAGTTGTTTTAATTTGGGGTTTACTGCCCCACGCGAAGTCAGGTGATAATATCCGCAATCTTCGCAACGATATACTGCAACCGGGCCACTACCAACCCCATAGTTAAATGCCGTATGGGCGCCAACCAGCGCTTCTTCTGCCAGCGCTTCGGTCAGGTAAACCTTCTTGTTAGTCGCACACTTTATCATGCAGCAAAATTAGCTTTCAAAACGATGGTCTGTTACCTTTGCGCATTAATTATCTCACCATGAAAATAGCTGAAATACACACGAAAAAAGGCGTTATGAAGATTCAATTCTTTGAAAAAGATGCGCCTAACACTGTTAAGAACTTCATCGACCTGGCCGATCATAACTTTTACGATGGACTGATCTTTCACCGCGTTATCCCCAACTTTATGATACAGGGAGGTTGCCCAAATGGTATCGGTAACGGAGGCCCCGGCTACAAAATCGATTGCGAATTAACAGGCGACAACCAGCACCACGATCGTGGTGTTATTTCGATGGCACATGCCGGAAGAAATACCGGAGGCTCGCAGTTCTTTATCTGCCACACACGCGAAACCACGAAACACTTAGACCGTAACCATACCGTGTTTGGTAAAGTTTACGAAGGTCTTGATGTGATTGATCAGATCCGCGCAGGCGATGTAATGGAAAAAGTTGTGATTAAAGAGGTAGATGCACTTTAATAGTTTCCGTACAGGTACAAAAAAAGAGAGGCTGTGTCAAAGTGATACGTCATGTCGAACGCAGTGAGACATCCCGTCAATTAGCGCTCAAAACCGGGACATCTCACTGCGTTCGATGTGACGTGGTTTATTTTGATGGTAATGGTGCCAAAAATGGTTGGTGACATTTAATTAGAAATTTATTTTATTC
>CAYOJW010000006.1:0-293637 GCA_964404445.1 uncultured Roseivirgaceae bacterium | reverse complement strand
TTATCCCCCTCATTAATCGACAACCCTAAAGTCGCCCTGAGGGGGTGCCCGGAATTCCTCTATAACACTTCGCAGCATTACAAAACCTCCGGGGCCCGCTATCAATTTCAATTCATTCAAAGAACGTTCTATCAACCGTAGTTGATAAATGTGGTTTTTCAACCTTTTACTTCTGAAATCCTTCCAATTTCAGTCCCTTTGTTCGATTTGGGAGTGCAAATGTATGCGTAGTGTGGTCATTTCACAAGCCCCGCCAAAAAAAATTTTGTCTGTTTTATAACAATACTGATTATCAGCGATTTAATTTTTACTTATTCCTGATAATTGTTTGGGTACGATCGGGGCCTGTTGAAATGAGGGTAATGGGAACACCTAACTGCTGCTCTAAAAAGGCCACATATTGCTGCAACTCGGCCGGAAGGCTGTTTTGATCGACTCCTTTAAGGGACACGTTCCAGCCTTTCATTTCTTTATATACCGGAGCAATTTTTTCGTTGATCAACTCGTACGGAAGCATTTCGGTTACGGTGCCATCTTTTAACTGGTACTGTGTACATACCTTAATGGTTTGGAAAATGCTGAGTACATCGGCTTTCATCATGAGTAACTGGGTTACACCATTAATCATGATGGAATATTTTAATGACGGTATGTCTATCCATCCGCAACGCCTGGGGCGGCCTGTTGTTGAACCAAATTCATTCCCTTCTTTGCGCAGTTTTTCGCCTTCTTCATCCAATAATTCGGTAGGGAACGGACCACTGCCCACACGGGTACTGTACGCTTTAAAGATACCGTACACCTCACCAATGTGGCGGGGTGCAACACCTAAACCCGTACAGGCACCTGCCGTAACGGTATTTGAACTGGTAACAAACGGATAACTACCAAAATCAATATCCAGTAATGAACCCTGGGCGCCTTCTGCCAGAATAGTAGCCCCTGAGCTAAGTTCTTTATTGATCAGGTATTCGCTATCGACTAAGTTAAACTGACGCAGGAAATGAATTGCTTCGTTAAACCGTGCCTCCAGTTCAGGCCAGTTGTATTCTATCTGGTGACGGTTCAGGATTTCGAAATGTATATCGGTTAGTTTCTTAAACTTATCGGCAAAGTTTGCCGACAGAATATCGCCTACACGCAACCCCTGACGACCAATTTTATCCTGATAGGAAGGGCCAATACCTTTTAACGTTGAACCTATTTTATTATCGCCTTTTGCCTTTTCATACGCCTGATCGAGCAACCGGTGTGTAGGTACGATAAGTGTTGCCTTTTTTGAAATAAACAAGTTGGCTTTAACGTTCAGATTAAATTTTTGAAGTCCGTCTATTTCGTTTTTAAAAATAATAGGATCGAGCACCACGCCATTGCCAATGATGTTGCGGGTTTTTTCACGGAAAATACCTGAAGGGATCTGATGCAGTACGTGTTTTATGCCATCGAACTCCAGGGTATGGCCGGCATTGGGGCCGCCCTGAAAACGTGCTACTACATCGTACTTGGGCGCCAGCACATCCACAATTTTACCCTTGCCCTCGTCACCCCACTGAAGGCCCAATAAAACATCTACTTTTGTCATGGTATATTATTTCGTGAGGGCTAACGCCTCTTCTTCTGTTTTTACAATGTGAAAGATAGCGTTCAATTTTGTGATTATCAGTAGTTTTTGAACGCTTTCGGACGGGTTTAGCAAATACACTTCGCCTCCCTTATTCCTAAACTTTGTGAGTATGGTTATCAGCACACCTATACCACTGCTGTTGATATACCGAAGTTTGCTGATGTCAATCACACACTGCAATATTCCCTGTTGGATGGCATCGGCAGCTTTTGACAGCACTAATGTTCCATCGTGTTCGCCAATCAAATCGCCTGTTAGCCGAACTATAACAACGTGGTTCTTATATTCTGATGTAACGTTCATGTGTTTCGATTTCTGTTATATGATTGGCCCGATCATCGGCAATGTGTACACAACTATTCCTGAACCTGTTGTTTCTTACCTTCGCAATTTGGTTTGTTACACGATGCGTACAAGATCAACGAATGGTGGATTACATTAAACTGTAAAATTTCTTCGGCCGTTTTTTGAATATTGTGAATGCGCGGATCGCAAAACTCCACTACTTTGTGGCAATCGGTACAAATCAAATGATCGTGCTGTTTGTTACCGTGCGATTTTTCGTATTGCGCCAGATTTTTACCAAACTGGTGTTTACTGACCAGGGCGCACTCTACCAACAGGTCTAACGTGTTATACACCGTGGCACGGCTTACCATGTAATTTTTGTTTTTCATGCTGATGTAGAGAAGTTCTACATCAAAATGCCCATCACGTGAATAGATTTCTTCCAGTATTGCGTAACGCTCGGGTGTTTTTCGCAACTCTTTGTTTTCGAGGTAGGCCGTGAAAATTTTCCTTACCTCTTCGTAAACTTTAGGGTTAAGAGCCATAGTGGTTAAAGGGCAAAGATAGATCAGGATTTTGGGATTTGAAGATTAACAGGATTATAATTTTGATCAGGATTAAGGAACCTGCCTACCGGCAGGCAGGTTTGCAGGATTTTTATGATTCAAATTTCAGGAAATCCTAAAACACGTTATTATTTTTAGTGAGATTGGAATCAAACCGGCTTACTTTCACAATGCCTTCTACCGACTGAAGTTTCCCGATAAGTTGCTCCAGGTGACGGGTGTCGTTCACGTACAGCATGATTTCGCCCTCAAAAATGCCGGAATCGGTATGGATGGACATGGAACTCATGTTCACCTTCAGTTCGTCTGAAATAATTTTCGAAATGTCGTTAATTAAGCCCACGCGGTCGGTTCCTTTGATTTTCACACCGGTTAAAAAGGCCACTTCGTGTTGTGAAGTCCACTTGGCCTTTACAACCCGGTTGCCGTGATTGGCCAGCAATTCGGTAGCATTCGGGCAATTTGCCCGGTGGATTTTGATGCCTTCGCTCACGGTAACAAAACCGAATACTTCATCGCCCGGAATTGGCGTACAGCATTTCGCTAATTTGTACTCGACCACATCCATGTCCTCACCAATCAGCAAAATATCATCGTAACGACCTTTAACACGTTTGATTTCCTGCTCAATGGTTCTTGGATCGGGCACGTGAACATCGGGCCGGGTTTTAAGGGGTGTTGCCGGTTTATACTCCTGGAATTTTTTAATATCGGTTGGATTGATAAACCCTTTACCGATGCGGTAGTATAAATCAATGTGCGTAGGCGCATTAAAATACTCACGCAATTGCTCAAGCACACTTTGCGATGGCTCTATTTTCATTTGCCGCAATTTGCGCTGGATGATTTCCTTACCTTCTTCGGCAGCTTTCTTTTTCTCTTCTTTTAATGCGTCTTTAATGCGGCCTTTTGCTTTGGAGGTAATGACAAACCGCAGCCAGTCTTCATTAGGCTTTTGTTTGGACGATGTTAATATCTCGATCTGATCGCCATTTTTTAACATGTAGTTAATAGGCACCAATTTATTGTTGACCTTTGCGCCAATACATTTCGACCCCACCTGGGTGTGAATATCGAATGCGAAATCAAGTGCAGTGGCTCCGTGCGGCAGGGTTTTTAACTCGCCTTTCGGGGTAAACACAAATACTTCATCGTTAAAAAGATTGCCCCGGAAATCATCTACAAAATCGAGGGCTGAGTGGTCGTTCTGCTCTAACGTGTCGCGTACTTTTGCCACCCATTTTTCTAAATTCGATTCGTGCGAAGTAGTTGATTCTTTATACTTCCAGTGTGCCGCATACCCTTTTTCGGCTATTTCGTCCATGCGTTTAGTGCGGATCTGAACCTCAACCCACTGGCCGTTTTTAGCCATAACTGTTGTATGGAGCGATTCGTACCCGTTGGCTCGTGGTGTGCTAATCCAGTCGCGCAACCGGTCGGGGTTTGGCGTATAAAAATCGGTAACGATAGAATACACCTGCCAGCAAATGGATTTTTCAAGCTCGGGTGCCGTATCCATAATTATCCGAACAGCAAATAAATCATATACTTCTTCGAACGGAATGTTTTGCTTGCGCATTTTATTCCAGATAGAATATACCGACTTGGGGCGGCCTTTTATTTCGTACGGAATACTCAGTTCGTCTAACTCTTCCTTAATGGGCTGGATAAACTGTTTGATGAATTTGTTCCGGCTCGTTCTCGTATCGTCAATATTGCGGATGATGGAGTCGTACATCTGGCGATCGGTAAAGCGCAGGTACAAATCTTCCAATTCGCTTTTAATAGCATTCAGCCCCAGGCGATGCGCCAGCGGAGCATAGAGGTAAATTGTTTCGGACGATACTTTTAGCTGCTTGTTGCGCGGCATGCTGTCGAGCGTGCGCATATTGTGCAGCCGGTCGGCCAGCTTGATCAATATCACCCGTACATCGTCCGACAGGGTGAACAACATTTTACGAAAGTTTTCGGCCTGCTGCGAAGTGCCGTGTTCAAATACACCCCGAATTTTGGTAAGACCGTCCACAATCTGGGCAACCTTTTTACCAAACATTTTTTCGATGTGCCCCAACTCCATGTCGGTGTCTTCTACCACATCGTGCAACAAGGCCGCAATAATGGATGTTGTACCCAAGCCGATTTCTTCAACACATATTTGCGCCACGGCCAGTGGATGAAAAATATATGGCTCGCCCGATTTCCTGCGCATATCCTTATGCGCTTCCAATGAAATGGTAAAGGCGTGTTTAATAAGCCGTGCGTCACCGTCTTTCAAAACCGGTTTTGCTTTTCGCAGCAACTTCCGGTACCTGCCAATAATCTCTCTTTTCTCCTGCTCTAAATCAATAACCATTATTTCTTTGCCGGTTGGCTCGTTTTCGATTCCCTTAGCATAATAACACCTTTAAAACGAAAAAACTTTTATTCCTAAATTCAGAATAATCAATAAATTTGCGCTCCATTTTAGCAAATACCGTTGAAATAATACAGAAATCAGCGAATATTCTGCAAAAAAATGGGTATGGCGTAACCTGCCCGAGTAAACAGGTTAACAGTATATCAATCATCTGCGGATGTGGCGTAATTGGCAGCCGCGCCAGACTTAGGATCTGGTGCCGTAAGGCGTGGGGGTTCGAGTCCCTTCATCCGCACTACCTGAACCCTCGCTCCTATGATTCATGGTGTGAGGGTTCTTGATTTAAAAACAAAACTGAATTGCTTTGGAAATAACACTCGACAAAAAAAACAGCACCGAAGGTTTGATCAAAATCAAAATTAACGAGGCTGACTACCAATCTAAATACGAAGAAAAGGTACGCGATTATTCGCGTAAAGCCAACATTAAGGGGTTCCGGGCAGGCAAAGTACCTGCAGGGGTTGTTAAAAAAATGTTCGGTAAGTCTATCTTAGTCGAAGAGATCAACCATATACTTTCGCACAAACTGAGCGATTATATTAAAGACAACAACCTGCGTGTGATTGGCGAACCGTTGCCCAACAACGAAAAAGCCAGCGCCATTAACTGGGATGTGCAAAAGGATTTTGAATTTGAATATGAAATCGGCATGGCCGAAGATTTCAAATACGATTTGTCGAACAAAGTTAAAATCAAAGCCTACCCGATTGAGGTTGATGAGAAAGTTATTAACGAAACCATCAGCGACCTCACCAAACGTTTCGGCAAAGCCGAATATCCCGAAGTAAGCGAAGCTACCGATAACCTGTTTGGCCCGTTAACGCCCGGGGATGAAACCGGCTTTAAGAACGAAACTGCGGTAATTGATATTACCAAAGTTGCTAAAAAGGAACAGGCTAAGTTTGTTGGCCTGAAAAAAGGTGAAGAAGTAACTTTCGAGATCAGCAAAATTTTTGATAACGATGCCGATACCGCAACGTTATTAGATGTATCGGAAGATGTAGCCAAAAAAGCAAAAGGCACATACACGCTAAAGATCGAAAACATCAGCCGTGTAGAACCTGCCGCTGTTAGCCAGGAGTTGTTCGACCGTGTATTTGGTAAAGATGTTGTAACCGATGAAACAGCCTTTCGTGCAAAAGTGAAGGAAACCATCAGCCAAAACTACAAACGCGAAACCGATTATTTTCTCGACCATAACATCGAAGACTACTTCCTTAAAAACACAACGGTTAACCTGCCCGAAAACTTTCTGAAAAACTGGTTAAAAGCTACTGGCAACGGACAGGTAACCGATGAAGTGCTGGCAAAAGAATTTGATGCCTACACCCGCTCGTTAAAGTGGGATCTGATCAAAAACAAAATTGCCGAAGACAATAAAATAAGTGTTGAAACGGTCGAGGTACAGGCACGTGCCAAAGAAGTTATCGTTTCGCAATTTGGCGGTGCAGCCTTTGCCGAGCAATTAGCGGATAAATTAGACGGCATTGCCGAGAACTATCTTTCGCATGAAAACGGACAAAACTTTGTTCGTTTATACAACCAGCTTCGTAACGACAAGATTATGAAGCATATCCGCGAAAACATATCAATTGTGGACAAGCCCGTGAGTGTGGACGAGTTTAAAAAAATCGTTCAGGAACACACCCACTAAGCCGAATACACTAAAACCGGGTATTTAGCCGACTATGGTTTTATCCCAACCGGGGTAAAACCATTTTTATTTAAAATCAGTTATACCGTAGGTTTACAGGAATTTGCTAACCTTGTATATCCGAAAAATAATTTTAAACACAGAAAATATGAACCCAAACAACGAATTCAGGAAATACGCAGTACACCATTTGGGCATGAGCGGAAACGCACTTGACGACTACTCGAAAAAAACAGGGCAATTCAGCGGTACGCCCGTTACCAATATGACCCCCAACATTGTAGAAGAACGCCAAATGCGCGCCACAGTGCTGGATGTGTTCTCGCGCCTGATGGCCGACCGCATTATTTTCTTCGGCACTCCCGTGGACGATTACATTGCGAACGTGATCACCGCCCAACTTCTTTTCCTCGAATCGGCCGATCCTAAAAAAGATATTATCATGTATGTAAACAGTCCGGGCGGATCGGTTTATGCCGGCCTTGGCATTTACGACACCATGCAATATGTAAGTCCTGACGTGGCTACCATCTGTACCGGTATGGCGGCTTCGATGGGTGCAGTATTGTTATCGGCAGGTGCCCCTAAAAAAAGATCGGCACTGCCACACGCACGTGTTATGATTCACCAACCTTCAGCCGGTATGCAGGGAACATCAGCCGATATGGAAATCAGCCTCAAACAAACCATTGAATTGCGAAAAGACCTCTACACGATCTTATCGAAACACACCGGGCAGCCGTATGAAAAAATCGACAAGGATTCCGACCGCGATTACTGGTTACGGGCCAACGAAGCCAAAGAATACGGCCTGATTGATGAGGTGTTAGAGCGAAAGAAATAATGCACAATTAGCCAATCTGCCAACCAACAGGCAGATGTGCCAATTAGCCAATGCGATACGGAATAATTTAGGTATTTTTGTATCTCCATTGGCTAATTGATTTTATTGGCTGATCGACAAATAAGAAAGACCATGGCAGAAGTAACCTGTTCGTTTTGCGGAAGAAACAAGAAAGATGTTGACCTGATGATCTCGGGCATTCATGCGCACATCTGCGATAAGTGTGTAACTCAGGCTACCCAAATTCTGCAAGAAGAAAAGAAAAGCAAAACCGAAACCGGCCTCGCGCCAAGTTTTAAGCTCATAAAACCACGCGAGATCAAGAAATTTCTTGACGAATACGTTATTGGCCAGGACGAAGCCAAAAAAGTAATGGCCGTTGCCGTTTATAACCACTATAAACGGTTAATGCAACGCAAAATCGATACAGACATTACCATTGAAAAATCGAATATCATTATGGTTGGCGAAACCGGTACGGGTAAAACGTACCTGGCACGCACATTAGCCAAAATGTTGCAGGTACCTTTTTGTATTGCCGATGCCACCGTGCTTACAGAAGCCGGTTATGTGGGTGAAGATGTAGAAAGTATTTTAACACGTTTGCTTCAGGCTGCCGATTACAATGTAGAGGCAGCGGAACGGGGCATTGTATATATCGATGAGATCGATAAAATCGCCCGTAAGTCGGATAACCCCTCTATTACCCGCGATGTGAGCGGTGAAGGTGTGCAGCAGGCTTTATTAAAATTATTAGAGGGTACTTCCGTGAACGTTCCGCCACAAGGCGGACGCAAACACCCCGACCAGAAAATGATTACGGTTAACACCGAAAACATTCTGTTCATTTGTGGCGGTGCGTTTGAGGGTCTGTCCCGCATTATCGGAAACCGTTTAAATACCCGACCGTTAGGGTTTACTTCAGCAACCGGTTTGCACCCGTCTGATTTTGATAAGGAAAACCTGATCCGGTTTGTTACAGCCCAGGATCTGAAAAATTTTGGCCTTATCCCTGAATTGATTGGCCGCTTGCCCGTGGTTTCATTCCTCAACCCGCTTGATCAGGCCGCTTTGAAAAAGATTTTAATTGAGCCTAAAAACGCGTTGGCCAAGCAGTACAAAAAGCTATTTGAAATCGAGAACATTGAATTAGAGTTCAAAGAAGGTGCGATTGATTTTATCGTAGAAAAAGCCGTTGAATTCAAACTCGGTGCGCGTGGTTTACGCGGTATTTGTGAGGCCATCATCACCGATGCCATGTTCGACTTACCTTCCGAAAAAGGAGTTGACCGGTTGGTGATTACCCGTGCGTATGCCGAAGAGAAATTCAATCGCTCTCAATACAGCAAGCTGAAAGTCGCTTAACCCTCGCGGTTCAAATACCCGAGCATTTTTTCGGCTGTATTTTCTGAAGCCGAACCTGTATCTAATATGCGAATAATTTCATCGTAACTATTCAGCATCGCTGTACGATACGTTTCGTTGTTCAATATTGACAAAAGCTCACCGGACACTTTTTCAACAGAAGCATTTTCCTGAATCATTTCTTTTACCACTTCCCGGTCGGCCACCAAGTTTACCAACGAAATAAACGGCACTTTGATGATCATTCGGGCGATCCAATACGTTAATGCGCTGGTTTTATACACCACAACCTGGGGTACTTTAAACAATGCTGTTTCTAACGTGGCTGTACCCGATGTAACGATTGCGGCACGGGCAATACTTAACAAATCGTAAGCTCCATCATAGACAAACCGCACGTTCAGCAAATTTTTTAACCCGCCATAAAGTTTTTGATCGAGGTTACTTACAGCAGCAACCACAAACTGCGTTTGCTTCAACGCTATTGCAACATCCGTTATAACCGGGATAATCTTCTTCAACTCCTGTTGCCGACTGCCCGGTAATAAAGCTACTATACTTTCATTTTCAGCAATCTGATTTACAGATTTAAAATCAGGTTGAACCTGATGCGCTTTTATGGCATCTAACACGGGATTCCCAACATAATCAACATCCCAATCAAATTTTTTAAAGAACGATTTTTCAAATGGCAGGATAACAAACATGCGGTCAACCGTTGCCTTTAATTTTAATGCGCGTTTTTGATTCCACGCCCAAACCTTGGGTGAGATATACCAAAACACTTTGATGCCTTGGGTTTTGGCAAACTTAGCTATCCGCATATTAAAACCAGCATAGTCGATCAACACGATCACATCGGGTTTGTATTGCAGAATATCTTCTTTACACTGTTTTATCTTTTTTGATATTTTTCGGAGGTTGGCAAGCACCTCAACAAATCCCATGAAGGCTAATTCCCGGTAATGCACAACCACCTCCATGCCTGCCTTGCGCATATAATCGCCACCAAAGCCCCGGAACTGATTTCCAGCACTGCGTGCTTGCAAAGCCTTGATCAGATTTCCGCCATGCAAATCACCTGAACGCTCACCGGCAATTAAATAGAATTTCATTCACCACGAAGATGGCAGTTCCTTTACTGCTCACCAAAATATTCGACATAATTTCTGGGGGTTTCATACAACCGGATGCTATATAGTTTACCGTATGTGGTTATTGTAGGGAGTGTTTTTTCAAGGATTTTCCAGATTTCCACAATCAACGTTTCACAACTGGCCATTTTACCCTGCATGAAATCAACATCCATGTTCAGGTTTTTGTGATCAACCTTCTCGATCACTTCCTCTCGGATAAGTGTGCTCAGTTTTTTCATATCCACCACGAAACCTGTTTCCGGATCGGGGTTTCCTTTCACTGTCACAATCAAATCGAAGTTGTGTCCATGCCAGTTATCGTTGGCGCATGGACCAAAAATTTCGACATTCCTTTCCTTCGACCAGGCTGGGTTATACAGCTTATGTGCTGCATTAAAGTGTTCTTTGCGGGAGATGTGGAGCATATTTTAAAGGAAAATCTATTCCTGAAAAGCCGATTTGTTGTATCATCTCTTTATTACCTTCCTAACAACATGCACTCCATTTACCACAATGTGTACCATATAAATACCATTCTGTATATGTTTTACAGAGATACTATCTTCTTTATTAAAAAATTCTTTTGAATCAATCCTATTCCCTAACAAATCATAAATACCAATCTTATACGATTTCACATCAATCGGTATTGTAACGTGGATAAATTCATTCGTTGGGTTAGGGTAAATGCTGATTCCCTCTTTCAATATATCAGGTTCGGAGCCGGTTACAATTTTGGAATATATTTCAGAAACCCTGTTACACCCAGCGTTTTTAGTTACCACAAAATAAACACCTGCCTGATCGTTAAAACTATAATCCCTGGAGGTTGCCCCACTTATAGGTTCTCCATCTTTATACCACTGATAGGAACTTGCTGTATTGAAGCTATATAATTTTCCGCCCGATAATACAATCCTATTGCTGGGGAGGTCATTTTCAGTAATAACAATTTGTTTTGAAACCGATTCTGTATCCACCCCGTCTGAAACAGTTAGCGAAACTGTATATGTACCAGCATTTTCATATACATAACCCGGGATTTCATTGTCAGAGAAATCGTTTTCAGAATTTTCATCACCAAAATCCCATAACCACGAAGTTATGTTTCCTGTTGCCTCACTTTTAAATTCTGTTCGTGAGAAAGCGCAACCGTACTGATAACTAAAATCTGCAAATACTATATCCTCACATGATCGTTTCAACCAGTTTTGTGAACTCTCTACCTCACTATGCAACCCGGCATTTATAGTTGCGTTACCTTGTATATCAACATTTGACACCTCTAAGTAATCAAAACATAACTTATAGTGCCCGGTAAATAATAAAATTGCATTACCTGAACCAATGGCATTAATCTTTACAGGGGAGGATTGATTAGATAAGATGGTCGTGCTCTCACTTAGTTGTAACGACATCCCAGATGCAATCCCCAAATTAGTTCCAACCACAAGCTGTATTGAACCTATAAAATTATTATCCCCTAAAATATCCAATACTCCACCAACCCGAACGAACCCGATTTGGTTATCATTTCCTAAAAACTCCACATCACTGTTCACGGGCAATATTATAGACCCTGTAAAATTGATATTCTCTAAATGAATATGAGCGACCAACGCTGACGTTACCTCAATTCCTTCTGCCGTAAACGTTAGGTTATTTTGATCGATAGCCAGTTGTTCTACATTAGTTAATTTTGTACTGTTCAAGTTTAATGTTTTCTGAGCACCCAAATTAATCGCAGACAGGTTTTTAAGCCTTATCTCTTGCCCCTCAATTTTTAAATCGCCACTTTTTAATACTATCGCATTGGCTGATTTCAAACCACTAACCGTAAATACCGATTGACCATCGAACTCAAAATCAATACCGTTGAATTCATTTCTCGTGAAGAAAATTGTATTGTTCTCATTCTTTGTGCCTGAAAAGGATATTTTCCCCGAACCGGTTGTTGTGACATTAGGTGAAGTAACCGTAAGGTTTCCATTTATTAAAAGCGTATTGTTATTTAGCAACAGGTTGGTGTTTTCATTTGCAAACCATACTAATGAAGCGCATGCTGCATCTCCAGTAAAACTTACAGTGTTTGCTGATGCACTAAATGAATTTTCATCAAAAAATATCCGATCTGCACCTGTGGGAACTACCCCGGCAGAACTTCCGCCACTCGTGAGCGACCAGTGTGCCGGGTCATTCCATGATCCGGATCCACCAATCCAATAGTAGGCTATGCTGGGATCACCTGTAGAAGTATAGGTTAAAATAAGGGAAAATGCCTGTTGCCCGTTTTTCAATTGATTTTTATGGCCTACCACAAGTTTATAGGGCCTATCCTGAGGATCAGGAAACTCAATTTTCTCTACATTATCACGAAAATTATCACCTTTGGCAGCTTGTTGATTTGGCGTTTCAGGGTTTAAAATCCAGGGGTACTGAATCCCTGATCCTGAATCAACTATTCTAATATCCAAGTCATTAACCAGCATTAAGTCGGTTGGGTCTAACGATGGTGATACCGGATTACCGGCCGGGTCTGTCCAAACAATTGTTGCTGTTATTTTTGTATTGGCAATTGGTGTCAATTCTACCTCATATACCTGATTGTTTTGCAAAACCTCTTCGGCAATAATAATGTTTGTGTTATCTTCTAATAAAATAACCTTGGCAGATGCTTCTACATCTAAAAGCCCCCAGCCAAATTTATAATCAGGTCCCGGGTCTGTACCTGCCTCTTTAGTAGTATGTATTGCCAGCGCCTTTAACGTTGAAGCACGCATATACTTTGCATTCGTTTTCATGTAGAGTTCCTGAAGCAATACCAACGAGCCTGTTACATTAGGTGATGCCATTGAGGTGCCGCTCAAAGAGCCATATGCTGTTTGATTTGCCGTAATAGTTGAATAGATATTTACACCAGCCCCTACTAAATCGGGCTTAATCCGGCCATCGTCCGTAGGCCCCCAGGAACTGAACGAACTCATTTGAACACTCGCAGGACCTGTGTAGTTTTGTAACTTAGAAACAGCACCTACGGTTATAATATTTTTTGCGGTGGCAACGTCCCCCAAACAATCAAACCCTGAGCCCATATCACAATCAGGAGGATAATTTCCTGATCCTGTATTATTTCTATCATTACCTGCCGACTTGCATATCGTAAAGTAGGGCGCATTAAATGCCAATTCATCCCAACTTTTAGTTGAACTGCTATAAAAACCAAAGCGGTAATCTTCCTGATCACTGATGGACGCGTTGCCATACCAACTCCACGAACCATTATTAAATGCCCAACCCGTTATAGTTCCCCACGAATGGTTTGAAAATAGCAGTGAGGTTTGGTCGGGCGCTACCAATGATGCCATCTCCGAAAGAGCATTGTTCCAGTCCCAAGAAGTTACTTTTGCTTTGGGTGCCATACCTTTTGCATTTGCATTGACACCCAATGCTACAATTGTACCTGACACGTGCGTAGCATGATCACTCAAAACACTACCCTGTGTCTGTACTATCCGTTGATCAAATTCTACGTGATCCGTAAGCACAATGCCTTCATCCCATACACCCGCAACAATGCCTTCACCCTCCAAATTCAATCCTAATCCTCCATCATTGCGAAGTTTTACAACACCTGTTGTAACAGCAGCCCCGGCATTATCAATTGTTATATAGCGAGGAGTTACGCCATCATCTTCTATACCTTCCAACGACACCAAATAACCGTTTGTATTGCGATAGGATAATGGGATATTCTTTTGTTGCGCATAGGCACGTGCTTTGACTGTTTGGAGCTCATAGTCCTTTTGAAAACGCTCCTGAAGAACGGTCAACGAATCCCTCTTTAACGACACATCCTGTCCCTGAGCAACCATAGCTGAGACAAAAAACAAAAAACACACCAATGCTCGCATATACTTACTGTTTCAATATTTTCTAACTTACCCCACTTACTTGATTGATTTTATACCTAACCACAAACAATTTCTAAATGTAAAGACCGAACCGGTTACTATAGATTTTAAAATTGTTTAAATCAAAATCATCATGATTTTCAATCCAACAAACATCACTCAAATTATTTCTCATCAATAAAGGCCATCAATTTAGCTAGGTCGCCAGAATCGTTGAATTTGACATCGTTATCTTTAAAATATATCTTCAGCTTATCTGCCAAACCAGGAAACTGGCTGGTAAAACTTTTTTTTGAAGGTTTAAACTTTTGAGCCGCACCTTTATTCACCAACACATAGTTTTTAGTTAGCGTAAACTCCTTATATGATTTTTCGCCATACGTTACAGGTGTTACCTCTATCTGGTCAATCTTAAAACGTTGTGCCAACACTAATTCTTTTCCTTCATAGATAATGCTCAGATAATTTTTCTTTATTATTCCATCGCCCTCAAAGCCATTTTTAAATGTATAGCTTGCAAGCGTTCCGTCTTCCACTTGTGTGAACTCAAATCCACCTACTAGTTTTTCATCTGGAATAAATGGCTGATTGTTATTCATGATCACTACATGATCCTCAAAGGCATTGTATCTCAACTGCACATTTTCGATTCGTTTATTCTCATACATAAGTATTCCCGTTCTCCATTCGGAGGTGAAATATGGAGAGCCTTGGACACCGCTTGAACCTTCGAGTTTATCCAACAGCAAGGGCTTACCTGCATAATCAAGGTGTAGGTTAACGATCTGTGCCCATCCGTTAATCGAAATTAACATACCCAACACAACGAGTAGTTGAAATAAGGAATTCCTTCTGCTTTTCATGCGTTTAAGTTTAAAATTTAAGTCATATGCCTGTGACAGGTAGATAACCTTACCCGTTGGTCAAAGTATGAAAATCGTATTTATCGCATTTCACGAGTTCGGTATACAAAAGTAGTGCCATAACAAATACTTACCAAACATTGCCAAAGCATAAAAAATGAGGCTATCCCGAAAAGGATAGCCTCATTTTATTGTTATAAATAAGAATCAACTTTTACGTCAATTACATGATAAACATTGATTGACTATTTACTGCTTGGTCAATGTAAATCCATAGGGGCCGAAACCACCAGCAGCACCATCTACCCTAATCGTAAAATTAGTGTCATCGAAAGAACTTGTTGCAACAGTAAGACCGACAAAATCAGCAAGTCTTGGAGGTCCTGCGGGGAACGTTACTGTACCAGGGCATGTGTTAAACACTATAACCGTTCCAGGAACGAAATACTCGTTGAAGCCTGCAGAGTTGGTTAACACGGCACTCAAAAGATTAGGATCAGCAGGGTTAATTGCCAATTCTACCTGATAGCTTTCTCCAAAGAAGTCACTGAAGCCGTTCGGTGCATTCACCCCTGCTGTAAAGGCTTCATCCACGGTGTAAACACCAACCCAGTCAGCAATATCGAACGGACAGTCATCATCAATAATTGTAATCTTTGCCGTTTTAACACCATTAATATCTACTCCATTTGCAGAAACTCCGGTAAGTGTGATTGTAACTATACGTGGGTCTTCTCCATCGTACACAAGGTTATTGGTAACATTAATGGGCAACTTCACAATATGCTTACCGGCAGGGATAACAATCGGGTTAGGGGCATCGATTTCAAAATCAATACCCTCAATAGCACCGCTTGTTACCACTTCATACGTTACCGACATATCGCTGCTTTGAGCATACGATAACTCTATAAACAACGTATCAGTCAGGTTAGCCTCCACTATTGCTAAATTGCTTTGTGAACCAAAACTCACAAATTTCTCTTTCAAAATTATATCCGTTCCCGGATCATCAAAACACGCATTCAACCCAAAGACAGTTAATGTCAGTATTGAATATTTGGCTATATTTTTAAAGAATTTCATATCTCTATATTTTCATTTAAAATTAATATTCAGGGTTCTGCTCAAGTGCATTACTAATATTCACTTCGGCAATTGGAATACGTGACAGTACCTTAAAATTGTTGTATTGTAAATCAACTGCACCTAAACTCTTAGCCAATGTTGATTTCGTAATTGTTTGCCCCAAACGCTTCAAGTCATAAAAGCGATGCCCTTCAGCAATTAACTCAAGTCTTCTTTCACGCATAATAACATCCACTAATGCGGGACCTGTTACCGTTACCGGCACGGCCATTGGCACTCTAGCTGCTCGGAATCTCGTAATATCAGTCTGTGCTCCTCCAGTATTACCTGAACGCGCCTTAGCTTCTGCCGCTGTTAATAGCACTTCTGAGTAGCGAATAATTGGTAAGTTTTCAAGAAAAGCTCCTTTCTCAGCACGCCATTTTCTTAAGATACGAAAATCTCCAGAATTAATAATCATGTTGTTCCTTACATCATCCCCATCTTCAGCAACCAGATCCTCAAATTCTTCACTTGGTGATAGTGTGAAGAATGCACCGGCACTCACATTCATAGTAATTGAGTGCAAGCTATTATTTGCTCCATCTACTGTGCTCCAATCTGTTGCACGAAGCTCAGATTCAAAAATAGACTCAGGGTGGATCGTTGTCGACCATGAATCAACATACCCGGCAGAATCAACTAAAACTGCAGTAGTTGCGGCTAAGGCTAAATCTGCTTGCGTAGCTGCATTCGGGTAATCTCCCTCATACAGATAAACACGTGCTAACAACGCTTGCGCAGCTGCTTTAGTAGCACGGAATTTATTATTCCAACCGGTCAGACCTGTTGCGTTTACATCTGCTGCCGCTGTTGCTTGAGTGGGTAATAAACTTATTGCTGCTGTTAAATCGTTTTTTACAAGTGTATATCCATCCTGCACTGTTGAACGAGGCAAATCAGTAACCTGTGCAAACCCAATAATTCCCTCTGTACGGATCACTACTCCCAAATCAAATCCATTTACAATTTGACCTGGTTCATAAGAATAAGCACGGAGTAATTCATGATAGGCAAGTGCTCTTAAAAAATAAGCTTCACCTTTCAGTATATCTTTAGCTGCCTGTTCACCAGTCACTTCAGGTGCATCAATGCGCTGTAACAAAATGTTACAGTCATTGATCATTGCATACAAACCCCAACGACCAAAATGGCTGCCAACTGCATTCACCATCTCGCCTTGATAGCGACCATTGAACTGAACAACATCCATGTTATCCGCTAAAACATCAGCCTGAAGCATCGCTGATTGTCCATAAAAACCAAAATCATTCACCTGGCTATATGCTGCATACACTAAGTTCTGAAAGGCGGAAACCTTATCTAGGGCTATTCCTGGAGTCAAGGCTGTTTTATCCTCAATATCCAAATCAGTACAAGATGCTAGTGATATTACCACAAGCAATCCTACTTTATAAAATATATTATTTTTTTTCATCGTTTGCTTAGTTACTATAAACCAATGTTTAACCCAATTGACATTTGTCTTCCTAACGGATATACACCATAACTAGACACTCCATTCGCATTATTGTTACCAACAACTTCAGGATCAATACCGTCATATTTTGTCCATGTTAACAAGTTAAATGCCTGTCCATAAATTCTCACGCTTCTAAAACCTGCTTTTGAAATCAAAGACGAAGGCAAGTCGTATGATAATGTAATTGATTTTAAGCGAACATAAGACCCATCTGATTGATAACGAGTGCTCCCCACAAAACCAAAGTTTTGATTCACACCACCTATTATATTGTTAACAGTTGCTTTTGGTACGTTTGTTATGTCACCAGGTTGTTGCCATCTGTCTAACTGCGTTGTTCGTTGATTATCATAACCTGAACCAGAGGCATCTAAATTGTAGAGATCCTGATTAAACACTTCGTGTCCCAATTGATACTGGAAGAATACATCCAACATAATTCCTTTATAGGAGAAGGTGTTAGTCCAACCACCGTATGAAGAAGGTATGGCCGAACCTGTAATTCCTGCATCTGCTACTACCGGATTGTAGGTTAAGTTACCATTACGATCATATACCATAGAAGTACCGTTAGCCGGGTTTACACCTGCATAGCGTAATAGATAGTTGAAGTCAGATGGCTGACCAACTATTAGTGTTGGTATTGCGCCAGAATAAAGTGTATCAAGTCCATTATATAACGATTTGATCGTATTTTTCAAGAATCCAATATTAAACTTCGATGTCCAGTTAAATCCAGCTTTATCAACCACAATACCACCTAATTCAATATCAACCCCCTTATTCTCCATTCTTCCTACGTTTTGAGTGATTGTTGTTGTCCTCACACCAGAACTTTGAAGGAATGGTACATTAAACAACAGGTCTCTGTTATTTGTCTGCCAAAATTCAACCGAACCAAATAAGCGGTTATTTAACAATGAAAAATCCAAACCAACGTTAATAGATTCTTCTTCCTCCCAACTTATCTGATTGTTTCCTAATTGTGTTACAGACAATAATGAAGCCCCCAAATATTGACCCGCAACAGATCCAAACTTAGTGATTGTAGCAAAGTCAGCAATTTCAGCATTACCCAGAATACCATACCCTGCTTTTAGCTTTAAATCTTCAACGAAAGATACTCCCTTCAAAAACGATTCTTCAGAGATTCTCCAACCTGCTGAACCGGCATAGAACGTTCCATAAGGGTTTTTGTCACCGAAACGTGAATGACCGTCTCTTCGAACTGTTACACTCGCTAAATATTTATCTTTTAAATCATAGTCAACTTTAGCAAAAACACCTAATCGCTTGTATTCATTCCAAAAACCTGTTACTGCCTGAGGTTGACCATTACTCGGTAGTCTAAAATACGGATTTGCAAATTGAACCGCAGTTAAACTTGCACCTTCACGCTCTTCAAATTTATACTCATACCCAACCAAGGCTTTGATAGTATGTATATCAGCTATTTTTGTTGAGTAATCAAGAGTATAGTTCGTATTTAGGTTAACCGTTCTTCTGTTATTAACAAGTGCGGATCCATTTGTACCTGCAAATGCTGGTATTGTTGATGGACGCTGATTATCATCACGGTTCATTGAAAAATCTACACCAACAAATCCTGAAAATCTTAATCCAGGTAAAATTTTGTAGGTGGCCGACAAACTACTTACTGTTTGGAATGTTCTTCCTAACCTAACCTCCTCATTAACGCCTTGAAGGATATTATATGACGCTAAGTGAGAGATGCCGTTTGTTGGATAGCTATTATACGCTCCAGTTTCAGGGTTAACACCTAATGATGTCGGTATTGATGCAAATGTTGCTACCCAAGGGCCGTTTACAAAGTTACCATCTGCAATAGTTCCAAAAGTTCTTTGGTATGCCACATTCATCTTAGCAGCAATAGTTATCTTGTCGGTAGCCTTATGATCCAAATTTAACCTTCCCGTAATACGCTCCCAATCAGATTTAATCACCTGACCTTCTTGCTTGTTGTAAGACCCCGAAAAGAGAAATGATGTCTTTTCATCACCACCTCTCATCGATAAATCATACATTCTGAATCTAGCGTCTTGGAATAATGCTTTTACCCAGTCATAATTATCAATCGTTGCATTCGGATCTGTTGGATTGCCAAACAAAGCATAAGCACCACCCGGGCGAGCAGGATCCAACCCAGAGTTAATCTCAGCTTCCGCATGTAATTCAGCATATTGACGACCATTTAAGACCTTATAAAGGTTCATCGGCTGAACAATACCTTCTTGCATAGAGATATCGATTTGTGTTTTTCCACCGCCCTTATTACCAGTTTTAGTGGTAACTACAATTACCCCATTGGCCGCCTGTGCACCATATATTGCTGACGCTGCTGCATCTTTTAATATTTGAATATCTTCGATATCGTTCGGGTTAATTGCATTTAATGGGTTGGACGAACCTTGTGATGTTATTCCTAACGAAGCAACCTGCACCCCATCAATAATAATCAATGGTTGGTTCCCTGCGTTAACAGAGCTAATACCGCGTATTCGAATATTTACAGCACCCCCCGGCTGACCACTAGCAGCAGATATTTGAGCGCCAGCAACACGACCCTGTAGGGCTCTGTCAAGTGATTGAACTGGTAAATTTTTAAAAGATTCACCACTTACCGAAACCACCGAGCCTGTAATCTCACGTTTCAACTGTGACTGATACCCCGTGATAACCACTTCTTCCAAAGTTTCGGTATCCTCATCAAGAGTCACGTTCACAGAAGCAAGATTCCCCACCGCAACTTCTTTGGTTTTATACCCAATAAAACTGAAGGTTAAAACTCCAGTTGATGGAACCGACAGAGTATATCTCCCATCACCATCTGTTTGCGTACCAATTGCTGTTCCTTTCAATAAAACACTTACACCAGGCAAAACTGAGCCGTCTGAAGCGGTCACCTGTCCTGTTACTGTACGGTCTTGTGCCCACGCTGCACTACTAAAGCCAGCCATAAACACAACCGTAAAACACATAAGTAGAATTCTCTTCATACTTTTTAGATTTAGGTTAAGTTAATAATACTTGAACGGTAAACTTAGAAACAAAATTTTAATCTTCAAAAATGAAATACCTAAAAATTAGGTATCGATTTAATAATAAAATACCCAATAATGATGTGTTTTCGGGATATATAAGGGGTTACTGAACCCTAAACTCAATTCTGCGGTTGAGTTGGCGGCCAGCTTCGGTGTCGTTTGAACTGACCGGATTGGCCGGTCCATACCCGCGTGAGGTGAGGTGCTTTTGGTCTATTCCGTGGTTTAGGAGGTACGTGTAAACAGATTTTGCCCTTTTTTCGGAAAGCTGCTGGTTGTATGAAGAATTTCCGGTGTTATCGGTGTGGCCGCTGATTTCAATACGGATTGCCGGGTTTTCCTTCAGGAAACGGATCACTTTTTCGAGTTCGGTGACAGATTTTTCCTTTAAATCATACTTATCGACATCGAAAAAGATGTTTTTCAATACGGCAACTGATCCTTTTAAGGCCGGATCGAGCGAAATATCTACTGTAAGGGGTTCTAAATCAGTATTTTCCATATAATCAAACCCCAGGCTTTTAAACAGATAACCCTGTTTGTTGGCGTAAAGAGCATATTCTGAGCCTTCGGTAAGTACCATCAGGTATTTACCCGAAACGGAGTCGGATTCGACTAACGACACGATTTCGTTCTTAGTGATGTCGAACAACTCAATTTTGGCTTTTAAAAACTTACCCGTTTTTGAGTCGGTTACTACACCTTTTACATAATTGCTTTTGTATTTAACCTGTTGCTTTTCAGGTATTTGAATTTCAACGATCTTCGATTTTGCTGTCCCTCCCGGTAAAACATCTTCGTGTGAATAGTAGCCCTTTTTACCATCGGCCGTAATGAACAATGAAAACTGGTCGCCATGATCGTTAATGGGCGCACCTATGTTTATCGGGTTAGACCAGCCGTTTGCATCCCGTTCGGTATAAAATATGTCATAACCCCCAAATCCCGTAAGGCCGCTGGAAGCAAAATACAGGGTACGGTTATTTACATGAATAAATGGCGAAATTTCATCGTAAGGCGTATTTATAGGCGCGCCCAGGTTTTGGGCTTTTTCCCAAACCCCGTTGTCGTTTAGTTTTGAAAACCATATATCGCGCCTGCCCAAACCGCCCCTGCGATCGGACACAAAATAGAGTATGCGGCCATCGGCCGAAAGGGAAGGCTGTGATTCCCAGTCGCTTGAGTTAACGTTTGGCCCCAGGTTTACCGGTTCGCTCCATTCGTTACCTATGCGGTAACTTTCATATAAATCGCAACTGCCATAGCTTTTACGACCGGTACAGGCTGTGAAGATCAGTTTTCGGCCATCGGCCGAGATGGTACAGGTGCCTTCATTAAATTTAGTGTTAATGTTTGGTGAAATGGACTGCGGTGAATACCATCGGCCACGTTCGTCTTTGCGGGTAATTACAATGTCTTCATCGTCATCGGCTCCGTTGCCCAGTCTGCGGGTAAAAATGAGTTCTTCCTGATCGGCTGTAAGCACCGGAAAATACTGCATGGCAAAACAATTCACTGTATCATTTAATGTACGTTGCTGATAGTGAGTATTTTCGGCTTGGTTTTGTAAGGCATACTGTGCATTCTGTAAAAACAGGTTAGCGCGGTCGAGTTTCTGTTTGTTCTGATTTTCAACTTTTATATAATCGGAAAACGTAGCAACGGCTTTTTGATATTGACCGGTAAGCAAATAGGCTTCACCCAAATCGAACCAGATAATTTTGTGTTTCCGGACGTCCGTTGTAACCGAAAGCGCGATTTCAAACGACTGGATTGCCTTTGTATAATTTTTCACGGTAAAATAAACCAGGCCTAAGCGGTAATGTGCCTCCACAAAATTTTTATCCTTGTCGATGGCTTGATTTAGTAACGTAATGGCCTGCGTGTATTGACCCCGTACGCGGAAATTATCGGCTTCGGTATAAAGTTCGATTGCTTTTTTTGATTTCGTGCCTAAGGTAGTTTGCGCTACGGTTGTTAGCGGAACGAATGCGATAATGAGAAAAATGTACCGGATCATGTTTTAAAACTATAAAACAATCTTCGATACATCAATTTCGGGGCCATCAAATCCAAGCATGGCGTTAATGAGCCGGAAGGTTTTAAAGTTGCGAATGTCCTGAACGGTAATCGGTATTTGTTTGATTTCGGCCGTATCTAATAAAAAACTGCGCATTGTACCTTCCAATAAAGGTGTATCGGGTGTTACCCAAGTGTGGCCGTCATAAAATAAAATGTTGCTGTACGAGGCATCGGTTACAAAGCCATTTTTAACAATAAGCACATCATCGCAAAACTGGCGTTGATCAAAAAGTTTATCGAGGTACGCACGGTTTTCCGCCTTATGGCGATAGGTAATAGCATTATCGTATACAATCTTCAAACTGTTTACCGGGCGGATTTGGTACGGAACAAACTCAACACACTCAACTTTTGTGGTGTAAACCACACGGCACTTGAATAATCCTGTTTTAGGGAAATTGTGTTGTTGAACTATATCGAAAAGGTTAATGGTGCTTTTTGTTTGAAACAATTCCTGTATGGAACGATCGACTCGTTGCTGATGGTAATGAAGCCTATAAAAATTGCCCTGGTCGAGCCGGATGGATTCAATTAAACGGAACATATACTTTGTCGATCACTTCCTGGTATTCTGCCATTGCATTGCTTTGCGCGGTAATGCCTCCGCCACTGCGGTAATACAAGGTATTATTTTTTTGTTCGATATACCGAATCATCACACCGCTATCGAACTGTTTGCCATCAAAACAACCCATCACACCGGTATAATAACCGCGTGGTTCACCTTCGGCATCGGTAATGATTTCCAATGTTTTTTGTTTGGGCGCGCCACTAACGGAACCTGCCGGAAGCAACGCTATTAAAATAGTGCCTAACTGTTCGCGGTAATGCTCGGGCAACGTTCCGGTAATTTCAGAACTTACCTGAAGCAAGTCTTTTGTATCGGTTTTGATGTGATCGATATACCGAAAGCGTGATACCTGAACATTGGTTGCCACGTGGCTGATGTCGTTGCGGATCAGATCGACAATGGTAATGTGTTCAGCTTTTTCTTTTCGATCGTTTAAAATAACATCGGCAGCATTGGGTATGGCGGCATCGATAGTGCCTTTCATTGGGTATGAATAAATTTTGCCTTCTCGGATTTGGATAAATGTTTCGGGCGAGAACACCAGGAACTCATCGTTTACCCACAACTTATATTTTGCCTTGCTGCGATGAAACAGGTCTTTCAACGAACAATCTGTTTCAATTTTTGTTTTTACAGTAAGGTTTGTTAAAAACGAATCGCCATAATGAAGGCGTTGCAACACCTTATTGAATTTTAGTTCGTAGTCGGAAAATGCACCGGGGATTTTTTTTATTACCCGCATATCGGCAGGTGAATTGTGTCGTGCGCTGTTGGAAAAACCGTTTACATCGTACAGCACATTTTGTGCATCTACTTCGCCAAGTTTAATGGCTACCGGTTTTTGTAATTCAAAATCGATGTAAAACAAAAAGGGAATATTGGCTTTGCCCCATTCGTTTAAACTCGTTTTAAATTCTTCAATAGACATTATTGATAAATTAAGAATGTAGAATTTAGATTTACGAATTAATATTCTTCATTCGACATTCAACATTCGTTCATTTAATCTTAGGGAATATTCATGTATTTATGAATCTGCAACGACACTTCCCACTTCGGATTGGCCTTTACATAAGCGATAATTAAGGGGAGCATTTCCTTTTCTTTCGACCACTCGGGCTGCAAAAATAATTTACAGTTGGCATTAACCTGCCGGGCGTGTTCTTCGGCCCAGGCAAAATCACTCTTATTATATATGATAACTTTCAGTTCGTTTGCCTGCGCGTAAACCGAAGCGTGTGGCGCTTTAAACTTTTTGGGCGAAAAACAGATCCAATTCCATTTTCCCGTAAGGGGATAAACCCCTGATGTTTCAATATTTGTTTGTAAACCTGCCTGTTGTAACGATTCTGTCAGCAACGACAGATCATACATGGCAGGTTCGCCCCCGGTAATCACTACTAAGTTTGTGCCGCTGTTTTTGGCACGTTTTACCATTTCGGTAACGGTCACTTTCGGGTGTGCACCGGCATCCCACGATTCTTTCACATCGCACCATACACAACCCACATCGCATCCGCCTAAGCGAATAAAATACGCAGCACGCCCCTGGTAAAATCCTTCACCCTGAATGGTATAGAAATCTTCCATCAACGGTAATTGATTTACGATTTCAGATTTACGGTTTACGATTTGCGATTTATGAGTCAAGCGTTATTTGGGTTCTTTATGTTTGAAGATCCCCTGCCTACCGGCAAGCAGGCTCGTGCCTCGGGATGACCTACTATGGATTTCTTAGTTCGGTTGCCCGCAACGTGTTCAACAGCAACGATGCGATGGTCATCGGGCCAACGCCACCGGGCACCGGTGTGATAAATGATGTTTTGGGTGCTACCGTTTTAAAATCAACATCGCCTTTTAAGGCAAAACCATTTTTAAACTGCGGGCCTTCCACACGGGTTGTGCCTACATCAATTACCACCGCGCCATCTTTCACCATGTCGGCTGTTACAATGCCCGGCTTACCAACAGCAACCACTAAAATGTCGGCTTGTTTGGTAAAGCTCGCAAGGTCGTTGGTGTATTTATGGCACACGGTAACTGTTGCATGGCCTTCTTCTACCAGCATCATGCTTAACGGTGCCCCTACCAACCGGCTTGCACCAATCACTACGCAGTTCTTTCCTTCGGTAGCAATTTGATACCGTTTCAACAACTCCATTACACCAAACGGTGTAGCGGGTAAGAGTAGCGGGTTTTTTGAAACAATGCTGCCGAAATTTCGGTTGGTGAAACCGTCCACATCTTTATCGGGGCGAATTTTTTCGGTAATGCGTTCAACTGAAATATGCGGAGGCAATGGCAGTTGCACAATGAATCCGTCCACATCTTCATCGCGGTTTACCTGGTCGATGTGTTTCATCAACTTATCTTCGCTGATGGTATCGGCAAAGCGCATCATGGTATAATGAAAGCCTACTTCTTTACAGGCTTTCACTTTATGATCGACATACGTTTGACTGGCGCCATCATCGCCCACCAGAATAATAGCAAGGTGCGGTATTTTTTTTGTGGATTGTTTGCGCACGGCAACCTTTTCGGATATTTCGCGCTTAATGTCCGCAGAGATTTTGCGGCCGTCAATGAGTGTGTATGCAGTGGTTTCGGTCATGAGTGCTTTATCGTTGTTTTTTTAATCTCCTGGTCTTCACCCACAGGTCGATAAACTCACCTGCAACTTTTTTATGCAAAATCTTGATTTCCAGAAGCTCTTTCTTCTTTTTCTCCAGTTTCAATTCGATCTGCCGCAACTGTTTGACAGGATCGACTTTTTTACTTTCAGAACGTCTGGGAACCGTTTTATTTTTTGCCATTCTTGATCGAATTTAGAAAGTACCGGTTCATTTCGTTTTGCATCAGGCTGAATTCACGCAGACTTTTAATGGATTGTTCGAGTTTCTTGTCGAACTGCTCCATCCTTTTTTCATGTTGTTCAAATCTTGTTTCAGCCTTCACCATTCTGCGAATGGTCATGTTCATGCGTTTATCGAACGCCTCCATCCTATCGTTTTGTTTCTGTAACGAAGACTCAATATTTGCCAACTGAATCAGCATATCTGATATTACTTCATCATAATTCCGTTCCATAAACAACAGGTTTTAAGGATAGAAATTTACTCAATTTTCAGCACAGCCATAAATGCCTCTTGCGGAATTTCTACGTTGCCTACCTGACGCATACGCTTTTTACCTTTTTTCTGTTTCTCTAACAGCTTGCGCTTACGCGAAATATCGCCTCCGTAACATTTTGCCAACACGTTTTTACGGATGGCACTAATGTTTTCGCGCGCCACAATCTTCTGCCCGATAGCGGCTTGTATCGCAATTTCAAACATTTGACGAGGAATAAGTTCGCGCAATTTTTCACAAAGCTTACGTCCCCAGTCTTGCGCTTTGCCCCGGTGTACGATGGCGCTCAGGGCATCTACTTTATCACCGTTCAGCATCACATCTAATTTCACCATGTCAGACTCACGCATACCGATGAGGTGATAATCTAACGAAGCATAGCCGCGTGAAATCGATTTCAGCTTATCGAAGAAGTCGAATACAATTTCCGACAACGGCATTTCGAACGACATCTCTACGCGGTCGGTAGTCAGGTAATTCTGATTGATAATGATACCGCGTTTTTCGATACACAGGTTAATAATCGCCCCGATGTAATCGGACTTGCTGATGATCTGCGCTTTGATGTACGGCTCTTCAATGCGTTTCATCCGGGTAGGATCAGGCATTTCGGAAGGTGCGTTAATCACTACCTCTGAGTCATCGGTTAGGTAGGCTTTAAACTGCACGGAAGGAACGGTAGTGATCACAGTCATGTCGAACTCACGCTCCAACCGTTCCTGAATGATTTCCATGTGCAGCATACCAAGAAATCCGCAACGGAAACCAAAGCCCAACGCTGCCGATGTTTCCAACTCCCACACTAATGAGGCATCGTTCAACTGGAGTTTTTCCATCGAAGCCCGCAGCTCTTCAAACTCGGTAGTGTCCACCGGATAAATACCGGCAAACACCATCGGTTTAACCTGTTCAAAACCTCTCAGCGATTCGCCCGGATTGTTTACCGTAGTAATGGTATCGCCTACGTGTACTTCGCTGGCTACTTTAATCCCCGAAATGAGGTAGCCTACGTTTCCGGCCGTGATCTCGTTCCTGGGGTGTTTATCTAATTTCAATACGCCAATCTCATCGGCACCGTATTCTTTACCGGTATTGATGAATTTTACCTTATCGCCTTTTTTAATAGAGCCGTTAAAAACACGGAAATAAATTTCGATACCCCGGAATGAGTTAAACACCGAATCGAAAATCATGGCTTGTAAGGGAGCATTGGCATTACCCTTTGGCGCTGGAATGCGCTGTACAACAGCCTGTAATATTTCTACAATGCCCTTGCCTTCTTTGGCGCTGGCCGAAAGGATGTCCTCGCGTTTACAGCCGATCAGGTCGATGATTTCATCGGCCACTACTTCGGGGTTAGCGTGCGGTAAGTCAATTTTGTTCATCACCGGAATGATTTCCAAATCATGCTCTAACGCCAGATACAGGTTCGAGATAGTTTGTGCTTCAATACCCTGGCTGGCATCTACAATCAGCAAAGCGCCTTCGCATGAAGCGATGGCACGCGACACTTCGTACGAAAAGTCAACATGGCCGGGGGTATCGATCAGGTTAAGGGTATAATCTTTACCCTCAAACGTATAGTTCATCTGGATGGCGTGCGCCTTGATGGTAATGCCCTTTTCTTTCTCTAAATCCATGTTATCAAGTACCTGGGCCTCCATTTGGCGCTCGTTCAGGGTGCCGGTAAATTCCAGCAGGCGGTCGGCCAGGGTACTTTTTCCGTGGTCGATGTGGGCGATAATGCAAAAATTGCGGATGTTTTCCATAACCCTTCAGGTCCTCAAAATTTTAAACGGCAAAAGTATGAATTTACGCGCAAAAGGGATTTACGGACGGTTGTCTTTTATTTCAGGAGCTTCCTTATCATTACAGATTAAAAACACCTTCGTACGGCAATGAAACGGATTTTATTATTGGCTACCCTGTTTTTTACCTGCCTGGCCGCACAAGCACAAAACTCCATTTCGGGTAAAGTAATTGACTCGCTTACCCATGAACCCATTGCCTTTGCCAGTATTTATTTTGCCAACACAACCTACGGCACCACCACCGGTGACGATGGCCGTTTTACCCTCCATCATTTCCCTGATGGCAAGTATGATCTTACCGTTTCTTACATAGGATACCACACCGTGCAGTTGTCGCTTGAGTTTTCAAACACAACCCGGCAATTAACATTCTCACTGCTTCAAAAACCTACCGAACTCACCGAGATTGTTGTTTCGCCCGACACCTCTAACCGCAGGCACAACATTCAACTATTTAAACAGGCATTTTTGGGCACCGGCAAAAATTCGGCTTCGTGTAAGATTGCCAACCTGAACGATTTGTACATCGACTTCGATCCGCAGGATGGCGTAATCACCGCCTTCTCACGAAAACCTTTAGAAGTGACTAATCAGGCATTGGGGTATAAGGTTATCTACGACCTGCACCATTTTGAAATAGACTATCGCAGGCAACAACAGGTATATTTGGGTATCCCACGTTTTGAAAAATTAACCCCTAAAAATGCTAACCAGCTAAAACGCTGGGAAAAAGAACGTAAAGAAGCCTACCTCGGGTCGTTTACACACTTCATTCACCTGTTGCAACAAGGTGATTTGAAAAATGAATTTGAAGTACAGGAATTATTCAGGGTACCTAACCGCGAGCGGCCCCCGAACGCTGTACTCAACGAAAAAATAAAAATCTGGCGTTTAAAATCGCTTAATCCCGAAGGGCGCGTTATCAATAATGCTGCGCACGACAGCCTGGACTATTACATCAAGCTGAAACGAAAACCCGAACTTGTTGACAGCCTGGGGCGGTTGTTTGTTGATGTATCGCCCCTGTTAGATACCGCACGGAACAACATTATCTATACCGGCATGTTACGCCTCACCTATAAAAATGAAAAAGAAGACCTGTTGTACGCACAACAAAATGGCCGGGCACCGTTGCGCATGCAATATAGTGTTGTACACTTTCTTCAACCCGTAGCTATCTACGACAATGGGTATTATGAAGATGTGCGTAACGTATTTTTTGAGGGGTATTTGGGCTGGTCTGAAAAAATAGCCGATATATTGCCATTGGGTTATGTGCCTCTCGCTGACGGGAAAAAGTAACTGTTCTGTTTTTCAAAAAATACTGTATTTTTGCCCGCTTTTAGAGCATTGCCGGCTCCGTAGTTCAATGGATAGAATATGAGTTTCCGGAACTTAGGATGTAGGTTCGATTCCTACCGGAGCTACCACGCCTGATTTCCCTTCATGAAATCGGGCTTTTTTATTTTCATGCGATGATAACTTCTGCCTTTCACCCCATTTTTTAGATTACCTGTACCGTTAAACTGTACCGCAGTTCCAAAAGAAATATCTCACGTTAGCTTTCGTAAGCGGCTTCTCAATTAGTGGTTAACTGCGGTTGCTTTGCAACAAACTGCTACCATAAACAGTACAGCGCGTAAAGCAGAGGTTTTTCCCGCAGGCTGCAGTCCCCGAATTTCAGCACAATAAGTCCGCTAAAATCCGTACCTTTATTGCTCAATTCCTGAATCCTGTTAACGGGCATCTTCTTTGGAAAGATCATACCTCTTGCCAGATTTTATTAATTGATAGTTTCACCGCCATTGCCGGTGCTTGCGTATTTATGGCTATAAAAAAAACTTTATCCTTTTCTTCCGCACAACGGAATTTCTCGGTTACGCTAAACAAGCGTGTACAGGAGTATTTCAAGACAAACGACCTTGCGCGGCACGGCAATCTTGAAATGGTTATTAAAACCATAGTCATGTTTAGCCTGTATTTTGTTCCGTACGCACTCATCATAAGCGGAACCGTAACCGGAGTGCCCGGGCTGTTGGCCCTGGTAGTTGTGATGAGCCTGGGGCTGGCCGGTATTGGCCTGTCGGTGATGCACGATGCCAACCATGGCGCGTATTCATCCAAACGCTGGCTTAATTCGGTGATCGGTTACTCCATGAACCTGATTGGTGCGAATGCCTTTAACTGGAAAATGCAACATAACGTAATGCACCATACCTATACCAACGTACACGAAGAAGACGAAGACATCAGCCCCCGGGGTGTGCTGAGGCTTTCACCGCATTCGTCCTGGAAACGTATGCATCAATACCAGTTTATCTACGCCTGGTTTTTATACGGATTGATGACACTTGTATGGATGTTTGTAAGCGACTTTACGCGCTTAGTTAAGTACGATAAAAACGGGCTTGCTAAACGCCATAACATGAGCATTAAACGTGAGTGGATCATCCTTATCCTTTCAAAAGCCGGGTATATCGGGTATATTTTTGTGATGCCGCTGTTGCTCACTCCGCTATTGTGGTGGCATATCGTATTAGGTATTATAATCATGCATTACATTGCCGGCTTTATTCTGGCCATCATTTTTCAGCCGGCACACGTAATTGAAGGAACGGAATATCCGTTGCCCAATGAAGAATTAACCTTAGAAAACAACTGGGCTGTACATCAATTGCTCACCACCACAAACTTCGGCAACAAAAGCCGCTGGTTCTCGTGGTATGTGGGTGGATTGAATTTTCAAATCGAACACCATCTTTTCCCGAATATCTGCCATGTACATTACCGGAAAATAGCAGGGATCGTAAAAGAAACTGCTCTTGAGTTTGGATTGCCGTACAAAAGTTCGCGCACCTTTCTGGGTGCATTAGCCGGCCACGCACGCTTGCTCAAACAATTAGGCGTAAGGCCAGAGCAAGCAGCGTAAAAAATCCGTAACCGAATGAGACAATTAAAGATCACCAAGCAGATCACCAACCGCGAATCGCTTTCGCTCGATAAATACCTGCACGAGATTGGCAAAGTATCAATGATTACTGCCGACATGGAAGCCGATCTTGCCAGGCGCATCCGCCAGGGCGACCAGGCAGCGCTTGAAAAACTTACCAAAGCCAACCTCCGGTTTGTAGTTTCGGTAGCCAAACAGTTTAAGCATAACAGCCTTACATTAGGCGACCTGATCAATGAAGGCAACCTGGGGCTGATCAAAGCTGCCATGCGTTTCGATGAAACCCGTGGCTTTAAATTTATCTCGTATGCCGTATGGTGGATCCGCCAGTCGATCATGCAGGCATTGGCCGAACAGTCGCGCATTGTGCGGCTGCCCCTGAACCGCATCGGTTCGGTTAACAAGATGCTCAAAACATTTGCCGAACTGGAGCAAAAATTTCAGCGCGAGCCAACCGATGAAGAATTAGCCACGGTGCTGGACGTTCCCATCGACCAGATGCGTATTACCATGCAGCAAACCGGCAGGCATGTATCGGTCGATGCGCCTTTTGCCGAAGAGGATGGAAACGGATTGCTGGATGTACTCGAAAACGTATCGGAAAATACGCCCGATGCCGGCCTGATGGATGCATCGCTGAGGCACGAAGTTTCACGTGTATTGGCTACGTTAACCCATCGCGAAGCCGAAATCATTTCAGATTATTTCGGGCTGAACGAAAAAGTAGCTTTATCGCTGGAAGAAATCGGTAAGAAGTTTGGCATCACGTGCGAGCGCGTTCGGCAAATCAAAGAAAAAGCAACCCGGCAACTGCGCCACAAATTCAGAAGCAATACCCTTAAATCATATCTGGGATAGTTTTTACACATTAACTTATATACAACCATGGACAAAACTTTTTCTTCACCCTACTTGCCGTTGTGGAACAAATACCGACCCGTGCTGCTCAAGATGATGGTGGATGCCCAGGCTAATCCGCAAGAATACAAACTGTTTATGCACGAAGTGAAGTCGCCCGGAGTGAAAGAAAAAAAGGGACTGGCCTTTACCTTTAAGGCTTTTCACGGAAAACCCCTGAGCACGTTGAAAGACTCCGTTATTGCCAACGATCTGCTCTATGTATTAACCTTATCCAAAAAGGCATCGGAACTGATGGAACAGCACACCTACCAATTTACCCTAACACGCGATTACAGACTGCAAATAGCCCTTGCCGAAACTTTGTAAAGTTTAATAGGAAATCCGTTTTATTAACGGTACATTTGCTGCGCAATTAAGTTTTTAGGAATACGTGGCGGGCTTCCGCCTTCATTTCATCATCATTCGTTACCCTTCATTCCGTTTCAGGAATAAGAACATAACAGAGTTTTCGTGATACGTGAGTTTGCTGAATGCTTACGTGCAACTTATTTTATCATTTAACAAATTAATAATGCAAGGAACAGTAAAATTTTTCAATGAAGACAAAGGTTTTGGCTTCATTAAACCGGTTGATTCAAGTGAGGACATTTTTGTTCACATATCAGGTCTGATCGATGACATCCGCGAAAGGGATGAAGTTGAATACGAAGTTGAGCATGGCAAAAAAGGCCTGAACGCTGTCAGGGTAAAATTGGCCTGCTAATCCATACGGTAAGCCTTTCCATAAAAAAAGCTCTGCACACGCGGAGCTTTTTCTTTATCTGCTAACTTTTGTAAGCCGTACATCTTTGGTCTGTAATCCTTTCAGGCCACGTTCGGTTTCGAACGCTACTACATCGTTCGGGAGTTAATTGCGCCTGTGTAATGCCTCCATCAAAACCCACTGTTAAACCCTGTACAATGCGGCATTAATGTTCATCCCCGCTCCTACCGATGCAAACATGAGCGTGTCGCCTTTTGCAATAGCATGGCCGGGCATCTTTCCTTTTAAAATAAGATCGAGCAAGGTGGGCAAGGTTGCTACCGAACTATTGCCGAGCCAGCCAATAGTCATTGGCATGATGTTGTCGGGTACAGACTCATACCCATACAGTTTAAAAAGACGTTCTAAAATTGCAGTATCCATTTTATCGTTGGCCTGGTGAATAAGCACCTTATTAACAGCCAAAATGTTTACGCCTGCTTTATCCAATACGGTTTTAATCACCGTGGGAACATGGTTCAGGGCAAACTCGTACACCTTTCGTCCGTTCATTTTTAAAAAGAGGTCGTTTTGATTTTCCGTAAAAGGTGCGTAAGAACTGCCCATGTGCAGCAACGCAGCGTGTTCAATGGCATGTGTTTGGGTTTTCCACGAAACGATGCCCGATTCTTCTTCACGTGCCTCAACAATTACAGCACCGCTGCCGTCACTGTAAATCATCGAATCTTTATCGTGTGGATCGATAACACGGGATAATGTTTCGGCTCCGATAATCAGGCATCGCTTTGCATCGCCTGCGCGGATGTAAGCATTGGCCTGTATGAGACCTTCCAGCCAGCCGGGACATCCGAAGGGAAGATCGTATGCCACACAATCAGGGTTGCTGATTTTTAACAATGCTTTAACCCGCGAGGCCAGCGAAGGCACTAAGCTCGACCGGTTAGATTGGAACGCCACATCCCCAAAATTATGGGCAACAATCAGGTAGTCGAGTGTTTCACGATCAATACCCGATGATGCAATCGCATCTTCAGCCGCAAGAAACCCGAGATCAGATGCACATTGATTATGCCGTGCATAACGCCTTTCGCGAATGCCCGTAATGGTGCTGAATTTTTCAATAACACCCGGCATACTCCTGGATAGTTTCTCACCGTCTTTTTCAAAAAATACATGATCGCCAAACGAAGCATTGACAACTTTTACTTCGGGAATGCAGCTTCCCGTTCCGATAATTACAGCACGCATAACAATACGTTTAAGATTAACCGATCAGGCAAATGTTTAACAGAACGTTTCAGTCAACTTGAATCCGTTACAAGACGGATTGTACGGTGAAGAACTTACAAAGTAGAGAATTTAAACTGACCTGAACAGAGTAGAAATCCGCTTTGAAATACGCAGCGTAAAGGTAGCCTATGGCAACGCATTGTTCATCTGTAAAGCTGATAAATAACACCTGTTAGGGGATTGATTTTTGTCATCTTCTATCCGAACGTTTGTATGCAAATCTTTATTCCGACCGAAAATATCACTTATCTTCGCTATGGTAAATTACCCTGCTATGGCCGAACAAAAAACCAAACCCACTCAACAATCGGTTACTGATTTTATCGGTAACGTAGCCAGCGAACAAATGCGTGACGACTGCACGGTGTTAATGAAGCTCATGAAGAAGATCACCGGCTCGGCACCCAAAATGTGGGGAACCAGCATTGTAGGGTTTGGCGAATACCACTACACCTACGACAGCGGCCACTCAGGCCATGCGTGCCTGACAGGGTTCTCGCCCCGTAAACAAAATATTTCGGTGTACGCCATGCCTGTTTCGGACAAACCCAATCCGTTGTTAGACACGTTAGGCAAGCATAAGGCAACCAAGGGTTGTATCTACATTAAAAAACTTGACGACATCAATTTAACTGTACTCGAACAGATCATTGATCAATCGGTTAAAGCCCTGAAGAAAAAATATCCGGCTACGAAGAAGAAATAACTCAGTACAAGTACGTTCTATCCATAAATCTGGTTCAGCACACCGGCCAAACGCACACCGGCTTCCGAAATACGCTGTAATGCTAAGTTAAAGTTTTTGTAGTTGTACGCATACCCCAGCTTACCATTACCGTAGGCATATACCTGGTCGTGGTAAGCACGGCTTTCGTCAGCCCAATCGCGCACCGAAGCGCTTTGCAATGTTTTGATACGCACGGCATCGGGTTTGGGCAGGGCTTCGGCAAGCTCGGTGTAGCTCAGTTTCGATCCGTCAATCATATCGCTGTCCCACACGCGATGCAAATTACTGTTACCGCCAAACCAGGTAACTTTCACGGCATTACCTCCCTGGTCGTTTCCAAAGCCAACGTGCAACGGCTGGTGAATGTCGCCCACCAAGTGTACGAGCATTTTTACGTGTTCAGCCTCCTGTTGCGGACTAAGTTTTTTCGATTTCAATTCTGCAATGATCCGCTCAAGGGTCTGGATAATATCCCCTTTCGGATTTTTTACCGACTGATCGTACGTTTCACCTTTTTGAATGGTAACCCAGTGCCAGTCGTGCGTGTGATTATATAATGAATCGGATTTAATATCGTCCATCCACGGGCCGGTCATGGCCAGCGGTTGTCCCTGTAAAATGCGTTCGAGGGCTTTACGTGCTTTTTTGGTCAGGTGTTTATCGGCAATGTAACCGACAGCACGATGGCCGGTAGCGCCCCAGCCAAAAGCCGAAACCGAAAAACCGATAAGAAACAGGAAAACCGTAATTCTCTTCATGGTGATGATGTTCAGATGAACTGCAAATCTCACCGATTTTTTTTAACCTGAAAGAATAATTTGAAAATTTGATAATCCGGTAACTTGAAGATGACCATTACCTTACCTCAAGCCTGATCTTCAAATTGTCGAATCAGTTAATTAATATTCGTTGACGAAGCGCCTACCACTAACTTCACAACAGAGCCTTTTATTTTATTATTAACCGTTGTGCGAAGGATAATCTGGTATTCACCGGTTTTCGCTTCGGGCGAAGCCGTTACCGTTGCCACGGTGCTGTCGAACAAACCTTCGGCTTGCGAATACGTTACCGTAATGCCTTCGGGCAAAGCTGAAGAAAGCCCCAGTTTAGCCTCGGCTTTCGCATAAGATTTCGAGCGAAGAATGGTTACAGTAATGTCTTTCGATTCACCGGATTTCACTTCGATGCTGTTTTCAGAAAGCGAAACACTGTACTCGGTACGGGGCAGTGCTTTGTCCTGGGCAATGGCCGATGAAGCCAACACCGCCAGTACAACTATGGATAGGATTACGTTCTTCATAAGTGTGCTGTTTATGGTTAAGCAACATTACGGCACAAGGCATATAAAAAGTTTAATTTTTAACAGATTGAGGCTAACAGAAAGGTGTTTGGGGTTACCAGCAGTACCGTGGGGCGAATGGTTGCGGCTTGGGGTGAACCGATGTTAATACGATTCCATCACATTACGCACCTGGCTGATTTTTTCCATCACTTCACGGCCTTTCGGGCGCGATACCGGAATGGCAAATTCGCTGTCGCGGATGTGGAGTTTATAACCATTGGCATTGCCCGATATGGTAGCGATGGCATGTACATTTACAATGTACGACCGGTGACACCGGATGGTAAAACTGTTATTAAGCTGGCGCTCAATGTTTTTCAGGTTAATGCGCAACAATTTTTTTTCTACACCGCTACCGTTCTTCCAGATTACGGTCGAATAGTTATCGTCTGCCTCAATAAATAATAAATCCGACAGCTTAAAGGTCAGGGTTTCGCTGGTGTCTGAAAAAATGGTAACCGTATTCGAGCTTTTCACCACATCGGTTTTCAGTGTTTTGATTTTATCGATTTCGCGGTTAGCGTTAATAGCGCTTTCTAAGTTTTGCTGTAACAGGTTGTTCCTGAGCAACATCGTCATAATAGCAATAGGCGTAATACCCGTAAGCACAACCTGTTGCAATACATGCAGTATTACCGTTCCCCACGATAACTGCGGACAGACATACAGTTTATCGACAAACACATTAATGCTGCCGATGGTCAGGCAAATACACAATACGTGCAAGATGTATTTTTTAACCGTCCAGCGGGTAGTATCTAAAAAAGCGAACGTAAACATACGCGGCACCAGTACCACGTAAAAAAACATCACCGCAAAGGTGATACCACCAAACATGGCTTTTTGCGCAATGTTTAAGGAAATACCCGGATTGCCCTGCGTTCGATAAACGAGGTGAAACACCAATACAAACAGCCCCACGGCAAACGACAAAACCGTATTCTTCCGGTCATCGTTGAGATAATACGGAAAAGGTGATTCGAGCTTTTGGAGAATCATGTTCACGCGGGTTACAACCTTACAGATTAGCTTTACCTGCCAACCACACCGAAAGTTAACAGGCATTCGGCTAAGTTGCTAACCCTGGAGATCGTCAAGCATTTGTTTAAGCCTGGCAATGTGGTTGCCGTACAGTTTTTTCAGGTAAATATTCGTGACCAGTACGGTGCAGATAAAAAACACAATCGTTAACCCGGCCAATATCAGCAGGGTGCGCGGTTCGCTGAGGTGATCTAAAAAATTATCTAAGCCCCGTTCCATCGCTCCGAACAAAACGCCCAGGCCAAAGTAAACCGGGTACAGCACCGCGTAACTGCGTTTATAAAAATTAACATACACTGTTAACCGTTCGTACAGGTGCTTCAGGTTGTCTTTAATGTTTTCGGCTGAGTCGTCAAACTGTTGCAGCAATATGAGTTTTTTTACATAATAAAACAGGAAGGCCACAAACAACACCAGCATCGAAATAATTGTCCACATCATGGCGCCTGTCTCCAGCGTAAATGTATAAACGCCTAACGCTATGCTGCCGGCAATGGTAAAGATCAGTTCGAACCAAACGTTGCGTTTCAGTTTTGTGATAACAGAGTTACTCTGCCCTTTCAGCATCAGGGCGATTTCCTGTTCCTGTTTGGGTTCGTACCCATGCCCCTTCCATATTTCTTTCAGTTCTTCCAGTTCCATACTTAATCAATGTATGAGGTTTCTTATTTTTTCGCGGATGCGGTTCATGCGCACCCGCACATTGTTTTGACTGATACCGATATTTTCAGCAATCTCATCGTACGGTACTTCATCAAGCGCCATCATAATCATGGCGCGTTCTATTTCCGTAAGCTGGCGAATAGCCCATTGAAGTTTTTGCCAGTTGTCTTCAAAATGATCTTCGGCATGATCGGAAATGTTGAAGTGATACTCTTCCAACTCCTGGGTTTTTACCTTACGCCCGCTTTTGCGCAAGCCCGAAATGGCGGTGTTCAGGGCTATGCGGTACATCCAGGTAGTAATTTTGGCTTCGCCCCGAAACGTGGGGTACGACCGCCATAGCTGGAGCACAATTTCCTGGAACAAATCGTTGCGCGCCTCCCTGTCGGTTTCGTACAGTATGCAAACCTTGTGAATCAGACCCTGATTCTCATTAACAAGTTTTACAAACGATGGTTGCTGTTCTTCGGTCAACGTACAGGTATTAAAATATAAGTCGAAGATATTAAAAGATAATTACAGGCGGGGGAAATTTGTTTGTAGCCTAAAATTCAGCTACAAACATCAGGAATCCTCCGGAGTCCGACAGATTCAGGAATGTTTTAAAGCGGCACGCCCGCAGTACAAGAAAGGCATTGATTGGCAAACGAATCGTATTCATCGTAAGCGGCTCCGGGCTTACCGAATAATGTAATAATGCGGTCGATTCTTACCTGATTGCCTGAGTCAAGTGCGATAAACATTCCTTTTCCCGGTAATTCTTCAAGTTTCAGTATGCGGCCTGTTGCTTCATCGACCTGTTGATCGGCCGACCAAAAGAAAATTTTTCCGGTAGTTTTTTTAGCGATTTGATCGAGTATTATTTCTCTATACTCGTATGCAACGGGTGTGTAGGAAGCATCCATCGGTGAGTTTTATTTACAGTATGTAAAAGTACAGCATAACGCTGAATAAAAAGAATTCAAAAAAAATCCCCGTCACATCGCTATGTTGATGTAACGGGGATTTTTCAAAAGCTATCTTCAAAAATTACCTCCAGCCACCCCCTAAGGCTTTATAAATATTTACACGGGTGCTGAACTGTTTCATACGGATTTCGATCAGATCCATTTTTGACTCCAGCGCTTCGCGTTGTGTTAACAGCACTTCTAAGTAATCTGCCCGGGCAGACCTGAACAGGTTATTTGAAATAACAATCGACTGCATAAGGATGTTTACTTCCTGCGATTTCGCCTCATAGCTCTTCGATAAATTCTGCACTTTCGAAAGTTTGTTAATAACCTCAACGTAGGCATTTAGAATGGTGCGTTCATAATTATATACCTCCTGTATCTGCTTTGCGTTGGCGGTATTGTACGCAGCCTTAATGCCGTTGCGGTTGATGAGCGGTGCGGCCAATTCACCGGCTAAGTTATAGATTAACGACTTGGGCGAAATTAGATAGGCCGTGTTAAACGACTGAAAGCCTGCACCGGCCGTGATGGCAACCGAAGGATAAAAGTTTGCGCGGGCAACCTTTACGTCAAGTTTTGCGGTTGCTAATTGCAATTCGGCCTGCCGGATGTCGGGACGGTTGGTTAGCAATTGCGCAGGTACACCAACATACACCGAATCCAACACCATATCATTAAACCCGGTCGAGTTACGCACGACAGGTTTCGGAAAACGGCCTGTTAAAAAATTTATGTGGTTTTCGGTTTCGATAATATTCTGTTGAATTTCGTACTGAAGGTTTTGTGTGTTGAGCAATTGTGCCTCGAACCGGTTAACCGCTAATTGCGTAAGCCGGGCTGCATCTTTCTGCTGTTTAACAATACCAAGTGCATCGGTTTGAATAGCAATGTTCTGCTGAACCATCGCCAGCATATTGTCTAAGGCCATCAACTCATAATACGAAGTGGCGATTTCGGCAATCAGGTTGGTTACCATGAAGTTTTTACCTTCTACGGTTGCTAAGTAATGCATGGCAGCCGATTTTTTAGCATTGCGTAGTTTCTTCCAAACGTCAAGTTCCCATGAAGCAACAGCACCTACCATAAAATCGGGCAGTGGATCGGGAAACGCTTTGCCGGGCTTAATGTCTAAGTTTTCTTCTACGCTTCCATCGCGGGTGTACCGTCCCGGCTTTTCAATACCTGCTCCTGCACGTAACCCCACAAACGGCAGGTATTCGCCTTTGCGTGCGCGGATTTCGTTTTTGCTGATCTCGATTTCCTGCAACACGATGTTCAACTCCTGATTGTTTTTCAGTGCCGTATCAATCAGCGCGATCAGGTTTTGATCGGCAAAGTATTGCCTCCAGTTGAGATTCGCTAACGTAGTGGTATCGGTTGTATGGCTAAAAGATTGCGGCACAACGTTGCTTTCTTTCCGTGCCGTTTGTTCAAGCTTGCAGCCTGTAATCAAACCGAACAGAAAGAAGAACGCAAGTGTTTTACTGATTATCTTCTTTTTCATTTTTGCGTCTGAGTTTTTTAATAACCTTTTTTACCAATGAAGCCTGCGAATCGTTTTCGACAAACTCTTCGCTTAACGGGATGTTATCTTCATCGCGGATAAGTGCCCGACCTTCGGCCAGCGTACCAAAAATGTAATACAGTCCCGGTACAATAATTACTCCGAATATGGTTCCGAATAACATTCCCCCTAATGCCGAAGCGCCAATGGTGCGGTTGCCGATGGCGCCCGGCCCCGTGGCGATTACCAACGGCAGCAAGCCTGCAATAAAAGCGAACGAAGTCATCAGGATCGGACGGAAGCGAACCTTTGCACCTTCGATGGCCGCATCGAAAATGGTTGCACCCTGTTGATGTTTCTGTACGGCAAACTCTACAATCAACACGGCATTTTTACCGAGTAATCCCATCAGCATGATTACGCCAATCTGCGCATAGATGTCGTTGGCCAGCCCCATAAACTTGAGCAACAGAAACGAACCTAACACCCCTACCGGCAGCGAGAGAATTACCGATAACGGAATGATGAAACTTTCATACTGCCCTGCGAGGATCAGGTAAACAAATATCAGCACCACAACGAAAATGTACAGCGCTTCATTTCCACGGTTTGCCTCATCGAACGACAAGCCCTCCCAGGCAATACCATAACCTTGCGGAAGTGTTTGCGCGGCTACTTCCTGAATGGCATGAATGGCATCGCCACTGGTATAGCCGGGTGCGGGAATACCACGGATCGAAGATGATGTATATAAATTGAACCGTGTGATCTCGTTCGGCCCTTGTGTTTTTTCCATTTTCATGAAGGCAGAGTACGGCACCATTTCATCGCGGTCGTTTTTGATGAACAGGTTCAGGATGTCTGTCGGCAATTTTCTGTATTGCGGAGCCGCCTGTGTATAAACCTTAAAGAAATTTCCAAACCGGATAAAGCCCTGTTCGTATGTACTGCCAATCAGGATGTCGAGGTTTTCCATGGCTTTACCAATGGAAACACCTTTTTGCATGGCTAACTGGTTGTCGATAATCAACTCATACTGCGGATAGTTGGCTGCGAAGAAAGTGAACAGCCCGGTAAGTTCTTTGCGCTGGCTTAGGGCATGCATAAACTCGGTATTCACTTTATCGAACTCGCGGTAATCGATCGTGCTGTTCTTGTCAAGCATACGCAACGAAAACCCATCGGACGATCCGTAACCGGGCACTGCGGGCGGCTCAAAAAATTCTACTACCGCACCCATGTCTTTGGTTTTCTCTTCCAGTTCTTCAACAATTTCGGTTACCGAGTGTTTTCGTTCCGACCAGTCTTTCAGGTTGATGATACACGTTCCGGCATTTGACCCACGACCTTCGGTTAAAATCTCATACCCTGCAAGCGATGATACCGATTGTATGCCTTCAACTTCTTCGGCAATTTCCTGCAGTTTGCGCGAAACATCGTTAGTAGTTTCTAATGTACTACCCGGAGGTGTTTGAATGATCGCATAGATCATGCCCTGATCTTCGTTAGGAATAAACCCTGCGGGCAATGTTTTATCGACCGCGAAAATGCCAACACCAAACAGGATAAGAATACCAAACGTTACTACTCTGCGGTTTACAATCACGTTCAGCAACGCTGTATAACGGCCGGTAAGTTTCTCAAACTTCCGGTTAAACCAGCCAATGAATTTATCGATGGGTGATTTTTTCTTAGGCTTACCGTGCGGGTTTTTCAGGATCATCGCGCAAAGCACGGGCGTGAGCGTAAGGGCAACCACACCCGAAAGAACAATGGCACTGGCCATAGTGATGGAAAACTGCCGATAGAAAATCCCTACCGGGCCGGTCATAAACGCTACCGGTACAAACACGGCTGTCATAATAAGCGTAATGGCGATAATAGCCCCGCTGATTTCCCCCAGCACTTTTTTTACTGCCGGGTAAGGTGCAAGGTGTTCTTCTTCCATTTTGGCGTGTACGGCTTCTACCACTACAATCGCGTTATCGACCACGATACCAATCGCCAGTACAAGTGCAAACAATGTGATGAGGTTAATCGTCAGGTCAAACATCTGCATAAACACAAATGCCCCGACTAACGATACCGGTACGGCAAGCGTTGGAATGAGCGTTGACCGCCAGTCGCCTAAGAAAAGAAATACCACGAGCGCCACAAGTACGAATGCTTCTACCAACGTATGGACTACCTTATCGATAGAGGCCGTTACAAACTTTGAAACATCGTAATTGATTTCATAGCTCATGCCCGGAGGGAAATCCGGTTCAAGTTCTTTGAGTTTTTCTTTCACGCCATCAATTACTTTGCTGGCGTTACTTCCGAAATTTTGTTTCAGCACAATAGAAGCGGCAGGGTAGCCGTCTTTGTTCGAATAAATGTCGAAGAACTCGCTGCCCAGTTCAACCGTGGCAATGTCTTTAAGTTTCAGGATTTCGCCCTCGGCATTGGCACGCACAATAATGTTTCCGTACTCTTCGGGTTGATTGAACCTGCCTTTATAGGTTAATACATACTCAAGCGATTGAGGTGTTTTGCCGGAGGCCTGTCCTAATCTTCCGGGGCGACCAATAACGCTTTGCTCGTTAATGGCTTCCATAACCTCCTCGGTAGAGATATTATAAGCCCGCATACGATCGGGCTTCAGCCAGATACGCATGGCGTATTGCCGACTGCCCAATATTTGGGCACGTCCCATGCCGCTAATGCGCTGAAGTTCGGGCAGGATGTGCACGTTGGCATAGTTGTACAGGAACTTCTCGTCAGCGTGTTTATCGGTGCTGTACAGATTCACGTACATCAGCATACTGGGTTGTATAGGCGAAATGATTACACCTTCGCGCTGAACAAGTGGCGGCAGGTTGTTCATCACTTGATCGACCCGTGTTTTTACGTTCACCACGGCCGCGTTAGGGTCGGTGCCCGGTTCAAACACAATCTGGATGGTTGCCTCGCCCGCGCTGGTTGCATCGGATATGATGTATTGCATACCCTGAACACCGTTAATAGCACGTTCAAGCGGAATGAGTGTTGACTCAACAAGAACTTTTGCGCTGGAGCCGGGGTACGCAATAAAAATATTAACCCGTGGAGGCGCTATTTGCGGAAACTGCGAAACCGGCCGCGTATTGATGGCCAGCACGCCTAAGAAGATGATGGCAATAGAAATCGCTATCGCCAGCACCGGCCGTTGAATAAATTTACTGAACATGGTTAATGATTTAGTAGGTTATTTATTCAGCGTGCAACTGGTGCAGTTGGGCAAGTATTTGTTCAGGCTCATGCACTTCGTATTTGATGTGCTGATTGTTTTTAACCTTTCTTAACCCGTCTGTAAGAATTTTATCACTCTCGGTCAGGCCATCGGTTACAGCGTACAGGTGCGGCATTTCGGTACCTACCGTAATTTGCCGCGACTCTACTACACCGGCATCGGTCACGACAAAAACATATTTTTTATCGAGTATCTCGAACGTGGCTTTTTGCGGAATAATGAGTGCATCGGTTAAGGGTACAGGCATCAGAATGTTTCCGGTTTCACCGTGCCGTAAAATCCCTTTGCTGTTGGAGAAGGTAGCGCGGAACGCAATGTTTCCGGTTTCGTTATTGAAATCGGCTTCGATTGTTTCAACCACACCGGTTTGCTCGAACAATTTATTGTTGGCCATGTGCAGTTTTACGGGAGTGCCGTGGTTGGTTTTATCACGGGTAATGTAATCGAGGTATTCGGCTTCGGGCACATTAAAATATACCCACATTTTACTGTTGTCGGAAAGCGTGGTGAGCAATTCGCCTTCGTCAACCAAACTGCCTAACCGCACCTGAAAACGATCCATGATACCATCGAAAGGCGCACGGATTTGTGTAAAGTTTAAGTGCGCCTGCGCTAACGACAGTTCGGCCTTGGCTTTGTTTAATCGTGCCTCGGCTAATGCAAGTTCGTTTTTCGATACAATGTTGCTGTCGGCAAGGTTGCGTGTGTTTTGATATTCGATTTCGGCAAACCGCACTTCAGCAGCCGACTTTTGCATTTCGGCCTGGTACACTAAGGGCATAATCTGAAACATCAACTGGCCTTTTTTTACCAACTGGCCTTCGTCAACGTAAATATTTTGCAGATACCCTTTTTCGAGGGCGCGTACTTCAATATGCTGGATCGACCGTATCTGACAGACGTATTCATGGTAAACTACGGTATCTTTTTTTATGGGGTTTGTAACCACAAATGTGGTTACATCCTGTTTGCCGTGTTTTTCGTGCCCGCAGCTCATCAACAAAAGCACCGACATGAACAGGATAGATGAAATGAGTTTCATCATATAATAATGGATTAATTAAAAATGTATGTGATTGAATGGTGTACCGGCCAAACTTGCCGTTTAGTACACACAACAGAAAGCCTTAATGCCCGGCATTAAGACAAGAGAAAATTCAAGTGAGGAGGGTTTTTCCAGCAATGGTAGAGTACCACGAGCGAAATTTTTTGCCGGTTTTCATCGGTGAGTTTAAGCCGCAACAGCAACGATTTGCCGGAGTGCATGGCCGGTGCTGTTATGCTGAGGGTGTTAAAATCCGTATCAAATTCGCTGCCCGACTCGGTTTCATCGGCAACTTCTGTTTCTACGAAAACCAACCCCACACCCAAAACGGGCGGCTCGGCATGATGATCGATATAAATATGATCGCCCCTTGAACAATGAAAGGCATGGCTGCCTGACGGATGTTCGGCTGTTACAGCGTGCGCGAACCCGCTAACGTGTGCAAGAAACAGAATGAGCGAAAACACTACGGGAAAAGCGTGCAACATTCCCGTATGCCACGGGGCGTTGGGTTGCTGTTGTGGTAACGTAACGTTCTCGCTTTTCATGTTTGGGGTTGCAAATGTACGTTAATTCCGGATTTTAGAAAAAGTAATCCCGCTCCATACAATCCGGGCGGGGCAGAATGAGCCTGTACAAACAAGTACAGAACACTTATACGGGTATCGCTGAATTTGGTTTGCTCGGCTATTTTTGAGAGGAAACTAACAAAGCCCTCAAGCCATCCTAATCGGGTGACGTTGAGGGGGTGAAAAAAAAATTGGTAGAAGCACAAAGCTCCAAGTTTGCACGTCAGCCCGCCTGACGCCAATGTTAACAACGCATCGGCAAAATTTGAGCGAGGATTTAACAACGCACTAAATATAATATTGGTATCAACAACAGCTATTTTATTTGGGGCAACCATATCGTTACACCGACATTACTTTGGAAGGTTGGCTTTTGTTCTTGCCCAGCGGCCTTTTTTGCCTTGCTTTACTAAATCTTCGATTTGTTTTGAGGATGCTTTTGATTTTTTGACAATGGATTTGAAGCCAATCAAATCCGAGATTTCCTGGAGCATGTTAATGTCAACATCGCCCGGCAACGTTATGACTACTTTGTTTTTTGTGCGTTCAATAACCATACTGCAATATAAAAACTTTATAAGACAATTCTATTTTGCACTCATTTCGCATTGCTTTTGCCGTAGCGCTACGCAGGCAAGACCACTACCCCCGCTGGCACGCGGTTCTAAACGTGCATCAACCCGCCCGATACAAACAAAAAAGCCTTCCGAAAATTCGGGAGGCTTTTTTATTGAATTGATCAACGATCAATTACTTCTTTTTCTTAGCTGCTTTCTTCTTTGCAACTTTTTTCTTAGCTACTTTCTTCTTAGCTACTTTCTTTTTTGCCGCTTTCTTTGCCATAGCGTTAAAAATTTTAGTTAAACATTTAATTAAACACGGTTAAGGTACTACTTCATTTTGAATTTCCAAAATTTCAAACATTTTTTTTACGTGAATGCCCCCTGATGTGCTTGTATGTGTCGTTAAAATGTACGTTATGCATACAAAATGGTGCGATAATGATGTAGTGATAACGCTATACAGGGTTGTGTTGTATGATTATTTATAGAATTTGAATACAGGATACTCAACCGTCTTGTTGGTTGCGCGTTGCTTTTCGATGTACGCATCAAAAAAATTCCAGGTAACATATCCGTCATCCGATTCGGCTTCTAATAAATAGAATGCGAGGTTGCCTAAAGGCTGCGCCAGATCAACGATGTAATCGCCTTTAGTGAATTTTTGTTTCTTCGGAGTAAATTTTCCGGTTACACGCGCCATTAAGTGTCCTTCAAACTTGCGCGGGCTTTTTTCGAAAGACGTTATTTCAAAAACTTCGCCTGTTTTGGTAACGGATTTGGCGATTTGTGTAACCGTAATACCATGTTTTTTCAAGTTTTCGGCCACTTCGCTGAACGCGGCCGGTATGATGTAACCCGCAGGGATGGTGCTTTCGGTTTCGGCATCAAATTTTGCATGGTAGGTAACACCGTTAACGGTAATGATGTTGCCGGTACGGTAAAACCCTTTTGTGCCGTCATCTTTCGTATAGAAAACATAATCGTACGTGGGGAAGTTGTTGAGCGTTTCTAACGGAACCATTTTATACCGCACGCCTTTCTTGCCTTTTCCGGCTTCTGCTTTTAAGCTTTCTACGGTTTGGGCATCGGCCATCTGCGTAAGCTGCTGAATGGTTTTACTGTTGGTATGAGTATGCTCCAGGATTTCGGTAACAAACGAGTAGGTCGAAAAAATACGCTGGTAGAACCGTTCGTGTGCAAAGGCTTCGCTTAAAATGGCAATACGGTTTCGCAACCCGAACTGGTTGACTAAATAACGGGGATGATGGTTATAGGTATAAAAATTTTTAGGAGGCCACGCTTCACGCACGTTATAATCCCCGTAAGGGCCAAAATTGAGGTCGTATTTTTTCTTTACGGTTTCGGTAATGCCCTTTAGCATGGCGATGGTGTAATCGTATGTAGATTTATCGCCCGCGTAATGATAGCCCGGTGCCCACGTTAAATTCCAGGCGTGCCATGTTCCGTTGGTCGTGTGCAGATCAACAAACACGTGCGGATCCCACGGTACAATAATGTTGGTGAATAAACCATTGGTTTCGTGTGTTTCCATTTTTACGCCATCGCGGTTGAGGTCAAGTCCCTGACTGTTTTCGCGCGGGCCTACTTCCAGCGGGCTGTCTTCCTGCGAAGGGCGTTTGCCTTTTTCCATTTTATCGTTGCTGTCGGTATTGTAAATCGGGGCAAAGAGAATGATTTGATTATCGAGTAAATGCTTTTTGTTGCCCAGCAAAATATCACGCATTAACATCATCACGCTTTCCTTGCCTTCTACCTCACCTGCGTGGATGTTACCCTGTATATAAATAATGAGCTTGCCGCTGGCTTTTGCTTCGGCCGGTGAGGTTATTTTCGGGTGCGCGAGTATGGCAACCGGAATATCTTTTCCTTCGGGACTTTTTCCCATGCTTGTGAGGTGTACATCGGCACTTTGCGATTCGATGGCTTTTAAAAATGCCATCACTTCGGCATGGGTAGAGGTTTTAACGAAGTTTGATTTTTCGGGTGTAAGGATCAGGCCTTGCGGCCATTGCTGTTGCGCGTGTACGGTTACGGTAATCAGGCACGCTAAAACGAAAAGATATTTCATGGAATATGCAGAATGATTTGTCCGTTCAAGCTACGCAAGTTTGGTATAAATCAAAACCGGTGTTACAGCAACGGAAAACGTAGTCTTATCCGTACTGTTGGGTATATCAAAATGCGCGCTGAGCGGTATGGAGCAACTTGCCAGCCGTGGATAGCTTTGTTTAAAAAATTAAGCCATGAAAATATTCACACGATTAGTATGCTTCAGGCCGGTTTGGTTGCTGGTGCCGGTTATGTTGGTTTTTACAATCATAAGCCAGGCGCAGGTCAGCTATATGGAAAATGAAGTTGCACACCAGATCTCCAATAAAGCCGAACAGGGTTATTTAGGCAATGTGGTGATGGATGATGAAAAAAAGGAAATCAACCTGTACTTTGTTACGGCTACCAAGGCAAAAAAAATCAAGGTCGAAAAATATATTTTCGATTTTGACCTGAATTTTAAAACTTCTGAAAAAGAAGAGTACGATCATGCGAAAGATGCAAAAGCCAAATACAAATGGTTTAAGTTTCGCAACGAAGAAGTAGAACGCACCATAGGCGTTACAGCCGAGCCTAACATGATGGGCAGCTTAGTGTTTAAGCGTAAGGAAATAACCAGTTACTGGAGTTGGGTTACCGGAGGCTACAAAACCGATGTAAAAACAACCGATAAACTGAAACCAAAAACAGACGAAGGCAAGCGTTTTTATTACCGCGCACATTTCGACAACGACCAAAACGGTGAAATGTTAGCCTTGGTGTCGCCACGGTTTCCGGCTAAAGATGCTTACAAAATGCAGGAAGCCTACAACGTGCTTCGCGTGGATAAGGATCTGAACATCGTAAGCAACACCGAACTCAATTTTCCGCACCCGCAATGGATCATTTTTCATGGCCGGTTTGCTGGTAACAATACCGATGACGAATATAATGGCGATTACGCAGTGGTTTTTGCCCCGCACGATATGATGGGCGTGAAAAACGTTGACCCTAACCCAACGCAATACACGTATGTAAGAATATCGCCCGAAGGAAAAATTGTTGAAAAAGTGAGCTTTGAAACCAAAGCCACCAAGTGGATGATTGGCGGTATCTATGAAAAAGATGGTATCACCACCATTTATGGTGCAGGGTTTAAAATCGACAAACCCAAAGATGCTTACGCCAATTACAAAAACTATGCGTATGTAGAAAAGGGGTTTGATAACCTGCAAATTGTTGGAATTAAAGATGGGAAAGTACAGTATGTATCAGCACCCAACCTTGACGAAATCGAGAAAAAAACAGTTGCGCCTTCGGGGCAGAAGAAAGCAAAAGAATACGATGGCGGCCGTATGCGCGTAACCGGCATTGAAACCGCCCCTAACGGTGATGTGATGATTATGGCGCAAATGCTTACCTATAATGTGGTCAGTAAACTGATGGTCTATAAAGATTTTATTGTATTCCATTTCGCTGGCAATGGCGACCTGAAACGAGTATATAGTATTGATACCCCGGCAAAAGGCGGGCTGTACAATACTACCGATCCGCTCAGCTCCCCGGCAACACGACCGTCACAATCCGAAATTTTTATCAGCGAAGATGGTAAAACAGCACTTTGGACAACCGCATTGGTAACGAAAGTAGATAAATCTACTACCACGTATTATTTCCTGAACGAAAAAACAACAACCTGGACACCCCGCGAGCAATTATTGGTTAGCGCTATTGATCTGGCAAGCGCTAACATGACGGAGGTTCAAACAGTGGGCGATGGCACCAAGGGTAAAAAAGATTTTTTCCTGCGCAAAGATATTCGTTTTGTTCCGTTCCCCGACCGTAAACGTGTGCTGGTGATTGGCGAAGATCGCCTTAGCATTGGCATATTCAGTAAAAACGATAACTACATCTACCTCGGTACACTCGGTATCGGTAAAAAATAATGTGAGGTTGGCTTAATTGAAAAGGGCTGCCGAAAGGCAGTCCTTTTTTGTTGTGCCTCACGAAAAAAAACGGAATATGAGTATCCATTTCATGTCCTAAGAAAACCGACTATCATATTTTTTAACCACATAGACACATAGCTTTTAAGCAATACATAGAACCCGATAAAGTCGGGACTATAAATATCTTGATAAGAACAGCCCTGTATCTATGTAGTTAGAGCTTTCACAAAAATCAGACTAAGTTATTGGCGTAGGCAAACTTAATGAGGCCCACCAGCGAATTGGTACCAGTTTTTTTGAAGATGTTTTTGCGGTGTGTTTCTACCGTGCGCTCGCTGATGAACAGCGTTTCGGCAATTTGTTTGTTGGTATATTCCTGGGCGATCAGTTTCAGTATTTCGCGTTCGCGGTCGGTGAGCAGCTTGCCCTCGTCAGGATTGTTGAGGTTGCTGATGAGAAGTTTATTTACATCGCTGCTCAAATAAACCTTTCCGCGAGCCACATCGTCAATGGCGTTCAATAGTTCTTTGTGGGTGTCTTTTTTAAGGACATACCCGTTTACACCGGCTTTCAGAATCTCTTTTACTAAGTGAACTTCATCGTGCATACTCAATAAGATGATTTTAACCTGCGGAAACAGGCGTTTCACCGTATGCAACAGGGTGAGGCCGTCCATACCGGGCATGTGGTAATCGGTAATGATTAAATCGACTTCGTGTTTTTTGAGGAACTCAAGCGCTTCTTCGGCACTTCCGGCCTGCGCGGCAACGTGCAGGTCGCTTTGTTTACTCAACAGGCTGGCGATGCCATCGAGCAAAATGGTGTGATCATCTACTAACAAAATCTTCATGCGTGCCGGTTTAGCTGCCTTAAAAATACGGAAGATACCGGAAGTGATCATACCGGTAAATAAAACTTATCGAAATCGTAACCGCTATCCGTGTTATTGGGTATTTATGGAGGCGTTGTGCAGGGTATGTACTGGTCTGGGTTGCAGCACCAGCATGAAGGTTGTACCGTTGCGGCCCGGATGCGAATTAATTTCCAGTTCGCCTTTCATCAGGTTAATGCGCGAGTTAATGTTTTTCCAGCCATTACCAGTGCCGGTTTGAAGCGTGGCCACATCAAACCCGTTGCCGTTGTCTTCAATGGTGATGTTTATTTCGGTATCGTGCCCTACCAATTGCACATCGATATGCGAAGCATGGGCATATTTGATGATGTTGTTGATCCACTCCTGCACAATGCGATATACCGATATTTCATATACTTCGTTCATGCGTTCGGGCATATCAAAGCCCTGTACCGAAATCGTGAGCTTGGCTGTTTGGTTAATCCGTAAGGCCATTTCCTGTAAAGCCGGTACCAATCCGTGCTGGATGAGTGTTTGCGGCATCAGGTTAAAGGCGATACTACGGATTTCGGTGTGCATATCGTTGAGAACAGACTCGGACTTTTCGGTGATGGCAATTTTTTCTTCGAGCGGTGCATCGTTGTTCAGTTGGTTTACCAACAGCCTGAGCGATGAAATAAGCTGCCCCATACCATCGTGTAAATCTTGCGCAAAACGCTTGCGTTCGTTTTCCTGCGACTGGATAGTGGCATCGATAAACGTTTCGCGGATGGCAAGTTTTTTTTCATGTTCAGCCAATTGTTGTTTTCGTCTAAAACGGCTTCGGGCTAACAAAACGATCACCACTAACAACCCGACAATAATTACCAGGCCGCCAATAACCATGTACGTGCGTTCTAATGCAGTTTGCTGTAAAGCAATTTGCTGTTCTTTTTCTTTTACCTGGTAACGGGTCTCCATTTGCGCTAATTGCTGAACTTTTTCATCGTTCAATAATTCGTTGGAAACACGGATGAGTTCATTTTGGGCTTCGTAAGCGGCTTTATAGTGCTGGCTCCCCGCCAGCGATTCCTTTAAATTAATGAGTGCAAGTTTTAGTTCGGGTTTCAGGTTATGACTTTGGGCTAACTGAATGGCCTGCGCGGTAAGGGTTTCGGCCTGGCGAAATTGTTTTTGCTGTAACGCGATAGACGACAGGTTGATGAGTGCTCTTACTTTTCCTTCGGTATTATCGATTTCGGCATTTAACCGAACGGATTCTTTCAACAGCCATTCGGCACTGTCGTACTTTTTTAAAACGGTATATAAATCGCCTAAATTATTATAGCTTAATGCTAAATCGTACAAATCGTTTTTGGCTTTAAAAAAAGCAATGGCTTGCTTTTGGTAAGCAACCGCTTTAACCGTGTCGCCTAAACAGGCATAAACCACACCCATAATTTGAAACGATTGGGCAATAAAAATACTGTCGCCAATTTTTTCGCGCACCACCAACGCCTGTTGAAAGTATTTAAGCGATGCGGCATAGTCTTCGGTTTTATGATAGATCAACCCGATGTTGTGCAACGGGTTCGATTGCCCGTAGAGGTTATCGGTTTTGGCAGCAAACTCCAGCGATTGCTGGTAATTATGAACGGCCTCGCTGTAATCGCCAATCTTTTCCTGCAACAACCCGCGCAGGTTATAAATACTGGCAATGCCATAGTGATCGTTTAATCGAGTATAAATATCGATGGCTTTGTTGCTGATGGTCAGGGCGCTGTCGAAGCGCGAGGTGAGGTAATAGATCGCAGCCTTATAATAATACGCGCTGGCTAATTGCTTTTTGCTGTCGATTTGTTGTGCGAGGTAAACAGCCCGGTCAACAAAGCGATGCGATTGTGCCGGTTGGGATGATTTTAGCTCCCACGCTTTGCCCAACAGGAGGTTTATCTTCACCGAGTCGTTACGTTCTTGCCGAACCGTTTCTTCAAAACCATCGGTGCTTTGAGCATAACCCCATAAGCCGATGCCTGATAAAAGAATAATGAAGAGATACCTCATAACCTGTACACGAGGTTAATCTTACCAACAATTTTGCTAAAGTAAAAACCTGTAATGATACCGTGAAAGATGTGTAAAAATCATTTTTTAATGATTATGGATTCAAATTTTACCCTATTTCAATCGATTTCTTTAATTTTTTTTAAAACATGGTTTAAATTTTACCCTGTTATTACCATTTTTATCAAAAAAACACCAAATCGACCTATGGGAAAACCCAAAAAACGCTGGATCATTATCTTTTCGATATTAGTTGTACTTCAGGCGGTATCCATTCTTACTTCCAACAGTGATTTTTCAACCGAAGATGCCTCGGGCATTGATAAAGCCGATACGGCCTGGATGATTGTGGCAGCAGCTTTTGTGTTGTTTATGACACCCGGCCTTTCGTTTTTTTATGGCGGTATGGTAAATGCCAAAAACGTGATCTCTACCATGCTGCAAAGTTTCATTGCCCTGGGTGTAATCAGTTTGTTGTGGTATTTGGTTGGGTTTAGCTTGGCTTTTGGCGACAGCTTTCACGGGCTTATCGGTAACCCGTTAACGTATTTTGCTTTTAATGATGTTGGCCTTGCGCCTAACCCCGCGTTTTCGGCTGGTATTCCGTTTTTAATTTTTGCATTATTTCAATTAAAGTTTGCGGTAATTACCCCGGCACTCATTACCGGAAGTTTTGCCGAACGGGTGAAGTTTACTTCGTACCTCATTTTTATGTGCCTGTTTTCTTTGCTGATTTATACACCACTCGCCCACTGGACGTGGCACCCGGAAGGGTTTCTGCGCCAGTGGGGCGTGCTGGACTTTGCCGGGGGAACGGTAGTACACATGTCGGCAGGGTTTGCCGCCCTGGCCGGTGCTTATGTATTGGGCAAACGTGAACACGGCAACCATCAACCGGCCAATATTCCGTTCATCATTTTGGGAACAGCTATGCTCTGGTTTGGCTGGTTTGGATTTAACGCAGGCTCGGCTTTAGCGGCCGATGGCTTAGCGGTACAGGCATTTGCCACCACCAACATGGCTACGGCCTCGGCTATGATTACGTGGGTATTGTTTGATGCGTTGGTCGGACGAAAAATTTCAGCCATGGGCGCGTGCATTGGGGCCGTTGTTGGCTTAGTTGCGATTACACCGGCAGCGGGGTTTGTTAGTGTTGGTCAAAGTGTATTTATTGGTTTTGTTGCAGCCATTATTAGCAACCTCGCTGTTTATTACAAACAACGCACTTCGCTTGACGATACACTGGATGTGTTTCCGTGCCATGGATTAGGCGGTATTGTGGGCATGATCCTCACTTCGGTATTTGCCAAAGATGTGGGGCTGATGTACGGACAAACCACAACATTTCTGTATCACCTGCTGGCGTTGGTGATTGTGGGCGTGTTTGTATTCTTCGGATCGTTGCTGATTTATAAACTTACTTCCCTGGTAACCAAATTGCGTGTAACCAAAGAAGAAGAAGAAATCGGGCTGGATTTAACGCAGCATGGCGAGCGTTATTTGGTAGAGCGCGTATAAGACTTTTTCTAAACCTAAACCTGGCCGCAGGCGGGCGTAAGCCTGCCTGCGGTTTTTTATGAGGTATTGTTTAATTCAACTCCGGCCGTTGTAAGAACTTACTGCGGATGGAACCCGAAGCAAAAATCAGCATTTGAATGATGGCCGCGATACCAATCAGGATAACCAATTCGATGTAGGTTAACATACTGGAGCCTGCGGCAATGCGTTTTGAATTTTCACGTAAATTTTTCCCTTCGTCAAGCTGAATCAACGAAAGTTGCTGAAGGTTTTCGGCTGCGCCCGTAAAGCGTTCGTGCAGGGCTTCGGATGTTGTGGTGCCGTTTATATAGTTCTCTTCCAACGCCTGAAGCGCGGCAATGTTATTTTTAAAATCCTGGAAGAACAGCGTTTCCTGATCGGTAAGTTTTGTGCGCTCGTATTCCGCAATTAACAGGGTAATGGCGCGGTGATGCCCGGCAATTTTGTCTTGAAGATTGCCATCACCGTTGCTGAGGCAGTTATCCATGATCAGCTTTTTTTGATACAGGTGATCGGCTAACTTATAAATGTAGGCTTCGACCACTAACCGGTCTTCATATACTGATGAGAACGAATCGGCTAACTGCGAAACGTTGCGGCTATCGAGTATATTTTTCAAAACAACTGCGCCCAATACAACGGTTAATAAAAGCGCTGCGGTAAATTTTTGCCTGATGCTGTATGTCCATTTCATAACAGGTGGGTTTAAAACAACAACACAAATCGAAACGAAAGTGTACTGAAAGGTAGCCTTTTATTTGAGTACGTTCAAGAAGCTCAATTTTCGGTTACCCGGAAAATGAATTTTGTCAGTTCCTGTAATGTTTTTTGCCGGTTTAGCCACCAGTTACGACTAAAAAACCGGTGATTAGGCCAATGTTTTTGTTCTAACAAAACAGGCGTATAGGCGTGGGCTTCTTTGGCGGTGAGGGCGTTTTTATAATTACCATCATCGGTAAGCAATGCGGCATTAGCCATGGTTTGCATAACAACAGCATCGGTAAACGGTAGAGTTTTAGCCGAAAACAAAAGCGGAGGGTTGAGTGTTTTGCTATGCGCAGCCAAATGCTGGTGAAGATACCATTGCGGAGCTTCGTGTTGTACAACATCAGGTTGTAGTGCTTCGCGATTTTCAGATATAGCCTGCGCGTATTCGAGGTATTTTTTTAACAGTTTGGGACCATCGTTTTTAATTCCCTGAAGTTTTAAATCTTCGGGTGCAATGCTTGAGAAAATAACAATGCGTTCGCGGGCGCGGGTAATAGCCACATTTAAACGGTTTTCGCCTCCGGCTACGTTTAAGCTGCCAAATTGCAGGGCGAGTTTTCCGTTTTCATCGGGAGCATAGCCGATCGAAAAAATGATAATATCTTTTTCATCGCCCTGTACGTTTTCAATGTTCTTAACAAAAAGCGAGTCGGGCAATGTAATGTTATGCTGATTTGCTTTTTCTTCTAACAGATCGAGGATCATTACCTGTTGGGGCATATTAAAGGTTATGATGCCGATTTCTTTTTCGGGATGGCGCACCATCAGGTGCAGGGCATGATCAACAACGGCCTGCGCTTCGGGTAAATTGGTTTGCTGAGTCCATACACCGTTTACGCGATTAAACTGGATCGGCACATCGGATGCATTAAATGTTTTTCTGTCGGGCAACAATTTTAAGCGGCCTTCGTAAAAATGTTGGTTCGAAAACTCAATAAGAGCTAACGATTTACTGCGGTAATGCCCCTGTAAATGCACGGTAGGTAAATACCGGGCGGCCAACTGAAGCAACGAAGTTACCTCCAGTTCGGGCGAAGTATCTTCTTCCGTCCAGCGGATTTGATATAACTCAAATGGTTTGAGTTGTTTATCATCACCGGCTACCACTACCTGCTTGCCCCGGTACATGGCCGGAATGCCGCGCTCCGAAAAACACTGCGAGGCTTCATCGAAAATCACGAGGTCGAACAGTTGTTCCATCGGAAAAATAGCCGACACCGCTTCGGGCGAAGCCATCCAGCACGGTATCAAATTGAAAAGTTCGTTTGAAAACGTAGCGATAACTTTACGCAACGGCCATATCTTTTTCTTCTTGGTAGTTTGATGGTCAAGGTCGCGGTACGTTATGCGGTTGTTTAGGCGGTTATATTCTAATTGATCGTAGGTGTGTTCGCGTGCGCGCAGTTTGAGAATTTGTGTGCTGATGGCTTGTTTTTCGGCTAAGTTTTTTCGCAAGGCAGTTTCAGTTTCTTCCATACGAAACGTTGACGCCATGCGCAACACCGGATACTTGGTTTCGATGTGTTCGATCCATGCCAGTCGGATGCTGTTCTGAAAAAGCGTTTCGAGTTTGTCGCTATCCCAATCGTGAAGGTGTTCGTGTAGTTTACGGATAACAATTTTTTCATGATCGGGCAGGGACGACTGGATTTTATCGAATTCCACAAGGTGATCGAAATCGCTGCGGAGTGTTTTGATAAAATCGGTCTGTAAACCGGGTTGAAGAATCAGTTGTTGAATTTGATACGCGGTAAGGTATTGTTGCCAGCTTTCGCGTTGTGCGGGTACGGTATCGAGCGTGGTAAAAATATGTTGCAGCGTTTGCCGGAAATCAGCGTGCGTTAATTTTTGAATGTTTATGGCGCTTTGCAGTTCGCGTAAGGTGTGGTAGCTGAGTTTGGCTTGTGCAGCTTGCAGCTTGCGCATAAACCACTGTTGCAACATTTGTTGGTTGCGGTCGGTGGGCAGGTCGTTACCGAGCCATTCTTTTTTGCGCAGAGCGGTGAGGTGGTGTTCTAAGTTCAGGCGGTGGTCGAGCCGTTGTTCGAGTGTTCGTAAACCCTGTTTGTTAAATTTTAATCCACTGCCAATGAGTACACGCTTTAATAAAAATTTGTGCTCCGACATTTCCCATCGAATACGCCTGATCAATCCTTTGCGCGACTCCATGCGTTTCTGTAAAGCTATTTGCAGTTCGCCCAAGCGGGCGCTTTCGAGTGTGCTTTCCAGACCGGGGTCTTCAAAACAATTCATGCACACGCGTTCCATGTTTTGAAGCCAGAGTAAACTGGTTTCATCGTTTGTTTCGGTAACCATTTTTTGGAAATCGGCAAACAACGTATCATTTGCCAACAGGCGTTGTACCTGTTCGGCTTCGGGCCTGCGCTCCAATAAATTCTCTAATTCCAGCAGGTTAAGCGAAGGTAGAATATTTTGAAGTTCGTGTTGTATTTTTTGTTGGAACGTTTCAATGTCGCGGATAATCGCTTCGATGTTGCGTACATCGCTTAGCGAAAAACCGGCAAACGATTTTCTTCGTTTCCACAGATAATCGTCCGGTTCAAACATTGCTGCATAGCGGGCGTAACGTTTCAACAATGTACTGAAGTCGGATAGTGTTGAAAAATGAAATGTCTGGTATTCCTGCCGGAGGGCAACGGATTCTGCTTGCGGATCGGAAGTAAGGTATAGTTCTTTGATGTCGATGCCGCATTCATTTTCATCGAACAGGGCTGTGCGAAACTCTTCGAGTTCTTCGGTTAGCTGGTCGATGGCATGGCTTACCTGTAAAAATCTGCGTTCGAGTTGGATAACATCAACGCTTCTGTCTTGTATTTTATAATCATCGATACGATCGATTTGCCGTGCAATTTTATCGAATACGGTTTTACGGTCGTTACGAAAGTCGTGTACCAGACCCAGAAAATCTTCCAGCCCTATTTTTTTTAACCGGTCATACACAACATCTAATGCTACCCGTTTCTGGCAAACCAACAGCGTTTTTTTCCCGGCTGCAATGCCATCGGCCATCAGGTTGGCAATAAGTTGCGATTTACCGGTTCCGGGCGGGCCTTGCACCACAACCGAGCGACCATCTTTCACTAAACGCAAAGTATGTTCCTGGTAAGCGTCTTGCGGAAAGGGCGTATGAATTTTTTCTTCCTTTACCGATGTTACCCACGACTGAACGGATTGGCTTGCACCTGTGCGCTGTGCGAAAAAATCTTCGAGATCAGCGAAGGCTTCACTTTCGATCAGGTGCATGTAGTCGGGTACCAACTGCGATCCGGCCTGCGGGAAAATCCCTAACACCGCTTGCTGATGGAGTTTTAGTTCACCGGCATGATGAGTCGCTTCAAATTCATCTTTCGTAAACTCCTGAAAATGCTGTAACTCATCGGTAAAGGTGTTGCTGTTGAAATTTATTTCGATGGTGTTTTTCAACAGTTGATATAATTGCGTGCGAAAGGCCGTGCTGTCGTCCGTAAAATCATCGAACGATGTTTCGGGCAAATCGGCAGGCAGGGGCGTGTTGGTATAAAACGAGTATGCCAGCAGAAACGATTTGTTAAAAGTAATACCGGCCTCTTTGCGCGGTTGTAAAACCCACTGGTTGTTTTCTTCGGCAAGCGTTACCGGAAAATAAAGCAAGGGCGCGCACACCGCAGTGCCATCGGCAAACTTGCCATGCACTAACGGCCAGCCCACGTGCAAATCGTTCGAGCCGCGTTCGTCAAAAATAAACCGGTCGAGCCGTTGCAGTTTTTTGAGTTTGGCGCTGGTCTGGTTAACGGCTTCCATACGACTGTCGGCCAGCGCGCATAATTTTTTTTGCCTGCCCGCAATGAGCGCTTCAATGATGGTAAACGATTTTTCGTTGTTTAAAAAACTCAGGCTGTGTAAGTCCATCACCTGTTCGCTGTGCAGGCGCAGCAATACGAGTGAGCGGTTGTTGCCGCTCAGGTTGGTGAGCCTGCGCAAATAGGTGCGGAGAATATGGCGTGTGTCAGCGATCAACAGTAAGGTAAGGCGAAATTTTTGCTAAGGTAACGTTATCTAACAGATTGATCCGGGCAAGATCATCAACCGATTGAAATTTTCCATGCTGAAATCGATAGGTTACGATTGCGCGGGCGATGTTCTTCGTTAAGTATGGATGAGCAGCTAATGTTTTTTCGTCTGCCGTATTCAGGTTAAGCTGTTGAACCGTTAGGGGTTCGGGCAAAAACGAGGCGTGTTGCAAACGATTTACCACGGTGCTGTCCACGCCATATACTTCTTTTAGCTGATGATGCGAAACAAAGCCGCCTAAGCGGTTGCGGTATTTTACAATGCGATTGGCCAACACCGGGCCAATGCCATAAATTTTTTGAAGTTGTGTTGTGTCCGCTTCGTTCAGGTTGAAGCGTGCGGATTTTTCTTTTTCAGGATAAATGCGTTCGGTAAAGGTTTTCTTTTCGTAACGGTTCGGTTCGTATTTATCGGGCAGGGTAATATAAGGCGAAATGTTTGCGTACAATGTTGAATCCATGCCGTAAAGTTTCAGCACATCGGCTTTGATGCGAAACACACCTCCTTTTGTGCGGTAGCTGATCAACTGGTGGGCTTGTTTATCGGTAAAGCCAAGCGTTAACAGGTGTTGCTGCGTAACGGTGTTGGGGTTAAACGCTGTATAGGTAACAACACGTTGTTCGGTGAGAGTATTCTCTTCGGATGAGGGCGTGTTCCATAAACTAATCAGGCTGTCGAGTTCGGCACGGTCGGCCGAAAAATCATGCGGGCGGGTACTCACATACCATCGCGTAACGGGTTCCGAAAAAATAAATACGGAAAGCAACAGCAATACCGCTACCATACCATTGGTTTGGCTGCGTGTTGTGCCAAAAAAGTTGCGGAGTGCGCGCCAGGGGTTCATGTGTACGGGGTATATGGTATGGAAGGTACAAAAAAAAATTAAGGAAATGTGTTGTGGGCATTGTGCTTTAAAATGTTACTGAATTTGTTGGACTCCTCTGGAGTCCCGATGTTTATAGCTGAATTTTATGCTACAAACCTACGACCCCGCTGGGGTCGTACGCTACAAACAAATTTCCACGGCCTGTAATTATCTTTTAATATCTTTAGTGCCGGGGGTACTCCTGATGAGGCATACATTTGCGAGGCTTCATTATTTGATTTTATAAAATTGAATAGATATGGATTTGATCAGGGATGTTAGGTGTTTTGATATGCTCGAAGACACGGTCGTATATGCCAAAGGCAAAGGTGTTTCCCTGTATGATGGATGTGCGTCTATGGTAGCAGAACCATCACAGCTCATCCAAACCAAAGATTTCTTGGCAGTCGTAACGGGAAGTGAGAGTATTGGCTATTATACCTCGAAGATGTCGCTAAAAAATGATAGCAATAGAGCGTGGACTAAACTGCCACACAACATTAGTCCTCATAGCTATAATTATAGCCATAACTTATTAATTCTTTTTTCGGGAATGGCCTTTGATAAGTTAACGTACGTTTATTCTTTGAACGACCTAACAGAGGATATGTATCCGTATAGTGTCTTTTTCGTTCCAAACGCGGACTGCATATATTCTTTCAATCCGCTAAAGTTTCATGATAGGAACACCAAACGACAATTGCAGGAATTGGATTTTAAGTCCAAAAAGCCAGTTGCTGCACAGATATTAGGACTTTTGAATGATAATGTCTGGATGCGGATTGATGACAATAAACTAACACGTTTAAATCTTATAACAGGTGAAACATTATCGATTAATCCTCACGAAATTTTGGTGTCAAGCGGAATAGATGCCCAGTACATAGGGTTTGGAGCAAATTGGAACCGTAATAGGCTTCATATAGACAACATCAGAAAGAGGATTGTTACGTTTGCCAATCGTTATTATTTGGAAGTGAATTTGAATGATTATTCAACCAGGGTACTGGATCTCGATATTATTACGGAGGAGAAACTGAGGATTGTTGTGTCTTCTTTAGATGCTAAGCGCGAGTGGTTGTTCTTTAATGCAGGTACAGTTAAGGACGGATTTGACAATTACTACTTTGGAATATTTGATATAAAAGCCGGGGCGATAATTGACCTTGAACGAGTAAACGTGAAGGATGGGATGTTAACAGCTCCACCCCGTTTTAATGATAATCAGTATGGTGTTCTAACTACGGAAGGAGTTTTGTATTATAAATCTATTCCTGTTTAGGGTTTAACCCGAACGGGTTTAGGTTTTACACAGACCATCACGTTACCAAAAAACTCAGAAAGCGGCTGGAGGTAGGCTAATTGTTTAATTTGATAAAAAAAGGCCGGCTTAAACATAAACCAGCCTCCTTTGCTTTGTGGAGTCGGAGGGAATTGAACCCTCGTCCAGAGAAGATAAAACAACAGATTCTACATGCTTAGTTGACTTTAGTTTTCGGGACACAGAAGGCAGGCAACAGCCTAACCGAATCCTTAGTTACTGAGTCTTAGCCGTGCTTAGCAACATCACACGGAGCAGTTCCGTCTATCGACACCGCTATACCAGCGCCAGCAGAACATAGGCACTGAGCGATGATGGCTTCCCCGATCTTATCGGGGCGAGGCTAACCTAACGTATCGTCAGATTAAGCAGCCATGGCGTAAGTTTCTTCGCCACGTAAATTGTTAAGAGCAGTGGTTAAGGCTCTACCCTCATGAGCCTGCATGCTGGCCTGCGGCTTCACACATCCTGTCAAAACCGGTCGACCCCTTTTAATCAATTACCAATTAGAAATTGACAATTTGCAATTAACTACAAATGTACGGCAAAAAAAGTTCTTTGTCAGATCATCACGAATTGACAATTGGTAATTGATAATTGATAATTGAATTATATCTTGCAGCGGATGGAAAACTTTGTTGTATCGGCACGTAAATACCGCCCCACGGGGTTTGACGAAGTGGTTGGGCAAGAGCACATTACCACTACGCTTAAAAACGCCATCGACAACAACAAATTAGCGCAGGCCATGCTTTTTTGCGGGCCTCGCGGTGTGGGCAAAACAACCTGTGCCCGTATTGTAGCCCGCCTCATCAACGGATTTGAAGAAAAAGCCGAAACCAATTCGCTCAACATTTTCGAGTTGGATGCCGCCTCCAACAACTCGGTAGAAGACATCCGAAACCTCATCGATCAGGTGCGCTACCCACCCCAGTTCGGAAAATTCAAAGTGTATATTATAGACGAGGTTCACATGCTTTCAAATGCGGCTTTCAACGCATTTTTGAAAACACTCGAAGAGCCTCCGTCTTACGCCATCTTCATTCTGGCCACCACCGAAAAGCACAAGGTGATCCCTACTATTCTTTCGCGGTGCCAGATTTTCGATTTTAACCGCATCCAGATTTCAGACATCGCCAAACATCTGGATGTTATTGCCAAACATGAGAAAATAAAAGTCGAGGAAGAAGCCCTTCATCTTATCGCACAAAAAGCCGATGGCGCATTACGCGATGCTCTCTCGATTTTCGATTTGATGGTGACCTACGCAGCGGGCAAGCCAATCACCTTTAAAAATGTACTGGCCAATTTACATATCCTCGATTACGATTATTATTTCGATGTTGTGGACTCCCTGCTTTCGCAGAATCATACACAGCCGTTAGTATTGTTCGATGAAATACTGCGCAAAGGTTTCGATGGCCATAATTTTATTGTGGGCCTGGCCGAACACCTGCGCAACCTGTTGGTATCGCAGGATGCCCGCACCACCGAACTGATGGAAGTACCCGACAGCGTACGGAAAAAGTATGCCGGGCAGGCACAGGCCGCATCGCCTTCGCTGTTGTTATCGTGGCTGAACATTGCCAGCCAGTGCGACATCCATTACAAAAGCAGCAAAAACCAGCGTTTACTCGTTGAGCTTGCGCTGATGAAGATGGCGCACGTACAGGCAGCGTTAGAACTCTCATCATTACAACCTGCGGAGCATGCTTCGGCAGTAAAAAAAAAAGTAACAGCGTAATTGCCGATCAGCCCGAAAAGCAAAACGTAATTACCAACCCTGCCGAAGAACCGGTTACACCAACCGTACAGCACACACTCACTACTGAAACAAAACCTGTTACAACAGGAAAAGCCGCAAAAACAGCAACCCCCTCCATGGCCGACCTCAAGTCGCTGATGAAGGGCGGGGTAAAAAAAGAAACCGCTACAACTGCCGTTGTCGAGAAAAAACGAAACCAGCCGTTCACAGAGCAACAACTAAAAGATGTATGGCAGGCTTTTGCTGATAAATACAAAAACCTTCAGGTTACGTACCGTCTGTTATCGCAAGGGTTTGAGTACCGCGATGGCCGGGTGATTGTTCACATCCACAACCCTTTTCAGGAAACCCAGTTAAATGAAATCCGCACAGAGTTACTTATTCATTTAAAAGATCATTTGCAGAATGATTCGATCCAACTTGTGATTGAACTCAAAGTCATTGAGGAAGAAGATTTAAGCCATCTTTACATGAACGATAAAGCCCGTCTTAACCTGATGATACAAAAGAACCCGTTAGTACGCGAACTCAAAGACAAGTTTGGACTGGATACGGATTCTTAGGGAACGTTCTTCAGGATATGTTACAACCCAGTTTACCTTGAGAATTTCAGGATAAGCAAAGCCAATTACGATAACATCATTTTAACGATATGTTTTTTTGATGCGCCAAGTGTTAACAGCGAACGAACAAGTAAATCCATTGATACTGAAGGGTCGCCCACTTCCATTTTTGCAACTCTGGATTGACTTGACCTCAACTGACTTGCAAGTTGCGCTTGTGTTAATTTTTTCTGCTTTCTGTACGTCTGCAAATTTTTACTTAATGCTAATTTCAACTCTACATAAGCATTCTCCTCAGGAGTAAGCTCCAGGAAATCGCTGACTGAGCCAACCTTCCATCCCTTTGTTTCTAATTTCTTTCTCTTAGCAATCTTCATCACGTAACGATTTAGTTTATTGAGTCATACAACTGTATTCTTCGTTTACAATTATCAATTACACTTTTTGGTGTTTGTCTTGTTTTCTTGTTAAACACTTCAAGTATAAGAACGGCATCTGAATCAATCCGGTACACTATCATCCAGGTTTTGGTTTTATCATCTATTCTGAGTTCATGACACCTTACACCAATTGCAGGCATAGGCCGCGAATGAGGAAGCGACAACATTATGCCCGCTTGTAATTGGCGTAACAAATACCCCGCCTCTACCCTTGCCTGCACTGAAAATGGAGGAGTCTTAACTTCTCCATGTAGCCATGCGAGCGGTTTGGTTTCGTTAGCCATACACCACAAAAATATGTCAATGTTGACATATTTACAAGCACCCGCGAAGTGGAATGCTCTTCAAAACAGGATTTATCAACCACTTAAATAAGAACTAACAAATAACCCCACCATTTAATACCTTTAATCCATGAGGTATTTACTGATTTTTCTCCTGTCGGGCACAGCTTGTTACGGTCAGGCCGACTCCACACGGTTACAATGGTTTAACGATGCCAAGTTGGGTGTCTTCATCCACTGGGGCATATATGCCGTAGCGGGCACTACCGAAAGCTGGGCGTTTCATAACAAAACCGTTCCGTACGATGAGTATATGCGGCAACTCAAAGGGTTTACCGCACAACAGTACAACCCGCAGGCATGGGCGCAACTAATCAAAGCAAGCGGTGCGAAGTATGCCGTAATCACCACACAACACCACGATGGCCTGGCCTTGTGGAACACGCAGCAACTCACACCTTATCCTACCAAAACCGAGTGGCAAAAGATTTTTCCCGACCGGACTTATCCTTCGGGCAAACAGGCGTTATGGAATGCCAAAAAACCATTGAGTACCGTACACCAAACTCCGGCTGCCCGCGATGTGCTTAGCCCCTTTGCGCAGGCGTTGCGCAATGAAGGGTTGAAGTTTGGCACATACTATTCACTACTCGACTGGAGCCACGGCAACTACCCCGGATTTTTAAATGATGTTTCGCGTTATGCGATTAAAGACGACTCGTTGCGTTGGAAAAAATTCCTGCATTTCATGCACAGCCAGTTGGCAGAAATAAATACACAGTTTATGCCTGACTTGTATTGGTTCGATGGCGACTGGGAACACTCCGAAGCCGAGTGGGATGCCGATAAAATCGATTCTATTATTCATACAACCAATCCAAAAGCCATTCTCAACGGACGCATTCATTCGTATGGAGATTACTCTACGCCCGAACAAAATATGCCCATTACACCCCCGGCCAAGTCCAGTTGGGAGTTGTGCCTTACCAGTAACGACAACTGGGGTTATCGCCCGACTGACACCAATATGAAAACCACGAACGAGGTGTTGCAGATTTTTACTGAGTGCCTTGGCATGGGCGGCAACCTGTTGCTTGACATTGGTCCGAAAGCCGATGGAACGATACCCAATGAACAGGTTAAGCTGTTGCAGGAAATAGGCCGTTGGACAAGCAAGCATACCGCAGCCATTTACGGAACCACTGCGGGGTTGCCTTATGGACACTACCACGGCAACTCTACATTAAGTAAGGATAAAAAAACATTATACCTGTTTGTTAACCAGGTGCGAAAACCTAACGGGAACGACTCCGGCCTTACCATTAACCTCATGCTGAAAGGGTTAAACAACAAAATTGTTTCGGCTGAGGTTTTAGGAAACGGAACAACGCTTACTCCGAAAATTGTGGGTAAAATTTCGTGGAGCGTTGTACCGGGCACGGTTTTCCTAAATGTACCGGTAGCTGCACTCGATACCGAAATTACCGTAGTAAAGATTGTGCTTGACTCACCGCTGTCGCTGTATCGTGGACAGGGCGGGTTTAATTAAGCAAATACCTGGTATAGTAAAGGCATTTTAAAACAACCCGCCACGTTTAGTGGTTCTTCTTCGGGTTGTGCCGAACAACATCCCAAACACACCGCGCACCAACTCGCGCCCTACCTGTTTGGTAACAGGCGAACTCATTACTTCGTCAAACGTAGATTTTTCGGCTTTGCGCCCCGATGTGCGTTTGGCTTGTTGCTGTACTTCTTCTTTTTGCTGACTCATGCGTGCCTCCAATATCTCAAACGCGCTTTGCGGATCAACCACTTCCTGGTATTTCCTGTACATATCTGATTGTTGTAAATGGCTTTCGTATTCGGTTTCCGTAAGCGACCCCATCAACGATGCCGGTGGCGCGAGGTGCGTAGCCACGGTTTCGGTGGGGATGCCTTTTTCGTTCAGCACGGTAATAAAAGCCTGCCCGGTACCGAGTTGGGTAAACTGTTGTTCCATGTCGTAAAACTCCGACCTGGGAAACGTTTTGATTGTTTCCTTTAAGGCTTTCACATCGTTGGGTGTAAACGCGCGGATTACGTGATGCACACGGTTACCCAACTGCGATAATACCGATGCCGGAATATCCTGCGTAAGCTGGGTACAGAAAAACACACCCACACCTTTCGAGCGGATGAGCCGGATAACCTGGTCGATCTGATCGAGGAAAGCTTTCGGTGCGTCTTTAAACAACAGGTGGGCTTCGTCTAAAAAGAAAATTAATTTAGGTTTATCCAAATCACCGGCTTCGGGAAGGTTTTGGTATAACTCGGCCAGCAACGCCAGCATAAACGTTGAAAATATGGCAGGCTGTTGTTGCACATCCGATACGTTGAGCAAACTGATTACACCACGACCATCTACCCTGTCGAGCATATCTTGTATATCAAACGATCGCTCACCAAATAACTGGCTCACGCCCTGCTGTTCGAGCGCTACAATTTTCCGTAAGATGGTTCCGGCTGTAGCACCTGATATTTTTCCATAGTCGGCCTTGATCTCTTGCGCCCCTGCGCCTTCCGACAAATAATTTAAAACTTTCTTCAGGTCTTTCAGGTCAACAATGGGCAGGTTTTTATCATCGGCATATTTAAACACCACGGCCAGCACGCCCGATTGCACTTCATTCAGTTCTAAAATTTTACTAAGCAACACGGGGCCAAACTCGGTAACAGTAGCACGCATTTGCGCACCTTTTTTTCCGCTAAGCGAATACAACTCTACCGGAAACCCGGAAGGTGTAAACTGTATGCCCAATGCGGCTGTGCGTTCGTTGATTTTATCATTGACCACACCAGCTTTGGCCATACCTGATAAATCGCCTTTCATGTCGGGCATAAATACCGGTACACCTGCGGCCGAAAGCTGCTCGGCCATGAGTTGCAACGTTCGGGTTTTGCCCGAGCCGGTTGCACCTGTAACCAATCCGTGGCGGTTCATCATGCGTAACGGCAGGTTTACTTTTGTTTCGGCTATGATTTCGTTATTGAGAATACCTGCCCCCAGATAAATGGATGGGTGCGGAGTGGTATAAGACCGGGTAATGGTTTCGATGTACTTTTCGCGGTTCATGCAATTTGGTTTGGGCTAAAGTTACACGAATAAAAAAACCCGACCAATCGGCCGGGCTTTTACAATACTGTTTTACGTTGCCTAAATATTGCTCAGCTTGATTTCATCTAAAGCTATCTCGGTGAGGGGCTTGGTAATAAATTTAATTACGTGATTGTTGTTCACAATTTTATCGATGTCGCGCTTGTTATCGGAACTTGACAAAATAATGACTTTACACTTGTTGCGTACCAATTCGTTGAATTTCTCAAACTCGTACAAAAACACAAACCCGTCAACAATGGGCATATTAATATCTAAAAAAATCAGGCTGGGGATTTTCTCGGTGTTATTCTGGTTTTCTTTGAGGTAATCCAACGCTGTTTTTCCCGAACTCTTAACCTCTACCCCCTTTGCAAATTTAGTGATCTCGATAATCCGTTTACTGATAAAATTATCAGTATCGTTATCGTCCACCAACATAACTAAATCTAAATTCGTCTCCACTATCATCAAACTGTCTAATTACCGGGGTTTAGAACCCTTGCCAAAACCCTAATCCTGCAAAAATATACCTTTTCTCTCATAAAATAAGGTCTTTCTTGAATTTTGGGCATCCAAAACTGTTAGTAACGAAAACAGCGCGAAAACGTTCACTGCTTTTTCAGGATTTGCAGTTTTTCACCGATGGTCAGGTTGAAATCCTTTTTTTGGTTCCAGTCCATCAGGTCTTTGATTGTTACACCGTACTCGCGGGCGATGCTGTACAGCGTGTCGGAGGTTTTTACGGTATGCAAAACTGCCACTGTTTCAGGTGTTGCCGTTGGTTGGGCTTCCGGTTGGTTTTGAGTTTCTTCATCCACAACCCTGATCACCTGCCCGGGTTTAATCCCTTCGGTTAACGACAGGTTGTTCCACTCCACTAACTGCATAACCCCTACCTCGTAGCGTTTGGCAATGGCGTACAATGTTTCACCGGCTGCTATTGTATGATGTGTGGGTTTTACTGTTTCTACTTTTACCGTTTCCACACGAAGCGTATCGATGGCTACGGTTTTCGTTTCTTCCACGGGCTTGATTTCTTCGGGTTTACCGGCCGGGATTTCCGGCAAAATTACGGGTACCGTTGCTTCGGGTGTGGGTTCTGCCAAAGGTGGTGTTTCTTGTTCGGGCATGGCTTTGGGCTGCACTGTCCAGTTAAAGGCAGCATCGTCAACCCCGATGGCTTCGTGTACCGGTTGGGGTTGAGCGGCCGACCGCTTGTTGGTGAGGTAAACAACCTGCCCTTCTTTCAGTATGCTGTTTTTATCCAATTTATTATAACGCTCTAACCGGTGTACCTGTACGCCATAACGCTGGCTTACACTCCACAAGTTATCACCTGCTTTGGCTACGTGATGCGAAACCGGGCCTTTTGTTTTTTTCTTTTTCAGGTAATAAAATTCATCGGCAACAATGCGGTCGCTTACCGATATATCGTTATGGCGCAAAAACAACGACAACGATACACCTGCGCGTTGTGCGAGTGTAGTAGGCGTTTCGCCTGCCTGTGCTTTAATAGCCGGTATGCCGTGCAGCATCATGGTTACGCTGGCCGCATCGGCTGTGCGTGGCGTAATGCGTGCCGGTTGTTCGGCAGTAGTTTTGGTTTCGGCTTTTGCGATTGCTTCGTTCAGCGCCTTGTTTTCTGTGCGGCTTGGTATCGACACGAAGTACGGTTTGTCGTCCGGGATATGCTCTTTGCGAATCCATTTATTGTATTCACGCAAGTCGGCTTCATCAATATAAAACTCTTTGGCTACATCGCTGATCGATTGTTTGGATTTATTGGCAACCATAAACACCTTCACCTCACCGGTTCCGCGAACCGTTCCTTCAAACGCTATTTTGTGCGCCAGGTATTTTTTAACGTACCAGTAGGTTTGACTGTTAACTTCCATGTGCTTGGTTCCGCTCTGGTAATCTTTTACGGCCTTCATGGTTCCGCCTGCGCCCATCTGGTATGCCTGTAACGCATAAATCCAGTTATTAAAATAATAGTTATTTTTTTTAATGTACTGTGCGGCTGCCCGTGTAGAGGATGCGATGTTCATGCGCTCGTCAATATCCTTATCGACCCGCAAGCCCATTTCCACGGCTGTGAAATCTTTAAACTGCCAGAATCCAACAGCATTTGAAACCGAAACGGCATCGGCTATAAGGGCGCTTTCCTGCAACACCAAGTATTTGAAATCATCGGGTACACGTTCTTCAGCAAATATTTTTTCGATGATGGGGAAATACGTTTTGGCGCGCTCCACTTTTATGTTGTGGTGCTTAGCCGATTGCGTGAGCATATTTACATCTTTCTGGATTTCCCTGCGGGCATCGTCACGGATGGTAAGTGTAATGCCGGCAAATTGCATTTTGGCAGGCACTTCGGGCGCCTGTGCATACGCCAGGGTGGAAATAAATACAAGCGCGGCTGCGAGCTTCATAGAAATCAGTTTAAAAAATAGTCAGCCTGTTACTAAAAATTACTGGCTTACCTTCCGCATCAGCAACAGTCCGTCACGGATGGGCAGCAATACGTTTTCTACCCGGTGATCTTCCTGTACCTTACGGTTAAAATCCTGGATGGCTTTTGTATCCTTGTTGCCTTTTGCATCAAGAACCTTGCCGCTCCACAACACATTATCGGCCAGTATATAACCGCCCAAAGGTACATGATTGATTACTAAATCGTAATACCGGGCATAATTTTCTTTGTCGGCATCGATAAATACCATATCGAAGGCGGTTTGCAGCGTGGGGATCAGTTCAAGTGCGTTGCCAATGCGGTAATCGATTTGTTCATTAAAAGCCGAAGCGGCAAAGGCTGCACGCACACGCTCTTCTAATTCTTCATTGATGTCAATCGTAATCAGCTTTCCTTGGGCGGGCAGACCTTCGGCCAGGCACAAGGCTGAGTAGCCGGTATAAGTCCCGATCTCTAAAATGGTTTGGGGCTTGATCATGTGGCTGATCATGGACAGCACGCGACCCTGTATATGCCCGGACAACATACGCGGCATCATAATGTTGGCGTGTGTGTCGCGGTTGATTTTTTTCAGCAAGTCGTTTTCGGGCGATGTATGCGCCTCGGCATACTGCTGAATCGATGGGTTTGTAATGTCCATAAGGTTATGCCTTAGCCGGTACCATTTTTAAATAACTCAGTTGCGCAGGGTTAAACATTTCCTGAGCCATGTCTTTGATTTTTTGTGCGCTGGTATTCTGCACCTGATCGAAAATTTCATCGAGCGATGGCACATAACCACGATTTAAAATGCTTCGACCCATCATCATCATCTGGTTCAGGTTGTTTTCTTCCGAGATTGCCAGTTGGCCTTTAATCTGTTCTTTAGCGGCTGCCAGTTGCCGGGGTGTTAACGACTCTTCACAAAATTTAACAAGCTCTTTTTTAACCAACGCAATACACTTATCTAATTGTTTCAGTTCTGTACCAAAATACACGGCAAACATTCCCGTATCGGTAAACGAAACATAGTGGGCATCGACCGAATACACAAAACCGTATTTCTCGCGCAGCGAAAGGTTCAGCCGCGAATTCATGCCGGGGCCGCCCAGCATATTCACCAGCATGAAAAACGGAATACGGTTTGGGTGATGGATAGGATATGCCTCACGCCCCAGCGCACACCTTCCCTGTTTCACCGAACGGTAAATTTCGGTTTCGCGTGGTGTGTACTTCCCGGCTTTTTTGCGTTTTACCGTGCGCGATGATTTCGGGATACTGAGGTATTGTGTTACCCATCGCAAAAGTTTATCGACCGGAATATTGCCCACGCAGCTAAATACAATGCGGTTAGTGTCGAGGTGATCGTTGAAAAACGAAACAAAATCGTTTCGCATAAAGGTTGACACGGTTTCAGGCCGGCCTAAAATATTCATACCCATCGGATGGTTTTTAAACACCAACGCATCGAATTCGTCCTGCAATGAATCATCGGGAGTATCGTGATACATCGACATCTCTTCCAAAATTACCCCGCGCTCTTTCTCGATCTGCGGCTGCGGAAAAACCGAGTGAAAGGTTATGTCGGATAAAATATCGATAGCCCGCTCCACGTACTGGTCGCGCACCGAGGCATAGAATACAATTTTTTCTTTATCGGTATAAGCATTCAGTTCGCCCCCTACCGCATCGAGACTGCTGATGATGTGGAAAGCCTTGCGCTTTGCTGTTCCCTTAAATGCCATGTGTTCCCAAAAATGGGCGATACCCTGATTATTGACACTTTCATCGCGGCTGCCCACATCTAAAAAAATACCGCAATGCACTAATTTGGTTGAGGCTACCTGCTTATACACCACACGAATGCCATTGGGCAGGGTAAATACATATTCGTCTTTCATTTCGACCGCAAAAATAGGAGTTTACGCATACCGTCCCAAGTATGAACACTTTTGCCCGATGCCGGGCAGTTGTTCAACTACCGGTTTGGTTTTTCGTATAATTCGTAACATTTTATTGGCACACCACTTGCAAAACGATTGTACTATGGAAACTCAAAAAGTAAAAACCTGCTTTACCATTACCTTTACGGACGAACAGTTTAATCACGCCCGGTTGTATGTGGAAGATATGCGCAAGCACCCTAACCGCGTGTACTGGCACGGCAAAGAAGACAAGACCGACAGCGAACTGATTATTGAACAAATCGCCCACCGCATTCTTTCGGGATTTTACAACAACGATTCGTTTAATGCCGGAAGGTACATTGTACGGATGGACAGCGCAGTGAATGGCAACAACACGGGGATGTAACTTTAACTAAAAGTTGGCAGTAGGCAGTTAACAGTAGGCAAAGATTTGCCTACACCTTTAGTCTTTCGTTATATCCGTTCGAGGACTTTTTTAATCAACGAATCAATCACCTTGTCGGGATCTTTCGAGAATTTATTTTTAACACGGTTAGCGATGATGGCATTCACGCTCAGTGCCTCGTGCCCCAGCAAGCGTGCCATGGCATAATACCCGGCCGTTTCCATCTCAAAATTTGTGAGCCAGAAATCGCTGTTTTTATTGTGGTAGTAATTCAAATCGTCAAGCAATTTGGGCAACCGGTTTTGTGCACGCACAACCCGGCCTTGTGGTGCATAAAAACCCGGTGTGGTAACGGTATTGCCTTCCACCATATCGAACCCGATCAGCTTCATTAAACTTTCGGAGCCACGCACAACATAGGGCGCAAACGGTATTTTTGCTTTACCCTGGATGTCGGCCGCAATGGATTGTTCAAACTCGTTAGCGGGCAAATCATAAAACTGCATGAGGTTATCTAACCCCACCGCATAATTAGAATAGAGGTGCGCACCCAGCGGAATATCTTCCTGTAAAGCTCCCGAAGTTCCAATGCGTACGATCTTTAATTTTTTCTTACGGCTTTTCGGTTCACGGGTTTTTAAATCGATGTTTACCAGCGCATCGATCTCGGTCATAAAAATTTCTACGTTATCGGTGCCCATGCCGGTGCTGATCACGGTAATCCGTTTACCATTAAACCGGCCAACGTGTGTGATGAACTCGCGTTTGTTCATTTCAAAGTCTATGTCATCAAAATGCTGGCTTACTTTATACACACGACTGGGGTCGCCTACGGTAATAATCGTATCGGAAATATGTTTCGGCAGCAGGTTGAGGTGATACACACTGCCATCGCGGTTTAAGATCAGATCGGTTTCTGAGATTTTTGGCATTTCAAAAGGTAAGGTTTTAAAACCGGGGTTTCAAAAATTTATCGTACGATATAATGTTTTCGCAACAAATTAATTTTTTATAGCCTGGGCAGGATTCCCGAAAACGGTTTCGCCCGCTTTCACTGCGCCTACCACTACCGAACCCGCACCCACACGCGCACCTTTGCCAATGGTAACGCCCGAAACAATGGTAACGCCCGAACCAATAAAGGCTTCATCTTCAACAACCACCCCGGCACTCAGTACGCTGCCTGCGCCCACCTGAACGTAATTGCCCAGCGACACCTCCGCACCAATAATACATCCTTGCTGGATGATGGCATAACTCGCCACTTTTGCACCCACACCTATCATAACGCCCTGATCGATCATGTTACCATGCCCCAGTTCAACGTGGTTCGAAAGGCTTGCTGTTTTATGGACAGCGTTTACCGGCTGTATATGGCGAACATCGTTCAGCATCTTCACCAAACTTTTGCGCAGGCGGTTATCGTCAACCGCGATAAATGCCTCACACTTTTTGCCAATCAGTTTTAGAAAACCATCGTCATCGGTACTGCCCAACACAAACGATTCGTCTATTTCTTTGTTATGAAGCTCTTTCGTGTCGTCTAAGAAACCATACACCACGTTACCGTTCGATTCAAAGATTTCTTTTACCGACCGGCCTAAGTGATTTGCGCCAAAAATGATAACCGGGTTTTCCATAATTTTTAAAATGAGTCACAAAAATACACCGCTACCGCAAGGCGGCAAACGATCTGCCGTTAGAATATTTTCGATACGATTTTAGTAACCAACGGATGTTGCATAACCAACAACACCATAAAGGGCAGAACCCCGACATTATAACGGGTAAGTGTGCCAAGGTTAGGCGTGGATAACGCTAAAAAAACACTCACGATAATAACATACAGCACGATTGAAAGAATAAGCAACCGGTGTGGTGAGTGCTTTATGCGAATAATTAACGGAAGCGATACTATCGTACACAATAATAGCACGGCATTCTGAACTGCCGTAACGGCTTTGAAAAATGTATTGGCCTCCCACAAAAAAGGTCTGAACAAAGTCGAGAAAAAAGCCCAGGGCGTGTTGATCGCCACACTATACCAGGCAGGTTGAAGATTGTAAAAATGGATAACATCATCGGGTGCACTTATTTCCATAAACAGCCTGTTGTTCGATACGATTACCGTCAACAGCCTGTCGGGCGAAAAATTAGGGTGAATGAATGTAACCAGCACTACTCCACAAATCAGCACAACCACCCATAATGCTAATTGAACAACAAAACGTTTTAACGCCCACCGGATTGAAATCCATCGAACAACCAAAACCGAAAGCGTTACCGGAAGATATGCCGCGAGGTAATAATACTTGAGGTTATACACCAACCATACGGCAACCGTTGCCGGAATAATTGCCCACAACGAAACACGTTCGCCCATCCATAACCTGACAAATAACGTGGTGAGGTAAAAGAGCCCTGCCATAGCCAGTGACTCTTTTAATAAGCCCGAACTCCAAAACACTACACCCGGAAAAAACAAAAATGCCAAACAAGCCGCTGTACGCAGTGTTGGAAAAAACCGGGCAATAGTTTTGGTGAGATGCCAGGCAGCAAAAAAAGAAATCATGGAACAATACAGCGCAACAACCCAATAGTTGTTATCGCCCAGCCACGCCAACACACTGATGATTTTAACAAATAACAGGGTGCGGTGCTCACCCAAAAAATATCCCTGATTGGGGCTGAACAGAAAATTCACATATCCGGTAAAATCGGTGCGGGCAAGCATAGCCTTTTCGGCAGCGAGGTTAAAAAAAGCAAACGTATCGCTGGTTTCGTAATACGTTGAATAAATAATACCCAACGCAATGCCCGCCAATGTTCTCACTGCTAAAGCCGGAATATAAATTTTGCGCCAGGCGGCCTCTTCCCGTTTCCAGCACCAAGCCGAAAGCAATACAAGAAAACCCGCATTCAGTATAACGATTATCGCGTGCATGGTTAGTGTTTAATAAGGTATGAACCAACAGCACACTCTAAACACCTGCGTTTCATACAAAAATTTTTATACAGTTCGATCAGGGCTTGCGAATCGAAGGCCGTTTTCACGGAATAGTTAAGTGCGTTCCATTGCCGCACAATACGGTTGTTTTCGGCTTTACTTTGTTGCAGCCATGTTATAGCCCTGTCGGTATATAGTTGCTCATCGTGCAACTTTCCGTATGCAGTTAATAACGGAACAAGGGTGTTGATCACAATGTTTTCGATGCTCGATTGTCCCAGCGAAGGGATTGCCGTTTTTGATAACACTCCAAACTGGTAATGCGTATGCCAGTATGCCGACTGACCGGCTGCCAGCAAACTGCAAGCCTCTTTGTACGAAGTTGTTTCCAATATTTTTGAAAACAGGTTTCGGACAGTACAGAGTAATGCTGCAAGTTGTGCCAAGCGAACCGTTGGAAAATTAGCAGGTCGTAAGCGCAAAAATTTCCACTGCGATACGTGCATCTGCCGGTCGGCTAACGAATACTTGCGTTGTAAGATGTCATACTCGCGTTTCAACAGCATAAAATATTCATCGGTATGGTTTGCATCTAAAAAACCACCCGCCCCAAATAACAATGCTTCGACCTGCACTTGTTTATCGATATGTTTTAACACCGTAGTATATGGAACCACCTCGGCAAGCCTGAGCATAGGTTCGGCATTCACGCTGAACCCAAAATTTTTACAGAGCAACTGGTAACAGGTTTGTTCCCAGTCGTTGGTGTTTTTTGTTAACAGTTGTTGTACCTGAACAGCCTTAGTGTGCAGGCGTTGGGTAAGTGTACGGTCTAACATCGAAAGCTTTTGTATTTCCGGAACCGATGCCCAACCGTGTGCACAGGGTATTGGCTCGGCACTTGTGTATAGTGTTTTGAACCTTTCCCAGATTCCGGGTTCGAGGCGGTTTTTTAACTCAAGTGTTGGTATATGGGTTCCATCGCTCCGTACAATGGGCTTGTCGTTTTCCCACACTACGTGCAGCACCACCTGTTCATAAGCCCGGTCGGTACTATGTTGATGGTCGATCCAGTTCGATGCCCTGATGTGGATTTCAACACTGCCACGCCACTCTAACGCCCCGATTTTAATTCGTGCATCCGAAAAATCAGGCCCGGCATTGGTATTCCGGTTTCCCGGATGAAAAACATGGATGTCGTCACCGTGCGCAGTACAAAGGTCACGCTTGTTGAAATACTGCAATTGCCAGATGTAATGAAGGAATGCTTCGGTCACGGGGATGCTGGTTTTCCGATACTCTATTTACAACATTGACGATAGAAATGCAATCCGTAACGAACGTTTCCACACTTATTCGTTATGGAGTTCTTTATTGATGTTGCGGATTACGGTGTCTAAATCAACAGCCGAAGCATGCAGGTGGTCGTTATACTCTTTGAGTTGCTCTGGCGAGGTTTCGTTTTGCATGAGCTTGGCCAGCCCCATAATCCGCGCCAGCGGCCCTCTTACGCGGTGGGCGTTGGAGTAGGCATATTCAATGAGTTTTTTGTTCTGTACTTCAATTTTCTCGGTACGCAATTTTACTTCGGCTTCAAGCGATTCATTTATCCGGCCTATTTCTTCGTTGGCTTGTGTGAGTTCTTCGGCTTGCGCCAGTATCTCTTCGTGCTTCTCAAAAATCTCCTGGTTGAGTTTGCTCAGTTTTTGGTTGTGTTGCTTTTTATTATGATAGTAGAGGTATAAAATAAAGCCCGATACGATCATCATTACCAGCAATATACTGCCTACCACAATAATGGTTGCCTGAAACTCGATACGCTGATTGCGCAACTCCAGCAACTTGTCTTTTTTTTCACTTTGGTACAGGTTTTCAATAACCGCCATTTGTTGTGCACGCTCGGCATTAAATACTTCCTGATACAAGGTTGTGTAAGCTTTGTGGTACATCAGTGCCGAATCGTACTGCCCGGTTTGCTGGTACAACCGCGACAGCTTTATCCGTGCGTTCAACCGCCCGTTGTGGTCTTCTTCGCGGTCGGCCAGGGCTGCTGCCATGCGCAAATAATTGACGGCTTCTTTAAATTTCTTTTGATGCACGTAAACCGAGCCTAATGAATTGTACAACTCAATGGTTGTATAGGGGTCGGTTTTCTCATCGATCAGCTTCATTGCCTGCAATGCGTAGTCAACCGCTTTGGCATAGTCGCCCAATATTTCGTAGGCATTTGTTATCTGTAGCAACGTCCAGCCTTGTTCGGCTTTATTCTCGTGCTTTTCAAATATTTCCAGCGCCAGTTCAAACATGGCCAAAGCCTGGTCGCCATCGCCTAAGCTGACGTAAATGCGGCCACTCGCGACATAAGTCTTCCCCATGGCAATGTAATCGTCTGTTTTACGGAATATATCCAACGATTTTTTTGCGTACTCCAAAGCCTTGTCGTAATCGTGCTGGTAGGTAAACAAACGCGAAATATTGCCCGATACGCTTGCCTGACCCGACAGGTCGCCCTCTTGTTCGCGAATGCGCAACGTTTTTAAGAAAAAATCTAACCCTTCGGTATAATCACCACGAATGGAATAAACAATGCCTAAGTTGTTATAGCTGGCCGCAATGCCCTCGGCATAGTTTATGTTCGTGGCAATTTCAAGTGCCTCACGGGCTACCTGTTCAGCCATGTTTATCGATGATCCGGTATAGGTGTGCGAAAGTTTGTTCAGAATATCAACGCGCTCCTGCTGGGTGTGGTCACCTTTCAAAACATACTGCAACGATTCAACTTCATTGGCTTGTGCTTTTGCATCCACTGCAAAAAGAATGGAGCATACAACAAATAGTAAACATCGATTCATACACTTCTTCATAAAGTAGCACAACACCACGAATATATGCACACGTTAACGCATACATAAACCTGCCCCGGAACCTGACACACAATGATTGCCGACCTGTTATACATAGCGTTGCAACAGCCCGTCCATCTCATCTTTAATTTTTAGCGCCTCCGAAGCCGCCTCACGGGCAAAATCTTTCCCGGAAGATACATAAATAATGGCACGTGACGAGTTTACGAGCAAACCACATTGTTTGTTTAGTCCATATTTCGATACTTCCTGCAAATTGCCCCCCTGCGCGCCAATGCCCGGTACTAAGAAAAAATGCTCTGGCGCAAGTGCCCTGATGCCCGAAATCCTGTCGGCACGGGTCGCCCCTACCACATACATCAACTGGTCGGGCGTACCCCATTGCCGGGATGTTGTGATAACGGTTTCGTAAAGTTTTCTACCGTCTTTCGATTCTAATAACTGGAAATCGGCACTGCCTGCGTTGGAGGTATGCGCCAGTAAAATCGCCCACTTATTTTTGAACTCCAGAAAGGGCTTTACCGAGTCAGCACCCATATAGGGCGCTACGGTAATCGAGTCAAAGTTCATTTGTTCAAAGAATGCTTTCGCATACAGCGATGCGGTATTGCCTATATCGCCCCGTTTGGCATCGGCAATGGTAAAGCACTCTTTGGGAATGTAGTTTAATGTTTTTTCGAGGCTTTCCCACCCTTTTGCACCCCGCGCCTCGTAAAATGCGATGTTGGGTTTATACGCTACACAATACGGATGCGTGGCATCAATGATCTGTTTGTTAAACTCAAAAACAGGATCGGCTGTATGGCGTAAATGAACCGGTATTTTTTCCGGGTCAGTATCTAAACCGATACAGAGGTAGGAGTTCTTCTTTTTTATTTGCTCGAAAAGCTGCGCACGGTTCATGGCGCAAAGTTATCAGTTATCCGTTAATAGTTATCCGCAGTGTGAACACTATTACATGAACGGAAACACCGTGAGCCGATTTTTACTACCGCAGATCGATCACCTCCACACCCGGGTATTTTTTGGTATCGAAGGTAAAGAATGTGTCGGCCACGGAAACATTCGGTGTAAACTTAGAGATGGTGTACTTGTACTTGTTACCGGTTTTGTCGAACATAGTCCAGCTTTGAATGCTGCGGTCTTTTTTATTGATGAACATCTTTATTTTAAAAAACTGGGCATCTTTTTTTTCGGGTACTAAATCAATTTCTTCCAACACTGCTCCGTTTTCGGTGCGCTCGCCTACGTGCAGGTACTTGAAACCTTTTTTGTATAGCTCGTAAATTTTTGAGGGGTTAATGTCTTCCGATGAGCCATCGTAATTATCGATATTAACTTCTTTAGCGGCAGGCAGGTAAGTCCATACGGTAGTGCCGTTGTTAATAATTTCCTGGTCGTCCATTACCAGGCGGTATTTATCGCCTTTTACGGTAATCTTACCTTTAAACTCTTCCTTGATCCCCTCCACTTCGTTTGTCATGGTAGAGGTGATGTTCGCCTCGAACGATGTATAAGTCTTGTATTTTTTGCTCATGGCCTCCAGTGTGGCCAATGCCTGGGCATCGTACTGGGCAAACGATGTGTGAACAACAAACAGGAGGAGGGCAAAGAAGAAGAACTTTCTCATTACAGGTAACTACTTAAAAGATTGAACGATTAAAACCGGCAGCAAAATAAGGCTACTTGCTGTGTTTTTCCTTCAAATCAGTCAATAATTGTTCCAAACTAAGCTGGTCTTTGACTAAAACTTCGCGGGCTTTGCTGCCCCCAAACGGCCCTACAATACCGGCAGCTTCAAGCTGGTCGATTAAACGGCCTGCCCGGTTATAACCTAATTTCAGCTTGCGCTGAAGAAGGGACGTACTGCCTTGCTGATGGTTAACGATAATTTGTGCGGCCTCTTCAAACATGGCATCGCGTTCCGCCAGGTCAACCGAAGCGGCTCCACTATCGTCTTCGCCCTCAAACTCAGGCAGCAAATAAGCCGAATCGTACCCGCGTTGTGATCCGATAAAATCGCATACTTTATCAATCTCGGGCGTATCTACAAACGGGCATTGAATACGAATCACATCCGAACCAGACGATAACAACATATCGCCCTGCCCCACCAACTGATCGGCTCCGCCTGCATCAAGAATGGTGCGTGAGTCAACTTTAGACGTAACGCGGAACGACAACCGTGCCGGGAAGTTTGCTTTGATCACACCCGTGATAACGTTTACCGATGGACGCTGCGTGGCCACCACTAAGTGAATACCAATGGCGCGGGCAAGTTGTGCCAAACGCGCAATGGGTGTTTCCACTTCTTTACCGGCTGTCATCATCAGGTCGGCCAACTCGTCAATCACTAATACAATGTAGGGCAAAAACCGGTGACCTTCTTTCGGATTAAGCTTACGGCCAACAAACTTGGCGTTGTATTCTTTTAAGTTGCGCGCACCGGCATCTTTTAAAATTTCGTAACGGTTTTCCATTTCGATACACAACGAGTTGAGTGTATGCACAACTTTTTTGGTATCGGTTATGATGGCTTCTTCGCTGTTGGGAAGTTTCGCCAAGTAATGACGTTCGATCTTGCTAAAGAGCGACATCTCTACTTTTTTCGGATCGACCAGCACAAATTTTAATTGCGATGGATGGCGCTTATATAAAAGCGATGCGAGGATTACGTTCAACCCTACCGATTTACCCTGGCCGGTTGCACCCGCTACCAGCAAGTGCGGCATTTTGGCAAGATCAATAACGAGAACTTCGTTTGAGATTGTTTTACCGATGGCAATCGGAAGTTCTTTATCGGTTTTTACAAAGCCGGGCGAGCCCAGCACCGAGCGGATGCTCACCATTTCGCGGTTTTTGTTCGGCACTTCAATACCGATGGTTCCCTTACCCGGTATTGGCGCAATGATACGGATACCCAATGCTGCCAAACTCAGCGCGATGTCGTCTTCTAAGTTTTTGATTCTTGAAATTTTGATACCGGCATCCGGAACAATTTCGTAAAGTGTAACGGTTGGCCCGATGGTAGCTTTAATGCTGGTGATACCAATTTTAAAGTTGGTAAGCGTAGCCAGAATTTTGTCTTTGTTCTGGTTAAGCTCTTCCTGTGTTACCTGAACTTTTCCGGTTTCGTACTCATTTAATAATTCAAGCGTAGGGAATTTATAGTTACTCAGATCAAGTGTAGGGTCGTACAACCCTTTTTCTTCTACAAGTTTTTCGGCAATCTCGTCTGTTTCAACTTTTTCTTCAATGGTGAATACAGGCTCAGCCTTCGGTTCTTTTTTCGATTCAACCGGTTTTTCAACGGCTAACGTAACTTCGTTAACCGGAAGTTTTACTTCGGGCGGTGTTACCAATACAACCGGTTCGGTCTGTACCGGTTCAGGTTTGGTTTCTTTTACCCATTTATCTTTTTCATCGGTGTACTCTGCCGGGGCATCCGGCAAAATAGCATCGTTGCCCATGGGTTTCGGGTCTTTCACCTGAAAGGCGTTGATACTGGTAACGTTGAAGAAAAATATAATGAAGATGAACAGCGATAATACTAATACTAAGAAAGTGCCCCACCCCAACATACCGTGCGACAACAACGCGAGGTGATACCCTAACCCTCCGCCCAGAAAACTCCACTCGGTAACACCGTCTGTATTTAATGTGAGGTAACCAAACAACAGGCTTAACCACAAACCGGCAAAGACTGAAAAAACGGCAACAGAAAAAACCGGGAACAACTCCCGCCTGAACGCCATCTTAAACCCTAACAGGAAAAACACCGGTGGCAATAGAAATGCAGCAATGCCAAACCAGCGATACATCAGAAAGTGCGCGGTAAACGCACCTGCCAGCCCCAGCCAGTTTTCGGCTTCAATGCCCGATTCTAATAATGCCGATTGACCGATCCCCTCAACCACGCTTTGGTCGGCCTTGCCGGTAAACAGGTACGAGAAAAGCGAAACAAAAACAAAGAGTGAAGAAATGATCAGCACAAAACCAATCGCCAGTACAAATCGGGGGTCTTTTAAAAAATTAAAAGACACGTTGAACTTCGACTGTGATTTTGCACTCTTGCCCTTCTTTTCTTTTTCGGGCTTCTTGAAGGTGTTGGTTTTAAAAGTGTTCTCTGCCATTAGGTTAAAAAGTATTCAAAGCTAAGCAAAATTTAGAAACCGGTACATACCCGCCTTTACTGTTATTAAACAGTCGTAATTTTAACTACCTTGAACAAAATACTGCGCCCTGAAAAACCTCTCGCTCACCGGTATCTTGCTTGTGCTTTCGTTTTATGCGAATGCCCAGTCGAATGTGATCGACAGCCTGCAACGCATTATCGACCGGCAAACCCGCGACACCACCGAGGTAAAGGCTACACTCAATATTACCAGCGAATTTTTACGCAAAGATTTTGACAAAGCCTTAGCCTCAGCCCGGCAAGCCGCCCGGCTATCGCAAAAAATAGGTTACCCGGAGGGGCTGAGTGGAGCGTACACGTATTTAATCACGCTCCATCAAAACACGGGCAGTACCGACAGTGCTTTGTATTACATCGGCCGGCATGAACAGCTCGTACACGAACATCCGGCTATCGAAAAAATAACCCTGAACTACAATCAATCGGCCGGGCTTTTTTATAAAAACTCAGGCGATTATAAGAAAGCGTTGTCATACCTGATGAATAACGTTGCCCTAATGAAAACAGAAAACGAAAACAAAGCCGGGCTTCTGTTAAACATTGGCAATACGTATATCTCGCTGGCCGATTATAAGAATGCCACCACCTATCACCTACAGGCACTCGTTATTTTCGAGAAATTAGGCAACAAGCGCGGGCAATCTTTTTGCCTGCATAGCCTCGGCTCTGATTTTTATTATTTAAAACAATACGATCAGGCACACCATTATTATAGTCGCTCCCTGAAATTAAAAACAGCCCTCCAGGACAAACGCGGTATTGTAACTACACTGGGTGGGTTGGGGAATGTTGCCAAAGACCAACAAAATTTTACACTGGCCGAAAAATATTTCTTGGGAAACCTGAACAGCGCCCGCGAAATGAACCTTACCACTGAAGAAATTATTGCGTTGCATCAATTAGGGCTTACTGCCGCAATGAAACTCGAATACGCTAAAGCCAAAGATTACTTTACCACTGGTTTAAAATTAGCCCGCCAACAAGGCGACAGCACCACCTCGGCCCGGTTCAAATCGGCATTGATCGGGATTGACATCGAAACAAAACAGGCACAACAAACCGAAGAAACCCTGTTAAACAACCTGAACACCCTTATCCTAAATGGCGACCGGAGCGGGGAAATGTTAGAGTACCAGCGGTTGAGCGATTATTATGCTTTACACAAACAATACGATAAAGCCCTGGAGTATTTTAAGAAACATAAAACGTTAAATGACAGTGTGGCCGGTAACACCGTGTTACTGCAAATGAAAACATTAGAACAGCAATTTGAACAAGATAAAAAAGAACAGCAAATCGAGCTTCTCAAAAAAGATCAGGAACTGCACAAAGTAGCATTAGGCCGCGAACGCGCCAATAAAATTATTGTAATCATTGCGCTAATCTCGGTAGTGATCATCAGCGTTTTGCTCATTAACCGCTACCGCGTACTCAACCGCGCCAGGCGGCATTTGGAAATGGAACAAATGCGCAACACCATTGCCCGCGATTTGCATGACGACATCGGCTCTACCCTCAGCAGCATCAACATCATCAGCCAGCTTGCGCTGAAAGATGCCAACGGAAGTGCCTCGCAGTTTCAGCGCATTGCGCAACACTCGTCACGCATGATGGAAAGCATGAGCGATATTGTGTGGTCGATCAACCCCAACAACGACTCGCTGGAACAGGTGGTGAGCAAAATGAAAGAGTTTGCCGCTGAAATTTTAGATCCGTTGGATATTGCTTATACGTTTTCAGGTGAGGATCTGCTGCACACGCTTACGCTGGATGTAGCCCAACGCAAAAACCTGTTTCTGATTTTTAAAGAAGCCCTGAACAATGCCGCCAAGTACAGCAAGGCTTCGGCCATTCACGTTGTGCTGAATCGGCAGGACAATAACCTGTCTATGCAGTTAACCGATAACGGAAAAGGCTTTGATGTAAGCGCGACATCGTCCGGTAACGGATTAAAAAACATGCAGGCGCGTGCGCAAAGCATACAGGGTACGCTAACGGTAAACTCATCAGGAGAAGGAACAACGATACATATTGAATTGCCCCTCACATGATTGAGGTATTGAGGCTGTCTGCACAAACAGGCATCTTTGTTTGAAGGCTTGAGTCTGTAACACAACGCATGAAACAATCAGTGCTTATTTACGAAGACAACGACCTGCTCCGCGAAAGCGTGGGCTGCATGATTGCCAATGCAAACCTGCAAATGGCCGGGGCTTTTAGCAACGTATTGGCCGTAGCCGAACAGGTAAAACATCACAATCCGCATTTTATACTGATGGACATTGACATGCCGGGCCTAAGCGGCACCGAGGCCGTGCGTAAAATCAGAACATTCAATACCACCGTACACATTATTATGCTTACCGTATTTGACGACAACAAAAATGTGTTTGAGGCTTTGCGCGCAGGGGCTTCGGGGTATTTGTTAAAGAAACATATTTCCACAAAACTTTTCGATGCGTTAGCGGAAGTTCAGCAAGGTGGTGCACCCATGAGCCCCAGCATCGCCCGCATGGTGATTCAGGCCATGCAACAGCCTGCACACGATTACCAGCTTACCGCCAGAGAAAAAGAAATCCTCACCTCGCTCAGCAAAGGCAACAGTTACAAACTCATTGCTGCCGAATTTGCTATTAGCATTGATACGGTGCGTACGCACATCAAAAAAATTTACGAGAAACTCCGGGTGCATTCACAAACCGAAGCGGTGAGTAAAGCCATCAACGAAAAATTAGTGTAAGGAAGAAATCGCTCACATCATCATGTGATTTCCCTGAGCGGTTTTTTCATGCACATTTCGTGTATGAAAAAAATAACCCTGTTCCTCATCTTACTGTCGGGCTTTTTTGCCAGTCGGGCACAGCTAACCGAAGCATTAGAAACCACCCCGGTTATTGACGGCTACGTAAACAATATTGCCTATGGCGATGGTAAAGTTTTTTTGCAGGGAAGTTTCACCTGGCTGAGCAATGAACCCTACGGAGGAAACTCTGTTGTTTTTGACGAAACCCTTACGCCCGATACCAGCTACCCAAACAACATCTATGGATTAGCGGCCATAGCCGATGATGTCGGAGGGTGGTATGTGCTGCAGTACAACACAATTGCACATGTAAAAGCCGACAAAACGGTTGAACAATTACCTGTTTTAGCGGATAACTCATCCATCTACGCCATGGTAAAAGCAGGCAACATCCTTTACCTGGGCGGGACATTTATTTCCATTAACGGAACAGCCCGCAACTACCTTGCAGCTTTCGATTTAAGCACCAACACCCTTACCGGCTGGAACCCCACCAGCAATGGTACTGTATATGCACTTGCCGCGTATGGCAGCACCGTGTATGCAGGCGGTTCGTTTACTACCATTGGCGGGCAAACGCGCAATAAAATAGCCGCCATTGATGCTACCACCGGGTTGGCCACTTCGTGGAATGTGGGCATGGTGGGCAGCAATCAGTATTATGTATTTGCCATAGCCGCCAACGCGAACACCGTGTTTTTCGGTGGAAAATTTTTCCTCGGAGGCGTATATTCCGATTTCGCAGTAAGAGATGCCGCCACCGGAACGGTAAACGGTTTCAACCCAGCACCCAACAACAGAGTAGGCGAATTGTTGTTAGACGGCAACACGCTTTATATATCGGGCGCTTACACACAAATAGCCGGTGTTGAAAAAAAATATGTTTCCGCGTTTGATATTACCACCGGCACACTCACGCCTTTTCACGTTGACCTTAACAGTTACAGCAACGAAGGTTGGGCAAACAATACGCTAATGACCATAACAGGCGATAAACTTTTTATAGGTGGGTGGTTCTCCACGGTAAACAACACACCCCACCACTACTTAGTGGTGGTAAACAAACACACAGGCGCGTTAGAACCCATGAATGACGAAATCCGTCTTAGTAATCGCCCCTATTATGTAGCGGCCAGCAATGGAAAAATATTGATCGGGAACAGTAACGGGTTTAAAGCAATTAGCGGGGTAAGCGAACGGATGGGACTTGCGGCATTAGACCATACTACCGGAAACGTTTCGGAGTGGAATCCCGCAATATCATCGGATGACGGTGATGTCGCGAATATACATTACCAGCAAAACAGGGTTTATATTAACCAGCAAAATTATACGTACAATTTTCCCAACCCCCCTATCTATTCAACAAAACTGAGCACGGTTAATACTACCGATGGCGCAGCCATACCCGGCTGGGGAGTAACATTTAACGGGTATCTTAGTAACTGGGCGTTTTCAGAAAGTACGGTTTACTTAGCAGGCAGCTTCACCGAAATAAACGGACAAACGCGCAATGGTTTTGCCGCGATTGATTTACAAACCGGTAACCTGTTACCGTGGACAATCAATTTTACGCCTTCATTTGGTGATAATTACAGCACTGAAATTTCCTTAGCAGCAGATAATAATGTGGTGTACATGAGTTACAGTACCCATAATTGGGATAACAATACACAAAACATTGTATTGGCCGCATGGAATGCCACCACAGGGGCTGCGCTTTCGTGGGCACCACCCGCTATGGAGGTTAGTGAATATTACCAAAATGTAAGGATAGGTGCTGTGCATGGCAATTACGTTTACATTATCAAAGGCGGAAGTGTACTGCGTTTAGACAAAGTTACAGGCCAGGCAGACAACTGGAAACCAACCCTTAATGGCAAAGAAATTTCCAATGATGGGTACGGTTATGGTGTTAATACAATAGCCATACACGGAAACTCTGTTTTTTTGGGCGGAGCGATTGCATTACACGAGGATGATGATTGGCAAGAATGGAGGGGCGTGGTGCGGGCAAGCATCAATACAGGTGTTGTTTCAAGTTGGGAGCCTTCGCTGTACTTAGCGGGTGAAGGAACCGTTGAAGCCTTAGTAGCAACAGAAACCAAATTATTAGTGGGCGGTGATATTTATGCTGCAAAAAGTTATTATGCCGAGTTTCTTATTCCTGAATTTTTCAATAACCCGCCTTATATACAACCTGCATTTACAGCTACGGTTATCGGGGGCATAGCCACTTTGCCGTTGGCAGAGATTATCAGCGATGAAGACGATAACCTCGATTGGGCAACGCTTGAAATTATTGTGCAGCCTGCCAGTGGTGCGATGGCACACATCAGCAACGGCCAGTTGATGATTGATTACGCTGCCGCACGGTTTTCAGGAATAGATTATCTTACACTGCGCGTGTGCGACACCGATAACGCCTGCACACAACAAGAAATTGCCATTGAAGTAGGCGGCAACCTCAATGTATATAACGGTATCTCACCCAATGGCGATGGCTTGAACGATACCCTCATCATTCAGCACATTAATGCATTAGCACCGCAAAACAAAGTAACCATCTACAACCGCTGGGGCGATGTGGTGTGGGAAGGCAAAAATTACGACAACACCAGCGTGGTATTTAGCGGATTGAATAAGAACGAAAAAGAAGTACCCACAGGCATTTACTATTACAAAATAGAGTTTATTGGTGGGGCAAAAACACAAACCGGATATTTGTCGCTGAAGCGATGAGAGGTTTAGATATGAAGTGTGATATATACGATGTTACCGGTTACCAGTTGCCGGTGACTGGCACCCCGTAATGTCGTCATCAGCCACAGTCCATCTCAAAAATAGTGTTGGGTAAAATCGAAAGAAGATATATCTTTCTGGTACCAAGCCATTTACGCCATGAGAATTCCTGCAAAGCTCGTTTTCAACTTATTCGCCCTGGTCCTACAATTATCAGTATTAACAGCACAGGCACAGGATGCTGTTTTTGAATGGGGCAAACGTATAGGACAAGCAGGTAATGAGATAGGTTACTCCATCACGGTAGATGCCGCTGGCAATGTTTACACAACCGGCCGGTTTTCTGGTACTGTTGATTTTGACCCCGGTGCAGCAACATTCGATTTAACTTCGGCAGGCTCGGCAGATGTTTTCATTTCTAAATTAGATGCTGATGGCAATTTTGTATGGGCTAAAAACATAGGCGGGGTAAACGATGATGATAGTTTTTCCATTGCTGTAGATGCAGCCGGCAACGTTTACACAACCGGCCGGTTTCGTGGCACGGCCGACTTTGACCCCAGTCCGGCAACCTTCAATTTAACCTCGACAGGTATCAATGATGCTTTCATTTCCAAATTAAATAATCAGGGCGAGTTTGTATGGGCTAAGAACCTGGGCGGAACACTTTATAGTGGTGGCCAGGCCATTACTGTTGATGCTGCCGGAAATGTTTATACAACAGGATACTTTCACGAAACAGTCGATTTCGATCCAGGCCCGGGAACCTTTACCTTAACTTCGGCAGGATACTCTGATATTTTCATTTCCAAATTAGATACCGATGGCAATTTTGTATGGGCTAAAAGCATGACGGGGGCATCAGCTTATGATTATAGTACCTCAATTGTTGTAGATGCCACCGGAAATGTTTACACAACCGGTTACTTTTCCAGTTTAGTTATTGATTTTGACCCGGGTCTCGCAACCTTCAATTTATCTACAACAGGAAGTTCCGATATTTTTATTTCTAAATTAGATACCGATGGCAATTTTGTATGGGCTAAAAATATGGGCGGTACATCCAGTGATCAGGGAAATTCCATCGCACTGGATGCAACAGGCCATATTTACATCACAGGCTTCTTTAACGATACGGCTGATTTTGACCCAAGCCCGGCAGCATTTAATTTAACGTCAGAGGGCTCGCAAGATATTTTTGTATCGAAGTTAGACACCAATGGAAATTTTGTATGGGCTAAACAAATAGGCGGAACTAATTTTGAAAATACCAACGCCATGGCTGTAGATGCAACGGGAGATGTTTATGTAATCGGTAATTTTTATGGCACCGTTGATTTCGACCCAGGCCCTGCAACCTTCACTTTATCTACAACCGGAGGTTCCGATATTTTTGTTTCAAAATTAACTACCGATGGCGATTTTGTATGGGCTAAAAGTATGCGCGGAACAAGTAGTAATAGTGTTGGCTACTCCATCGCGGTAGATGTTGCCGGAAATGCACACACCACGGGGTACTTTCAGGGTACAGTTGACTTTGACCCGGGGGCGTGTACCTATAACCTTAGCAGTGCAGGGGGCTACGATATTTTTGTATTAAAACTCAGGCAAGGTTCGTCCACACCATCCATCACTTCATTTACTCCGGCCACGGGCCCTGTTGGAACACCCGTTACCATTACCGGTACAGGTTTTAGCGGCACACCTACAAATAACGAGGTTAAGTTTTTTAACAACATAACTGCTACCGTAACCAGTAGCACAGCCACTTCAATCAATACAACCGTACCTGCTTCATCGGTTACCGGAAAAATTTCTGTTACCGTAAACTGTGTTACGGTACAATCTGCTACTGACTTTACTGTTAGCGTAGCAACCGCCCCTACTATTATTTCATTTACCCCGGCTTCAGGGCCTGTTGGCACAACCGTTACCATTACCGGAACAAATTTTAGCACAACACCTGCCAGCAACATTGTTGCGTTCAATGGAACAACAGCCGTTGTTACAGCCAGTACAACTACATCCATTACCACCACTGTTCCTTCCGGAGCAACCACCGGAACAATAACCGTAACCGTTTCGGGCAATACAGCAACCAGTGCAACAGATTTTACGGTAACCGTTCCTGCCGCACTTACCATTACAACGCAACCCGTAAACTTTCCGACTTGCCCGGGAGATATCGCAACGTTTACTACGGCCGCAACAGGCACAACTAATATTACGTATCAATGGCAAATCAAATTTGATGGATTCTTTACAGACATCACGGATGGTAATGGATATTCCGGTACCAGCACGTCAGTATTTACGATCAACACCAATCAAAACAATGGCGTTGGTGTTTTCCGATGCCGCATCAATGGCGATGCCGCAGCACAAGTGTTAACCAACGAAGTTTTCATTACGCTTAAATTTAATTGTAACGGCAACCAACCTCCGGTGATCGAAGCCAACACAGTAGCCACACAGGTTGGCGGAATTGTAATGCTCGATCTAACCTCATTAATATCCGATCCGGATGATAACTTGGATATTTCTTCGCTTCAGCTTTTAAGCAATGTTTCGGAGCAGGGCGCAACGGCAAGCCTGAACGGCATGGTGCTGACCTTAGATTATCATGGCATTAATTTTTTGGGTACCGATCACGTTAGCCTGGCCGTGTGCGATTTATTGACGGAGTGCATTCAGCAGGAAATCACCATCGAAGTGGGCGGAGACGTTATCATTTTCAATGCCGTATCGCCCAATGGCGATGGGGAAAATGATTTTTTTATAATTCAGTACATTAACATTTTACCAGCAACCCAATCCAATAAGGTAACCATTTACAACCGCTGGGGCGATGTAGTGTTTGAAACATCAAACTATAACAACACCGACAAAATATTTAAAGGCATAAGCAACAACGGAAAAGAGCTTCCATCCGGAACATACTATTACAAAATAGAATTTACAGGCGGACGGAAAACCAAAACCGGGTATCTGAGTTTGAAACGATGATGGTATCAGTCACCGGTTTCCAGTTACCGGTGACTGGAAACCGATAACTCACACCCCGCTACTCCCACTTCCACTCACCGGCAATCCGCAACGGTTCTTCCAGTCCGTTGTCAATCATAAATTGTTTGGTTGTTTCGCTGTCCATTTTAGCGGCTGGTAATGTTTCGGCATTGGCCAACGCATATAAAATCATGGTACCGAAACGTGCCGTGTTGGTAATATGGTCTTTGTTCACTAAACTAAAATCATCGCAATCGGCATGGTAGCAACGGTAAATCGAGCGATCAAGATTACCGATCACACTTAAAATCGGTACACCTTCTAACATAAACGGCTGATGATCGCTGTGCAAACCTGACCGGTTGCTGAACCGGTTTTTATACACCGTATCAACGGCTGCAATTTCTTCACCGATGGTTTTAAAGAACGTGGTATCATTCAGTTTACCACCGGCATTTACGCCAATCGGGTTACCGCCCATGTCGATGTTAAACATGTATCTAACATTTTCGATCGAGCCGTCTTTCACGGCTTCATCCACCATGTGCGTTGAACCAAGAAGACCTTGCTCCTCGCCCATGAACATCACAAACTGAATGGTGCGTTTAGGCTGAAGTTTATTCGCTTTAAAAGCACGTGCAATGTCGAGTATAGCGAATGACCCAATTCCATTATCTATTGCACCCGTAGCCAAATCCCACGAATCTAAATGAGCACCAATAATTATTTTTTCATCGGGTAAGGCAGAACCTTTTAACGTGGCGATTACGTTGCGCGCTTTAATCAAATCGCTATTATTAGTCATTTGAATACGTGCTTCAATTTTCTTTCCGGCTTTTAATTTTTCTTTTAACTCAAAGCCTTTCTCTTTCCCGATACAAATTGCCGGAATCGGAATCAACTCACCGGTTACGGAAGCCGTGCCCGTGAGCAACACACCGCCATCAACCTGGTTAAAAATTACCACACCTTTCGCACCGTGTTTAATGGCAATAGCGGTTTTCTCGCTGCGGTGTAAATTACGTGTACCTTCAGCGCTGCCCTCCAATACACCTATATAAATAAGTACGATGTTATCTTTCGCGGCACCGGGTTTGGCTGCGGCATAATCGGCTTCCAGGCCATTGCCCATATCCACCAGTTCACCGGTTACATCAGCCTCCACCGGAGCATGCCCCAATGTTACGGCTTTCACGCTCTCACCATCAATGGTTACGGCAATGGTTCCGCGCGACCACGCTTTGGTTTCAAACTCCTGGTACTGCACATCGTCAAAACCATATTCTTTGAATTTAGTATAGGTGTATTCTTCGGCTTTTTTACCGTTTTCCGATCCCGTAAGGCGGTGACCAATAGTTGTTGTGGCCTCCTCTAATGTGGTGTACGCCTTTGAGTTTTGAAGCACTTCGGCATTGATTCGTGAAAAGGTTTCGGGGCGGGTTTCTTCTTTGCAGGCTGCGACTGCCAGCAACACCAGCGCTGCACACAATGTTTTCTTCTTCATATCAGGAAATTAGGTTGTACAAGGTATGGATTTTATGCGCGACTGTTTACAAAACTACATCAGCGGTAAAACCGTACCGTAAACCCGTAACTTGTGTTAAACAAGATCATGCTTTAGGTTGCTCTGCAAAAAAACTATTCCTGTGAAGTAACCGGGTGGATAACCGCAGTGCTTTCGGTTACCTGTTTTTTGCGGGCTTTGTATTTCACCCTGCTATTACCGGTGTACAAAATCAACACACTTAAAGCCGCACAAACCGCCATTACGGCTACCATAGGCATGGCCGTGCTGTTATGGAACAAACTTACAATGGCCGAAACAATGCCGCCCGCACCCAGCCGCCAACTACCCAGCAATGCAGAGGCGCTTCCCGCGTTTTTTGTAAAAGGCGCTAACGACAAGGCCGATGTGTTCGGGCCGATCAACCCCTGGCCTGTAAAAAAGATAAACATTACGCCTACCAGCGAGTACACCGAATACCAGTTATTATACACACCCAGTACAAGCAAAGCGCCCACAATGGTTTGATACAACAGGGTAACCTTAATAATACCTTCGCTCGTAAATTTCTTTAGCAGGATGTGGTTTAGTTGCGTTGACCCGATCATCGCGAAAGCGAGCAACGCAAACACCCAGCCGTATTGCTGTTCGCTCAATCCATAGATGTTCATAAACACATCAGACGACCCCGCGATGTAGGCAAAAGGTGCAGCCGTAGCCAATCCTCCGGCCGTTGTATAGATCAAAAACTGCGGGTTTCGCACAACCGAATAAAAGTTTGCTGTAACAGCCTTGGGTTTCAGCGAAAAAGAAGTGTCAGGCTTTTTACCAGCCGGTAAAAAGAAATACGCAGCAACTAAAATAAGCAATGTGATGATGGCCAGCGTTATAAACACCATGTGCCAGCCCCAGGTGGCCGTTACATACCCGCCTACGGTTGGGGCAATCATAGGCGAGACAGCAATCACCAACGTAATCAGCGAAAAAGCCTGCGCCGTTTTGTTTGCCGGGAAAATATCGCGCACCAATGCCTGAGCCGATACAATACCCGCGCAGCCGCCAAGCGCCTGTAAAAAGCGCATAACAATTAATGCGTGTACCGACTCGGTAAACGCACAGCCAACCGAAGCCGCTACATAAATAACAAGCCCGACATACAGCGGTTTTTTACGGCCAAAACGGTCGAGCAACGGGCCATAAAACAACTGACCGAACGCTATGCCCACTAAATACGCAGTAAGCGATAGCTGCACTTTATCGATGGTTGTATCTAAATCGTTTGCGATGGCCGGGAAGCCCGGCAAATACATATCAATCGAAAACGGACTGATGGTAGCCAGCGCACCCAGAATCAGGATGATGAAAAAATAATACTTCTGTCGGTTACTCATACAAAGGGTTGCAAAGATAGAACACAACGCACACTGCACCAGCAAAAGTTCCAAAACAGCTATACAGCCTTGCGCACAGCAAACGAAAAAGGCGCTTTACGCGCCCTTTCATGTTTATCAAATCATATTGTAAATGATGGTGCCGTTACAACGGTTGCAGGTTAAACACAAAATTTCCGCTTACACCCATTGCCTTCGCTGCCGGTGCGGCCACATAAAACTCAAGCTGTAAATCAGAAACTGTTAATGCCACCGCCATTACCTTACCCGAATCAAAGCTGATCTGGTCAAGGCCATTGTTAAACTTCCATCGCCCGGCTGTTTCGGCAAAGGCATAACCGCCTGCGGTAATGATAAACGTACCGTCAAACCCGCTTGCCGGAGCTTTGATGAATTGTATGACAAAGTTTTCGTACTGATCGGACAGGTCGCCATCGCTATGCGTTACGTGTGCGTGTCCCCACGATGCTTTTGTAAGGGTAGCAATGGCTTTTTCGCGTGCCGTAGGCTCATCGGCATCGTTTTTACAGGCCGCCAGTTGAACTAATACCAGGCACACGCCCAGCGTTAATATTCGTTGAATGTTTTTCATGTGTTAATATTTGTTTTTTGTTGACACATACCTGCGGTAGGCAGAGAATTCGTTTATATCGTTAAAAATCAAAACACCAGTTTAGGTAAAAGAAGAAGCTACATCAAAAAACCGCATTGGTGATCCCCACATCAACAACAGGTTATCAACGTAACCCCTTCAATCTCTTTTATTCTTTCATAAGTTTTAAAACTGCTTTCCGTTCACGTTGTTCGGCATGTACAAAATACACTCCGCTTTCAAGCGATGCGATGTTCACAGGTGTATCAGCCGATGCCACCACGGTATGGCTTAGCACCGTACGGCCTGTGGCATCGGTTATGGCAACGTTCACTGTACCGATCCACTCATTTCCAAAGTTCAGGTGAAGTGTATTACCGCTTACCGGGTTGGGGTAAATCATTACCCCGTTCGATACGCCCTGTTCAGCGCTCAGCACAACCCCAACGCGAACATTGAGGGTGTCTTTTACAACCGCACCATACACATCGGTAACGGTAAACGCTATGCGGGTATCACCGGTATGCAGGGCTTTTACCAAAAATGTATTGGTAGAAACAAACACCTCTGCTGTGTTGGGGTTTAAGCTGGTGGCTGTAAACGTTATGGCATCGTTGTCCGGATCGCTGAAAAATTCACGAACAGAAAACTCATGCAACCGTGCCGATGGTATAAACTCTGGCAATACTGTTCCGGTATAAGCCGGTGCGCGGTTGGTGTGGGTGATTTCGACATACAACACTAATTCGCGGCTTGCTTCATGTTCATCGATAGCGGTAAACTTATACGTGTAGTTACCTGCTGTTGCATACCCGGGTTGTAGTACAATGGTGAGCATACCATTAGCAAGGGTGTGCGTTACACCTGCATAACTTGCGGCCGGTTGTACGGTAAACGCATGACCTTCGGCATCCGTTACCGGGATAATTACGGTACGTTTGGCACCCTCGGCCACGATAATGGCATCGGGTACATTGCTAAACATAGGCGCTTCGTTCAGGTGAAGGCTCACCGGGATTTTTACAATCGGGTTTACCAGGTCGTTTGAACTGATCACAATGCCGGCCCGCTGTGTGCCGCGTGAAGCATATGCGCCATCAAATTTTAGTTCAACTGCCGATGCTTCGCCTGGTATTAACACTCCTTCGGTTGCTGAGGTAACGCTAATCCACGAGCCTTCAGCCGGTGTTTGTTCGGCTGCGTACATCAGCCAGCCTGCCGTTGTAAATCCGTTCACTTGCTGTATATCGTACCATACGCCTTCATTATAATACAGGTATCGGTTAGCTGCGGTAGATATGTTTGTGAGTGTGCCCTGCGGAAATTCAATACCTAACGGATAGGTTACCACTACGTAAAAATCTTCGTTCGGGAAAATAGCAGCCGGTTGGTTTAATGCCACCTGAAACCAGTTGCCCTGCTCATCGAAACCTGTTCCTGAAAAGGTTGCCGAACCTGATGCCAGAACCGGTGAGTCGGCAATGGTTGTTCCGCCAGCACGCACCGTTACCTCAATAGTTCCGCTGGTTAATGCTTCTTTACGGAAAAATGTTTCGATATGCGAAATGTTAAAACTTTGCTGACCTGAATTAAACTTAGTGGCTAACGTAAACGGAGCCGTTCCACCCGTACCCACAAATGTATCGGGGGTTTCGTTATCGGTATGTTTAATTACGCGGTTATAGTTTGCGTACGGCCGAACCGACAAAGATTGTACCGATGCTTTTTGCGAACCGAGTTTGTCTGTTACAGTTGTGGCCATTGTTTCGGTTGATGCCGCTGTAGCCGCACGGCCGTATTCTATTGACACGTTGTATTGTAAACCGGAATTACCGGCTGTGTTGTTAAATGCAATGGTGTGCAATTCAGGCTCAGCCACGGTATTCATTACTACGTTAATGGCTGCTGTGTTAACTTCGATTACCGGAGGCTCAACACCTGTACCGGTTAACGGTAACCGCAGTTCGCCCTCGCTGGTGGTAAACACGGCTTCATCGGCAAAGGTACCGGCCGTTTCGGGCGCAAAAACTGCGCGTACTTTTAGTTTTTCGCCCGGCTTAATGGTGTAAATGGGGAGTTCCCACGCCCAGGGCGAATAAATTTCGCTGATGTTGGTCCACATTTTTCCCCAGAAACTCTGCTGCTCTAATTGCAGCGTTAAGCCCTGCATGACATCGGCCATTTCTATCCAGGTGATGCTGAACGGTGCCGAGCCATCGTTGCCGATTTCAAAATCGATGGTGTTTTGTGCAGGCATACCCCATTCAAACTTCAGCATTTTCTCGCCAAAGGCAATCGATTCGGGTAATACAGGTACAGCTTCGCCCAGTACGGTTAGTTCAACAGGCTTCACTAATGTTTCCTGGTTGGGCACATTAGTATTAATGATTAGCACATCGTTATAAACACCTCCGTACACATTGCGTGCGTCTAATTTAATTTCGGCTGCCAGTGAACTGCCGGGCGCAACCGTATAGCGCTGTGCAGGTTTAACAATGTAGGCCAAGCCGCCTGTTCCGTAATCCAATGCTGAGTAAGCCGAGATTACAACACCGGTTTCGCTATCGCGTTGCAAGCCAATGATCGAATTCAGTGAAGTAGCATCCACACCGCCTTCTTCGGATTTATACTGAAACTTCATGGTTCCGTTTTTATAGAAAATCACCTGTGCCGAAACCGGGTCGCCCATGCCTCCGAAGTTATTGGTGAAATAGCTCCAGGTGATGATGATTTTATCGTCATAAAACTTGTAGAAGATACCAATGTCTTCAATCGGGTATAAATAATCGGTAAACCCGCTAAAGGTCCAGTACGGCATAATGCACGGCCCGGGGTGGCTGGCCGATGGAACATTTTCTGTAAAGAACATTGCCAGTGGTTCTTCTTCAAACGAAAGAATACCGTTATCGCCAATTTTCACAGAAGTATATTCCTGTCCGTAAAACGAAATGGCAAACGGCAGTTCAAGTTCACGCCAGTAGGTTCCCTGAAAATCATCCCAGTCAATAAACGGCATTTGCGTACCGTCTTTACGGATGTCGATCCATTGATATTTCGAGCCATCGTTGTTTTTTTCTACCACATAGGTAAAGTCGGGAACAACGCTGGTTGAAGCGGGTGCAACCGGTACGCCAAACGTGAGCCACTCGGCACCGGTAGCCGCTATTTCCATATCGGCTTCGCCTGTATTTTCAATTATTAACGGATGGGTTGATGTTTCACCGTGATTTAATGTTTCGGCCAGTACCGATAGGTCGATGTTAATAGCCGGAGCAGGCACCACATTACCGGTTACGGTAATGTTATCGGTTTCGCCACCAGCATAGGTTATCACAAGTTCATCGTTTAACGAGGCAATAACGGCCGTTGGTATGGTTACCTCGTAACGCTTATACAGCCCGGGTTTAATTACTGTTGGCCTGTCGCCCGTAAGGATGAAGGCTCCGTTTGTAAAGGCCATTCCGGTAATGGAAAGGTTTGCCGTGCCGGGGTTTTTGATGGTGAACACCTGTTTTTTAACCGCTCCCTGAAACACATCACCAAAGGCAATTTCTTCAACCAACAGTTCGGCCTGTGCCACACCGCCTGCGTTTATTTCTAACTGAATCAATGCGCTTTGCTGGCTGTTGGCCGGATCGTTGCTGATAAAGTTTACATAGCGGTTTACTGTACCTTCGGCTAATGATGCCGTGTTTAAGGTAACATCCACAACTGTTGATTGACCCGGCAACACAGTGCCCGATCCGTTCGATACTTCGGTAACGATGTTTGGCCCGGGGTAATCCAGCCCAAGCGCCAAACCACTGTACATATCAATGGTATGGTTCCAGTTGTTGATCAGGATACCGTCTTGCTGTGCCATATCTTCGATCAGCACACTCAGGTACATAGACGGGAGCGACAACTCATCGTAGTAAAAACGGATGTCACCGTTAGCGAACAGCACCATTTGTACGGTAGCCGTGCCGCTCCAGCCATCGGTTACATTATCGTATTGGATAATAATGCGGTCGGCTTCGGTCTGGTAGTACACGTCACCTTGTGTTAAGTACGACAGGTACGTACCCAAGGGTGAAATATACCCTTTGGGTGTCCATTCGTTACCGGGAATACTGGGGCTATTGATCGAGCTTATACTGTTATCGAACGTAGTAAATCCGCCAAGCGCAATGTAAACCGTACTCATGGTTTCATTATAGTACGGAAACTGAAAGCCCATGTCTAACGCATAGTAGCCGTTTTTGGGAATTTGCTGTGTGATGTTTACCCCGGTTGATTTGATGTTTTGAAACTCGTACGCCAGCGGGTTAGCCTCTGAGCCATAATTGGTGCGCAGTTTATAGCCATACGTATGGTAATCGGAAGGCCAGTTGGCGCTCACGCCTTTGCTGTCGAATCCCGGAATAAAATACTTGAGCGGATAGGCTCCGGTGTTCTCGACCGTGATCTGAGCATTAACAACATCGCCAATGGCAACATTGTTTATGGTTTGCGTTTCGGGTGTGATTTTAATTTTAGAAGTTTCTGCCCCTACACCAAACAACGCAACCGAATACGTTTGGTCGCCATTGGTTAACGTAAGCACACCGTTAGCATTACCGCTTGAAACAGGTTTATAGGCAATGGTTACCACCACCTGCTCACGTGCTTTCAATTGCCAGGGTGTACTGCCCTTGATTTCGAACTGACTACCTGAAACAGAAAACTCAGGATTGTTGAAGTTTCCATACCCCACATTACTGAATGTAATGTCAAACGTTTTTTCTGTACCAATGAACACCGAATTAAAGTCGGCAATATCGGTGTGATCAATAACAGGTTTATGGCCCAATACATTTACCGTAACGGGTATGCGCAACTCGCGCTGGCTGGCATCGTTAGAAGCAATAATCACGTTGGCCTGATACGCACCGTTTACAAGCTGTGCGCCATTGGCTGTTAACACCACTTCGGCCGAACTATTGCCCGCCACATCGCCCGATTCGGGATCGAGCGAAAGGTATGTGCCTAAATGCTGATTATAGCTGACAGCCGTTACTGACCAGGCAAAGTCTCTGCTGCCCAGAGCATCGGCCAGGGGCATCCAGCTATTGCCCATATCGAACGACATATAGCAATAGTCTGAGTAGGCCGGTTCTAACTCAAAACCAATACCCAATGGGTACAGGTTACCGGCAGGCACATGAAATACAACCCAAAACACTTCGCCTTGCTGAAAATAAAGCTGTTCGTTTAACGTGATATAGGCTGTAGCTTCATCGCCATTATAGTTGTTGTACTCCTGGGCATACACCCGGTTGTTTTTATGCAATACATTACCTTTATAAATTTCTACCACCACCGGACCAAGCTCAGGATTGTGTTTCAGGTACATCCGTACATCAGTCAGGTTAAAGCCATCGGTTTCGGTTACATAAAATTTAGCGGCAGCCGAATTGGTAAGTGATAAATCAGTTTCTCCGATAATGTTAGTAGCATAACCTGTGTACGATTTATCAACGGGTTCAAATGCGGCTGGTATTATACTGTTAACTTTTGCCGGCACCTTTTCGTGTGCCTGTACACGGCCGAGTGAAATATTGTTCGATTTTTTTGTTCCGGTTACCGGATAGCGAATGCCCGCAGCATTATAGGATGCCGATGCGTTTTTGTGGTGCATAAAATGGTTCCAGCGCAAAATACCACTCGCATTGTTAAGCAATGTAAGGGTGTGGTTGCCTGTTGTAGCAACAGCCGCATCAATATCGATAGCAATATTCTGGCTGTTTTCGTCAATGGCAATAGCGGGGCCATCGTTGGTGGTGGCCGATACTCCGTTAGAAAGCGCTGAAATATTTCCCCAGCGGTCGGTTGAGGTTACGGCAAAATGATAGGTGGTTAACCCTAACAACCCCTGTACTTCGTGTTCGATAACATTGCCGGCAGCCTGCGTGTTTTTAATAACAACCTTTGTTGCCTGGTTGATATTGGCCAGGGTAATGGCTGCGGTATGATAGTAGAGTTGAAAGGTTACCGGAGTGCCATCGTCTTCATCGGACGGAACGCTCCACTGTACTGTGGCAAATTCTTGCGCGGTACCGGTTACAGCTAAGTTTGTAATGGTTTCGGGCGCAATTTTCATATCGTTTTTAATAGCCAGGGCTGCATCAATTGCGCCCGAACCCAGCTTGCCCAAGTAGTTTTCGTTGTGTGCATCGATGTTTACAACACCGGTAACTAATTTGTTCCAAAGTTCGGCACGGGTAAGTTGGTGGTCGCGGTTGGCTAATGCTAATGCAGCAATGCCCGATACGTGCGGGCACGCCATAGAGGTACCCTCCATGTAAGCATATTTATCCTGCGGTACGGTGCTTAGTACACCGTTTTTGCTTCCCAGGGCTATCTCACCGCCCGGTGCGGCAATATCAACCCATGCGCCATAGTTTGAGTAAGAAGCTTTCTGCCATGTGGGCGCGAGGGCCGCAACACTAAGCGTATTGCTGTAATAGCCGGGATACCATTCGGCATCGTAATCGGAATTACCGGCAGCAAAAATCACGATACCTCCGCGCATGGGGCTGCCTTCGTAATCACCGGCTTCTTCAATAAAATAATCGATTGCATCAAGCACCGATTGTTCATACGCCCCGGACAGGGAATAACCCCAACTGTTTTGCGAAATTACTGCGCCATTATTGGCGGCATAAACAAATGAGTTTTCAATGTTCCCTCCGCCTAAAATCTGTAACGACATCACCCGAACACCGTCATTGTTACCGGTTCCTCCGGCAATGCCCGACACGCCAATGCCGTTGTTGTTTACGGCTGCAATTGTACCGGCCACGTGCGTGCCGTGATACTCCGCATCAATAGCGCCTTTGCGTTTATCGAAATTCCATCCGTGAACATCATCAATATACCCGTTGCCGTCATCGTCCACGCCAGGGGTACCGTTAAGCTCGGCTGTATTTACCCACATATTTGCAGCCAGATCTTTATGCTTAACGTCAACACCCTGATCGTGAACCGACACGATGATGTTGCGGTTTCCGGCTGTTGCCTGCCACGCTGCATACAGGTTTACATCGGCACCGCCTGCTGTGTTTTTATAATGCCATTGATCGGCCAGCATGGGGTCGTTGAAAGGCAGGGTTGAACTGGTGGCTGCGCCCGGTGTATAGGGTTTTACCATATAAGGCGCGAGTGTTTTCTCATAGTCAACCTCGGCCGATTCAACCTCGGGTAATTGCCTGAATACTGAAATTGCTGTTTTGGGATCGGTAGTGGCATCGAGTTCTACCACATACCACAAATGCAGGCCGTGTTTGCGCAGTTTGTCTTCATGCTTTGCATCGTACGGAAACAACCGGTACAGGTTTTTTGCTTTTGTAGTTACCGCAGCTTCATCGACCGAGCGGATGCCGGTGGTTAGTTTACTGCTGCGCGCCTGCACGTTCATCTGCGAAAGCGTGCCTGTCATGCCCTGCGTAAACCTTACTTTGATTACGCCCTGGCGCACACCGTTTACAAACTGCTGGGCTGTTGCGTTAAACGACAACAAGACCAATAGTATAAACAGCAAAGCACCTTTCTGATAATTGGGTAGAATACACTTCATAGGGTATAGGTTTATAGTTGATAATTAGGTTCGTGGATTTTTTTTGATTTTGGTTAAGAGCTTCGACAAGGTTTTGTTCAGGTCGTTGCGCTCACGGATGAGTTGCTCGATGTCAGAATCTTTGCTTAAATCAGAATCTTTGCCAGAAGATTGTTTTTTACTTTTTTTCGATTGCTGATTCTGCATCATGCCATATAAAATTTTGATTTTCAAGTGTAGGGCATTACTTGTAAAGTGTGGCAAAAAGTAGGGTTACATCGAACATACAGGTTGTAAAACCCGCCTTACATTGTATTAACAATGCCTAAAATGACAATGATTGTCAGTTACTTATGCGATAAAAAAAATTATGTAAAAGTGCTTACCGGGCAGGGTTACACTTGCTCTAAAAACGATACAAGGCTTGTATCGGGGTTTTCGATGCCCAATTTTTTACGCAGGCGCGCACGGGCCACATTTAAACTGTTGGGGTTTTGCCGGGTAATGGCACAAATTTCTTTTGACGACATGTTGAGCCGCAGGAAGGCGCATAACTTGCGGTCGTTTGAAGAAAGATTCGGGAACCGGGTCGTCAGGCGCTCGTAAAAATCGTTATACACCTGGTTAAAGCGTATCTCAAATTCTTCCCACACATCGTTGTCCTGGGCGGTATTTAATTCAACGATAATCCGCTGAATACGATCATGGTCTTCTTTGCGTGCATTGCGCTTTACTTCCATTAACCGTTCCGATACATCGATGAGCATCTCATTTTTTTTCATGAGGTACATCACATTGGTGGTCAATTCTTTATTTTTAAACTCCAGGCTTTCTTCGAGTGTTTTCTTTTCGAGTGTTAAGTGGCTGTTAGCCAATGTCAGGTTATCTTTCTGAAGTTTTTCGTTGTTGGCCCGTGTGCGCTGAAGAAAATACAACAGCATGGCAATTACCGATACCGAAACTAATATGCCGGCAGTAATGTAAAACGTAAGTTCTTTTCTTTGCTGTGCGGCCTGGGCTTCCTGCTGCTTTTTCTCAAATTCATATTGCATCTCAACCTGCACCAGCTTGCGGGCAACACCATCGTTGCGCAGGCTGTCGTCAAGTTTTTTATACAGTTGAAGCATTTCAAGCGCCTGCTCAAATTTGTTTTGTTTCTGGTACACATCGGTTAACACCTGCGCGGTATTTGCTTCAGTATCCAAACTCCCGACTTCGCGCGACATACGTAGCGATTGCTCAAGATATTCCTGTGCCTTATCGTAATTATTAAATGTGAGATAGAGCGAGCCCAAGTGCCCCATTGAGCGGGACACACCATAGTTGTCGTTCAACTCTTTGCGGATGCGCAGCGCCTCTTCAAAATTGGTTTGAGCCAGCGCATACCGCCCGGTAAACTGATAGGTTTTAGCAATGTTTACGTACAAGTTGGCCATGTTGGTTTTATCATCGGCCTGCCGCGACATGGTAAGTCCTTTCATGTACGTTTCTAACGCCTTATCGTACTGCTTTTTGTTTTCGTAAATAATGCCAATGTTATTGTAGAGACTGCCGTTAAGTGTGTAGTAAAACTTCCCGAATGTGTCTTTGTTTTGGTTTGCCAGTTTTTCTATTTCAAGAAATTCTTTCAGGGCACGATCCAAGTCGTTATTCTTGTAATAAATCAGCGCAATATTACTGAGCACCGCAATTCGATTTCGCTCCCGCCCGCTTTTCTCGAACAACTTCAGGCTCTCAAACAAATATTCCATGCCCATCTTTGAGTTGCCAATTAAAATACTCACGCGCCCCAGGCTGCTGTAAGCCTGTGCCAGCAGCGTATCGATCTTGTTTTTTTGCGCAAGGTCTTTGGCAAGGGTCAGGTAATAAATAGATGAGTCAAAATCAACTTTACTATATGCCTCGCCTAATCTGTTAAACAATACAATTCGGGTAGTTTCACCGTGCTCAGTACGCAACTGCGTTTTCAAACTATCAATAGTTTGTGCTGTTGCTGTATAACCAGCCAGTATTAAAAATGCTATTGAAACGATACGAACCATAGTAGTACAGGCAAAAGTAGCCAAAATGCAGGTGCGCTGTGGTTAAATTTCGACCGCTGTTTTAAACATATCGTTTACCAACGGATTATTGCTTCTGTTAATGGCATGGTTTGTTTAAAAGGATTTGCAGTATTTTAAGGTTCAAACAACCGTATATGAACCCACAAAAACAATATTTTTACGCAGCACTTATAACTGCTGTAATCATGAACGCCTGTAACCCTGCTCAGGAAGAAGCCAAGCACAACGAGCTTCCTACACCCGTTGCCGAAAAGAAACCCGATACCCTTACCGGAAACCGCATCGACAATTATTATTGGATGAAGCTTTCGGACGAGCAAAAAAATGCCGAACAAAAAGACGGGCAAACCACTAAAGTGCTCAACTATTTGAATGCCGAAAACGATTACCTGAAAGCAAACCTGAAGCACACCGAGGCGCTTCAGGAAAAACTGTACAACGAAATCGTAGGCCGTATCAAACAAACCGATGAATCAGTTCCCTACAAAAGAAACGGCTACTGGTACTATGTCCGCTACGAAGAAGGGAAAGAATACCCGGTTTACTGTCGCAAAAAAGGAACCTTAGAAGCCGCAGAAGAAATTTTGCTGAACGTAAACGAAATGGCCGAAGGTCACAGTTATTATTCGATTGCCGGTTTAAATGTAAGCGAAGACAATAAACTTTTGGCCTATGGCGAAGATACCGTAAGCCGCAGGCGTTACACACTTTACGTGAAAGACCTCACCACGGGCAAACTCGTTGGCGAGCCTATCATTAATACTACCGGAGGCACAACCTGGGCTAACGATAATAAAACGCTTTTTTACAGCCGTAAAGATTCTGTCACGCTCCTTCCGCGTTGGATTATGAAACATAAATTAGGTGCGCCTCCTTCCAAAGATGTAGTGGTTTATGAAGAAAAAGACGACACCTTTTACGCATCCATCTATAAAACCAAATCAACCAAGTTTTTGGTGATCGCATCGGGCAGTACATTAACCAACGATTACCAGATTTTAAATGCCAATACGCCCGATGGTAAATGGACTAACTTCACACCACGCGAACGCGGCCTCGAATACTCCATCGATCACTATCAGGACAAGTTTTACATCGTAACCAACTGGAATGCCCTCAACTTCCGCCTGATGGAAACACCCGACACCAAAACCGCCAAAGCCAACTGGAAAGAAAAAATCGCACACCGTGACGATACCCTGATTGAAGACATCGATATTTTCAAAAACTATTTAGTAGTAAGCGAGCGCTCAAAAGCCAGCACACAACTGCGCATCATCAACCAGCAAACCAATGAAGAACACTACATGGAGTTTGCCGAGCCTGCCTATACTTTGTACTCGTCAACCAATCTCGATTTCGATACCGACTTGTTACGGTATGGCTATACTTCGCTAACCACGCCCAACTCTACCTACGACTACAACATGAAAACGCGCGAGCGTAAGCTGTTAAAGCAAACAGAAGTAGTGGGTGGGTATAACCCAAGCGACTACCAAACCGAACGGCTTTGGGCTACTGCCGGTGACGGAACGCAAATACCACTATCGGTAGTGTATAAAAAAGGTATCAAAAAAGACGGAAACAACCCAACCATGTTGTACGGTTATGGTTCGTATGGTATTAGCATGGATCCGACCTTCTCTTCTACTCGTTTAAGTTTACTAAACCGTGGCTTTGTGTATGTTATTGCACACATTCGTGGCGGACAGGAAATGGGTCGCCAGTGGTACGAAGACGGCAAGATGTTCAAGAAGAAAAACACCTTTACTGATTTTATTGATTGTGCGGAATTTTTAATTGAAGAAAAATACACAAGCCCCGATAAACTGTTTGCATCAGGCGGCAGTGCAGGCGGTTTGCTAATGGGTGCCGTGGTAAATATGCGCCCCGATCTGTTTAAAGGCGTGATCGCTGCCGTTCCGTTTGTAGATGTGGTAACAACGATGTTAGACGAAAGCATTCCGTTAACAACCGGTGAATTTGACGAATGGGGCAATCCTAAAAATGCCGAGTCGTATATGTATATGCTCGATTACTCACCGTACGATCAGGTTAAAGCGCAAAATTATCCGAACATGTTGGTAACAACCGGTTTGCACGATTCGCAGGTTCAATACTGGGAACCTGCCAAATGGGTAGCCAAGCTCCGCGACATGAAAACCGACAAAAACAAATTGTTGTTGCGAACCAACATGGAAACCGGACATGGCGGAACTACCGGCCGCTTTAAAATTTACCGCGAAACGGCAGAGGAGTATGCGTTTCTGTTAGACCTTGCCGGGATTAAAGAGTAATACTGTTATAAGTGCCCTACACCTTGAAGCCAGCCTGTGGTAGGGTGTAGGGCACTTCACGGCAACAGTCTATGCTCCCTTGCTATTTTAAGCAACGATTGAACGCTGTGAACATCAAACTTTTTGAAGAGATTCTTGCGGTGTGTTTCTATGGTAAGCGCACTTAAAAAAAGTTTCTCGGCCATCGCAGGGCCGTTCAGACCATCGGCAAGCAGTTGAAGTATCTCTTTCTCCCTTCGCGTAAGCACGGGAACCTCACCGGCCGACCCGGCTCCCCGGAAATGTTCGAGTATTTTTTCATTGGCCGCTTCGCTTACATAAACTTTTCCTGCCAACGTTTTTTCTATGGCTTTAAGAAGTTCATCCCGTTCCATGTTCTTCAGCAGATAGCCGTTGGCTCCCCGTTGCAGCAGCCCGGTGATGATGCCTGCTTCATTGCCTGAGGTGAGGCCGATGATCTTTGTCTTTTTGTATTTCTCCCTGATCTTCTCGCACAGGGTCAGCCCGTCCATATCGGGGAGGTTAATATCCAATAAAATAATATCAGGCTCATTATCGGCCAGGAAGGCAAGAGCTTCTTCTGCCGTTTTGCAGGCGCCCGCAATTTGCAGGGATGCCTCATCCCGCAGCATCACCGCTAATCCGTCCTGCACCAGCGGGTGGTCGTCTATGATTAATATTCTTATCACGGTTTTTTTCACCACATAGGCACATAGAGCACAAAGCTATTTCATTATTTCTATGTTACCTATGAGCCTATGTGGTTAAGGTTTTTTATTCTTCGGGTAAATCTCTGAAAAATTCATTGACAAAAGTTCTTTGTCCTTCTTTAAATATATGGGTACTGTTGAAATTGATAAGGACACCTTTCGGCTTCTCCAGCAACTTCATATACGTCAGCAGTTGCGCCTCATGAATCGGAGCCAGTGCTTCTACTGATTTAAGCTCGATCACAATGGCATTTTCCACCAAAAAATCACAACGCAGTTCGGCATCAATATCAATACCTTTGTAATGCACTTCCACTAAAAATTCTGATTGATACGATAATCCCCTGGAAAAAAACTCCTGCTTTAAGCACTTATGATAAACGCTTTCCAGCAAGCCGGGGCCTAATGCTTTATGTACTTCAATGGCCGCTCCAATAATCTGATAGGTTAGTTCGTTTAAATATTTTTTTGTCATAATGATGCTGTTTCATTGAAAACTTCACCACATAGAAACATAGAGCACATAGTTTTTTTAGAGTTCTATGTTTTCTATGTGCCTATGTGGTAAAAGAATTACCCCCCTCATGAATAAGAAAATCCATCATCACGGTAGTGCCCGCGTCTTTTTGTGAATCAATGCTCATCTTTCCGTTCAGGTAGGCTACGCGGCTTTCGATGGCTTCCAGTCCCGCGTGTTTTTGCGCATCCGTTTCCTGCGTGTTGAACCCCCTTCCGTTATCTTCTACGATTACACTCAGACGGTTGCCCTCGCGGATAAACTGAATGATGGCTTCGGTGGCGCGAGCATGTTTAATGATGTTGTTCAAAAGCTCCTGAACAATCCTGAACAGCATGACTTCCGTGGACGTATTCAGGCGGCTGTCCATGCCATGCACTTCCAACGATACCGTTAGTAGTTTACCTGCGCTTGTGCTGGCACATAAATCTTTCAGGGCATTAACTAAGCCGAGCTTCATAAGCACTTCGGGCATCATGTTGTGCGCAATGCGCCTTACTTCTTCAGCGGTGTTGTCAATCAGCGAATAACTTTTTTGAAACAATTCCTTCTCTGCCAGAATAGGCTCATCGTGCTGCAATGTACCGAAGTACATTTTCATGGTGGAGAACAAGCCTCCGAGCCCATCGTGCAAATCTCTTGCAATACGTGTGCGCTCGGCTTCCTGCCCGTTGATCATGCTTTGCAGAGATACAATCTGCTGCTGCTGTTCAAGCTCCTTGATTTTTTCTTGTTGGAGTGCTTGTTCACGTTCGGATAGTTCCTGCTTTTGCTTGCTGTTCTTATACAACAAGCCCAGGACTAATAAAACAGCAAAGGCTGATATTCCTCCCACTACCAACAACCTGTTTCGCTTTACCAGTTCCATTTCTTTTTGTGTATTGGCTATAGTGAGTTCGGTTATTTCTTTTTCACGTTTCTCGTGCTGGTATTTTGCTTCCAGCGACAAAACTGTTTTTTGTGTTTCGCGGTTTGTTACGCTGTCAGCATATTGTTGGCTTAATGTTGCGTACTCCAGCGCTTTCTTATAGTCAGCTCTTTTCGCGGCTAATTGCTTTAAGGTTGCGTACGAAGCTGCCACTACATTATGCTCTTTCAAACGCTTACCAATTTCGTTTGCCTCTAACGCATACTTCATCGCCTCATCGTAACGGCCAGCCTGAAAATACATTTCAGAAATACTATTGCCCATCTGCGATTTCATGTATTCATTTCCGGTTTCGGCACAAAGCCGGTATGCCTCTAAGTATGCCTGTAACGCACTGCTGTAATCCTTAACGTATTTGAAATAATAAGCCTGGTTGTTGAACACCATGCTTGTCAGGACTAAATTCTCTAACGGGGCATTGATCAGGATGGCAGAGTCTAAATGCTTTTTTGCTGTCTGGTGATTTTCAAGTTTGAGATACGTATCAAAAATATCGAGGTGCAGTATTACGCGGTATCGTGCCTCGCTGGGGTAACCCTTAATAAGCAAAGCCTTCTTTTCATATTCAATTCCCTTTTCATATTGCTTTTCTCCAATAAGGTTATGGCCAATATTGCCATACACCTGGGGTAACATTTGTTTGATTTGCGTTGATGACGACTGGTTGATGATCTCTGCCGCCTTCAATAAATATTCTACCGCTGTGCTATAATCCGACTGATAGTTGCTCAGCAAGGCATGGGCGTTATATATGTTTACCTGTAACAGTGTATCGTTAAGCCGGGGCATCAAGCTTGCTGCCTCCTCTAAATAATGCCGGGCGTTATCATAATCAGTCTTGTTGGTATAGGTCAAGCCCAGGTTGTAATAAACACGACCAAGGGCTTTCATATCTTTTAACCGTTCTGCCACGGGCGCTGCAAGCAGGGCGTATTTTAACGTGGAATCATATTGCCCTCTTTCAAAATAATAACGCTGCACTAAGGTGAACGCTTTGACGGAATTACTGTCGGGCACGCTCTTAAAGGCGATTGCATAGAGGCTGTCTAAGTAAGGTTGTGAAGATTGTTGCCCGTATCCCGAAAGGCAAAAAAAGAAGCACGATAAAAACAAAAGCCATTTAAAGCTGATCATATTTTTCTAAAGTACAGCGTTACAAGCAGTTTTCTACCTGCTTTCCGGTAGTTTTTTTTCCAATAATTCACGGTTTTCAGGTATTGAGCCGAAGTAAGATAGCCTGTACTTTTAATTAATCAAATGCCTGTGCCATGAAAACCATTACCAGCTTACATCGCACACCTTCCCTGTTGCGTAAAGCTTTCCGCACTGGCTTATTGTTTTTAGTCGCTATCGCATTTGCACAATCTTCATTCGCGCAGCAAGACCCGCTCTATTCGCAATACCTGCTTAACCCGTTTATTATCAATCCCGCTTATGCAGGTTTTTCAAAAGATGTAACAGGGCTGGCGGCTTACCGCGTGCAATGGGCAGGCATAAGCGGAAGCCCCGTAACCATGAATGTATCGGGGCATACGGCTTTGTTAAATAATAAAATGGGACTTGGGTTATCGGTGCTACAAGATAATATCGGCACAAATAAAACTACCGAGTTTCATGTTGCCTACGGCTATCACATTCAAATGCAACGCAACAGCCGCGTATCGTTTGGCTTGCAGGCGGGCATGATAAACTACCGCAACGATTTCGATGAGCTTATCATTGATCCGAACGATCCGAAATTTCAAACCAACATCAGCGAGTTCTCGCCAAGTTTCGGGGCTGGTATTATTTATTCGTCCGACAAATTTTATGGTGGGATCTCCGTCCCGAAAATGTTAAAAGGCACTACCGTGCTGCACGATCAACAGATTATTTATTATAACCGTCATGCTTACGCACATGTGGCTTATGTTTTTGTACTCTCGCATCGTTTAAAGATAAAGCCCTTTGCGCTGGCGCGATATGTAGCGAATGCTCCCGTAAATGCCGATGCAGGCGCAATCCTTACGGCCGATGACAGCTACATGCTTGGATTGTTCACCCGCAACCTGAACACGTATGGCGTGATCTTAAAAATAAACTTAGGCGACATGCTGCGCGTGGGCTATGTTTTTGAATTACCCACGAATAAATCGATTGGTTTAAATTATACAGCACACGAAATAACCATTGGCATACGTGCACGGTTGTTCCGCTTTCATGATATATCGGCTATTACGGATTTTTAAAATACTTAACCGCAAAGAACACAAAGAAAATACACAAAGAATAACTCAGCGTTCTTAGCGATCTCTGCGGTTAAAAAAGATAAACACATAAATATTTAACCATAAACAATATGAAAACCTCACTCGCTTTCGCATGTATGATGCTGCTTACGCTAACCACGTGGGCTACCGTGCGCACGGTAAGCAACAACCCCGCTACCATAGGGCAGTTTAGCACGATACAAAGCGCTCTTGACGCCAGCGTAGATGGCGACACCGTGTATGTATATGGCAGCCCCAACACATACGCGGCCTTCACCATCTTAGATAAAAAAATTGCCGTGATTGGCCCCGGCTGGGCGCCCGACAAAAATTTACCGCATACTGCCAAGGTAAACGGTGCAGTATTACGCAACTCTGCCGCACCCGGCAGCCCCGATGGCTCTGAACTGCACGGGCTGGTATTTTTACAACCCGTTACCGCTTCCCGCAACCAGGTAAATGGCAGCGATATTCCCGTTAATAACATTCGCATCATCCGTTGCCAGTTCAGCCAATCGCTTAACTGGGATTTCAGCTCATCCGGATTTTTGATTGAAGGATGTGCCTTCTATTACAATCTGAGCTTTCATCAACCCTCAACGTATGAGAATTTCCTGTTCCAAAACAACATGTTCTACCACGGTATTGGTAGTAGTACCTTCACTCAGATAAACTACCTCACAAACAGTGTAAATGTGCGCTTTGACCATAATTTGTTTTACAGCCCCAACAACGGTGGTGGAGGTGCTTACGCAATTTTCGGAGCTAATTGCCGCTTTTTAAGTTTCACGAACAACATCTTTAACCAGGCCAATGCAGGTCTTAGCGTAAGCTTCAGCACGTTCAGTAACAACATTACAAACAACATTACACTTGCCGCAGGCAATGCCGTGTCGAACGCAACGCCTTGGAGTGTAAACGACAATGTAGATGGCGGGGGTAACGTAGCCAACGGTAACCCCGGCATGGCAGACCAGACTGCTGTTAATGCCGGTACTGCCAATGCGCTGTTAAACTTTACCATTGCCAGCGGTGCGGCCAATAACTCGGGCAGCGATGGAAAAGACATGGGCTTATTGTACGATGCCATCGGCAGCCTGAACTGGGCCAACAGCCGCAGCAGTCGCCTGCCACGCATTTTCAGCATGAACATCACCAACCCTACCATAACACCTGGTGGCAGCCTGAACGTAACGGTAGATGCACGGAAAAGTAATTAACCTCTGTGCTAAAGCTATTGTTTAAAAAACTGATGTTACTACGCAGCATGATATTTAACCATAGAGTTACAAAGAGTTTACACATAGAAATCAATCTCTGTGATTTCACTGTGGCTGTATTACGCTCTGTGCTTGCCGCAGGCAAACTCTGTGGTGAAACATTGTAAGCCCTGTTAAAAATTACTGATGAAAATATTTTGTTCCATAACGCTTCTTTTTTTGCTGATGGTTTCCCTCGGCAGCCGTGCGCAAAGTGTGGTGAACGCAGAATATTTTTTTGACAGCGATCCCGGCCACGGAAACGGAACACCCATTGCGCTTACACCTTCGGGTGGCGATCTTATATTCACGACCAGCATACCGGTTACTTCACTTTCACCGGGCCTTCACTTTGTGGCCATTCGCATAAAAGAAACCGGGGGCTTGTGGAGTGTTTTTGAAAGTCGTGGGTTTTATATTACGAATGCTACTGCCGATGCCGCCAACATTGTTGCAGCCGAATATTTCTTTGATGCTGATCCCGGCCACGGAAACGGAACAGCCATTGCCGTTACGGCCGGGGCTGTTACAAACTTTACGATTGGTCTGCCTTCAACCGGCCTTACTCCGGGTTTTCATTTTCTGGCCATCCGCACAAAAGGCGCAAACGGACAATGGGGAATTTTTGAAAGCCGTGGGTTTTATATTACCAATGCAACTACCGATGCTGCCAACATTGTTGCAGCCGAATATTTTTTTGATGCCGATCCCGGTAACGGAAGCGGCACAGCCATACCTGTTACGGCCGGGGCTGTTACAAACTTTACGGTAAGCCTTCCCGCCACCGGCCTTGATCCAGGTTTTCACTTTCTCTCTATCCGCACAAAAGGCACAGATGGTAAGTGGGGAATTTTTGAGAGTCGTGGATTTTATATAACCGGTGCAGCTACCGATGTGCCTAACATTGTTGCAGCCGAATATTTTTTCGACAACGACCCCGGCACAGGGCAAGCCGAATCCATTTCCATAACACCGGGCGCGATAACCAACTTCACGGTCAATCTTCCGGCAACGGGACTTGATCCCGGCTTTCATTTTTTAGCGATACGGGTAAAAGGAGCCGATGGAAAATGGGGACTTTTTGAGAGTCGGGGATTTTATGTTTCGCCAACTACATCAAACGCTGGCAACATTACAGCCGCTGAATATTTTATTGATGATACCGATCCCGGTGAAGGAAACGCTACACCGCTAACTATCACCACACCGGGCGCAGTTGTAACACAGCTATTCGATATTTCGCTGAGCGGTGTTGCTACCGGGGCGCACACCATCAGCATCCGCGTAAAAGATTCGGATGGTATATGGAGCGCGATTGAAACGCAAACTTTTACCGTATTGACCTGCACTCCGCCCACTGCGCCTGTTGCCACAGGGGCAAGTCGTTGTAACAACGGTACGGTAACGCTCACCGCTACGAGTGGTGCTATTGGTACGCAGGTGTATCGCTGGTATGAAGATGAAGTTACAACCGCCATACTGTTTACCGGAGCTTCGTTTACCACACCAGCGCTGACCACCACCACCGACTTTTTTGTAAGCGTTTACGATCCGGCTACGCTATGTGAAAGCAACCGCACCTTGGTAACGGCAACAGTAGTTGGCACTGCGCCACCGGTACTGAACATAAGCAGCGTTACGATATGCGAAGGTGGCTTTATCAAGATCAGTGCACCCACCGGGTTCACGTCATACGTGTGGTCGAACGGAGAAACAACACGCGAAATTTTGGTAACAACATCAGGCGATTATACAGCTATTGTAGGCGATGGCACCTGCCAGAGTGAGCCATCGGCACCGGCATCCGTTATAGTATCGCCCAGGCCTGCAAAACCTGTTGTTACTGTTAGCGGCTCCACCAACTTATGCGATGGCGCTACGGTAACACTCACCGCACCGGCAGGGTTTACCTATTTGTGGTCGGATGGACAAGCCGCGCAGGAAATTACAGTGAGCGCAGCAGGCAGTTATTCTGTTGTAGTAACTGACGGAAGCAATTGCCCCAGCGATGCCTCGGATGCAATTGAAGTAAAAGCGTTTACCACGCCTGCCAAACCTGTTATTGAAATTTTCGGCAGCACAACGTTGTGCGGTACAAACACCGCAGCGTTGTTAGCGCCCTCCGGGTTTGCCGTTTACCAATGGTCGGGCGGGCAAACCGCGCAAGGCATTACCGTGAGTGATGCTGGTTCTTATTCCGTTGTTGTTGGTCATGCCGCCAACTGTCTTTCTGTTGCTTCCGATGTAGTAACTATTACAACTACCGGTCAGCCGTGCAGCACAACCAATATCAACACCCCTCCTTCCATAAGCGCACAAACATTCTCCGTACAAATCGAGGGACTGTTACAGGCCGACCTTACTCCTTTCATCAGCGACCCAGACAACAATCTTAACTTCGCATCGCTGCGCGTGATCAACAACCAGACTTCGCGGGGCGTTCCGGCTTTCATCGATGTGGCCTACAACCTCGTTGTTGATTACCGGGGCGATCCCTTCACCGGAACAGACCGTGTAACAGTTGAAATCTGCGACCTCGCCAATGCCTGCGCACAAGGCTTGTTTGATATTGACGTGGCCGGGGAGGTGGTGGTACACAACGGTCTTTCGCCCGATGGAAACGGCATAAATGATTTTATGTTTGTAAAATACATTGATGTGATTGCTGGCGCATCGCAAAACAAGGTTACCATCTTCAATCGCTGGGGCGATGTAGTGTTTGATATTCAAAACTATAACAACACCGACCGGGTATTCAACGGCTTCAGCAACAAAGGCAGTGAATTGCCTTCGGGCACGTACTTTTATAAAATAGAATTTTCGGGCAACCTCAAACCTCTAACCGGTTTTATCACGCTGATGCGATAGTTCAGTAGACAAATCAGTAGGCAATCCCGATAGCTATCGGGACTGAATACTTACAACTACCATTGCCTACTGCCAATTTTTTAAAAACAGCTTGTTAATCCGCTTTACTAAGCCCGGCCCTTCATAGATAAAGCCAGTGTAAACCTGAACCAGGTCGGCACCGGCTTTTATTTTTTCCAAAGCATCTTCAGGAGTCATAATACCTCCTACCCCGATAATCGGGTACGTTGCACCTAATTGTTGGCGCAAATAACGGATAACTTCAGTCGATCGATCACGCACGGGCTTGCCGCTTAACCCGCCCATACCTATCGTGTCAACAACTTCTTTCGGGGTTATCAATCCTTCGCGCGATATGGTTGTGTTCGTGGCAATAATGCCATCGGTTTTGGTTTCCAACAAAATAGTCACGATGTCGTCTAACTGGGTGCGGGTTAAATCGGGCGCTATTTTTAGTAATACCGGTTTAGACTTTTCTTTCGATTGGATGAGTGCCTTCACATCGCTCAATAATTTTTTCAGAGGTTCTTTTTCCTGCAACTCACGCAAGCCCGGTGTATTGGGCGAACTCACATTCACTACAAAATAATCGACATAGGGATGCAGGGCATCGATACACGCGGCATAATCATCAACGGCCTGTTGGTTAGGGGTAATTTTATTTTTACCAATGTTACCTCCTACAATAATATCCGACTTTCTGTTTTTAAGCCGCTCAACGGCCGCCTGTATGCCCCCGTTGTTAAACCCCATGCGGTTAATCAGCGCCTGATCGGCAGGCAGGCGAAAGAGGCGCGGTTTGTCGTTGCCCGGCTGGGGTTGTGGAGTTAATGTCCCAATCTCAACAAAACCAAATCCAAGCGAACTCAATTCATCGATTAGTTTGGCATCTTTATCGAAGCCTGCCGCCAACCCGACCGGGTTTTTGAATGTAAGGCCTAACAATTGCCGTTGAAGTTTCGGATGTTTGGTTTTAAAAACCAAACCAAGTAAAGCTTTTATGCCGGGTATTTTTGAAGCTATTTTTAACCCTGTAAAAACCCGATGATGAACGGTTTCGGCATCCATCAAAAACAAAAGGGGGCGAACTATGCGTTTATACATGGCACAAAGATAACAGAGTGCAAGGCAACTTACGGATTGGAACTTCGTAAAAAGAAAAAAACCAATTAGTTTCACGCAAAATTTGAAAATCAAATTAATTATGAAAAAACAATTGAAAAGTCTGGTGATCGTTCTGGTGGTGATGGCTGCCGCAGCCCCGGCCATGGCCCAGGTGCAGTACAATAAAGGAGACAAACTCTTTAGCGTTGGTCTGGGTGTTGGTGGGTATTATGATGGCTACTATTCGTATAACTATTATAGAGGCAGCTATTACGGTGTGCCCGTTACGGCTTCGCTTGAGTTTTTTATTAACGATGCCATCAGCATAGGGCTGTATGCTGGTTTTACGTTACGCAATCATTCGTTTGCCTTTGATGGTGGCGCACGTGGCTCTTACCATTTCAGCAAACACATTCCGTTGGGTACCGATAAACTTGATTTGTACGGATCGGTATTATTGGGTGTGAGTAACGTGTGGTATGAAGGTTGGGATGGCGAAGATTATAGTGATTTCGCGCCACGTTTCGGGGTTACAGCCGGAGCGCGCTGGTACTTTACAAACAAATTCGCGGCTAACGCAGAGGTTGGCTACGGTTTAACTTCGGTACTGGCCGGTATAACCTTTAAGTTTTAAGCAACAACATTTCAATTCTGAAAAGGCTGGCGAACACCAGCCTTTTTTTATTTCACTTCCGTGGATGGAACTCGGTAATTACCTGGCGCAGGTAGTCGCGGTCGAGATGCGTGTATATTTCGGTGGTTGTGATCGACTCATGGCCGAGCATCTCTTGCACCGCACGCAAGTCGGCACCGCCTTCAATTAAGTGCGTGGCAAACGAGTGCCTGAACGTATGCGGACTGATCGTTTTCTTAATGCCCGCCCGTTGTGCCAACGTTTTGATCATCGTAAACACCGAAATACGCGAAATGCGTTTACCACGCTGGTTCAAAAAAACATCGGCCTCAAAACCCGGCTGTACGGGAAAGTGAGGCCGGATTTCTTCTATGTAAATTTTCAGATACTTCATGGCATCGCGGCCAACGGGGACAAGGCGTTCTTTATTTCCTTTACCGATCACGCGCAAAAAGCCAACATCAAAATACACATTGTTGCGCTTCAGGTTAACTAATTCAGATACGCGCAACCCCGAACTGTACAGCACCTCCAGCATGGCACGGTTGCGACCGCCATCGGGTTTCGACAGATCGATAGCCTCCAGCAACTTTACAATCTCTTCGTAGCTTAATGTATCGGGCAGTTTGCGGCCAATCTTAGGCCCTTCGATCAGTTCCGTTGGGTCGGTGGTGATTTCTTCTTCAAACAAGAGGTACTTAAAAAAACTTTTGATACCCGAAAGAATGCGCGCCTGGCTGTACGCGCTCATACCCAACTCATTAATAAAGTGCAGCAAACCCTGTATGTGCTTAGATTTGGCGGTAAGCGGGCTGATGCCCGGGTGCTCTATTTCGATGTATTGTTTCAGTTTTGTGACATCGTGGATGTAGGCTTCGATGGAATTTTCGGACAGCGAACGTTCCAGTTTCAGGTAATGGCGAAAACTTTTAATGTATAAATCCCAGTTCACAACAAGCAGTTACCGTACAAATGTGCAAATTATTTTAACTTAGTCGCCATGAACATACAGATCATCAACGGCCCCAACCTGAACTTATTGGGCAAACGCGAACCCGAAGTATATGGCAGCCTTACTTTCGAACAGTTTTATGCCGGACTGCAAAAACGTTTTCCGGCAGTTTCGTTTTCCTATTACCAATCAAATGTAGAAGGCGAACTGATTAACAAACTGCACGAAACTGGTTTTACTGCCGATGCCATTATTTTAAATGCTGGTGCATACACGCACACCTCTATTGCCTTGCACGATGCCATCGCTTCGATTAAAACCCCGGTGGTGGAAGTCCACATCTCTAACATATATGCACGCGAAGAGTTCAGGCATACGAGTTTGATCACGTCAAAATGTGCCGGCCTGATTACCGGGTTCGGTATGGAGGGTTATGCATTGGCGGTGCAGTGGGTGGTGAATCGAAAGTGATATTTAAAGAAGGCAATGGTTATAGACAGATGTTAGCGAAAATACTGAAAAAGATGAAAAAACAGTTTTTGATTATTATATTGATATTAGCCTGCACAATTTCAGGTCACTCTCAAGATACTGTACAACTTGACAAAGTAACTGACAAGATTAATACAATGTTCAATTCTGATTCGTCAACAATCTTCTTCAACTTTAATGAAATTCCTAAAGAATTAGTTAATAGAATTATAGAGTTAAAAGACTCCATAATCTATTCTGTATTCACTTATGAAGGCACGTCACAGAAAAAACAAAAGTCTAATCAAGAAATGATTGCAAAGCTTAAACAGCGTCACAATAACGACACTTTTATAGCCAGTGAGAGTGAGGAATGGAGGTCAACTGATGTGGTAACTGAAGGGAACGAAAAATTACCAACGAGGAAATTCCTTTTTGGAGTTTCTCAAGGTAATGATATGATGTTCATCTATTGGCATGGAGGTATTGGAAAACATCTTCATTTGGTGCTCGTTGAGAATAAAAACTACACAAAGCTAACTGGCTTTACAACACTTGAAAATTCAAATATCTTTGACAAGCTTGTCCGTGAAGGAAAACTAAACGAAATTAAATTTAACAGATTGACCTATTTGGTTAAAAAAGATAATGTAGGAATACTACAAGGAAATGTTATTAAGGATGTAGATCCTTTTTAGACGTACGTCTTGGTTTCAGCGAGGTTTGCGCAGCGACCCCACGTTAGAGATGTGTGGTGAATGTGAAGCGCAGCGGTAGCAAAGTGAGTTGGTATAAATTACAAGGGTTGGACTCCTCTGGAGTCCTGAGGTTTGTAGCTTAAAAATTTATGCTACAAACCTACGACCCCGGAGGGGTCGTACACTACCAATGAGATTGGTGAATATAAAGAAATAAAAGATAATTGTTATTGAAGGTCATCTATGATTTTTCTTGACAAAGAGAAATTACAAAATCAGTTAACCGCATTCTCAAACGAGAATTGTGGAAAACTTACTTGTAGCGATAGAAAGGGTTTAACTTCAAATATCGTTGAGTGTATAATTGAACTTCCGGCAAACGGGAATACTATATTTTTTCTTTTTCAACAAAAGCAAAAAGCCTATTTGCACGGAGGGTTGAGTATTGTATCTAATACGCAAGTTTTTATGCCTTTTGATTACGATGATGTAACACTTGACATCAAGTCAACATCAACGCTACTCAGGTTTGGCAGCAGGGATTTTCAGAAGGCTTTTAAAATAGAATGCAACAACCAAGAATTATTCAACCTGATTGCAGGTAATAACGATATAAAAGAAACCCTTAAAAAAATCCGTAAAGTACACCTGAAATTAACGGAACAGGTAAAACCGTTAACCACTCCACTACTCGCAGGCAAATTTTTATCCTTAAAAAGAACCGACTTAGTTTATGATTTAAAATCCCTCCAAAATTATTACAAGCTTTTTAAAACATTAGCCTCTATACTGAAAGGTTTGGATGAGAAATGAACTCAGTAACCTTCAGGTCGGTATTTCTATAATTAAAAAATAACAACCCAGCGGCAAAAAACTCCCCTTTACTAACTACCCTCAACAACCTTGATTTATACGTATAACTTTATTAAGTTTGTCGTATAAATTATCAGGCGTATGGATTCCAAAATCACACTTTCGTTCGATGAGTCGGTTATTGAAAAAGCCAAAAAATTTGCCGACTCGCAAAACATCAGCCTGTCGCGGCTAACGGAATTCCTGTACCGGAAAATCACCAGCGAAAATTATCAAGACCTCGAATCGCTTCCGGTAGCGGATTGGGTATCGCTATTGGCCGAGGGTGAAACCGAATACAAAACAAAACAAACAAGTCGTAAGTCGTTAAAACACGAATACTTAAAAAGCCGGAAATGAAAGTCTTTCTGGATGCCAACGTGCTTGTGTCTGTTCTTAACAAGGAGTATCCTGTTTTTACCTATTCATCACGGATACTGAGCCTGCCTGCGGCAGGCAGGTCTGCCAACAAGCACGTTACCCTTTACACCTCACCCATATGCCTCGCCATTGCATTTTACTTTTCGGAAAAGAAAAGCGGAACGGAAAAAGCTAACGAAAAAATTGCCTTGCTGGCATCGAAGATAACCATTACCGAAACCGGTAAAAAAGTTGTGGATGCTACGGTTAAAAATAAATCCATTCATGATTTTGAAGACGGCCTCGAATATTATTCGGCCAAACAGGCAGGCTGCACACACATTATTACCGAAGATAAAGATGATTTTTATTTTTCTGAACTTGAAGTAGCAACATCGGCCGAATTTCTGAACCATTACCTTTCGTAATACATGATAACCTCTTTCTACCCCGGCCCTTCCCGCGTTTACGATGCTGTACCGAAGTATGTGAAAGACGCGCACACATCGGGCATCCTCAGCATGAATCACCGCAGTGCAGAGTTTATGGCACTGATGAAAAAAACCGTAACGCTGCTCAAACGGAAGCTCAGTATCCCGAAAGATTACACCGTATTTTTTACATCTTCGGCAACCGAGTGTTGGGAAATTATCGCACAGTCCTGGATCACCCATAAAAGCTTTCATTTATACAATGGTGCCTTCGGGCAAAAATGGTTTGACTATACCCATAAACTTCAGCCCAAAGCAATCGCATTACCCTTTGGGCGCGAAACAATTTTAAATCCCGGGCAAACGGTATTTGAAGGAAGCGAAAACATTATCTGCATCACCCAAAACGAAACCGCTAACGGTACGCAGGTGAGCAAACCTGTTATTCAATCGATCCGAAAAAACAATCCCGATCACCTGATCGCTATCGATGCCACTTCTTCGATGGCCGGTATTAAACTCGATTTTAAATCGGGCGACATCTGGTTTGCTTCCGTACAAAAATGTTTCGGGTTACCGGCAGGGTTGGGTATCATGGTATGCTCGCCACACGCCATTGCCCGCGCACATACCCTTAACCGCACGGCACACTATAACAACATTGTGCTGATGACGGCCATGATGCAACAGTGGCAAACTTCATACACGCCTAATGTATTGGGCATTTATATGCTCATGCGTGTACTGGAAACCGTAAAACCCATTGGCGAAATCCACAAACAAACGCTGAGCCGCTACAAAACCTGGACAGAATTTTTAACCCGGAACGGCTATTCACTCCTCATCGGCAATGCTGCCGTTCGCTCATACACGGTTTTGCCTGTTCAGGCCGATGCAAAAACCATCGATAAACTTAAAAAATCGATGCAGGCAAAAGGGTTTCTGCTGGGCAGTGGGTATGGCGAACTAAAAGCCACCACCATACGCATTGCCAACTTCCCTGCTATAAAAGATCGCGAAATCAAGGCGCTGATGAAGGCGATGAAAGCATAAAGCCGGTTAAACCGGATGATGGCGTTCAGTCAACATTATAGTTGGATAATTAAAGATACCCCATTATTATTAACCGGATTATACTGCATAACGATACATAGCCTATATGAAAAACCTGACAAACACGCTGTTCATTCTTTTGTTGTCGGGCGGATATTTTACCGCTTTTGCGCAAGACAAATCAAAAGCAATAGAAGAACTGAAACTTAACCTGAACGAAGATGGCAGCCATTACCTGAAAGCCACTTTCTTAAATCAAGTCTGGTTTCGTTTCAACGAAAGCAACCCTTATACCACGGTAGTCGGTGAAAAGGCCGATCGCACGTTTGATATTGGCTTGCGCAGAACGCGCATTCAGTTTTACGGCCAGTTAACCGATCATGTATTTTTTTATACGCAGTTCGGACAAAACAATTTTAATTTTTTGGCCGGTCAGAACAACACCAACTCAGGCAACCGCAAGTTTCAGGCATTCTTTCACGATGCCCTGGGCGAATACAAAGTGTGGAAAGGAAACGATAAACTTTTCGTGGGCGGTGGGCTTACCATTGCCAACGGGTTATCGCGTTTCAGCCAGCCGAGTATTGGCTCGATTATGACAATGGACGTACCCATTTTTGCACAGGCTACGGTTGACCAAACTGATGAATTTTCGCGTAAGCTCAGCGCTTATATTCGCGGCCAGTTAGGCAAGCTCGACTACCGGTTGGTACTGAGCGATCCGTTCCCCATCACCTCAAATGGTACACCTGTCCCGGCCATTTCGCAATATGCTACATTCTCACGCACCGGACATCGCTTACAATATCAGGGATTTTTCGCATGGAATTTCTTCGACACCGAACCGCACGTTACCCCATACATGACGGGGACTTATCTCGGTAAGAAAAAAGTGCTGAACCTCGAAGCCGGGTTTATCACACAAAAAAATGCTACCGAAACCGGTAATACCGATCCGTTTACAGGCGTAGTAACCAATCATCGCTTTCACGACATGAATTTGTTTTCGGCCGCATTGTTTTACGATGCCCCTGTTAACACCCAAAAAGGAAACGCCCTCTCGGCTTACTTGGGTTATTTCGCTACCCATTATGGCGATGGCTACCTGCGTTACAACGGTATTATGAACCCGGCCAACGGAGTGGTTGCAGGAAGCCCCGTGAATATGGCTTCCTTCGGCAACGCTTTCCCGATGTTTGCTACCGGCCAGGTAGTGTATGCGCAAATCGGATATTTATTTAAGCGCAACCTGTTAGGCGATGGTAATGGAACATTTATGCCGTACGCTTCGCTGATGAGTGCCGGCTACGACCGCCTGAGTGACAGGATGAACGTAACCAACATGGGCGTAAACTGGCTGATTAAAGGCCACACCGGCAAACTTACGTTAGATTACCAAAACCGGCCGGTATATAAAACAGCCGGTGCTGATCTTGTAAAAGATGGAAACCGTACACAGGTAGTGCTGCAATACCAGGTTTTCTTCTGAGCCGTTCTGTATTTTATACGCACGCCTCGTTGCAAAAATACCCGCGTAACCCGCTTTTGCAACCGTTTATATAAACGTGCCGATAGGCTGGCGGGAGCTTTTTGTTAATTAACTTTCTTTTGTTGGCTAATCCATAATTTTTATGGACATTCACGCCAATCAGACCGGGTTCCGGTTTGTATTGTGATTGAAACACGAGCCGTTTCGTCTGCCTATACGTGCCGATGTTATCAGGCTGCAAAGCCAACCGGTTTACCGGATGGTTTATATAAAGAGTTTCGTGGCTGACTTTGGGGGAAGCAGCTACGAATTTTAGGCCGACCGTCTTGGTCGGCCTTTCCTTTTTCATTCAGTTTCATTATTATTAATTATACTAATAGGTGTCCTATACGTCAGAGCCTGCCTGCGGTAGGCCGGGTATAGGACACTTTATACCTTTTTAATACTTTTAAGGTTCGGGATAAAGCACTATGGAATTATATTACTCGTTTTCGGTTCTCATTGTACTCACGGCCGTGTTTGCGTACCTCAACCTCAGGTACTTAAAGCTGCCCTCTACCATCGGCATTATGCTCATTGCCATGCTGGTGTCGATTGTATTAGTAGCTACCGGAAAAATTTACCCTGAACTTTTTAACAGTGCGCTCGAACTCATCACCAGTGTTGACTTCTCGGAAGTATTGATGGGTGCCATCCTGAACTTCTTGTTGTTTGCAGGAGCCATACACATCAGTATGCACGATTTACGCAAACAACGCGCACCCATTATCATTTTCTCGACAGTAGGCGTAATCATCTCAACGTTTGTTGTGGGGGGATTGATGTATTTACTGTTCATCGCTTTTCACATTCAGGTTCCGCTCATCCAATGCTTAGTGTTTGGGGCGTTAATCTCTCCTACCGATCCTATTGCGGTTATCGGTATCTTAAAAAAAGCCGGTATCCGTAAATCGCTCGAAATAAAAGTTGCCGGTGAATCATTGTTCAACGATGGTATTGCCGTGGTGGTATTTATCATCTTATTACAACTCGCACGCGGCCGCGAAAACGACATTACGTTTGTTAAAGTAACCGGGCTTATCATACAGGAAGCCGGTGGTGGGTTGTTGTTAGGATTACTATTGGGTTATATTGGCAGTGAAGGGATTAAACGCATTAACGACTACAACGTTACGGTAATGATTACGCTTGCCATTGTAATGGGCGGTTACTTAGTTGCCCGATACCTGCACATTTCGGGGCCGCTTACCATGGTAACGGCCGGTTTGGTGGTGGGCAATTATGGTAAAGCCACGGCCATGTCGGGAACCGATAAAGATTATCTCGATAAGTTTTGGGAGCTGGTCGATGATATTTTAAACGCCATGCTGTTCATGATTATTGGTTTCGAGTTAATGATCATCACCGAACTGTACGATCACTGGCTGATCGGTATTATTTCGATTGCAGTGGTTTTGTTTGCCCGGCTTATTTCCATTTGGGTGCCAATTAAGTTTATCCCGCGTATGGGCACGTTCGATGCCCGCACCATTACCATTTTGGTTTGGGGCGGTTTACGCGGAGGCGTATCGGTTGCCCTGGCGCTTACAATCGACACCGATCTTCATAAGAATTTGTTCTTGTCCATCACGTACTATGTGGTTGTATTCTCTATTATAGTGCAGGGCTTAACCATCGGCAAGCTGGCCGAAAAACAAAAAACGCAAAAATTGGCAAAATAGGTTTCGCACCATCCCGGCCAAAATCAAACCCCGGTTACACCTGCCGGATTGTCGCAGCGCTTTTGTAGCTTTGCAGCATGAATTTCAAAGAAATATTTTCGGTAACACTTATCCTCTTTTCGGTGATCGATATTCTGGGTTCTATCCCTTTCATCATCAATATCCGTAAACGCGAGGGGCGCATCCATGCCGAAAAGGCAACCATTATTTCGGCTGTACTGATGGTCGTGTTTTTGTTTTTGGGGCAATCACTCCTTAACCTTTTCGGGTTAGATGTTGCTTCTTTTGCCGTAGCCGGGGCCATCGTAATTTTTATTGTGGCCATGGAAATGATTTTGGGCATTACACTCATTAAAGACGATCCCCATGCAAAAGGCACGGGTTCGATTGTACCTCTTGCATTTCCGCTCATAGCCGGTGCCGGAACACTCACCACTATCCTATCGCTGCGTGCCGTGTATCAGGAAATAAACATTCTGGCGGGTATCGTGATCAATGTGGTTTTTGTATATGCCGTGTTGCGTTCATCGGCCTGGCTCGAACGGGTAATTGGCGAAGCCGGTTTTGCCGTACTGCGCAGAATTTTTGGGGTGATCTTATTGGCCATTGCCGTTAAAATATTCAAAGACAACGTATTGTTCCCTTCGTAACAGCGTACGGATAATTCCCGCTCATCATTTTATACGGGTATTTTTTTGGATTATTACCGTATCTTTAACGAATTGTTAAGCGGTAATTGTTTCTTAAAAAGTCATGATAAAAAAATCGGTCACGTATTGTCTTTTGTTAGGTGCCTTGTTGGGTGTTGTGTTTTTTAACGGTTGTGCTTCAGACGATGAAGACAAACAACCAGTTGTTACGGCTGCCGAGGGGCTTTTTATCAACGAAATTTACGCCTCGGGCAACGACTGGGTTGAACTGTACAATTCAACCGATGTCATTAAAAATATTGGCGGCTATAAAATCAGTGACGATGGTGCCGAATACACCCTACCCACCGGCACGTTGGTTCCGGCAAAAGGATACTTGGTAATTTACTGTGATGACGAAAATACCGGCCTGCACACCAACTTTAAATTATCTTCAGATGGCGAAACCGTAACCTTAAAAAACGCTACCAACGAAGTAGCCGAAACCGTTGTGTACCCCAAACTCGACAACGGCCAGTCGTACGGCCGGTACCCGGATGGCTCCGATCACTTCGCCATATCGGGCGTAACCAGCCAGGGCGCATCTAATAACGAATCGAACGCACCGGCCATTACCACGGTAATGCGCAACCCGGCCGTGCCGGGGCTTGGCCAGTCTGTAACCATACAGGCCGAACTTACCAACACCGCACAACTGAGCACGGTAAAATTGTATTATCGTTTTAACGGAGGTACTTATACTGCGGTAACCATGGCGCAATCGGGCGCATACTATAACGGAACCATCCCCGCGCAAAGTGTTGTCGGCAAAATGGAATACTATGTTGAAGCAAAAGGTACAACGGGCGCTACCACGTATAAACCATACGATGCCCCGGACGATGCGTACGCTTATTTATTAAACACCGATGCACTGCCACAATTAGTTATTAACGAGTTTATGGCATCGAATACAACTTTTATTACAGATCCGGATGGAGAGGGTAACGAGTATGACGACTGGATTGAAGTTTATAACGCAGGCGCAACCCCGGTTGACATGAGCGGTATGTATTTATCGGACGATTTAAGCGATCCGTTTAAATTCAAAATCCCTAACGGTATAACCATTCCTGCGGGCGGTTTCTTATTATTCTGGGCCGATGAACAGGGAAGCCAGGGGCCTTTGCACACAAACTTCAAACTCGGCAAAAGCGGTGAAGCCGTGGGCTTATTCTATATCGATGGCCGCACCATTCACGGCAAAGAGTTTTCCGCCCAACAGGATAATAAATCGTATGGTTTATCGCCTAACGGGAACAAAGACGGTGCGTGGGTACAATTCGACACGCCAACTCCGGGTTCGTCTAACAATTAACAGTTAACAATTTACAATTAGCAATTAACAACTATCAACTAATAACTAACAACTATCAACTAAATCATGTTAGAATTGTTTCCTGATCAACCGGTTTACGAATATCCGCAACTGGTCAATGTTATTTATTGTTTTGCCTGGGCCTTTGTGCTGTCGTCTATTATCGCGGTAACGCACCGTTTAACATTTACGGGCGAACATTACCCGAAAAATTTCTTCCAATCGTTAATCCTCGGTTCATTAGTTACCGCTATGGTGATGATGGCCATTGGCGACAGCCTGGCGCGCGGTTTGGGAGTGTTCGGGGCAATGGCCATCATTCGCTTTCGTACCCGCATTGACGATCCGCGCGATGTTTTGTTTTTGTTTGCCGCACTCAGCACGGGCTTAGCCGTTGGCGTATATGGCTTTACCATTTCGTTTGCCGGAACCCTTTTGTTTTGTGCCGTAGCCGCGTTGTTGCATATATCACCGTTCCGAAGTTTTACAAGTCCTAACATGCTGTTTTTTAACCTGGCCGATGCCAACGATCTGCCTGCGGTGATCGCCATCATCGAACAATATTCGGCTGCGCACCGGTTAGTAACCATTACCGTTACCAAAGAAAAAGCCATACGCTACCAATATGCCATCACCTTTCATAAAGAACAGGAAAAAGACGTACTGTTTAATGCGTTAACCGTAGTACCCGGCTTATCGCAACCCAAGATCACCGTAAACGAGCCTGCCAATGCCTAACGACAAACATACCTCTGGCATCAACTGGTTTTACGGTATGGTAACCGTTTGTTTTATTGTATTGTTGTGGATCAGCGCAAAATACTTTCGCGGAAGCGATTACGCATCCATCGGTATTACCGAAGTAAAAGAATTTAAAATTAATTCTGAAAAAGCCTCGCTGGTAAAAGCTGTTCGCGTGGTACCCGGCCAACAGGTAAAAACTGGCGATACATTGATTGACCTGGCCAACGCTGAGTTAGACATGGAAATCGAAAGAATATCGAGCCGCATCGTACTGTTAAAAACCGAACAACAAAGTAAAGCAAAACTTGTTCAGGCGCAGGTTGCCTATGTAGGAGCCGATCAGGGTATTCCGCTTGAAGAAATTGAAACCGAGATCGAACAGGTTAAAAGTCAAATCCAGCTTAACAAAAAAATCACCAAAGAACTTACCTCACATGGCGATACTACCGTGTGGGACGACACCGACAACCCACTGCACGTAAAACTGCAATCGCTGAACAAGCAAAAAGAAAAACACCGTCAGGCAATTGCCATCAAAGAAGCTGACATCCGCTTAGAAGGGTTCATCGACCAGGAACAACTGATCAACCAGATTAAACTGTTGGAACAGGAGCTTACCCTGTTGCAGAACGAAAAAACAAAACTCATTAAATACGCTACGGCCGATGGTTTTGTAAAAGCCGTATTCATCAAACCCGGTGAACAGGTTAGTTCATTTACTCCCCTCCTTTCGATTACACCGGTTAACCCCACTACCGTGATCGGTTACTTAGCCGGTAAAAACAACAATGCCTTTGCCGTGGGCGACTCGGTGCGGGTGTCGGCTTATGGCCGTAATTCGATCAGCGTTAGCGGAAAAGTGATTGGGTACGGTGCCGTTACCGAATTACCTGAAATCTTACAAAAATCAACCGCTGTAAAAGCCTTTGGCCGCGAAGTTTTTATTGAAATACCGCCTGCCAATAATTTTGCGAATGGCGAAAAGGTATTAATCCGTTAAAGCATGAGGATTAGCGTTGCCTTATTTTTTTTACTCGTATATGTTCATGCAAACGGACAAACCGGTTTTGGCGGGTTCTTTAAAGCTGCACAAGATGCCCCCACGGTAGCCATGTTCGATATGCAGGTTGATTACCTCAACAAAAAACCATACCGCCTCGCACCCCTGCAAAAAGTTGAGTTCCGTACCGAAAGCAACCGCCTCGACATCGCCCGGCAGGAATACGCATTGCGGATTAATCCCTCTAACCCGTGGGAGTTACGGCAAAATAACCGGTATTTCAGCGCACTTAAATCTACAATCGCACTCGAAAAAGGAATCATATTAAAGGAGGTACTCTTTGACCGCTACAACCTTATTATCGAACTGGTAACCTTTGCCGGGCTGAAAGACCTCGCACAACGCGAGCTTGAACTCACTCAAACCTACATTGCCATGCTTGAAAAACAACAGCTTTCCGGCAGTTTCGATGGCGAAGATTATGTTGACCTGAAGCTGGAAGAAATGGACAAATCGGTTGATGTGGACAAAGCTCAGTTTGAAGTTGAAAATGCCGCACGAAAAGTAGTGGCCATTTACCCGGAGGCCGCAACACACGTTAAATCATGGAGCCTGAAAGACATTGTGACTATCGAACAAATCCAGAAGTTGTTAGACAGCCTTGAAACAGCCCCGCACGAAGCCACATCGCTCTCGTACTTCCAGCAAAAGATCAACTTAGCCGACCGCGAATACGCCCTCGAAAAAAACAACATTAACTTAGGCTACTTTCAGGCGAAGTACGAAGAGTTTCGCATTGTCCGTGGCGACCGCCCGTGGAGCATCGGTTTTGGTGTTACCATTCCGGTGGTAAATCCCAACAAGGGCGATATGGCCAAACGAAAACTGAAAGCGATTGAATCGCAACAGGAATTTAAAGAAGCCAAACTTGAGTTCACCAAAGACCAGGTACGCCTGCGCGGCCAGTTAACCGATTTAATCGCCAGTTACCGCAGCATCGAAGACAAAATCAAAACATTGAACGTAGGCGCACTTGCCCGTACCCTCAACTCCATGCAAAAAAGCAACCCGGTGGCAGGCGTAAGGTTTCAGGCCAACATTATTAAATTAGAAGAGCTTGCTTTAAAGCTCCGGCAAAATATTTTATTAACTTATACCGAGTGGTTGTTCAGCACCGATGCCCTGCAACAGCTACCGCTAACAAATTATCTTTCAAAAAACTTAGAAACCCTGTAACAGCGGTTACAGCGGTAAACAAGTTGGTATTAACAAAACCTTCTGCATACAGAAGTCTTTTTGCTCATGAGAAAATTATTGTATCTCTTTTTCGCATTTTTTTCAACAGCCGCATCTGCGCAGGTTGTGTTAAACGAGATCTGCCCGGCTAATGCCGATATTATTTATGATCCAGACCTGTATAATTTTTCGGGATGGATTGAAGTTTACAATGGCGGAAACTCTACCGTTAATCTGGGCGGTTATTATTTGTCGGATAACCAAAACCAGCCCCTCAAGTGGCGAATCCCCAACGGCACCACGGTAGCGGCAAAAGGTTACCTGTTGATATGGTGCGATGAAGCAAACACCGGCCTGCACACCAACTTTTCGTTAAACGCCAATGGCGAAGATGTTGTGTTCTCGAACCCGACCGGTACGCTCATGGATAAAGTCACGTTCCCGAAACAACACACCAACGTTTCGTATGGCCGCACAACCAACGGCACCGGTTCGTGGAATTTTTTAGCAACAGCTTCGCCCGGTTTAGAAAACAAATCGGCAGCCGTAACCCAGCTTACCGAAAAACCAACGTTCTCGCTCGCGGGTGGCCGGTATAGTTCGCAACAACAGGTTATTTTAAAACATACCAATACCCAGGCCGAAATACGCTACACAACTGATGGCAGCGAACCTACCATAACCTCCGGTTTGTACAGCACACCCCTGCCGGTTACACAAACACGTACCATCAAGGCAAAAGCTTTCGTTACGGGCGCACTGCCAAGCCCTACCGAAACCCAAACGTATTTTATCAACGAGCATACTTTTGGGTTGCCCGTGGTTTCGATCTCTACACGCCCGGCCTACCTGCTCGATAACCGCATTGGTATTTATATTGCAGGCACAAATGGCATAACCGGAAACTGCGAGAGTACCCCAAAGAACTGGAACCGCGACTGGGATCGCCACGCAGTGTTTGAATATTTCGATAAAAACGGGAACCGGCTTTTTAACCAATCGATCGACATCAGCATTGCCGGAGGGTGCAGCCGAAGCCAGGCGCAAAAATCAATAGCCATTAAAGCCCGCAACAAATACGGCAACAACATTATGAACTTTAAGTTTTTCGATTCGAAAAGCATAAACCAGTTTGGCGGATTACTGCTCCGCAATTCGGGTAACGATTTTAACATAACCATGTTCCGCGATGCCCTCATGCAAAGATTACTTACCGGGCAAATGGATATTGATTACCAGGAATACCAGCCCGCCATTTTATACCTGAACGGGCAATACATGGGTATTCAAAACCTGCGCGAAAAAATGGATGCCGATTACATCGAATCCAACTACGGGCTGAAAGATGATGCGATCGACCTGCTCGAATCGAACGCTTACGCTAAAGAAGGTACAAACAATGCGTACAACACGTACCTGAATACATTAAGTTCGATGAACCGGAACACGCAGGCCGCTTTTGATTACATCGATGCCAACATTGATGTGCAGGAATACATCAACTACTTAGTTGCCCAGATATATTACGCCAATACCGACTGGCCGGGCAACAACATTAAATACTGGCGGCCACGCACCGGCAACGGAAAGTTCCGGTGGATGCTGTACGATACTGATTTTGGCTTTGATATTTACTATAACACCCCAGCCAATCACGCTACACTAAACTTTGCAACAGCCACGAATGGCGATTCCTGGCCAAATCCACCGTGGTCAACCCGGCACATTCGCATGGTATTGGAAAACCCGGTGTTCCGTTCGCGGTTTATCCAAACCATGAACACGGCATTGAACACAACGTTTCACCCCGACCGGGTAATCGCCCTGATAAACCAGTTTCAGACAACCATTGCATCCGAAATGCCCAAGCATAAAGAACGCTGGTGGGGTAATATGAACGAGTGGAACAACGAAGTACAGCGTATGCGCAACTTTGCCGTTGCACGCAACCAGTATATGCGGCAGCATGTAGCCGCTTTCTTTGGATTAGGCAACGCAACCGTAACCATTGCTACCGAAGTAAAACAAGGTGCAGGTAAATTCAGGATAAACCAGGTGGTAACCGATGCAAACCCAGCACAAACTTATTTTACCGGACTGCCCATTACCGTTGAACCCGTTGCCGCGCCCGGGTATATTTTTAAAGAATGGAAAATTACCAAACAACATGCAACCAGTGTGGCGTTGATCCCCGCGGGCTCAACCTGGAAATACTTCGATCAGGGATATGCGCCTGCAAACTGGAATGGTGAAAGCTTTGACGACACCGCCTGGCCTCAGGGTGCCGAGCAATTAGGGTATGGCGAAGGCGACGAACAAACCATTGTGGGCTACGGCCCCAATTCAAACAACAAATACATCACAACCTACTTTCGGAAATCGTTTAACGTTGCCGATACGGTCGGGCTAACGCAACTGTCGGGCAGTATGTTAATTGACGATGGTGCAGTGGTGTATCTGAACGGAATGGAAGTGGCGCGTTACAACATGCCAAACGGCACCATCGCCAACAACACCGTAGCGTTAACGGCAGCCGAAGAAAATGTATATACGCCCTTCACCATTCCGAAAGGCGTGGTAAAACCCGGCAACAATGTGTTGGCCGTTGAAGTGCATCAAAACAGCGCACAAAGTTCTGACATGAGCTTTGCATTATCGTTACAAACCTTGCGTTTAGGCAGTGTTGATGTAATTACCGCTGCCATTCCCCTGCGAAACGATACAACGCACACCAACATCCGCTACGAGGCATACTTCGAGCCTTTCGGTACAATCATTACCGGCATCGTGATCAACGAAGTGAGCGCGACTTCTACTGATGTGTTCGATGATTTTAACGAAGCCGAAGACTGGATTGAACTGCACAACACCGGAACACAACCGGTAAACCTTGCCGGACTGTACATTACCGACAACTTCAACAATCGAAAAAAATATCAACTCTTACCCGGCTCGGACAACGAAATGATCATTCAGCCCGGAGGGTATAAAATATTATGGGTTGATGAAGACGTTCACCAGGGCGCCTCGCACGTTAACTTTAAACTCTCAGCCGATGGCGAAGCTGTTGGACTATACCAGGTAATGGGCGAGCATATTCTTACCATCGATGAAATGACTTTTCCGTTTCAACCCGAAGCGGGATCGTGGAGCCGCATACCCAATGCCACGGGCCCGTTTGTGTTTATGCGCACGGGTACACCTAATGCCTTTAACCAAATCATCACATCGGTTGATGAAGAGTTGAACATTCGTATATATCCCAATCCGGTTAACGATCATATATTCATACAATCTGCCGCCCCGCTTCATTCGGTTGTGTTGAGCGATTTTTTTGGTCGTACACTTCAAACATGGGAAAACATCGGTAACGAATCGTTATCCATGCAACGTTACCCTGCCGGAATGTATATCTTGCGGCTTCAATCGGGCAACCGGGTAAAAACCATTAAGCTGCTTAAACAATAATGATTCGCATTTATACCGATGGCGCTGCGCAGGGCAACCCCGGCCCTGGTGGATTTGGCACCATTATGAAATATGGTTCGCACGAAAAGGAAATCGCCCAGGGTTTTCGCCTGACGACCAACAACCGCATGGAATTGCTTGCCGTAATCACCGGGCTGGAAGCCATTAAAAAAGATGGCATTGCCGTTACCATTTATTCTGATTCGAAGTACGTGGTGGATTCGGTTGAGAAGGGTTGGATATGGGGCTGGGAAAAAAAGAACTTCGCTAAAAAAGCCAATCCCGATTTGTGGAAGCGTTACATACCGCTGCATAAAAAACTCAAACCCAAATTCATCTGGATAAAAGGCCATGCCGGGCATCCCGAAAATGAACGTTGCGATTTTTTAGCCGTGCAGGCAGCACAAGGGTTTAACCTTCCGGCCGATGTTTGGTATGAAGAGCATGGCGCAAGTGCCAATTAATTTTTCGTAACGCAAACAACCGAAAACTCCCGCGTAACGTAATCCCCGGCCTTGCTGGTTATCGTTTCGCGCTGATCTATAACATCTTTTAATTGGAAACCCGCTTCAACGGCTAATTGCTGTATTGTTGGTGTGTCATACAACGTAAAGCCGTAACGTGTGAAGGGCAATAGCTGCATAAAACTTTTTTGTGCAAAAGTCACACAAAACAATCCTCCCGGTTTTAATACCCGGTACACTTCTTTCAACAATGCGACCGGATCATTCCAAAAGTAAATTGTATTCACCGTCATAATTTTATCAAACGAAGCTTGTGCGAATGGCAAACGGTTTCCGTCATACAGGATAAACGCAGCTTGCCCGGAAGATACATAACCGGTATTCAGCATTAATGCTTGTTCGTGCATGGTTTCTGAAACCTCTAATCCGGTATAGTGTATTCCGGTTGCCGGTTTTAGGATTTCCGGTAAATGGCCGCAGTTGCCGTGGCCTAACTCCAACACCGCTTCGTTGGGGTTCAGGTTCAACGCCTGAATAGTTTGGGCTGTCATACCACTGTTGCTGTCATTCATCATTTGCCCAACCCCGATGCCCGCCTCACCATTCGGACAACTTAACTGTTTAGCCAGCGATTTTAGTTCTTCTTCGTTCATGCAGATTGCACGTTACACTTTAGCCATTCCTTTATTCCAAATATCAACGCTCCACGAAGTAATAAAGGGCAGGGTTAACAGGTATGCCAACGTAATCCGCCAGTCGTGTACGAGGCATTGTACGATTATACTCTGAATGCCGTACAACAACGGAACCAGCACCATGCCCAACCCTATTTTTAAAGAGCCCCTGAATTCGCGGCTCACGTATTTATTCAGTATAAAGTGAACAATACTGTACGCCACAATGTTGTTCGCCCACGTATAAATGTGCATGGGCAGGGTTACGAGCAACAATAAAAAGTTTTTCGATTTAGGCTTTACCGGTATCGGGTTTTGTGCCCAGGTATCGGCAATGTGCTGGTCGTGTTGTAATTGTTCAAGCAAATCACGTTTTGACCTATCATGTTTGATAACCGTTTCGATGGACTTATAATTTTCCAAGGGTATGTCTAACATCAATGGTTTTACGGCTTCGCGTACCCGGTGCACAACCGTTGTCAAAAATTCACGTTCGGGCATATCGCGGTACGAAGCATCAATGGCGATGGATTTTCCGTAATTTACCAACACCCGCGACCGGAAATCGAAATAATGATCGTATTGAATACCTACCGGCACGATGTAAAGCGGAAGCTCCCAATTATTTTCCTGTTGTACCATCCACGCAATACGTGCAAAACCCTTTTGCATATTGCGCAATATCCATCGCATATCCTGATCACCCTCGCCAAATAACAAGATCGTTTGTTTTTGATTTAACAAATCAGCGCTTTGCCGCATGGTGATTTCGTTGTTGCGCAAACCTTTTATGCCATCGCGGAAACGGTACACCGGCAACATGTGCATCTTGTGAAAAAGAAACCGGGCAAACTTACTGTTGAAAACACCGGCACGGGTTAAAAACCAGGGAGCCGTGCGGTTATTACAGGTTAACAGCAAAGCATCTAAAAATGCGTTCTGGTGATTTGCTACATATATAACGGCAGCATTTTTGGGTATATGCTCTGCACCATGCACTTGCCATTTTCTATAAAAAAACCAAAACACGGTTCGCAGGTAACTCCATAACGTCCAATAAAATAAACTTGCTTTTCGTTGCATCAGATTTCAATTTCGGTTTCTGTTAAGGCAATGCCCAACGTTTTTAATTCATGTAAAACAGGTTCGTAAAATTCGGCTTGCACCGGAATATGAACCCCGCGTGCACTGATTTTATCTTCAAGCACTAATTTGGCGACAATCGCCAACGGAAGTCCAACGGTTTTAGCCATAGCCGTAGTGTCGGCATCATCGCCTGTGGCGACAAGCGAAGCCTGAGTTTCTTTTTGTACACCGTTTATTTCGTAAACAAACCTGTGCCACATAATAATCATATCCTGGTCATCAGGTTTTAATTTCCATTTTTTATTCAGAATGTGTTCGAGTATCTGTGCGGGGGTTCCTTCACGTAACCCAACAGGTTCGCGGTCGAACAGTCCCGACCATCGCAGGCGTTTCATTTCCGGTCCGTTGGGCAACAACTTAAAGGCTGTGCATAATTTTTCTTCGACCATTAGCTGCGGATCGTAGTTTAAAAATGCATTGATGAAATCACGGTGTGTCATACCGGCCACACCTTCTACCATAAAGGTATCATCGCAGCATCCTAACTGCACCAATACATCCCACGCTGCACAATAGCCGGGGTTTCGCAACGTGCCCCGTAACATATTACGAATGCCCTGCAATCCATAAGTGTTCACATACTTCAGCGAATCGCGGTTGGCATACCCTTCGTATTCGCCATGCCCTGCCACATGAACTTTTGTTATACGTTTAAATAATTGTTGATACGGGATGTACTTATATTGGCCTTCCTGTAAAAATTTTGCCGTGGCCTGCCCTGCCATCACTACATTGCGCGGATTCCACGTGAACTTATACCGCCACGGGTTATCGCGGTCGGTTGCAGGCGAAATCAATCCACCTGTAAAACTCTCGAACGTAGTAAGCACGCCACCCGATGCTTTAATCTTATCGATCACCTGCATAGCGCTCATGTGGTCGATGCCCGGATCGAGGCCACACTCATTTAATAAAAGCACATTGTTGGCTACCGCCTCGTGATGCAACGCCTGCATTTCGGGCGACACGTAGCTGGCATTCAGTAAATGTTTGCCGTGCATCACACAAAGCCTCGCTACCAAATGATGCAGGTGTGCGGGCATGAGCGAGATAACCACATCGGCCAAACGGATCACTTCGGCACTGGCAGTTTCGTTATGAATATCGAACACCAAAGCATGGCCCCGCGTTGACCCACCGATGCGCTGGCGTGCAGCCGCTTCAGACACATCGCCCACAAGTATTTTCCACTGGTGCGAAGCCGCACGCTGCAATAAATAGGTGATTAATGCTGACGATGAACGCCCGGCACCGAGTACCAGTATTGTCTTCATGGTAGTTTTTAAGCCATTGGCAAAGTAGTAAATGCCTGCGAAAGTAGAATTCCCCACCGAAAATTTTTACCTTACACCAATAACCTCAGGCGTATGCATACTTTTAATGACCTTTTACAGTTTGAAGCGCTCGATCAGGAATCGAAATACTTAGTGCATAAGGCACGCGAGGCAACGCAGTTTTCGTATGCGCCTTACTCTAAATTTCATGTAGGCGCTGCATTGATTTTAGCCGATGGAACGGTGATAACAGGCTCGAACCAGGAAAACGCATCGTACCCGTTATGCATGTGTGCCGAGCGGGTAGCCCTGTATGCGCAGGCAGCCGCATACCCCGGAAAACGCATTATAAAAATGGCTATCGTAGCACATAAAAAAAACCACAAAGAACTGGTACCGGCCGCATCATGCGGAGCCTGCCGCCAGGTAATGGCCGAGTTTGAAGACCGGCAAAAGAAACCTATTGAAGTAGTGATGATGATACACGATAACCAATGGGTAAAATGCCCTTCGGCTGCATCGTTACTCCCGTTTGTTTTTACGAAAGATAACCTTGATACGCCCGCTAAAACGTAGTTTTCTCTTCAGTAAAACACATATAACCGTACATTTTTCCGGGAAAATAGCCGTTTGTAAGACTTTGGATGAGAATGTCAATTTTATAAATTTGCAAATTCTTTATTTTACCACCTGTTATGGAAGTCAGGGCTTCGCAGTAAAGCCGTGTCGCCAGGCAATGTGACCTAAAAGAACACTACATGAAAATTGTAAAAACCGCCTTTTTAGCATTTATTCTCATAGCCTGCGGAGGCAAAAAGGCCAATGAGCGAGCTCTGCTCGACAGTTTAGATGCTACCACCAGCCAGGGGCCTTCCATTTCAGAAACGGTTATTGAAGACCTGTTACAGGAAATCCCCAGCCCGCTCGAAATCTCGGCATTGCTCAAAGAGTCCGGCAAAAAATACAACAGCACCATCCTGAACGGTGCCGATAACGCCTCGAAATACAACAATAACTACAAAAAAGCCCTTAACCTGGGTATTTACGGAACCGACCTGGGGTACACCAATATATATGAGAAAAACCAGGATGGACTCAAATACCTGGCTTCTATTAAAGGTTTGGCCAACGACCTTAACATCGGGCAGTTTTTTGATGTGGAAACCATTGGCCGCTTAGCTACCAACAGCAAAAACCTCGATTCGCTGTTGCTCATCACCACGCAAAACTTTAACAGTATTAACCACTATTTTCAGTCGCAAAGCCGCTCAAACCTGAGTGTACTGTTGCTCACCGGAGGCTGGGTTGAAGCCATGCACATCACGTGCAGCGTAGCCTCGAACGACCCCAATAACAAGGAATTGAACGAAAAAATCGGGGAACAGAAAATCATCCTCGAAAAATTAGTGAAACTGCTGTCGTTCTACGAAAACTCCGACCAAAATATGGCATCATTATTGGCTGACCTGGAAGGATTAAAGAAAGTCTATGAAAACGTAGTCATTACTTATACCTATAAAGAATCAACTTTTGAGATTGTAGATGGCGTTATGGTTATTAAAGATAACAGCACTTCTACGGTTGACATTACACCCGAACAGGTGGCCGAGATCAGAAACATTTCGACTGCCATTCGTAATAAAATTATTAGCTAAGATTTTTAAAGTTTAACTTATCCTTATGAAAAAGTTTATCTTTTTTATTTTTTCGATCGTCCTGATTAACGCTACCGATGCCCCGGCACAATGCAATGCCGATAACCTGAGTAGTGAGTGTGTTCCCAAACTGGCTTCCGGTTTTAATTTTCTGAAGAGCTACAAAATTGATGGCGAGAAAGGCGCCAAAGACAAAGTTGAATACTCGTATGTATTCTTAAAGGGCACACAATACATGATCAACATCTGCGCACCATCGCAACCTACCGATGGCATTGTGGTAAGCCTGTACGATGCTAACCGTAAAAAAGTGGCTTCCAGCAAAATTAACGACCAATACATTACGGCCATTGCTTATCCATGCAATGCCACAGGCGTGTATTATATTCAATATACATTCGACAAGCCCACCTCTTACTGCGGGGGCAGTGCATTGGGTTTTAAACGGTAAACAACTAAAACATTCAAACCAAAAGGCTTCGTAACAGAAGCCTTTTTCGTTTACCTTCGGCCATGGAGCAATTAGGCACAACATTCAACTATACAGGCCGGTATTTTAAACTGGGCGAAATCAATGCCCGCACAAAAGCCGTGTGGTTTGTATTGCATGGATACGGGCAGTTAGCGCCTTACTTCCTGCGCAAGTTCCAGGCATTACCGCAACATAATATCTGCGTGATTGCACCGGAAGGGCTTTCGCACTTTTATCTGGAAGACCCTGCCAGCCGTAGCCGTACCGGCAACATGCGCGTGGGTGCCAGTTGGATGACCCGCGAAAATCGCTTAGCCGACATCGAAAATTATATAACCTACCTCAACTCTATATTCAAAAAAGAAATTGGCAGCAACAACACATTACCCGTTACGCTGCTGGGCTTTTCGCAAGGCGCAGCCACAGCTTCGCGCTGGGCGTTAAGCGATGCAATACATTTTAACCGGCTTATTTTGTGGGCGGGCATTCTGCCACCTGATATTGATTTTGATAAAGGGAAAAATCTGTTCGCGCAAAAAGATGTGGTTGTAGTTTATGGCAACCGCGACCCCTACCTGAACGAAAGCCGCTTTGGCGAAATGAAAAACCTATCAGATAAGCTGGGTCTTTCGGCAAAAGAGATTGTGTTTGACGGAACACACGAAATTCACGAGCCTACCTTGCTCACGCTTATTTAAGATTCACGTTTTACGTGTACGCTGCTGGCTTGTGCCGTTGGAAACACCGTAATATCAGCTAACACAACATGAACCGGTCGTGTAAGGGTAAACAGAATGATGTCGGCAATATCGTTTCCCTGCAAAGGGTCAAAACCTTTATACACTTGTGCTGATTTGGTTGCATCGCCTTTAAACCGGACTAATGAAAACTCCGTTTCGACCATGCCCGGATTGATGGAGGTTACTTTTATGCCGCTTGCGTTCAGGTCGATACGCATACCCCGCGTTAGTGCATCTACGGCAAACTTGCTGGCGCAATACACGTTTCCATTCGGGTAAACTTCTTTGCCCGCAATAGAACCAATGTTAATGATGTGCCCTGCTTTGCGCGCAACCATGCCGGGAACAACCTCATGGCACACGTACAGCAATCCTTTTACATTAATATCAATCATGGCATCCCAGTCGGTCAGGCTCCCGGTTTGTATCGGGTCTAAGCCATGCGCATTACCTGCTGAGTTTACCAGCACATCCATATTCTTCCAGTTATCGGGCAACGATTGGATGGCGCGCTGCACTGCTTCTTTATCGCGCACATCAAATGCAAGGATTTGAACTTCGGTTATTGAACCCAGTTTCGTTTTAAGCGCTTCAAGCCTGTCGGCTCTGCGGCCACACAAAATCAATTTAAAGCCGTGTTCGGCCAGCCGGATGGCCGTGGCTTCACCAATGCCTGATGTGGCACCGGTAATTAAAACAATTCTTTTTTGCATTACTGGAATAATAAATAAAGTGTTACCGTGTTGGTATTGACATACCGCAGCGGCTTGCCAAAATCGTTTGTTGTGTTGTCAAGCATGTTCATCACACCTCGCGAAAACCGAAGTTCAGGCGAAAATTTAAACAGCGGGAAATACAAATCAAACCCCATACCCGCTTCGAGGTTCATATTTGAATCTTTAACCCCAAGCGATCGGGTAACGTTCTCTAACTCTTTTTTCCCCGAAACTTCAAAGCCGGGTTTTATCCCGCCAATAACATACATACGCACATTGCCCCGCCTCATCGATTTGTATTTCAGCAAAAAGGGTAATTCAACCATTGCGGTTTCCACTAATTCGTCATGGTGCGTACCATTTGTATAGTTGTAGCGCAGGGTATGTTCGTAAAAAGAAAATTTGGGTGTTACCCGAAAATCCAAGTAATCGTTGATCCGGTAATTAACAATAAACCCTAAGGATAAACCGGGTCTCCAGCCGGGCATTACCGAGTGCAGTGTATCGTACTTTTGATGCACCATGCTGTCGGAATACTTGATCTGGTAGGTTGTTGTGTGCAGGCCGATCAAAAAGCCGTAGGTGATCTTACGGTTATCGTAGTTCGGGTTGTTTCTGGGCGCCCACTTAAAGCTTTGTGCATGTGCCATACCGGCCACCAGCAAAAGCCCAAGCAATATTATTTTTGCGCGGTGTAGATAGAGCTTATTCCGAAAGTTAACGGCTTGCATGCAGTATGGTTAAACCCGATGGTACGCAATATGGCAATAAAATTTTCTCCGTCCGGGAAAGCCTCCACCGATTCCGGTAAATAGGTATAGGCCGATTTGTCGCGCGATACCAACCGCCCGATGCGGGGCAGTATCGTTTTGAAATAAAAATTGTAAAGCTGCTTAAACGGAAACGCGGTTGGCCGCGAAAACTCCAGCACAACAAGCATAGCCCCGGGTTTCAGCACGCGGTGTATTTCCTGTAATCCCTGTTGTAAGTTTTCAAAGTTCCTCACTCCAAATCCAACGGTAACAGCATCAAAATTATTATCGGCAAACGGAAGATTTTCTGAATCGCCCAGGCGCAACTCAATTTTATCGCTCAATCCTTTATTCGCAATTTTTTTCCGGCCTACCTCCAGCATCCCCTCCGAAATATCAACACCCGTAATTTTATCGGGGTTTAGCATTAATGCCTGTATGGCAAAATCGCCTGTTCCGGTGGCTACGTCCAGCATGGTTTTGGGGTTTGCAGGAGCCAATAATTTAATGGCTTTTTTACGCCAGCCGCGATCGATACCAAGGCTTAAAAAATGATTTAAGAAATCGTACCGGCCGCTGATGCTGTTGAACATCTGCGCTACCTGTTCTTTTTTTGAAATATCCTGCTCTTTGTAGGGAACAACCGCCATGAGTAAACCGCTAAACAATATTATACGTGCGGTGCAAGTTGGCTAATTTCTTTGGTAAAAAGAATGCCTTTATGCAATGGCCGCCTTCATTACTTGCCGGCCGAAAGCACTTTAAACTCTACCCTGCGGTTAAGTTCGCGGCCTTCTTCTTCATCATCGTTGCTGGCTAACGGCTTGCTCGAACCCATACCGATGGCCGTAATTCTGCGGCTGTCAACACCTTTTTTCGTAAGAAAATCTTTAACGGCCTCTGCTCGTTTTTGCGACAACAACTTGTTATAGGCTTTTGTACCAATGATGTCGGTATGCCCCGATATTTCAATTTTCATCGCTGCATTTTGTTGTAACATGCGTTCTAATTTATTCAATTCCGAATACGAGGCTTCTTTAAACGTAGCTTTATCGAAATCGAAATACAGGTTACGCAAAATGGTTACGAAACCTGTTTCAAGGGTTTTCATTTTAATGGTGCGTATTACTACGTTTTCCTGCTCGGATGCGCCCTGCAACGTAACCGTTTCGTTAACAAACATAAACCCTTCGGCTTCAACCGAAAGTTTATAATCTTTGGCATCGCTCACCTTAAACTCGTAAATACCCTCTTTAGCCGAAGTAGATGCCACGATTACATTATCTTCGGCACCTTGCAGTTTAATGCGGGCGTTCATCAGGTTATCGGTTTTTGCATCTTCAATCCGTATAATGTAGCGCATGGGCAGCTTGCGCTTCACTTCGGTGAACGGCTGCGGGTTGTTCGGGTCAGGCATGGTAATCATGTAGATGTCTTCGTACCCCATTGCATCGTCACGCACCGAAGAGTAGTAAGCGCGTTTGCCATCTTTGGTGGTTACATAAAAAATATCGTTATCAGGTGTGTTGATCGGGTAGCCAAGATTTTCGGGCTTGCTCCACGAATTGCCTTCGAGTACGGTTTTGTAAATATCGTACTGACCCATACCGTTGTGGCCACGCGAACTGAAATACAATGTTTTTCCATCGTAATCGATGAAGGGCGCATCGTCATCTTCTTCGGTATTAATTTGCGGCCCCAGGTTTTTTACATTGCCCCACTCACCGCGTTTGTTTTTAGTAGCTTTGTAAATATCAATACCGCCAAAGCCTCCGGGACGATTGCTCGAAAAGTAAATGGTGGTTTCATCTTTCGATAACGAGGCCGATTTCTCTTCATAAGCCGAGTTGAGTTCGCCCGGCAGTGGTTCGGGCGCACCCCACGAGCCATCGGGCTTGCGTGTACAGAAATAAATATCGCCTGCGTTTTCGTCTGAACAGATCAGTAAAGTTTTACCATCGGCTGAAAGCGCAGTGTTTGAATCGTGCGAAGGTGTATTAATAGACGTGCCGATGTTTTCGGCAGCCTTCCACTGGCCGTTCTCTTTCCGTGCAAAGAATATATCTTCAAAGGGTTTGTTGTCGTTGTCCACGTTTGGGTTCAGGTTGCCGTCACGCCTGCGTGAAGTGAACACAATTTCGTCTTCGGCTTCGTTCAACACCGGGGCGTAATCGTCCCACTCTGAATTGACTTCGCGGCCGATGTTAACAATGGAATAATTTTTTGGATCGACCACGTACAGCTTTCCGTTCTCGCACTCTTTCAGGTTACGCTCAACAACGGCTAACGCTACTTTATCGCTACCCCGGTACGAGGGGTTGGCCATAACTTTATCGCGGTAGCGTGTGTAGAAATCGATGGCTTTATCAAACTCCAGTCCGTAATGGTAGCTTTGGCCGATGCGGTATTCCAAATCGAATTTATATTTCGGATCGCGTTCGTAAACGCGCATCAGGTATTGCAGGGCGAGGTCTTTATTAACGGTAATCAAATAATAAAAACCAGCTTCGTAGTTCGCGCGCAGGTTGGTAGGATCGGCCGTTGCCGCCATCACCAATATATCACGGATATCGTTATGAGCCTCTGACGCGTCACGCATTTCATCGGCCATGGTCAAATATAGTTCAGCCTCGGCTTTTTTGTTGTCGTCCTGGCCATAAGCTGCAAGCCCAAATCCTGCGACAGCTAAAAAAATCAGTACACAGCGGATACTGTACATGTCAATAATCAGTTAATCACCTAAAGTTCAAACAAATCACTCAAAAACGCTTGCCAATATAGAAAAAACCCACAATTTGAGGCGTTCAATTTTGCAGATAAAGGTATTCAAATCTTACATACACCCCCAATAGTTGATTTATGGAGATCCGGCAGGCCGAGTTTATTTCAAGCAACACCGATGTGCGGCATACACCCGCGAAAAAATTGCCCGAATTTGCCTTTATCGGCAGGTCGAACGTGGGCAAATCATCGCTCATTAACATGCTCACCAACCGGAAAAACCTCGCCAAAGTTTCGGGCACACCCGGTAAAACCCAAACCATAAACCACTACCAGATCAACCAAACCTGGTACTTAGTGGATTTACCCGGCTACGGTTTTGCCAAGGTAAACAAAGAGTTGCGCCAGGGGTTTGGGGCTATCATCGACAATTACCTGAAGTATAGCAATGACCTGTTTTTTGTTTTTGTACTGATCGACATCCGGTTAGAGCCGCAGGCCATTGACCTGAGTTTTCTGGAATGGGCCGGCTCGAACGAAATCCCATTGGGCATTATTTTTACCAAAGCTGATAAGTTATCGACCAGCAAAATCAACCAGCACATCGAACGGTACAGCGGGGAGTTATTGAAACGATGGGACGAACTCCCCACCATGTTTGTAACCTCGGCCACCACTAAAAAGGGCAAAGACGAGGTACTCGATTTTATTGAAAACGCACTGCCTGCTATGCACAAAAAATGATTAGTTTTGCGCCCGTTCTGAGATAAAAAGTACATCGGCACAATCAAATCAATCATCATGACGTTAGACGACATTGCTACAATTTCCGGTAAAGGCGGACTTTTTAAAGTATTGAAACCGGCTAAATCGGGTGTTATTCTTGAATCGCTTGACGAAGCCAAAACAAAAATTGTGGCCACGGCCAGCAGCCGCCTGTCGATACTGAGCGAGATTTCGATTTACACCACCACCAAAGAAGGCACCGTGCCCCTGATCGATGTGTTCAAAAAAATACATACCGAATATGCCAACGATCTGGGTCTTGATTCGGATGCCGATGGTAATGAGCTTAAATCGTTTTTGAAGTCAATCCTCCCGGAATATGACGAGAACCGCGTGTATGTTTCGGATGTCAAAAAATTAGTGAAGTGGTATGGCATTATCCTGGCATACGCCCCGGAAATTTTCACTGCCAGCGAAGATGATAAAACTGAAGCCTAAAAACTTCCGGCTTTTATCACCATATTTTTCGAGCCTACATAAAACGGAGTCCGTTGATGTAAATCGCGTGGGGCGATTTCCAATATACGTTGCTTTCCATCGGTAGCCTGGCCTCCGGCCTGTTCTGCAATAAAGGCTAAGGCATTGCACTCGTACATAAGCCTGAGTTTGCCGTGACGGTCTTTGGCCGTAGCCGGATAAATGTAAATACCTCCTTTTAACAGGTTCCGGTGAAAATCGGCCACCAGCGAACCAATGTACCTGCCCGTATAATTTTGCTCTTTACAATATGCTAAGTACGCTTTAACCTCGTGTGCAAACGAATTATACGAGCCTTCGTTGATCGAGAACATTTTTCCGTTTTCCGGGATGATCATGTTCGGGTGCGACAAAAAATATTCGCCTAAGCTTGGCTCGTATGTAAACCCGTTCACGCCATGGCCGGTGGTATAAACCAGCATGGTGGACGAACCGTATAAAATATAACCGGCAGCAACCTGTTCCAATCCTTTCTGCAAAATATCTTCGTCACGAATGGGAGTACCCGTTTGGCTCTTTCTGCGATAAATAGAAAAAATTGTACCGATAGAAACATTCACATCAATGTTCGATGAACCATCTAACGGATCGATGGCAATTACATATTTGCCGTGGTTGTTTAAATCAACATACGATTCGGTTTCTTCCGAAATCAACGCGCACACTTCACCACCTTTGGTAAGTGCCCGGGTAAACCGGATATTGGCCAACACATCTAATTTTTGCTGTTGTTCGCCCCCGGTGTTCATCGAACCGGCTTGCCCCATAATGTCGATCAGGCCGGCTTTGTTCACCTCACGGTTTACCACTTTCGAAGCCAGCGCAATGTCGCGCAACAACTGCGACAACTCACCACTGGCGTAGGCAAACTGTTCCTGATTGCTTTTGATAAACCGGTCGAGGGCTGTACCAATCGAATGTGCAATTCTTGACTCTTCCATACTTGGCAGGCTTGCTTTTTAGCGCAATCTTTGGGCTTTATAAATTCGGGCGCTAAGTTAGTCCGCAAACGATTGAATTCAATAAAAATGCAGGTTTTTAAATTCGGAGGCGCTTCCCTGAAAAATGCGCAGGCCATCCGCAACATGGCCACCATCGTAAAAGCATATACCCACAGCCCATTGCTGGTTGTTGTTTCGGCTATGGGCAAAACCACCAATGCCCTCGAACGTATTTTAAATGCCTGTAAGAAAGATCAGGACTATCAAACCGAACTGCACACTTTACAGACTTACCATAACCAGGTTTGTACCGATTTGTTTACCGATGCCGCACCGGTTCAAAAAAGGTTAGATGCCGTTTTCCATGAGCTGACCGAAAACTTACAAACACCCGGTGAATACGATCAGGTGTATGATCAGGTTATTTCATTGGGCGAGGTGTTGTCGTCTGTAATAGTAGCCCATTACCTGGCACACGAAGGACTAAACTGCCACTGGTTAGATGCCCGCAACTACATTATTACCGATACCACTTTTCGCGAAGGCAAAGTTGACTGGAAGAAAACCGAAGAACATATACTGCCGTTAAAAAATGATTTACAGCAACACATCATTTTAACACAAGGTTTTATCGGTTCAACCGAATTGGGCTTTACTACCACGTTAGGCCGCGAAGGCTCAGATTATACGGCCGCTATTTTTGCATCGTGTTTACAGGCGGGGTCGGTTACCATCTGGAAAGATGTGCCCGGTGTAATGAGTGCCGACCCGAAACGGCTGCCAAACGCTGTTGTATTCGATGAACTTCCCTATACCGAAGCGGCCGAGATGACCTACTATGGCGCATCGGTTATCCACCCGAAAACCATCAAACCATTGGCGTTAAAACAAATTCCGCTTTTTGTCAAAAGTTTTGATGATCACACGTTACCCGGAACCAAAATACACGAATGCCGTGTGGACAAATTACCTCCACTGATTGTGTTCAAAGAAAACCAATGCCTGCTCTCGTGCCGTGTAACCGACTACACCTTTATCAACGAAGAGCAAATGAGTGTGATTTTCAATGCCTTAGCCGACCTCGACATTAAAGTAAACGTTATGCAAAACTCGGCCATATCGTTTTCGTTTTGCATCGATTTCCGCGAAAGCAAACTTACTGCCTTGCTGAACCGCCTCCAGGAATTTTTTGAAGTGTATTACAATACAGGGTTAGCGCTAATCACCATCAAAAACTACGACAACGAAACATTTGATGCGTACCGGAAACAACCGGGCGTTATTCTCGAACAATCATCGCGCTCTACCTTGCAAGTGTTGATCAAGGCTTAATGTGTTCTTTTTATAAAAAGCCACGAAAGCACTAAGACACTAAGTTTTACTAACCCTTTCTTTGTGATTTGAGATGACAGAAATTGCACAATGTGAGGATTCGCTTCAACTCCTAAAAAATACGATCATTATAATTTTTAACCACATAGAACATAGCGACTGTTAGATGACATTACACATCATCGCTATTGTGGTTTTTGCTTGCAAACTATGGCTACTTATTTATTGTTTCATAAAGCATAGAATGCAAGCATTATACATAGCGATTGTAATTAATAGTAAAAGAAAACAGCTATGTTCTATGTGGTTAAGACTAAAAGCGGATACCCACATTACACAATATCAGTTCGTATTGATATGCTCTTTTTCTAAAAAGCCGATGAACGATTCGATGGAGTGATCGAGTATATCGAACACATTCTGAAAATCGGCTTCCGTTCCGTAATACGGGTCGGGCACTTCATCGCCCTGCGGTATAACATCAAAACTGCGCATCAATTTTATTTTGTGCGCATGTTGGCTGGCATTGGCGAGCCTGAAAATATTTGCATGGTTACTTTTATCCATCGCCAACACATAATGGTACGTTCCCAAATCACGCATGGAGAGCTGACGGCCGAGGTGCTTAATGGTTACGCCATTTTTCAGGGCATTGTTAATCGTTCGCGAGTCGGGCGTGTCGCCCACGTGGTAGTTGGCCGTACCGCAGGAGTCGGCCTGCACAAATTTTTCCAGTCCCCTTTCGCGTATCTTATGATTAAAAATAGCTTCGGCCAAGGGCGAACGGCAAATGTTGCCGAGGCACACAAACAATACGTTTACCTTCATCATCTGTAAAAGCGTCAAAAATAAGGCAAACCGGGGTTACAATCCTACCACAAACGGCATACACGGGCATAGCACAATTTACCAAGTATTGGTTTTGAAAAGCCCGCCTCATTGCTCAGAGGGGGCTTTTCTTATTTGATCCGGATTTTTAAGATTACCACGATTTTAGGTTTGCTAAGATTTCAGAATATAATCCAGCACACGAGTTTATAAAATCCACGAAATTACACGCGAATGTGAACGCGAATTTGTAAATCGTAAATCGAAAGTTCTAAATTTTAAACGTGCTATGGAATTTATACTCGTAACCGAACAATACCAGCCCGGTATTGCATTGATTCAACTCAACCGTCCGAAAGAATTAAACGCACTTAACCCACAACTGATGCGCGAGGTGCGCGACTCGTTGCAGCTACTCGATAAAAACGAACAGGTTAAAGTCATTATCATTACCGGAAACGACCAGGCGTTTGCCGCAGGTGCCGACATCAAACAAATGGCCGACAAATCGGCTGTTGATATGCATATCATGGATCAGTTCAGTACATGGGATCAGATCAGAAAAACCAAAAAACCAATCATCGCGGCTGTTTCAGGTTTTGCTTTAGGCGGTGGTTGTGAATTTGTGATGACGTGCGACATGGTGATTGCCTCCGAAACCGCCAAATTTGGTCAGCCCGAAATTAAAATCGGGACGATACCCGGAGCAGGCGGCACACAACGGTTAACCAAAGCAATTGGTAAGGCCAAAGCCATGGAGCTGATTCTTACCGGAAGATTTTTATCGGCACACGAAGCTCACTTTTACGGATTGGTAAACAAAGTAGTGCCCGTTGAAATGTATATGCACGAGGCCGTGGCGTTAGCCAAAGAAATTGCCCAAATGCCGGGCATTGCCGCGCAATTAGCCAAAGAAGCCATTAATCGTTCGTTCGAGACACACTTAGATGAAGGGCTGATGTTCGAGCGTAAAAATTTCTACCTCACTTTTGCCACCGAAGACCAGAAAGAAGGCATGAAGGCTTTCATTGAAAAACGTAAACCCGATTATAAAAACAGGTAATCGTTTTATATCTTCAAAAAAAAAGAGGTCGCCCTATACAGGGCAACCTCTTTTAGTTTATACAAATAGTACACTTAGCGAATGGCTAATCCAAAGCCTACCGTAAGCGTGTTATATTTTTGAAGTGTGTAATCGCCATTAAAATAGATAGGCCCCAGTTTTAAGCGCATACCGGCTGTAAAACGTACGCTGTTGTTTTTAAAATCAATAGCCACCGGGTCGGTAAGCGTAAATGATGATGGCGTAGCCTGGACAGTGTAATCACCTTTCACATCGATGTTCGTTTTAACCATGTTATAGCCTACCCCCCCATAAAAAGTCAATACAGAGATTTTCTTCGAGATCAACGCCTGGAGCACCCATGAGTTTAATTTGTATTCAGCCTTTCCATTAGTTGATTCAACAACGCTGGAGCCTGAATTGGTCAATCCGCTGGAGCCTGTTACAGCGTTATACGCTACCAATGCCGAAAGATCGAACGGCAGCATTTTAATACCGGGAATATGCTGTTTTACATCGTGCATTATGCCCACACCAAACATTCCAAACTCTGAATCGCCCTGCTTGATTTTAGGAACGTAGCGTAATTTCAAATCGGTGTTCTTAACAATACCAATTCCCAACTGAATAACGGGTACGGGAACAGCCGCTACACGAAGTTCATCTTTCATATTAAATCCTTCCGGCCCCGAAATAATTACGGTTTGATTAGGTGTGTTTGAGTCGCCATCCAAATCACCACTAAATGTGTAGGTCGTTTCATCTTTTGGTCCAAAAATAGTTGGGGCACCCTTGCCTGGATTTGTTGTATTGGCAAAGGCAACCCCATTGCTCAATCCTAATTTTGATGGGTCAAAATAATTATCGGAGGTGGGCATAAAGGCTGCGCTTAGTGTAACACCCAAATCAAAACCTAATGTTTTGTGCGGCTTGGCCGTATTGTACCAGCCACCCGTCATACCATACGACAGGCTGGTAACAAAAGGCTGGGCATACGCTTCCATCAGTTTGGAGGCATCGCCTTTACCGGCACTTAAAAATTTGGCAATATCGCCTTCATTTTGTGCCCACGATTTCAGCGGCAACGCGCAAATTACGGTTACGGCAAACAGGCACGCCATTTTGTACATCTTACTCATAATTAAGGTTAGTTAAACTTATGTTTCATTCAAAATTACCAGTTTTGGTAAACCTTACCGAAGGAAAACTTTTAAATTTATTGACCTCCGGTCGCCAATAAGCGTTGAATGTTAATATTTTAGCGCCTCATGTTACTTCTTTACAATTTCGGCCTGCTTTTAACCCGCGCTGGTTTTGCGCTGGCAGGCTTGTTCCATACAAAGGCACGTACCTTTAACAAAGGCCGTAAAAAACTGTTTCAGGAACTTACCTTAGCCTTCAAAAAAAACCAGTCGCCCGTGATCTGGGTGCATTGCGCTTCGCTGGGTGAGTTTGAACAGGGTCGCCCGGTTATTGAAAAACTTAAAACCGAATACAGCGATCATAAAATACTACTCACATTTTTTTCACCTTCCGGATACGAGGTCAGAAAAAATTACGAGCGTGCAGATTATGTGTATTATCTTCCCTGGGACACACGCGCTCATGCCATACGGTTTATCGAAACTACAAAACCCGTGTTGGCAATTTTTGTTAAATACGAGTTTTGGTATCACTACACACATCAGCTTTACAAACGTAATATTCCTGTACTGTCGGTTTCGTCAATCTTCAGAAACAACCAACTGTTTTTTAAACCGCACGGAGGCTTCTACCGGAATATCCTGAAACGCTTCAGTTATTTTTTTGTACAAAACGATGCATCCGTTGCTTTACTAAAATCCATTAACCTGAGCAACTGCACCAAAGCGGGCGATACCCGATTTGACCGTGTAATTGAAATGGCCGGGCGGGCAACACCACTGCCCGTGGTTACCAAATTTAAGAATGCAGAAAAAATTATGGTTATCGGTAGTTGCTGGCCTGAAGACATGGACGTGCTGATACCCTTTATCAACGAACACGGTCACGCCATTAAATTTATCATTGCACCGCACGAAATCAGCGAATCGTTTATCAATACCATCGAACGCGCACTGAAACCCAAAACTATACGGTACTCGGCCGCACACGAAACACTACCGGAAGATGTACAGGTCTTAATCATCGACAACATTGGCATGCTTGGCCGGTTGTATAACTATGGTGAATTTGCATTTGTGGGTGGCGCCTTTGGTAAAGGGCTTCACAACATTCTGGAAGCCTCGTGTTACGGCATCCCTGTTTTTTTTGGAAACAAGAGCTATCAAAAATTTCAGGAAGCCGTTGACCTCATCAACCGGGGCGGAGCATTTGAGGTAAGCTCGTATCCCGACCTGAAAGAAAAATATGAAGCGGTTACCGAGCCGCAAACATTTTTATTAGCCTGCGAAGTTACCCGGCAATATGTTAATGAAAACCGGGGCGCAACCGAAAAAGTAATTGCGTACTGTCGGCACGTGCTAACCGCTAACCGTAACGTTGTATTATGAAAGGGTTAGTAATACGCTCAACCGGATCGTGGTACGATGTATTAGCCGAAGATGGCCGGTTAATTGCGTGCCGCATACGCGGAAAATTCCGGATGGAGGGCATCAAAGAAACCAATCCGTTGGCTGTGGGCGACCGTGTTACCTTTACATTCGATAACAACGAAGGCATCATTACCGAAATTTTAGACCGCGATAATTACATGGTGCGGCAATCTGTTAAAAAAGCCGCGCATGCACATGTAATTGCCGCCAACATCGATCAGGCCATGATGGTGGCCACACTCAAACTGCCACGCACTTCGCTGGGGTTTATCGACCGGTTTTTAGTGGCGGCCGAATCGTTCCGCATTCCGCAGGTAATTGTGTTTAACAAAACCGATTTACTCGATACGGAAGAACGAGCATTGCAACAGCAACTCATGGCACAATACAACAAGATAGGCGTTCAATGTATTGAGATTTCAGCCCTGCACGATAATATCGATACCGTGCGCGAAAAGCTTGACGGAAAAATAACACTGCTCGCGGGACACTCCGGTGTAGGTAAATCAACCTTGCTTAACAAACTGTCGCCTGATGTAACACAAAAAACCAATGTTATTTCGGAATATTCAGAAAAAGGCATGCACACCACAACCTTTGCCGAAATGTTTCGCTTAGCGAATAACACATTTATTATTGATACGCCCGGTATTAAAGAGTTTGGATTGATTGATATGTCGCGCGAAGAACTGTCGGACTACTTTCCGGAAATGCGTGATGTACGGTTAAACTGTAAGTTTGGCGCACGCTGCCTGCACCTGAACGAACCCAAATGTGCCGTGCTTGAGGCCGTTCAACAAGGTAGCATTGCCATCAGTCGGTACGATAGCTATTACAGCATGGTTATGGGTGAAGACAACCGGAGGTAATCACGGGGTTATTTGTTCTCGAATTGTACTATATTTGTTGTATGCTTGTACATTACAATGCACGTTATGACAGACTCCCAACTCTATACGGAAATAAGCGCATTGCCTGCTAATCTGAAGCAGGAAGTTTTGGATTTTGTTACCTCTCTTAAAATTAGGAAGAAAAAACCTAAACCGAAAGAACGGAAATTCGGGTATGCTAAGGGTTTCTTTAAGATGACCGAAGATTTCGATAAGCCCTTAGATGATTTTAAAGAATACATGTAAATGAACCTACTGCTGGATACTCACGCGTTCATCTGGTTTATGGAGGGGGATCCTGCGCTGTCCGATAAAAGTCGTCAGGCCATCACAAACATTCAGAATAACTGCTTCATTAGTATTACCAGCCTTTGGGAAATTGCCATAAAGTTTCAATTAGGAACACTCAAATTAGCATCAGGTTTTAGCAACATCGCTACCTTTCTCGAAGAGAACGACATCGAAATACTGCCTGTTTCCTTTAATCATTTACAAAAACTCCTCACCTTAGAGTACCATCACCGTGACCCGTTTGACCGGATCATCATTTCACAGGCACTCACCGAAGAATTAACCATAGTGTCTAAAGATGTAAACTTTCCAAAATATACCGGAGCATTGCTTCTTTGGTAATAGACGAAGACAACCGGAAATAACTCAAAACACACGCTGGCGGTTGCGCAACCACAAAAAGAAAAATCGCATTGCCGTTGCCCAGTTCAACAGGCGCACATTCAGTTTAATTTCGTACGCGATCCGTTGTGCCAATGTGCGTTGTTCAGCTTTGTTGCTGTTCAGTTCCATTATTTTCTCGCACACCCGTAACGTTGTACGTGAGTGTTTGTTAAAAAACTGAAACTGTTTCCCCGAAAGGGCATTGGCCGATACCCTTCGCTTTACCAGCACTTCGGGCGAATAGGTATAAAAAAATGTGCGGGACGACCGTACCCAGAAATCAAAATCTTCGTACGACAGGCTTTCGTCATATCCGTTTAAAGCGTCCATTACTTCGCGCGTAGCCATTACTGTTGGCGGACAAATAAAATATCTACCAATGATAGCCTGATATACATCACCCTGCGGAATTGTATGATGTGGAAATTTCTCAGAATGAAAGTATAAATGCGCACCTGCCTCGTCAATAATATCAACATCCGAAAAGTGTACACCATATTTACTCCCCTTTTGGGTTAATTCACGAACACCGGTTTCAATACGATCAGGCAACAGTATGTCATCGGCTGCAAGGTCAATGATAAATGCACCTTTTGCCAACGTCAAGCCTCTGTTAAAAGCCTTACAATTTCCCAGGTTTTTTTCTAACGGTAAAAACTCTATTGTCGGGTGTTGGGCAACAAGTGCTTGAATTACTTCGCAGCTATTGTCGGTGCTGGCATCGTCCACTACAATAAGTTGTATAGCTGAATACGTTTGCCGCAAAACCGATTCAACAGCCTGTTGAACAAACTTAGCATGATTGTAACACAAACATATCACGGTAACCAAAGGCATCAGGCAAGCTGTTTTGTAAACGTATATTTAGGTGAGGGTTTTGCTCCTATTTCAATCTTAAAATCGAGAAGTGGTTTATTCAGTTTGCCTCCGGGATTTGACGTGCCCAAATCCAGCATACCGATTTTATTTTGTTGACAATAACCATACAAACCCTCATGCAATAACACAACCGGGCTTAGATGATCGTACTCAGGCGCATGATCGTAATAAAAATTGTAGAGCACGTTTTCGTTTACACGGATGGAAATGCCCGCAGCGATAATTTTATCCTGATCGTTTACACCACTCAGCACAACCTGATCAGGAAACACCTCCATTAATTTCGCTAACGCAGTCTGCGTCATGCTTAATTCATATCCTTTGCTATCCCTGCATTTTTCAATAAACCGATAGATTTCAGAAAACTTATCCTGACTTTCCTGACGAAACATCAGGTTGTTGTTATGGCTCTTTCGCAAGCGTTGTTTTTTAGAAAGATGAAGACCGGCCTCAAACGGTTTTTCCGAAACAAAAATTACCGCGCTGGTTTCTTCAGACACAACCGAATAACCCGTCTTCAGCAATGCGCCATATAATAGTTTGTTGCGTTCAGTTGAATACACTTCGGGCTGGCTTTTAAGCTGAATAGCAAAAACACCTTTCCCTCTCAACTTTTGTTCAGTGAACTGCACAAATGTACGCAACACATCGTCTGTTATTTTGTCTGAGAACAGAAACGAACCAAACGGACTCCTGTACGGACTTTTTGCTTCACGGCCTGTTACATGATAATGAACCAGTCCGTGTATTTCGTTCACGCTATCGTTAATGAAAAAAGTACACCAGTCTTCGGGCGACTGAAGGCTCAGGTGTCGCGGATGATGAAACATACCAACATCGAAATGTCTGGTTAGTCCTTTGAATTGGCCTTCGTGAAACGAGTACGTTTGCAATCAATACGGGATTCCAAGCTTCCGATAAATAAAATGCATAAGCCACGCGGGGCCAACCAGCAAAAACTGAAGGTCTTTAAAGAAAGAAGGTTTCTTTCCTTCAACGTTATGCCCGTAAAACTGTCCGATCCACGCCAACACAAAAATAATCAGACATATCAGCCACAACGGTGCGAAGTTCATGCTTGCTATAACGTTTATCAGAAACAGGCATAATGCAGAAAACAACATCATGCCAATGCTTAACGGAATCGACAACGATACATAGTAAACAATTACCAGTACCAATACCACAGTAGCCCAGTTGGCATACGGACTGCCCGGCATCAGGTTTTGCAACACCCCTGCCGGTATGGAGGCGATCAATCCAACAATGCTGAGAAAAATCAACGGCACGCAAATCCAATGTATAGCTTTATTGGTTGGGTTCTGATGACTTTCGCCATATTCTGAAAGGAGTGCATCAATTTTTCGCATAACGTTTACCAGATTAGTTGAAGACCATGTTTTGTGTATTCTTTTAACCTTTCGTCTTTCGACACAAGTGTTAAGTTATTTTTAATGGATTGCCATACAATCATCCTGTCAAACGGATCTCTATGAATAGAAGTAAGTCTGTAAAAACTTGCAACTTCGTACCCCTGTAAGGGCAGAATATTGATTTTCATTTCCTCTGATCTTTTTAGTAACTCTTCGGGGCTTGTTCCTTTAAGATCAATTTTACCAAGACTGTACTTGATTGAGATTTCCCAAAAAGAAACTAAACTAACATATACTTCTTTAGAGTTTGTAAGTATGTGGGTACTTTCTTTAGAAAGTTTTTCAGGGCTGATCACAGACCAAACAAAAACGTGTGTATCTAATAAATACTTCATGAATTCAGAAACTCTTCATCTGTCATTTCCCAATCATCATGAAAAATAACGGTTGCCTTACCCTTTAGCGGTCCAAGTTTTCTTTTAAAAGGCTTCTCGTCATTCACAGGACTCACTTTAAAGATTTTATTCTTCTTTCGGCCATAGGAAATAACAAACTCCTCACCCTTTAATATTTTTTCAATAAAAAAGGACATTCTCGCCTTAAACTCGCCTACCGAAATCGTTTTCATAATTCAAATCTAATCCAAACTTAACAACTTGTCAAGTTTTGGTTTTTACCTTGCTCCAGTCCTTAATCTGCCAATAAATTTTACCGGTTGTTAATTTGTTTCCCGCTTTATCGGTAATGTTTACTTCGCAAGGCACAACAACGGCATCGAGCGTTTGCAACGGCTTAATAATTAAATCATCTAACCATTGTTGCGTGATTGAAAACTCGGCATAGGCATCCATCTTCCCCTGATAGTGATAGTCCATTTCAAGGCGTGGCATAATGAGGCGGTACTTTTTCATATCGAGGTTACTGATCAGCAAAAAGCCGGTAGTAAACTCCGACAGCGTAGCTAAACCGCAGGCGTGTAACCCACGGATGTGATTAAAATTACTTCGTTTATACGGAACATGGGTCTTCATGCGGAACGTATCAATTTCTACAATTTTAAAACCATGAGGTTTATTGAAAGGGATCATCCGTGCCAACGACCAATTAAGCAATTTGAGATAGAATGCGGACGTTCGCGCTTTTTGTAAAATTTTATCGGGATTGAGCATGATCGTATAATTTTTGCAGGATCAAGGTACTTGAAAAAATGTTTAATACTGCATCACCTGCCACTAATGTAAATCTTTTGTAAATTTTGGGATAACAAAACCATTTTCGGCCATGAACACGAAAAAAATTCTTGTACTGGGCGCAGGCTTAGTAGGTAAAGCCATGGCCATCGATTTAGCCACTGCGTTTGATGTTACCGCTGCCGATGTAAATACCAATGCTTTGGCTGAATTGCAACAGCGCAACATCAAAACCGTTCCGTTAGATTTTACCGATCACACACAACTAACCCGTGCGCTTCAACCTTTTGATTTGATTGTGGGTGCCGTGCCCGGATTTATGGGATACCAAACGGTGAAAACAGTAATTGAATGCAACAAAAACATGGTTGATATTTCATTCTTCCCCGAAGATCCTTTTTTGCTGGATACTTTAGCGAAGAAACACAACGTAACCGTTGTTGTTGATTGTGGTGTGGCGCCCGGTATGGGCAATATTATTTTAGGGTATCACAACCAGCGAATGGCCGTTCATGATTACGAATGCCTCGTGGGCGGCTTACCTGTTGTACGTGAGTGGCCCTACGAATACAAAGCGGTGTTTTCGCCTATCGATGTTATTGAAGAATATATCCGGCCTGCACGTTATGTTCAAAACAATGAAATCGTTATGAAGGAAGCTTTGTCGGATGCCGAGCTTGTACCCTTTGATGGTGTGGGCACGTTAGAGTCGTGGAACTCCGATGGCTTGCGGTCGCTGATCAAAACCATGCCCAATATTCCGAACATGATTGAAAAAACCCTGCGCTATCCCGGAAGCATCGAATACCTGAAAGTGCTGCGTGAAAGTGGTTTCTTTTCGTACGATGAAGTTGATGTAAAAGGGCAACGCATACGCCCCATCGACCTCACGGCCAAGCTGCTCTTCCCCAAATGGAAACTCAAGCCCGGTGAAGAAGAGTTTACAGTAATGCGCATCCGCATTAACGGTGAAGAACAAGGCATCAAAAAAACGTACCAGTACAACCTGCTCGACCGCACCGATAAAGTTTCAGGCACGTTATCGATGGCGCGTACTACCGGTTACACCTGCACGGCAGCCGTACACTTAGTGGTCAACAACAACTTTACGCGAAAAGGTATTTGTCCGCCAGAGTTTTTAGGCGAAGACGAAACTCATTTTAATTTCATCCGGCAATACTTAGCCGCCCGTAACGTAAATTATCGTGTAGAAGAAACTCCTGCCTAAAAACTATCTCAGGCTTTCGGGTTGGCTAATTTGCTTTTACGATACCCATAGGCAAAGTAAATGGTTAGGCCGAGGATCATCCATCCAAAAAAGGCAACCCAGCTTTCGGTTGGGATTTCGATCATTAAGTATGAGCAAAACAACACGCCCAATATGGGGATAAGCGAGTAACTGCGGATTACCGTCAACACAGTAATCACAAGACCAATAATGATAAAAATCAAAAACAAGATTTCCTGGTGATTTTCGTTCGCAATGTTTTCAAATGCGCTGAGTGTTCGTGTCCTGAACAAATAAATAAACAAGGCAAACAATACAGGTACAATGTACCGCCCGTTAATGTAGGGCAACCTGAACTTACCCGGCTCTTTAGCCAGCCGGGGTAACATAAGCACACCACCGGAAACCAGCACAAAGGCAAACAACGTTCCGATGCTGGTAAGGTTGGTCATAAAATCGCTTTGCACAAACAAAGCCGGTATGGCCACCAAAACTCCGGTAACCAATGTAGCAAACCACGGGGTTTGATATTTCGGGTGAACTTTTGCAAACGCTTTGGGCAATAAACCATCGCGGCTCATGGTCATCCATATCCTCGGCTGACCTAACTGAAACACCAGCAACACGCTGGTCGTGGCTACCACGGCACTCACCGATACAATTTTTTCGATCCACGGAGCGCGGTTTTCAAACACAAACGCCAGCGGATCGTTTACTCCGCTAAAATTCGAATAGTTTTCCATGCCCGTTAACACTAAGGCAATTAAAATGTACAGGCCGGTACAAATCAATAAAGAGTAAATCATACCACGCGGTATGTCGCGTTGCGGGTTTTTACATTCTTCGGCCGTTGTGCTTATAGCATCGAAACCGATGTACGCATAAAACACAGCCGACACACCTTTCAATACACCTTCGAACCGGTTAGGCAAGAAAGGTGTCCAATTGTTTACATCAACAAAAAAGACTCCGGCAATAATCACGAATATGATCACCACTACTTTAAAAACCACCATGAAATTGGCTGAGTTCTTACTCTCTTTAATACCGATGTACGCCAGCCATGTTACTAACCCCACTACAATAAAAGCCGGCAGGTTAAAAAATACAGGTGTACTACCCAACCGGGGCGCGGTGTTCCAGGCATCAATGGCAAACTGGTATTTTTTTACGGCATCCGGATCGGTAAAATTCCCTGCCGCCATAAACGCGGTTGCTTCGTTAAAAGCCGCTTGTGCTGTTGTGCTGTCGATCAACATCCACTCGGGTAAATGAATGTTAAAAATGTGCACCAATAAATTATTGAAATATCCGCTCCATGAAATGGCCACCACCACGTTACCAATGGCGTATTCAAGAATTAACGCCCACCCGATAATCCAGGCAATGATTTCACCAAACACCACGTACGAATACGTATAAGCGCTGCCCGATACCGGCACACGGCTGGCAAACTCGGCATAACACAATGCCGAAAAACCACACGTTACAGCCGTGATAACAAACAACAGCGATACCCCGGGGCCACCGTTAAAAGCGGCCTGCCCGATGGTTGAGAAAACACCCGCCCCGATCACGGCCGCAATACCCATCGAGGTAAGGTCGCGCACGGTAAGCACTTTGTTTAACTGGTTGTTGTGCGAATCCGGTACAATGTTCGCGATGGATTTCTTTCTGAAAATAGAGCCGGCCATTCGGTTTGGTTTTTAGGAACTGAAAAGTAATGAAAATTGGTTCAGGTTTTACAGATTATGGGATTATCGGTTTAAAAAATGAAGCCGGGGTTGTATCGCCTGTCAGGATTTGCAGGATTATTCTTTGCATTACTGTACGAATTGAAAATTACCCGAACAGCTTTTTGCATGAAAGAAGTCGTTTATATTTGCGTGATATACGCATACCGTTGAACAGTTTGGAGTCAGGCAGAACTATTTCGCACGATCAGATTAACGCCCTTCCGTTAAAAGCATTTACAGGGCAGGTTGAGCTGATCACCGATGCCTCGCTCCTTCCCCGGGCATTTGACGAAATCCATCAGCATACCGTTATCGGGTTCGATACCGAAACACGACCAGCTTTTGTAAAGGGTCAGGTTTATAAAGTAGCCCTGTTGCAATTAGCCATTCCCGGAAAAGTTTTTTTAATCCGGTTAAACCGGACAGGGCTTACTACCGAAATCACCCGGTTTTTTGAAGACAAACGTATTGTAAAAACCGGTGTAGGTTTGCGCGATGATATTAAGATGCTGTACCGCCTCGGAAAATTTAACCCGGCCACCTTTGCCGAACTTTCAACCATGGCGCGTGAAACCGGGCTGGAAGTTGAGAGCGTGAAAAAACTTACTGCCCTGTTGCTGGGGTTCCGCATTTCAAAAGGCGCACAAACTTCAAACTGGGAGGCCGAACACCTAACCGAAAAACAGGTTGTTTATGCGGCTACCGATGCATGGGTGTGTTTGGAAATCTATAATAAACTTAAATCAGGAAATTTAGGACTTAGGTATTAGGACTTAGGTGTTAGGGGTATGTAACCCAAGCCCTAACACCTAAGTCCTAAACGTTAGTCTTTTTTGGTTGAGCCTTTGCCCGAAATAGAATTTCTCATTTCGGTATCGGCCTGTACGTTTTGCATTTTGTAATAATCCATAACACCGAGGTTCCCTTTTTGGAACGCTTCGGCCATGGCTTTGGGGATTTCGGCTTCGGCCTGGATTACGTTTGCGCGTGCTTCCTGCGCTTTCGCGATCATTTCCTGTTCTAACGCTACCGCCATTGCTCTTCGCTCTTCCGCTTTTGCTTCGGCCACTTTTAAGTCGGCTGTTGCCTGATCAATTTGAAGTTTCGCACCAATGTTTGCGCCAACATCCACATCGGCAATATCAATCGAAAGAATTTCAAATGCCGTACCTGCATCCAATCCGCGCGACAGTACAAGTTTTGAAATCTTATCTGGGCTTTCCAGCACATCTTTATGCGACTTGGCCGAACCGATAGACGATACAATACCTTCGCCTACCCGTGCAAGAATGGTATCTTCACCGGCACCACCCACCAACTGTTGAATGCTCGCGCGTACCGTTACACGGGCAACGGCAATCAACTGAATACCATCGGCCGCCACGGCAGCAACTTTGGGTGTTGTAATTACTTTCGGGTTAACGGAAATCTGCACGGCCTGAAACACATCACGACCGGCCAAATCAATAGCGGTTGCCTGTTTAAACTGGAGTTGAATATTTGCCTTGTCGGCAGAAATCAACGCACGGATTACATTCGGTACATTACCGCCTGCAAGGTAGTGCGTTTCAAGTTCATTGGATGTTAATTGTAAGCCCGCTTTCGTGGCCGTGATTAATGACTCTACAATAATACGGGGCGGTACTTTACGAATACGCATAAGTACCAGCTCAAGAAGCCCAACACGAACATTAGAGAACAACGCGGTAACCCAAAGGTTAACGGGCACGAAATACAAAAAAAGAAAGAACAGGATTATACCACCTGCCACTAAAACTAAAATCAATACGTTGGGATCCATATACAGAGTTTGAGAGTTACAATATTAAATCAAATAGCTTCTACTAAAATCGTATTTAACTGAATTTTTAAAATCTTAATTTTCACTGCACTTGGGATATATTCTCCGGTACTTTTGACTTCAAAAATCTGCCCGTGAAACTCTGCGTTCCCAATGGGTCGAAGTGCTGAAACCGTTACACCTTCCTCGCCTTCAGTTAAATGTGCTGCAATACCTTCATTTACTTTACTGTCAATAACAGACTTGTTTGATACCTTATCCCACGTACCCTTTCTAAAACTTAAAAAGAACGCCACGCCCGTAGCCACGCCTGTTCCTAACAATACATAAAAGCCTGTTTCGTTACCATACTGGCGATAGGCAAACACAATCCCGGTAACGGCAAAGGCCAGTCCTATTAATCCGACAACCGTAGTTCCGGGAATAAAAATGATCTCTACAATAATCAACAACAACCCGGCTAAAATAAGCGCGGCAATCAGCAACCACATTGGCTATTACGTTTTATAAGGATTTCAAAAATACAGAAATTTATGGCAACTATAACGCATTGATAATCAATACGCCTGCGCAAACAGCACACGCTTGCTTGATGGTTTCCCGGAATACACACAAACCCCGGCCTCTTCTGCGGCATCCATCGGAATGCACCGGATGGTTGCCTTGGTCGCCTCTTTAATGGCGGCTTCGGTTTCTTGTGTTCCGTCCCAGTGCGCGAGGATAAAACCGCCCTTGTCCTCTATTACTTTTTTAAACTCATCAAATGTATCAACGCGGGTAGTCATCGTTTCGCGGAAGCTGACTGCTTTTTGATAAATGTTTTTCTGAATATCATCTAACAATACCAGCACGTTTACCGCAACAGTGTCCATGTTCATCACCTGTTTTTCTTTTGTATCTCTGCGTGCTACTTCAACCGTACCGTTTTCAATATCGCGTGGGCCTATCGCCAGGCGTACCGGCACTCCTTTTAATTCCCACTCGGCAAATTTAAAGCCCGGCTTGTGTGTGTCGCGGTTATCGAACTTTACGGTTACGTTATGTTTGCGCAACTCGGCACTAATCTGGTTTACTTTTTCGGTAATCTTATCCAGTTCTTCATCGCTTTTGAAGATGGGAACAATTACTACGTGAATGGGTGCGAGCTTAGGTGGCAGCACTAAGCCGTCATCATCGGAGTGGGCCATGATCAGCGCACCCATTAAACGGGTACTTACGCCCCACGATGTTCCCCACACGTGTTCGAGCTTGCCATCTTTACCGGCAAATTGAACATCAAAAGCTTTGGCAAAATTCTGCCCCAGAAAATGCGATGTTCCGGCCTGTAAGGCTTTACCGTCCTGCATCAATCCTTCAATACAATAGGTATCAATCGCACCCGGAAATTTTTCGCCCTCTGATTTCCTGCCCTTCACCACAGGCAGCGCCATGTGGCGCTCAGCAAACTCGGCATATACATCCAGCATTTGCAGGGTTTCTTTTACCGCTTCAGCAGCAGTTGCGTGCGCGGTGTGCCCCTCCTGCCATAAAAACTCGGCTGTACGCAAAAAAAGGCGTGTGCGCATTTCCCAGCGCACTACGTTAGCCCACTGGTTGATTAATATAGGCAGGTCGCGATACGACTGAATCCATTTTTTATAGGCATTCCAGATCACGGTTTCGGAAGTAGGACGAACGATCAGCTCTTCTTCTAATTTTGCTTCCGGGTCAACCACTACCCCTTTGCCATCGTCTGATGTTTTTAAACGGTAGTGAGTTACAATCGCGCATTCTTTTGCAAAACCCTCTACGTGGCTGGCCTCTTTTGCCAGGTACGATTTGGGAATGAACAGCGGAAAATATGCATTTACGTGGCCGGTATCTTTAAACATTTTATCCAGCGTTTGCTGCATCTTTTCCCAAATGCTGTAACCGTACGGTTTAATCACCATACAGCCGCGTACATCGGAATGCTCGGCCAGATCAGCTTTTTTTACTAACTCGTTGTACCACAACGAATAATCTTCACTTCGGCTTGGTAATGCTTTGGCCATACTGGTATAATTATTGCCTTATTTTTTAAAACTATCCGGCAAATATAAAGCAGGAAGCACTGGAATTAAGGGGTTGATTTAATTTATATAGCCTTTGCGCGTGAAAGTTTGTAAGTTTAGGAACACTTTTAAGGGGTTTACCCGTTATAGCACTACAAGGTTGATTGGGTTTTACGTTAAACACCGCGTTATGAAGACAGGATTTGTATTTGCAGGAATGTTAGCCGCCTTTATGGTAACGGAGGCATCCGCGCAACGTGCCGAATACGATGATATGTATTTTACGGCCAAAGACCGTGAACGCACAAAGGCTGTTCAGGCCGAAGAAAGTTTAGCCCCCGCTAAAACAAAACGGCAGGTTGTAGCAGAAACACCTGTTATGGAGGAAGACGAAGATTACATCAACCCGATGGACAGCTATTCGGCACGCAACGTAAACCCCGAATACGTTTCGCGAACCAATGCTGAAATCGCCAGCGAAGACGAAAGCAATTATTTTGTAGAAGGCTACACCCCCCCGGCCGAGGCCAACTTAAATTACAATAACAGCTACTACAACAACGTAAACTGGGCGCGTAGCAGTTGGTATAGCCCGTATGCTTTTAACCGTTTCGGTTACGGATATTACGATCCATGGATGATGGGCAGCATGAATCCCTATTACGGAGGGTATGGCTATGGCGGATTTTATGATCCGTGGATGACACCTTACTATGGCGGTTACGGCCGGTCGGGCTGGTCGCTATCCATCGGTTATGGATGGGGAAATAACTGGGGCTGGGGTGGCTATCCGTACTACGGAGGCAGTATGTGGAATAACTACTATTATGGTGGCGGTTACTACGAACCTGCACGCCCTAACACAAATTATGGAAGGCGGCCATCACGCAACTCGGCAGTGGTTACACCAAGCCAAAATGCTGTAACCCGCACCCGGACAACTACCGGAAGAACTTCGGAAGTTTCGGGAAGAACTGCATCAACTTCGGTAAACGGTACAACGCGAACACGCACCCGCCAGGCACAAGATGAGTATTATGTACGCCCGGCACAACGGAATACCCGTACAAGCGATTCGTTCTCACGGCCTTCCAATAGCAACAGCTATTCGAGCCCGGGCACTACGCCTTCACGGTCGCGTGATTATTCTACACCATCACGAAGCAGCAGCCCGTCTTATACACCATCGTCTTCACCATCGCGTAGCAGCAGTCCTTCGTATTCGCCTTCTTCTTCACCTTCCCGGAGCAGTGGCGGATCGTCAGGTGGCAGCAGTGGTGGTGCATCGAGGTCGCGCGGACGGAACTAATACAATACCTAATTTTTTAACCAAAATCGATATGAGGTTTTCAAAAATAAGCCTTAGTGTTATTCTTATGTTCTTTTGTACCGGTGTTTTTGCACAAGGTTTCGTTGAGAACGCTATGTTGTTTAGTCGCACCAAACCGGGCGGAAGCGCCCGCATACAGGCGATGGGTGGTGCCCAGATAGCCTTGGGTGGCGATTTTAGTTCGGGTTTATCCAACCCCGCAGGATTGGGGATGTACAACCGCTCGGAACTGACGTTTAGCCCGGCCTTGAATTTTTATAACACAAACTCTACGTATAGCGGCACCCGCGAAGACGACACTAAAACCATGTTAACCATTCCGGGCGTTAGTTATGTCAATCACTTCACCCCTAACAAAGAAGACTTTCGCGGATCGCTTGGTGTTAGCTTTACCCGCATCAACGATTTCAATAAAACTTTCCGATACAATGGTGACGATGCCAACCCTTCCATTATTGATTTCTTTTTAGAAGACGCCAACGTATTCGGGCTTGACGCTGGCGATATACGAACCGCTCTGGGGTACGACAACTACCTGATTGATGATGCTACCGCGATTGGCGGCAACCCCGGTGAATACTTTTCTGAAATGGAGTTAAACCCGAACGATCCCAGCGACATCAGGTTTTTAAGACGCCAGGGAAACGTTGATGTAAAGGGCAGGCAGAATCAGTTCACGATCGGATATGGCGGAAACGTTAAAGACAAGTTTTACTTTGGTGCAAACATCGGGTTTGCTAATCTCCGTTACCGGTTTCAATCGACCTATACCGAGTTCGATTACCTTTTTGAATTAGACCCCAACTTTGTTGCCTTAAATTCGCTTTCTGTTAGAGAAACCATTGAAATCGAAGGCTCCGGAATAAATGCAACGTTGGGAGTGATTTTCAGGCCGGTTGATTTCTTTCAGGCGGGCATCTCATTATTAACGCCAACCTACTACAACCTTACCTACACACACCATTCGCGTGTTAGCTCGCAATGGGACAATTTTGATTATTTAGGATTAGGCACAACAATACTCCGTTCGTTGAACAGCGAACTCACCGACCCGATCATATATGAGTATAATCTCACAACACCCATGAAGTTAAACATGGGAGCAGCATTTATCATTGGTAAGTATGCGATCATTACAGAAGACATAGAATTCATCAACTACAGTAAAGCAAAATACAGTTCAAGCACTCCTAATGATTCGTACGATGTAGAGAATGACGGAATAAAAAACGCCTTTAAAAACAACCCAATTATTAACTATCGATTTGGTATTGAAGGTCGCTATGATATTTTTCGCTTACGAGCAGGTTACAATTATCAGCAAAATCCACATATCGCTCAAAGATCACGGGTAAATGCAGAAACTCAAACATTGAGTGCTGGTGCGGGTGTACGCTTAAAAACTTTCTTTATTGATTTCGCCCTGCTACAAACAGAAGGAAAGTCAGTATATAGTGAGTATGCCATGTTTGATCCATCAAATGATCCTGTTGTCAATCAAAAAAACAAAATAACCAGCGGCATGTTTACCGTAGGGTTTACTTTTTAAGCGATTCGATTTTCGGCCCGGGTTTTATGCTTTGCTACCCCATTGGTTTAGCCTTCGCGGCTGTAATTTTTTCTTGTTGTTTTTAAGCGATGCCTGTTTACTTTTTGTAAATTTGTATCCAAACGAAGACACACTTGTACATGTACTTTATTGAAAAAACTACGGAGTTTGACAAGTGGTTACGAAAACTAAAGGATTTAAGGGCTAAAGCGAAAATCCTGTTCAGGATACAAAAGATAGAATGTGATGGACACTTTGGCGACTGTGAGCCCGTTGGAAACGGTATTCGTGAGTTAAGGATACACTATGCCAAAGGGTATCGGGTTTATTTCAAAGAAAAAAACGGGGGGATAATTCTTTTGCTTATCGGGGGCGATAAATCTACCCAACAGGAAGACATTGAAAAGGCAAAAGAAATTTGGAAAAAATTAAATCAATAAGAAAATGGGCACTTCTAAATTTGACATCGCAGACTATTTAGACAGCAACGAAATGATTGCCGAATACCTCAATACCGTTTTAGAAGAGGGTGATCATGCCGATATAATTACAGCAATCGGGCATGTGGCAAAATCTATCGGGATGACCAAAATATCAGAAGAAACAGGGTTGAGCCGACCAAGTTTGTACAAAGCTTTGTCGGACGGGGCAAAGCCTCAGTTTGAAACAATTATGAAAGTTTTAAAAGCCATTGGCGGGCAAATCAGGGTAGAACCCATATCGGCATAGAATTTTTATAAACGGTTTTTAATGACTTGAAAACCGTTACTGATTCATCAGGGCTTAATGAAGGTGGCACATAACGCCAGGATTTCCGCAACAGCAACATCTGAATTAGAAATAGTCAGGTGAGCCTGTTCATACACAGGTCTTCTTTTTTGCATGAGGGTATGTAGCGTATCGTTTACCGATTGGCCATCGTGCGCAGTAAATAATGGACGATTGCCCGTTTCCTGTTGATCCATCCGGCCAAGGATTTCAACTACTGGCGTATCCACGAACAAACTTATCCCTGTTTCATTGATAAATTTCATGTTGTCGTGAAAACACGGTGTGCCTCCTCCGCACGACATTACAAAATTCGCGTGCCGGCTTTGCTCGCGGAGCGCTTTCGCCTCTATCGCACGAAAATACGATTCGCCCTTTGCTGAAAAAAGCTGGGCAATGGCTATGCTTGACTCGTGTTCGATTACCTGATCCAAATCAATAAACAGAATGTTCAATGCGGCCGCTAACTTCTTCCCCAAAAAACTCTTTCCTGAACCCGGCAACCCTACAAGAAACAGTTTGGTTAATCGTTGATGGTTGATGGTTGATAGAGAATCAGACATTTGATGAATGGATTATTCAACAACCAACGCTAACACCTCTACCACATCGGGTGTATCGTTGTGGTGCCACATACCTTTTACAGTGCCGTTTACCCAAAGGGTAATGCCCGGGTTAGCGCGTACAATGGTTTTCAAAACCGTTCCATCCGTGAAGGCGAATGGCACGGCCAACTGATGCTGATGGCGGAAGACATCAACACGCTCGGCTGGCGATGATGTTAAGATGATCATGTCAACCTTACCGTCAAGCGCTTTGGTTAACGACCGGATGGCATCGATGTTGGCGGTTGATGTTTTTTGAATATCATTCATAATGATGAGCAACTTTGCACCGGTAAACATCGCTTGCGTAAGGTCTTCGCCTTCGGGCGTGGTTACCGAGAAGTCGATGATCTTAGCAACTACTTTATCTTCGTTTAATACCCGCGAACTTTTATAGGTATAACCATCCATTAAATACGTTTGCGAGGTTACTTCTTTACCGTCTTTTTCAAAAACATATTCAATGATGGGTTGTTCCTGCGGTTTCATTTGTTCAGGAATGTTGTTGCCCACTTTGTACGCACGGAAATCGATGAACGGCAAATGCCGGATCGCATAAACACCCAGAAAAATACTGATTACCGTGGCCACTACTACTACGGCATGGCCTTCGCGTGTACGCAAAACGGGTTCGTACCGTTTGTGATGCCAAACCAAATGCAATACAAACACCATCAGGATTACATCTTTAAAAAACGATTGCCACGGGGTAAGTTTAATGGCATCGCCAAAGCAACCGCAATCGGTTACTTTATTAAAGTAGGCCGAGTAAAATGTTAAAAAGGTAAAGAACACCAATAACGCCAGCAATATTTTTGTGGTGATGTTCATTTTATAATTGATCAGCACGGCTACACCCAGCGCAATCTCAAGCACTACCATGATGAAGCCGATTTCCATGGCGTACGGAACGAAGATGTTAAAGAACGAACCGAAATCAGCGGCAAATACCTCAAAGTATTCGTGCATTTTTATTTCGGTGCCTACCGGATCGTTCAGCTTAATCAGGCCTGAGAAAATGAAAAGTCCGCCTACAAAAAAGCGTGAGAATTGGTCTATTAGTTTTCTTAGCATATCGTATTTTGGTCAACAGTCCACAGTCGACCGTGGACTGTTTGTTAGTTTAGTGTATTTCTTAAAGCTTGTATCCTATCGTAAAGAGTTATCAACAACATCACAATTTCAAGTTTCTCAAATTTAAACGGCATACTGAATTTTAAACTGTTGACTGACGACCGTTAACTGTTGACAGTAGAATCATTGCGAACACGGCATAATTAATCATATCCTGATAATTGGCTTTTACGCCTTCGCTCACCAATGTTTTACCCTGGTTATCTTCAATTTGTTTCACCCTTAACAATTTCATAAGAATAATGTCGGTGATTGAACTCACTCGCATATCGCGCCAGGCCTCGCCATAATCGTGGTTTTTGTTTTGCTGAAGCGAAAAGGTTTCCTGTACAGCCCGGTCGTACAACGGTTCTAATTGTTCGAACGACATGTCCGTTTCCTGCGAAGTTGTTAATTCGATCTGAATCAGCGCAATAATGCAATAATTGATGATGCCGATAAACTCATCTGTAATGGGGTCGTCAATTTTTTGTGCGCCCTTTTCCTGAATGCTGCGAATGCGTTGTGCTTTAATAAAAATCTGGTCGGTGATGGACGGCAACCGCAAAATACGCCAGGCCGTACCATAATCGCGGGTTTTCTTTTCGAACAGGGTCTTACATTTATCAATCACCTGTTTATATTCGGAGGCAGTTTTGTCGATCAAACCAATTTGAATTAAACTGTAAACATAAGACCAAATTTGCGATCTGTGAAATTGAAAAACAGCCTAAATCCGCCCGTTGCAACAGTAAACGTCCGTGGGAAACTGCTCGACCTCGGCACACCTGTTGTGATGGGCATTTTAAACATTACGCCTGACAGCTTTTATACGGCCAGTCGTGCCACCACCGAAACCGAAATTTTAACGGCTGCCGAAAAAATGTTAACCGAGGGCGCAACCCTGCTCGACATAGGCGGGTATTCATCGCGACCGGGGGCAGCGCATATATCCGCAGAAGAAGAACGCAATCGTGTAACACAAGCCGTGCGGTCGGTCATCAAAGCCTTTCCTTCGGCCATTATCTCAGTCGATACATTTCGTGCCGATGTTGCCCACCAGGCGGTGCATGAAGGCGCTGCCATCGTCAACGATATTTCAGCCGGTGAATTAGATGCCGATATGTTCCCTACAATCGCCCGGTTAAAAGTACCCTACATTGCCATGCACATGCGGGGCACTCCACAAACCATGAGTGGCCTTACCAAATACAAAAATCTTGTGCACGAAGTAGCCCAGTATTTTGCGCAGAAAATTTCGGCTTTACATACGTTAGGCTTGCACGATGTGATTATTGACCCGGGCTTTGGTTTTGCTAAAACAACCGACCAGAATTTTGAATTACTGAAACACCTCGACTATTTCCAGCTATTCGATAAACCCATCTTAGCCGGACTTTCGCGCAAGTCGATGGTTTGGAAAACCCTCGGCATACAACCAAACGATGCCCTGAACGGTACTACCGCATTAAACATGACAGCCCTGTTAAAGGGTGCGCGTATTTTACGGGTTCACGATGTGGCCGAAGCCGTGCAAACCATAAAGTTGTTTCTCAAGTTGCAATAAACTGTCCGTATGGTTGTTTTAACAGCGTAAATGCTGTACTACCTGAAACTTCTATTACCTTTACGACAATGGTAATGTTGTTTAAGATCGGGTTCTTAGAAGTTTCCTGGGTGGATGTGATTGACATTGCCCTTGTAAGCATATTACTATATCAGGTGTACAAGCTAATCCGTGGCAGCATTGCCATGAACATCTTTTTTGGCATACTCGCTTTATACCTTGTTTACCTGATTGTGCGCGCGGCCGAAATGGAGTTACTCTCTACCATTCTCGGGCAGTTTATGGGTGTGGGGGTGTTAGCGATGATTATTTTATTTCAACCGGAAATCCGGAAATTCTTGTTGGTGATCGGGCGGAGTACCGAGTTCCGCGATAATTTTTTACGCAACTTAGCCAGCGGAAGATCATCGTATCAGGATGATTTTGACATTCACCAAGTAACGGAAGCCATTAAATCGTTAAAGCTCACCAAGACCGGTGCGCTGTTAGTGTTTTCGCGCGACTCTGAATTAAAGTTTTACAGCCAGACGGGCGAAGCATTAGATGCCGAAGTAACAAAAGGTATTTTAATCTCCATCTTCAATAAAAACAGTCCGTTGCACGATGGAGCCGTGATCATTTACAAAGGAAGAATCAAGGCCGCACGTTGTGTGCTTCCGGTAAGCGAAAACGATAACCTGCCAGCCAATTACGGTTTGCGCCACCGTTCGGCCATTGGCATGAGTGAAAGTACCGATACATTGGTTGTAGCCATATCGGAAGAAACCGGGCGGCTTATCCTTGCCCGTGATGGTAAGTACATTCGCGGGCTCAAACTCCGCCAGATCGAGCAAAAAATACTGCAATACCTCCACAACGAGGAACCGCAGATTTGGGAAGAAACAACCGCGCACGAAACAGAAGGAGCCAGGGCTTAACCGTTCTGAAACTATTTCGTAACATTCTTCGTACTTTTGGCATACACAAAATCAACTATATAAACATGGGGAAGAAGCTAAAACAGGCCAGTCCGACTAAATTTTACGTTGCAAAGTTTTTCCCGCTTGGTTTCGCCTTTCTTCATTTTATTGTTGCGCTGGCGCTGGCCTCTAATTTTGAAAACACACCCAAGAATACGGCTGCTGTTGTGATCTTCATCTGCCTCGGCTGTATTTTCTTAGTTGTTTATTTCTTTTTGAGCGAAGCCTTGCGCAGGGTGGCCATCGGCAAAAATAAAGTAGTGGTGATTGAAACCGACAAAAACCAGCACCTCGGCTGGGATGATGTTAAGTCGATCGAACTTATCCCTGTGTTCAATGTGTATAAATTAAAAATCAAAAACGCCCGTAAGCCTATTTACTTCCTGCCCTCAAAAAACATTGAACCTGCTTACGACCTGCTGGCCACCGATACTTCTAAAATGGGCGACATTGTAAACAAGTATAAAAAACGGTTGGATATTTAAGTCCAGGCGTCCAACACTTTTGAAGTGTCAGGCACCTGTTTCCATCTATTATTTCAACACACCAAGTTCTTTCCCGACTTCGGTAAACGCGCGAATGGCCTTATCCAAATGGTGCTTATCATGCGCAGCCGAAATCTGTACGCGAATACGTGCCTGGCCTTTGGCCACTACCGGGAAGAAAAACCCGATCACATAAATCCCTTTTTCCAAAAGCTTCTCGGCAAATTTCTGCGCCAGCGGGGCATCGTACAACATGATAGGTACAATCGGGTGCTCACCCGGCTTAATGTCAAAGCCGGCTTTCGTCATTTCTGTTCTGAAGTATTTGGTGTTCTGCTCTAATTTGTCGCGCAATGCTGTTGTTTCCGAAAGCATGTTAAACACTTCGATGGATGCGCCAACAATGGAAGGCGCCAGCGTATTTGAAAACAAATACGGGCGGGAGCGCTGGCGCAGCATTTCGATAATTTCTTTACGGCCCGATGTAAACCCACCCGATGCACCGCCCAATGCTTTCCCTAATGTTCCGGTAATGATGTCCACCCGTCCAGTCACGCCACAATGTTCGGGCACACCACGGCCGGTCTTACCCAAAAATCCTGACGAATGACATTCGTCCGTCATCACCAATGCTTCGTACTGATCGGCCAGATCGCATATCTTGTCTAACTGAGCAATAGTTCCGTCCATCGAAAATGCCCCATCGGTAACAATAATGATCTGGTTTGCCCCTGCCGCACGGGCGGCCTCTAATTGGGTTTTTAAATCATCCATGTTATTGTGTTTGTAACGGTAACGCATGGCTTTGCATAAGCGCACGCCATCAATAATGGAAGCATGGTTCAACTCATCAGAAATAATGGCATCTTTCTCGCCCAACAACGGTTCAAACACTCCGCCATTGGCATCAAAAGCAGCCGCATACAAAATGGTGTCTTCCGTACCCAGAAACGCTGAAATCTTTTTCTCAAGTTCTTTGTGGATGTCCTGCGTACCACAAATAAACCGTACAGACGACATACCAAACCCATGCGTATCAATGGCTTTTTTTGCAGCCTCAATCACTCGCGGGTGTGATGACAAGCCCAGGTAATTATTCGCACAGAAATTGATAACCTCCAGACCGGCATCGGTTTTAATATCGGCTCCCTGCGGTGTGGTGATAATTCTCTCTTTTTTGTAAAGACCAGCTTCACGGATAGCGTTCAGTTCATTTTGCAGAACAGGTTGTAATCTTTTGTACATATTCAGGAATGTTCAGGTTGTGTTAACGGATATTTTCTGCGGATGGCATTGATCAGGTTAAGCTTTTGCATGGTAAAACTTGTGGCATGCACCTGGCTAAATTCGCTTTCCCACTCGCTCCAGCGCACAGGCTCGGCCAACTGAAAAGCGGCACTGTTAATTCGCTTACCGGATAAATACGCTTCAAAATCCACAGCGTAAAGATAGAAATACTTACCTTTCGCCCATATTCGAAGGCTATGAAGCAACACAAGATTCTCGTGATTGGCGCGGGCGGTCAGTTAGGCGCTGAACTCACGCAGGGGCTTTGGAAACTTTACGGAAAAGAAAATGTAATCGCCACCGACATTAAAGACCCGCAAGGAGTTTTATCGCAGGGGAATTTTGAAATATTAGACGTACTGAAACAAAAAAACCTGTTCGATTTCATTAAGAAAAATGAAATTACACAGGTTTATCACTTAGCCGCTGTACTTTCGGCCACCGGTGAAAAGAACCCCAAGTTTGCCTGGCATTTAAACATGGATGGTCTTATTCACGTGCTGGATGCAGCCGTAGAGTTCAACCTCGACCGGGTTTACTGGCCAAGCTCCATTGCCGCTTTTGGTCCCACAACGCCTAAACAAAACACACCACAAGATACTATTATGGATCCCACAACCATTTATGGTATCAGTAAACAAGCGGGCGAACGCTGGTGCGAATGGTATTTCAGAAACAAAGGTGTTGATGTGCGCAGCCTCCGCTACCCCGGGCTGATCGGTTACAAAACAAAACCCGGTGGCGGCACAACCGACTATGCGGTGGATATTTATTTTAAGGCAATCACCGACAAAAAATTTGAATGCTTTCTTAAACCGGATACATACCTGCCCATGATGTACATGGATGATGCCGTAAAAGCCACGCTTGACTTAATGGAGGCACCGGCAGGCAACGTGAACGTACGCTCAAGCTATAACATATCGGCCATGAGTTTTTCACCCGATGAAATTGCGGCCGAAATCAAAAAGCACATTCCTGAATTCAGCATCCGTTATGCACCCGATTTCCGGCAAGCCATTGCCGAAAGCTGGCCGCAATCTATTGACGACTCGGCAGCCCGAAAAGACTGGGGTTGGAAACACCAGTTCGGTTTACCGGAAATGACAAAAGAAATTTTACAAAACCTTCCGGCTTTATTGGCGCAAGAGGCGCTCTCTTAACAAACTATTTTACCACAAAACGCAATGTTTGCGTAAACCCGGCTGTTGCATATTTTATCAGGTACAAGCCGGGCTGTAATTGGTTGGCGAAGTCGATGCGTTCATCGCGACTATGGATGTTGTTTTGGTCAATTAGTGTACCATCGGCTTTATAAATGAATATGCGAGTACCTTCGCCCGGGTTAAAGTTCGCTGCAATATTGATGAACTGCCCGTTAGAGGGGTTTGCATACGCATATACATTTTTAGGCTGTGTTACCACCACCTTAACCATCGCAAAATATTCGTATGTTCCATCCACATCCACTGCCTTTAGGCGGTAATAGTTTGTGCCTGTTACCGGATCAGTGTGTATAAACGAATAGCGTTGAACATCTTCGGTGGTATATCCCAAGCCGTTTACACGGCCAATCACCTGAAATTGCAGGTCATCCAATGCCTGTTCTATTTCAAAATGGCTGAAGTTTTCTTCACGCGATGTGCTCCATTTTATAAGCACAACCTCGTTTTCTAAACGTGCTGAAAAAGATAACAGGGTTACAGGCATTACTCCGTTAGCCCCAACAAAATCAGCAAGGTCAGGATTTTCGTTTGCAAGATCGGTAGCATTTCCAATATTCCCAGCATTGGCAGGCTGACAACCACCCGGATTTCCATAACCATCACATCCATTTACCTTACCACCCCCTGATGCCGTAGTGGAACCCAATACATAAAAATTGGTGTTATTTTGTACACTTCCGTTAGTAACGTTAAGATTCCCCTTCACAACCACATTCCCTCCATTAACCATATTAAAATTACCTTCTAAAGTAAGGTTACCTGTTATAACTAAAATACCATTTGCTGTTACATTCATTGAAGCTCCTGAGCCAAGGGTAACATTTCCATCAATCCATAAGGTATCATACACTGTTAGAACAGGATTTGCATTATTCACGGTCAATCCGCCATTTTCAACCCGTACATACCCGTAAATATTAATAGCATCGCAATTAGAATTTGTGGGATTCCCCGGAGATGCTGGCGCCCATGTTTCACTCGCAGGCAATCTTGTCCAAGTGCTTGCGTCAGCCCAATCGCTTTGCTTATTATCGGCTGAATTATAGGTTATTTGTGCTTTAACTGAAACACTCAACAGCATTACAGAGAGAATACCAACTACGATTGACTTTAGACTCATCTTTAATATGAATAAAAACTTCAAAGGTACTGCAATAATTTAACCATGCCACGCGGTAGCGGGTTCAAATTAACATAGTGTGTACTGCACAAGTGAGCGCAAACGTTAGCATAGTGTTTTTTTTAAATTTATTGCATAAAAATATAGTTATCGCCCCTTATTTTTAAAACGTATGGCACCAACTAAAATCCTGAATTGGGAAGAAAACAGTTCATATTTGGGAACTACCGAAAGGATGCACCCGGTAACGGTTGGAAATGAATACTTTCCCCGCTATATCGCAGTCAATATATCGCTTTGCCCATGAGCCAGCTTAAACGTTTAGCATCACAAACCGCCCTGTACGGGTTGGGTAGTATGCTTCCGCGTATGCTCAATTTCCTGTTGGTGCCGTTGCATACCATCAGCATGTTCAGCACCGAAGAGTATGGTGTAGTCACCAAACTGATGGCCGTAGTGGCTTTCGTAAACGTGGTTTTTATGTTTGGCATGGAAACCACCTTTTTTCGTTTCTCAACAAAAGAGGGCGCTGACCGGAAGCGGGTTTTTAACCTTGCTCAAACAAGTGTTATACTTATCAGTCTGCCGTTAACCATCCTGTTCATAACATTTGCCTCTCCTATTGCCCAATCGCTGGGGGTAGGCGAACACCCCGAGTTTATCATTTGGTTAACGTTAGTCATGTTTATCGATGCCCTCGTGGCCATACCCTTTGCCCGGCTCAGGCTCAACAACCAGCCTGTAAAATTTGCTTCGGCTAAAATCATTAATGTACTGTTGCTGATTGCGCTCAATTATTATTTCTTAAAAGTAGCGTACAACCCTTCCGTAAATGTTGGCTATGTGTTTTTAGCCAACCTGCTTGCCAATGCTTTTTTTATTTTATTCCTGCTGAAAGATTTAGTCGCCTGGCGGCCTGCGATTGACAAGACTGTTACCCCAGCGATGTTTCGGTACGCTTTCCCCGTGATGATTACCGGGCTGGCCGCGATGTACAACGAAATGTTTTCGCGCTATACAATCGACTGGTGGCTGCCGGATCATTTTTATCCCAGCCTGACAGCCGAACAGGCCGGAGGTGTTTTTGGCGCTTACTTCAAATTTGCCGTGTTCATGAATTTGGGCATACAGGCTTTTCGGTATGCGGCCGAGCCTTTCTTTTTTACCCATGCAGCCGATAAAAACTCACCGGCTTTGTTTGCGAAGGTAAACCACTACTTTATTGTAACCTGTTGTGTGGTATTACTGGGCGTGAGCATCAACCTTGATGTATTCCAATATTTTATGGGCAAGGCGTTCTGGCATCCGGCTGGCAGAGCCATGGTGCCTGTTTTATTGCTCGGTTATTTAATGCTGGGTGTGTATTACAATTTCAGCGTGTGGTATAAACTAACCGACCGCACACACTATGGCACCATCATTACCGTAACGGGGGCGTTCATTACGTTGTTAGTCAATTACCTGTTAATCCCGCAGTATGGATTTGTAGGCAGTAGTTGGGCTACACTTTTGTGTTATGGCAGCATGGCTGCGATGTGCTACGGATGGGGACAAAAATACTACCCCATTCCGTACCCCATTGTAAAGGGGTTAGCCTATATCGTGGTTACCATGGGTATTATCGTTCTGGTAAACCAAGTTATGATTGTTAACCCGTGGTTAGCCTTTGGTTTTCATGCGGCCGTGTTCATGGCCTTTTTAACGACCGTCTATTTTATAGAACGACCGGATTTCAACAAACCGGCTGTTTAGCAAACGCTACCGATAAATTCGTTATTTTTGGAGTGATTTTTGAGTTTCTGATACGTGCATGAAGTTTTCTGTTCGCCATACTATGCTGCTCCGGGTTTTATTGCTTGTACTCCTCTGCATCCCCTTTGCCCGGCCTGCGTTTGCCCAAAAGAAAAAGAAAGACCCAACCATACCGGCAACATCGGTAAAGCAACGCGAAGCGGAGTTTTATTTTACCGAAGGCGAAAAGCACTTTATCCTCGAAGATTATTCGAAGGCGTTGATCTACTATCAGAAATCGCTTGACGTTGTACCCGAAAACGCTACCGTACATTACAAGATTGCGCAGGTATTAAGCCGCAGCAATAAACGCGAAGACCAGCAAAAAGCTATCGAGAACATTGAACGTGCGTTGTCGCTGGAGCGGAAGAACAAATATTTCTACCTGTTAGCCGCAGAGTTATACATGAATTTATCGCGTTTCAATAAAGCTGCCGAAACGTACGAAACCATGTTTAATCAGGTGCCCGGAACAGAAGAGTACCTGTACGAAGTGGCAGCCGTTTACCAATATGCAAGCCGTGAAGAGGATGCCCTGAAAGCCTATAACCGTGCCGAACAGGTTTTCGGTATCAACGGAATGGCTTCTTTGCAAAAGATCAAGCTCCTGTTTGAGCTTAACAAAAAAGAAGATGCTTTCCGCGAAGGAACTGCCGTATTGGCTTCTGCCCCTGACGATGAACAAATCGCGGTTGCGCTTGCCGAATTGTACTCACAACAACAAGCCAAAGCGCAGGCCGTTATCGTGCTGGAGAATTTTTTGAATGAAAACACACGAGCTTCGAGCGCACGTATGTTGTTAGCCGGGCTTTACCGCGACACCCAACGCGAAACACAAGCCCGCCAGTTGTTAATCGATGCCTTTCACGATCCCGATCTTGAACTCACCAGCAAGCTTATCGTGCTTAGCACATACAATGCCGAGCTAAACCAAGGCCGCGCAAAAAAAACGACCGATGCCCCTAAAGAGAAGTTCGTGCTCGACCTGTTTACCCTGTTGGAAAAACAATACGGTGGCGAAGAAACGGTACACGTTTTAGGAGGCGACATCTACCTGACCCTCGACAAAAAACAGGAAGCGCAGAAACAATATCTCGCGGGCATTCATGCCGGGGCCACTACGTTTGAAGTCTGGCAAAATTTACTCTACCTCGAATTACAACTTGAACGTTACGATGATGTGATCATACACTCCGAACAGGCTTTGGAATATCATCCCAACCAGGCCATGCTCTATTATTTTAACGGAATTGCCAACATGCAAAAAAAACGGCACCCCGATGCCATCGCATCGTTAGAGCAAGCCAAAAAGCTGGCCGCATCTAACCCGCCCATGGTAAGCGAAATCAACGGCTTGTTGGGTGATGCGTACAATGCGGCCAGGCAATACGACAAGTCAGACAAGGCGTACGATGAATCGCTGGAGTACAATACCAACAACGATGTTGTGCTTAACAATTACAGTTATTACTTAGCCCTGCGCAAAAGCCACCTCGATAAAGCCGAGAAAATGTCGGAACAACTCATCAAAAACAATCCCAACAATGCCACGTATTTAGATACCCATGCATGGGTTTTGTATATGCGCGAAAAGTATAAAGACGCAAAAAAAGTAATGGAAAAGGCATTGGCCACCGGCATGGCAAGCGCTACCCATTTCGAGCATTATGGCGATATTCTCTTTAAATTAGGCGATGTGGAAAATGCGGTTAAGCAATGGGAAAAAGCAAAAAATATGTTAACCACCAGCAGCGAAACGTTAAACAAAAAAATCGCCAACCGAAAAATGTATGAATAACAGCCTGCGGTTTGTTTTGCTGCTGGTTGTTGTGATCTCAGCCGGGTGCAGCAAAAAAATATCCGGAACAACTTCTTCCACCACACATTTATCCGGCTCCAGCCTGGCGCTTGACGAAATTAACTTTGAATATCTGTACGGGAAGGGTCGCGTAATATTAAAAGACGGGAACAAAGAACGCGAAGTAAAAGCAAACGTGCGCATCCGCAAAGACAGCGTTATCTGGATAAACTTTGCCGTTATGGGTGTACAAGGCGGGCGGGCGCTGATCAACCACGATTCCATTACCGTAATCAGCAACGTATCGAAAGAGTATTTTGTGTTTGATTACCCAACGCTGTCGAAAAGATTTAACGTTAAAATCAACTACCCGATCATTCAGGCGGCCATGTTAGGCAACCTGCTTATACCACGTTCCGAAACCGACTCGGTCGAACAGCGCAGTGCTATTTATTTATTAAGTCAGCAATCGGGCACCATTAACGTGCTTAATTACATCAGCGCAGCCACCCTGAAAATCCAAAAGGTTGAGTTGAAAGAAAGCAATACCCACAATACGCTCGTGATCAATTACGGTAATTTTCAACCGTTAGATACCCGGTTATTCCCCTACGATGGCACCTTATCGCTATTTTATAAAGCACCTGCGGGTTTATTGAATACAACAATTATTTTTGAGTACACAAAAGTAGAAGTGGGTGACAAAGAACTTAAGTTCCCGTTCAACATTCCAAAAAAGTATGACCGCAGGTGATCTTACACGCATCCTTTGTGTATGCCTGCTTACGCTGATTTGTTTGCCGGCTGTTGCCCAGAAAACAAAAGCCCAGCTTCAGAAAGAAAAACAGCAAAATCTCCAGAAGATTAAAGAGGTCGAGAAAATCCTTTCCGAAACATCGGCCAAAAAGAAAAACTCGCTGGGCGAGTTATCGGCACTGAAACAACGCATCAGTACGCAAGAGAAGTTAATCGAGTCGATTAAAAGTGAAATCAGCTACCTCGATAACGACATCAGCGAGAACAATGCCTTTATCCGCGCATTGGAAGACGATCTGAAAAAACTCAAGGAAGAATACGCGGCTATGTTGTTTGCCGCGCAAAAGGCAAATACCAGCGCAACACGTTTAACGTTTTTGTTTTCGGCATCATCGTTTCAGCAATTAGTGATGCGGTTACAATACATGAAACAGTATTCGGCCAGGCGTAAACTTCAGGCCGAAGCCATCACCACGGTACAACAGGAATTAACCGGGCAGGTAAAAATTATTGAAACCAAACGTTCTGAAAAAAATACACTGCTCAACGATGTGGTAAAAGAAAACGACAACCTGGCCGAATTACGAAAAAAACAAAATGTATTGGTGAAGAGCCTTGAGAAAGAAGAGAAAGCGTTAAAGCAAGACCTGGAAGAAATCAAAAAATCGTTAGTTATCCTCGACAAAAAAATCAACGAGATTATTAAAGAAGAAATGGAAAAAGCCGCACGCGAAGCCAAAGCCAAATCAAAAAGCAACACTAACTACGTTGCCCTGTCGGCCTCGTTTGAAGACAACCGCAACAAATTTGCCTGGCCGGCCGAAGGCTTTGTGTCGTTACCGTTTGGCCGGCAAAAGCACCCGGCTTTAAAGCATGTGGTTATTGAAAACGATGGGATCAACATACAAACCCCACAAAACGAAAAAGTGAAATCCATTTTTAACGGTGAGGTTAAAATGGTAGCCTTTTTGCCGTCTATCGGCAACTCGGTAATTATTTCGCACGGTGAGTATTTTACCGTTTATTCAGGCTTAAAGGATGTTTATGTAAAAAAGGGGCAAAAAGTGAATACCGGCCAGGAATTAGGCCAGTTGCAGGTAAACAGCGAGGGCGTTTCGGAACTGCGTTTTCAGATCAGAAAAAACACCACACCCCTCAACCCGCAGCTTTGGTTACGGAATTAGCACTAAAAACTTCATTTTTTCGTTCACTTTCTATCGTCTATCTTTACGTTTCTAAAATTTAGCTTTATGAAAACAATTTTTTTATTAATGCCAAGCGGTATGGAGTGGGGCATTATAGCGTTAGCTGTATTGGTATTATTTGGCGCTAAAAAAATACCCGATTTCGCCAGAGGTTTGGGAAAAGGCATCCGCGAGTTTAAAGATGCTGTAAAAGACGTTAAAAAAGAGGTTAACGAAGGTGTAAACGCTGGCAAACTGGAAGAAGGCGAAAAGCCGTAACCGTGTTTGATGAGATCATACGCAACCTTTCGCGATATTTGGCATGATCTTCAGCAAGGCACACTCACCTGCGCAGCGTTAGTTCATCACTATCTCGGCAACATTAAAAACAAAGCGCACCTGAACGCATTTTTAAGTGTGTATGAAGAAGAAGCGCTTGCCCGTGCGGCTGAGATCGACATAAAAATAAAACAGGGAAATGCTGGTAAATTAGCCGGGCTGGTAGTAGCCCTGAAAGATGTATTGTCGCACAACGGACATCCGCTCAATGCGAGTAGTAAAATCTTAAACGGGTACATCGCACAATACAATGGCACGGCCGTTCAGCGCCTGCTCGATGCCGATGCCATTATCGTAGGCCGTAACAACTGCGATGAATTTGCCATGGGTTCATCGAACGAAAATTCTGCCTTTGGCCCCGTATTAAACGATATTGATAATACCCGTGTACCGGGAGGCTCTTCGGGCGGATCGGCCGTAGCCGTTCAGGCCGGTATGTGCCGCATTGCGTTGGGTTCCGACACGGGCGGATCGGTACGGCAACCCGCAGCCTTTTGTGGCATTGTGGGATTAAAGCCAACCTATTCGCGCATATCGCGTTACGGATTGGCCGCTTATGCCTCATCGTTCGATTGTATCGGTATTTTCGGAACGTGTGTAGAAGACGTTGCCCTTGTGCTGGAAGTAATTGCCGGTGAAGATGCGTTCGACAGCACCGTATCGCGCAAAGCTGTACCCGCGTATTCCGAAACACTCAACACCACACCCAATAAAAAATACAAGGTTGCCTACCTTGCTGAAACATTAGAGTCGGAAGGCTTGCAGGACGAAATAAAAAGTTGCACACAAAATCTTATTGCTAAACTTCAGGCGGCTGGGCATATCGTAGAAGGGATTGAGCTTCCGCTGATGGAATACTTCTTACCCACGTATTACATTCTGGCAACAGCCGAAGCCAGTTCAAACCTGTCGCGGTACGATGGCGTGCGGTACGGATACAGAAGTGCGAACGGAACAGACCTTCACACGATGTACAAAAAAACACGCACCGAAGGTTTTAGCAAAGAAGTGCAACGCAGAATATTATTAGGCACCTTCGTACTTAGCTCCAGTTACTACGATGCTTACTATTCGCAGGCGCAAAAAGTAAGGCGTATTATCCGCGATAAAACAAAAGAGATTTTCGAGTCGTACGATTTTATTTTAATGCCTGCCGCCCCTACCACGGCCTTCAAATTAGGCGAACATACTACCGACCCGATACAGATGTACTTAGCCGATGTGTTTTCGGTACACGCCAACGTGGCCGGTGTACCGGGAATTTCCATTCCGTGCGGTGCCGATAAAAACGGCCTGCCTGTTGGATTACAACTTATTGCTGACGATTTTGAAGAAGAAAAACTACTTCAGTTTGCTGATGTAGTGATGAACCTGAATTAAGCTATAACCTGATGCTACGCAGAATGTTATTTAACCACAGAGTTACAAAGGGTTTACACAGAGCGTCACAGAGAAAAATATACCTTTGTGGCCTCTGTGACTGTTTTTACTCCGAGCGCTCTGTGGTGAAGTTATTGCCTTGCATAAGCCCAATTATGACAAAGCGTACCTTATTTTTTGCCATCATCATGGTAAGTGCAACGCTCACCGTTTGTGCACAAGAGCAATCGATACCCGAACCGGCCGACACAACGGAAATTGCCCTGGCCGAAGAAGATATGCTGTTTAAAGAAATTGAAGACTCGGCCAGCTTTGCGTTCTATGCCCTGCCTACCAACATCGAATACATACCGGGCGATGATGCCCCCGCATTAGTCCGCGACAGGTTACACTGCATACAGCAACAAATTCCGCTAACGTACAACGAACGTGTACACGCATTCATTAATTATTTTACCGTGCGCGACCGTGAATACACCCGCATGGTAGCTTCGCGCAAAAAAGTTTATTTTCCGTTGTTTGAAAAATACCTCGCCCAGTACGGGTTGCCCGATGAACTTAAATACTTGTCCATTATCGAATCGGGGTTAAACCCAAAAGCCGTATCGCGTGCGCGTGCCGTGGGCTTATGGCAATTTATGGCGCCTACCGGCAGGCATTATGGCTTGCAAAGCGACTGGTTTGTTGACGACCGCATGGATCCCGATAAAGCCACCGAAGCCGCCTGCAAATACCTGCGCGATCTTTATACCATGTTTGGCGATTGGGAACTGGCACTGGCATCGTACAATGCCGGACCGGGCAATGTAAAGAAAGCCATTCGCAGGGCGGGGTATAAACGTAATTTCTGGGAGGCTTACGCTTACCTGCCGCGCGAAACACGCTCGTATGTACCGCAATTTGTGGCCATTATTTACGCAATGAATTATTTGGATGAGCACAACTTCTACGACATCCCCGAAGAAGCGGCCATGCCATCGGACACCCTGCATGTAAAGAAATTTTTAAACTTTGAAACCTTCGCAAGCCTGACCGGTGTGTGCTTAGACGACCTTCAACACCTGAACCCATCGGTGCAACGCAACGCTGTACCGTATAAAGGAAAAACACAAATCATCCGCATACCCATCATCGCCAAAGAGGTACTGGAACAAAACCGGTATGCCATTTTGGACTCGGCATCGAAAGTGGGGCAGAAAGCATTGGAAATGTTAGCCCGAAATTCAGAAGGCAGCACGTATGGCCGCGACCATATTGTATATCGGGTAAAGAGTGGCGATGTGTTAGGCTCAATTGCTATTCGTTATAATGTGCGCGTAGCCGACATTAAAAAATGGAATAACTTAAACAGCAATACCATACGCGTAAACCAGCGGTTAAACATCTGGCTGAAACAACCGGCCGGAGGCACAACTCCTGCCGTTGCTACTGCTACAAAACCTGTAACGCCCCTGCCTATACCGGGATCAAAAACCTATACCGTACAGCAAGGCGATACCTTGTGGGACATATCGCGCAAGTTTGAAGGGCTTACCATCGACAAGTTGAAATCGCTCAACAACTTAACCAGCAATAAACTGCAACCGGGACAGATGCTTATTATTGCGTTGTAAGGGTTTTGTTGATTCTGCTTTAGTTTTTTTATGATTGCTGTAATCCCGGCAACATAACCCCCTGTTTATCAGCCTTTAGCTGTCGGTTATCCCGGTTTTAAGGCAGAATACTATCTTTGACGGTTCTAAAACCCTTATCTAATGTCTATCAAAATCAGGAAAGAAGACGCCCTCCAGTACCACATGCAGGGCCAGCCCGGAAAAATTGAAGTAGTACCTACCAAAATGCTGAACTCACAACTCGATCTGGCATTAGCGTACTCACCCGGTGTAGCCGAACCCTGTAAAGAAATTGCCGCCAACAAAGAAGATGTTTATAAATATACGTCTAAAGGTAACTTAGTGGCCGTTATCTCAAACGGAACAGCCGTGTTAGGGCTGGGTAACATTGGCCCCGATGCTTCCAAACCGGTAATGGAAGGCAAGGGCGTGCTGTTCAAAAAATTTGCCGGTATCGATGTGTTCGATATTGAAATTGACGAAACCGACCCCGACAAATTCATTGAAATTGTAAAATCGCTTGAACCAACGTTTGGCGGTATAAACCTCGAAGACATTAAAGCGCCCGAGTGTTTTAAGATCGAACAGGAGCTTCGCGAAAAAATGAACATCCCGCTGATGCATGACGACCAGCACGGAACGGCCATCATCTCGGCTGCCGGTTTGCTCAATGCACTTGAATTAGTCGGCAAAAAAATCGGTGAGATTAAAGTTGTTGTAAACGGTGCCGGTGCGGCTGCGGTAAGCTGTACCCGTTTGTACCTGAGCCTCGGTGTAAAAAAAGAAAACGTGGTGATGTGCGACAGCAAGGGGCCTATCCATGCAGGCCGTACTGATTTAGACAACATCAAAAAAGAATTTATTACCAACCGTAAAGTAGAATCGCTGAGCGAAGCATTGAAAGGTGCCGACTTTTTCATTGGTCTTTCGGTAGCCAATGTGCTTACGCCAGACGACATCAATGCAATGGCCGCCAACCCCATTGTGTTTGCGCTGGCCAATCCCGATCCTGAAATCCGCTACGATTTGGCGAAGAAAACCCGCAAGGATATTATTCTCGCGACCGGCCGTTCCGATCATCCAAACCAGATCAATAACGTGTTGGGCTTCCCGTACATTTTCAGAGGTGCATTGGATGTACGCGCCACCGAAATTAACGAAGCCATGAAGTTAGCCGCAGTACACGCCATTGCAGCGCTCGCCAAAGAAACCGTTCCCGACCTGGTAACCAAGGCTTACGGCAACACCGTTATTTCGTTTGGGCCGGAGTATTTAATTCCCAAGCCGCTTGACCCCCGGCTGATTACCACTATTTCACCGGCTGTTGCCAAAGCGGCTATGGATTCGGGTATTGCTAAAAACCCGATTACCGATTGGGGCGCATACCACCAGCAATTGCTCAACCGCATTGGCATCGATCAAAAATTGATGACACGCATTATCGACCGTGCGAAAACCAATCCGAAGCGTGTAGTATTTGCCGAGGCGCATCACCATAAAATTTTAAAGGCAGCCCAAATCCTGCAAGACGAAGGCATTGCCCAGCCAATTTTATTAGGTGATAAAGATGAAATTGAACGCCTGATTGTCGAGCATAAACTTGAACTGGACTGCCCTATTATTTACCCACGCAAAGAACGCGAGAAGGTTGATGCCTATGCCGAAGTGCTGTACAAAAAACGTCAGCGCAAAGGGGTTTCGTTACGCGACTGCCAGCAGTTGATGCGCGACCGCAACTACTACGCAGCCATGATGGTAGAAACAGGCGAAGCCGATGCGTTGGTGTCCGGTCTTACCAAAGATTATCCCAAAACCATTTCGCCTTCGCTTCAAATCATTGGCATGGCTAACGGTGTAAGCCGCGTGGCCGGTATGTACATTGTGTTAAACAAACGCGGCACGTTCTTTTTTGCCGATACCACCGTAAACCTCGACCCTACGGCCGAACAAATGGTTGACATTATCGGGTTGACCGAGCGCGGTGTACGGTTCTTCGACATGGAACCCCGCATGGCCGTGGTGTCGTACTCCAATTTTGGTTCATCGAAAGGCGTTGTGCCTGAAAAAACACGTGAAGCCGTTCGGTTAGCGAAACAACGATACCCTGATCTGGTGATTGATGGCGACATCCAGGCCAACGTGGCATTCAATACCGAAATCCAGCAAGAGAGTTTTCCGTTCAGTGCGCTGGCGCGTGAAGGCGCTAACACCCTGATTTTCCCTAACCTTGAATCAGGTAACATCGCGTATAAACTACTTACTGAAATTGGCGGAGCCGATGCCATCGGCCCGATATTGTTAGGCATGAAAAAGCCCGTTCACGTTTTACAGTTGGGCAGCTCCATCCGCGAGATTGTGAACATGACGGCCATAGCCGTAGTAGATGCCCAGCTTCACGAACAAAACGACCGCTTTTAATCCTAATGTTATATTTTTGATTTAAGATTTATGCGAACATCATAAGTCTTAAATCAAAAATTATAAATCTTAAATCATAAACCCCGATGATCGCTTTTCTGAAAGGACGCCTCGTTCATAAAGACCCTACGTTTGTTGTCATTGACGTAAACGGGGTAGGCTATCATGTACATATTTCATTGCAAACTTTTAGCGATGTAAAAGACCAGGAGCAAATCCTCCTGCACACCCACCTGAGCATCCGAGAAGATGCCCACGTATTGTTCGGGTTTAGTAAAGAGCCTGAAAAAAAACTTTTTCAATTATTGGTTTCTGTAAACGGGGTTGGCCCCAGTACGGCCATTGTTATGCTTTCGTACCTGTCGGTAGAAGAATTAAAAAGCGCCATTGTGCATGACGATGCCGCAGCCCTGCAACGCATTAAGGGCATTGGGGGCAAAACCGCCCAACGGGTGATCATCGAGCTAAAAGACAAGCTCAAAAAGGAATCGTACGAAGAAATTTCGCCCATAACAGGCGTACGAAACAATACCGTACGCAACGAAGCGTTATCTGCCTTAACCACCCTGGGTATAGCCCGGAATGTGGCCGAGAAAAGTGTGGATGCAGTCCTGAAAAAATCAGGAAATACCATTACATTGGAAGATTTAGTTAAACAAGCCCTCAAAAACGCCTGAGCCTCGCTTGACAACCTGTGTGAAGAAATTTACTTTTTCGCATGCTGTATATTTTACCCTCTTAACAGCATGGCTTGGTGTGATATACACTCCGGCTGAAGCTTTTCAGCGACAGGATAGCACACGCCTCAAGCAAGACACAGTTAAAAACCAGCCGTACAAGCCAAACCGCAAGCCTAATTTCAGGCTGAGCGACCGGTACGGTGATCCGTTTTCGAACAAACCATCGCAATCACCCCTGTTTTTAAAAGACCCCACCCAGGTAAACATGGAGGTAGCGCTCGACTCGAACCTGAATTACACCATTTACGAAAAAATCGGGGAGGTGAACTACCGGCCGGTAAGCACACTTACTTCGGAAGAGTATAATGCCTTGCAGGATCGCCAGCTTTTAAAGAGCTATTGGCAAAACAAAGCCCGCAGCATGGATGGCGAAAGTGCCGTGAGTGGGCGCGGTCTGATCCCTAAAATTTACATCAGCCCGATACTCGACCGCATTTTTGGCGGAAGCCATGTAGAGCTGATCCCACGCGGTTTTGTTAATCTCGATTTTGGCGGATCGTGGCAACGTATTTTCAAACCCGATATGCCCATCCGCCAACAGCGCAACGGAGGGTTTGAGTTCGATCAGCAAATCAACATGAGCGTAGTAGGCAAGGTAGGCGAAAAGCTGGCCGTAAGCGCTACGTTCGATAACAACAACTCGTTCGATTTTCAAAACAACATGAAGGTTGAATACACCGGCTTTAAAGAAGACATCCTGAAAAAATTAGAAATCGGTAACGTAAGTCTGCCGTTGAACAACACACTCATTCAGGGTTCGCAAAATCTGTTTGGTGTTAAAGCGCAATTACAATTTGGTAAGTTGTTTGTAACTGCTGTCGCCTCTACCCAGCGGGGTAAGGTTGAGTCCATCAACATTCCGGGCGGTAGCAACGGGCAGGGTCGCAAGTTTGAATTTATCGCATCGGAGTATGACGAGAGCCGTCACTTTTTTTTAGGGCACTTTTTCCGCGACAACTATCAGCGCTGGCTGAGCAACCCCGGGCAAATTATTTCGGGTGTTAACATTACGCGCGTTGAAGTATATATCATTAACCGCGCCAACGATACGCAAACACTGCGCAGCATGGTGGGCTTTACTGATTTGGGCGAGCCTCGCGTAATTTACAATACAACCCATGCCGGAACAGGCAATGCATCGTTACCGAACGCCAACCAGGCCAATGCGTTGTTCAATTTCCTTACCGTTGACATCGACCAGGCTGTTCGTGAAAACGACCGGACGAAAGAAATATTAGAACAGAACGGTTTTGTGATCGGCACCGATTTTGAAAAAATAAACTCATCGCGCAGGTTGTCCGACACCGAGTTTACCATACACAAACAACTTGGCTACATCAGCCTCACGCGCAAGCTGCAAAGTGACGAAGCCTTAGCCGTAGCTTACGAATACACGTATGGCGGCCGCCAGTATAAAGTAGGCGAACTGTCGGAAGATTACGCTTCGCGTGCCGACTCGGAAGTGATTTTCCTGAAACTGTTGCGCGCAACCGATTATTTCAAAAAAGACAACACCGGCCGTGTTGTGCCCTTATGGGATTTAATGATGAAAAACATTTACAGCCTGAACGTGAACCAACTTACGCACGAAGGCTTTGAGCTTCGCGTAATTTACCGCGATGACAAAACCGGTATTGATAACCCACAATTACAGGAAGGTGTTTTTGCCCGCAACCGCCAGCTTGTAGAGGTTATGGGACTTGACCGGTTAAACCCGCTGAACGACCCGCCCGGTGATGGCAACTTCGATTTCGTGGAAGGCATTACCGTGAACACCCAAAACGGTTCTATCGTCTTTCCATACCTCGAACCCTTTAACACGCCCCTGCGCGCTGCCTTTGCCGAAGAACCCGCGCGCGATTACATGATCCAGAAATACGTGTTCGACACACTGTACCGCATACCCAAAGCGCAGGCTCAGTTGATGTCAACACTCAACAAGTTCTTTATCGTGGGCACATACAGTTCATCCGGTTCGGGTAAAGACATTATGATACCCGGCTTTGGCATCACACCCGGTTCGGTGCGTGTGTATGCCGGGGGCACACCACTGATGGAACAAACCGATTTTGTGGTTGATTATAATATGGGCCGCGTTACCATTTTAAACGATGCCATCTTAAACTCAAGCAAAAACATTACGGTAGATTACGAACAGTCCGATATGTTCGCTTTTCAAACCCGTACGTTGCTGGGCACACGTTTCGATTATAAACTGAATGACGACATCAATATTGGTTCAACGTTGCTGTATTATAACGAACGCCCCATGATTTCGCGCAACGCCATCGGCACCGAACCTGCCCGAAATTTACAGTATGGTTTTGATGTGAACGTACGCAAAGACAGCCGCCTGCTCACCAAGTGGATCGATGCCATACCGGGCATTCAAACCAAAGAGATGTCGAGCTTTAGCTGGAATGCCGAGTTTGCCCAACTGTTGCCGGGCACATCGAACATTTTAGATGAAGACGGTACCGGCTACATCGATGATTTTGAAAACACCGCCACGCCCTACTCGTTATTAAACCCCACGCATTGGCGTTTGGCATCCGCTCCTGCGGAATTTCAAACCACAAGCCGCTTGGGGCCAACGGGTGTTGAAGGCGGTTTCAGGCGTGCCAAATTAGCCTGGTACCAGGTCGATAACCAGTTTTACCGCGATGGCGGGCAATATAAACCTTCCAACATCACGCAACGCGACCTGGAAAACCATTACGTGAGGAGCATAGGCCCTCAGGAAATTTTCCCGAACCGGAACCGCACCGTAGGCAACTTCTTCGAACAGATATTAGACATTGCATACTACCCTACCGAACGCGGGCCGTACAACTACACAACCGACTTAAATGCAAACGGAGGTTTTGCCAACAGCGCAGCACGCGATAACTGGGCTGGTATAACCACGGCCATTCGTACCGAAGTTGATTTTACCAAAGCCAACATCGAATACATCGAATTCTGGATGATGGATCCGTTCATTGGTGGTGAAAACGGCCGCATTATAGACGGAAAGTATGATAACAACCATACCACCGGTGGGAAAATTCTTTTTCACCTCGGCAGTGTTTCCGAAGATGTGATGAAAGATTCGCGCCACGCATTCGAGAACGGTCTGCCCGCAGACGGTAATTTAGACGATGCCCTTGTTGTAAGCCAAACAGACTGGGGTTATGTTACCCGGCTTAACTACCTGACCAACGCCTTCGACAACTCCATCTCGGCACGCGCCAACCAGGATGTTGGATTAGATGGCTTATCGAACAGCAACGGCACACGAAACGAACAACAAAAATTCGCAGCATACCTGAGCGCCATCCAAAGTACAGTAACCGACCCGCTTATATTGGATCAGATACTAAAAGACCCATCGGGCGATGACTTTAAGTATTTTCTCGGTGCTGAACACGATCAGGCCAAAGCTCAAATTTTACAGCGTTATAAAAACTTTAACGGTATGGAGGGCAACTCGCCCGTTATCAGCGCCAGCGATGACATTGCCCGTTCGGGCAGCCCCTTCCCTGACAACGAAGATCTGAACGGTGACAACAGCATTAACGAACGTGAAGAATATTACGAATACGAGATCAACCTCAAACAGCCCAACATGCTGGTGGGGCGCGAATACATTGTTGATAAGATGACCCCGAAAGACCGCCCCGATGTAACGTGGTACCTCTTCCGTATCCCCATCGAAAAATTCAAAAACAAAATAGGCAACATCAGCGGCTTTACCTCTATGCGCTTTGCGCGGATGATCCTCACCGGGTTTGACCAGCCCGTTGTGTTGCGGATGGCCAACTTCCGTTTAGTGGGAGCACAATGGAGGCGGTCGGTACAAAACCTGCGCGACAATGGTCTGGTAAATGAAGAAGACCGCAACGTAGAAAACCTGGCGATTTCGGTTGTGAACATCGAAGAGAACGCAAGCGGTAACGATCAAAAATCGCCTTATGTAGTACCGCCCGGTGTAATCCGCGACCGTGACAATACCTCGGCTGTTGCCCGCCAACTGAACGAACAGGCTATCCAGATTTGCGTGGACGACCTCGAAGATGGCGATGCCCGTGCCATTTTTAAAGATGTATCGATGGACTTCTTTAACTACGGCCGCATTAAAATGTTTACCCACGCCAACAGCGAACTTACGCAGGATGATGAACTAACGGTGTTTATGCGTTTGGGTACCGATCAAAACGAAAACTATTATGAAATTGAAATCCCGTTAAAAATATCGCGGCCGGTAACATCGGGGTTAGAGCGCGATGTTTGGCCGGAAGCAAACGAATTTGACTTTGCATTAGACCAACTGTACAAACTTAAAACCAAGCGCGACCTTGAAAACTTTTCGCTCTCTATTCCATACCCGCTCAACGGCCCGCAGGTAGAAGGCCGGCACGGTTTCAGAATTTTAGGCCGCCCCGACCTCACGCAAGTGCGGGTGATTATGATTGGTGTGCGTAACCCGAAATCGACCGATAAGCGAAAACATTCGGTGTGTGTTTGGGCCAACGAACTCCGGCTTACCGATTTCGACCGCACAAAAGGCTGGGCGATCAACACTATACTCAATACCAAGTTAGCCGATTTCGCCACCATCTCAGGCTCGTTGCGCTATACTACATTCGGGTTCGGAAGCGTTAACTCAAAAATCAGCGAGCGCACCCGTAACGAAACCACGGCTTATGATGTAACGGCCAACGTAAACCTTGATAAGCTGTTCCTCAGCAATACGGGCATTAAGCTGCCCATGTTGTTGAGTTACGAAAACACCACCATTAACCCGCAGTTCGACCCGGCAAACCCCGACATACGCTTAGATGGATTTTTAAGTTCGTTGCCACGCGATGAACGCGTTGCGTATAAACGGCTCATTCAGGATAAAACCGAACGCAGAAGCCTGAACTTTACCAACGTGCGAAAGGTGAAAACCAATCCGGAAGCGAAAAACAGAATTTACGATATTGAAAACCTCACACTCAACTACGCATACAGCGAAGCCACGCGCAGAAGCTTTACCATTGATGAGTTCATTTACCGAAAATACAACGGAGGGTTAGCCTATACCTTTGCGCCCAAAGAAACCGGCATTGAGCCGTTTAAAAACACCGACTGGTTTAAATCGCCCTGGCTTAAACTGATCAAAGATTTTAACATAAGTTTCTTACCCAGCAACATTATGGTGCGTGGCGACCTGGAACGCTCGTTTATTAAAAACGTGTACCGTAACTCGTTGTCCGTATCGGAACCCAACTACCAGAAATATTTTGTATTCAACCGGCAGTACAGTGTTAAGTGGAACCTGTCGCGAAGTTTGTCGCTTGAATATGCCGCCCGCGCCAATGCTGTAATTGACGAACCCGAAGGTGAAGGCGATGCCGTAAAAGAAGAAATCCGTAAAAACCTGAAAAATTTCGGGCGGATGAAAAACTTCGATCAGTCCATTACCGGTAACTACATTGTACCGTTAGATAAAATACCGGTAACCGACTGGCTTAGTGCCGAGTACCGCCACCAGATCAACTACAACTGGCGGGCGGGGCCGTTGTACAATCCCAGCGATTCGTTAGCGCTCGATTTCAAAAACACTATTCAAAACAGCCGCGACCGTACCCTGTCGGGACGTGTGGATATGGTGAAACTCTATAACAAAATTGTTTTCCTGAAAAACATCAACACACCGCCCAAGCCCGTTAACCCCAAATCGAAACAAGTTGATACCGTTCGCAGAACTGCCCCGGCTTTGGCGGCCATTGTTCGCGCATTCATGTCGGTTCGTTCAATCAACGGAAGTTATACCGTAACCGAAGGCACCATGCTGCCGGGCTTTTCGCCTTCGCCTTATTTGTTTGGTATGGATAAAGATTTTGGTGCGCCCGGTTGGAATTTTGTGTTGGGCAGTCAAAACCCCGACATACGGTTTAAAGCCGCCCGCAACGGCTGGCTTACCCACGAAGAAGACCTCACCAACTTCTTCGGCCAATCGCGAACACGGTCACTTAACTTACGCGCAAACGTTGACCCGTCAGCCGATTTTACGATACAGCTCGACATTACAAAAGATGTTACCGACAGCTACCAGGAAATTTTCAGGTTCTCGCCCGATGACCCCAATGCCGACCCGGATAACGGCTTTGCCTCGTTAAACCCCAGCCGTGCGGGCAGCTACAAAATATCCACCATCACCATACGCACGGCCTTTAACCGTACCAACGATGAAAAAACATCGGATGTGTTCCAACAGTTTGAGCGTAACCTTGACATTGTGAAAGAGCAATTCTTAATCCGTCATGGATTGGAGTATGAGTCATCGGCACAAGATGTTACCATCGCCTCGTTTATTGCAGCCTACACCGGCAAAGATGCCCGGTCTGTTAACCTGGGGCCGTTTCCGAAAACACCCTTACCCAACTGGTTTGTAAAGTACGAGGGACTTGCCAAGTTAGGCGCATTGAAAGACAAGTTTCAGGCGATAACCATTACACATGGTTATAAGTCATCGTACTCGGTGCTCAACTACAACAACTCGCTGGAGTATAACCAGCCGGGGCGGGTAGGCATTAACGTGCCCATTGAAGATTATAACAACGGGGCATACAGTTCGGTAATTGACGGAAAGATCGTTCCCATTTACGTGATCAGCCAGGTAATGATTTCCGAACAGTTTAATCCGTTAGTGGGCATCAACATCCGCACCAAAAACAGGCTTACCATACGGGCCGATTATAAAACCAAACGCGAGCTGGCGCTGTATGTTTCAAACGCCCAGGTAACCGAGTTAAACAGCAAAGATGTTACCCTCGAATTTGGCTATACCAAAAACAACTTCAAGGTACCGTTGTTTAAATCACAAGGCCGCACCATCGTGCTGAAGAACGATGTTACCTTCCGCATGAACATGACCATATCCGACTCAAAAACCATCCAGCGGAAAATCGAGTTACCCAATACCTATACCAACGGCAATATTAATTTCCAGTTCAAGCCGAACATCAGCTACGTGGTAAACCAGAAATTAAACGTACAGCTTTATTACGAACGCAACGTTACCGACCCGGTTGTATCGAACTCATTCCGCAGAGCCACTACCCGGTTTGGTGCACAAATCAGGTTTAACCTGGCGCAGTAGTGGCGGAGTATTAAATTCATATAGTGTTTCCTGTAACGTATAAATCAATTCAATTGTACTTTATTAATAGATTAGGCAATTGACAATAGGCAGTAGGCAATGGTTTTTAGGCCATAACGCTGAGTTTTTTTTGATTTTAAATGTTTTCTTTGCGCTCTTTGCGTCTCTGCGGTTAAGATTGCGTAAATAATGCGGATTTCTCGTAATTTTGGGCTTTTAAAAAACCTCTTTCTATGAACATTCCTGCAGCATTACAGTACACTAAAGACCACGAATGGGTTAAAATTGAAGGCAACACCGCCACCGTAGGCATTACCGATTTCGCACAAAGCGAATTGGGTGATATTGTGTATGTGGACATTAACACCGTTGGACAAACCGTAGAACACGGCCAGGTTTTCGGAACGGTAGAAGCCGTAAAAACCGTATCAGACCTGTATATGCCGGTAAGCGGAAAAGTGCTGGAAGTAAATGCCGCATTGGATAAAAATCCTGAAAAGGTAAACGAAGATGCCTATGGCGAAGGCTGGATGATTAAAATTGAAATTGCCGGCACGCCTACCGATCTGTTAAGTGCCGATCAATACAAGGAACTTATCGGAAAGTAATCGTTGTTAGTTGGTAGTTATTTGTTGCTGGTAAGCATGCCAACAACTGCCAACAAAAAACTATCAACACTAAATGATCGAACTACCCGTTATCTCGAAAGAAGAAATTCGTAAACGCAAGCCCGACTGGCTGCGGGTTAAACTTCCCGTTGGCCCCGAATATGCAAAAGTGCGCAGGTTAGTAGATAACCATAAACTGCACACGATATGCGAAAGCGGCAATTGCCCGAACATGGGCGAGTGCTGGGGTGCGGGCACGGCTACGTTCATGATATTGGGTAATGTTTGTACACGCAGTTGTACTTTTTGTGCCGTGGCCACCGGCCGCCCTACCGAATACGATACAGAAGAACCCGCGCGCGTAGCCGAAGCCATTAAGCTGATGGGTGTAAAGCACGCGGTTATAACATCGGTAAACCGCGATGAGTTGAAAGACCGGGGCGCAGAAATCTGGTATCAAACCGTGGTGCAAACCAAAGTCATCAGTCCCGAAACAACCATCGAAACATTAATACCCGATACAAAAGCAAACTGGGATGCCCTTTACCGGATGATTGAAGGCGGGCAGGAAGTGGTATCGCACAACATGGAAACCGTAGGCCGGCTTTACCGCATGGTACGGCCGCAAGCCAAATACGAGCGCAGCCTCGAACAAATTAAACGCACACGCGAGGCAGGCAAGCGTACCAAAACCGGTATTATGCTGGGCATTGGCGAAACAAAAGAAGAAGTATTTAAAGCAATGGATGATCTGGCCGAAAACGGTTTGATGATCCTCACGCTCGGCCAGTATTTACAGCCCACCAAAATGCACCTCGAAGTGGCCGAGTTTATCCACCCCGATACGTTTGCGATGTATAAAGAAGAAGGCCTGAAGCGCGGATTAAAATACGTTGAGTCGGGGCCGTTGGTACGTTCGAGTTACCATGCCGAACGCCACGTTAATGTGCCGATGGATTAAACCATCATAGGTACACCGATTTGCCTTTCTATAACAACCCCTTTAAAAGAAAATGACTATTTTTAAGGATAGTTAATTGTTGTTATGCGCCAATCCAGGAAAATTATATCTATACTGATAATTATTGTCATTCCATTTTTTACAGGGTGTGACTCTGATAATGATTCAACTTACAGTATCGAAATTTACCCAAGTTTCGGGGCAGTAGGTAGTACAGTTGAACTAAGGGGGCTGAATTTCAATACCGATGTTACAAAGAATATAGTTGAGTTTAACGGAGTTCGGGCTGAAATTCTGTATGCCTCAGCACATGCTCTTGTTGCAGTAGTTCCCAACACCACCACCGGAGAGGTTAATATAACTATTGGGAACAAGGTGTTTAAAAAAGATGAACCTTTTCAAATAATTGAAGCTAAAGGAAGTTGGGCAACAAAAAGTAATTTTCCGGGTGAATGTCGATACTATGGCGCATTGTGTATAGCGTATGGTAATGCTGGGTTTATCGGGTTAGGCGCAAACAAGGAGGGGATGGAACTGAATGACCTTTGGAAGTATGAGCAGTCGAGCGACACATGGACTCAGTTGAAGTCATTTCCGGGAGCGGTTTCGCTTGTACTCACAACTTTTGCCATCAAAAATAAATTGTATGCAATTACGCAAGAACTTAGATTCAATGACGAAACCAGTAAGTCCTACTTTCCCTTATGGGAATATAATATCGAAACCGATGAGTGGCATGAGGATGTTAGGTTTTTTGATGTTAGTAATGGATATGTGTCAGCCACATATAATGATGAGATAGCGGTTATCGGAATTAAGGAATATGGTCTTTATGGTTTTTATGATTTCGATCCTGAAGGAGTAGAAAGCATAACGGTACTCCCGCCAGATGAAAGAGGCTTTAATTTGTTTGAATCCGTGCAAGGCAATCCTCCCTCAATCTATCTTGTTTCAAGCGGAGAGTCTTCTTTCGGAGGATATTATTTACGTTTTATTCGCTATGATTTCGAACAGGATAAATGGATAGCTTATAAGGATTTTAACAATGGATATGCCAGATATATCTCAACAACAGCAAGAAATATATTTTTTAAACTTCAAGATAATTTTTTCATCGGTTCCGATAAATATGTAGATGGAGTTCCCCTCAATAACATTTGGCATTACTCTGAAAAGACCAATGAATGGACTTTGACAAAGCCATCGCCATTCCCTGGAATTGGCCGTAACGTATTTGTGATCGGAAACAAGGCTTATTTTATTCCTTGTGGAAAGGAAACCGAATCTGTAAATACATTGATTGAATTTGACCCTGAACTATAAGTAGCCAGCTTAATAATCCTAACTTATAAGTGAGCTTTCTATAAAATATATCAATGGATTAAACTTTCGTTTTAATTTTCCAATATCTCAATCTCTACACGAACGTTGGTCTGCGCCTGCGGGCTAAGCTTATCATAAATTGGTTTTTTACCTCCCCAGGCTTTCACCAACAGCCGGTGTTCGGGAATACCGTTGCTGATCAGGTAATTCTTGAGCAACCCGGCACGTTCTTTCGAAAGTTTTTTGGCTGACCCATATCCTTCTTTCGTATTGGTGAGCGAGAAGTAATTGGTACTCGTTTCGTCCATGGTGATAATTTTACCGGCCGCTTTACCGTTGGTGTGCCCGTGTATTTTGATTTTATACTTCTCGTTTTCTTTCATCATCTCTACCAAACTTCCCACTTCGTAGCGTGATTCGGGCCGCATAACGGCTGCATCTTTAAAGAAGAACACATCGTACATAACGGCCACATCGCCTTTTTGTAAACGTGTAAGCGTAAACGGCACTACAATGGTACTATCGGGTTGCACCTCAACACTATCGCGTTGCGGGTTTTGATAATTAATGTTGCGCTGCACTTTACGATAGCCAAACACCAAACAACTTAGCGCCATATCGGTCGATTTGCTTTTAGGCTTGGGTACATATACGAGTGTATCGCCCCAGTACGTGCCGATACGTTTGACCAGGTCAACATCGGCAACAACTACTTCGCCTTTTACCCTTTTGCCATCATCGGCACGAAAAATTTTAAAAATAAACGGCTTTGTATTTTCTTTTGGCTCGGCCGTGTTTGGCATAGTGCCTATGTTGGCGTTGGGGTCAAGCGTTTTGTCTTCGGTTGTTTCTTCAGGCTGATTGACCTCCGCTACCGGATCGATCACTTCATCCTGAACGTGTTGTTCGCCCGGCAGAGGTTTTCTAAACGACCCAACATAAACCCAGGCATCGTTATAGGCCGAATCGGGACGGGCGCGTAACTGAAGGGCTTCGTTTACTGCCTTTTCGCGATCGCGGGTTTCGAGGGTATATACATAGAACAAACTACGGTTTTGGTTCCATTCGTACGTGGCGTACTCCAGCTTTCGCGAAGCCTGCCGGGTAAACCGCACGGCATTTTTCTGGATTGAGAACGCCCCGATCACCACATAATGGTATGTTCCGGGGTTTTCAGTAAGAGTTCCCGTTTGCGGATAGGCCGTGAACGCCCCCAGCAACGCAATGATAAACAGGTAGAAAGCCTTCATATATCTAAAATTCACATAAAGGTAATGGTTTTTTAAAAATGGATGCTTCGGTAGGTATCCGCTGCGTTACCGCTCCGCTATAATCTCGAACGTGCGCTCAAGCGTTTCGCCCGCGTGATCGACTAACGTGAGTGTGTGCCTGCCCGCTGCCGAGTTAAGTTCTATATGATGAATGCGTTTGGTTTCACCGATAAACTCACCATCTAAATGCCAATATACCGTTGCCGAAGGTTGCCGGTGTGCCAGCTCAAAAACAACACGTCCCGGTGTTCCGTCAAGCTCGCGCGGAATAAAAATACGAGCGTTTAACTTCGGGTAAATCAATTCCATGTTCGGCATAGCCGATGTCGCCTGACAATCGGTACGAAAAGGCGGTAACGATTTATACGAAACATGGTGCGCCTTATAATAATACTCCTGTACAGGCGGCAACACAAAATGGTTTTCGTGTACCATGTTGCTCAACGCCTCGCAACCGCTATGCACCCTGTATTTTTTATCGGCTGTAAGGTGAATGCGTTTATGATAAGGGCAAACTCCCGTGCCCAAGCCTGCCTTACCAATCAGAACGGTATCGCGTTGCTCACAAAATTCGGTTGCACGCTGGCCGCTTTTTGCACAAATAATTGCCCGTGCCAACTCCGGCAACGGTAGTTGAAACCAGGCATTGCCCGGTAATTGCGAAAAAATATCGAACATCAGCGGGGCGGCCGTTTCGGTTCCGGTTAATCCGGGGCGGCCTTCGCCATCGGCATTGCCAATCCAAACACCAACGGCATACTGCGGTGTAACGCCAATAGCCCAGCCATCGCGAAAGCCAAAGCTGGTACCGGTTTTCCACGCAATTTTTTTGGAGCTTCTGAAATACCGCCAACCCGTTTCTTCGCCCGGCCGATATACTTCTTTCAACGCATTCATGGTTTGATGGATGGCCGCTGCGCTGAACACCGAATTTTCACCGAGCACTTCTTCGGCCTGCGGTTGCTGTTCATATACCGGGGCATGGATGTCGGCCGTGTTGTAACGGTTCTTACCCGGATAATTGAAATAATGGTTTAACGTTCGCGCCATCGAAGCATACATGCCGGTAACATCCCACAACGTGCCTTCGGCTCCGCCCAAAATCAACGCAAGTCCGTAGTGGTTGGCCGGTTGCGTGAGGGTGCTCATGCCCTGTTTTTTTAATACTTCGTAAAACCGTTCGTGCCGATACTCGCGCAGCATGTGAACAGCCGGAATATTCAGCGAACGGATCAATGCCTGATCGGCCGGTACGGCACCATCGTACGCTTTGGTAAAATTTTTCGGAGCAAAACCATTGATTACAGTTGGCACATCGGGCAAGAGTGTTCGCGGCAGAATCCGGCCATCGTCTAACATGGCGGCATATAAAAAAGGTTTAAGAATACTGCCCGTACTGCGGGGCGCAGCAATAATATCAACATCGCGACCGTTTGCCACGCCCGTGTTGGTATTACCGGAGTATGCCAACACGTTTCCGGTTTCTACATCGAGCACCAGCACGGCTGCATTAAAAATCTGGTTGCCCGTTAACCGTTGATGATGATCTTCAACAATCTGTTCGACACGTTCCTGCAACGAAAGCTGAACGGTTGTTTTAATTTTTTGCTGTTCTTTTCCATCCTTTACAGCGCGTGTTAACAGATGGCGCGCTATTCGTGGAAGCGGATGAGGTTCATCAGGAATAGGTTCATGGATGGCCAGATCGTACGTGAACGAATCAATCGCATCGGTATTTTTTAGCTGAAGCAAAAGCCGGTTGCGTTTTTGCAACAAGCGTTCGCGGTTTTTACCCGGATGGATTAATGCCGGTGCGTTGGGTAGTACAGCCAACAGGGCAGCCTCAGCCCACGACAACGCCCCGGGTTCGCGCCCAAAGTATCGCCAACAGGCGGCTTCAAGTCCTACTACGTTTCCGCCAAACGGAGCGTGCGAGGCATACAACGCCATGATCTCATCTTTTGAATACCGGAACTGAAGGCGCGTGGCCAATAGGGTTTCAATTATTTTTTGAAAAACAGTACGGTCTTTTCCTTTCCGCGATAAGCGGATTAACTGCATATCAATCGTACTGCCTCCACTGATTACTTTTCCTGCCCTGATGTTTTGTTGCATGGCACGCCCCAGCGATAACACATCAACACCGGGATGGTACCGAAAGCGTTTATCTTCGTACGCGATTAGGGCGATGGCAAATTTTTCAGGAACAGCGTTCAGTTCCGGGAAACGCCACTGACCATCGCGTGCAATGGCTGCGGTAAGCAGTTCGCCCTGGTGATCTTCGAGAACAGTCGAGTACGGATCGTTAAACAATGTACGCGGCAAACAGAAGTAATACGCTACCAGCAACGTTAACGCGAGGAAATAAAATTTATAGCGACTGAAAAAGCGTTTCATGTGTGCAAACACCCCTTATTGCATACGGTTAGCATGGCGTGAAACCAACTGCCAGCGATTATTTTGATAAACATACACTTCGGTGTATTTTAAATCGAACTCCATATCTTTTCCATCTAACCTCACCGAAAAATTTCCGCGCCCGATAATCACTGCGCTTGTACCGTACAGCCGTACAAAGGCTTCGGTAACTGAAATATTGGTATAAATAAGTTTACCGGATTGGGTGTCGGCAAAAAATTCTTTCTTGGTTTCTGCCCAGCCATTAGAATGCACAAAGTACAGGCGGTCGTCCAGCACACGATCGAGCGAGTCGTATTGTTTTTCTACCATCCATTGAAATTTCTTTTGAGAGAGGTTGAGGATGGTTTTCTCAGATGATGATTGAGCATTTGTGGTAAGTGAAAAAAAGAGAAGATAAACTGTATAAAAGAAAAATCTCATAAATTCGGATTATTTGGGGAACGTATCAAAATTACAAAAAAGGAAGATTCACACTCGTGCTTTATAAAAAACAAGAATTAATGCTAATTTACGAAACATTGAGCCAATTTTCGTAGTGAGTACACCTTCAACAAAGACATTACTAACAATTCTTGCTTTATTAGCATTAGGGCAACTCATTTCCTGTAATTTAATATTTTTCGGATGCCCTTTCGATAAAAACCCGTTTAATAAACTAACAAATGAAACAAGGCGATGGATTCCATACGAAGGAGGTGAAAAAATAATCTTTGATCTCAATACAATCTCAGACACCGTGTTTGTTTCTGCCTACATTGAAGAAACCGAAACCTTCTTCAGAGGAGATGAATGTCCCAATGGGAAAATGGAAACCATAAAAGCCGCTTTAACAAGCAGTTTATTTACTGATTCTATTTTTCTTAAAATTGATTTCAAGACCAGGCTTAGTATAGAGAGTGACAATCATGAATTGATGTTCAAAGAAAATGAAAACAGAATTGTTAGTAACCAATCGTCAGGCACGTACGAATCATCGTATATCATTAACAACAAAACATATAATGATGTATTGATTTCATCATGTAACTATTGTTCTGGAGTATTTAAAATTATTTACGGCAAAGATGAAGGACTCATTGCATTGCAAATAAATAACGACCTTTGGGTTAAGCAATCAGATTCTAATTAGTCCTAAAATTCCATCCAATTTTAGATTAGATCATAAAAATCAATTTAGTTGTCCTACACCTTCACGATGTACAGCAACTATACTATTGCTAATTAAAATATTTACTGATACTGAGTCTTACATAACCCTTCTCTGAAACAATATTAATTCCTCCATAAACAAGATTATCAGTTTGACTATCCGGGTGAACTTCATAGGTAACACTATTTTCATCACTATGAAATTTATCCAATTTACCTTTCCGAATCATATCAGAATAATCATCCAGTTTGTAGTTATCAGTTAGTTCCAGTGCCTTTGATACCCAAAATATTGAATCACTAATATCAGGAACTTTTGTTCGTATCCACAACTCAACAGATGTCCCAAAATGATGACACCCTCCTCGAGAAAGAAAAGTAGTATCCTGCCCTTTGGGAATTAACGCTCCATGAAGGTCTTCGCGCCAGATAAAGTCAACTATGTTTAATTCACTAAGCCACTCCGTTGTTAATCCTTTGAAGTCGTTATTGAAGACGCAGTCATTATCATCAATATCTGAAGCGTCATGCGTTTCTGGAATCCGCGTTGAATTTTGGGAAATTACCCCTAATGAATCTGTCGATTCTTCAGTTTTTTTGTTAGCTGAACAACCTATTAGAACCATTATGATTATGTAAAACACCCTAATGTTCATTTTATGTAATTCGTAGATATTCATCCTTATATCTTTTTCTTTAAGGTGCAGGTCAATTATAACTCATCTTAAAAATATACTTCTTGATTCCCTCACCCCGTCCTCGTTCCTCGGACACCCCTCTCCCTGGGGAGAGGGGGAAGGGGAAAAGTAAGTTTAAGGCTGAACCACATTCGCTTTCGTTACCTCAACCACCTGCCCTTTCTTACGGGCGTAAATACTCTTGTCGTACATGGCTTCGCAACTCGTGGCCGGTAAATAATACGTGCCGGAGTATGTAGCCGTTAAGCTTACGCGGAACACTTTGGTTTCGCCACGCCATAGGTTGAAGAAGGTATAAACGCGATCATCGCGGATGTCCTGGTACGTAAAGTTGCCTGAACTTATCGCGCTTTGATCATCGTTAATGCGGGCATTGTTAATTTCCCACCCTGACGGGAACACCTGAGCTAATGCCATGTTGTAATATCCATCGCGCACACCCGGATGCGTAACCGTAACCTCGGCATAAAACTCCTGCCCTTGTTCTAACCTTGCCGGATCGATGGTTAAGCCCTTACCGGATTTATATACTACCTGAATGCTGAGGTTGGCCTGCGCATCTTCTTCATTGCCGCGTGCCGGAGTTCCCTCCATGATCAGGCGTGCATACAACGGAGCATTGCTTTCGCTCACAACTTTTACACTGCCTTTCTTCACCCCGTCAACCGGTACGGTTACCTGCGATACCGGCAGTTCAGAACCTACCGAAACAGTTTTACCATTGTTGAGTGTGTAGGCGTATTTCAACTGCCCTTTTTCAGTTCCGGCAAATGCCGAAACAGCCTTTAAGCAATACGCAACTTCCTGCGTGCTCATCCAATGGTTAGCATTGCTCAACACTGTCGAAAGTTCTTTCAACACCTCAAATCCTTTTGCGCGGTCGCCTAACAATCCGAGGGTTTCCAAAATAAAGGCTTTGTCGCGGATGTCTGATCCGTACGTGTACCACAATTCGCGATAAGGTTTAACAGCCAACGGCAAGTCGGCCACCATCTTTTTGGCGGCTTCGGCCTGACCGGCCTTTGCATACGCTGCGGCTAACATCCACATGGCCGTTGAGCTGAGGTTTCCGCTTTCGCGGAGGCGGTTCATCGCACCCAGTTCGGGCGAACCCGAAAGCGCCAGCGTATATAACCGGTACGCCTGCATCAGATCGGTATTGTAATACGTGGTGTTTTTTCGCCACTCCAATGCTTTGTTCTTCTGGTATTTCTTCCAGCGTTTAATCATATCGGCAGGAACAAAGTAGCCTTTTGTTTCGGCTTCGATCATAAAATGTCCGCCATACGATGTGCCCCACTCATCGGCCGAAGTATGTCCCGGCCAGTAGGCAAAGCCGCCATCATGCGTTACAAACGATTTTAACCGTTCGATACCGGCCGTAACATTGCGCTGCACTTTCAGGTTTTCAATTTCGGTCATCACCTTAACCTGACCGAGGTAAAGCTGCGGAAATACAGCCGAAGTAGTTTGCTCGATACATCCGTACGGATAACTCATCAGGTATTGCAATCGTCTGCCCAGATCAATCGGAGGCATTGACGATACTTCCAACACGGCCGAATTGGTTCCTGATATTCCGAACGGAGCAACGGCCGACTCCCACGTTTTACCGGCATTTACCATAGCCTCGGTTACTTTCGTTACCGGAAGGTTTGGATTGCGGATTTCTATTTCAATAACATCTGTTCCGTTAAAATTGCCAGACGAAGCCGTTACCTCAACTTTCGCGATACCCACTTCAGGCTTAACGGCTAAATCAAAATCAACAGTCATGTCACCGGCCGGGCTCATCGTTACCGATTTGCTGGCCGAACCCACCACCGAAACAGGGCCGCTGATTTTTACATCGATCTTCACATTTTTAATACTCTTCTCTTGCGTAAACAAGGTTACCGGAAGTTTCAATGTTTCTTCGGGGCCAAGCACACGCGGCAGCGTTGCCAGTACCATTAACGGCTTGCGCACCGGTGTAGCCTTCTCGGCTTTTCCGTACGCACCCTCGTAACCGGCCACAACCATCGTTTTAACCGAACCAATGTATTGTGGCATAGTGAACGTATGCGATTTGGTTTCGCCTTTGTTAATAGTAAACGGACCAAAATATTTTACCACCGGTTTAAATCGGTTTGCACGCGGATCGTCTTCTTTCGCTGCCAGTTCGGCATCGCCACCAACAGCCAGTAAGCGTTCGAGACGCGAACCGAATGCACCCATCACGTTATCATATACATCCCACGTGCGCACACCCAGCGCTTCGCGTGCGTAAAACCTGTTCCACGCATCGGGTGTTTTAAACTTCGTAATGTCCAACAACCCCTCATCGACCATCGCAAGGGTGTAAGTCATCTTACGTTTCGATTTTTCAGAAATTTTGATCGTTACTTTTTCGCCCGGCTCAAGTACATCGGGCATGGTAATTTCAGGCTCTAAGTGTGTACCGGGGTCTTCTACGCCAATGGATGTAACACCGTACAGGCGTATCGGCAAATCGTTTACGGTTTGTGCGTGCGGTTGTAACAGCGTAACGTGCGCATATACGTTAGGGGTCATTTCCGATGTGGCCGTAAAACTGAATTTGTTTTCGCCTTTCCTGGTTTCAACCCAATACGTTTTAATCACTTTGCTTCCGCTTTCAATGCTTACAAGCGCACGGCCTTCACCGCTTCCGGGAATGGTAAGTGTAACGTTTTCGCCCATGTTATACGATGGCTTGTCGGACGTAAACGATAACATCGTTGCCCCTCCTTTGTTGTCGTTACTGCGTGCACGGCTGTACCAGCCGGGTTCATCTACATAAATAATTTTGCCCGTGCAGTGATCCGACTGCGGATCGCACGCGCGTACAAAGTAGCGGCCGTAATCGCCTTTAATCTGGAAATTCCACGAACCTTTTCCGTTGACGGTCGTAACCACACCGCTTTTTACAATTTTCGATGATGTACCCGTTACATAGTTGGCGAGGTTATCGTACGAATTATCCCACCACCAGCGCCAATCGAGTTTATAAATGCTTATCTCTATTTTTTTCGATAAGCCGTTGCCATCAACATCGAGTGTGGCCACATCAACACGGTGCGTTGAATCGGAATATAAAATGCCTGTATATTTTTCGCCCTGCGGTAATTTAATACCCACGTACGCATCGTAAGGCGAGTATGGTAAACTGATACGGTCGGTACTGAAGTTGCCGCTCTCTTCATATACTTTGCCTTTAAACACAGCATTTAAAAATCCGGGGGCGGCATACGAGGCATCTAACGAGGCATTGATCCGCGCTTTTCCTTCGGCATCGGTCGAGCCTGAAAATACCGGAACAGTTTCGCTGTAAAACTGACGTGAAGGGTCTTCAAAGATGTAATCAGGATATTTTTTAAATATTGTGGGTACTTTGGTGAGCATCACATCAAACTCAGCCTTCAGGTTTCGGCCGGGTGCACCGTGCAGCCATTTTACTTCGAGGTTACCCGTTACATCCGATGATGTTAAACGTTCGGCACCGAAATCAAGATTGATTTTTAACCGGTTGGGTTTTACCGTTTCAATTTTAACAGGTCGTGTAAATTCTGTACCGCCAACTTTAATGCGGGCAGTCCAGTTACCGGTAGGTGCATCGGCAGCGGTCGCTGTTGTAAAATTATAGAACCCGTTTTCAGAAGATGAGCGAACCAATTTGTTCACTACCTGCCCCTGCGGATTTTGCAGTTCGAACACTACCGGATGTGAAGCCGGCAATGTTTTGGCTTTATCTTCGAGGATAAACGACAGGTGCAGCGTATCGCCCGGGCGCCACACACCGCGTTCGCCATATAAAAATCCTTTCAGACCGCGATTTACATATTCGCCCGATACATCGAAACTACTCAGCGAAAGCGAGTTGCCATCCTGCAAGGTTAAATATCCGCGTTGAGCGCCATGTTTCGCTACCAGCACAAAGGGTTTATCTTTTGTGTTGACTTCGGCTTTGCCTTCGCTGTCGGTAGTGATGGTTGACATGATCTGTTGCTGGTAATCGTACAGTTCAACCTGTATGCCCGATAATGGTTTTGTGGTTTTCAGATCGGTAACAAAAACAAGGGTGTGGCCATCGGCTCCGCTCTTGGCAAGCAACCCGAGATCAGACGCGAGAATGTTACGCCTTACGTGACGGCTCGAAGTATAGTACGAATTGTGGCACGGATTATTGCGCTGTTCCCAGTCGTAATCATCGTAGTAATAATAGTCATCGTAATAATAGTCGCTGTAATCATCATCACCATTGTAGTACGTTTCTTCATAGTCGGTTTCAAATCCGATAGCTATCGGATGTTGCAGGTTGTCATCTGCCGCTTCGTCCGAATCGCACACATATACGGCATATCCTTTTTTAAAACTGAATTTTACCTGGTAGATAGCGCCCGGTTCGCTGTTGATCAGCGAGGCGATGTCTAACGTAAAGCGGTTCCATTTGCCCAGATCGGTTACACCGGAGTTATCGAGTGCGATGTTTTTCTTTAAGATTACTTTTCCGACACGCCTTACTTCCTGCGAGCCCGAAAGACTGTTGATCTGTAAAAACTGAAGAACATTGTTTTCATAGATGCGGGTGATTTCTACATCAACAGATTTCAGGTTTACCGCTTCAAACGGAAGCACCAAGCCATCGGTTGAGGGCAGGATAACACCCTTGCCGGTTATGCGCACTTCGGGTTTCAATTGCTCGAATAATACTTCCCACGAAGTTTCTTTCGTCATTTTATAATCGAGTATGTTGCGCACGCCCGGTTCGATACTGATTGTTTTACTGCCCGCCTGGCGTGCAGAAGGATACACCCATATTTCGTTATCGTGAATATCGAAATCAAGTGTGCTTAATCCGGGAATTGAGATCAGCCCGCGCAACTCTTGTTTTTCTTTCAGCGGATCGGAAAACTGAAGGACAACATATTGTGTTGGGTTTTGAACAACTTTGGCGTTCACTAATTTAAAATCGCCCAACGCGGCAATCTCTACTTCGCGTTCATCGTCATGGCTTACACCTAACGGACTTCCATTAATGGATAGTTTTACCGTGCTGGCTTTATCTTTCCGGGCAACATCTTCAATCACAAAGTTGTGCTGGCGGCCATCGGCACCGTGAACCCACGTAATCTTTAACGAATTACTTTCTTGTTTGGCCTCTACCATTTTTTCGATGATGGCCTGATCGGCAAAGTCGGCCGTGGTTAAAACACCTTCAATCTTTTGTCGGGTTAATTCTGTTTTGATGTATGGTTTGATGTTATCAACAGATGTTTCGTAGTTCTGCGGGATAACCTGAAACGAGAACTTGAAATTTTTCAGGTCGTCCGGAACGGTCATCAGCTTGGCTAAATTAAAATTAGCCTCGTACACCTGTCCGGATGTTAACCGTGCCTCGGGGCGGAACTCTGCCGTGCGGGCATCAAGCCAATAAAGTTTACCTTTTATGGCCGGACTAAAGTCAAACAATTTGGCGTTGCTCTCTTTGCCTACCATAGACGAGTCGGCCACGGCATTCGCCATCATAATACGGATGGTTGAACCAGAGGGAACGACCCCGGCCGTGTAAGACGAAATGTATTCGCCAAAAGCCGGGTTAATAAAATTGGGAACCGGCTTTTTACTTTTGCCAGCCAGAAAATAAATACCAAAACCAATTACCGCAACGCCTAACACGGCCGAAGCAATTACTTTCCAGGAGAGGTTTTTCATAAAAAATTGCTTAAACGTAAAGAGGTTTGAATTTCGATAATTAATCAGGTATCAACACGGAAACGGTAAAATAATTTTTCGTTCCGATAAGTTTAAGATTTCGATTGCAACATGCCTATATTTCCTGCATGATTGCAGTAATACAACGGGTTACATCGGCTTCGGTAGAAATTGAAAAGAAGGTAAAATCGAGCATCGGCACGGGGCTGTTGGTATTGGTAGGCATTGAAGATGCCGATACGCACGAAGACATCGACTGGTTAGCCAACAAAATTGTAAACCTTCGCATTTTTAATGATGCCGAAGGTGTTATGAACGTGAGTGTTAAAGATGCCCATGGCGACATGATTATTGTGAGCCAGTTTACCCTGCACGCCAGCACCAAAAAAGGAAACCGGCCTTCGTACATCAAAGCTGCCAAACCCGAAACGGCCATTCCGCTTTATGAAAAATTTATACAAACCGTTGAAACGGTTTTAGGTAAGAACGTACAAACCGGTGAGTTTGGTGCCGGCATGAAAGTGAGCTTGTTAAATGACGGGCCGGTTACGATTATTATTGATACGAAAAACAAAATCTGATTCGTTGATGTGCTAATTTGAAAATTCGTTGATTTGAAAATGAAAAAATTATCAATTGTTGGGTTACTGATTTTTGTTTCACCTGTATCCTTTGGGCAAAACAAATATGGGCTCACGCCAACGGATTATGCGGATTACGTAAAGAGTGTTGCGGCCAATCCGAAAAAAGAGTTAGTTGATCTGGAAAAATTTATTCCCGGTATTGTGCTCGACATCCGCTATGCCACAACCAATAATTTTACAGACGAAAAAATTTATAACCTCGCCAAAGCGTACGCACGCAAACCCGTAGCCGAAGCATTAAAACGTGCGCAGGCCGAACTCAACAAACAAGGGTTGGGTGTTAAAATTTTCGATGCCTATCGCCCCTATTCAGCAACCGTTAAATTTTATGAAGTTTATAAAGACACCACATACGTGGCTTCGCCCTATCGCGGTTCGCGCCATAACCGTGGTTGCGCTATCGACATGACCATTATTAATTTAAAAACCGGGGAAGAACTTCCCATGCCTACCGGCTACGATTCGTTTCAAAAAGAAGCCTGGCCGTCAACACCTGTAAAAGATCCTGCCATCCGCAAAAACCGACAACTGATTATTGACACCATGCACAAACAAAGCTTTAAAGTAAACAGCTCGGAATGGTGGCATTTTGATTTTATTGGCTGGAAGAATTACGAGGTGATGGATATTGATTTTGAGGAGTTAGAACCAAGACGTTAGACATAAGATTTTAGTATTTTATCAGCACTAATCATTTACTATGACTATTGAGGAAGCCCAGCAACAAGTCGATCAATGGATTAAGACACACGGTGTAAGGTATTTTAACGAACTCACCAACATGGCTATCCTTACCGAAGAAGTAGGCGAAGTAGCACGCATTATGGCACGCAGGTATGGCGAGCAATCCGAAAAAGAATCAGACAAAAACAAAAACTTAGGCGATGAATTAGCCGATGTGCTTTGGGTATTGATCTGTTTGGCTAACCAAACCGGTGTTAACCTTACGGAAGCGTTTCAGAAAAATATGGAAAAGAAAACTGCACGCGACCACGACCGGCATAAATCCAATACCAAACTAAACTGATTATCTTGAACAATCAACGGTTTCTTTCATTGGATGTATTCCGGGGTATGACGGTATGTTTTATGATTATCGTAAACTCGCCCGGATCGTGGGGCAACGTTTACCCGATGTTGCTGCATGCCTCGTGGCATGGCTTTACCGTTACCGATCTGGTATTCCCCTCGTTTTTGTTTGCCGTGGGCAACGCGCTGGCCTTTGTTAAAAAACAAAACAACCCGGTTGATCATACCTCCTTCTGGAAGAAAACCCTGAAGCGTTTCGTGATCATTTTTATAACAGGCATTTTATTAAACGCCTTTCCTTTCTTCGATTTTTCAACCGGACATTTTATTGCGCTTGACGGCTTACGCATTATGGGCGTGTTGCAGCGCATTGCTTTGTGTTACTTGTTTGCAGTGGTGGTTGTTCAGTACACATCAAACAACATAATGCTCATCGTAAGCGGTGTGTTGCTAATGGGCTATTGGTTATTATTGTATGGATTAGGCGGTTCACCCGATCCGTACAACATTACCGGGTATGCAGGCAATGCTATCGATTATTGGGTGTTGGGGAAAAACCATCTTTACACGGGCGAAGGCATGCCATTTGACCCGGAAGGATTACTAAGCACGTTGCCTGCCATCGTGAATGTATTAGCCGGTTATTGGGCCGGTGATTTTATCCGCAGAAAAGGAACAACCATGGCTTCGATACGAACGCTGTTATTAACTGCATCGGGATTCATCCTGGCAGGATTAGTATGGCATGGCGTGTTCCCGATCAATAAAAAAATATGGACAAGCTCGTTCGTGATGCTTACCGTTGGCCTCGACTTGCTCTTACTTACCGTGCTGATAGCCATTATCGAAATGAAAAACATCACCCGGTGGAGTTATTTCTTTGTGGTGTTCGGGCGCAACCCGCTCTCTATTTATATCCTCTCGAATGTGTTGCTGGTGCTGCTATATTCCATCCCGGCCAATTCGGACAGCCTTCAGGTACAGTTTTATGAACATCTATGCCAAATTACAACGGCCAAAAATGCTTCGCTTTTATTTGCGCTGTTGTTCATGCTGTTATGCTGGCTGATCGGTTTGTGGATGGATCGGAAGAAAATCTATATCCGGGTTTAAACTCGTAACGCGCCATTTTTCAACACCGGCACTACCGTGTATTTATCGATGGTGAGGCAAAAGGCCATGTCTTCATGGATGTTCAGTCTGTTCAACCGTTGCACGTGGCTGGAAGCGTTGAGAAATCCTGCGATGTCGTTTTTCGCACGGTTGTACAATTGTTGAGCAACCAAAGGCGAATCGCACGCCAGCTTAAATTTATCTTTCAGTTTTTCAACCAACGCCCCGGCAAACACGGTGTCTTCCATGTTTACTTTGCCTTTCCATCCGGCACATACAATCAGCACATCGTTGTTACTTTTAATCAAGTGATCGGCAACGGCCGATAAATTCAAAAATGCACCAATGATGATTTCTTTTGCACCAAGCGATTTGGCAATGGCTTGTGTGCCGTTAGTTGTTGTGAAGGCAATTTGTTTGCCTTTCAGGGTTTCGGCCATATATTCAAAAGGCGAATTGCCCAGATCAAACCCATCAACTTTTACACCATCGCGCTCACCGGCAATTAAAAAACCTTTTGCCTGCATATCGCGGCACGCATCCAATCTATCAACCGGGTAAATGCTGTCGATACCGTGGGCAAAGGCGGTAGTCATGGAAGAAGTAGCCCGAAGAATATCTACCACCACAACCGATTTATCGGTAACATCATACAAGTGCATGAGATCGGGTGAGAGGCAAACGTCTATTGTTTTCAAATTGATTCGGTGATGTAACAATTCGTTGATTCGGTTTACAAAATTACCGAATCAACGAATTATCGAATGAGTTAATTGATTAAAGGAGTTTTTGAAACAACGGCTTTCAATGCACGGCCGCGCACGTCAATAAAAATTTCAGTGCCAACGGCAGCGTGTTCGGTGGCTACATAGCCCAAGCCAATGCCCATGCTTAATACAGGCGATTGTGTACCCGATGTAACACGGCCAATGGTGTTGCCTGCTGCATCTTTAATAGTGTAATCGTGACGGGGAATACCTTTGTCGATCATTTTAAAGCCAACAAGTTTACGGGCAACACCTTCTTCTTTTTGTTTTTTGATGGCCGGTGCATTCGTAAACTCTTTGGTGAATTTGGTGATCCAGCCCAAGCCGCCCTCTAACGGTGAAGTGGTATCGTCAATATCATTGCCGTATAAACAGAAGCCCATCTCTAACCGCAGTGTATCACGTGCGCCTAAGCCGATAGGTTTGATGTCAAATTCTTTCCCGGCTTCAAAAATTTTATGCCATACGTTTTCAGCATGATCTTTATGCACATAAACCTCAAAACCACCCGCACCGGTATAGCCCGTGTTCGACAGGATCACATCCGCCACACCGGCAAATTCACCGATCGCAAAATGATAATATTTAATTGTGCCCAACTCAACGTTGGTAAGTTTTTGTAACGTGGCTACGGCTTTCGGGCCTTGTACGGCAAACAAACATAAATCGTCTGAAATGTTTTTCATTTCAACGCCTTTGGTATTGTACCGACTGATCCAGCTCCAGTCTTTATCAATGTTGCCGGCATTCACCACCAACAGATAATCGTTGTCTTTCTTTTTATAAACGATCAGGTCATCAACAATACCGCCTGTTTCGTTTGGCAGGCATGAGTATTGCGCCTGACCATCGATGAGTTTTGAGGCATCGTTGCTCGTAACACGCTGGATCAAATCCAATGCATCGGGGCCTTTCACTAAAAACTCGCCCATGTGCGATACATCAAACACGCCCACACCATTGCGCACGGTCATGTGCTCTTCAATATCAGATGAATAACGTACGGGCATATTATATCCTGCAAAGGACACCATTTTGCCACCAAGTTTTACATGCAGGTCGTTGAGGGGTATTTGTTTTGTTTCCATTTATTATTTACACTAACAATTAAAGTTTACCTTTCTCTTTCGCCTCTGCGAATAAGGTTTTCATTTTTTTGGCATCTTCTATTTTCTGTTCGATGTACTGCCGGTACTCCTCCGGATCTTTGGTGGTTTCTTCCGGTGGTGTTAACCCGCGCATCCAAACCATCATGGTGTTGTTGGCCGAGTCGATCAGTTTAATGCGCGATTCAAAATCCTGTTTTTGTTCGGGCGTAAGTGCTGGCGATTTCAACGTGTCCTGCAACGAACGTTTCAGGCTCATAAGCGTACCCATTTCGGGCATCACCTCATCGTGAATGTCGGAGGCTTCGTTATACAAAACCTGATTGGGGTTTTCGGTTAACGTACCGCTGGCCCCCTCTTTTTGTGCCCCGGTCGAGCAACTTACTACCGCGACAAAACATGCCGCAAACGATATTTTAGAAAGTATTCGCATAGGATTTTGTTTGCCCGCAAAGGTATAACAGATCGGTAAGCCCGCAACCTCCCGAACGTCCATTAGCTTAAATTTTTAAAGAAAAGTTTGTTGTTGCCTTGCATCTGAAACGAAATTGAATTTATCTTGTGGCACTAAAGCAACAGAAATGAAGCTCAGCAACACATTCTTTTACTTTTGGTATTTTTATTTTAGAACCCGAACGGGACTTCTAAGAGCGGAATGATATTGCTGAGATAAACGATATACAAACCTCAAAAGAGTCCCGGAAAAACCGGGACTTTTTGTTTTTATGAAGAAGAACAAAAAGTTACGTGTAGCCATACAGGGCATTGCCACCAGCTTCCACGAAGTTGCCGCGCTCACCTATTTTAATGAACCCATTGAAACGGTCGAGTGCCTGTCGTTCCATAAATTGTGCGAAAGCCTGAAAACCGGTAAAGCCGATGTGGCCGTGATGGCCATTGAAAACGCCATTGCCGGAAGCATTTTGTCAAACTATTTTTTACTTCAGGATTATCACTTCAGCATTGTGGGCGAATTGTACCTGCCCATTCACATGCACTTGCTGGCATTGCCCGGTGTAAAAACCGAAGACATCACGGCTATCGAATCGCACCCGATGGCCATCCGGCAGTGCTCTGAATTTTTATTCGGGTTGAAAGGCGTTGAAATCCGCGAAAGCGATGACACGGCTGTTTCGGCCAAACGTGTAAAAGATTTTAAGCTGAAAGATACTGCGGCTATTGCCAATGAACATGCTGCCAAAAAATTCGGGTTACAGATTTTAGAGAAACGCATCGAAACCAATAAAAAGAATTTTACGCGCTTCCTTATTTTAAAAAGACGCGGCAACAACAAAACCGAAAGCAATAAAGCCTCTCTCTGTTTTGAAGTAGCCAACCAGGTAGGCAGCTTAGCCGATGCCTTAACAACGTTTAAAGATTACAGCATTAACCTTTCGAAGATACAGTCGATACCCATTATCGGAAGACCAAGCGAATACTCTATCCATATAGATGTAGAATGGAAGCGCAGAAAAAATTATGACGATGCCCTGAAAGAAATATTACGACAGGTTAAAAACCTGAACATATTAGGCGAATACAAAAAAACACCGATTAAGTTTTAACATGATACAAACTGCAAAACGTATACAGATAGTTGAAGAATACTACTTCAGTAAAAAACTGGCCGAAGTACGTGGGCTTGACTCGCCTGAACAGCGCGTTATTAACCTCGGTATTGGCAGTCCCGATATGGCGCCTTCATCATCTGCCATTAATGCCCTGATCACCTCGGCACAAAACGAAAACAATCACGGCTACCAGAACTACAAAGGCATACCGCAACTGCGCGAAGCCATTGCCGGTTTTTACAAACGCATTTACAACGTTGAACTTAACAGCGAAAACATGATCCTTCCGTTAATGGGTTCGAAAGAAGGCATCATGCACATTTCGATGGCGTTTGTAAACGAAGGTGAAGAAGTATTGATCCCCAACCCCGGTTACCCCACGTATGCATCGGTTACAAACTTAACAGGCGGAAAAATCAGAACGTACGCACTGAAAGAAGCATTGAACTGGGGTATTGATATTGAAGCGTTGAAGAAAAGCGACCTGTCGAACGTAAAAATTATGTGGGTAAACTTTCCGCACATGCCTACCGGGCGCATTGCTTCGCGCGAAGAACTAAAAGCATTGGTTGACCTTGCCCGTGAACACAATTTTTTAATTGTAAACGACAATCCGTACAGTTTAATCTTAAACGATAACCCCATCAGCATTTTGTCGATTGAAGGAGCCGAAGATGTTGCGCTTGAACTTAATTCGTTAAGCAAATCGCACAACATGGCAGGCTGGCGCATCGGCTGGGTTGCCGGAAAAAAAGAATTGATCGAGGCCGTACTAAAAGTAAAAAGCAATATGGACTCGGGTATGTTTCTGGGTTTGCAGCACGCGGCCATCGAAGCATTAAAAAGTACCGAAGCGTGGTTTACCGAACTGAACGACATCTACAAACAACGCAGAAAAGCCGCCCATAAAATTTTAGATGTTTTGGGGTGCACCTATTCTACCCAACAATCGGGTTTGTTTGTGTGGGCAAAAACACCCGATGCCATTATTGATGTTGAAAAACTGATCGATGAAATTCTGTACGGTACAAAAGTATTCATTACACCCGGTTTCATTTTTGGCGAAGCGGGCAAACGCTACATCCGCATTTCGTTGTGCAGTCCCGTTGAAAAAATGAACGAAGCCGCCCAACGCATCGAAAAATATACACAAACAAAGTCTAATATCTCAAGTCTAACATCTAAAGTCTCATTATGAAAACAACCATCATCGGACTGGGATTAATTGGCGGATCGATTGCCCTCGACCTGAAAAAATCGGGAGTGGCAACAACGTTAACAGGCATTGACCGCAACGAAGCGCATACAACACAAGCGCTTGAACTTGGCATTGTCGATACGATTGATACCGATGGAAAGAGCATTGCTTCGGCTGACCTGATTATCTTGGCCATCCCTGTAAGTGCATTGAGTCAGTTATTACCAGGCATTTTAGATACGATAAAAAAAGATGCCGTAGTGATCGATGCCGGATCAACCAAAGGATTGATTTGCCGTGCCGTAGCCAATCATAAAAACCGCAGCCAGTTTGTTGCAGCACACCCTATTGCCGGTACCGAAAACTCCGGCCCTGCCGCTGCCTTTTCAGGATTGTTCAAAAACAAAACCAACATCATCTGCGAAAAAGAAAAAACATCGGCAATGGCATTGGCCACAGCCGAAAAAGTTTTTTCTGCCTTAGGCATGAATACCATTTACATGGAAGCTGCCGAACACGATAAGCACGTGGCGTATGTTTCGCACCTATCGCACGTGAGCTCTTTTTTATTAGGGCAAACCGTATTAGACATTGAGCGTGACGAGAAAAATATTTTCGCGTTGGCAGGCAGCGGTTTTTCATCGACCGTTCGTTTAGCCAAAAGTTCGCCCGATATGTGGGCGCCCATCTTTGAACAAAATGCCGAACATTTAAGCCAGGCATTGCTCGAATATATTATGCACTTACAGCGTTTCCAGTATTACCTGATGAAACGTGATGGCAAAGAACTGCACCGCATTATGAAAGACGCCAACCGCATCCGCGAAGTATTAAACGGAATAGAACTTAAACAAACTAAAACACTTACAGAAAAATAATAATTTTGCAACATGAAGAAAGAACTTGAACTCGAACCGATGGCAAGCTGGTTGCCAACCAACGGACTTCCGGCTGTTATCAGCGGGCCATGCAGCGCTGAAACCGAAAGCCAAACCATTGCCACCGCCAAACAACTTGCTGCTACCGGAAAGGTAAATGCCTTACGTGCCGGTATCTGGAAACCACGCACACGCCCCGGCCAGTACGAAGGTGCAGGCACCGAAGGGCTGGCATGGCTGATACAGGCTGGTAAAGAAACCGGGTTGCCCGTAACTACCGAAGTGGCAAACGCGGCTCACGTTGAAGCCGCATTAAAAGCCGGTGTAAACATTTTATGGGTTGGTGCACGCACAACGGTAAACCCTTTTTCGGTTCAGGAAATTGCCGACTCCTTAAAAGGTGTTAATATTCCGGTGATGGTGAAAAACCCGGTTAACCCCGATATTGAACTTTGGATTGGCGCACTCGAACGCTTAAACAAAGCGGGCATTAAAAAATTAGCGGCCATTCACCGTGGATTTTCTTCGTTCGAGAAAGGGCCGTTCCGCAATGCACCCATGTGGGAGTTGGGCATCGAACTAAAAACACGCATTCCTGAACTCGATATTATATGCGACCCGAGCCACATTGCCGGTAACCGCGATTTGATTGCGCTAATCTGCCAGAAGGCGCTCGACCTGAACATGAGCGGCCTGATGATCGAAAGCCACATCAATCCCGATGCAGCGTGGAGCGATGCCAAACAACAAGTTACCCCGGCTGTATTAGGCAATATTATTGAGGGATTGGTTGCGCGTAAACCATCTACCGATGATAAAACCTTTAAAGACAAACTGGCGTTGTTCCGCGAACAAATCGACCAGTTAGACGATGAAATCATGCAGAAACTTGCCAAACGCATGGGCATCTCTGAAAAAATCGGGCAGTATAAAAAAGACAACAACGTGACCATTCTCCAGGTAAACCGCTGGGAAGAAATTATCGCTACGCGTTTAGCGATGAGCCTGGCCATGGGCCTGAGCGAAGAGTTTACCAAAGACATGCTCAAACTCATCCACAACGAATCGATCCAGATTCAAACTAATGTGATGAATAAGGAGAGTGAACGCGTGTAGGTTATCTATAACAGGTATTGCCCTTTAGGGTTTACCCGAACGGTTTTCAGCTTTTGCGATTGCTGAAAATCATTATAGATCGGTTCAAGATTTTTCCAAAAGGCTGATGTTTGTGCATCGGCCTTTTCTGTTTCAATGAGGTTTGTTACAACGCCCGCGTTAAGCCGTGCAGGAAAAATATGCACGGGTATTTTCGCCTGGCCGCTATTTTTTGCTTCTGTCGCCAGCACATACAACTCTTTGATTTTATCATCGGTGATGGGAATACATCCCACCGTTACGCAGTTGCCATGAATGTAGATCAATCCGCCCGGTTTACGCTTGTCGCTTAAAATTCTGTCCGAATCGTTCGGGTAATTAATGCCCAGCGACAAATAAAAATTACTCACCGGGTTAAAATGGTTGATGTGGTACACGCCTTCCGGAATTTGAAAATCACCTTCTTTGCGTTTTGGGCCAAGCACACCAGAAGTTGAACAGAAATCATAGGTATGTAGCAACACAAATTGTACTTTGCCGCTTTCTTTCACCCATACCTCCAGCACTTTTTCTTTCTTGAATGCCCTGATGAACAACTCATATTTGCCGAAGTTTAATTTTTTATCGGTAAAGTATTTTTTAACAACCGATTCTTTTTCGTTGTAGGCAGTCTTTACCCGGCTATGCGTAAGCTGCGTTTCTTTAAACGACCCCGTTTGCATCAGCAAAGCCATTACCATTAAAAATATCCCCTTCATTTATATTGTGTGTTTCTTCAATGTGTTGCGTGCCAGCACGGCACTGATAAGCGTTAACACTGCGCCTAACACCATAGCTGCACCCGGAAAATAGACCGGAGCATTGTCGCTTGTAAACCACGAGAACACGTAGTTCATCATAATCGGGCCAACGATTGCCGCTAAACTCATTAAACTCGTAAAGCCACCTTGCAATTCGCCCTGCTCGTTGGCCGGAATGGTCGATGACATAATACCCTGCAACGCAGGCCCCGCAATACTACCCAAACAATACACAATGGTTACCGGGTACATCATCCAACCCTCGCTGGCAATTCCGTAAAGCAAAAACCCGACTGCATATAAAAACAATCCGAGGTAAACACTCCGTTCCTGCCCAAGCTTTGGGATAATTACCCGAATTAATCCGCCCTGGATGACAGCAAACGCAACACCCACTACGGCCAACGACCACCCGATGTCTTTCGGTGTCCACTTAAATTTTTCAATCACGTAATACGACCAGTTGGTTTGTACCGCATGAGCCGATATATAAATGAACGCCAGCGATACAATTAATCCGGCAATAACCGGAAAGCGCGTTAACGTTTTCAGGGTACCCACCGGGTTGGCACGTTTCCATTCAAACTTCCGCCTGTTTTCTGCTTTTAACGATTCAGGCAAAATAAAAAACCCGAACATCCAGTTAACGGCTGTTAATCCTGCGCAGGCATAAAACGGTGCCCGCAAACCAAACTCAGCAATTAAACCACCCAACAACGGCCCGATAATAAACCCTAAACCAAAGGCCGCACCCATAATGCCAAAATTCTGCGCCCGTTTTTCAGGTGCGCTGATGTCGGCAATGTATGCGCCACCAGTAGTGAAACTCGCACCCATGATACCTGCAATGATACGCCCAACAAACAACCACGAAAGTGTTGGCGCTAATGCCATGAATAAGTAATCGACTGCAAAGCCAAACAACGAACCCAACAATACGGGTCTGCGGCCATACCGGTCGCTCAATGCACCTACTACCGGGGCAAATACAAATTGCATGACGGCATAGACTGCCAGCATCCAGCCACCAACTTTTGAAGCATAGCTAACAGCGTGCGGTGTGTCTTTTGTAAGATGAGAAAGTTCAATAATCAGATCGGGCAATACCGGAATAACAATTCCGAAACCGATCACATCAATTAATAAGGTTACAAAAATGAAACCAAGGGCTGGCGCACGGTTAGCCATAAACAGTACAGGTTGGGTGAGTTTGGAGCGTAAATATAAGAAGCGCAGTGAATTTACAGGTGTCTGACACCTACTTCACGCTAATCGCTGTACCGGTAGCGTTCATCAGACGCAGGCGTTCATGCAAGGATTCCAACACCGAAACCAACACATCTACTTCCATGCGGCACGATTCGTTAAACTGTTGATCGACAATCTTCAACTCAAAATCTTTCACCAATTTCATTACCTGAGGCGTTACATCATAACCAAACAATAACGCCATACGTTGGGTCACAAATTTTTCAACAACTTCGGCCTGGCTTAATGCGGCATCGACAGCCGTTTTATAGGCTGCAACCAATCCGCCCACGCCTAATTTTGTGCCTCCAAAATAACGCACCACAACCACTAACACATTGGTGAGGTTCCGTGCGCGGATCTGGCCGAGAATCGGATCGCCCGCAGAATGATTAGGCTCACCGTCATCGTTTGCCCGAAAACGGCTTTTGTCGTGCCCCAGTGTATAGGCATAACAATGATGACGGGCATCAAAATATTTTTTTTTCAGTTCGGTAAGCCGGGCTTTTACATCCTCTTCCGTTTCTGCCGGAAAGGCAAACGCCAGAAACCGGCTGCCTTTTTCCTTGTATTCGGCTGTTGCCGGAGCTGAAAGGGTATAAAAAGAAACAATCATGTAACGCTTGTGCTCGTTTTTCCGTCTTACAGAAAATAATACGTTGCTCGTGCAACCTTATCGCGCAAGATTAGTCTTTATCCCGTAATATCCATCGTATGAAAAAAATACTAAGCTTTATAACCGTGCTGATGCTGGTAGCATCGGTCACTGTTGCACAAAACCGCGAAACCCGCGATGTAGCCACGTTTACCAAAATATCTTTCAGAACGCCCGGCAAAGTATATGTCAAACAGGGCAGTCCGCAAAAAGTTGAAATTGAGGGATCAAAAGAAGCCCTTGAAAAAATAAAAACCACCGTGAAAGACAACAGGCTTTCAATTGGCCCCGAAGAAAGTTGGTTCAACTGGGGCAATGACGATAACAAGGTTATTGTCTATATCACCGTTGCCAATATTGAAGGCATAAGCGTGAGTGGATCGGGTGTGCTGATTGCCGAAACCAAAATCACTGCCCGCGACCTTGACCTGAACGTAAGCGGATCGGGTTCGTTGCAAGCCGAAATTGAGGCCGGTGATGTGGATGCTGATGTGAACGGTTCAGGCTCGATCAGCCTTACCGGAAAATGCAAAAGTTTTGAAAGCGACATCAGCGGATCGGGGAAAGTAAAACTAAACGCAACCATTAGCGACAAAGCTGATTTTGGCGTGGCGGGTTCGGGGAGAATTGAAGCCGCAGGGTGGGCAGCGAATGTAAAAGCGAGCATCAGCGGATCGGGCAAGGTGCTGGCCGCTGACCTGCAAACCGAAAAATGCGATGTGCGTATCAGCGGGTCGGGCAATGTTGAAATCCATGTAAAGAAAGAACTTGATGCCCGCATCAGCGGAAGCGGTTCGGTACGGTATAAAGGCGACCCTGCCCACGTTAACGCAAGTTCCAGCGGAAGCGGGAACGTACGCAAAATGTAATGTGTAGTGCAAATTATCTACAATGAAGAAGAGGCTGTCTCAAAAGTCAAAATAATAAACCACGTCACATCGAACATAGTGAGATGTCCCGGTTTTGAGCGCTGATTGACGGGATGTCTCACTATGTTCGACATGACGCTACACTTTTGAGAAAGCCTCTTGTTTTACAGGCTAATGAAAACTACTCCTTTTCATACCGTATCAATCCCATTACAATCAGGTATTGGGCAGTGATATAGGTAATCATTATCCAAAGGTTGGCGTGCGGCAATGGTTCTAAAAATTTATTGATCGCGATAAGCGCATCAGAGATCATAAACAACATAGCCCCGCCAAACACCATCGCAAAACTTGCTGACGTTGTTTTGCCAAAACGAAAAAGTGCCTGCAACACCATAACCGTAATAACGACAGCGTAGAGCAATACCGGTAATTTTAAATCGCCCAAACGGGCATACAATACAACAGCCAACCCCGTACCCGACAACACAACCGGGAAAGCGTACCTGATTTTCTGTAAACCTTGTAACGCGTTAGTGGTATCAGCCCATTGATGCTGCCGGTAAGCGAATATATAAAATACGTGCGCTACCAGGAATGCCGCCAGGCCATACATAAAAAAATTATCAGCGTACGATTGCAACATCAGCAATGTATCGCCCGCACACGAAAACAAAATAGCCAACACAACCGGCTTCGATAATGTTTCGGACTTTTCGCGTTGTGCAAACACATAATACAAACCCAGTGTAAGCATCAGTGCCGGTTTGCATATAAAATGGAGCAATGTTGCTTCGGTAACAAGCGAAATCAACATCCCGGACGTTGCCAACAGAAATAAAAAATACGCGGTTCTCTTCATGTGCTATACATTCGAGGTTGCCTCTTGCGCGCCCAACAAAAACGCTTTGATGAAATCATCGAGGTCGCCATCCAATACCGTTTGTGCATCGGTACGCTCGACACCGGTACGTGCATCTTTTACTAATTTGTATGGATGTAACACGTAGTTCCTGATCTGCGATCCGAAATCGATTTTCATTTTCCCCGCTTCAATCTTATCGCGTTCGGCATGGCGCTTTTCCATTTCCAACTGAAACAATTTCGATTTCAGCATTTGCATGGCACGCTCGCGGTTGGCGTGTTGCGAACGTTCTACCTGGCACACAATCACAATACCGGTAGGCTTGTGTGTAAGCTGTACCTTGGTTTCAACCTTGTTTACGTTCTGCCCCCCGGCACCGCCCGAACGTGAAGTCTGGATTTCAATATCGGCCGGGTTTACTTCAATGTTAATGGAGTCGTCCACTTTCGGATACACAAAGATTGAAGCAAACGATGTATGCCTGCGACCGTTCGAATCGAACGGTGAAATGCGCACCAACCGATGAACACCAATTTCTGATTTCAGTTTACCATAAGCAAACGGCCCGTCAATTTCGAGTGTGGCCGATTTAATGCCTGCAACTTCACCGGCCTGGTAGTTTAGTTGTGAAACTCCGTACCCGTTTTTTTCGCCCCACATAATATACATACGGTTGAGCATATCGGCCCAGTCGTTACTTTCCGTTCCGCCTGCGCCCGGGTTTATCTCGATGATGGCACTGAGCTGGTCTTCTTCACGGCTCAGCATTTTTTTGAACTCTAACTCTTCAACCGCTTTTTCGGTTTTAGCAAATTCGCGGTCGAGTTCTTCATCGCCCACATCGCCTGCCTCGTGAAATTCATTCAGCACGTCTAAGTCGTCCACTAATTTATGTACGCTTTCAAAGGCATCTGTCCATACTTTTTTTGTACGGATGTTTTTAAGCGTGGTTTCGGCTTGTTTGGGGTTATTCCAGAACTCGGCTTGCTGGGTGATGAGTTCTTCGTCTTTTACTTCAACAATCTTACGATCGTAGTCAAAGATACCGCCTAAGGGCGGCAACTCTCGTTTTCAGGTCTTTTAATTGTTCGGTAGTCATCTCAGAAATATAAATTAATGTGCAAATATACGCGAATCGGGGAAAGTTTGAGGGTTAGTGTAGTGGTTGTATTTTTGGAGGTGCGCAGACAGCCGTTGCAGACACTTTGCAATTCACAAAAATAAAAACGATTTTAAGGGATTAAATTTTGAGATATGGTAATTGAGCGGACTAAGGATGAAGTGATTGTGAGGCTTCCCTCTTACGTTGATACGGAAGGGCTTCAGAATATAATAAACTACCTGATTTATAAGGAAGCAACAGCGAAATCACAAGCCAAACAAGAAGACGTTGACAAATTTGTTAAAAGCATTAAAAAGGGCTGGTGGAAAAAGAATAAAAGCCGGTTTATCAAATGAAAGTTATAATTGATTCCAACATTGTATTCAGCACATTATTGAATACAGAATCAGCTTTGGGGCAAATTGTTTTTCATTCAGATGGCATTTTTGATTTTTATAGCGCTCAACACATGCGAACAGAAATCAGAAAACATTGGTCTAAACTTCTGAAAATTTCAAAACTGACAGACGAGGAACTTGAAAAATCATACAATACTGTATTAACAAAGATTTCATTCATTAATGAAGAATTGATTCCCCACAAAATTTGGGAAGAAGCCGAAAAACTCGTTAACGGAATAGATGTAGATGATATTGATTTTGTTGCCTTGACAAAACAGTTAAAAGGAAAACTTTGGACAGGCGACAAACATCTATACGCTGGATTAAAAAACAAAGGATTCAAAAACATTCTCACAACAAACGAAATCCTGAAGTTGTGGATAAAGAAAAAGACATGGTAAAACACGAACCAGAGAAAGTTTGAGGGTTAGTGTAGTGGTTGTATTTTTGGAGGTGCGCAGACAGACATTGCCAGCAATAGCCAGAAGAGATGAGCTACGATTTATATTTTTATAAAAAGAAAAACAGCAGTTTGACAGAGGAGTCTTTCGCTGATTACTTGACAAAAAATCTCAAGTTTAACAACAGCGAGAACTCAAGACAATGGAGTTACGAGAATCCTCAGACCGCTGTTTATTTCTGGATTGATTGGAATGAACCCAACACAGAAGCTGAAGACATTCAATTATTTGATACATTTGGCGATTTTATTAATCTCAATTTTACGTTTGGGATTAATTTCTTCAGGCCTCAATTCTTTGGACTTGAGATTTTTCCAATCATAGAAAAGATAATTGAGGACAATGATCTATGGGTACTTAATCCACAGGACGAAGAAAACCCAAACTACCCAAGGAAATTTAATATAGGCTATTTAAAAGAACAGTGGATTCAGCACAATGACAAAGTTACTATTGGACAGTTCAATGAACTACACATTGAATATTATCCTTTGGACAAATCAAATTACATGTGGCGGTTTTTGCTAAACAGGAACGACCTCCAAAATAAATTAACAGAGGATATATTTGTTGCTGGATATTTTATGATAAAAAGTAATGAGGACGGAAAACTTTATACTGGCTGTGTTTGGCCCGAACATATCCCCATTGTATTGCCGCCTGTGGACTACGTGATAATCAAGAAGACGATAAAGACGCTTTTTAAAACAAAAGAAGAAAGCGGATTGGTATCTTACCAAACAATCATGGACAAGTTTGGTGAATATTTTGAGCAGTTTGATAATGAAATACCCAATCTAAAAGTATTGAGACAGAAAAACGCGGACTTGATTTCAAAGGATTTTAATAAACTGACGGTCAGACCAGTTAAGGATTTTGGTGTCGGAGTAAGTTTTGACAAATTTGTAAACGTTCGACCATAGGCCACTAAGTGAGACAACTAAAAATCATCGGACTGACATTGGGGATTGGAGCGGGACTCTATTTCCTGTTCATCCTTTTTGCAGTAGTTAGCTCAAACATTGACAACTATTTCAGTCGGATAGACTTTGATTCAGACAAATGGAAAAACTGGACAATGACAGAAGATGAAATGACGCTGCGTTGGGACATGGTTCATGATTTAGACCAAGAGCATGAATTAGACGGAATGACCGAAGAACAAATAATTAAACTTTTGGGACACCCAGAATCTAAATCGGAAATTGAATGGACTTATGACTTAGGAATGGCAAGAAGTGGAATTGACACCGGGACGTTAAGCTTGACTTTTGAAAACGGAAAAGTTAAAACCCACAACGTAAGAAAGAGCTGAATCAACCCTCAACCTTCTTCCCCGCATACAACTCGTATTCCAATAACCGGCAATCGATTTTGGCCGTGTAAAACTCATACCTGCGGCTGGCACGTAAGCCAATCTTTTTTGCCAGATCAAGATTACCGGTAAAAATATAACCCGTGTAACCCTGACATTTTTGTTTCATAAAATCGCCAATGCGTTTGTACGTGCCTTCAAGCTTTGAAAGTTCACCGAGGCGTTCGCCATATTCTGGATTAAAATACACCACACCACTTCCTTCGGGAACAACGGTTTGCTCAAAATCACATACTTCAAAATCGATGTATTGTTCAATGCCCGCTATACCTGCATTAATTTTCGAAACATTGATTGCATCATCGCTAATGTCGGTGGCTATCACTTTAAGACCCGGAACTTCTTTTACTTTTCGATTCAACAATTCCATTTGCTCCTGATACACCTGTTCATCGTAACCGATAACGTGCATGAACGAATAATTTTTTCGCAACAAGCCCGGTCTGCGGTTGGTTGCCATCAGCACGGCTTCAATGGCTACGGTACCCGATCCGCACATGGGGTTTACAAAAGGCGATTGCCTGTCCCACTTCGAAGCGAGTATGGTTGCCGATGCCAACGCTTCGAGCATAGGCGCTTTGCCCGGCACTTTCCGGTAACCGTGTTTCGATAACGTTTCGCCCGATGTGTCGAGAAACACTTCGGCCTCTAACTCCCACCAGTATAAATTGATCACGACTCCATCCATAGCCGAACCGGAATCCGGGCGCTTGGCTGTTTCTCTGCGGATGCGATCGGCAATGGCATCTTTCACTTTCACATTGGTAAACATGGTGTTGTTTACGCTGGGGTGATCGACATGGCTTGTAACCGAGAAATATTCGTTAACATCAATAATCTTCTCCCACGGATAGGTTAGCAGTTTGTCGTACAACTGCTCCGGACTGTTACACCGAAAAGCATACAATGAATACAACACCTGACTGGCACAACGTAAATTCAGGTTTAGTCTTATGCAATCCTCCACCGTTCCGCGAAGTTCTATTCCTGTAGCAAACGTATCCACTACGTCAAACCCTAACTCTTCTACCTCCAGCTTAAGCCAGGGCGTTAGGCGTTTGTTACAGGTAATGATGATTTTGTTTGGGGTAGTGAAAATGCTCATACAATAAAGAGAACCGTTCGTTATGCAACACGGAACGTGGGCAAAGGTAATGATAAATAATTTTTAGAGGTGTCGTACACCTAATGTCTGACGCCTACGGTATGTACGGTGAACTGTACCCTGGTTGTGCTTTATAAAAAGGTGATCGTTTATCGACAATAAACACACGTTTTTTACGGCCGGGTTTAAAGTACGGCTTCTTTATGAGTAAAAGCACTGTGCCTGTTCCAGCCAATACGCCCGAAGCGATGCCCACGCCCGGGCTGATCGATGCACCCCGTTGCTGCACAAGCCCTGTGTTGATCAGCTCTGCCAGAGGCAACATCACACCGGCTGCTATCATGTGCGCACCCAACCGCTGGCTAAAGGTGCTGCCTTTCTTTTTACGGATGTCTAACTTTTTGATCCGGTAACACGCTACCGTATCGAAGTTCATCATGATTAATGTATCGTTTAAATCAAGGATACGCTGTATCTGTACTTCCTTATCGCCCTCCCTGAAAAAATGAAGCACGTCACCGGGTTGGTAACGTGCCAGTACATTTTCATTTTTAAGAATAACCAATTGCCGTTGCTGGCCGGTAGCGGTGCAACCCGCACACATCAGCACCAAAACGGTTATGATACTTTTGTAATCCATTGAAACCGGTCGGGGCTTGTGCCCCGTTTAATGCCCTCAAGCTCTTCGTACACGCGGTTGGCAAACCTGCGTTCCGCTACGGGCGGAAGGTAATAATCTTTCCCTTCATGTCCGATCAATTCAATGTGTGCAATGGTAGCTGCCGTGCCTACACCAAAGGCTTCGGTCAACTTTCCGGATTGTGCGGCTTCGATCAGTTCCGTAACGGAAACTTTTCGCTCTTCAACCTGTATGCCCCAATGCCGGGCAAGTTGCAACACGCTGTCGCGGGTAATGCCTGCTAAAATTGAATCGCTTAATGCCGGTGTTACCAACACATCGTTTATGATAAACATTACGTTCATCGTGCCCGACTCTTCAATGTACTGGTGTGTTTTACCATCAGTCCATAATAACTGGTGATAACCCTGGTCTTGCGCCAGCTTGGCCGGGTAAAGCGCCCCGCCATAATTACCGCCTGCCTTGGCATACCCTGTACCGCCTTGTGTGGCGCGGGTATAGTGTGTTTCAATTTTAACTTTTACCGGTGTAGCATAGTATGGCCCTACCGGTGAGAGGATGATCATAAACGTAAAATTATCGGACGGGCGTATGCCAATGTATTCATCGGCCGAAAACAAAAACGGACGGATATACAACGATGAGCCTTTTGCTTTGGGAACCCAGCCCTGATCCAGCGCAAGCAGTGTGTTTAATCCTTCCATAAAAATTTCTTCGGGAACAGCCGGCATACAAATCCGTTCGGCCGAAGTATTGAGCCGCATCCAGTTGTCAACAGCGCGAAAAACCAGCACTTCGCCATCGGCCGATTTCATGGCTTTCATTCCTTCAAATACCGACTGGCCATAATGAATAGCCGGTGTGGCCGGGCTTACGCTGATGTTACCGTACGGTACAATGCGCAGGTTCTTCCACTCGCCTTCGCGGTAATCGGCCAAGAACATGTGATCGGTGTAAATTTTACCAAACGGCAGATTATCGAAATCAACCTGGCTGATGCGCGACTGCTTTACCTTTTCAATGCTGATGCTTTCTGTTGCTACCATAAATGAAGAAGTTTAAGGGCAGCAAGATAAGATGATTTCGACAAATGACTAACGATTGTTAGGTGTTTTGCGGATTATCCCCTACATTCTTGGTTTCCAGGGGGTTTCTTCTGCGTTTAGTTCGGCAGTCATTTTACGGGAAAGCATAAAAAGGTAATCAGAAAGGCGGTTGAGGTATTGAATAACCAGTGGACCAACTTCTTCCTGAGCGTTTAGCGCAATCACAAGGCGTTCGGCCCTGCGGCATACCGTACGGGCTATATGACAAAACGAAACCGATTGATGCCCGCCCGGAAGCACGAACGATTTCATGGGCGGAAGTACCGCGTCCATCACATCAATTTCTTTTTCGAGTAACGTAATATCTTCAACGGCAAGCGAAGGCACTTTTACTTTGGTGTTGCCCGGTTCGGTTGCCAGTATAGAGCCAATGGTAAAAAGCCTGTCTTGAATTTCTACTAATATATTTTTACGGATTTGATTTACCGGTTGGTCGCGTACTAAACCGATGTAAGCATTCAATTCATCAACGGTACCATACGTTTCAATGCGCAGGTCAGCTTTCGATACGCGCTTACCGCCAAACAGTGCGGTAGTTCCTTTATCCCCGGTTTTGGTGTAAATTTTCATCTGTTAAAATTTTTTCTGAGTATTCGTTTCATGTCCTAAAAGATAATACAACCATTTTTTTTAACACATAGATACATAGGGGCTGTTCTTAATCAAGATATTCATAGAAGCTTCGCTTTGCACATAACACTCGCTATGTACAAAATTTATTTTGTCTATGTATTGCTTAAAAACTATGTATCTATGTGGTTTAAGACTAAAAGCGGATACTTACATTATTTTATTTTAATGGAACAGATGTAATCGCCCGAACTATCACATTGCGTGTAAAACATTTCAATGGCGATTTCATGGCTTAAAGTTAAGCCGGTAAAACCATAAATGCACAACAATTAATGAGCGGCAACGGCCTGTCCACGGGTAACGTTTTCGTTCACTTTATCCCACTCTACCAAACCATCGCGTAAGCGAACGATGCGGTGCGCATAGTGTGCGATGTCGTCTTCGTGCGTTACCATAATAATGGTGTTGCCTTTATCGTGAAGCTCCTGAAACAGGTTCATGATGTCGTACGAGGTTTTGGTATCGAGGTTACCCGTTGGTTCATCGGCCAAAATAATGGAAGGGTTATTGACCAACGCACGCGCAATGGCCACACGCTGGCGCTGTCCGCCCGAAAGTTCGTTGGGTTTGTGGTGATACCGGTCACCGAGGTCAACACTTTCTAATGCTTTCATCGCCATTTCTTCGCGCTCGGTTTTTCCGTAGCCGGCATAAATCAGCGGAAGCGCCACGTTCTCTAACGCTGAGGCACGGGGTAACAGGTTAAACGTTTGAAATACGAAACCGATTTCTTTATTACGCACTTCGGCCAATTCGTTCTCGGTCATTTCACTCACCAATTGGTTGTTGAGCATGTACGTGCCCCCGCTTGGGGTGTCTAAACATCCCACAATATTCATTAGCGTTGATTTACCCGAACCCGATGGCCCCATAAACGCCACGTACTCGCCTTTTTTTATGGTAATCGATACCGACTGCAAGGCGTTAACCTCTTGCGAACCCATAATGTAGCGCCTTGAAATATTGTGTGTTTCGATGATGTTCATGTGCTGATTGTATTAAAAACCCGGGTTTCTATTAACGATGTGGCTTTGTGCCCAAAAGTTTGATGTTACACTATACTGCCGTTTTCAATTTTAGTTGCAAAATCAACGTAAATGTTATGAATTAGTGTGGCAATGTCGGCTCAAATTACAGATTTACCCGAAAATTACTGTCGGATGCCTGCGTTTAACCTGACGTATGCGCGGCTACAAATGTTACAATGTGGCCGATTACCCGGTTATCTTTCAAAATACGGGTATGCCCCAGCCCTTCGGTAACGTACAGGCTGGCTTGTGGGAATTGTTTGTGTAATGCCTTAGGCTGTTTGATGTCAACCTCGCGGTCGTTTTCATCGTGTACCAATAGCAAATTAAGATCGGGCGGTACGTGTTTGATGAGTGACAGGGCAGAAAACTCGTCAAAGGTTTTCCCTGATTTTTTAAGCACATATTTTTTAAATGCCTCACCTGCTTTTGCCGATGCGCCAATGGCGTGCCTGTATGTATCGATAATTTCTTCGCCCATGGTTGGGCTGGCTATATTAACAAGTGTTTTTACAGGCAGCCCGCCTGCAAGCGCGTATAACGAGGCTACCCCGCCAAACGAATGTGCAACAATAGCCGAAGTTGGGTATGCGGCCACTAATTTTTCAATCACTGCCTTAAATCCGTCAAGGTCGGTACTTCGCCCCTCAGACTGACCGTGAGCCGGGCCGTCAAAACCAATTACCTGATAGCCTGCTGCCAAAAACGGTTTCACAAACCGCCTGAATTGTGTGGCTCTTCCTGCCCAACCATGTACCACTATTATTGTTTTGTCACTACTCCCCCAACGGCAACATTGGATTTTCTTCCCTTCGCTTGTTATAGAAAATTTAACCCCGAAAGTTTCGGCCTTGCGTTCTTTTTCGGTAGCCCGGTATTTTAATGGTGTAAAAAACAATCTGATAAAAAAGCGATAAGCCAACGGTGGCGCAATAACTTCCACTTTGGGGTACGCCCACCGGATAAACTTTAACAAGCGCGGTGTTTTGTCTTTTTTCTTTTGCATGATTTCCCAGCCCTTAAAAACGAAATGTACATACTTAGTTAGTGGTGATACATCAAGTTTATGTAAAATATTACATACGGCTAACCGAACCCTATAAAAAATAAAAGCTCTGTTTGTCAGTTACTTAATTGAAAAAAATGGATAAAAACTTAAACCACCCAGTCAATTAATCCAATGCAAAGAGCAATATTTAGGGGTCGAATTGTACATATATGAAAAAAGGCTTTATTCTCTCGATTTTAGTATTTTTAACGATTTCCGGGTTCGCCCAAAACCGGCATTGGGTAGCTACCTCCACGGGTAACTGGAGCGACCCCGCTAACTGGGCGGTTACTTCGGGGGGCGCAGGAGGAGCCTCTGTACCAGATGCCTCCACTACTGTTTCTTTTAACGCCAACAGGTTGGGGAACTGTGTTATGGATGTTGCCGCTCCTTCTGTGGCCGGTATAAACATTAACGCTGGTTACACAGGAACGATTGATCTGACAGGCAACACATTAATCACCACAGGTACGAACACATTCGCAGGAGGAATCATCGTAAATTCAGGGGGCGCTGCCTCTGTAACGCTTAATACAACAGGTAACACTACTTTTAGCGGAACACAGTTTGATGTTCCGGTAGCGGGAAACACCGGAAGAGTTGCTTTTAGCGGGTCGGTCTTTAACAACACCGTTACCATCACCAAAACAGTAGATACCACAGACGATGGAGCTGGGGGCAATACATTTGGCAACACGTTAACCCTTACGCACCTGGGAACCGGTCAGTTACGATTGGGCAATACCAATCCCGATATTTTTACAGATGTTGTACTTAACATTAATAATTCAGGAGCCGTTTCATTGGCCCGGGGTTCTGCCGATAATGAATTCAACGGTAATATTGTTGTAAACTACAACTCCACAGGTAATGCTTTATTTGGAGATAATGGCGGCACTTCCACCCTGGCCGACACACGAACAATTACTGTTAACTGCGGGGCATCGGGCTGCCAAAACCTGACCTTAGCAAATTTCACACAAGTCGGAAGCACGCCTCAGAGCATTGCACTATCAGGAGGAAGCCCGGTTTCAATACTTACGCTGGGCCCTAACAGCACTTTTAACGGAGCACTTTCATTCACATCTGAACAAATCGTTTTCAACAGCAGCACCTTTAACGCAACAAGTGTTTTTACGCAAACAGGTTCGAATTCAGTTGGATCAAGGGGCGGTAATTCTTTTCAGGCCGTTACTTTTAATAACAATGGCTCAGGCGATATTCATCTTGGAAACACTGCCGCAGATGCAGGCGATATTTTTAATGGTGATGTTGTATTCAACAACACGGGTGGCGGACGCATACGCATCGGGAGTAATACAGTCGGGAATATCTTTCACGGAAACCTGACGTTAAATAACACTTCGGTTGTGGATGTTAACAGTCGCATTCAACTCAGCCGAGGCTCTGGTGCATCAACAACCATTAACGGAACCACCACGGTTAATAATTTCGGCAATGCCAGCGATATACATATAAGCTACGATGCGGGCACTCTCACCACATTTAATGGTGACGTAATCATCAACAACGCTCCAACCGCACCGGGTGAATTTTTCTGGGGCAACGATGGCGATGTGATTATGAACGGCAACCTCGTCATCAGCAATTCTGTTTCAAACAACAATCTTCAGTTTAGCTCAGGCACCGGAAGTGTAACCTTTGGTAATGGCACCATCAGTATTGGTGCGGGTGGGTTTGATATCGGCCAGCTTCGGTTCAGAAATTTTACACAAACCGGTACAGCCGCAACAAACCTTGTTCTTACCGGAACTTCTGCACTGTTACAAATCGGCCCCGCCACAACGTTTGGTGGCAACGTTGATCTACGTGCACCACAACTTCTGCTTAATGGTGCTACTTATAACGGAACGGCCAACCTTGAAAAAACTGGCGACAACGATGATGCCGGAAGAGGTGGAAATATTTTTAACGGAGCTACAACAATCACCCACAGTGGCAGCAGGTATCTCTATTTAGGAAACAACCTGCCTGATCAGTTTCTGGATGAAACTACTTTTAATAACACCGGCAGCGGACGCATCTATTTTGCTCATAACCACAACGGAGCAACCACCACGTTTGCCTCAAATGTTACGCTGAACTCAAACAAATCAGGGGGTACAGATGCGTGGTCATTTTTGGTGGGTGACGGTACGAATACCAGTGTGCTCTTTGGTGGAGACGTTACTATAAATTGTGCCGGTGCGCTGCAAAGCAACCATCGTTTTCTTAACGGGGGTGGAGGCACAGCAACGTACAACGGCACTGTAACCATTAACGCAACAAACACCAATACTTCAACATCAATTGCCATGGGCGTAAATGGAACTTCCACGTACAATCAAAACATTGTAGTAAGTAACAGCGGTGGAATTAGCGGAATAAATTTTAATACCGGAACAAGTGCAAGCGCTACATTAGCAGATACCCGCACAATTACAATTGGTGCGGGGGGGTATGTTAACGGAACATTAAGCCTGCCACGGTTTACACAGACAGGCACTACCCCACAAACACTTACTGCATTTTCAGGAACGGCTAATTTAACTGTTGGCCCTAACTCTGCCTTTGGGGGCGATGTGATTTTTACAGCGCCACAAGTATATTTAAACGGTTGCCATTATGGCGGCACTGTAACGGTAGAAAAAACAGGCGCAACTAATAATGCCGGAACCGGTGGAAACATCTTTACGGGAATTACTACTATAACCAACAGCGGCAGCGGGTATTTTATGACAGGCAATGGTTCGCGCGATCAGTTTCTAAGCGCAACTACCTTTAACAATACCGGGAGCAACTATTTTTACTTTGCGCACAACCATAACGGAGAAACAACCGAGTTTGCCTCAGACCTTACCCTGAACTCAAATAAATCCGGGGGTTCGGATCAATATTCGTACCTGATTGGTTATCATCCAAACACCGGCCTGTCGGTAGGCGGTACGCTTACCATCAACAGCATGGGGGCATTGCGAAGTGATTATCTCTTTTTGTATGGTGCTGGCTCACAAGCCACTTTCGATGGCCCGATAATTATCAACTCATCCAACAGTCATCCCTCTTCGCTCATTACCATGGGTAGCAATGGTACTTCTACTTACAATGGAGACATTTTTATATCCAACAGTGGCGGTGCTGCAGGTGTTACATTCAATGCCAACGCTTCTGCAAGTTCTGTACTGAGCGGATCTATTTCAAACGGCACGTTTTCCAGTGGTTCAATAAATCTCTATCGCTTCAGGCAAGTTGGCGCAATACCACAAACATTAACCCTTACAGGAACAAGTTTCCTCAGGCTGGGGCCTTCATCTGAATTTGACGGGGATGTTACGTTTACTTCACCCAGACTGTACCTAAACGGCACTACCTACAACGGTACGGCCTATCTCGAAAAAACAGGAGGCGGAACTGGGAATTATGATGACGGTACAGGCGGTAATATTTTTAATGCCGCTGCTACTATTGCCAACTCGGGAGATAATTATCTTCTCACCGGAAATACCAGTCCGGATATTTTCAATTCCACCCTGGTAGTTATCAACTCGGGGGCATCTACCATCCGTATGGCCAATAACACTGCGGGAAATGAATTCAACGGGAACATAGAACTCAACTCCACCTTTGGCGGAGGTATTTGGTTTGGTAATGGTACCAATGGCACTTCCACGCTTGCTGCCGGAAGAACCATTGGCGTAGGTTCATCCGGTGTTATCAGTGGCGACATTCGGCTTATCCGGTTTACACAGGTTGGTTCCACAGCACAAACCCTTGCGCTTACCGGAATAGCGGTTTTAACTCTCGGCCCTTCCTCTTCGTTTGGCGGGGATGTCGATTTCCGTGCCCCTCAACTTTTTCTAAACGGAACAACGTTTGACGGAACAGCTTACCTTGAAAAAAGCGGTGCTACAAACAACGCAAGTAACGGAGGCAATGTTTTTAATGGAGTGGCCACAATCGTAAATTCGGGAAGCGGATATTTTTATTCGGCAGAAAACTCGCCCGATATATTTAATAATGACCTGACGCTTACAAACACCGGGTCGAATCTTATTTCCATTGCCCGTAACACTACCGGAAACGAGTTTCATGGAAACATAACGTTCAACTCTACACTGGGAAGCGGTGGCATTTATATTGCCAGTCAGGCTGGTGCATCCGCTACGATGGCTGCCGGTGGATCGCTTCTTACCGGAGGTCTGGGGTACAGCAGCGGGTATTTAAGCCTGCGAAGGTTTACACAACTTGGTGCCGAACCTCAAACCCTATTATTGACCGGCACGGCCTTGTTACAATTAGGCCCTGCAACTACTTTCAATGGCAATCTGGATTTTCGCTCACCACAATTTGAGTTGAATGGCACAACCTTTAACGGAACAACGTACTTAGAAAAAACAGGCGCCACCGGAAACGACAGTAATGGGGGCAATATTTTTAATGGCATTACCACCATTGCCAATTCTGGCAGTAACTATTTCAGGTTTGCTGTTAGTGTGCTCGATCAATTCAATAATGATTTAACGTTATTGAATACCGGAGCAGGAACAATACGAATGGCTGATAATATTCCTGGAACCGTATTCAATGGAAACATCATTGTCAATTCAACCTTTGGCGGTGGAATCTATTTCGGTGAACGTGCCGGTGGCGGTGCCACCCTTGCCTCTGGCAGAACAATAACTGTAGGCGGCAGTGGATTTACAACGGGTGACCTCATCATCAGGCGATTTACGCAGCTTGGCACAACCCCGCAAACGCTCTTGCTGTCAGGAAATTCAAGACTTATCCTGGGAACTAATGTAATCTTTAACGGCCCGGTCGATTTCAGAGCACCCCAGGTATTTCTTCAGGGCGGCACGTATAATAATACAGCACATATCGAAAAAACAGGCGCTGCTGATAACACCAGCACAGGAGGCAATACGTTTAATGGTATTACAACCATCGCAAATTCTGGTACGGGCCAGTTCATATTAGCCGGTACCAACCCGGATACCTTTAATGCAGCACTTAGCGCAACCAATACCGGAACAAACTGGTTACGATTTGCAGACAACTCTGCGGGCAATCAGTTTAACGGGCCGGTTACTTTCACCAATACTGCCGGTAACGGCATCATCATTGGAAATTCCACTGGCGGTTTTGCTATACTGGCTGCCGGTCAAACCCTTAACATCGGAACATTCAGCTTAGGGGAACTGAGGCTATACCGGCTTACGCAACTTGGAGCAACACCCCAAACCATGACCCTCACCGGAACGGCATTACTCAGGATAGGAGTAGGCACAACCTTTAATGGTGATGTGGATTTTATTTCTCCACGGGTTATGCTTGAAGGGGGAACATTTAACGGCACTACATCCATTGAAAAAGCTGGTGCAGGTAACGATGATAATGCTGGCGGAAATGTGTTTAACGGTGTCACAACTCTTTCTTTCAGTGGTTCTAATCGCTGGCGGCTATCAAGCACCAACAGTGACATCTACAACGGATCAGTAATTTTTGTTAAAAGTTCAATAGGGGAATTTAGTCCTTCTTATAACGGAACAGACCTTTATGCCTCCGACATTACCATTAACAGTAATACCGTTATGACACTTGCAGCCGGCACAGGCGTAGTGGAGTTTACAGGAACTAACCCTCAAACGATTTACAAAATCGGTGGAACACCAACCCCTATATTCAGAAGAATAAACCTGAACAAACCTTCTAATACCGTTACGCTTGATACTGATATTACTATCAGCACAAATGCTATATTCACATCAGGTGTACTACATACCGATGCCGTTAACTATCTCAACTTTGCAAACGATGCTACCGTAACAGGTGCCAACAACCTGAGTTATGTTGACGGCTCCGTACGCAAAACCGGAAATGATGATTTTACCTTCCCGGTAGGCGATAACGGATTTTACCGCCCGATTTCTATGTCAGCACCAACAGCCACAACACACGCCTTCACGGCTCAATACTTCAACGAAAACCATTTGTTGGGAAGCCCGGCCGTTTGGGATCCTTCGTTCTGGACGGTGAGCGGTTGCGAATACTGGACGCTCGACAGAAGCGTGGGTGCATCAAACGTATCGGTAACGTTAAGCTGGAACGAAGCCGCCTGCAATGCAGGGTATATTACCAACCCTGCCGATTTACGGGTAACACGCTGGACAGGAACCAACTGGGTAAACCATGGCAATGGCGGAACAACCGGTGATAACATCAACGGTACCATTGTTACCGCAGGATCGGTTGCTGCGTTCAGTCCGTTTACCCTGGCTTCGGTTTCGCCTGCCAACCCGCTCCCGGTTGAACTAACATTGTTCACCGCTAAACTTACCGATTTCAATACCGTTGAGTTGCACTGGCGCACCGCCACCGAAACCAACAACGATCGTTTTGAGATTGAACGTTCGTACGATGGAACTGATTTTGAATACCACGGTGAAGTACGCGGAGCGGGTACAACCACTGTTCCGCAACAATATACCATCACCGATGAGGAACCCCTCCGTGGAAAATCGTACTACCGCTTAAAACAAGTTGATTTTGACGGAACCTTTACCTACTCCGACATCCGCAAGGTTGAAACCACGGGAACAGGTATGGATCGTTTCTATGCTTATCCCAATCCGGTACAGCCGGGTATTAAGCCCATTGTAACGTTGTCGAAAACAACAAACATCATCATCTACAATAATCTGAACAAAGTAGTACGCCAGTACAACGATGTGGATAGTTTCGATGCAACCGGTTTACCTGAAGGTATGTACATCATCCGTACCTCTGGTAAAGAAACCTTTAAATTGCTTATCAAAAACTAACAGATCATTCAGGTGTCCTACACCTTTCTACTAAAAATCCCGGTGAGTTACCGGGATTTTTTTATTTCTCAATCGTAAAGGAAAACACCTGCTGGCGGTATTCAAAGGTTTGTACGTCATATACCCGTTCACAAAAATAAACCTCATCATGCCGGTCAATCAGCACTACCGTTGAACACCGTGTACCATAACCGGGGCTTTTAATAAACATAGACGATAACATACGTTCGCGTTCAACACCAATGCCTGTATCGGGAAGCTGATCATCGGACGCCAACTGTCCGTCCGACAACAACGCAAACAAATCATCGGGGTTGATGGCGTTATTCACTAACACCTGTTGCATCTGCGTTAAGCCGCGCGAAACTTTCGGCCAGGGTGTGTCTAATAAATGATTGCTAAGTCCGTGTAAGCCGGGCGTTAAGGGCTGCACACCTTCTTTATAATTTGAATGATACCAAAGCTCTTCGGTCGAACCAACAATTAAATTAAAACCGTTGTACTGGTTACTGTTGTGCGTAATATTTTCAAGGTATTTTTTTGCCGTATCGTTACCGGTTAGAAAATCAGATACCAGCGCTCCGCGCGAAGGGGCAACGGTTTTCAGGTTTCGCAGGTCGCGGTAATTGGTAACCATAGCGATACGCCCGTTTTTATGTATGCCCATCCAGGTACCGCCTGCTTCGAGGTCGCGCCCGGCCAACACGTGTGGATGATCGTTCCAAAAACCGGCAGCCGTTGTTTTACGCTCATAAAACTCATCGCGATTTGCAGCAACAATCAGCTTGTATTGCGGGTGCTGCTGAACTGAAATAAAAATCAGGCACATGGCTAAAATAACTCCGTTTGTTCGGGCAACAAGGTAAACGATTTCCGGTGGAACGGAGTAATGCCGTGTGCCCGTATGCCGTTCCGGTGTTCCCGGGTAGGATAACCCGCATTACGCTCCCAGCCGTAACCCGGAAATTGTTTCGCGATGCTTTGCATATAATCATCACGGTATGTTTTGGCCAATACCGATGCTGCCGCAATCGACAGGTATTTTGAATCGCCTTTTACAATACAACGATGTTGTAGTTGCCCGTAAGGATTAAACCGGTTTCCGTCAATCAACAAAAGTTGCGGTTTTTGTGTAAGCTTATCGATAGCCCGGTGCATGGCTTTAAACGAAGCATTGAGAATGTTGATCATATCTATTTCTTCGCACGATACCTCGGCAACAGCCCAGGCCATGGCATCGCGCAAAATATCCTTGCGCAGGGTTTCGCGTTGCAACCGGTTAAGCTGTTTCGAATCGGTTAGTTTTTCGTGGCGGTAATCTTTCGGGAGAATTACAGCCGCAGCCACTACCGGCCCGGCCAGGCATCCACGGCCGGCTTCATCGCAGCCGGCTTCAATCAGGTCGGGTGAAAAACAGGACAGAAGCATCGCACTGCAAAAATTGCAATTCGGTGTTCAAAATTCAAACGTATATTTGACTATCGCTCACATATTAATTTTAGTTGCCGATGATCAATCCGTGGAAAACACTTTCATCCCGCACCGTGTACGACAATAAATGGATTCGGGTAGAAGAACACCAGGTTATTAACCCGGCCGGTGGCTCCGGCATTTACGGGAAAGTGCATTTCAAAAATAAAGCCATCGGCATTGTGCCGTTAGATGCGCAGGGCAATACCTGGTTGGTAGGCCAGCACCGCTATACCCTAAACGAATACACCTGGGAAATTCCCGAAGGCGGATGCCCCGAGGGCACGCTTCCGCTCGATTCGGCCAAACGCGAACTGAAAGAAGAAACCGGGATTACGGCCACTCACTGGCAACAACTGATGCGTTTCCACACGTCCAACTCCGTAACCGATGAAGAGGGCTTTATTTTTTTGGCCGAAGGCTTAACCTTTGGCGCTACCGAACTGGAAGAAACCGAGGCCGACTTAGTGGTGAAAAAACTTCCGTTTACAGAGGCTTTGCAGATGGTACTCTCGGGCAAAATAACCGACAGCATGAGTGTGGCCGGTATTTTAGCCGTAGCCCGCCTCCGAAATTTTTAAAAACCCAGGATTGGTGTAATTTCATCCTCAACCTGACCTCAATCGTATGATAAACCCCGAAGCGCTCGCTGTCCGATATTCTCAAACCACCATTACCGAGTTGATGATCCCGGCTTATGCCAACTTTGGCGGGAAAATACACGGTGGCATTTTGCTTTCGCTAATGGACAAGGTTGCTTATGCCACGGCCAGCAAACACGCAGGCACATATTGTGTTACCGTAGCGGTTGACAGCGTTGATTTTCTTCAGCCCGTAGAGGTTGGTGAGTTGGTCTCGCTTCACGCATCGGTAAACTATGTAGGGAAATCATCGCTTATTGTTGGTATTCGCGTGGAGGCACACAACGTAAAAACCAATGTAACCAAACACACCAACTCGTCTTACTTTATTATGGTGGCAAAAGGCGATGACGACAAACCTGCCGAGGTACCCAAACTTATTTTGGAAAGCACGGAAGATGTAAAACGTTTTATCGAAGCTATGAACATGAAAAACCTTCGCGCCAAAGTAAAAGAAGCGATGGACGATGCCCGATCACATATTGAAGTTAACCGTGCGAAAGAAATTTTAAATCACGAACGTTGCATCCTCGCATTGCCCTGAACTTATATGAAATGAGCATAAACAAAGCTATACCAACCGGAATGATCATGTATGCGAACCCGCCTGCGGAGGGCAGGTTCTATGTGTCCATTATTAAAAAATGAATATTAATACATGAAATTGATCAGAACACTTCATACCGTTTATGGATTTACAGTTTTTATAGTTCTCTTCCTGATTTTCTTTCCATTACTGTTAATCCCCATCTTAGCTAAAAAGCAATATAAACTTGTAGGCATCATTAACCGCTGGTGGGCGATGGCGTTATTTATCTGCATCGGCCTTCCGTGGAGGCGTGAACTTCGGGGCAAACTCAACCCTGAAAAACAGTATATTTTTTGCCCGAACCATTTTTCGTACATCGACATTGTAGCGATGGGGCTAACCCCGCACGACACCATTTTTGTGGGCAAAAGCGCCATGGAAAAAATACCGTTGTTCGGGTTTATGTACCGCAACCTGCACATTACGGTTGACCGCAGCAAACTAACCAGCAAATACAGTTCTTATACGCGGTCGTTACGGGCACTTGACGAAGGCAAAAGCCTGGTGATTTTTCCGGAAGGCGGTATCGTAAGCGAAAACCCACCGTACATGAGCCGGTTTAAAGACGGTGCCTTCCGGTTAGCCATCGAAAAACAAATACCCATTGTGCCTGTAACATTACCTTATAATTGGATAATTTTGCCCGACACCATGCCCATGCTGTTGCATTGGAAAAAACTCAGGCTTGTGTTTCACGAACCTGTCGATCCTTCCGGATACACATCAAAAGACATCGATGCGTTGAAGGCTAACGTATATAACATCATTGCGCAGGAGTTGAAAACAAATAACAGATGAAGATTACACGCGAGCTGCTCGATAAAATGGCTCACCTTGCCCGCTTAGAGTTCGATGGCAACGATGCCGAAAAAATGATGCACGACATGACGGCACTCGTAAGCTGGGTCGAAAAACTCAATGAAGTTGATACCACCGGTGTGGAGCCGTTAACCACCATGTCGCACGAGGTAAATGCCCTGCGTGAAGATGTTGTGCAAAATACCCTGTCGCATACCGAAGTGCTTGAGAACGCCCCACTGAAAAATGATGATTACTTCCGGGTACCCAAGGTGCTGGATTAATCTGCTGCAACTCAAATTTTCTATTCATTAACCTGTCTGTTCATGCAATCGTTATTTTTTTGGAAAAACTGGAATACCGAATACCGAACGCTTTGGCATATACTAATCGTAGTCTTTATAGCGGCTATCGCCTATTTCTGGTACGGATATTTTCAGGGTGCAGGCACATTAGTGCATTGGGATAAATACCAAAACCAAAAAACGATTGAAGGTGTAACCCATACCTTTGATGTAGGCAATTTTGAACTTGCCGTGCCCATTGAATCGTACGTTACACACGAGTTTTTCAACGCCAGCGCTTTACACCCTAACCTGACAGCCTCTTATAGCTTCACGATAGTTTTAATACTTGCGGGTATTTTGCTGTTCACCATTATTACCACCCTGCCCCGGTTTTGGTATTATGTAGGTACCGGGTTATTTGTTTTATTCTTAGTGAGTCTGCGGTTAGATGTACTTGCATTGTTTGGCGAACGTAACCAAATCCCAACCATACTCACGGCAGTTATATTTATCGCAGTAAGTTTTTATTTCAACGCTTTTAATACAAGTGCGCGGTTTTATGTGCGCCTGTTCTGTTTTCTGGCGCTTACCGCATTGTTGGGCGTTTTGATTTACTTTTTTGCCGATGTAACGCATCCGTTCCTGTACCTGTCCATCAGCGGATATATTCCGGCATTGATTTTAACCGTTCTGTTCATTTTAATGGGGGCACACGAAATCATGGCTTCGTTTGTTTACCTCACCAGCCAAAGCACGGCCAGTTCTAAAAGTTTAATGCACTTCACCATCATCAGTGTAATTTACTTAGTTAATGTAGTGCTTGCCTATATGCACGAAGCTGGTCTTATATACTGGAATTTCATCTTCATCAATCTCTACCTGTTGTTCACCATTTCGTCTGTATTAAGTATATGGGGTTACCGCAAACGCGAAGCCCTGTACGACAACATCGTTAATTTCTATCCGTTCGGAGCATTGTTTATTGCAACGTTACTGATTGTAGCCTTCACCACAACGGGAATGTTTTTAAACACCTACAACGATGTCGCTTTGAAAATAATCCGCGACATCATCGTATTCAGTCATGTTGGTTTTGGTGCGATCTTCCTGTTATACTTCATCTCGAATTTTGTGGGACTCATGGCGGTAAACCAAAACGTATATAAAGTATTGTACAGCCCCACGCGAATGCCGTATGCAACATTCCGCATTGCGGGATTAATCGCCACGCTGGCATTTGTGCTGTACTCCGACTGGCACACGTATGTTTATCAGGCTACGGCCGGTATTTTTAACAGTATGGGTAATTTGCAATTAATTACCGAAGGGCCTGATGAGGCCGAACCGTACTACAAAAAAGCGCGTGCTTTTGTCGCAGGTAATTTTGTGGGCAACTATGCCCTGGCCGGGATAGAAACGCAACGCTACAACCTCGAACAAGCCCACGCCCATTACAGGTCTATTAACAGGCTAAACCCCAACGCCTATGCTTTGGTAAACGATGCCAACCTGTATTTGCTCGAAGATAATTATGTGGCCTCGCGAAAAGCTTTGGTACAGGCGCAACAAAAAATTTCCGGTTCGGGTGTAATCCAAAACAACTTGGGGTATGCGTACCTGCGATCAGTCACATACGATTCTGCATTTTTGTTTTTTGATCAGGCATTGGCCGATAAAACATCCAGACAGTCGGCCGGGATTAACATTACGGCTTTGTTAGCCCAAACCCAGGTAGTAGCTGATGCCGATTCGTTATTAAATACTTTTACCGCTTCCGATGCCATCGCCAGCAATGTATTGCTGATTGCCGCACAATCCGATAAAAAAATAACCACTCCCCTCAATCCCCTGAAAGACGACAAACTCAACCTGTTTTCGGCCACCCTGCTCAATAATTATATGGTGTATAAACTCACCGAACTTGATACGACATTTTTAACGCAGGCATTCGTTGTTGCATCCGACTCCGTAAACACCGATTACACCGAAGCATTGAAAGCAACACTCGCACATGGTTATTATTACCAAAACAATGTAGCGCGGGCATTGGCCATAATGGGCGAAGTGGCGTACATCACACAATCCATGCAGGGTAAATTTAATTACACCATGGGCTTATGGGCGCTTGAACAAGGCAATGCACCGTTAGCTGTAAAGTGTTTTGCCTATTCGGTAGAGCAGGATTATAAAGATGCCAAAAGATACAATGCCATCGCCCTGACCGAAGCCCGCATGCACGAACAGGCGTTGGAGGCAGTGGCTACCCTGCTCGACAGTAAAAGTGAAAACGACCGCGAAATCGGAAAACAAATTCGCCATGTGCTTACCCTCTCGCACACCGATGCCTTAAACCAGAACGACTTAATTAAATACCAATACGCCCGCTACCGGATTGGCCTTACCGATTCACTTAAATTCAACCAACTCATCAACACCATTGAAAACACCAATTACAAAGCTTTGATGTTGTTGGAAATGGCGCAGCGCCAGTTTGATGCCGGTAGTACACGCAAAGCCATTCGTTACTTCAACGCATTAGCGGGTTTGCGGTTTACCGACAAAAACCTGTTCGATAAGATTAATCATTTCGAACTTGAACTGCTGGCTTCACGCAACGAGGTACGTTTATTAGCTGCGAAAATCAATGAAGGCATCACGTTTCCGCAACAAAAGCAATTACAAAAAATGCTCTATACAGCCCTGATCAGCGAGGTGAGTGGCGATACAGTAACAGCCGAAAACAATTATCGCATCTTAGCCACCTATAACCCGTTTTTTGAAGAAGGGATTATCGCAGCGGCACGGTATTACAGCACGCATGGCACCGACTCGCAACGCGCCTATACGATATTAGCCGAAGCGAAGCACATCAATCCGGGTTCGGTACGGTTGTTAATGGCATACATCACCGAAGCCCAACGCATTGGCTTCGATGATTTTGCCGCAGATGCCTTTGAAGAACTGGAAGAACTTCGCACCCGCCAACGCTGATTATTTCTTCTTAACTGTTTTTTTCTTCCGGGCGGCTTCTTTTGCTTTTTTAGCCTTAGCTTGTTTTCCCTTCTTCCCGGCTTCGCGTTTTGTTTTTTTATCGATGGCTAAGTTTTCGCGCATGGTTTTCCAGTAATCCGGGCCATAGTCAACAAAAATCTCGGCACCGGCCTGTACTTCTTTTGTGGTTTCAATAAACGCCTTTAACCCTTTAATAACATACTCGGCATTATTGGTAATACCTTTTACACGCACATACCCTTTTGCATCGTTTGCATAACGTGCATAATGCTGTTTGGTTGGCAATGCATCGATAACATGATACCGTTTTACATAAAAGATGTACGGATTCTCGCCATCATCGTCTTTGATCTCTTTCCAGGTAGTAATACGGCCTTTGTACTCAACTACCTTGGTGCCTTTTGGAATAAATACTTTTGTAAACAACCCTTTGCCTGCATTGGGCAATGTTGATTTCTTTACAAGAAGATGCTTTTCAAGTAATGCCATAAACGTTTTAATAAGAAAAAGTTTGCAAGATAACCGTTGGACACCAAACTGCAAAGTTTGCATTGCCACAGGGAAATCGCTTTTAAATCATTTTGTGCTTTTCGTGCCATGAAGGTGTATCGCTCCGATACCCATTTTTACGTGGCACGGTTTACCTCTTATCATTTAGCCCCGCGCTGAAGCACGGGGCTATCATTATCCCGCTCCTTCGGAGCTATTATTTTTGAAAGCGATTTCCCTACACATTGCCCCTACCGAAAGGAAAGGACAATCAGCCGGATGCTTACTAAGATAACAACCACACCTACAATCACCATCATTTTTTTGATGGGCAACCTGCTGGTTAACCGTGCAGCAATGGGTGCGGCAATGATGCCGCCTAAGATCAGCCCGGCAATAATTTCAAAATACCCCATACCAATGGTAACAAAAAATGTTACCGAACTTGAAAACGATATAAAGAACTCGGCCAGGTTAACCGAACCAATGGTATAACGGGGGCTTCTTCCACGGGCAATCAATGTTGTTGCCACGATAGGCCCCCAGCCACCACCGCCTACCGAATCCATAAACCCGCCAAACGCAGCCAATGCCGGAACATTTCTGGTTTTTCTCGTTTTACGCTGTACGTTTCGCGCTTTCAGGATAATGATAACACCCAATGTTAACGTATAGGTAGCCACGATCGGGCGAAGAATATAATTATACGCCTCAAACGATGAGAGAATATACGCCCCGGCAACGGCACCCAAAACACCCGGAATAAGCAATACTTTAAACAGCCGCTTATTTACATTTTGATATTTGAGGTGCGACAGCCCCGAAACCCCGCTGGTAAAAATTTCGGAAGCATGTATGCTGGCACTGGCCGCTGCCGGAGAAACCCCGAACGACAACAGAAACGTAGAAGCGCTAACCCCGTAGGCCATCCCCAGCGATCCGTCAATCATTTGCGCGATAAAGCCGCCTAATACGAATATGAAAAATTCGGGGCCGATGTTATCCCACAAAAAAGCTCCCTGGTCTTTAATCTCATCAAAAAAGAAAATACTGATGGTGAGCACCATCAGCGAAACAAGCGTAAGAATAAAAATTTTTTTATTGCGCGTACTTTTGCCCGCAGCTTCTTCTATGGTACGTTCTTCCTGAATATTCATCCGGTACGGCTGTCTGATCTTTTTACGTGATTCGTTTCCGTACAAATATGCTTTATACTATACTATTTTTATAGACTTTATATAGAATTTATCAAAAAAATAAACCCCGGTTGTTACACCGGGGCTTTTCAAACGGTTACAGCGCCTTGCGCAGATAAACGTTTCCGTACTTGGATTCCAGCCTGTACGCTGGCCCGCTGCCCGGCTTACCGGAAATGTGGGTATGAAAATCGCGGAATTCACTACCGGTAAATTTTACATCGAGGTTGCTGTATATCTGCCCGTAGCCGGTTTGTGCCGATAGCTCACCGATTGTTTTTTCGGCTACGGCTGCATCCACGCCTCCATAGATAGCATTTACCTCAAGCTGCCCCGTAAAGCTAACGACCTCTACCAATCCATAGGTTGCTTCCATTTTGGTTTTAACATTTTTCGGAATTTTTATCTCAAGGAAAATATCAATATCCACACCCATCGTTGTTGTGTTAAAATTCCGGCCATGCTCTTCGCAATACTTTTGATAGTCGGCCTTGCTTTTAAAGGTGATCTTCTCTGCACCGCGTGTAATGGTTATCCGTTGAGGCAATTCTTTCATGTTCCTGATCTTGTTTTCGATTACCACTTCGTTTCCCGATGCGGTATGAATAAACTCCAACGCATCATCGTGTTCGCCACTGTTTATGCTTACCGTACCGGTAATGGCTATTTCGTTTTTATCCCACGTAGTGATTTTAATCAGTTTGGGATAATCAAACTTAAATGAAACAGATTGCCCTGCCCGTACTGCATAACTTTCGTTTATCGGGGTTTGAGCCGCTGCTACCCCGATAAACACATTCATCAACAACACTAACAGCGTTCTCATTTTTTACGGAGGTATATTTTACCATAATCAGAACGGAAATCGATTGCCATGCCGCCTCCATTGATCTTGCCGCTTACACGGTCGCTGTATTTGATCATATCGCCATCGCGCTCAACGTCAATTTTAAATTCGGGTGAGGCAAAAATATCGCCATACGATGTGGTCATTTTTAAGTTTGCCTTGATGGTTGTGGGCAAGGTTGCATCAACGTGGCCGTAAATCGACACAATAGAAACAGGGCCTTTCACATTCTGGCTGAATACGGCATCAACATTTCCGTAAACGGTTTTGATGGTTGCCGGCCCTGTTACGTTTTCGAGTACCACATTATTGTAACTCGTAGAAACTTCAATTTCGTTTTCGAGGTTTTTAAATGCGGCTGTACCTCCATACTGCGACTCGTGCTGAAAGAGCACAATAACATTTTTCGGTACCTGTACTACTAATTCGGGTGCATCCATCTTTTTAAGCTGATACACCTGCAACACACCGTCTTTCTCGGCAACGTGAACTCCCAGCCCTGTATTGTCGTCAAGCCCCAGGCTGTTAATAGCCCGTAATCCTTCGGCACGCTTGTCCACTTCACCCCGCTTATTCTTTAAAGAGAAAATTATTTCGTTTCCCGCAGCCGGTTCAACCGTTACCCTGCCTGTATTGATCTGCAACTTGCCGTTGCTTTTCGATACTTTATACTCTTGTGCAGCAACGGTTAATGCCAGGCATACCAGGGCTGCTCCCATTATTATTTTTTTCATGTGTTAATAATTTTAATTTTTAATAGTCACATGGAACCTGCCCTCCGCAGGCGGGTTCGCATAATTAACATTCTATTGGATTTCGAGTGCTTTTATACTCATTTCATGTTCAAATAGTTTAACAGTTTTGTTTATCACCATCGGACGTAAACCTTTTCTGCAGTAAAGGCTGTTGTCTTACGAAAGTTTCAATATTCCCGAATAGGCTTCGTCTTTCACCGCCTTCATGGTTTGAGCATTGCGTGTTATGTTTTCCAGTACATCAACAATGTTTCCTTCTTTCATGCGTACCAATAACCGGATCAACGCGATTTGCACTACGGGGTCTTTTTGTTCTTTCAACGATTCAACCAACGATTTGCGAACAAGAGGCTCGCGGTAAAAATTACCGAGGGCATCTAACGCAGCCATACGCACGTTGGTATTCGGGTCGGTGTTTAGCGTACTCACCAATGCCTGCACCACATCATCATCCGGTGCGGGTATTTCGTATGCCACTGAAACCCCCAGCATACGCTGGCTGGCCGAATGTTCATTGCCCAGCTTCGTTAACATCTCGTGTTTGTTGCGTTTAACTTCTTCGCGCAAAGCCGCTAACTCATTTTTGTATTGTGCATCGCGATACACCCAGTACCCGCCCAGTCCGGCAAGCAGCAACAATACGATAGCTGCGGCCATGCGGTATAACACAACAGGCCGTTCTGTTATTTTTGACTGTACTTTGATTTCACGCGCCAGTAACTGATCAAAGCTGTTTTTCAACGCAGCGCCCGGCATTAACATTACGGGCTGTTCGGTTGCGCGAATCAGTTCCTTCAACTGCTGATACAGCTTATGCGCTTCCGGATCGTTTTTCAACATTGCTTCAACCCTATCCTTATCGGCAGGCACAAGCACACCATCGATGTAATCGATCAACAGGCTTTCGAGTTTTTCTTTTTCCATATCAGCTATTTTCAAGTTGAAAATAATGTTCACGTAATTTTTGAATGGCACGGTGAACCTTCACTTTAATGTTGGCTACCGTGGTGTTCATCATATCGGCTACTTCTTCGTATTTCAGGTGTTGAAACCGCGTGAGTAATAACAGTTCGCGCTGTTCTTCATTCAATAAAGCGAGTGACCGATGCAATAATTGTTCGCGTTCGTCCTGCACAAAGTTCTCTTCCGCATCTGCGATCTGATCCCGCATCTTTTCCACATCCACATAACCGGCAAACCGGTTCTTGTGTAATTGGTAATGGTCGCTAAACACGTTGCGGGCAATCTGGTATATCCACGAGTGGAACGTATGCCCTACACGGTAGCTGTTCCGGTATTTGATCATCCGCAGAAAAACATTCTGGGTGAGATCTTCCGCCACTTGCCGGTTAAAAGTCATCCTGACCAGAAAATTGTAAATCCTGACGTTATACCGGTCGAAAAGCAAGGCTGCCTGCTGCAGGTCACCGTTTTTCACGGTTTCCATAATCATTTCGTCCGTCATCAGCGCCTTGTGTTTTATTGTTTGGATTAGTTACTGTACCCCTATGAAAAGGTTACAGCTATTTCAATAATTTTCAAGCTATCTTAAAAAAACTGGATCTACGCACGAACAGGCGTCAAGACGGCTTTAAGCCGCCAGACGCCTTTGAATTTAGACCCGGTTTTAAACTTTGCGTAAGTCCTCTTATAAAAATACCGATACCCCAAATTAGCAGTTTTTAAACCGGATACTCCGGCAAACGGGGTTATAAATAAACTCGATATAAATATTAAGTCCATCACAATAAGCTATTAAATTGCTGCATGACTTTAACCCAATTAGAATACATCGCAGCGTTAGACACGCACCGTCATTTTGTGGTAGCAGCCGAAAAGTGTTTTGTTACACAACCCACACTGAGTATGCAAATACAAAAGCTGGAAGATGAACTGGGCATTAAACTGTTCGACCGCACCCGGCAGCCGGTTATCCCAACCGAAATCGGTAAAGAAGTTATTGCACAAGCCCGCATTATTTTGCAACAAGCGACTGCCCTTAAAGAGCTTGTTACGCAGCAAAAAAACACATTAAACGGTGAGTTAAAAGTGGGCATCATCCCCACGCTGGCACCATACTTATTACCGTTACTTTTTCAACACGTTACCGAAAAATATCCGCAAATTAATTTCCAGGTGAAAGAAACCGTTACAGAAGAAATCATCAGTGAACTGAAAAATAACCGGTTAGATTGCGCCATTGTAGTTTCTCCGCTAAACGACAATGCCATTACAGAAGATGTCTTGTTCTATGAAGAACTGTTTGTATATGTTTCGCCCAAAAATGCGCTCTACAACAAAAAGTACATACTGCCCACCGACATCGACCCGTCACAACTGTGGTTACTTGAAGAGGGGCATTGTTTCCGGTCGCAGGTATTGAACCTGTGCGAACTGCGCAAGGCATCGTCATTCAACTTTAAGTACGAAACCGGAAGCATCGAAACCCTGAAGCGCATGGTTGAAAAAAATAATGGCATTACTGTATTGCCCGAATTAGCCGTTGCTGAGTTAAGCAAACAACAGCTTAACTTAGTGAAGAAATTAAAAGAACCCGGCCCGGTGCGGGAAGTGAGCCTGGTTACGCACCGCAATCAACTGAAATCGAACCTGATTAAAATATTACGCGATGAAGTATTAAAAATCGTACCGAAGAAAATGCAACAACTCAACAACAAAAAAATTATTGCGTTGTAAATAAAAAAGATCACACCGTGCGGCATGATCTTTCAAATTTAAACTGAGCGCCTTTACTACACGTTTGGCTGAGGCGTTGTTCGTAAATACGGTTTAATGCGTGTATGCCCTTTGGGGAACTTCGCTGCGATGTCTTCGTCTTTTACTGCCGCAGTGATAATTACATCCTGACCGTGTTTCCAGTTGGCCGGTGTGGCTACGCTGTAATTAGCCGTAAGTTGAAGGCTATCGACTACACGTAAAATCTCGTCAAAATTTCTTCCGGTTGATGCCGGGTACGTGATGGTGAGTTTCACCTTCTTATCGGGACCGATCACAAATACCGAGCGTACAGTAAACTTATCGGTAACATTCGGGTGCACCATGCCGTACAGGTTGGCTACCGTAAACTCAGGATCGGCAATGAGCGGATATTCCACAACCGTATTTTGTGTTTCGTTAATATCGTTTACCCACTTCGTGTGCGAATCGAGCGGATCGGCACTTAACGCGGCAATTTTAACATTGCGTTTGGCAAACTCAGGTGCCAGCTTGGACATCGCACCGAGTTCGGTAGTGCATACCGGTGTAAAATCGGCAGGGTGCGAAAACAATACGCCCCATCCGCTGCCTAACCATTGGTGAAAATTAATTGTTCCTTCGGTGGTTTCCGCTGTGAAGTCGGGCGCCACATCTCCTAACCGTAATGACATAATGATATTGAGTATTAAGTGAAATTTGCTCTAAAAGTATAAAATCCATAGGAATAATAGACTATTAAAGCCTAAAAAAACTACTTTTTAGCCTTTTTCTGTTTTTTTAACAGGTCTGCCAGGGTGTTTTCGCTGAGGATGCGCAGGGTTTCATCGCGCACCTGTATAAACGTTGCCCGGATGGTGCAATGTTTTTCGTCCACACATTCTTCGCAAGCCTCGTAATAATGCAACGATACGCAGGGAAGCAATGCAATGGCACCGTTCATAAGTCGGATAACTTCGGTAAGGTTTACTTCTTCGGGTTTACGGTACAGGTAATAGCCTCCGCCTTTGCCTTTTTTACTATGCAAAATTTTAGCGTTCCGCAGTTCTAATAAAATGGTTTCTAAAAATTTTTTAGGGATGTTCTGCTGCCCGGCTATTTCGCCAATTTGCACGGGGCCATTGCCATAGCGCTCAGCCAGGTACACCAATGCGTGGATAGCATATTTACTTTTCTTTGAAAGCATACAAAGGGTAAGTATAACTAAAATTCGGGAAAGTAAAAGCCAATCTTGCAATCCCTCAAGAGGCAGGGGATAAAATTGAAGTACCGAAGGCGGGACTCGAACCCGCATGTCTTGCGACACACGCCCCTGAAACGTGCGTGTCTACCAATTCCACCACTTCGGTATTCTATAATGTGCCCAGAACAGGATTCGAACCTGCACACCGGTTAAGGCTCTACCACCTCAAAGTAGCGTGTCTACCAATTTCACCACCTGGGCAAACATTCCCGGAAGAACTAAGCGAGTCTATAAAATAAAATCGTTCGCTGTATCCTAAACAGGGCGACAAATGTAATAAGCTTTATGGGTATTAACAAGGAGGGACAGCGCCAATTACAGGCCACTCCAATGGCTTCGGTTTTTACTCTAAACCCGTTATGTTTTTGTTTAATTTCTTCACAAGCCAAAAAAACAGCGTAAAAAACATCAATAATGTGCTAACCACTACAAAAACCATACTCCCTCTCTTTAATTGACATGGCAAAACAACTTCATTTCACATTGATGTGTGCGTTGATTCGCATACACTCCGCACGGAAGTAATGTTTGTTATTATTTTGCCATTTTAGGGACAGTTGCCGGACTACTGCATTTGGGCAGATGTTAAAAACGGGGGGTGTAAACGCCAATCTGCTACATTACGGTAACCTGAACGTATCACCTGGTAAATAAACATTGAGGATTAATCCCCGTGCCCCAAGTTTGTTGTTGGTAATGCTCTTTGACTTGCGCGGGTTTGAATACACCAATACCTGCGAGTTACCCAATACTTCAACATGCTTACCCACCACCAGAATAGCCGTAGCCTCATCAATACCAATACATTGCATTTCGGGGTGTTCTATTACCGCGCTGAGCAACCGGTTATGACGGCTGCGGATCAGGAAATGCTGATCGATAATGGCAGAAGGCAACAACCCCAAACCCGGTTTAAGCTCTATGTTATTACTTTCGATAGTCTTAAATGTCGCGGCATAGTCAGGGTATTTTATTTCTTTACCGGTTATCATTTGTTTACTCATAACGGCAGCTCCCGCGCTGGTACCGCTAACAACACTTCCGTTACGGTACGCATCGTGGATGGCCTGTTCAATGGCAGTGCCGTGTACGATTTCCATAAAGCGGTTTTGATCACCACCGGTGATGTAGATGAGCTTTGCCTTACGGATTGAATCTGCCTTGGCAGGATGAACAGGTTCGCCTTGTTTAAAATTTAATCCGTACAACGCTGTTACACCCATTTTTAAAAACTGTTGCTTGGCATAATACGCGGCAGAATCCGGCTCTGCACTTGACATCGGCAGTATGACCGCATACCCACCGGTACGCAAACCGGCTTCGCTAATGATGCGCTCCACCAGCGCACCGGGGCGTGAGCCACCACCAATGATAATGAGCTTACCCTGATTAGATTGTGACGAAGCAACTGTAAAAACGAATAACAAAAAGAACAGTGTGCATATTTTTTTCATAGATCGATGTTTATTTTAATAAAAACGGTCATGCCAATGCATGACCGTTTTAGTTATACTCATACCCTCTTTTTACTTAGGCTTACCCAATGCAAACGCACGCGGATAGCCCCCGGTTGCTACATAATAGTTTTCTATGTCGGAGCCATCGAGGTTGGCTTTTCGGATGGTGCTGGTGTTACGGTCGCCCCAATACAGTTTTTCATCTGCGGGGTTATAGACTATGCCCGCGAATATCAACCGGGTAATGCCCGTAACAACGGTTTGCAGGTTTGATCCATCAAGGTTGGCCGAACGAATTTTTATATCGCCAGAGGTGAACTCATCGTAATAGATTTTGTTACCAACGACAATTACACTGCCTCCACCATCGGGGTTATCGATGATTTTAACTTCACCACCCGCAGCATCCAGGCTCTTCGACCAAAGACCACCATTATAGTTGTTCCAGAACAACTTACGGGTTACAGGGTCGATGGCAATACCCGTTGGTTCGTTGGTTTGCCCGGTAACAACGGTTTCGTTTTGTGTTAGCGTTGTGCTTGTTAAATCGGCACGCCTTACTTCACCTTCGGTTGTTCCCCAGTAGATGAGGTTCGTTTGGTAATCAATCGCAAGCCCGTTAATGCCACCTACACCTGTACGGAATTCTTTGAAATCCGAACCATCGAGGTTTGCAACCCATATTTTTTTACCGCTGTCGTCACCTAAGTACAGTTTACTGTTAACCGTATCAACTACCATACCATACGAGCTGGTTACGCCCGGTGTAGCAAAGATGCTCACAATGGGTGTAGCGTTGTTGATAAGTGTGTTGCGTAAACTTCCGGCCCAGAAAAAGAACGGAACACCTGAGGCATTCGGGTCTTTAATAATGATGGCTCGCTTATACTCTTTCACTTCAAGTGAATTAGATGTAACCACCACCATGTTTACGATATACTCGCCCGGTTCTTCATAATAATGTGAAGGGCTGGTTTGCGTAGATGATGTTCCATCACCAAAACTCCAGTAGTACGATACTTCCCCGGCACGATCCGGGACAATGGTTGTATTGGTAAAGGTTACTGTAGCCGGTGCCAGTTCATCGTTATCAATGACGTACGTGAACTTGGGTACTGTACTGGCCGGTGGTATCGGGTAACCATCATCGGAACAGCCCTGCATAAACGCAAGGCTTGTTCCAAAGAAAAATATATAAAATAGTTTCTTCATGTTCGTTCATTTTTATTTTCTAAGGAAAATACCACGCGGACTGCTCAGCCCCGACTTCAAAATTTCTTTGCCGGTACCGTCAAGGTTTGCTTTCATAATCGAGTTTGAATCACGACCCGACCAGTAAATTTTATCTTCGTCAGTATCGATCACCATACCATAGCAACGTGCCTGAGTCGTTGTGGGTGTGTTGGCTGAGTTGTCCACGATTTCGATGTTCGCACCTGTGAGGTCGGCACGTTTAATTACGCGCTGATGCTCATAATAAAGTTTACCATGCTTGGTATCGACCATCAGCATATAACCCCATGCACCGGGAATTAAAACGCTTTCGTTTGATCCATCCAAGTTTGCCACGTGTATGTTTTCGTTATTCAAATCCATGAAGTATATCTTGTTGTTTGCCGGGTCAACCGATACGGAAGTAAAATCGGCAGCTTCCATAGTAACAATCGCTTCAAGCCCGCTTCCATCGAAGTTTGCACGATAGATATGGCCATAGTCATCGCCATCGGCTACATCGGCCACGTACAATTTATTGTTCACCGCATCAATGGCAATGCCGTACGGATCCCACAACCCGGACGCAACTACGGTAAGACCGGTACCGTCAATGTTTATGCTCCATACTTTGCCATCGTCATCGGCATCAAGCCCGGTAAAAAATACCCTGCCCGATGCAGCATGATAAGCCATGTAAAGACCTTCTCGCTCGGTCATGTCAAAAAAGTTTGTGATGGTGCCTGATCCATCTAACGAAAGTTTTCGCACAAACACCGGACTGGCACCGAATTCAATAAAATACAAATCGGGTGATAACGATGGGTTGATCGTGATCTGGCGTTCGAACGTGCTCTCGCCTGTGGCGCTGATGGCTTTCAGCGTTACGGTATAAGTACCTGCTGCTACATACGAAAACTCGGGGCTTTCTTCGGTTGATTTGGAGTTGCCTGCGTTTCCGAAAGACCACTCGTACGAGGTTGCCCCTTTCGACAGGTTTTTGAATTTAACAGGCGTTAAAGCCATGTGATCGCTCCCTTCTATTTCAAACAGCGCATCGGGCACAACCGTAATGGTTGTACTGGAAATAACCGACCCACCCTTACCGGTTGACACCAAGCTTACGGTATAAACACCCGTAACATCGTAGGCTTTCCGGGGCGAAATCTCGCTCGACATGGTGCCATCGCCAAAGCTCCAGCGGAAAGCGGTGGCGTTGTCGGATGTGTTTGTAAACTGAACAAACTCGCCTACCCGTGCGGTGGTTTTATCGGTTGTAAAGGTTGCGGCCGGGTCGGGATAGGTTTCATCTTCGCTGCAGGCGTTGACAAACACCATAGCGAACAGCAACAGTATAATGGAATATAGTTTCGATTTCATAATAATTAATGTTTTAAGGTCTGAATTAATACCCGGGGTTTTGTGTCATTTGAGGATGCTTATTGGTTAAGATTTCCGATAGCGGAATCGGAAACAATGTTTTGCTGGCATTGGTTACATTGGTTAACAACGCAGTAGCCCTGCCGGTGCGCACTAAGTCAAACCAACGGTGGCCTTCAAAGGCAAACTCTACCCTGCGCTCCTGTTCGATCTGCAACAACAGGGCATCGTGTGTTGTGGCCGATGATAGCGGAACATTGGCGCGGTCGCGGATTTCGTTCAGGTCGTTTTGGATGGCGTTCACATCACCTCCTAACCGTGCCTCGGCTTCTGCGCGTATCAGGTACATCTCGGCAAGGCGCAGCACAATTACGTTATCCGCACCGGTAGCGATGTCATCGTACTTAACCGCATAAGGCAGTGTGCCTAAAAATTGAAGAGAAGCCTCGAACCGTTCATCGCCTGTGGTGTATGCATTAACAATACCAGCAGTAGGTGCAACTTCGCGCCTTCCGTTTAAAGGGTCGGGCTTGGGGAAATTGTACTCGGCAATCCTGTTGCGGTTTAACACCACAAAATCAATTTCAAAAATCGATTCGGCCGAGGCATCGGTAAATACTTCGGCATAGTCATCCAACAGGGTATAACCACCATTATTAATTACTTCGGTGGCTTTGGCAATGGCTAAACTGTACGAACCCCTGTATAAATAAACACGGGCTAACAAAGCTGTTGCGGCATACTTGCTTGCCCGTACTTTTACAGACGATGCCGGCAAGTTGGTTTCGGCAAAAAGCAAATCATCGATGATCTGGTTATACACATCGGCCACCGGCATACGCGGTACATCTAAGTTTGCAGTACCCACCGTAGGTGATGTTTTTACTGGTATCGCCCCGAAATAATTGAGCAAATTAAAGTGATTGAGTGCCCGAATGAAATGAAGCTCGCCTAAGGCTTTGCTTTTCTCGGCATCGGTCATGTCGGTCATTTCCGGGATTTTAGCGATTACGTTATTAGCGATGTTAATGCCTTCGTACGCTGAACTCCAGATTCCGGCTACCGATCCGTTTTCGGGCAGGATGTTATTATTCGCCACTTCACGGTATTCGGCTGCCGTGGCATCGGTCGGGCTTTCAAGGTTATCGGCCGCCAGATCGGCAAAGATCAAATAGGTACGGCCGTAATAACTCAGGTATTGAAAAGGCGTGTATGCGCCCAGCACTCCGCGTTCGATACCGGCCTTATCCCTAAAGGCATCTTTAGCCAGAATAGCGTTTTGAGGTTTCACGTCTAACACATCACATGAAGCCAACAGGGCTATTGCTATTATGAGTATATAAAACTTTTTCATGTGCATTAAAATTTAAGGTTTAAACCCAGGGTTACGGTACGCGCCTGCGGGAACGTAAAGAAATCGGTACCCATAACCGAAGTGCTGTTGCCACTGTAATTTACTTCCGGATCAAGGCCGGTATAACGGGTAAAGGTTAAGAGATTCTGCGCACTGATGTACAGGCGCAGTCCTGAAATGTTTGCACGGCTGAGCATATCGGTATTGAATGAATACCCGAACGATAAGTTTTTCAGTCGCAGGTACGAGCCATCTTCGATAAAACGTGACGATACCCGTTTGTTATCGGCTGCAACCGCTTCGGTAGTTGCCCGTGGTATGTCGGTAATATCACCGGGTTGTTTCCACCGCCTTAACACTGCCGTTGTTTGGTTATCGCCTCCCTGCAGCGATTCAAGGAAAAGCCGCGATCCGTTAAACACATCGTTGCCATACGAAAACTGGAAAAACAACGTGAGGTCAAATCCCTTATAATTAAAGGTGTTGGTAAACCCGCCCATAAAATCAGGGTGCGGGTTGCCCACAATGGTACGGTCGGCCGATGTGATTTCGCCATCGGGTTGCATATCGGCATACACAATGTCACCGGTTGATGGATCTACACCCAACGATTTATAACTATAAAAAATGCCAATAGGCTGGCCTACCATAACCCGGTTGCCACCACGGCCCAGGTCGTCAATAGGCTGATTGTTGTAAAGCTTCAGCACTTTGTTACGGTTTGCCGAAACATTTAATTGCGAAGTCCAACGAACGGGGCCGAAGTTATGACCGAAGCCCAGCGTTACTTCTACACCTTTGTTTTCCATTTCGCCTATGTTTTCAAGAATGCTCCCGAAGCCTGAGCTGGGTGGTATTTGCCGGCTCAGCAACAAATCTTTAGTGTGTTTGTTATAGTAATCGGCTGCAATGGTAAGCTTGTCGTTAAAGAAACCCGCTTCTACGCCAATGTCGAACTGAGCCGTTGTTTCCCATTTTAAATCGGGGTTGGGAATGTTGTTCGGGAAAATGCCCGGCCGGCCTGTATAACTTCCCGTGCCGTACAATTCGGCAAAGCGGAAAGCCGGGATGTTATCGTTACCCAGCAAGCCATAGCTGGCGCGTAGTTTTAAGTTAGAAATTGCCGATACGTTGTCTTGCACGAAAGACTCTTCGCTAAGGCGCCATGCTGCCGAAACAGCCGGGAAGAAACCGTTTTTGTTATTGCCCCCGAAGTTTGACGAACCGTCAACCCTGGCCGATAACCCTACAATATATTTATTCAATAAATTATAGTTGGCTTTTCCAAAAAACGAACGGATGCCCTGATCGGATGCTGATGCCGAAGGGCTTACAAATGTAGAGGCCGAATTCAGGTATTGTAAAAACTCACTGGCGTAATCCTGCCCACGAATGTAGATGTCGCGGTACTGGCGTTTTTCAAAACTATAACCTACTAAAACATCAAACGTGTGGCTGTCGATGGTTTTTTCGTACCGCAGCACATTATTGCTTACTAAGTTTAACACATTGGTATAGGTTTCAAACCCTAAACCATTGTAACGCTGCCCCTGTACGGTGTTAAACTCAAAGGCATGTTCGCGCAAGTTGTAAAAATCAACACCCCACTTCGATGTAAAACTCAAACCGGGGGCAATCTCGTACTCGCCATACGCATTACCGATTACACGAAACGTGAAGTTTTCGTTGGTTGCCTCATTGGCAATAGATACCGGGTTTGAGTATGGGCCTGCCTGATTATATGAACCATCGGCATTATATACCGGGTAAATGGCCGGTGTAGAAATACCGTTTGGCAACGGGCCGTGCAACGTTCCATCACCTTCAATACGATTGGTTTTTGAATAGGTGAGCGAAACTGAAGTTCCTATTTTTAGTTTTGAGTTAACCCGGTGGTCGATATTGGAACGAAAGTTTGCCCGTTTATAGGCCGACCCGATGAGAATACCTGTTTGATCGAAATAACTTCCTGATATAAAAAAGGTTGTTTTATCATTTCCACCGGTTACCGATAAATCGTAGTTCGATATGGGCGCGGTACGGAAAATCACATCCTGCCAGTTGGTGTTGGGAATATCAGGGTTGCTCATATCGGCTTCGGTAAACACGGTTGTGCCTAACAAATCGTTCCGGTACTCCATCCATTGGCGTTTGTCTAACATATCTAATTTTCGCCATGCCTGCTGCACTCCGTGGTATGTATTAAAGTTTATGGTAGCGTTGCCTTTTCGACCGCGCTTGGTGGTGATCAAAATAACACCGTTCGAACCACGCGCTCCATAAATAGCTGCTGCGGCCGCATCTTTTAGTACACTGAACGATTCTATTTCGCTGGGGTTAATATCGGTGAGGGCATTAATACCCTGGCCTTCGTAACCAATCTGGGCAAAATCGCCTGTTGTTAACGGTATGCCGTCAATTACATACAAGGGCTGCCCCGATCCGCTGATGGATGTTGTTCCGCGTACGCGCACCGACATACCGCCACCGGGTGTACCCGAGTTTTGCAATACCTGTACCCCGGCTGTTTGCCCCTGCAAAATACCATCAATAGTTGATACCGGAAGGTCTTTCACCGATTCGGCTTTTACCACACCTACCGATTCGGTCAGCAAACGCCTGTCGCCACTGCTATACCCCGTTACAACAACCTCTGCCAATTGTTTGGTGTCTTCCTGCAGCACAATGTTTATCACTTCACGGTTATCGATGTTCGCTTCAACCGTAATGTACCCGATAAACGAAAACACCAGTACGTTTTCCTGCGGGCTTACCGATACCTGGTACGTTCCATTGGCATCGGTTACAGCGCCCTTATCCGTTCCTTTCACAAAAACACTCACCCCCGGCAAGCCCGCGTTGTCATCGGGGCTGGTTACTTTGCCCCGCACAACTCTGTCTTGTGCATAGGCACTACAAGCCAGGAATGAAAAAATTAAAAACAGTAGCGTTTTCCTCATAAGCAAAAAGTTTAATTGGTTGTTTGATTAAGCCACTCAGTATAAGCGGTGCGTGCCCAGGGGTTAACGGGGATGCTACCGGATCACTTTTAGTGTATGCCGTTGTTGGTTAGAAATTACAGTTATAAAATATACGCCTGCCTTTTGGGCCGACAAATCAATTACCGGTTCGGTTTGCCCGGTATAAATCGCTGTCTGGATTTGCCTGCCCAAATTATCAGACACCACAACGGTTCGGTTACCCCGCTGGGCATCTAACGATGACAGGTGAAAAATACCACTCTCGGACGGATTCGGAAATACTTTTAAGGATATTTGATTTAACCCCTCACCGGCACTCAAAACAGGGCTTTCGAACACATAAGGCGGGTCGGTAGTAGGTTGTGCAACACCGGCTTTCAGGGTTGCCACACCGTGTAACAACACCATGCGCATGGCTAAAAAGCCTGCATAATTGCGACTGGCGCCTCCGCTGTTTACCGGTTGCGATACAAACGTGGCGGGTGTACCGCTGTTCAATATTATAAGTGTTGGGAATGTGCCGGTCGATCGCCAGTAATTAACACCATCGTTCTGAAAGAAATGCAGGTAGCTGTTCCTGTTCAGGTAAACACCGTATTTTAGTTTATCGTTAACAATGCTGTACGGAACAGCCGCTGTTGTGTTCTCATAATAATCGGTTGAAGAGGCATCGTATGTATTCGACATAATGGTTGATGTCGGCAGTAATGCCAGGCCATCGCGGTACGCCAACCGGCCGTAGTAAGCCGCGTACACATCAGACTTATGATTGGTTACAAATTTTTTGCCTGCATAGCGGCTGTCTTCACCGATAAAGACGGTAACAATTTTATTACGTCTGATGTGGCTGTTGATCAACGACCCGGTTGGGCCACCTTGTAAGAAACTGAATAATGCATCGTCATTATTTTCGACAAACAGTACCTTTTTTGATTTGCGGATAGTGTTGCGTATAAAAAGACTATCGGCATGGTTGTAGTTGGCCGAGGTTTCTACCACCGTAACGACTAACCCAATGTTGGTACGCAACCGTTGAATAAAACTGGTGCCTTTACCCGGTGCTGTAACAACAATAACCGAATCGGTTGGGTTGCCGGTGTTATTAATAAAGAACGTCAGCAGGTTGGTATTGGTCGATAAACTCGCACTGCCGCTTAACAAAACTTCGTAATTACCTGTTTCCGAATTTTTTACGGGCGTTACAACCGTGGTGGGCACGTTGGTCATTTCGCCTGTTTCTAAATTAATGGTGTTACCATGAACAAGCTGCGTTACATGAATAGAGTCGTTCACCATTTTGTTTCCCTGGTTGGCAAAATCGCCTGCGCTGTAAAACGAAACTGTTCCTGTACCATATACGGTTGCCAGTTTATTGGCATCAATACACAAAGCCGTGCGATCATCCACACCAATACCGGTAAGTTTTTCGCCATGGGTTTCGTACCAGTTGGCTATAAACGCCAGCAATCGCGGGCCACGACCCCGTTCGGTAAAATGTGAATCAACAATGTAACCCTCCAAGAATGGAAGGAAATCGTTGGCAAGCGTAATGTTAGCGTAGTTAAAATTCTGAAGGGCATCATCGGGGTAAACCGATCCGCCTTGCGCTGCGAATATAACTTTTGATAAAATGGCCAGTCCGGCCGAAGTACCGGTAATTACACCTCCGGCAACAAACTTATCTTCAATAGCCTGTTGTGTTTTTGTGCCTTTAAAATAATTGTAATACTCCGACTGATCGCCTCCTTTAAAAAAGAAAACATCGTACTGCATCAGGTTATCGTACGTTGCCTGAAGATCGGCTACTGTCTTGCTGTCTATTTTAATATTATCGGCTTCGGCTGCGCCCAGCGCTTTAAAATAATCGGGTATCCAGTTATCGGCATTGTCATAACTGATAACCGCCACCTTTTTATTCAACGACTGGTTTACGGCCCATGTATATGGGGCGTTGCTCCATCCGTTTGTACCGCTTTCTTCCGAGCCGCCCCCCACCAACATTATTTTACCTTGTGCTGCCGCCCCCGTTGCCACCGCTAACCACAACACCAAAAAACCAGCCCGCATTACCATAGCGTTATTTTATCTTTAATTAACTCAAAATATGGTGCTCTTTTCCGTTAGTTGCAACATGGATTTTTACAGGCGGTATTTTACTTTATAAAAAGCCTTGTTAGGCAACACTTTGCGGATGGTTTTCTACACATTCATCCGGCTATTTTTTGAAAAGCCTGCAAATTTTCAGTGTTTCAATGCCGGAAACAAGTTCCGCCTCTGGTTTGCTTTTTGTACAAACCCTGAAAACAAACCAAGCTTGTTATGAAACCCGCACCTTCTTATACAATCATCTCAACGCAACTCAGAAAAGCCGCGCAACAGGTTGCACAAAAGGCTATTCAGTTAAAAGTTACAACAACAGCCATTTGTGGTGCCGTACAAAAACGGTGGAGCATTGAATGGCAAGGATGAATTAATTATATGCCTGTATAAATATACTTTTTGAGTATAGCTTCTATTTCCTTGTAAAATATTTTTTCGTTGCCTTGCGAAAGTGCCGCGCTGCCGGTTTCCGAAATGGTTTCTAAGATTTCCTGATAACGCCCTGCATCCAACGGTGTTTGAATAAGCTGTTTAAGATCGCGTTTGATGAACTCTACCTTCACACGCGAAACTTCCATCATCCTGAATTCTTTAGACAGGTATTCCATGAGGTTACGCTCGTCTAAAAAATCTTTGATCAAATCGTTCCGTAACCTGAGTACCAGCGCTGCCGGGTCGAGGTGAATATTTTTATCAGTCGAAAAAATGGTTGACATACGTTTAAAAAATGTTTGCTGTAAACAACATGTCAAAGATAGGGAATTGGCGTGAGTTAGCACACAACATTTTTCGATTACGTCACAAACTGTCAGTACATGGTTTGAAGGTGCCGTATTAAATAAACCGAACCTGCCTTTGCCGGCAGGTTCGGTTTGATGCACTACTTTTGGTGCTGCCCTGTCTTACTCACCTTTTTCTTTGTCCTTTAGTTTATTACGCTCGCCTTTGTCATCCGGGTTACGATCATGCTTTTTCCAGTGACCCTGATGGTTGCGTTTCTCCATATTATGCTTGCGGTAGCGCTCAGCCCGTTGCGCTTTTTGTTCATCTAATTTTTTGGTTTGTTCGGGTGTTAACACTTTGCGGATTTCACGTTCGTGTTCCACTCTCAGCGATTGCATGGTTTTGCGTTCTTCCAACCGGCTTTGTTCATATTTCTTCCGTTCGCTGTCGCGTTTTTTGGCGTACTCCGATTTAATATTTTTAATCGAAGCATACTGTTCATCTGTAAGCGATAATTCCTGTTTCATCCGTTCTACCCCACGGGCTTCCGGCTTAGAAGCATCTTTTACAGGTTTTTGAGCCATTGCCGTTACGCTGACTATCAACGCAACCACTACCATTAATTTTGTTTTCATAACTACTTTGTTTTTATAGTTATGTATTCAAGAAGTGATCCAATGTAGTGTTAAGCCACGTTAATTATGGTTAATGTTACATCAGGAGCGGTTTTCACAAGCATTTAGTAAGAATTCGCGGAGATTTTAAAACTACTGCCTGTAATCCTGCAAAAGGATTTCACTCATTGTTGTTGGGGAGTATCAGGTTGTTATCCACCATACGGTTGTTGTATTGCTGAATGATAGCCTGTAACCGTTTTTCCATCGATGTCACAACGGTTGCCTGCTCGTGCAACAAATTGTGTGTGAGCAAGGCATCGCTTTTGAAATTATACAACGCTATGGCACGCTGGCCATTATACTGCAACAGGTAATCGTTCTGATAATATTGAAACACACCGTTCTCGTAATTCCAGGCATACGAAGGCTCTGTACTGTTCAACACATCGTGCCCAAATGCTAAAAAAGGTTTGTTATAGTTCAGGTACCGTAAAACGGTAGGCATGATGTCCACCTGTTGAACAATGGTGCTGTCATCCATTCCCTGTAAACTGTTATCGGACCGATAAAAGAAAACAGGAATTGAAAATTGTCCGGGCGCTAACCTGCCATCATCGAAAAGCACGTTCGATGAAACGTGATCGGCCGAAATCACGAAGAGCGTGTTATTGAACCACGGCTGCTGCGACACCCGGTTAAAATATTTTCGCAAAGCATTGTCGGTATATTGAATGCCCCGTAAAATTTTCACTTTGCCTCCTTTAAATTTATCTTCGTACTCTTTCGGTATTTCGTACGGGTGATGCGATGAAACCGAAAAGAACACCGAGAAAAAAGGTTCTTTCAGTTGCTGCTGAACACCAGCCGTGTATTGCATAAAGGGTTCGTCCCAAATTCCCCACCAGCCATCAAAATCACGCCTGTTGTTATACTCATCCATGCCGTAATATTTTTTTATGCCGGCCACATTCATAAATGCCTGAAAACCCATCGAACCATTAGGCGCTCCGTGTAAGAAAGCCGTTTCATATCCTTCTTGTTGCAGAATGGAGCCTAAACTCTGTATGCGGTTGCCCGAGAATGGCGTAAGCACGTACGGCACACCCATAGAGGGAATGCTGGCAATGATAGATGGCATTGCATCGATGGACTTGCGGCCGTTGGCAAACGAATACCGGTACGATTGGCTATACTGAAGCAACGAATCCATAAAAGGTGTATAACCTTTATAGGTTCCGTTTTCGCGATCGTGATTAAAATACCCGATAAATTCTTTTGAAAAACTTTCGAGCACAATGATAACCACGTTGAGCTTTTTCATTTGCCCGGAATCGGGATAATGGCAGATAGGAGAATATATATCCGCTAATTCGGCCTCATCGTTAAAATAATGAACACGTTTAATTTTTGTTTTGCCAATGGTGCGGTAAATCGCAAAAGGTGTGTTGAGTACCAGAATCACATCGCGCGGGTCTTCCACGTACTGACCTGCATCATTTAACGTAATGGGTCTGATATGGTGATACGCTCCGCCACGCACACCCACTACAAAGGCATACGCTATGATGGGTATCACCAGCACACCTGAAACATAGAATACAATGGTATTCTTGAGTTGCGGACCTTGTACCTTAACTTTCCGGTACAGCCAAATCATGGCAGCCACTAACAAAACGATCATCACTACCACGTACCAGTAATCCCACGCAAAACGAAGGAAAAGCAAAGGCAAGTTGGTTTCGTTCTCAAACTGTTGAAAAATATCGACCGTAGTTCTTCTTCCGGTAAACCGAAAATACACAAAGTCGGCCACGTTAGCCGACAATGCCAAACCGTTGGTTACACTAAAAACCCATTGCGTAATGGTTTGATATAATGTTGAAAACCTGATTTTAAACGGAAGCACTGTAAGCACAATAAACAGTGCGTTGGTATATAACACCGCTACCAAATCGAAGCGAAGCCCCCCGGTGAGGATGCGAAAAAAACTATTCAGCGTGAGGCCGGGGAAATACTCCAGGTTAAATACATAAAAGCCCACCCGGCAAATGGTGAACAACGCCATTACGATCAGCAACCGAAGCACCAAGCCCAGGTAAATATTGCCCCGAACGTTAAGTCCGGTAAACAATTTCTTAACCATATCACAACACGATTTGGTTGCGATTTACAAAATTTTTATGGATTACATCCGGAAACCGCCCGAATCAAAAGCAACTGAATCAGATTGGTTGCTTTGCTTTGGCATTTGGTATGACAGAATTGAGCCAATCAAAAATAATTTCCTGCCGTGCCGGTGTTGCCAGGTTCAGGTTTTGGATGTTGGCAAACAGAATATGATCGTGCCGTGTTGCTTCCGAAAGAATACGCTTAATCCGCCAGACCGATTTTTTATCCGGGTGATGAAGCTCTACGATGCCGGGCGTTGCGGCTATGTGCGCTGTATTTTGTTTGATTTCGAGATGCCAGATTAACGAATACGGGTTAAACTGATCGGCCGCACGCCTCCGGTGTTTGATTTGCCGGTACAACAACTCAGGATATTCTTTAAAGAACTTTTCGAAAGTTGATTTACGCAACGCACGGGGTGTGTGGTAGCATCTGAAAAAGGTTTTATCAAAACCGGCCAGTAACGCTGCGGTTGATTGTGTTTTACGGAATCCGGCACGGTCGGCTTTTCGGATACCCAATGCTGAAGCGATGCGTTTATACCAGATTTTTTCGGTGAGGTTTTCCCACCGCCCGCGAATTACCGGTAATCCGTCAATAAACCAGTCTTCGGGCCTGGTTGGTTTAACCAGAAAAAAATCGTCATTGAAGTAAATAAAATTTTCTGCAAGTCCCTGAATCCGATAAAGCATACATTCAATACTGAATATATTGATGGTAGGCAACACCTGTTCGTAATCCCTAAAAATTTCTTTATGGTCAATAATTTTAATGCGGTCGGGATGTGCATGGTATATCTCAGGTACCTGTTCGTCTGTAACGATAAAAATTGTCCGGATAAACGGGGCATACCGGATAATCGACTCAACACAATACGTGATTTCATCTACCGAACCTAATGCGCGGGTTGCACTTCGTTGCGCTTTTGTATCGTGCACGTCAATAATCTGATTGCGCTTGGCAATATGACGAGGGTCTTGCCCGTCAACCCAGGTGATGACAGCATCGATGGTAATCATTCGGTCAGGAGTATTACGTGCAGCAAGTATGAATAAATCGTTGAATAATGCAATTTCATAAGTGTGCTACACCTTATTAATTATACCGCTCAGGATTGAACGGAGCCAGATCAACACTGCACTTTTCGTGCTGTACAAGCTCTGCGACTAATTTACCCGTACCGGGAGCAAGGCTCAGACCCATCATGGAATGCCCTGTGGCAATGATCAGATTATTAAATCGGTTTGAACGACCAATGTATGGAAGCCCATCGGGTGAACACGGTCGTAAACCGCGCCACACATCTTCCTGTTTCGGAAGGCCGACATTCATTTCAGGGTAATATGCCGGAATGGTATCCACAATACCTTTTACCCGTTTCATGTTTACCGACAGATCGGTTCCGTTAATTTCCATTGTACCGCCAAAACGCAAGGCTTTGCCCATGGGTGTAACCGCCACGCGGCCTTCCAACAACAGCGATGGAACGCGGATGTTATTCGGAACATCTTCTAACGTAAAGCTGTACCCCTTTCCGCCCTGCATGGGAAGTGACAACTGAAGTTTAGTGCTGAACAACCCCGACCACGCACCCGCAGCAAGGATGTATTGATCAAAAACTTTTTCTTCACCTTTTGCTTTGATCCACCGGATTGTATTCTGCGCAAGCCCGACATCCGTTACTGGCGTATTCCGATGAATGGTAACACCCCGGCTTTCGAGATATGCGACCAAATTTTTTACCAGCATATTCGGAACAAGATGAGCATCGCCCGGAAAATAAATACCTCCCCGCACGCTTACCTTAACATCCGGTTCGAGTTGCTGCACTTCTGCCGGTGAAAGTACCTGAGCTTCTATGCCATGCCTGTTGGCGGTATGAGCCGTTTCAATTTCTTCGCGCTCGGTTTCCCTTGTTTGATACAGCATGAGCAAGCCGCGTTCTGCATATCCAAACGGAAACGTTACTTCCTTCGCCATGCGTTGATACATAGCCTTGCTGAACAAACCCAGCGCTTTCAGTGCGGGAATGGCACTCATCACGTGATCGTACGTGGAATGTTTATAAAACTGGTAACCCCATTTGATAAGATCACCGTTCAGCCGGGGCTTCACATAAAACGGGCTCGAAGACTGAAACATCCAACGAATGCCTTTGGCTATCATACCGGGTGCGGCTAACGGAATAATGTGGCTCGGTACAATCATGCCGGCATTGCCAGACGAACAGTTGTCGGACAGATCGCCCTTATCGTACACCGTTACGGTGTGCCCGGCTTTGTTCAGGTAATAGGCAGCATGAAGGCCAATAACGCCTCCGCCAATAATTGCTACGTTCATCGCTTTTAAACTTTCTGTCAGATTACCTGGAACCCGTGCGCATACGGATCTTCATCGTCATCTATTATAATAGTGTTGTATCCCGTAACAACCGCCCAGCCTTCAACGCTGGGCACAATGGCAGGCTTGCCCGCGAGCGTTGTTTCTTCTTCTATCCGGCCAATAAACTTCGACCCGATAATACTTTCATGGATAAACGGTTCGCCTTTCTTTAGTTTTCCTTTTACATACCACTGGGCTAACCGTGCCGATGTTCCCGTACCGCATGGCGACCGGTCGATAGCCTTATCGCCATAAAAAACGGCATTGCGCGCGGTAGAAGTCGGATCAAGCACCTTACCTGTCCATAATATATGGCTGCACCCGTTAATGGTTACATCTTCCGGATGAACAAAAGTAAATTTAGCGTTGATGTTATTGCGCAAAGCGCGACTCCAGCCGATGAGTTGCTCCGCTTTATAATGTTCTATACCTGCAAAATTCTTTTGCACATCTACAATGGCGTAAAAATTTCCACCGTACGAAACATCCAATGTAAGCTCACCCAGATCAGGGCATTCGGCTGTAATGTTTTCGGCCGCTAAGTACGATTTGATGTTAGTAATCTTAACCGACTTTATTTTTTTCCCCTGTTGCACATACGCCACTGTAATTACACCGGCAGGAACTTCCAGCCGTAACCGTCCCGGAGTTTTCGGTATGATCAACCCCTCTTCTAACGCAATGGTTACCGTACCGATAGTGCCATGCCCGCACATCGGTAAACATCCGCTGGTTTCGATGAAGAGTATGCCCATATCGTTTTGCGGATCGGCAGGCGGATACAAAATACTGCCGCTCATCATGTCGTGCCCGCGTGGTTCAAACATCAGCCCTTTTCGTATCCAATCGTATTCACGTAAAAAATGCTGTCGCTTTTCGCTCATGTTTTTTCCCATCAGCAAAGGCTCTCCTCCGGCTACGAGGCGTACAGGGTTACCACACGTGTGCGCATCAATACAGGAAAATGTTTTTTTCAAAATCTATGAAGTTAAGATTATATCCGGTCGCGTGTCCAGATGTTATTCACACAACGTAAAATATTCAACGGGTTTTCATTTTGTAATGCCGGGGGCAACAGACTTTGCGGGAAATCCTGATAAGCTACGGGACGCACAAACCGATAAACCGCATCAAGTCCTACCGATGAAAACCGGCTGTCGGTTGTTGACGGAAACGGCCCGCCATGTTGCATTGACCTACACACTTCAACGCCTGTTGGCATACCGTTAAAAATAAAGCGGCCGCAACGTTCGTGCAACGCATCCAAAACGGTTTGATAAGCCGCGCACTCTTTAACCGAACCAAACACGCTGGCAGTAAGCTGTCCGCTAACGGCATGAATGGCCTGGTTTAATTCCTGTTCGGTTTTATACGTTACAATTAATGAATACGGCCCGAATACTTCTTCGCGCAGTACGGGATTTTGCGTAAACGCTTCAGCGCTTACCGTTGCCAGCAAGGGTACAGCCTGCAACGGGTTGCCGCTTGCACCCTGCGCAATTTTCTTTACTCCCTGTTGTGCAAGACCTGTTTCTGATTTCTTCCGGTAAGCTGTTGCAATACCTTCGTGCAACATGGTGCCGGCTTGTGCTTTTGTAAACTCAGTTGCGAGCTTATCTAAAAACGCTGGTGTATGATCCGTTTCCGGAACAAATATCAATCCCGGGTTTGTACAAAATTGCCCAACACCCAGCAAAGCCGAAGCCGCAACAACGGTTGGCAAATCCTGCCTGTCGCGCAAAGCATCAGGCAAAATCAGTACGGGATTGATACTGCCCATCTCGGCAAACACCGGGATAGGTTCTTCGCGTTGTGCAGCAAGATCAAACAAGGCTTTACCTCCCTGAAACGATCCCGTAAACGCCACCGATTTTGTAAGCGGATGTTTCACTAAGTGTTGCCCCGCTTCGAGGCTCGAATCGGTAACTTCCTGAAAAGTATGTTCGGGCATATTGGTTTGGCGGATGGCATCGTAAACGGCACGTGCCACCATACCTGATGTTTCAGGATGTGCAGGATGTGCTTTCAACACTACCGGACATCCGGCTGCCAAAGCCGAAGCGGTATCGCCACCTGCTGTTGAATATGCAAACGGAAAATTACTCGCACCAAATACAACAACAGTCCCAACCGGAAAAAGCATTTTTCGTAAATCGGGTTTCGGCACCGGTGTGCGTTCGGGGTTACCGGTGTCAATACTTGCCCGTACCCAATCGCCAGCTTCTAACATATCGGCAAATGCTATGAGTTGGTTTACGGTTCGGGCACGTTCACCTTTCAGGCGCGCTTCGGGCAGATTGGTTTCGTGCATGGCCGTTTGAATAAGCTGGTCGCCTAACGCTTCGATGTTTGCCGCAATGGTTTTTAAAAAACCGGCACGCTTTACCGGATCAGTTTTTTTGTATTGCTGAAAGGCCGTTTCAGCATGTTGCATTACACGGTCAATCGCTTGTGTATTAAACATGGTTAAAAATATTTTGTTGTTGCAAAAGTTTAAACCAGATAGGCGTCTGACGGCTTTAAGCCGTCTTGACGCCTGTTCGTGAATAAGTCCAGTTATTATCCAATATTCAAATCACCTGGCAGCGCAGGTCTGTTTTTCAATCCTGTACGGATCACGTTTAAGATTGCTTCGCGTTCGCTGCCGATTAATGTTAGTCGTGGCGGACGTACTGTTTCGGTACCAATTCCGGCTTCGGCTTCGGCCAGCTTAATGTATTGCACTAACTTACTATGAATGTCGAGGTCTAACAACGGGGTAAACCAACGGTTAATGGCTACGGCTTCTTCAATCCGACCGGCTTTAATTAATTTATAAATGGCTACTGTTTCTTTCGGGAAGGCACACACCAAACCGGCTACCCATCCTTTTGCACCCAGCACTAAACTTTCCATCGCCAGCGGGTCAACACCCGACATAATGTTGTACCGATCACCAAAGCGGTTAATCATTCGCGTAACATTTACCACATCACGGGTCGATTCTTTAACGGCATCAATATTTTTACATACTGTAAGGTCTTCGAACATATCGAGCGTAACCTCTACTTTATAATCTACCGGGTTGTTATAGATCATAATTTGCAGATTGGTAGCTTGCGCAATAGCTTTAAAATACTCTACTGTTTCGCGGTGATCGGATTTGTAGCGCATCGGAGGCAACACCATTAAACCACTAAGCCCGGCCTGCGAAGCCGACTCAGCAATTTTTACTGCCTCGGCCGTTGAGCCTTCGGCAATGTTTAGCACTACCGGAACTTTGCCCTGAACTTTTTCGAGCGTAAACTTTAACAGTTCGTTTTTTTCGGTATGTGTAAGCACGCTGGCTTCGCCCAAGGTTCCGCCAATGATAATGCCGTTAACACCTGCAGCCAACTGCGCATTCAGGTTAACTTCAAATGCTTTTAAATCGAGCGAATAGTCGTTCGTGAATTTTGTGGTTACTGCTGGAAAAACACCTTCCCATGTAATTTTCATATACATTTATATTTTTTTGTAATGTACAAAAGATAACGGATTGCTACGGTTAAACACGTACAAATTCAGGCTGTTTAAACAGATTTTCTTATTAACTTCAAAACAAGTATTCGATTTGTTATCGTATGCAAAACTGATCAAAAGGAATATTTTTAGATTTGTTACAAAACCAACTAAGTATGGCAACAAAGAAAGAAATTGCACAAGACTTTTTGAAACTTGCTTCCAAAGGACAATCACGAAAAGCATTTGAATTATATATTGCGGACAGTTTTAAACATCATAACGCTTGGTTCAAAGGGGACGGACATACGTTGATGATGGCAATGGAAGAAAACGGAAAGAAAAATCCCGATAAACTTTTTGAAATTCAAAGAGCATTGGAAGACGGAGATTTGGCTGCGGTTCATTCTCATGTCAGACAAACAAAAAACGATTTGGGAGCAGCGGTAATTCACATTTTCCGCTTTGAGAACAACAAAATTGTTGAGCTTTGGGATTTTGGACAGGCTGTTCCTGAAAATATGGTAAACGAAAACGGAATGTTTTAATAAAGGAAGTAAAAGACTATTACAGACGCCTGAAACGTTGGGGCTTTAAAACCATATCGTTTTTGCAGGATAGTTTTTAAACAGGCTATCCTTACTAAGGATAGTCATCTTCTCAACAATTCCCTGAGCTATTATTATACGGTCGAAAGGGTCAGAATGATGAAATTCCAGTTGGGCATTGACTAAAATATGATTTGTCGTAACCGGCAGTAATTCAAATCCGGATTTTTCAATAATATCAAAAATATCAGCCAGATCTTTCTCGATAAACATTCTTCCTAAAGAATATTTAATGGCAATTTCCCAATACGAAGCAAGGCTAATAAAACAGTTGTTGTCTTTGTTTTCAATATACTGTCTTGTGCTTTTCGGTAGTTTATTATCATCAGTAATAAACCAGATTACCGCATGCGTATCTACCAACAGGTTCATTTGGAGTATTCTTCAAACCCTTCAATAGGGTCATCAAAATTATCTTTCATAATAACAAGACCTTTTGCCTTACCGGGTACACGCGCTTTTGTTTTCGGCTTTGAGTCCTTTAACAAAGCATTGATGAAGTCAGAAGCCTTTTTTTTCAGACTATCAGGCAAAGAAGATATTTGCGTATATAATTGAATATCTGTCATACAGCAAGTCGATTGCTACAAGGCAAATATACTGATTTCCTGTTATGCCGGAAAACTCTGCCATCCTCTTCGTGTAGGTCTGCGCAGCGACCCCGATCGAACTAATCAATAACACCACAAATGGCCTTTTTCTCAACAAATTCGATATTTCTATACCTTTAAACTTATTCGTTTAAAAATTTCAAAAACATTATGGAATTTTAGCAACCTGCACATCATAGTTAAAAATTAATTCTATGAAAAAAGACTTTAGCCTATCAATAGCCAATCCCTGTTCGGAAAACTGGAATGCGTTTACGCCTTCTGAAAAAGGCCGCTTTTGTGACTCGTGTCGTAAAGTGGTTGTTGATTTTACATCCGCCAGTGATAGCGACATCTTCAATTTTCTACAAACCAAATCATCGGGTGTTTGCGGACGTTTTAAACTCAATCAGATTAAAACATATTCTTATGCTGAACCAGTAAAAATAAATACAGGGTTTACATTGTTAAAAGCAGGCATCATTAGTTTATTGCTGATGATCATCAGTAAGCCCGGATTTACGCAAAAAATACCTACATCAGTCCTCTCGGAAACGTATCAAACACAAACACCCACAGCAGTACCTGTTCAGAAAACAGACTACATTGTAAGAGGTATTGTGCGATCAGAAGAAGATAATGCTCCTTTACCGGGAGTAAGTGTTGTACTTAAAGGCACTACGGTAGGGACACAAACAGATATTGAAGGTAAGTTTGAATTTCCTCAAAAGCTTAAAAAAGGCGATGTTCTTGCCTTTTACTTCATCGGCTTAAAAACCAAAGAAATTACCATTCCAAATCATGATCTTCTCGTTGTTGAATTAAGCATGGAGATGGATATGGACATTATGGGTGAGGTAGCTATTACTGAACTTTATACACCCAAACAATCCTTTCTAAAAAAGGCATGGCACAAACTAACAGATCTTTTTTGATTTAGTCATTTGTAAATGAGGATCTGCATCATAACAATACTTAGCTGGCTCTATTCCTTTACAGCGTTACATGGGCAAATAACGGATTTCGATCATATTGATTTTACAAAAGCCGATAGTATTGCCGCACTATACACCGACTACACATTACTTGATATAAAAAATCTGTCAGACAAACTTACAAGTCCGCTTTCTACTCCAGTAGAAAAATTCAGATCCATATACAGTTGGGTAAGCCGTAATATCGAGAATGATTATACACTATACACAAAAAATAGTCGCAAACGAAAAAAGATTAAGAACGCTAATGATCTTAAAGCATGGAATACAGAATTCAGCAAAGAGGTGTTTAAAGCTCTGGTTAACAAACATCAAACAGTTTGTACAGGATACGCATACTTAGTCCGTGAACTTGCACATCATGCCGGCATTACCGTTACTATTGTTGACGGTTACGGGCGAACTGCAAAAGCTAACATTGGCGGAAGTGGTGTGGCAAATCACTCATGGAATGCCGTTCTACTCAATAATAAATGGTACTTATGTGACGCAACATGGTCGAGCGGTGCGATTGATTTACAGAACAGGGTTTTTATTAAAAAATTCGATGCTTCCTATTTCTTGGCCGACCCTGCCTTATTCATTCGTAATCACTATCCGTTAGATACAAACTATATACTATTGGATTTGAAACCATCGCTCGATAAGTTCTTAATCAGACCACTAACCTATACAGGAATTTACGATTATGGGGTTACTGCAATTTCTCCCGACTCTTTCATCATATATACAATTAAAAATCAGGTAGTTGATTTTAATTTTATTAAGAACAGTAAGTTCGTTGAAAAAGCAGAGTTGCTACTCGTTCATTCAAGTGGCCATACAACACCAAGAGTGATTTCTGTTCAAAATTCAGAAACAAAACTCTCATTTCAACACACCTTTACTTCAAAAGGACAGTACACTGCGCATATCCTGTTCGATGGAAACTACATTTGCACGTTTAGCGTAGTGATCAAATAGCGCAGGCAACTCAAACCATGTGCGCTATCTAATTTTTCCATTAAAAGGCGTCTGACACTTTCAAAGTGTCTTGACGCCTTGTGCCTCCGGTCAGGCTGATAAAATACCCCGAAGGCTCGTCTTAAAATCGCTGAACGCTTTTGAACAGCGAATGGATTTCTTCTCTCTTTTACTAAATGCCTCAAGTTTTTCAGGAAGCTGAATGTGTGTGTTCAGCGTTTCTTCTACAACTTCTAAAAACTTGGCCGGATGAGCCGTTTCCAGAAACACGCCTGTTGCATCAAAGGTCTGACCAGAGGTCTGACCTTTGGGCAGACCGATAAATTTTTTCAAACCTAAATACCCTACGGCCCCGTGAGGATCAAGTATATAGTTTTTTTGTTGATACACTTCGCGCATAACCTGTTTCGTTTCATCATCGGTAAACGCATAACCGGTAATATCTTGTCTGATTCGTTCGATGTTGTTGTCAAACAAATCCATCATGCGGGCAAAGTTGCTGGGGTTACCTACATCCATAGCATTGCTGATGGTTGCCTGCGATGGCATTGGGGTGAAAATTCCAGTTTGTAGATATGCCGGAACGATGTCGTTGGCATTGGTTGCAGCAACAAAATGTTGAATGGGTAACCCCATGCGTTTCGCGATTAACCCGGCCGTGAGGTTTCCAAAATTTCCACTCGGTACAGAGAACACAACATTGCTTTTATTCTTTAATCGCGACCAAGCGTAGAAATAATAAAACGACTGCGGAATTAACCGCGCGATGTTAATGGAGTTGGCCGATGTCAGGAAAAACTTTTTAGTGAGTTCTTCATCTAAGAAAGCTTGCTTTACCAAACGCTGGCAATCATCAAAGGTGCCGTCAACTTCCAATGCTGTAATGTTTTGCCCGAGTGTGGTAAATTGTTTCTCTTGAATGTCGCTCACTTTTCCGGAAGGGTAAAGCACAACCACTTTTGTGCCGGGCACATTCAGAAAACCATTGGCTACGGCACTGCCCGTGTCGCCCGATGTGGCCACGAGAATTACAATCTCACGTTTTTCTTCTTTCGCGAAGTAGCCCAGCAATTGCGACATAAACCGTGCACCAAAATCTTTAAACGCCAGTGTGGGGCCGTGAAAAAGTTCTAACGCAAATACGTTTTCTTCAACCTCAACTAAAGGTGCATCAAACGAAACAGTATGCTCAATGATTCTTTTGAGGTCGACTGAAGAAATATCATCTTTTAAAAATGCGTGTGCTACATCAAACGCTATTTCTTGAAACGATTTCGAGTGTAAGTCATTAAAGAATACGTTTGGTAAAACGGGTATCGATTCGGGCATGTATAAACCGTTATCAGGAGCAAGACCTTTTAATACGGCTTCTTTTAAACTTACCCGATCGGCTTTGTTATTTGTGCTGTAATAATTCATAATTGTATTTTTTAACCGCAGAGACGCAAAGAGCGCAAAGGGTTGTACTTATTTACTCAATAATCTTCGCGCCTTCTTTATTAACGTTTGATACATAAACCTCGCTCTGCAAGTCTAATGTTGCAAATTGTTGTTGCATTACTTCGCCTACACGTTGTGCAGTGGTTTTTCCTTTACAAAACGCAAACATGGTTGGCCCTGAACCTGAAATACCGCATCCTAATGCACCCGCCTCAATCGCTTTTATTTTGGTAGTATGAAAGCTTGGAATTAAAACGGATCGCACGGGCTCGGCAACAACATCTTGTAACGACCGACCGATTAATTCATAATCGGGTTTCATCATGCCGGCCACTAATGCTGCGGTATTGCCCCATTGTGTAATAGCATCTTTCAACGGAACATTTGGTTTTAATACTTGTCGTGCATCGCGTGTTTTAACTTCTACGTGTGGATGTACCAACACGCACATTAATTCATCGGGTGTAGGGATTTCAACAATATCCAACGGATGGTTATCACGAATTAAAATCAATCCGCCCAACAGACTGGGTGCGGCATTATCGGCATGAGCCGAACCACACGCCACAAACTCGGCCTGCATGATAAACGGAAGCAGTTCTTTTTTTTCCAACCGATTATCAAACAATGCATTGATGGCCACCACTGCCGCTACCGCACTGGCAGCGCTTGAACCCATGCCACTGCCTAACGGAAGATTTTTTATTAACGTAATTTCTGCACCCTGTTTGCTATTGATTGCTTTTAAATATTCGATCACAGCAACACCGGCTGTATTCTCTTCGGCAATGCGCGGAAGTTTTCCGCCATCGCCTTCAATATTTTTTATTGTGACAATGCCAGTATCGTTTAAGGTAATAATTACTTCATCGCCCGGAGCTTCCACGGCTAATCCCATCACATCAAATCCGCAGGATACGTTGCCGATGGAGGCGGGAGCGTAAGCGTGTACTGTTCTGTTTTTCATCTGTTATAAATTATTGTTACCGGTTTCCAGTCACCGGCTTCCGGTCGCCAGTTACCGGTGACTGGAAACCGGAAACTCTTTCTAAAGTCTTCCTCCAATTCTAATAATATCCGCAAACACTCCAGCCGCAGTTACTTCGGCTCCGGCACCCGGCCCACGAATTACCATGGGGCGTTCCTGGTACCGTTCGGTTGTGAGCAAAATAATATTATCGCTGCCTGATAACGAATAGAACGGATGGGTTTGATCAACGGGTTTTAACGCCACGTTTACTTTACCATCTTCCAACACGGCCTGATAGCGAAGTTTTTGATTGTTTGCTTCGGCCTTAGCCCGTTGGGCTTCAAAAGCCGCATCGTGTGTTTTTAGTTTTTTAAAAAACTCATCGACCGAAACTACATCGCGACAATCGTCAGGCACTAAGTTTTCTACCGGGATGTCGGATAGTTCGAGCGACAAACCGCATTCGCGCGAAAGAATTAAAATTTTGCGGGCTACATCGGTTCCGCTTAAATCATCGCGCGGATCGGGCTCGGTGTAACCCTTTTCTTTCGCTTCTTTTACAATTTCACTGAAAGGTTTTTTACCATCGAATGAACTGAAAATATAATTCAGCGTACCACTTAGCACGGCTTCGATGCGAATTACTTTATCGCCACTCAATAATAAATCGTTTAAGGTATTGATTACCGGCAAACCGGCACCCACGTTGGTCTCATACAAAAATCGTACACCACGCTGGCGGGCAGTTTTCTTTAATTGTTGATACACTTCCTGCGAACCTGAGTTGGCTTTTTTATTGGGCGTAACAATGGCAATGTTAGAGTCGAGAATTTTTTCATACAATGCCGCAACGGCTTCGCTTGATGTACAATCGACAAAAACGGAACTGGGCAGGTTCATGCTGTTCATCCTTTCAAAAAAGGCTTCCAGATTCATCGGTTCACCTGTGGTGTTTAACGTTTCAACAGCATTTACAAATGACAGGCCTTGTTCATCGAACAGCATTTTTTTGCTGTTGGCCATACCGGTTACGCGTACCTCTAATTTATTTTCTTCGGATAGTTTTTTAAACTGTTCGTTTATTTGATTTAATAATGCTTTGCCAATCAATCCGGTGCCTGCTAAAAATACGTGAACGGTTCTGCGATCGGAAAGAAAAAACTTATCGTGCAACGCATTCAATGCTTTGGCTACATCGGTTTGTTGAACAACTACAGAGATGTTTCGTTCGGATGAACCCTGCGCGATGGCTACAATGTTGATTCCGTTTTTTCCCAAGGCACTGAACATTCTGCCGCTTGTTCCCGGATGATGTTTCATGCCATCGCCTACGGTAGCCACAATCGATAAACCATCGGTAACGTGAATATCATCAATTAACTCACTTCTTATTTCATGCTGAAATTCTTTCTTTAACGCAGTTTTTGCTTTTTCAGCAGATGTACTTTCAATTGCAATGCAGATAGAATGTTCTGATGAAGCCTGGCTGATCAGTATCACGTTGATTTTTTCCTGGGCTAAGGTTGAGAATAACCGCATCGACACACCCACAACGCCCAACATACCACTGCCTTGTATGTTTAACAGACTGATGCCGTTCATCGAGGAAATACCTTTGATGAGTTTTGCGTTGGTAGATTCTGCGCTGATGAGTGTTCCTTCTACTTCCGGACGGAAGGTGTTTTTTACCCAAATCGGAATGTTGTGCGCCATGGCCGGCAACAGTGTTGAAGGGAAAATTACTTTCGCGCCAAAGTGCGAAAGCTCCATGGCCTCTTCATAACTCATGGCAGGAATGGTGAATGCTTTTTTAACCAAACGCGGGTCGGCTGTCATCATACCATCTACATCCGTCCAGATTTCGAGCGATGAAACTTTTAACGCTCCGGCAAAAATGGCTGCGGTGTAATCCGAACCGCTTCTTCCTAACGTTGTGGTTTCACCGCTTTCGGAAGTGGCGATAAACCCGGTAATGATTTGCAGCGCATCGTGAAATTTAAAATGCTCGCTGATGAGTTTGTTGGTTACATCAAAATCAACTTTGGCATAACCAAACTGGTTATCGGTGCGGATTACCTTTCGGGCATCTAAATATTCGGCCGGTATGCCCGCGTCTTTCATGGCTTCGGCAATGATGTATGCCGAAAGGCGTTCGCCAAAACTCATAATATAATCGAGCGTGCGCAACGTGCGTTCTTTCACAAGAAACACGCCCTGCAATACATCTTCGAGTTCGTTAATCTGGATTTTTACCTGCGCCAGAATACCGCTTTGATTTTTTATGCCGATGAGCTCACGCACCGCATCCAGATGTCGTGCCTCTACAACTTCTAATTTTTCCTTGTATGCTAAGTTCCCCTCCAGGGCCAGCGTACTGAGTTGGATGAGTACATCGGTTGTGCCGCCAAAGGCAGAAAAAACAACGGCAACATTGCTTTGCGAATACGGTTTAAGAATGTTGATCACCGATTTTATCCGGTCGGGAGTGGCAACCGATGAGCCGCCAAATTTTATAACTTTCATATAATACTGAATAATTGATGTTAAAACGCCTGATGTGTTGCCTGGCAACAACAGCGCAAAAAGGGTCGGGTAATATGGTAGTATGAACGGGTTACCCCGTAATAATAGTAGTGGTGATCGTGGTGATCACGATAGCAGTATGATTAATATGGAAATGATTCTGCTGCATTTGATTTCACTAAAGTAGTGGGCTTTGCCGACTTATCAAATGATGATGGTAAAAAAACAGAATATTTTTTGTGATCGTCTAACACCCGGTAGGCTAACAATCATAAGCCTGAGACCACCCGCCATTGGCTATAGTTTTTTTTGGCAGATGTATCATAACTCATTTATTTTTCGTCAATTCGTTGTCGTAATTGAAGTAGTGAAATTTTTACACCGTTTAACTCACTCTCGGGTATCCAGTCTCCAGGGTGAATTCTTTTATTATTTATCAATGGTTCTAAATCTTGAAATTCCTTGGGATATTTTTGTTTCACTTCTGTTAGAATGTCGTTGTACTCTTTAAATGATTTTATCATTTCATAGTCATAATACTTATCCTCAACTATTTGTTTCCCGGAAATTGTTGGAGATTGTCTGGTGAAAGGATTATCTAACTTATCGAGTAGTGAATATATTTTCTTTAATATTTTTCTTCTTGTGGTTTTCTGTCTAAAGAAACGGACAGTTATTAATACTGTGAATAGCTGAAAAATTAAGAAAGCGTAAATTGTATATCCTGTTAACTGATATTTTTTAATTAAAAGTTGTTTTGCATCTGAAATAATTGTTGTTGGTAAAAGAGTTCCCAGTATTGTTAGAAATATCGTAGTTGCGATTGGTCTATTCGAGAAAAATGTCTCAATATTGCTATATAGTCTTCTTATCTTATCCATTCAAGTCACGCTCAATCAGAACAAATAGTTTTAAACAATGCATCTCTCTATTCAGCAATGCTGTCGTTTCGCCTAATTAGTCGGCCTCTATTTGATTTTCTTTTCTATTTCCTGAGAGACGTAAAGAATTGCTGCTAAAATATCTGTTCTGTAATCATCAAACATTGAATTCGTACTGGCCAATACTACTTCTGCGTCTTTCCAAGTGCCATTTGAGTAAAATTCAAGAGGGGATATGTCATAGGTATATTGACCTACGCTACTCTGAATAGTTACATTCATTAATATATTTCTACCGACAGTACCTACAACCTTGTTAGTCCCTGTAACTTGTTTCCATGTCGGCCCTTCTGTCGTTTGAGTGTAATCTTTAAAAAAAGTTTTTGTCTTTGCTAATAGCGTCTGTGGCTGACCCCCAGCTATTTTGACCGTCTTTTTATAATGATATTTGTCATCAGCACCATAAGTGAGTTGAGATAGTAACGCCTTTGACTCAATCCTCCTTTGTTGTGATTCCTTGTCAATTCTTTCCAATTCAGCTTTTAATTTGTCTGCCTTTTTCTGCTCTTCAGAAGTGTTTAAAACAAAATCACCATAACTACTCACTTTATAATACAGCGTTCCATATTCAGTGTTTTGTAATTCCAGATAGGTTTCTTTATCATTGTCTATAAGTTTAGAACAAAAGAATCTTACCCCTAAAAGTTTGTCAATAGGTGTCCGCCCTTTGCCGTCATTGTACAAAATTGTAGAGTCGTTTGACGGCCTTACTTTCAATGAAGCCGTTATCTCTTCTGTTGTTTTAGGAATAGGTCTTAAACTCTTATAAAAACCTTCATAGTTGATTGGATACGATGGTTTTTTTACAACAACTGTATCACCTATATATTTTGTTAAATCTCTCTTTTGCCCAAAGGCAGAGACATTTAATGCAAATAAGAACGTCAAGAATATTATTTTTTTCATGTGCTTAAGATTTGATTAGTTTCGTTATGTCCAATTAACTACTTTTTTCGGAAGCATTGTTGCCAACTCATTTATATATACAATAAAAATACACAAATACCCCGATTTTTAGCCAGCTTGGTGTGGGTTTTTCATTTCAAATCATCAAAAATATTTTGAAGGTCTCTGCGGTTAAGATTGCGTAACACCGTAACAATCACCTTATAAAAATATTCTTCAAATACCGTTTACGGATGTCGCGGTAAATGTAGAAATCAGAATCAATGGTTGCAATCTCTTTAAAATTGTTTGTTTCGGCCGCTATTATCAATGTGGCATCGGCAAGATCCATCGGTACGTCTTTAAATTTTTCCGATAGCTCAACAAGGCGGGGTATGTGGTAAGGTTCTATCTCAACTAAATGCAGTCCGCCCCTGTTAATCCATTCTAACAATGAAATCTGAGCTTTCACACTAAAGCCCAACAAGTGAGAAGCCTCGGTAATAACAGGCCAAGTTGTAAACAATGTTCCTTTAAACGATTTCAGGAACGTAATGGCTTGTGTATGATAACTGTCGCTTTTATCGAACAAGGCAATCAGTGGTCCGGCATCAATGAGAATGTTTTTCATGCAACAGGTTTTTCAGCCGTTTTTTATAGCTGACCGATTTGTTTTTAATACCGCTTCCTTCACTGCCAAACAAGTCAGCGCCTGCCTCGTAAGGGCTTTTGTTTTTTGTGCGTTGTGTAATGTACAGTTCGATGGCCTCCTTTACCACAATGGATTTGGAAACACCTTCGCGCATACAATACTGTTGCAGGGCTTTTTCTTCATCGTCTGATAACCGAACGGTAAGCATAGTATCTGATTTTGTATTACAAATGTAATACAAAATCAGATACTTGTAAATACCCTCAAAATGCAGTGATTTAACCGCTTTTAACGGACTTTACACCAAATACTCAAACAGGTTTTCGTTTTGGTTCACGAGTGTATAGTTCAGCTTGTAGCTGTCCATACGAGTGATCAATGCGTTGAAATCATTTTTAGATTTTACTTCAATGCCGATCAAGGCAGGACCGGTTTCTTTGTTGTGTTTCTGGATAAACTCAAACCGAACAATGTCATCGCCTGGGCCGAGGATATGATTTACAAATTCTTTTAACGCACCAGGCCGTTGTGCAAAGCGTACAATGAAATAATGTTTCAGTCCTTCATACAATAAAGAACGTTCTTTTATTTCATTCATCCGGTCGATGTCGTTGTTGCCACCGCTTAACACACACACCACTTTTCTGCCTTTGATCTGATCGGCATATTGATCAAGCGCGGCAATAGACAATGCACCGGCCGGTTCGGCTACAATGGCATCTTCATTATAGAGTTGCAAAATAGTAGAACTTACTTTTCCTTCCGGAACAAGCAACATATCAACAATCGAATCTTTTGAAAGTGCGAATGTAATATCGCCTACTTTTTTTACCGAAGCGCCATCCACAAACCGCTGAATGGTATCGAGCACAACAGGCTTACCTGCCTTCAACGCTTCTTTCATAGAAGGCGCACCTTGTGGTTCTACACCAATAATTTTTGTATTGGGCGAATACGTTAACGCATATTGTGAAATACCGGCACACAAACCTCCGCCTCCAATCGGTACAAAAATATAATCAACACCCGATTGCTCATCGAAAATTTCTTTGGCTACTGTACCCTGTCCTTCAATCACTTTCAAATGATCGAACGGGGGGATGAACGTCATGTTATGTTCGGCTGTGTATGCTACTGCGTGCGCCTGACATTCATCAAACGTATCGCCAATTAAAACGATCTCAATGTTATCGCCACCAAACATTTTTACCTGATTGATTTTTTGCTTGGGCGTAATGGCCGGCATATAAATCACACCTTTAATGTCTAACTGTTTGCATGAGAACGCAACGCCTTGTGCATGGTTGCCCGCACTGGCACACACTACACCACGTTTACGCTGATCGTCTGTTAAACTCTGAATTAAATTATACGCTCCTCTGATTTTATACGAACGCACAACTTGCAAATCTTCGCGCTTAATATAAATCTCTGCACCAAACTTTTCTGACAGTTTTTTATGAAACTGTAACGGAGTTTTTAACGCAATGTTCTTCAGCGTTTCGGCTGCTTTGTTTATATTGATCTTGAGTGTAGTTAGGTCAGTCATAAAAGAAAGTAGGCAGTAAGCAGGTGGCGGTAGGCAGAATCGAAACATTGCCTACTGCTTATTGCCAACTGCCTACTGATTGATTAGTTGATCATCGAAGCTTCTACGTTTGCTTTTTCGGGGCGCAGTGCGCGCACGGCTGCACCAGCTTGCCACAATTCGCTTTCGCGAAGTTCTTTTAATTCTTCGGCTAATTTTTCGCGGTAGTCAGGTTTGCTGCACGTATCAATAGTGCGTTTTGCTTCGGCACCGGTTTCTACGCTTTCGTACAACTCTTTAAACACCGGAAGTGTAGCCGCTTTGAATTTTTTCTTCCAATCCAACGCGCCACGTTGTGCTGTGGTTGAACAGTTGGCGTACATCCAATCCATTCCGTTTTCGGCAACCAATGGCATAAGCGATTGTGTTAATTCTTCCACGGTTTCGTTGAATGCTTCCGAAGGTGAGTGACCTTTGGCACGCAATACTTCGTATTGTGCTTCAAAAATTCCGGCAATGGCACCCATGAGTGTTCCGCGTTCGCCTGTCAGGTCAGAATAAACTTCTTTTTTGAAATCGGTTTCAAACAAATAACCAGCACCTACACCAATACCTAAGGCGATTGCTTTCTGCGTTGCTTTACCGCTGGCATCTTGAAACACTGCATAGCTGGCATTGATACCCTTGCCTTGTAAAAATAATCTGCGAACCGAAGTGCCCGAACCTTTTGGTGCAGCTAACACAACATCTACATCGGCAGGCGGCACAATGCCGGTTTGATCTTTAAACGTAATACCAAAGCCGTGCGAGAAGTACAATGTTTTGCCTGTAGTTAAATGCTGCTTTAGTGTTGGCCATAAAGCAATTTGCCCGGCATCCGACAATAAAAATTGAATAACGGTTCCTTGTTTAGCAGCTTCTTCAATTTCAAACAATGTTTCACCCGGAATCCAACCGTGTGATACGGCTTTGTCCCATGTTTTAGAACCTTTACGTTGACCAACAATTACGTTGAAGCCGTTGTCGCGGAGGTTTAATGCTTGTGCAGGACCCTGAACACCGTAGCCAATGATCGCGATCGTTTCATTCTTCATCACTTCTAATGCTTTTTCCATTGGAAACTCTTCGCGCGTTACCACATCTTCTACAGTTCCTCCAAAATTAATCTTTGCCATTTCTTTTAGTATTTAGTCGTTAGTATAAAGTATTTAGATTTTTATTAGTCGATATCAACGATGCGTTCGCTGAGGGTGAGGTAGTGTTCGCTTCCGCTGAAATAGTTGGCGTACTCTACTTCAATTAGTTTTTCTAATTGATGTTTTACTTTTTCGATCAGATCGGGTGTGGCGAACACCAAAATAATGGCACCGCCCTTGCGATAATCGTCTTCATGTTCATGCGCCATTAGTTTTTTAATGCGCACGCGTCTTCGATTCAATACATTAATGATCCGATTTAGTACCGAAAAATTATTGTCACTCGAAATTTCTATGGTGAACTCCTGCTTCATGTTATTTCTTCGTTTCAGGTTCCAGTATAATTTCTCCAACCCCTGCGCCTGTTGGCACCATCGGAAATACGTTTTCCTCTTTTTCTACCACTACTTCTAAAAAGTATGGTCCTTTGCTGTTGAGCATTGCTGCGATGCCTTCTTTCAATTCGCTGCGTTCGGTAATTTTTTTTGCCGGTATTGAATATGCCTGAGCCAACGTCACAAAATTTGGATTGTTCATTTCGGTAAACGAGTAGCGTTTCTCAAAAAACAGTTGCTGCCACTGCCGCACCATGCCTAAGAAATTATTGTTTAACACAAGGATCTTGACGGGAATCTGGTATTGCATGATTGTTCCTAATTCCTGCAACGTCATCTGAAATCCGCCATCGCCAATAACCGCAATAACTTGTTTTTGTGGAACAGCCAATGCTGCACCCATAGCAGCGGGCAATGCAAACCCCATGGTTCCGGCTCCGCCTGAAGTGATGTTGCTTCTTGTTTTGCGGAATGGATAGTAACGCGATGTTACCATTTGGTGTTGACCCACATCGGTTACAATTACTGCTTCGCCTTTGGTAAGCTCGCCTAACTCACGAATTACTTCGCCCATTTTTAAAGCTTCGCCTAACGGATAATAATCGAACTGAATTACTTTTTCGTGTTCAACGCGCTTGTCCTCCGTAAATCTGCGGTGCCATTCTTCGTGTTTATTTTCGTTGATCAGCGGAAGCAAAGCTTTCAGCGCTTCTTTTGCATCGGCATGAACGGCTACATCGGCTTTGATGATTTTATTGATCTCGGCTTTATCGAGTTCGATGTGCACTACTTTTGCCTGTTTCGCATACTTGGAAACATTTCCGGTTACGCGGTCATCAAAACGCATACCGATCGCGATCAGTACATCGCATGAATTGGTTTGTACATTTGGGCCGTAGTTTCCGTGCATGCCCAAGAAACCAACATACAAGGGATGATTGGTTGGCAAAGTTGATAACCCGAGCAAAGTTGAAGCAACGGGTATTCCTGATTTTTCAACGAATGCTAAAAACTCTTCTTCTGCTCCGCTTAACTGAACGCCCTGCCCAACGAGGATGTACGGCTTTTTTGCGCTGTTGATTAAATCAGCGGCAGCTTCAACAGCGGTATGATCTAATGTTGGTGTGGGTGAATACGTTCTAACCGATTCGCATTTTTCGTACTCAAACTCATCCATCATTTCGAACTGTGCATTCTTGGTGATGTCGATCAATACCGGACCGGGTCTTCCGCTGCGAGCAATGTAAAATGCTTTGGCTACTTGCGATGCAATAGAAGATGCCTCGGTGATTTGCACATTCCATTTTGTTACCGGAAGTGTTGTGTTGATTACATCCATTTCCTGAAAAGCATCGGTACCCAATAAATGTTCAGCAACCTGACCGGTAATACAAACAACAGGGGTTGAATCGATAGCCGCATCGGCTAAACCGGTAATGAGGTTGGCTGCGCCAGGACCTGAAGTAACCATTGCTATTCCGGTTTTTCCGGTTGCGCGTGCATAACCTTGTGCGGCATGAATAGCGCCTTGTTCGTGCCGGACAAGAATGTGATTGAGTTTATCTTTAAATCCGTACAATGCATCATATACCGGCATGATCGCACCGCCCGGGTATCCGAACAATACATCAACACCTTCAGCGATCAAACAACGCAACAAGGCTTCCGATCCGGAAATTTGTTGTACAGTAACTTTTTTTGTTTCGGTTTTAGTCTTCGTCAGTAACGCATCCATCGGCAGCAGTCTTTACGTGTTTTGCATATTTGAACAGCACTCCGTTTTTAACAGTAAGTTCGGGTGTTTTATAAGTTGATCTTCGTTTAGCGATTTCGTCATCGCTTACGAGCAGGTTAATCTGGTTTCGGGTAATGTCGATTTCAATCGGGTCGTTGTCGTGTACCAATGCGATCACTCCGCCATCGAAAGCCTCGGGTGTAATGTGGCCGATTACAAAACCGTGCGAGCCTCCGCTGAAACGACCATCGGTAATTAAGGCAACCGTTTTTCCGAAACCCGCTCCGATAATTAGCGATGTTGGCTTTAGCATTTCGGGCATACCGGGTGCGCCTTTCGGGCCGACATAGCGAATCACAATTACATCGCCATGTTGAATTTTACCGGCTTTGATGCCATCGGATAATGCAAACTCATTATCAAATACCCGTGCAGGGCCTTTAAACTTTTCGCCTTCTTTACCGGTGATTTTGGCAACAGCACCTTTTTCGGCCAAGTTGCCGTACAATATTTGTAAGTGACCGGTTGCTTTGATTGGCTTTTCGAACGGAACAATTATATCCTGTTTTTCAAAATCAAGATCTTTGGCATTCGCCAGATTTTCGGCTACTGTTTTTCCGGTTACGGTAATACAATCGCCATGGAGGAAACCTTTTTGTAAAAGATATTTCATTACCGAAGGCACGCCTCCGATTTTATGGAGCGCTTCCATTAAATATTTTCCGCTCGGTTTTAAATCTGCGATAAGCGGAGTTTTATCGGATATGCGTTGGAAATCATCTTGTGTAAGTTTAACACCAACGCTTTTTGCCATCGCGATCAGGTGCAACACGGCATTGGTTGAGCCGCCCAGCACCATCACTACGGTAATGGCGTTTTCAAATGCCTTGAACGTCATGATGTCGCGCGGCTTCAAATCTTTTTCCAACAACAAACGAATGGCTTTGCCGGCTTCCACGCACTCGGCCGATTTCTCTTTGCTTAACGCGGGGTTTGAAGCCGAATAAGGTAACGACATACCGAGGGCTTCAATGGCCGAAGCCATCGTGTTGGCGGTGTACATACCGCCACAAGCACCCGCACCGGGGCAGGCATTTTGTATGATGCCTTTGTAGTCTTCATCGTTTAGTTTGTTCTGAAGTTTTTCGCCTAAGGCTTCAAAAGCCGAAACGATGTTTAACTCTCTTCCTTTATAATGACCGCCAGCGATGGAACCGCCATACACCATAATAGCGGGGCGGTTTAACCTGCCCATCGCGATAAGCGAGCCGGGCATATTTTTATCGCAGCCTACAACGGCTATCAGTCCATCGTAATACTGCGCACCGCATACGGTTTCAATCGAATCGGCAATGATGTCGCGGCTTACCAACGAGTAGCGCATGCCGGCAGTGCCGTTACTAATGCCATCGCTCACGCCAATGGTGTGAAAAATCAATCCGACCAATTCCTGATCCCACACGGCTTGTTTTACTTCGCCTGCCAATGCGTTTAAGTGCATATTACAAGTGTTGCCATCAAAACCGGTACTCACGATACCAACCTGTGCTTTTGTTAAATCGTGTTCGGACAAACCAATGCCGTACAACATGGCCTGTGAAGCCGGCAGGGTAGGGTCTTGGGTAATGGTACTGCTATACTTGTTTAAACTCATGATTATATAATGATGTCTGCGTAGGATTTTTCTAATACGATGTTTTTATAAACTTCCTGTATGATTGATCCGATACTTTCCTTCCAATGTTTTTGCATGGGGCGTGCATCGATGGTTTGAACACCAATAATTTCAGCAGCCGTGCCACACATAAAAGCCGAGTCGGCACTTTCTAATTCTTCGGGTGTGAAATATTTTTCGATTACCGGAATTTCAAGCTCGCGACAAATATTAATGACTGTTTCGCGGGTAATACCCGGAAGGATGTGCCCTAATGGCGGAGTGTACAACACACCATTTTTTTCGTAAAAGAAATTTGCACCCGGACCTTCGGCTACGTTGCCGTTCATGTCTAACATTAGGGCTTCATCGAAGCCGCGAACTTTTGCTTCGCTGGTGGCTAAAATAGAATTTACATAATGACCGGTAACTTTTGCTTCTACTTTTACCGAGTTCGGGTTAGGACGTTGATACGAAGATATGCAGAGGTTTAACAGGGAATCGCCCAGGTATTTTCCCCATTCCCAGGCACAAATCATCAGGTAAACTTCTTTGGGTTGTTGCAATTGCATATTCGGACTGCAATACACTAACGGACGGATGTAGGCATCGGCCAGATTATTTTTTTTTAATACGTTGTACGAAATCCGGATCAGTTCATCGGTATCGTAATCGAACGGAATGTTTACCAGTTCGCAGCTTTTTTTAAGACGCTCGAAGTGCTCAACAGCTTTAAAAATTTTTGCCCCGTTTGATGTTTCGTACGAGCGGATGCCTTCAAACACACCATAGCCATAGTGCAGCGTTTGACTGTACAAATCGGTAGTGGCATCGGTAGCCTTAATGTATTTACCGTTTAAGAATAGAACAGTGTTTGGGGTGTAGTACATATAATTTTAACAAGTGTTAGTTTGTGCTGGCCTATATAAAACAAAACCGCCCCGAGGGTATCGAGGCGGTTTCAGGTTTTTCGTTTAAATATCTTATACCATTATCGCCCCGGGTTTTTGCACGAGAATAATAATCACGATAATGAGAATAGAAGCCATAACAAGGTCAACCAAGGCGGTTAAGCCTAATAATTGTTTGGTTATGGCGATGTTTTTCAACATAATACTCTCTGTATGTGTACAATGGTCACAAATTAAACGATACGATTCAAGAAAATGTTCAAAAATAATTTATTGAATCTCAAAACAGGCGTTAGGTTAGCTGTTCAGGTATTCAACAATACCCGCTTGAATGGCCGTAAAGGTTTTGATTAAGGTGGCTTCATTTTCTTCGAGCAGTGTTACCCGAAAGCCCTGTAATTCAGAGCAAAAGGAGGATATAGGCACTACACAAATGCCCTTTGCCCCTAACAAATAATACACGAAACGTTTATCGAGCGGTATGTCGCTGGCGGTCCATTCTTCTACCAATTTTTGAATGGCGGGGTTTTCGATCTGCATCTTCTGGTGCGGCTTCAGCACATCTTTCCGGAAAATAATGGTGTTGTAAAACGCCCCGAATGTTTCGTTAAACGTTAGTTGCGGAACAGTTTTTAAAATATCGGCAACGATACGGCTGCGCCTGCCGATAGCCTGGTTGGTTTGTTCGCGGTAAGTTTTAAAGCGTGAGTCGCCCAGAATTTTCGGGATGGCCATCTGCGGAAGTTTGGTCGAACACACTTCAATCATTTTGGCATTGTCTAACGCGAGGCACAATTGGTTAAACTCCTCATCTTTATCGCGGTTGTAGTATTCCATCCAACCGCAACGCGATCCCGGCCACGGCAACTCTTTCGAAATGCCTTTCATGGAAATGCCCGGCACATCGCCAATGATTTCGGCCAGGGCATGAGCCTTTGCACCGTTGTAGGTTATGTTCAGGTAAATTTCATCGGCAATTAAAAACAGGTTAAACTCTTTGGCGATGGCAACGATGCGTTGAAGTGTTTCTAACGGATACACCATGCCCGTAGGGTTATCGGGGTTGATGATAAGAATGCCAACAATGTTGGGATTGTATTTGACTTTATTGTACAGATCATCGAGATCGGGATACCATTTGTTATCGGGATCGAGTTTGTACGTGAGTGGCTGATGCCCTGCGTGTGCAGCTTCGGCACTCGAATGGGTTGAGTACGCTGGCGATGGCCCGATTACCCGCGAAGTAGGCGTGATGAACTGATATACTTTAGAAATGGCATCGCCCAGGCCATTGTAAAAACAAATGTCATCGGCTGTGATGTGAACGCCTTGAAGTTGATTGGTGCGATCGGCTAAAAATAAACGCGTATCGAGCATGCCCTTCGATGGACAATAGCTGTAGGTGTTATCGTCTTTAACCAAATCGCTGATGATGTCTTTAATCCACTGCGGAAGTTTGTGGTTTTTCTGGATGGGATCGCCAATGTTTTCCCAGGTAATGTTCAAGCCTTCTTTTTTAAGAAGATCGGCTTTTTTAACGATCTCGCGGATTTCGTAGCTGAGTTCGCTGGCACCATTGTTCAAAAGTTTTTGTCGCATATTTTTTAGTTATCCGTTGTTGGTTGTTCGTTAACAGTCCGAAGGTAACAATTAACTTTTAACGGATAACTTTCCGCAAGCCGACAACGTTTTCAACGTGCATGGTGTGCGGAAACATATCTACCGGTTGTACGGCTGTTATTTCGTATTGTTCGCACAGTAGTTTCAGGTCGCGTGCCTGTGTGGCTACGTTGCAACTTACATATACAATTTTTTCGGGTGCAGCTTTCAGCAACATCCGGCACACATCTTCGTGCATACCGGCACGGGGCGGATCGGTAATGATAACATCTGGCCGACCGTGTTGATTTAAAAATGTATCGTCTAACAAATCTTTAATGTCGCCCGCATAAAAGTCGGTGTTGGTAATATTATTAACTATTGAATTGACTTTGGCGTCTTCAATAGCCGGAGCTACATACTCTAACCCGATTACTTTTTTTGCGTGCCCGGCCACAAAGTTGGCAATAGTGCCTGTGCCGGTATATAAATCGTACACTAATTCATCGCCTTTTAATTCGGCCATGTCGAATGCAATTTTGTATAACTCGTAAGCCTGTTCGGCATTGGTTTGATAAAACGATTTCGGGCCAACCTGAAACTTGAGCATGCCTGAGCCATCGGGTTTAGGCATTTGCTCTATTATATAAGGAGTGCCTTTCCAGGTTTTTACCTCTAAATCGGCAAACGAGTCGTTCTTTTTTGAATTGACCACATAATTGATGGATGTAACCTGCGGGAATTGCGCTGCGATCATCCCCAAGATTAAATCAAGCCACTCTTTATTATAGGAAGTAACTTGCAGGATCACCATCACCTCGCCTGTATTGGCGGTTCGAATGGCCATGGTGCGTAAAAAACCCTGCTGACTACGCAAATCGAAAAATGGAATATTTTCTTTCAGTGCGAGATCACGAATCGCTAATCGAATGCTGTCTGACGGTTCGGGCTGTAAGTAACAATGGTTAACATCAAAAACTTTATCGAAACTTTTGGGCAGGTGGTAACCTAATCCGTTTCGTTGATAATCAATACCCGAGTTAAGTTCTTCGCGCGTAAGCCAGCGATGTGATGTGAAACTGTATTCTAACTTATTGCGATAGTGTTTTGTTTTTTGCGATGCCACGATGGGCTTTAGTGCAGGTAGGGTTAATCCGCCCAGGCGTTCGAGGTTGTCGATTACCTGTTGTTGTTTGTAGCCAAGTTGTTCGGCATACTCTAAGTTTTGCCACTTACATCCGCCACATAAGCCGAAGTGTTCGCAAAACGGATCGGTACGTTTATCTGAAAACTTCTTAATGGCTACGGCTCTACCTTCAAGAAAAGAAGTTTTAATCCGCGTAAGCGAAACATCTACTACATCACCGGGCACGGCACCTTCAATAAAAATCACACGGCCATCTAACCGACTGATGCACTTGCCTTCGGCCGCCATGTTTTCAACAACAATATTTTCGAGGAGGTCGCCTTTTTTCAAATTCATCTAACGCAAAGTTACAGAAATGCGTGCAGCAATTTACGCTTACAGTACAATGGGCAAAAGACTTGTGGTACGCACGTAACCTTCTTTTTCGCCCCAGGTTATTTTTGTCCATACATCGTGTTGGCCGATGGTAGAAACCCGGTGACCATCACGAACAATGCTGATAACCGAAGCACCTGCCGATGGCCCGCTCATAATATAGGTGTTGGTTTTAGCAATAATGGCTTGCGTACCGGTTGCCTGTTGGCCGATGTGTACCCAAAAGATGCCAGTGATAATGCTTAATGCAATAAGTTCGCCAACAGGTTTTTTATGGAAACGAAATCGTTGTGTTATGGCAACGGCCAGTACCAACAGCGAGATTCCTACTAATGAAAATGTAATAACCGAATGATACCGGAGGTAATAGGCTTGTATCGGATTAGTGTCGGTTGTGGCATACCCTTGTAAGTTATTTTTTTCGGCCAGTTCTTCGAGCTTGGCAGGCACGGTATCATCTTGTGTAGCGAGGTAATATAAATTGAGATAATAAGCCGATTGTGAAGTGTTGTTCAGCCCTTCTTCGATAAAGGCCATTTTAAGCAACATGGCCGGTGTATATCTTTGATCTTCAAACAGTTTCTTATACAACGCTAACGACTGCGTATAGCGCTTTTGTTGAAAGAGGGAATCGCCACGTTGCAGCAACGGATTTTCCTGTTGTGCCAGAAGCATGGTTGGCAAAAACATGATAATGATGGATAGTTTCAGGAATTTTGAAATTGGGTTTTGCATATTTTTCAGCTTCTGTTACCTTTGCGTCCTCAATTACGGAAAAGCTGTTAAAACAGCCAAAAAT
>CAYOJW010000005.1:0-311130 GCA_964404445.1 uncultured Roseivirgaceae bacterium | reverse complement strand
TTATGTATCAACAAGTTAGGTGATTAATCACCAACCATTTTTGTCCATTAAATCTTGTTTTTGTATTGTTCCGTAATTTATATTTAGTTAGAACAGTAGTTCTTTGCTACCTGGCGCGAACTGCCTAATCCTTCAATTCCCAATTCTACAACATCGCCTTCTTTCAAATACCGGGGTGGTTTGAACCCCATCCCCACACCAAACGGGGTTCCTGTTGAAACCACATCGCCCGGCAGGAGTGTCATAAACTGTGAGATGTAACTTACCAGTTTTGGAATTTTAAAGATGAGCGTGCGCGAATTACCGTTTTGGAGTAACTCCCCGTTCACTTTTAGCCAGAGATTCAGGTTGTGAATGTCCCGAAGTTCGTCAGGTGTTACCAGCCAGGGGCCTAACGGTGAAAAGGTGTCGGCACTTTTACCCTTAACCCATTGACCTTCACGTTCTAATTGAAACTCCCGTTCGCTGTAATCGTTCATAAGGCAATATCCGGCTATATAACTCAATGCCTCTTCTTCTTCCACATATTGAGCCTTTTTACCGATTATAAAAGCCAGTTCAACCTCCCAATCTGATTTTTTGCTGTTTTTTGGGATAATCACATCATCATTGGGGCCGCATAGTGATGTGGTCGATTTAAAAAAAATAATGGGTTCGCCAGGTACTTTCATGCCGGCTTCTGCGGCATGATCGGAATAGTTTAACCCAATGCAAATAATTTTGCTGGGGCGCGCCACGGGTGACCCTAAGCGTTCGGCAGCATTAACGCGTGGTGCGTTAAGGGTATTGGCGTTTACCCAATCCTTCAGTTTTTCGATGCCGTTGTTTATGAAAAAATCTTCGTTGTAATCGGTGAAGGCGTTGCTTACATCAATGCGCGTACCGTCTGCCAGTTCAACGCCTGGTTTTTCATGCTCAAATTTTCCAAAACGAATCAGCTTCATGGTTTAAGTATTTAATGTTACAAGTCCTCCATCAATTACATAGTTGCTTCCGGTAATAAAGGCAGCCTCATCCGAACATAAAAAGAGTGCAAGATTGGCAATCTCTTCGGGCTGCCCCATGCGGCCAATGGGTTGTGTTTTGGATAGTTTCTCAAACATCTCTTTTTCCTTGCCGGGATAATTTTTTGCCAGAAACCCATCTACAAAAGGAGTGTGTACCCTTCCGGGTGAAATGCTGTTGCACCGGATGTTGTAACGTAGATAATCTTTCGCAATAGAATACGTCATACTAAGTACAGCGCCTTTGCTGGCCGAATAGGCAAACCGGTCGGCTAAACCCACTACGGCTGCAATGGAGGCAATGTTGATAATGCTGCCGCCTGTTTTTTTCATGTATGTAACAGCAGCCTGCAGGCAGTTATAAGCACCTTTTACATTTACGGCATATACCTTGTCAAAATCGGTTTCAGTTGTTGTTTCAACGTTGCCAATATGTGCAATGCCGGCATTATTGATTAAAATATGCAAGCCGTGTTCATTCGCCAGCGCTTGAAATGTATCGCGTACCTGGTGTGAATCTGTTATGTTACAAACCACTTTATGTACGTTATGACCCTGTTGCCGCATTGCTGTAACGGCTGTGGTTAATTCCGCATCATCTACATCCACCATGAATACCCGAGCTCCCTGGCCAGCCAATTTTGTTGAAATGGCCAGACCGATGCCCTTTGCTGCCCCCGTTACCACGGCTATTTTTCCGGTTAAACTAAAGAGATTCATGCAACCAGTTGAATTTGAATTGAAAATTAATAAGTTTACACTAAGTTCAAATGTTTGAACAAAGTAACATCAGGTAATTTACAACTAAAAGCAAAAGCAGGTAAATAAAATATGACACCTGCCGTGCCAACAAAGTATAGCATGATCGTATAAATCCATGAAATTAGGGTTAGGACTATACCGCAGTATTTTAAATACCGATAATTTTCGCTTTGCCCGACAGGCAGGCGCTACACACATTGTTGCGCAATTAGTAGATTATGTAAAAGGCGACAATCCATCCCTTACCAAAAATTACCTCAATGGCTGGGGCGAAACACGCAATCAGGGTAAACTGTGGAGTTATGAAGAATTGAGTGCGTTACGCAAGGAAGTTGAATCGCACGGATTGAAATTGGAGGCTATCGAAAATTTCGACCCTTCGCATTGGTACGATGTTTTACTCGATGGTCCAACTAAAAAAACTCAACTTGAAGACTTAAAAACAATCATTAAAAATATGGGCAGGGCAGGTATCCCGATTATGGGATATTATTTCAGTCTTGCCGGTGTTTGGGGTTGGACAAGCGGGCCCGGTGGCAGGGCAAATGCAAACTCGGTAATTTTTGATCAGTCGCAGGTAAATATTCACGAACCTATCCCTAAAGGCATGGTTTGGAATATGCGGTATGACGATGCGCAGGCTGGCGAAGTATTGGCTCCGGTGTCCAGAACAGAGATGTGGCAACGCCTTGAGCACTTTCTGAACATCATGCTCCCGGTAGCAGAAGAGAATGGTGTAAAGTTAGTGGCGCACCCGGATGACCCACCCTTGCCGGAAATGCGCGGTACGGCACGGTTATTTTACAACACAACCGAATATGAAAAACTTCTTTCCATAAACGAAAGCCCGGCCAATGGATTTGAGTTTTGCATGGGAACCATACAAGAGATGCAGGGCAGTGATGTATATGCGTTATTAGATAAATACAGTCAGGCAAACCGTATTGGCTACATTCATTTTCGAAATGTAATTGGTCAGGTACCCCAGTATCGTGAAGCATTCGTAGATGAGGGCGATATTGATATGATTAAAGCGCTTAAAATTCTGAAGGCTAATCATTACGATGGTGTTTTGATACCCGATCATACACCCGAAATGACTACGAAAGCCGGATGGCATACAGGAATGGCGTATGCCTTAGGCTATATGAAAGGTGCCATGCAGGCTATAAATTCAAATCCATGAGTTGCCGGTTATCAGAACATAGCATTGCAGGTATGCGGGCTTTCTACCTTGAAAACGATTTGTTAAAAGTCGGGATATTGGCCGACCGTGGCAGCGATATTTTTGAGTTTCGGTATAAACCAAAGAATATTGATTTTTTGCTTCGGCTGTCGAAAGGTATTCGAAATCCGCAAACACATTTTAGCCAGATCAGAAATACTAAAAACCAGTTTGAGGATTATTACTATGGTGGCTGGCAAGTCTGCCTTCCCAACAGCGCACCGTTTAATTATCGTGGGGCCGAACTGGGCCAGCATGGCGAGGTTTCTTTAATCCCGTGGACTATCGAAACAATAAAAACCGAACATAATATTGTTTCGATAACATTAAGCACCTCTCCGTTGCGATTGCCCTTAAAGATTGAACGGACGTTAACATTAAGAAGTAACTCGGGCAGCCTTGAGATTAGTGAGCGTGTACTCAACGTTGGTAAAACCGAACTTAGCATTATGTGGGGGCAGCACATTGCCTTTGGGCTTCCTTTTATCGATGATGAGATTGTGATTGATACAAATGCTAAAACAATGGATACTGAATTTTCGATACCCGAACATCACCGGTTCAAGCGTGGCGAAACCTTTCAGTGGCCTGATGCCCGAAACAAAAATGATGAGCCTGACGATGCACAGATTGTCAACTTAAAAAAAACAGGTACGTATAGTGATATGTGTTTCTTAGAGGGCTATCCGCGTAAAGCGTTTTATGCTATTAAAAATAAAAAGAAAAATGTTGGCTTTAGCTTAACATGGAACGGTGAAGTCTTTAAAGTGCTTTGGTTGTGGACTGAACTGGGTGCAACAAAAGATTTTCCGTGGTGGGGCGACTGCTATACCGTTGCGCTCGAACCTTGGACATCGCGCTGGACAGGCCATCCCCAGCAGGCAATAGATAATAAGGAGTGGCTAACATTAAATGCCGGAGAAACAATAGAAACATCGTTTACCGCTACGGCCTTTGAAGATAACGTTAATCCTGAGCGACTATGAACTTATTAGAGAGAACAACCGTGTTTGCCGATGGTTTAGATCACCCCGAATGTATTGCGTATCACCCCGATGGAACTATTTGGGCGGGTGGTGAGGCCGGCCAGATTTATACGATAAGCGCTGATGGAAAAGAAATAACAACGGTGGCCAATACCGGTGGTTTTATTTTGGGCATAGCCTTTAATGCCGATTGTAGTGCATTATTGATCTGCGACTCAGGCAAGAAATGCTTATGGAAATTAGATACCAAAACACACGCCCTCAGTTTGTTTGCTACTGGAGCAGGTGAACATTCTTTTAATATCCCGAATTATGCCTGCTTCGATACAAAAGGGAATGTTTATGTTTCTGAAAGTGAGGCATTTCGCGAGGTACGTGGCAAAATTCTGAAGTTTGATGCAACCGGAAAGGGTGAAGTGTGGTGCGAAGGCCCGTTTAATTTTGCGAATGGAATAACGCTCGATGCAAAAGAGCAATACGTTTACGTGGTGTGTTCTTTCTTGCCGGGTATTGAACGAGTCGAAATCTGTGTCGATGGATCATCCGGGAAACGTGAAGTGTTTGCAACCTTGCCGGAATCTGTACCCGATGGGGTGGCATTTGATATAGAAGGAAACTTATATGTATCGTGCTATGCCCCTAACCGGATCTATAAGATAACGCCCGACCGCAGCGTAACAATTGTTGCCGATGATTGGGAAGCACACACGCTTTCTAACCCTACCAACATTGCCTTTGGGGGCGCACACTTTAACGAATTGTTTGTGGCCAATATCGGGCGATGGCACATTGGTAGAATAACTATTGGGATTAAGGGGTTAAAATTAGTTTGTCACAGATGAAAGATTTTGAAAACAAGCACATTCTGGTAACAGGAGGTGTGAAAGGAATTGGCCGTGCTGCGGCAGATATTTTTGTTCGTGAAGGCGGAAGGGTTTCGGTATTTGATACCGATATAGCCGGAGCAGAATTGGAAAAAAAATCGCAGGGAAGAATCAGGTTTTATACCTGTGATGTGTCAGATGGAACAACCGTACAAAAGACTGTCGGGCAGGCTATTGATGCGTTTGGCGAAGTGGATATATTAGTGAATAATGCCGGTGTTAACCGGTATGCTACCGTAACCGAAACAAGTGAAGCCGAGTGGGATTTAGTAATGAATGTAAACCTGAAAAGCGCTTTTCTGGTATCAAAGTCGGTTATCCCCGGTATGCAAAAGAAGGGCAGTGGGGTTATTGTAAATGTATCGAGCGTGCAGGCATTTATAAGCCAAAGCCAGGTGGCAGCGTACACTACTTCTAAAACCGCAATGTTAGGTCTTACCCGAAGCATTGCCGTAGATTATGCCCCGCACATTCGGTGTGTGGCAGTTTGCCCCGGAACCATCAACACACCTATGCTGCAACAGGCTATACGTGAATCGCCAAACCCCGATGAGGTTTTCCGTGAATGTGAAGAAATGCACTTGGTGAAAAAGGTGGGTGACCCGGCCGAAGTGGGCGAGTTTATTGCCTATCTGGCATCAGGTAAAGCCTCTTTTATAACAGGACAGGCATTTCGGATTGATGGTGGACTGGGGATTTCGATCGGGGGAAGTAAGCGATCTTAAATTGCAGTGCTTAACGTATGATACCTTTATAAAAACTTAATATACAGAGCGTGTACATATATTCATACATGTTAATTTTGATAAGAAACCTAATCCGATTAAAAACCATATTCTGAATTTGATAGAATATCCCTTACTAAAATGAAATTAAAGATCGATCACAAAAGCGCAGTGCCGCTTCATATACAATCCGAAGAACTACTTCGTAAAATGATGAGTTTGCCGGAGTATCAAAACGGTAAGCTATTGCCCAACGAAGTTCACCTGTCGCGCCAGTTAGGTATTTCAAGAAACACCCTGCGCCAGGCTACCAATAAATTAGTGCATGAAGGATTGTTACTCCGAAAAAAGGGGGTAGGTACGGTTGTTTCAAAACCGGTTGACAGTAAAGCTAAAAACTGGATGAGCTTTACACAAGAGATGAAATCGAAAGGTATCGAAATAAAAAATTACAGTACCGAAATAACGTGGGAGGTTCCGCCTGTTGAAGTATTAGATTTTTTCGGATATACTAAAAAGGTGAAAATGCTCAAGTTAGAGCGTGTGCGGGGGGATATAAAGAACCAGTTTGTTCATTTTATATCATACTTCAATCCGAAAATCGGCCTTACCGGAAATGAAGATTTTAACAGGCCGCTGTATGAAATGTTAGAGAGTGAATATTCGGTTGTAGCCCGTATGAGTAAAGAAGAAATTACGGCAATAGGTGCAGGTGAAGTATCGGCAGCTCACCTGCACATTCACGTAGGCGACCCGGTTTTAAAACGCAAGCGGTTTGTATATGACCCCGGCCGGAGACCGATCGAATATAATATTGGCTATTACAAGTCCGACAGCATTGTTTATACCGTTGAAAGTGAACGCGATTGAATATGAAATATACTTTAGGGGTTGTTACGGCCGTAACGTTGTTGCTAAGTGGCTGTAAACCAGTTACTGAAAAACAAGCAACTTTAAGCGAAGTGGTTGTTGATTCTGTTTTCACCAACCGGTTTTTACCGGCCGGAAATCGTTTTACGGGTGGCGATGGCACGTATTCTGTTGAACTTCCCGATGGCCGCACGGTATGGTTCTTTGGCGATTCTTTCATAGGCAATGTAACAGCCGATAAGCGCAGGATTAAAACAACACCAGCTTACATCCGGAATAGTTTTGTCGTATTAACGGCCGATTCGCTCATCACTTTTCAGCAGGGAAAGCCCGAAGAATTTAAGTCGATGATGATTCCGCCTGAAGTTGAAGACGGCTCTTCCGGCTATGCTGAACTTGATTTGTGGTATTGGCCGGGCGATGGATTTGTAGCCAACAACAAACTGCACGTCTTTCTGTCAAAATTTTATCAGGAAGATCATGATGATATGTGGGCGTTTGAATTCAGAGGAACCGAACTGATGAGTTTTACGCTTCCGGATTTCAAGCCAACAAACGTTTATCAATTCCTTGAAACGGATAGTGTGCATTACGGACATGCCCTGTTGGAAACAGACGATTACCTATATATATATGGATTAAAGAACATGTACCCGTACGTTGCCCGAGTAAAAGACAAGAAATTTACCGAACCCTGGGAGTTTTATAATGGTAACGAATGGGTGGTAGAAGCAAAAAACGCCACACCCATGCTCGAATTTTCAGGTTCGGAGCAGTTCAGTGTTTTTCTATGGAAAGACACCTACGTTATGATTATGCAGGAGGGTGACCTGAGCACCGACATCTATTCGTTCACCTCTAAAACACCGTACGGCCCTTGGGAAAATAAACAGTTTTTATACAGAACCCCGCTGCCCGACAGTTGTGCTAAGTGTTTTACCTACAATGCACTGGCGCACCCGCAGTTTACTGAAAACAACATGCTGTTGGTTTCCTACAACACAAACAGCATGGAAATGGACGATCATTACAAGAATGCCCTTATTTACCGGCCACGGTTTATCCGTGTGCCGATAGAGCGAATAATGCCAAAGTAATAACCGCAAACGATTGAAAATTTTTCCAAAAATACTATGTTCATACATTTGAACATCCTATATTTGAGCATACACAAAAAAACAGAACTGTATGAAAAGATATTTTTTGGCTTGCCTGAGCATGGGTTTGCTGGCAAGTGCTGCGGTGTTAACATCCTGTAGCGATGATGAGAGTTTCGATGCGCCTACTTTGGTGCTTTCGCAAACGGAGGTAACGGCATCGTTTGGCGATGAGGTAACGGTGAATATTACCACCAGCACTGATGCCGGTTTTAAAAGTTTAGTGGTTACCAAACTGTGGGACGGTACCGCGCAAAGCACCGAAACATTCAATGCGGCAATTACTTCTTATACTTATACCGTTACCGAAGCAGATGCCGACCATGTGGTAACACTCAATTTTAAGCTTACCGATAATCAAAACAAATCAGTTGAAAAAGAACTGGTGATCTCGGTTGAACTGACTCCGCTTCAAATTTTACTGAAATATAACTGGCGGTTAGATCAGGAAATTAGAAAGAAAACCAACCTAAACGATATTAATGATGCCTATACAGACGATGTGTACCGGTTTAACAGTGATGGCACATACAATAAAAGCATCGGAGCTAAAGTTGATGATTTTGGCGATATTTGGTTTAACTATTGCTATTACAACCTCAATCAAAATACATTGCGATTATTGATGAGTAGAACAGGTGCTTTTGGTGAAATGGTAACGGACACCCTTAATATAACTGTAATAGATGCATCAAAAATATATGCTGACGTTAAATACTTTGGTTTAGATATTTTCGATCCGACATACGACCCTGCAGAGGAGTATCAGAAACGATTTGTGGCTGTTGCCAAAACCTCAAATTTTGACCCTTATTTGCCTGGTTCAGAAGATGACGCAACGGGCCCTGCGGGGTATTGCGAAGAGGTCGAGTTTGAAAACGACTAAGTAATTCTATGCGAGCAGTCTCAGCATATATGCTGAGACTGCTTTTATATTCTTTCACCCTGTCGTACATGAAATCGTATTTTTTCAAATTGTTAGGCAGTGCATTTTTTGTATTGTCTTTCACCCTAATAACCACTGCACAAACACTTACCGTTAGCGGTATTGTATCGGATGGTAAAGAAGCGTTGGTAGGTGCGTCTGTTGCTGAAGTAGGAACAGCCAACGGAACCATGACCGACATCGAAGGTAAGTTTTCCCTTACGGTTGCCACGGGTGCAAAAATCAGGGTATCGTTTATGGGGTATGTAACGCAGGATTTTGTTATTCAATCGAATAAAGAACTGAATATTGTTTTACAGGAAGATCAAAACCTGTTAGAAGAGGCAGTGGTTATTGGTTATGGTAGTGTAAAGAAAAGCGACCTCACAGGTTCGGTAGCGTCTATTAAATCAGCCGATTTTGTGAACACAGCCGTGTCTTCAATCGACCAGGGTATCCAGGGGAAGGTAGCGGGGGTTGTCGTGGCGATGAGTTCCGGTCAGCCGGGAGCACCATCGTCTGTACGCATACGCGGAAATAGTTCCATTAATGGTAACAATGAACCGTTGTATGTAATTGATGGCGTATTTATCGTGCCCGAAACCAACGTAGGCGCTGTTACCGGGCCATCCCTTAATCCGTTGGCAAATATTAACCCGGCCGATATTGAATCGGTTGAGATTTTAAAAGATGCATCGGCTACGGCCATATACGGTACACGGGGCGCCAATGGTGTAATTATAGTGAATACAAAACGCGGTAAACAGGGCAATGCCGTATTTACTGTTAATTATACGCATAGCCAGCAGGCATTGCGCAGAAAAATACCCATGTTAAATGCAGCGCAATTAGCTGTGTTAGGGAACGAAGCAACCGACAATGCAGGAGCACCCCGCAGGAGTATTTATGCCAGCCCTGTAAACCTCGGTGTGGGCACCGATTGGCAAGACCAGATTTTTCAGATCGCCCCTATGGATAACCTGCAGGTTTCTGTAAGAGGAGGCAAGGATGGCTCAACGTACGCGATTTCGGCAAACTACTTTGATCAGGAAGGGATTATCAAAAATTCGGATTTCACGAAAGGTAACCTGCGCATTAACTTAGATCAGCGCCTTTCAAAATCCGTTAACGTTGGTACCAGCATTAACCTTAACCGCAGTTCGCTCCGGGGTGTTGTTACCGACTCCGAAGGGGCAACACCTTCAAGCGTTACCTCTTGGGCACTGGCATTTAACCCGGGGCTTGGTGTATATGATGCTAACGGGAATTATGTTTTTGAAAACAATACAGCACAACCGGCAGTAGGTAACCCGGTTGCTGATATTAACCGTACCAAACAAATCAGCACTTCAACACGCTTGTTGGGCAACTTTTTTGTGACATGGGATTTTTTGAAAAATTTTCAACTGAAAACGTCTATTGGTACAGATGCCGTTTTTCTCAATGAGAAATCGTTCGTTCCAAATGATATAAAAAGAGGTGAAGCAGCCCACGGCCAGGCGGCTATCGCCAACCAGGAAGGTATTAGCTGGTTATGGGAGAATACCCTGAGTTTTAAAAAAACAATAGGCATACACCATTTCGATGCAGTGGTCGGCCACTCCATGCAGGCATATCATAATGAGTTTCTGTTCGCGGCAACATCAGATTTCGATGATAACCGTTTGGGTTTTAATGCTATTCAGGCAGGTAAAGACAAAACCCTGATGCTTAACGGAGCCAGCGGTTGGCAACTTCAATCATTCTTAGGGCGTTTAAACTATAACCTGAAAGAAAAATATTTGTTTACGGTTTCTGCCCGTATTGACGGTTCGTCAAAATTTGGTGTGGGTAACCGGTACGGAACATTCCCATCGTTTGCTTTTGCCTGGCGATTAAAAGAAGAAACCTTTTTGCAAAGTGTAAACATGATCAGCGACCTAAAATGGCGAATAGGCTATGGCATTGTAGGTAATGAAGGTATCCCGCCCTATAGTTCTATGGGTTTACTGGAAACAACCGAAGCGTACTTTGGTGAAAACGACATTGCTAAAGGTTCAGGCCCGGCATCACGTCAAAACGATGCGCTGAAGTGGGAAACAACCAGTCAGTTCGATACAGGCATTGACCTGGGGCTGGCAAATGACAGAATTACCTTAGTGGCCGATGTTTATTATAAAAAAACCACTGATTTATTGCTGAATGCTCCCGTGCCTTACACATCGGGTTTTGCTTATGCTTTTTTTAATGTAGGCAGTATGGAAAACAAAGGTATAGAACTGGCCGTGAACACTGTAAACACAGTGAAGGCTGTGAAATGGAACAGTTCGTTTAACATTGCCTTTAACCGAAACAAGGTGCTTGATTTGAACAGCGATCAGGGAATACCGGCCGATCCAATGTTGGGTATTAACGGATGGACCTCGATCAATGCCGGGGTAGCCATGGGTACGTTTTATGGTTACAAAACCGATGGCATCATTCAATTGGATGAAGACCCGACAACCGTTCCGAGATTTATTGATTATGCGCCCAAACATGGCGATAGAAAATATGTTGATCGTGATACGAATGGCAGCCTGGATGAAAATGATAAGTTCGTATTGGGTAACGCTAACCCCGATTTTTCATTCGGGTTAAACAATACCGTAACGTACAGGGGGCTGTCGCTGAGTATTTTTATTCAGGGTGTATATGGAAACGAAATAATCAACTTCAATAAATTCTCGCTCGAAAGCTTCGATGGCAACCAAAACAATTCGACCGCAGCCTTAAAACGCTGGACCCCGGAAAACCCATCAAACACCTATCCGCGTGCAAATGTATCGCCACGGGTCAATACATTGTCCGATCATTACGTAGAAGATGGGTCGTATTTGCGCGTGAAAGATATAACCTTAGCCTACGATTTCAGAGCATTGCTGCTGAATCGTTTAAAGCTGCGGGTTACCTCATGCCAGTTTTTTGTGAGTGCAAAAAACCTGATTACCATTACCAATTACACCGGGTATGATCCGGAGGTAAACAGGTTTATCCGCAATCCGAGAAGCTTCGGGGCCGATTACGGCTCGTATCCCTCTACTAAAATATTCTCAACAGGTTTAAACATTTCGTTCTGATGAAAAAAGCAGCAAGCATCGTATTGATTGTAATGGCTGTTTTACAGGCCTGCAACTTTTTGGATGAAACCCCCGAGTCGGTTATTAACTCAGCCACCTTTTACAAAACCGAAAGTGATGCCGTAGCGGCAACCAACGCCATATACGATTACCTCACGGTAGGTACCGAAGGGATTTTTGAACGTGGTTTTGGAGGGATATTTTTTAATGATTACTGGGTGTTTAACGATATTCTTTCAGACAACTGTACCGAAACCATTATTTCGCAGGAATATCGGACATTAAACGATTTTGGGTTCACGGCAGAGAACGAGCGTATTGAGTTATACTGGCAGGATCTCTACCAAACCACGAATGCAGCCAATGTGGTAATTGACCGTGTACCCAAAATTGATATGAATGTAATGAAACGCGATCACCTCGTTTCCGAAGCCCGGTTTATCCGTGCCATGATGTACTTTGAAGGAGTCCGGTTCTTTGGCGATGTACCGTTGATTTTGCATGAAGTAGTGGACCTGAATGATGCACTGGTTGCCCGCTCAGCTAAAGCAGATGTATATGCGGCCATCATTGATGATCTTGAATGGGCGCGCGATCATTTAAGTAGTACATACCGTGTTGGGTTAGGCAGGGCAACACCCATGGCGTGTACAGCATTGCTGGCAAGGGTTTATTTAGAAATGGGGGAGTATCAACTGGCGGCACAGCAGGCCGAAATAGTGATAAGCTCCAATCAGCATCCGCTCTTTAATGATTTTGCCGACCTATTTAAGCTGGCGAATGCCAATTCGGGCGAGATAATTTTTGCAGTGAATTACAGTGGTACATTAAGCCAGGGCTTTAAACCTAATCAGTACCTCGTGCGTTTGTTGCCGCCCAACCTCCATAAAAACGGTGAAGGCCCCCGCAATGCTTTTGGATGGGAAGTACCCACCGATGATTTGTATAACAGTTTTGACCCGCAAGACAGACGCAGAGCCGTTACATTTATCACGGAGTTTACCTATTCCGATAACAGCACGGTAACATTTTCGCCCCACATCAGTAAATTCTGGGATCGTGAAGAAGAACCTTTAGGTAATAATACCGATATGGATGTGATTTATCTGCGTACTGCCGATATTATGCTGGTGTATGCCGAAGCTCTGAACGAAATCAATAACGGCCCGAATACAACGGCTTACGATATGATTAACAAGGTGCGAAAACGCGCAAGGTTTAATGGATCCGTTGAGCAGGCCATTCTGCCGGATTTATCAGGCCTGAACTATCAGCAATTTAAAGATGCCGTGTTGGAAGAAAGAAGATGGGAGCTGGTGATGGAAGGCAGCCGATACCATGATCTTGTTCGCATGGGTAAACTGGTAGAGCGCGTAAGTGCCGCAAAACCATCAGCTACACCGCAACCTTATCACAGTTTGCTTCCCATTCCGCAACGCGAACGCAACCTCAATAAAAAACTAACACAAAACAGTCCGTACTAAATTAATAAATCTGAAATGTCGTTTAATAAGTTCCCTGCTGTAAAGGTAAATACACCTGCGCTATGTCAGACAGGATGGTCAGCAATTGAAAAAACGTTAGAACAGGCAATACAAAACCAGTCAGTAAAAACAATTGTGATTGAATGTTACCAAGGTGTTTTTGTTGGTGATATTATTAAGTTCCTTAAAAGTAATTTTTCGCAGGCAGAGCTTGTCGAAGCTGCAACAGCATTAAAAACCGAAAACGAAATCCGGGAATTGACACACTCCAGCGTAACCGATGACCGTATTTTTGGGTTCATAACGCACCTTTCACTGGCTGATTTTTTTAATGCTGAGCGTGTAAAGCAAACCCGGACAGCGATAACCCGGGCTTCAACGCTAACATTCGTGGTCGGAACGGGAGCATACTTATTGGTAGAAAAGGCTGATCTCGTGATCTATGCCGACATGGCACGTTGGGAAATCCAACTGCGCATGCGCAAGCATGAAGTTGCAAACGTTGGCTTGTTGAACTATAACGATCCGTTTGAAACACAGTACAAACGAGGTTATTTTCTCGACTGGCGTGTTTGTGATGTATTTAAGAAGTCAGTTTTGCCCAAGTGCGACTTTGTGTTGGATACGAATAACCGTACTACACCAAAGCTGATTACCCGTACCATGTTTGAGTCTGGCCTGGCACAAGCCGTAAAACAGCCGTTTAGTGTTGTGCCGTTTTTTGATCCGGGGCCATGGGGTGGCCAATGGATGAAAGAAAAATTCGACTTAGATCCAACAGTTTCAAATTATGCTTGGTGTTTTAACTGTGTACCGGAAGAGAACAGTCTTTTATTTGATTTTAATGGAACGGTATTCGAAACACCATCTGTTAATTTGGTATTCTTTAAACCGAAAGAACTATTGGGTGAAAACATTCAAAGGATATTTGGTGACGAATTTCCGATACGTTTCGATTTCCTCGATACAGTAGAAGGAGGTAAACTGAGTTTGCAGGTACACCCGCTAAAAGAATATATAAAGAATGAATTTGGCATGGCCTATACGCAGGATGAGAGTTATTATATGTTGGATGCAACAGACTCTGCTACCGTATATCTCGGGCTAAAAGAAAATGTAGATGGCAAAGCCATGATTGCCGATCTTAAAAATGCACAAACAGGCAATATGATGTTTGATGTCGATAAGTATGTGCAGTTGTGGCCGGCCAAAAAACACGATCATTTTTTAATTCCTGCCGGTACGGTGCACTGTTCGGCAGAAGGGTGCATGGTATTAGAAATCAGCGCGACACCTTACATATTTACCTTTAAACTTTGGGACTGGGGTCGCCTGGGGTTAGATGGAAAGCCGCGTCCTATCAATATCGCTCACGGTGAAAAAGTAATACAGTGGGATCGCCAGCCTGCATGGACTCAGGAAAACCTGATCAATAAATTTGAAACGTTAGCCGAAGGAAACGATTGGCGGGAAGAACGAACAGGGCTGCATACATCGCAATTCATCGAAACCAGACGATACTGGCAATCGGGCAGTGTTACACATCAAACAAACAATGGCGTAAATGTATTGATGGTGGTAGAAGGGGATCAGGCAGTAGTGGAAAGCCCTGAAAAGTTGTTCGCCCCGTTTGTTGTTAATTATGCAGAAACTTTTATTGTACCAGCCAACATAAAACAGTACACGATTCGCCCAACGGGATTAAGTGAAGGAAAAGAAATAGCAGTGATTAAAGCATCAGTAAGATATTAGGATATGGCTACACAAAACACAAACATGCGCTTTGTTTACTTCACTTCGGCAATAGCCGCATTTGGAGGGTTACTATTTGGTTACGATACAGCCGTTATTGCCGGAGCAATCGGTTTTTTGGAAACAAAATTTCAACTAACACCGGCCATGACAGGCTGGGCGGCTTCGAGCGCCATCTGGGGGTGTGTAATTGGCGCTATGGGTGCCGGTTACATGAGCGATAAGTTTGGAAGAAAGAAAATACTCATCGTAACCGCTATATTGTTTGCTATATCAGCCATTGGGTCGGCAGTTCCGGCTAACCTTCATCAATTTGTTATGGCACGTATTATCGGTGGAGTCGGTATTGGGGCGGCCTCCATGTTATCGCCATTGTATATATCCGAAATTGCTCCGGCCGATAAGCGGGGTATGCTGGTTACACTGTACCAGTTGGCTATCGTTATCGGTATTAACCTTATTTATTTTGTAAACCTGCTTATCGCGGGTTCAGGAACAGAGCAGTGGAACATCGACATGGGCTGGCGTTATATGTTAGGTTCAGGTGTTATTCCGGCTGCATTATTTCTTGTAGCATTGTTTTTAGTGCCTGAAAGTCCGCGTTGGTTAGCCAGTCAGAATCAGGATGATGATGCCATGAAAGTATTGAAAAAAGTGAACGGAAGCGAGCAAGCCGATGTGGTAATGGCCGATATTAAAAAGACATTGAATGAAGAACACGGAACCATTCGTGAGTTGTTTGCTCCCGGCTTGCGTACAGCCATGATTATCGGTGTGTTCTTGGCCTTGTTTTCTCAGATAACAGGTATTAACGCAATCATCTATTATGCGCCCGAAATTTTTAAAAGTGTAGGCTTTGGTACAGATTCGGCCTTGTTACAAACGGTGATAATCGGGGTAACCAATACACTCTTTACGTTTGTAGCCATTAAATACATCGATCGCTTAGGTCGGAGAAAGTTACTGCTATGGGGTGTTACGGGTATGCTTATTTGCCTGTTTGGTGTAGGTACCGTGTTCTTTTTCGAGTTGAGCTCCGGGCCGTTGTTGCTACTTTTTATTTTGGGTTTCATAGCAAGTTTTGCCTGTTCGTTGGGACCTATTCCATGGGTAATTATCTCAGAAATATTCCCGACCAAAACAAGGGGTATTGCCATGTCGTTTGCAACGCTTACCCTTTGGATTGGCGTGGTGCTTATTACACAACTAACACCGATCTTACTTAATGGAGTGGGAGGTGCTGTAACGTTTTGGATTTTTGCTGCGAATGCACTCTTCCTGTTAATCTTCACCTACAAGTTGATCCCGGAAACAAAAGGAAAATCGTTGGAGGAAATCGAACGTTATTGGGCTGACCAAGCACAAAAGTGATGCGTAATGGTTACACAACAGGCAAATGTTCGTACCATTCTTACACTCGATGCCGGAGGAACTAACTTTGTATTTCAGGCTATAAACGATTTTAGAGGAGTAGGCAATTCAATTAGCTTACCCTCACCTTCAGATGATTTGGATTTATGCTTACGTTCAATTGTTTCAGGGTTTGAACAATTAGCTAACCAAACAGGAGATTTCAGTGCTATTAGTTTTGCGTTTCCGGGGCCTGCCAATTACAAACTTGGTATAATTGAAAACCTGCCAAACTTTAAGGCTTTTAACGGAGGTGTTGCCTTAGGCTCTATGTTACGGGAGCATTTTAATGTTCCCGTATTTATTAATAACGATGGCAACCTGTTCGCATTGGGTGTAGCACAAGGTGGTTACTTAACGGAATTAAACGATCGACTTGCTGAATCCGGGAGCAAAAAACAATTTCATAACCTGATCGGGATAACCTTGGGTACAGGCTTCGGGTGCGGCATTGTTATCGAAGGGCAAATGTTAAATGGTGATAATTCATGTGGTGCTGAAATTCATAGTACACTTAATGCTGGTAATCAAAACTGGAATGCCGAAGAAAGTGTAAGTACACGTGCCATTCAACGCGTTTATGCCGAACAAAGTAATTCGAGCGCCAAGCTAATGCCTAAAGATATTTACGAGATCGCTAAAGGGTTAAAAGATGGTGATAGCGGTGCAGCTAAATATGCTTTCGGGCAGTATGGCAAAGCTTTAGGGTCGTCTATTGCTAATGTGCTTTCGCTGATTGATGGCATTGTTGTGATAGGCGGAGGGCTGTCGGCCAGTTGGGATTTATTCTCACCAACTATGTTTGAAGAAGTAAACCGACCGCTCCGGAATTCTAAAGGAGAGGAGATAAGCCGACTTTCCTGTAAGGTTTTTAACCTTGAAGATTCTGAGGCGTTCGACCAGTTTATAAAAGGAGAGGTAAAAACAGTATCCATTCCCCATACAACTAAAACCATTCAATACGATGCCCTGCAACGTACCGGTATTGCTTTATCGAAAATAGATGGAAGCCTTGCAACCTCATTGGGTGCTTATGCTTTCGCAGTTCAAAAACTCGCTTAATTAAAAAGCATGAAAAAATATTTCATTATAGGTATTTGCAGTTTAACGTTGATCGCCTGCGAAACCAGGCAATCAGCAATCCCAAATCCTGAAGCTAACATCCCTTCATTAGAAACACTTTCAGGACAATGGGTTTCGGTTGATACCGTTGATATGGAGCCCTCTATTCGGAATTTTCGTGCGCAGGCTCTCGTTAATAAAGACATGACCTCGTTAAGTTGGTTTGCTTCGGCTCCGTATTCGGGTGGGTATCATACCGGAGTTATGAAAGTGAACGGTCAAACGCCATTGGTTACGCATTATCGCTGGCAGCCGTATCAGGCATTACGGAAATCGGTATCCGATAATTTTGAAATTAACAGCGCCACACGGATGGTTCCGAATGAGAACCTCATTCTATGGGAAATAGAACTCAAGAATACTACTCAGCAAAGGCAATCATACAATATATCGATAGACCATATTGGTTTTATCAGTAAGTACCCGGAGCCCGAATGGCAATGGTGGTATCCGTATCCAACGTTAACGGGGTCAACTACCACACGCGATGATGTTATTGAGAATATGCGTGATTACATCGGGGCGGGAAAAAATAATGTTGACAAGGAAGTCGAAGAATTAATCAATGGCCGCCCGACAAAAACGATGAAAAAAGTTTCCTGGCCATCTGATGATGAAATCCTGGATTGTAAGAAATACACTACACAATCAGATGAAGGAATTGTGTTTATCAACGATAAGGAAACAGAAACAACGACAGGATACTCCATCATCACGACCTCAGATTCGCAGTCACTTCGGCAATCAGGGGCTACATCTCTATGGAATGTTGAACTGAATTCAGGCGAAACTAAAATTATTCATTTTGCGATGGCCTGGGGTGATGAATCAAAATCCGTAAAACAAACCCTTCCATTGACTAAACAAAATTTTGAGTCGGTATGGAATGGTGTTCAGTCAACCTGGGATTTGATATGGGAAGATATATTCAAACCCAACAATAAAACGCTTTCCGGTACTTTCCCTGTTCTTGAATCCAATGACCCAGTAGCGAACAAAGTGTATTACACCGGGCCGCTTACCATGTTGTATCTGATGAACACGAATCTGCCGCAGCATGATAAAGTTTTTCTCACCGGTGGCCCACGATGGGGGGCAAGCATTACTTTCTTTTGGGACATCACCGAATGGGCAACATTATGGGCAGTAGTTGACCCTGATATGATGAAAGACCATTTGACCGCGTGGATTGGAATTGACCCAAGCAAACATTTCGGGCAGGACAATTATAACGGAGGTGGTGTTGGTAACGGTTACTCTGCAAACTATTGGGCGTTATTTCAGATGATGCGTGCATACCTGACCATATCGGGCGATACCGAATTTTTGAAGGAGAACATCCAGGGAAAAACTGTTCTTGAACACCTTGAACAATACGCGTTAAACTGGAAACGAATTTCGATTTACGATGAATCGAAAAATATGGATGATATGTATAAGCTGGCTGATTTTGGTGATGATGAATGGAATTTATTGGAGTGTGTTCCAACGTATAAACATATTGTACCATCGTTCAATGCAGGTTACATCTGGATGATGCGCGAAACGGCCTTATTCTATGAACAAACCGGAAACACATTAAGAGCAAATGAACTCCATACTGAAGCAGATGAGATGATAGAGCGTTTGTTAAAACTCTATGCGGGTAACGGGGTGTGGAACAGTTTATACCCGGATGGCAGAAAGATTGAAGTTCGGCATTGCCTTGACTTCATGTTCATGGGCAGATATTTACCAAACGATATTCCGACTCATATTAAAGATGAGATGATGTCGTTTGCTTACCGTGAGTTAATTACCGATAACTGGATGCGCGCTCAATCAATCAACGATGTGGCTGCAAAAAATTCCGATAGGCCAGATCATGGCCCCCTCGGTGCGTTTGATGGCTGGCCTGCCGGAACTATGGATGCACTTGTACAGCTTGGCTATCCGCAAAAGGCGCTTGACTTTTATCATGCTATTGAACCGGTTACCAATGAGGGAATCTGGGCGCAAGCGCATGAGTTGTGGGGCGAAAGAAAATGGGAGAAGGATGCAAAAGTGCGGATAGCTAAACGCGGTTGGCATAACCGTGAGTCATCTTCAGGTATCGCGATGTCGCAAGTGATGTTGAAAGGATTTTTTGGTTTTTATCCATCGGTAGATGGAACGGCACTCAAACCAAACAAAGACTGGACGTTCAACGGAAAACTTTATCACGTTAAGTACAAAGGAAAATATTATACACTGGATTCAACCGGAGATGAAGTGAAGATGGTTGAAGAAGCTCATTAGACAATCAACTGAAAGCATTATGAAGAAATTAGTTTACTTACTCTTACTCATTGTCGTTGCGCTTCCGTCAATCGCGCAAAAGCGTCCTGTTGATTATGTGAATACGATGATTGGTACACACAATTCGCGTTGGGAGCAATTTCCCGGTCCCACACGTCCGTTTGGAATGGTAAAACTTAGCCCGGATAACCAGGAGCAAGGTTGGAAGGCAGGCTATGAATATACGATTGAAAATATTGCAGGCTTTAGTCACGTTCATTCCTGGACGATGGGAGGATTGTTAGTGATGCCCACAACGGGTGAGTTGAAGACACAACCCGGAACAGAACGCGACCCCGACAGCGGTTACAGGTCGCGGTTTCGTCATGAAACAGAAAAAGGAGAGGCCGGGTATTATTCCGTGATGTTGGATGATTACAACATCAAGGCCGAGTTGACCACAACAACGCGAACAGGCTTTCATCGCTATACCTTTCCGCAAAGCGATTCAGCACGCATTTTAGTTGACTTGCTTACACCAACAGAGTATGGCTATGAAATCTCATGGTCGCAGATAAAAAAAGTAAGCAATACAGAAATTGAGGGATTTGTGTATCAGCAATCCTTGCGCAAGGCAAACTATAATGAGTATATCCTTCATTTCGTAATGCGTTTCAGTAAACCATTTGATTCGATGAATGGCTGGGTGCAGGAAGACATTACACGAAATACGGAATTTATAACAGGTGGCTTTGAACATCGGGATGTGGGCGCTTTCCTGAATTTCAAAACAAAAGCCGGAGAACAAATTATGGTTCAGACCGGAATATCATTAGTTAGCGTGGAACAAGCGCGTTTAAATCTTGAAACGGAATTGAATCCGTATAACTGGGATTTTGATAAAGTTGTTGTTGACAGTAAAGACGAGTGGAATAAAATTCTTTCAACCATTGATGTGCAATCGAAGGATGAAGAACTTAAAATGAAATTTTATTCAAATATGTATCGGGCATACTCCGGTCGCACCACGTGGAGTGATGTAAACGGTAAGTACATGGATATGTATGAGAAGGAGCAAACCATGCATAGCGGCCTTCCTGTATATGGTTCTGACGGATTCTGGATTACGTTCTGGAACCTGAACCAGCTTTGGTCATTGGCTACCCCCGAAATCGCTAACAACTGGGTGAACAGTATGCTTGAAATTTACGATCGGGGAGGATGGTTGCCACGTGGGCCAACAGGTATCGAATATTCGGGTATCATGGTGGCTTCGCATGAAATTTCGTTACTGACTAATGCCTACCATAAAGGCATTCGTAATTACGATGTAAATAAAATGTATGAGGCGATTACAAAGATTCAAACAGAGCCAGGAAGACCGCACGAAGGAGGTGGCTATGTTGGCAACCGACATCTGAAAGATTACAAAGAGCTTGGCTATGTGCCCGATGACATCGGCCCGGTAAGCAACACGCTTGCCTATGCCTATGACGATTGGACAGTTGCGCAAATGGCTAAAGCATTGGGTAAAGAGAAGGATTACATGATGTACACTAAACGTGCCTATAATTATAAAAATGTATTTGACCCTTCTGTTGGTTACATGCGAAGAAAAAACAGGGACGGTTCGTGGGCACACTTTTCACCGTTTGGCGATGTGGCCTGGTTAGGTTCAGGGTTTGTTGAAGGGAATGCCTGGCAATACACTTATTTCGTTCCGCATGATTTAAGTGGATTGATTTCACTGGTGGGCTTAGATGAATTTAATGACCGTCTGGAGAAAGGTTTCGAGGAATCGGCTGAGCATAATTTCAACTCTGAGCATTTAGGCTCCAATTCATTGGATGGAATGGGAGTTCTGCCTGTCAATCATGGAAACCAACCCAACATGCAAGCTGCCTATCTATTCAATTATTCTCAAAAACCGTGGCTAACGCAAAAGTGGGCAAATGAAATCATGAATAAATATTATGGAACCACTGCCATGAATGGCTGGCTTGGTGATGAAGACCAGGGGCAGATGGGCTCATGGTTTGCGATGAGCGCAATCGGATTATTTGAAATGGATGGTGGTTCGTCTTTGAAACCCATTTATGAAATCGGAACGCCAAAATTTGAAAAGACGACCATTCACCTTGACCCTAAATATTATAAAGGTGGCAAGTTCGTTATCGAAGCAAAAAATGTATCCGACAAGAATATTTACATTCAGTCGGCTAAGTTAAATGGAAAGCCACTTAACAAACCCTGGTTTTATCATGATGAATTGGTAAACGGTGGTTCATTGGTTTTAGTGATGGGGCCTAAGCCAAATAAAAAATGGGGGGCATCGCCAGAAGCTGTTCCGCCCTCAATGAGCAATACATTAACTAAAGCGGAAATAGATTCCATTATGAAATATGACCGCTTTAAAGAAGAACTTAACGAATGGAACCGTGCCGTTAAAGCATACTATTATCATCGTAAAGAACATTTTGAAAGTTTACCAAACACGCCCGGTGAAATAATTTTTCTTGGGAACAGCATTACCGATGGCGCAGAGTGGTTTGAGTTATTTGGCGGAAATCCGAACATTAAGAATAGGGGCATTGGCGGTGATGACACGGATGGTGTGCTTGAGCGACTTAAAGAAGTTACGGAGTCAAAACCGAAGAAGGTTTTTGTTATGATTGGAACAAACGACCTTGCCTATGGAAAATCTGTTGATCATGTAGTGAGCAATCATCAAAAAATTATTCAACAAATCCGTGAAGATTCTCCTGGCACTAAAATCTATATGCAGTCTGTACTACCGGTTGAAGATGCAATTCATTTTACCCGTCCTAACGCAAGTATGCTTGAAATCAATAAACAGTTGAAAGCCTATTGCGAAAAGCAGGGCGTGATGTATATTGATCTGGTTCCATTGTTTAGTGATGAAAATGGAAAGCTGAATAAGGAATACAGTATTGATGGACTTCACCTGAATGCTCATGGATATTTAAAATGGGCTGAAGCAATCAGGCAATATGTAGAAGAATGAAATTCCTTAGAACGATAATTCCAGTTTTGATTTTGTGTTTTGCTTGCAAGGAAGACCCCGAGCCTACAATCATTCCTGAAGAGCCTGAACCAGAAGAGCCAATTGTATGTGAGCAAAGCACATGCTGGCATGAAAGTGTTTATGTGTGCAGAGATTCAACGTACATAAAACTCTTTACCAGGAGCACCGGCTGGACAGGCGCTGATGCGACCTACTCAGTGGATTTGAAAAATGGTAAGACACTATGGATGTTTGGCGACACTTTCATTGACCAGGTTAGTCCAAACCGGAGCCGTCCATCATTCAGGCTGATAAACAACTCGTTGGTATTACAGGATGGCACTGTGATGACAACATACCATGGCGGTACTTCGGTAAACCCTGCTGCCTTTGCAAAACCGCCTGAGCCTAACGATTGGTACTGGCCAGGTGATGCTACAGTAGCGAATGGAAAAATTTATTTATTCATGCATGGTTTTGGCACGGATGGGGGAGGTATGTGGGATTTTTTTAGAACGTCTATTGATCTATTTACACTTAACATTGAAACACTTGCCATTGAAAATACAGAACGGTTGTTTGATGATCCTTCCATATCATGGGGGGCAGCCTTACTTGAAGATGATGACTATACGTATGTTTATGGTGTGCACTCAAGTGAAAGTGGCAAGCGATTGTACGTAGCCAGGACAAATGCAGATTTGAGCAGTACCTGGGAATACTACGATGGCACTGAAAACTGGAGTGCCGATGCCAGTGATGCGGGTGTTATATATAATGGTGTATCCGAACAGTTTTCGATTTTCAAAAGAGATGGTGTGTACTATTTGCTGACGCAGCATAATATTTTTGGAAAGGAAATCTACCTGTTGGATGCGTCATCACCTGAAGGTACATATAGCAATAAGCGAACAGTTTATTGTACGCCCGAAACGGGGGGTAATATTTTTACCTATAATGCTTTTGCGCATGATCATATTTACTCAGATTCCCTATTAGTGTCTTATAATGTAAACAGTTTTGATTTCAACGATCTTCTTAAAAGTGCTGACAACTATCGCCCATATTTTATTAAGATAGGAGGCTGGCGTAAAAAATAACAAGTATGAGAACATCCGTATTATTTATTGTAACCCTGTTCGGTATGGTACTGATTGCATGCGAATCGAAAAAACCGGGTAATAGAAATAAGTCAACAGTAGATACGCTGGTGAATTTTGTCGTTACCGATGCACCTGAATGGACTAATTTGTTTTACCGGAATCAGGGTTGGTTTGGTGCCGATGGTGTTTTTGAAATATCTCTGAGCGGTAACGAATCATTTGGGGCAGGAAGAAAGGATTCTGTACTTATGTATTTCTCAGATACAATGACAGGTACCGTAATCGGAGATTCCAGTGTAAAAGATTTTAAAATGATCAACAATTCATTTGCGTGGATAACCGGAGCGGATCCTTCTGAGGAAACGGTAAAGATTTTCTATAATCAGAAATCAAATGGTGAACCTCTAAATTATTTTGAACCCCATACACCCAACAGCAAGCCAGGCGAGTATTATTGGTTTGGGGATGGATTTGTAAATCATAACGACAATAATTCCATCAATATATTCGGGTATCGAACATTTGATAATAGTAGTGCTTCGTGGGATTTCCAATTAAAAGGGGTAACATTGATTACCGTTCCTGCTGGTAAACCGTTTTTTCAACAATCACAAATTGATTTGCCCTTGTTTGTGGATATTGAGGGAATAGGCAAGGGAACATTTGGCGCTGGTATCTATGTAAATACACAACAGGCAGGTGCCCCGCAACCCGATGGTTTTTTATACGTGTATGGTGTACTTGACCCTAATAAACAATTGGTTGTTGCCCGTGTAAAGCCTGCCGACATTAAACGATTTGAAGCATGGGAATTTTGGAATGGAACAGATTGGGATGCTGACATAAAGAATGTTAAACCGGTTACAGACCGTGTATCGAATGAATTAAGCTTAACACCTTTAAAAGATGGTCGTTACTTATTGGTATTTCAGGCAGATGGCATTGGCGAATATACTGCCATCCGAATTGGAGCTACGCCTGTTGGCCCGTTTGGCTCACTTCAAAATATCCGTAAAGTTCCTGAGTTATCCGAACCGCCCGGTATTATTCCCTACAATGCAAAAGCTCATCCCGTGTTATCTACAAATAATAGGTTGTTAATCAGTTATAATACTATATCGGCCGATTATTTCAACGATATTTTAAAGTACCCACACATGTACCGGCCACGATTCTTCTGGTTGGAAATTAAAGATTGAGTAAACGGATCGTCATTCTACCAAAATCTCTTGAGCCAGTCCTGTTGCATTAAACCGGATGGTCAGGCGTGTGTTTTCGGTTGCAGTATAGTTGGGGCAATCAGGTGACGGCTTCAGGTAATAGTAGTAGAATTTCTGGTTGCGTTTATACAATTCATTGCGGTCGGGTCGTCCTAACAATGCAACTACCTGCATTTCTTTGAGCGCTAACAGCTTATCTTTTTGCGATACAATATCGTGTTGCGTGCCTGCACGGTATGTACCACAAGCGTTACGGTCTTTTCGCCATTGATCCAGATCGATAGAGCCAAAATCAGGTAATGGTTTACCACAACCGGTGAAGAGAAACACAATAGCAAGAGAACTAAGCAGATAACGCATAGGCTTGTTTGGTAATGCTGTAAAACCACAAAAACGAAATAATAAAATAAGCCCCTGCGAGAAGGTATAACCAGGGCGATAAATTCCAGGTATAAGTAACAACAACCAACAGGGCAGGGTATGTAACGATGCGAACCCACTCCGAAATTTTTACCCACGGTTTATTTTCAAACAGCACACCGCAGTTAATGACCGTTACAGAAATCAGCAGGGTAACAAAACCCTTTTCAGGCAACGAAAACGTTCCGGCATTAAATAAGAACAAAGCTGTTCCGGCAATGGCTAATGTGTATTGAAAAATCACATAAATATTCAGCGACATACTGCCCGGAGTATCGTATTTATGGTAAGCGGTTTTGTCAATTTCGGGTACGGCCTGTTGTCCCCCTAAGTAATCGGGAAGCCAGCCGGGTTTTTTAAAGAGGTATTTAATCTTATCGCGCCAGCGTGTAATACGTTTTAAATCTTTACCCATTTCGGCATAATGGCTGAAATTCGCCCAAACAGGGTTCCAACTGTTAATAGGTTTTGTAATGCCATAGGTTGGGCGTTCTTCCTCTTCCTGAAATGTTCCGAACAGCTTATCCCAAATAATAAGTGTACCCGCGTGGTTTTTGTCGATGTACTTGGGGTTACGGCCATGATGCACCCGATGGTGCGAAGGCGTGTTAAACACATACTCAAACCAGCCCATTTTGTTAATGAGTTCGGTATGAATCCAGAACTGATAGAGGGTAATCAAAGCCGACATCAATGCGAAGTGTACGGGATCAAACCCGATAAAAGCTAACGGTAAACTGAAAGCAAACGTCCATACAACCTGAAACGAACTCTGCCGGAGGGCAACCGACAGGTTATATTCTTCGCTTTGATGGTGAACGACATGCCCGCCCCAGAACAGGTTAATTTCATGGCTCATGCGGTGTGCCCAGTAATAGGCCATGTCGGCCAGTAAAAACAGCATAAGCCAGTAAAACCAGTTGGGCGTGAGGGTGAACATGGCAAAGTTCTCGTATAGCACAACATACACGCCAATCGCCAGCACACGCATAAACAATCCCGATAGCTGCGAAGTAATGCCGCAGCTTAAATTGGCTACGGTATCGTTAAGCCGGTAAAGCTTTTGGTGCGAGATGCGCTCGATCACGAGTTCAATCCCGATCAGGATTAAAAATATGGGTATCGAAAGCACAATCGGGTTTAAGTTCACGTGGTTTATTGTTTATTTGCAACGGTAAATGTAGTATATGATCTTAAAAGTTTTCAAAGCAGTTTGGTTTCTTTCGCTGTTGGCGGCTTTGGCCAATTTAATGTATGTATATGCAGGGTTGCCCGAAGTGGTGAATGTTGCCGAAAAGGAAGGGGCAACGGCTTATGTAATGAATAAAGAAGCATTGTTTTATTCGGCTCTGGCATTTGTGCTGGTGCTTAACTTACTGATATTCCTGTTTACGAAGTCTATTGCGCCAGACGAAGCCTTCCGTACCTGGTTACACGGGTTCGTGATTATACTGAATATCTTTTTTATTATAAGTTTTAGCTTTATTTCTTTATTCAACAGCCCCGAACGTTACGATTTCAGCCGCATCGGGTTTATTATTTATGGAAGCGTGGCATTAGTTGTGCTTTGGGCGGTTGCCTGGCCGGTTTATGCCGTTGGCCGGAAATTTTTGGCTAAATAGTCAATCGAGAATATACTTTATTATTGACTGTATGTCAATCAATTAAGTATTTATACTTGATTAATTTTTGTAGCTTATTTAAACCGCTAAATGCTTGAAGTGTTTTTAAAAAATGGTTTATTAGAACCGAATTAACTTTTTCAGGGTCCGGGCGGTCTAAAGAATCATCCGGATATTACCGACAACCATTTTTTGAACTGTTTTTGAACCGATTTTTTAGACTGTTTTACTTTCAATCCCTTTAATAACCTATGGCCAAAGCAGAGAAGACTCAGGCTTCCACTCAGTATGACGAGTCCAGCATTAAATCGCTCGACTGGCGCGAACACATCCGGCTACGCCCGGGTATGTACATCGGTAAGTTGGGCGATGGTTCCTCGAAAGACGATGGTATTTACGTGCTCGTAAAAGAAGTTGTCGATAACTGTATCGATGAGCACATGATGGGCTACGGTAAAACCATCGATATTAAAATTACCGATCAGAAAGTAGTAGTGCGCGACTATGGCCGTGGTATCCCGTTAGGGAAGGTAGTTGATGTGGTATCGAAGATCAACACCGGTGCCAAGTACGATTCGGGGGCATTTCAGAAATCTGTTGGTTTGAACGGTGTAGGTACCAAGGCGGTAAACGCACTGTCGAACTACTTTAAAGTACAGGCTTTCCGCGAAGGCCAAAGTAAACTGGCCGAGTTCAAGAAGGGCAAACTGGTAAACGATCCCAAGCAAAGCAAAAGCAACGAACGCAATGGTACGCTGGTCGAGTTTGAGCCAGACGACTCCATGTTTAAAAACTACCACTTCATTCCCGAGTACCTCGATGACCTGATGTGGAACTATGCCTTCCTCAATGCCGGGCTTACCATTAATTATAATGGTGAAAAATTCTACTCCAAGGATGGATTATTAGACTTGCTGAAACAGAAGTCGGATGCGGAAGATTTACGCTACCCCGTAATCCACTTTAAAGGCGATGATATTGAAGTGGCGCTTACCCACGGCAGCCAGTATGGCGAAGAATACTATTCGTTTGTAAACGGACAGAACACCACACAAGGTGGTACGCACTTAGCTGCTTTCCGCGAAGGTATAGTAAAAGGTGTGCGCGATTTCTTTAAGAAAGATTACGAAGCCTCCGACATCCGGGCCAGTATTGTTGCCGCCATTGCCGTACGCATTCAGGAGCCGGTGTTTGAATCACAAACCAAAACCAAATTAGGCTCTACCAACATGGCACCCGAAGGCGTTTCGGTACGAAGCTATGTGAGTGATTTTGTAGCAAAAGAAATTGAAATTTACTTGCATAAAAACCCGTCAACAGCCGATGCGTTGCAGAAACGCATTCTGCAATCGGAACGTGAACGGAAAGACATTGCCGGTATCAAGAAATTAGCCAACGAGCGGGCTAAAAAAGCTAACCTCCATAACAAGAAGCTGCGCGATTGCCGGTTTCACTTCGATGATGCCAAAGGCGAGAAGGGTGCAGAATCGGTAATCTTCATCACCGAGGGCGATTCGGCCAGCGGTTCAATCACCAAATCGCGCAATGTCGAAACACAAGCCGTATTCAGCTTACGTGGTAAACCCTTAAACTGTTACGGCCTCACCAAGAAGGTTGTATATGAAAATGAAGAGTTTAACCTGTTGCAACACGCATTAAATATTGAAGATGGTTTAGATGGCCTTCGGTACAACAAAGTGATTATTGCTACCGATGCCGATGTGGATGGTATGCACATCCGGTTATTGCTGATGACGTTCTTCCTGCAATTTTTCCCCGAATTGGTAAAGGCAGGGCACGTATTCATTTTAGAAACACCGTTGTTCCGTGTCCGCAATAAAAAAGAAACCATTTACTGTTATAGTGATCAGGAGCGTCAGGCTGCGATTAACAAATTAGGCAGCCGTCCTGAGATTACCCGTTTTAAGGGGTTGGGTGAAATTTCGCCCGATGAGTTTGGCGGATTCATTGGAGAGAATATCCGTTTACAACCCGTTATGCTGGGCAAAGAAGGACATTTAGCCAGCTTGCTTGAGTTTTACATGGGTAAAAACACACCCGACCGTCAGGAGTTTATCATCGATAACCTGAAAATAGAATCCGATAAAGTTGAAGCCAAACAGGAGGCTGTTGTAGTTGAAGAAGAAGCTTAATCTAACCATGAGCAAAAAAAAAATAACCAAACCTATAAAGAGAGAAACCAAAAGTACAGGTGACGATGCCGTGCATTCTGTTGCCATTGATGGCATGTACGAAAACTGGTTTCTCGATTATGCCTCGTATGTAATTCTCGAACGTGCCGTGCCGCGCATTGAAGACGGCTTTAAGCCCGTGCAGCGTAGAATCATGCACTCGTTAAAAGAGATGGACGATGGGCGCTTTAACAAAGTGGCCAACGTTATCGGAAATACTATGCAGTATCACCCGCACGGTGATGCCTCCATTGGCGATGCTATTGTGAACATCGGGCAGAAAGATTTGCTCATCGAAACGCAGGGTAACTGGGGCGATGTGCGCACGGGCGATGGGGCAGCAGCTCCGCGTTACATCGAAGCACGCCTGTCGAGGTTCGCGTTAGATGTTGCCTACAATGCCCAAACTACCGCGTGGCAGCTATCGTACGATGGCCGTAAAAAAGAGCCGGTTACACTTCCGGTAAAATTTCCGTTGTTGTTAGCGCAGGGTGTTGAGGGTATCGCGGTAGGGCTTTCTACCAAAATACTGCCCCACAATTTTAATGAGTTGCTGAAGGCATCGATTGATGTGCTGAAAGGAAAGAACCCAAAAATCTATCCCGATTTCCCAACCGGAGGTATTGCCGACTTCTCGGAATACAACCAGGGCTTGCGCGGAGGCAAAATCAAAGTGCGTGCAAAGGTTGATATTACTGATAAAAAGATACTCACTATCAGAGAGATACCTTTTGCTACCACAACCACTTCGTTAATGGAGTCGATTGTGAAAGCCAGCGAGAAAGGCCAGATTAAAGTAAAACAGGTAATTGACAATACAGCAAAAGATGTCGAGATACAAATTCATCTTCAGCCGGGGCAGTCGCCCGAAATTGCCCTCGATGCCCTGTATGCGTTTACCGATTGCGAGATCAGCATATCGCCAAATGCGTGCGTAATTGTTGATGATAAACCGAAGTTTCTGCCGGTAGGTGAAATACTCAAATACAACACGGCTCAAACCGTGCAGCTTCTCAAGCAAGAGCTTGAAATCAGGAAAGCAGAGTTGATGGAAAAGATACTCTTTTCGTCACTTGAAAAAATCTTTATCGAAAACCGCATCTACCGCGATATTGAAGAAGCCGAAAGTTGGGAAGAGGTAATCACCACGATCGACAAGGGCTTGAAACCGCATAAGAAGAAGTTTTACCGTGAGATTACCCGCGATGATATTGTTCGGCTTACTGAAATCAAAATTAAACGTATTTCAAAATACGATTCGTTCAAGGCCGATGAGTTGATGCGCGATCTTGAAAAGGAATTGAAAGAGACACTTCATCACCTTAAACATCTTACCGAATATGCCATTGCATACTTTCAGGGATTGATTGACAAATACGGAAAAGGCCGCGAACGCAAAACCGAAATCAGGAGTTTCCAGTCGGTTACCGCAGTAGAAGTTATCGCCAACAATCAAAAGCTATACGTAAACCGTGCCGATGGCTTTGTGGGCTATGGTTTGAAACGTGATGAATACATCTGCGATTGTTCTGAGTTAGACGATGTGATCGCTATCTGTAAAGACGGTACCGCCAAAGTTTCGCGTATTCAGGAGAAGGTGTTCATGGGTAAAGATATTTTGTATGCCGGTATCTGGAAAAAAGGTGACGACCGCATGGTGTATAACCTGATTTATACCGATGGTAAGAGCGGCAAAGGCTTTGTGAAACGCTTCACCATGCCGGGCGTTACCCGCGATAAAGAGTATCATTTAACACAAGGTAACCCGAACTCAAAAATCCATCACGTTACCGGTAACCCGAACGGGGAGGCCGAAATTGTGGAAGTAAAACTTTCGCAGTCGAGTACCGCCCGTAAGAAAATTTTCGAGTTCGATTTCTCTGAACTTGAAGTGAAAGGCCGTGGGGCGCGTGGTAATACATTAACTAAATACCCGATCCGTAAAGTTGATTTCCTGCGGGCGGGCACATCAACCCTCAGCAAACTGAACTTATGGTACGATGCCGACTCAGGCCGGTTAAATAAAGACAAACGCGGCACGTACATTGGCAAGTTCGATGGCGATGACCAGGTGATTGCCTTTATGCGTAACGGATCGTACAAGATTACGGGTTATGACATAACCAACCGTTATGAACCTGAGAAAACATTGCTTGTCGAGAAGTTTAATCCGAAGAAACCAATCGCAGCAATATATGTCGATGGCGAGAGTAAGCAATACATGGTAAAACGTTTCGTGATCGAAACCAGCACGGCCGATAAGGAGTTTGGCTTTATTTCGGAAAGTATTGGTTCGCGGTTGGTGTTGGTAACTACATCCGACACACCCGAAGTAGAACTGGAGTTGATAAAAGGAAAAGATAAAACCAAAACAACAGAAGTTGTTAACCTCGAAGACCTGATTGATGTAAAAGGCTGGAAAGCGTTGGGCAACAGGCTTACACAGCATAAGGTGGTGAATGTGAAACTTACGCAGGAGCCGGAAGAAACCGGGCTGGAAGAAGGCGATGATGACAACGATCTAATCGAAGCGGCCGAAACAGAAAAGGGTTCTCACCCCGATAGCTATCGGGGAAAAAAAAAAGAGCCGGAACCGCCAGTCAACGAAGAGGGGCAGGCAAGCCTCTTCGCGCCAGCGGAAAAGCCAAAGCACCAGGTCGCAAAGCCGGTCAATCAAAAACCAAAAATCAAAGTCGAACAGCAAAACCTCTTCGGGGCGGAAAACCCCAAGCCGGAAAATCAAAACCGACAAAAAAGTCAAAGCGAAAAAAGTGAAGAAAAGGTAACACCAAAAGACGATAAGAAGACGGGCGATAGCGGCCCGTCTTTCGGGGTAGGGCAAACGATTGATTTTGATCTTTGAGGTGATAATTTGGATTTAAAGAATACCTTCATAGAATTGAATGGCGATAAAGAGATACTATTAGAATAATGTAGATTTAAGATATGTGGACATATAAATTTATTTTGTATTCACTATTGGCTGTTGTGTTCACATTTGTGGTTCATGAATTTGCTCATTGGATAATGGGGGAATTTCTTGGATATGAAATGAGAATGACTTTAAACACCGTATATCCAATTGCAGGAGAATATAACAAGGATTGGCACTATGCAGCTATAAGTTCTGTAGGGCCACTGATAACACTCTTTCAAGCAATTTTTTTCTATCTATTAATAAAGCAATATTCTAACAAGCATCTTTACCCATTTCTGTTCACATGCTTTTACTTAGAGTTGCTCTCAGGAATTATGAATTTCCGAAATCCAAATGACTTAGGTAGAATTGGTCTGTATTTGAACATAGGATTGTTTACTCTTCCAATACTGTTCACCACGACACACTTTTTGTTACTCTATAAAACATCAAAAAGAGATAATTACGAAAGGAAATTTATATTGACAACACTACTGTTAATAATACTACTCTCTTCAATATGGATTTTGACGAATCAAAAATTTAAAGTGATACTTATATAATTGCGAAAGGACTTAAAACACTCTTAGCTTTTGCGGATGTTTTTCACGTAGAATAGCGCAAGCGTCCGCTTGTGCCTTAATTTTTAAGTTTGTTCTGATTATAAAAGCAGTTAGCTTTACATTATGAGTAGGAAATACAAATTTCGGGATAATGGAAAGTTGTATCTCGAAGGATTACTTGAAGTATATTTTATTAAATAGAGGCACAAGCGGACGCTTGCGCCAGAGGTGTTTTTTTATATTTACCTAATCACATTGCCATAATAAGCTAACGCTATGAGCAAAGTTTCCTACAAATTTACCGCAATACATACAGCTTCTTACTACAAGCTGATAGGTTTGTGCATACTTGCTACCCTGATACTCATTGTTCTGTTTCTCACTGGGCTTGGTATTAGGTTGATCGCAGGTAAATGGGAAATAGGGATTTCGGTAGCAATTTTATTCAGCTTTCCAATAGCCCTTTTTTATTTCCGTAGAAAGAGCACTGTCCAAAACGTAACTGCCTGGCTGGATCAAACCAGCGTGGAAATTCATTGGCCACACAAACACATGGTGATCCCATTCGAGGAAATAAAATTTTACAGAACATATTATTCTGAAGGCGGATATAGCGTTGCTGAAGGTTTTGATCTTGACGGTGTTGAAAGTGTAAGAATCTGGTTGAAAGACGGACGTAAGATGCGGGTGCATGCTAAAGATTCAGTGTGCGACATCAAACAGTTGGGAAGGTTCCGTGCTGATTTCGATACGCTCGCAAAGAATGTGGGACTTAAAAGCAAAAACTTTCTCATGCCGGATCGGTTTTGAATCGGGGAAGAATAACCCGCGGTCAATAACGCGGCTATCTTTTTTAAATTCCTGTACTGGCACAAGCGTCCGCTTGTGCCATAAACGAGAAGTGAGTATTGCTACTTGTTTAATGGAAACTCTGCGCGGAATTGTCGCGGAGTAATTCCTTTTTTCTTCAAAAACACGCGGTTAAAGTAGGTGAGGCTTTCAAAGCCTGTTTGGTATGCAATCTCGTTAATGGCTTTGTCAGTTTCGGTTAACAGGTGACAGGCATTGCCAATGCGTATATCATTCACGTAATCCGAAAAGGTTTTGCCCGTTGCCCGTTTAAAAAATTTGCTGAACGCACTGCGCGATAAATGAATAAGCGCAGCAACCTGTTCTAAACTCAGGTTTTCTGCGGCATGGGTTTGAATAAACCCGCATACTTTATTAATACGGCTTTCGGTTTCTTCGCCTTTAATGGCTTCAAAATATTCTGATGACAGCTTGTGGTGTTTTAGTGTGGTAAGCTTTTGCAGGATGGCGAGCAACGAAGTTATTTTTTCGACACCCGTTTGTGTGGAGAGTAGTTCCAACGCATGCCGTATCGGTTTTGAATCGGGGAAGAACAACCCGCGAGCCGATGATGTCAATAACGCAGCTATTTTTTTGAATTCATCCAATTCCAGAAAGCGGTGCGCAAAATCCGGTGAGAACTGTATAACAATCGCGGAAACCGGCTTATTCTTTATGCGGTCGCTCGACCAGGTGTGCGGAAGGTCGGCACCAAGCAATACAAGGTCGCCCGTTTCATAATTTTCGTACGAGTCGCCCACAAGCCGTTTGCCTTTTCCTTTTGTGATGAGGGTGAGTTCGTACTCCGGGTGGTAATGCCATTTGAATTCAAAAAACGGAACCTTGAGCGAATAGGCCACAAACGACTCGTTTCCTTTTTTGCTGGCAATATTCTCGTACAGCGCCTTCATCGGTACAATAGTACCGTAAAGGTAATAATCCGTGCCGTTTTTATGTCAATATAGTGTTAGAATTATCGCTTTATGTGTCGGCCTGCGGGGAGTGAACCGGTTAATTTTGTAAAGTAAACTATTACGTATGTCAATACCCGCCTCAGTTCAGCAAATGCTTGATAAGCCGTTTCAGCTTACGCAAGCGCAAATCGATTTCTATCAGGAAAACCGGTTCATCAAAATTAAAGGTGTATTCAATACCGAAACCATCGAATACTTCAACAAGGTTATAACCGATAAGGTTGCGGAAATGAACACCGTAAAAACAAATGTTGATGAACGCGATACTTACGGTAAAGCATTTCTTCAGTTGTTTAACCTTTGGCGCGAAGACGAACGTATCAAACAATTTGTTTTCAGCAAGCGGATGGCCTCCATTGCGGCAGGTCTTATGCAGGTAGAAGGTGTTCGCTTGTATCACGATCAGGCGTTATTTAAAGAAGGCGGTGGCGGCATTACGCCCTGGCATGCCGATCAATATTACTGGCCGTTAGAAACCGACAAAACGGTTACAGCATGGGTTCCTTTGCAGGAAACCCCACTTGAAATGGGGCCGCTTGAGTTTAGTGCGGGCAGTCACCAGATTGTTGAAGGGCGCGAGTTGGAAATAGGTGATGATAGTGAAACGATCATTCAACAGCGTTTACGGGTTACTGACTTTAAGCATATTATTGAAGCGTTCGATTTGGGCGAAGTAAGTTTTCATTCGGGCTGGGTGTTTCATCGTGCAGGCGCTAACGTAACCGATGCCATGCGCAAAGTGATGACGGTGATTTATATGGATCGTGATATGCGCCTGAAACAACCGGAAAATAAAAATCAGATCAACGACTGGAATACATGGTGTCCCGGTGCGGAGATAGGTGAGGTTATTAATTCCCCGATCAATCCGGTATTGTACTGATGGTTGTTCGATACACTTGTCCGTATTGGGGGCAGGAGGGAACAAGCGCTTCGGTGTTCCTGCAACGCGCAGTTGCAGAAGGGTACGATGGTGTTGAGATTAATTTCCCGAACGATGATGTTTTTGTTCGGGAATTTCAATCCGCATTAAACACGATCCGTTCCGGTAAAACCGATTTTGTTTTTATAGCACAACACGTGTTGGAACAGGCTTCCGAAACGGTCGGTGATCACATCGCACGTGCAACACAGCGACTTGAGTACCTTGTTTCGTTAAAGCCCGACTTCATTAACATCCATACGGGAAAAGATTATTTTTCGTTCGATGATAACTGTCGCGTTATCGAAGCTGTTGAACAGGTTGCCGCGCGTGGCGGTGTGCCGTTAATGCACGAAACTCACCGAAGCCGGTTTACTTTTCATGCGGCCTCGTTGTTGCAGTATCTTCAAAAATTTCCCAACCTGAAACTTACCGGTGACTTCTCGCACTGGTGTACGGTTTCTGAGAGTTTGCTTGGCGATCAGCAACATATCATTGAAAAAATTATTCCGAATGTTCAGCATATTCATGCGCGTATCGGGTACGAGCAATCACCGCAGGTTAACGATCCGTTCGCTCCCGAATGGGCAGGCCACGTAGAAACATTTGTGCGTTGGTGGAAACAGATCATTTCAGCGCGGTTGCGTGCGGGACAAACAAGCATAACCATTACACCGGAGTTTGGCCCCGTGCCGTATATGCCAACACTTCCGTATTCACAAAAACCTGTTGCCGATCAATGGAACATCAACAGTTCGATGAAGACCATGCTCAAGCGCAGGTTAAATGATAATTCTATATGAAGAAAATTATAACGATTACCACACTGTTACTATCCATGGCAGCCTGTTCTGATAAAAAGACTACCGGAGTCGATTCGCCATTTACCAAAGTTAAACCGATTGCAGAAAAATACAGGCCGATTTCAATAGCCGAAGTTAAACCGCAAGGCTGGATTAAAGAACATATCAGGGAAAACCTTGATGGATTTGTAGGCAGGTTGGACACACTCGTGCCGCAGTTAATCATGGAAGACGACATCTACGGCAAAAACCGTTTAACTCAAAAAGTTGAGAGCAAAGATGTTGGTGCGTTGGGCGTTGAAGGCGACTGGCAGGTTCAGTTTTTATGGTGGAACAGCGAAACGCAAAGCAACTGGCGCGATGGTTATTTGCGTAGTGCAATTCTGGCGAACGACCACGCACATCTCGAAAAACTCAAACAATATGTTGCGTATATGCTGTCAACGCAGGACGAAGATGGTTATCTCGGAATTTACGATAAAGACCTGCGCTATAATTTCGATAATGAGAATGGCGAGTTGTGGGCAAAATCAACATTGCTGCGCGGCTTGCTTGCGTGGTATGAATACACAAACGATCAGCAAATACTCATAGCGATTGAGCGTGCTGTTCAAAATGTGATGGGTAATTACCCTGCGTATCAGTCGAACCCGTTTTATTCAAAACAACCCAACGTTGGCGGCACATCGCACGGGTTAACCATTACCGATGTTTTAGAAAGTCTTTACCGTATAACCGGAAAGGAAGTTTACCGTGATTATTGCCTGTTTTTGTATAAAGATTTTTCTGAACAGGAACTGAACGAGAGCGCGCAATACAAGAAACTCATGAACGATACCCTCATGTTAGCCTCGCATGGCGTGCATGTATATGAGCATCTGCGAAGCGTTGCGGCAGCATACTATGCTTCGGGCAATCCCGATTTGCAGACAGCCCTCGATAAGTTTTTAATGAAGATACACGATGAAACAACCGCTTCGGGTGCGGGCGTGGGCGATGAGTGGATCGGGGCACGCAAGGCCGATGCCACACATCGCGGTTACGAATATTGTTCGATGCACGAACTAATGCACAGCTATTTAGAACTGATGGTTAAATCGGGCGACAAGACGTTTGCCGATAAAGCCGAGAAAATTTTCTTTAATGCAGCGCAGGGGGCGAGGCATCCCGATAAGAGTTGTATTGCTTACCTGAAGTCGGATAATTCGTATTACATGACCGGAGGACTTAATGGCGACAATTCAGATGAACATCAAACACGGTACAGTTACTCGCCTGTACATCAGGAGGCCGCAGTTTGTTGCGTGCCTATGGCCGGGCGCATTGCCCCGTATTACGTTCAGTATATGTGGTTGAAAGGCGACAGGTCGTTAGTGGCTTCGGTGCTTGGGCCAAGCGAGATAAATACTACATTGAACGATCAGCCTGTAACAATCAAAGAACAAACGCAATACCCGTTCGATAACACCATTCGTTTTGAAGTGAACAGCAATACTGAATTTGCTTTGAAGATTAGAAAGCCCGATTGGGTTAAGCGGTTTACGGTTTCGGAGGCGTACACCGAAGAAAATGGTTTTATTGTAATTGATAAGCTATGGAACGGCATACAAACCGTTGAGATTACATTCGATGCTGAAGTAACCGTGCACGATGATATTAATGGTGAAAAATATTTTATGTACGGTGCGCTTGTTCTGGCAAAGCCGATTGAAAGTATCGAAGAAAAAACCAAAACGTTTCCGGTTCAGGCTTTTCATAACTTAATATACGCACCGAAGAACTTAGTTGTTTATGAATATGCTGGCGAGCCGGTTGTGGCCGATGCCAATCGGTTGGTTTTTAAGACCATGTTGTTAAACCCTGTAACCGGTAAGCGTGAACCTGTTGAGCTTGTGCCGATGGGCAAAACAATTTTACGACAAGTTACTTTTAAAGAACCGAAATGAAGAAACTCATTTTTATACTATTAGTTGTTACTGCACTGCAAGTACAGGCGCAGGAGGTTATCTACCATGTTTTTCAACGCAGCTTTTTCGACAGCAATGGCGATGGGCATGGCGATCTGAAAGGGATAGAACAGAAGTTAGATTACCTTCAGGAGTTGGGCGTAACATCCATTTTATTAACACCGCTGTATTATTCTGAGTTTTATCATAACTATTTCGCCATCGACTTTGAAAAGATCGATCCGGAATACGGTACGATGGACGAATACCTGACGCTGGTGAAAGCGATCCATAAACGGAACATGAAAGTCTATCAGGATATAGAGATGCAATATGTAACACAGGATCATCACTGGTATAAAGACTCCTTCAACAATCCGAAATCGGTTTACAGTAACTATGTTTATTACTTAGACAGCCTGAACCAAAAACCGTTTTTCTTTTACCACATCCCTGAGTTTACTCTGTACAACAACTCAAAACAAAAGATTGCCGTGGTGAACATGAATGATCCCGCTGTACGTCAATATACTTTCGATGTGCTGAACTTTTGGCTCGACCCGAATAAAGACGGCAACTTTGACGATGGAGTGGATGGTTTCCGGTTCGATCACATGATGGACGACCTCGATAATTTCAAGCTCGTTTCAAACCTCTTTAGCGATTTCTGGACGCCTGTTATCAGCGATTTGAAGAAGACCAATTCGAACATCAGCATTATAGCCGAACAAGCTAACTGGTTTTCGTTGGGGCGCGAATATTTCAGAAATGTCGAAGTTGATCGTGTGTTTGCTTTTTATTTAAGCTGGGCAATCGAGCAATTCAGTAAGAAAGAACTTACTAAAGCTGCCGACAGTACACTTACTAAAAATCCGAAAGGGAAAGATCAAATCGTGTTTATTGAAAACCACGATACCCGCAGGATAGCCTCCGTAAAAGGAATGAATGACGGTAAACTGAAAGTTGCCGCTACATTAAACCTGTTGCTGGGAGGTGTTCCGCTGATTTATTACGGTCAGGAAATAGGCATGAAAGGCCAACAGATGAAAGGCGCTACCGATGGAAATGATATTCCGATACGCGAAGCGTTTGAATGGTATGCCAATATAGATGGCCCCGGAATGGCGTTGTGGTATAAAAACACCGGCCCGTGGTGGGACAGCACCAATGTTAAACCTTACGATGGCATTTCGTTAGAAGAACAAAAAGACAACCCGACATCGTTGTGGAATCATTACAAGAAAATGATTGAGTTGAAGAAATCAAATCCCGCGTTAGCGGTAGGAAAGTATCAAGCCATTGAAAACGACAACGATAATATATTTTCATTCGTGCGTTACACCGATAACCAAAAGGTACTGGTAGTTGTTAATCTTTCCGATAAAAATGAATCGGCAAACGTTCAGTCTGTTACTCTTGGAAAAATCAAAAAGGCGGAACGATTGTTTAACGGAACATCGCTAAAACCTAAAAAACAAAAACTGTTAACGTTTAACGTTAAGCCATACGAAACACAGGTGTATGAATTGAAGTAGGGGACGATACCTGTTTTATTTCAAGTATTCGCTTACGTGATGGGAGATTGATTGTTTTACTGATTCCCATGTTTGGCCCTTCAGGCTTACAGGGTCTTCGCTGTCATCGGCTTCGGTGAAGTAGGTAATGGCTTGCGGAATGGAAATAAGCAATTGTTGACTTGGATATTTTGCACTATGCCATTGAATGATTTCGCGCAGTTTATATTTTTTAAGAAGTTCGTACAAATCCCAGAAATCTTTCTTTTTACCTCGACCTAAAATAGCATTAATTTTCATGGCGGCAATATCTTGGTCACCATAAATGCGAATTCCTTTTATTAAAGAAACAGGTTTGAGTAAACTATGTGGGTAACGAACGAGATCAACTTTAACGTTGTTGATGTAACAGAAAACGCCAAAGGATTTATTAATGTTTCCGTCATACGAAAAGTTATCCTTAAATTCTTGTGCCAGTGTTTTTACGACTGAGTCTGCGTCAAAAGGGTCGTACGAAAAGAGGTCAAGATCAACAGATACTCTGTGGCCGTACTGTAATGCCAGCGCAGTACCTCCAACTAACGAGAAGTTGTTGAGTTGGGGCATTCTCATTAATTGATTTAATAAGGAGAAAGTCCCGGGTTCAACTGCTGTAAGGTGTAGCATCGAAAATTTTCTAATGGAATTGCGAATATAGCCGAAACAAGATGCAGCCGCATTTTGGGCAACCATTTGGCACTAACCAAAACACCCTTTATGGTATCATCGCCATAATAACGCCTGCATTGTCGTATATCTTCTACATCGCCCCGTTCAAATACGCGCTCGATAACAAAGCGTGCTTTGGTATCGTAATCGAGTTTGTCGAAATCGACATCCCAAAAAATACGCTTTTGAAAAACAGGTTTCACTTTTACCTCCATCGTGTAAATATACAGATTTACACGCAGCAACAGTCTGGCCTTACCGCTTAAACTTATCGCGGAGCATGGCCAATTTCTCTTCCATGCTTAACTCTTTTTCTTTTGGCTTAAAGGATTTACCCTGATGGCTGTCGTTGCGTTTTGAATGTGTATTGGGTTTTCCGTTTGGTTTACCTTTCGGGGAAGTTTTTTTAGCGTCAGGCTGAACCTGATCGGCAAACGGATTGCTTTTCATCGACAGGCCAATGCGCTTACGCGGAACGTCAACTTCCACTACGGTTACGTTTACTCTTTGGGCAACGGCTACAACCGCATTCGGGTCTTTCACAAAGTTATCGCTCAAATGGCTGATGTGCACGAGGCCGTCCTGGTGTACGCCAATGTCGATGAACGCACCAAAGTTGGTTACGTTGGTTACAATGCCCGGCAGTTTCATGCCGATCTTCAAATCATTGATGGTGTTAACGCCTTCGGTAAAGCTGAATATTTCAAACACCTTGCGCGGATCGCGCCCCGGTTTTTCGAGTTCGGTCACAATATCCGTTAAGGTAGGCAAGCCCACTTTATCGGTTACATACTTTTTAAGATCGAGTTGCTTGCGCAGTTCGGTACTTGTCATCAAATCGTTTACCGAACAGTTCAGGTCTTTGGCCATCTGTTCTACCAACAGGTAACTTTCGGGGTGAACCGCGCTGGCGTCAAGCGGATTTTTCGCTTCACGGATGCGCAGGAAACCTGCCGCCTGTTCAAACACTTTTTCGCCCAACCGTGCTACATTCTTCAACGCTTCACGATCTTTAAACGGCCCGTTTTGATTACGGTACTCAACAATGTTTCGGGCTAACGAAGGCGTTAAACCCGAAACGTACGAGAGTAATTCTTTGCTGGCCGTGTTTACTTCAACACCAACCGAGTTTACACAACTTACCACAACATCGTCAAGCCCTTGTTTCAGTTTGGTTTGTTCCACATCGTGCTGGTACTGGCCAACGCCAATCGACTTGGCATCGATTTTTACAAGCTCGGCTAACGGGTCAACCAAACGCCTGCCAATGGATACCGCACCGCGTACCGTTACATCTTTGTCGGGGAACTCTTCACGGGCCACATCCGATGCCGAATACACCGAAGCACCGCTTTCGTTCACCATCACGATTACAATTTTATTCGACAGGCCGATGGCTTTCACAAACGATTCGGTTTCGCGGCTGGCCGTTCCGTTTCCGATGGCAATGGCTTCGATGGCGTATTGTTCACACAACGCTTTTATCAGCATGGCCGATTTTGTGGTTTCGCGTTGCGGCTCGTGCGGATAGATAACATCGTGATGCACAAGTTTTCCTTGTTTATCAAGACAAACTACTTTACAGCCGCTTCTGAAACCGGGGTCTAACGCCAATACATTTTTTTGGCCGAGTGGCGCGGCTAACAATAACTCTTTCAGGTTAGAGGCGAATACTTTAATGGCTTCGTCATCGGCTTTCATTTTCGATTCCATGCGCACTTCCGTTTCTAATGACGGACGCAGTAATCTTTTATACGAATCTTTAATGGCGAGCCTTACCTGTTCTGCGGCAGCGTTATCGTGTTTGATGTACTGACGTTCCATTTTACCGATGGCCTCTTCTTCGGGCGGATAAATATCAAGCGAGAGGATACCTTCTTTCTCGCCCCTGCGCATGGCCAACAACCGGTGCGAGGGTGTTTTTGAAATAGGCTCGCTCCATTCAAAATAATCTTTGAATTTCTGGCCTTCCGTTTCTTTCCCTTTCATCACTTTGGCGGCCACAACGCCTTCTTGCCAAAATAATTCGCGAACGTTTTTACGCGTATCCGGGTTTTCACTTACCCATTCGGCAATAATATCGCGGGCGCCATCCAATGCAGCCTGTATGTCGGCTACCTCTTTGGCGGAGTCAACAAAGGCTTCGGCAAAAGCATCGAGGTCGAAATTTTCCTGGTCGAACAATTTCTGCGCAAGCGGTTCAAGTCCGCGTTCTTTTGCCACGCTGGCGCGCGTTTTACGTTTGGGTTTGTAGGGGAGGTAAATGTCTTCGAGTTCAGCCAGTGTAGTAGCCGACACAATGGCCGACATGAGTTCGGGCGAAAGTTTGCCCTGTTTTTCAACCGATGCGATAATGGCCTCTCTGCGTTTGTCGAGTTCGCGCAGTTGTTCAATGCGGTCGCGGATGGTGGCGATCAACACCTCGTCCATGCTGCCGGTCATTTCTTTCCGGTAGCGGGCAATAAACGGTAATGTGGCACCTTCGGCCAACAGTTCCGCCACAGCGTTCACATAGTTAAGCGGTTGCGAAATTTCTTTTGAAATCTGGTCGATCCAGCGTGATAAATTATCTTCCATACAGGTGTAAAACAGGACGGCAAAAATAGGGGAAGTTTGGGGTTTGCAAAGCGGTTTTGAACGAATTATAAACGTTGTTTTTAACGCGCTGAAAGCCTGACGGAAACAGTAAAAACAGGAGGGTGCTTTTCAGAAATGGGGAAGGGTTATTGTGTATATTTGGGAGTTGTGGGCATTTTGTAAAGACAATGAGATTGTTTAGAACATACGAATTTGAGATAAAGACGAACAAGACAAAGGAATCAGTTATAAAGGACTTGACAGAAAGAGCAACCTTTGACAAAGATGAGTTTAAAGTTAAATCTGAGATTTTCAGTTTGCGAAGGGGATCACGTGCGACAGGAAAAATTTTAATCGATGGACAAACAACGACTGTAAGACTAAAGATTTTTCCATCATCCGACTATAAAACTGGAGCCGTAATGTGGTTCGGACTTCTAACAATTTTCTTACTAATCTTCCTTATACAACAAATACAACTTGGGCAATTTAGTCCTTGGACATTTGTTTTTCCCGTATTTGGACTTTTTGGATATTTGATGACCAGACTTCTTTACTGGTTTTCTGTTGCGATGCAGAGAGATTCGATTAAGAATTTAGTTTTAAAATAGAGAAGAGAAAAAACAATAACAGTGTACCAACCACACCTAAATCAAAAATCTACAACCGTAAATTATAAATCCCAATGTCTTCTTACCTCGCAGAATTTTTCGGAACCATGCTCCTCATTGTGTTGGGCGAAGGCGTGGTGGCCGGTGTATTGTTAAAAGGCTCAAAAGCTGAAAATGCCGGCTGGCTCACTATTGTGATCGCCTGGGGGCTTGCCGTAACGTTTGCCATTTATGCCGTAGGGTCGGTAAGTGGCGCGCACCTCAACCCAGCGGTTACCATAGCCCTGGCGTTGTCGGGCAGTTTTGAGTGGTACTTAGTGCCAGGTTATTGTTTAGCGCAATTAGCTGGGGCATTTACCGGGGCAACGTTGGTTTGGCTTCATTATTTACCACATTGGAAAAATACATCTTCAAGCGAATTAAAGTTAGCCGTGTTTGCGACAGCGCCCGCTGTTCGGGCACCGCTTAAAAATCTTTTTAGCGAGATCATGGCCACAAGCGTGTTGATTATCGGGTTGCTGATTATCGGTGGCAACCGTTTTGCCGATGGATTAAACCCGTTGGTTATTGGTTTATTGATTGTTGTGATTGGCCTGAGCCTCGGTGGCACTACGGGTTTCGCTATTAACCCTGCCCGCGATTTAGGGCCACGCATTGCGCACGCTGTACTGCCTGTTGCGGGTAAAGGCTCGTCCGACTGGGGTTATGCGTGGGTGCCCGTTGTGGGGCCGATCATCGGCAGCGGAGTTGGAGTGCTGGTGCATAGCTTATTCTTTCAATGATCCTTTAACTGAGGTGTCTGACACTTTCAAAGTGTCAGACACCTCATAACTTAATAACTAAACAATGATGAAATTTACAAGTCTATTCCTTTTTTTACTGATGTGTTTTTCAGCGCAGGCGCAAAGTCAGTTTGCGGGCGACTGGTCAGGTAAACTTAACGTAGGCGTAGCCATGCGCTTAGTGCTTCATATTAAAGACAGCACGGGTATTCATGTAACGATGGACAGTCCCGATCAGGGTGCTTTCGGGTTGAAAGCCAGCCATGCAATGGTTAATGGCGACAGCATTAAAATTTTCTTCAATCGCATTGGCGGAAAATATATTGCCGTGCTGCAAAGCGAAGCAGGTCAATCTAAATTAAACGGTACGTGGTATCAGGGTGCTATGCAGCTTCCGTTAAGTATGGAACCTGGTGTTAAGCCCGGTAATGCCCGGCCACAAACACCCAAGCCTCCGTTCGATTATAAAGTAGAAGATGTTAGTTATAGCAATGCCGATAAATCGGTTACGCTGGGCGCGACAATTACTGTTCCGAAAGGTAGCGGAAAGTTTCCCGTGTTGGTTTTAATCTCGGGGAGCGGTCAGCAAGACCGTGATGAAACCCTGTTGGGGCATAAACCTTTTTGGGTATTGGCCGATCATCTCACCAAAAATGGTTTTGCTGTTTTGCGGGTTGATGACCGTGGCACGGGCAAATCGACCGGTGATGTGGCCAATGCAACATCCGAAGATTTTGCGAACGATGTAATTACTTCGATCAATTACCTGAAAACAAGAAGCGATATTGATACAAAACAAATCGGGTTGTTAGGGCATAGTGAAGGCGGTATTATTGCCCCGCTTGTTGCTTCAAAAACAAAAGATGTAGCCTTTATGGCATTTCTTGCGGGGCCATCGGTAAAAGGAAGTGACGTTATTAACGAACAGCGGGTGGAAATTTTAAAAGCTAACGGAGTAGCTGAAGCTATTGTGCGGGAAGTAGATGTGATTTTCCGTGAGATCACGCAGGTTGTGATCAATTCAAAAACGAAAGAAGAAGCGTTAGCGCAGTCAGAAGTTGCTGTTACGAACTGGTTGGCAAAAGCCGGCAGTGGGGCAAAAGCGGTCTTGGGCATCGCATCAGACGATGCGATTAAAGGTTTTGTTGCACAAACGTTGAGTCAGATGTATTCGCCCTGGTTTCGGTATTTTCTTCAGTTCGATCCGGCCCCTGTTTTAGCAAAAACAAAAATTCCGGTACTGGCTGTATTCGGGGAAAAAGATATTCAGGTTCTTCCCAAACAAAATCTTGAACCAATGAAGCGCGCCCTGGCAAAAAGCCGGAAGCCGTCCGGTTTCAGTGTAGTAGAAATTAAAGGAGTAAATCACCTGTTCCAGAAATGTAATTCCTGTACGATTACCGAATATGGTGAACTGACAGAAACCATATCCGAAGAAACACTGCAAATACTAACCGATTGGTTAAAGCGTACAGTATTCAAATAAGTGTTGTGTGATAAATAGAATGATTAAAGTGTCCTGCATTTCAAAGATGCAGGACACTTCTATTTACAGGATGCAGGGTTGCTGATCACTGTTTTAATCTTTAGTTTTCCACGCAAATCCGTACGCATGAATTTCTCGCTGTTTAACCGTCAGCCGATGCTCAAGAAAATGAGTACACGCTATTACGATGTTATTGTGATCGGGGGCGGCATAACGGGGGCGGGTATCGCGTTGGATGCCTCGCTGCGTGGCTTGCGTGTGGCCTTGTTCGAGAAGCACGATTTTGCATTCGGTACCAGTAGCCGGTCAACCAAGCTCATTCATGGCGGTTTACGCTACCTGAAGCAATTAGAGTTTGGTTTGGTGAAAGAAGTAGGTAGTGAACGGGCGATCGTGCATAAGCTGGCTCCGCACTTAACCATAGCCGAAAAAATGCTGTTACCCCTCAACGAAGGCCGTGGGCTGGGAAGTTTTTTAACATCCTTCGGCTTAAAACTGTACGACTGGCTGGCCGGTGTAAAGCCCGAAGACCAGCGCAGGATGCTCACCCGGAAGCAAACGCTCAAGGCCGAACCGCTGTTGAAGCCCGATGATATTAAAGGAAGTGGTTTATATGCCGAATACCGTACCGATGATGCCCGCCTCACGATTGAGATTATAAAAACGGCAGCGGCTAATGGTGCCGATATTTTAAATTATACGCACGTAACCGGTTTTGTTTACGAAAACGAGAAGGTTAAAAGCGTTGCCGTACACGATGTGCTTGCCGATATGCATATTACCGTGCGGGGCACTGCGGTAGTAAATGCTACCGGGCCATGGGTTGACGGCTTGCGCGAAGCAGACCACTCCAAAGAAGGGAAACAGCTTCACCTTACCAAAGGCGTTCACATTGTAGTACCGTACCACAAACTGCCCGTTCAACAAGCATTGTATTTCGATGTACCCGATGGCCGGATGATTTTTGCCATCCCGCGCGACCGCACCACGTACATTGGTACAACCGATACTGACTATACAGGTGACCCGGAGCGTGTTGCCATTACCCACGATGATGCTGTATATTTGATCGATGCCGTGAACGCAACGTTTCCGTCTGTAAACTTATCGTTAAGCGATATTGAATCAAGCTGGGCAGGGTTGCGGCCGTTGATCCATGAAACCGGCAAGTCGGCCTCGGAGCTTTCGCGTAAAGATGAAATTTTTATTTCGGGTTCGGGGCTTATATCCATTGCCGGGGGCAAATTGACCGGTTACCGTAAAATGGGCGAACGTGTGGTTGATTTGGTGATCAAACAATACGTTGAAGGAAAAATTTTAAAACCCTGTACTACCGATACAACCAAATTGGCTGGAGGAAATTTTAAACACGCGCAGGAAGTTACGGATTATACCCAGCGCATCGAAAAACAATTAAGACCTTATGCTTTAGAAAACCGTGCCCGATACTTAGTTGCCAATTATGGTCGCCATACCGATACACTCATAAATCATTTTACAAGACATGCGGCTGTTAAAAATGATACAGCCCTGGCCCGTGCCGAATTGTGGTACTGTATTCATCACGAGATGGTTGTTTCATTAACCGATTTTTTTGTTCGCAGAACCGGTATGCTGTTTTTTCATATCGACCGCCTTCCGGCATTGATAGAACCGTTGCTGGACGATTGCAAACAATACTTTAACTGGAGCGAAGCAAAGGCAACATCCGAACGTGAAGCATTAAATGCCGTAATTGCCGAAGCAACACTAAAAAACCTGACCCAAATGCCAACACCTAATCCCTAAGTCCTAAAACCTAAGTCCTAACATCTCATGTCTAACGTCTAATATCTAACGTCTAATGAAATACATCATCGCACTCGACCAGGGAACAACCAGTTCACGCGCAGTTTTGGTAAACGAACAGGCCGCGATAACCGGAATCTCACAAAAAGAGTTTACGCAAATTTTTCCGCAGCCGGGCTGGGTAGAGCACGATCCGAAAGAGATTTTAAAAACGCAGTTAACGGTATTAACCGATTTAATCGAAAAACACGGGCTCACACAATCGGATGTTGTGGCATTGGGTATTACTAACCAGCGTGAAACAACCGTAGTGTGGGATCGTAAAACCGGTAACCCGGTTTATAATGCCATCGTGTGGCAAGACAAACGAACTGCCAACATCTGCGAGGAATTAAAAGAGCGCGGGCTGTCAGAGTATGTGCGCGAAAACACTGGCCTGGTGATTGACTCTTACTTTTCAGGGACAAAAATCAAATGGATTCTCGATAACGTTGAAGGCGCGCGTGCCAAAGCAGCGAAAGGTGAATTGCTGTTCGGTACGATTGATACGTGGCTGATCTGGAACTTAACAGGAGGGAAGGTTCATGCTACCGATGTAACCAACGCATCGCGCACGATGCTGTACAATATTAAAGAATTGAAATGGGATGAAAAGCTGCTCAACGAACTTAACATTCCGAAGAGCATGCTACCGGAAGTACATCCGTCAGCACATCAGTATGGTCATGTTCAGCTTTTTGATACGTACATTCCTATTTGTGGCGTGGCCGGAGATCAACAAGCTGCTTTATTCGGACAGGCGTGTTTTGAACCGGGCATGGCAAAAAACACGTACGGCACAGGGTGTTTTATGTTAATGAATACCGGCAGTAATATGCAGCTCTCTAAAAACGGGTTGATCACCACCATTGCGTGGTCGCTCGATAACAAGGTTGAGTATGCGTTAGAAGGCAGTGTGTTTGTTGCCGGTGCTGCCGTACAATGGCTGCGCGATAGCCTGCACATGATCGATGAGTCGCCCGACTCGGAATATTATGCCTCGAAAGCTCTTGGCTCAAATGAAGTGTATGTAGTGCCCGCTTTTGCAGGATTAGGCGCACCCTATTGGGATATGTATGCACGCGGGGCTATTTTCGGCTTAACACGCGATACGGGTAAAGAACATATCATTAAAGCAACACTTGAATCGTTAGCGTTTCAAACCAAAGATATTCTCAACGCCATGCAGGAAGACGCAGGCGTAACATTAGCGAGTTTAAAAGTAGATGGTGGTGCCAGCGCCAATAATATGCTCATGCAGTTTCAGGCCGATATTCTGGGTGCTGAGGTTGAACGCCCTAAAGTGATAGAATCAACAGCGATGGGGGCGGCATACCTGGCGGGCATCCAGGCCGGGTTGTGGAAGAAAAGTGATATAGTGAAGAACCGTGTGATCGAACGGAAATTCAGCCCGGCTATGGAAAGCAGTTTGCGCGACAAACTTTACAAAGGCTGGAAAAAAGCAGTTGAGCGTACAATGAACTGGGTTGAGAATTAAGAATGGGAGGTAGGCCGCGACCTAAAAAACGTAAGTGATGAGACTAAAAATATTAAAAACAAAAAAAGATTATCAGGCAGCCCTTGAGAGGTTTGAAGATATATTTCAGGCAAAGCCGGGAACACCAGAAAGTGACGAGGCCGATGTGCTTTCGTTGTTACTGAAAGAATACGAGAAAAAGTATTTTGTAATACAAGCATCAGACCCGTTGAAATCCTGATTAAAGAGTATTGAATAACGTTGCGTGCTTACGCTTTACTAAGAATCAATTATTATTTCGTTCACTTTTTCATACCCCCTAATTGACTCGGGTTTTCGTTTATACAACTCGATAATATTGGAATCCTTCTTCTTAACAATAGAATCCCCAACATTTAGGTAACGATCTATCGTATAGCCATAATGACTAAAGTATATCCATGAATTATTAATATAAAAAAAACGGCATTCCCTTTTCCCTTTCTTCAATTATCAAAATTTTGCCACTTACTTCCAGTTTATGAATTTTGTTATGAACCTTGTTGTCATTTACTATATAAAGGATTAGTATGAAGAGCATTAATGCTACACTAATTGATATTGAATACTTATTAATCATTGAACATTAAATATGTGCCTCTTCACTAAAAACCCGTAACGCTTTCGAGTAGGCTAAGTCGGCATACAGATCGGCACTGGGCCTGCGCAGCCGGTTTTTTGTTACGGGATCGCACTCATACAAACCAAACCGCATCGATGGGCCTAAGTGCCATTCAAAATTATCCCACGTGCTCCAGAAGTAATACCCTTTCACATCAATACCGTCTTGTATAGCCTGGTGAACAATTTGTGCATAATCCTGTATGGCCTGTAACCTCAGAAAATCACTTTCATCGCACACACCGTTTTCGGTAATAATGATGGGCTTTTTGTATTTGTTCCAGTAGCGTTCCATACAGGCACGCAATCCCTCTGGGTGATACTCCCACAAATCATCGTGACGTTTATTTAACGCTTTCATTTTTTCGGGCGTATCTAAAAACGTAATGGGGTACGGGTCGCTGGCAATGCGCGTGTAATAACTCATGCCAAAGAAATCAACCTTTTCGAAATGGCCGGGTACATAATCCATAAACCACCAGTCGGCTAAGCGCGATGGAAACCAACCGAGAAAGTTTTCAGCAGAAAAAATGGTACAGTTATGTGAAATGCCTACGGGCTGATTTGTATCGTAGGCTTTGATGTAATCATAAACCTGATTGTGTGCTTCGCCCATATTCTTCACCACTTTACCTGCCGTTACCGGGTTGGTTTTAAAAGGAGGGAAGAAGCCTGTCAACCATCCGAAGCTTGCATACAGATTAGGTTCGTTAAAGGTATTCCAGTACGAAACATATTCGCCAAACGTGTTCACGGTCTTTTTAGCGAAGTCAACCCACATGGCAATGTTTTCTTCTTTTTCCCAGCCGCCCAGCGTGGCAAACCACGTTGGATTGGTAAAGTGGTGCAACACCATCATAATGCTGATGTTCCGTGAACGTAAATCGTCTAACAGCATTTTATATTCAATTACAGCTTCGGCATTCAGCTCATCAAAAGGTTTGCGTTGCAGCTTGCTCCACATTACACCCATACGGTACGAGGGCGCAAGCGAGGCAATAATTTCGGCATCTTCTTTTAACCGTTGTTCGTGATCGGTTGTACGGTGAAACACTTCGCCATCGCGGGCTTTAAAGTTTTGCCAGTCGTGATCAAATGCTGTTTCGATTTGCGTGGCGGAGGTACCGGTGCCAAAAACAAAATCGTCAGGAAAGGTAAGTTTCATTACACTTAGTTTCGGGCGAGTGTGCTTTGCGCCACTTCCCATTCGCGCCAATACTTGCGCAACAGTTTCAGGTCTTCATCCAGACAGGGATAGTGTTCGTCCTGTTTATGAATGTACGGTTGGGCACCACTTGAAAGGGCAACTGCACTTAATCCGCCCGTCCATTCAAAATGGCCGGGATCGAACGGGTGTCGCCAGCGACCGCCCCAGCGCAAGCCGAGTTTTTCACCGGCAACACCAACTTTCATCCATAATGCTTTATTGTTCCATTGTGCTTCGCCATTTACAATGGGCACAACATCAACCGCTAACCCGTACTGATGTTTTGATTTACCACCAACTGAGCGCGTGTATTTTTTACCCATGCCTTTGTACTCGTTTTGTTTGGCGTGCGTGCGATAGGTTTCTACAAAAGCCAACTCGATACCTTTTGCCTTGCAGATTTTAATGAGCGCCAGCACCTTATCGCGGAAATAAGGGTGCAGGGCATTTACATCGGCAATCATCTGTATTTCGCCCCGGTTTTTGCCGAACGCATGGTTATCGACACACGCCCAGTGTTTCCAGCCATCGGTTGTGTCGATGGCGAAACGTTTTGCCTCAGCGCGTTTCACCGAATCGTACATCGCGGCAAGCTTAACAATTTCTTTACCTGTTTTGGTATCGGTATTCACTAAACGAATGGGCGAGTGGGGCACAATGTGCATACGTCCCTGGGCCAGTACGTGCGATGTAAACAACGAAAGCGATGCAAAAAATGCAATTCTGCCGAATGTGCGCATTACTTCAACATGATTTTGTGGCAATTTAGGGGTTTGATGCCTGATTACCAACCGGTTATTAACGGTCGCCTTTCCGTTTGGCCAATTCGGCTTCGTAACGGGCTTTTACCGTGGGGTTATCGGCAATGGCTTTGCGCACCTTGTTAAAGGTATCGTACCCCACGTATTCGTTCATAAGCGCTGTAAAGGCATTTTGAAGTTTCAGGGTTTCTTCGGTACGGATGGCTACGGTCTTTTTAACATATTCGATTTCATCGGTTGTAGCCTTGGCTTCGGCCAATTTTTCGGTGTTGTTAATGATCGAAAGCAACTGGTTATAGCGTGCGGGGCTGATCTTCGCGTTTCCGCTTGCTAATTTGGAAGTGGTTTCCGTTAACCGGATTTTTAACGTTTCCACGGAATCCATCATCATCACGTAACGGGTAAGTTCTTCACGGGTAACGGAATCGGCCTTTTGGGCTGTTGCAGAAAGTGACGAAAGCGTGATCAGGGCAACGAGGCAACTCAAAAATGTTCTCATAAATCGGTACGGTATGCTAAAAAGTTTAAAGATAAACGATTCTGTTATACGCCCGGTGTATTCCCCGGAAAGGGAATGGGTAAACGGCATGGTTTATTCTTTTTTAGAAATTATGCAATCGTTTGAAACGTGTTGAATTACAATTTTTTGTTAAATTTGCCCGCAAATCCTCAAAACGTATGACAGACACAACCCAGGCAGTAAGCGCTACCTATCAGGTAAGGCATTTGGAATTGGAAAAATGGGTAAATGAAGTTGCAGCCCAGTGCAAGCCCGACCACATCCATTGGTGTGACGGATCGCAGCAAGAGTATGATGAGATGTGCCAATCGTTAGTGTCGAAAGGCACATTTATCAGGTTAAACCCCGAAAAACGACCGAACAGCTATGCCTGTTTTTCCGATCCCAGCGATGTGGCGCGGGTAGAAGATCGCACGTACATCTGTTGTCGCAGAAAAGAAGATGCCGGCCCGATGAACAACTGGGTTGATCCACGTGAAATGAAACAAACCCTGGCGCAACTGATGGACGGCTGTATGGCCGGAAGAACCATGTATGTGATACCGTTCAGCATGGGGCCTATCGGGTCGGATATTTCGCACGTAGGCATTGAAATCACCGACTCCGAATACGTGGTAGTGAACATGCACATTATGACCCGCGTAGGTAAACGTGTAATGGATGTATTGGGCGATGATCGTGAGTTTGTGAAATGTATCCACACCGTGGGCGCGCCTTTAAGCCCCGGGCAGGCCGATGCCCAGTGGCCGTGTAATCCTACAACAAAATATATCGTTCATTATCCCGAAGAACGTTCCATTGTATCGTACGGATCGGGTTATGGCGGTAATGCCCTGTTGGGGAAAAAATGTTTTGCGTTGCGTATCGCCTCGGTGATGGCACGTGAAGAAGGCTGGCTGGCCGAACACATGCTTATTTTGGGGGTTGAAAGTCCTGAGAAAGAAAAAACTTATGTGGCGGCCGCGTTCCCCAGCGCGTGCGGTAAAACAAACTTTGCCATGCTTATTCCGCCTAAGGAATTTGAAGGCTGGAAAGTAACAACCATAGGCGATGATATTGCGTGGATTAAACCTTCTAAAGACGGTAAACTGTATGCCATCAATCCCGAAGCCGGATATTTTGGCGTAGCACCCGGTACAAACGTAAAGAGCAACCCGAACGCGATGAAAACCATCGCCCAAAATACCATCTTCACGAACGTAGCCATAACACCGGATGGCGATGTATGGTGGGAGGGCATGACAAAAGAAATTCCCGATGGCCTTACCGACTGGAAAGGCCAGCCGTACGATAAAACTTCGGGTAAGCCAGCGGCACATCCGAATGCACGTTTTACAGCACCGGCTTCGCAATGCCCGAGCATTGATGAAAACTGGGAAAACCCCGAAGGTGTACCCATTGGCGCTTTTATATTTGGTGGTCGCAGAAGCACGACCGTTCCGCTTATTTATCAGGCACATAACTGGAACAGCGGGGTATATCTGGCAGCTACGATGGGTTCGGAAACAACGGCCGCTGCCTTTGGCGAAGTGGGCAGGGTAAGGCGCGACCCGTTTGCCATGCTGCCCTTCTGCGGTTATCATATGGGCGATTACTTTAACCATTGGTTACAGTTTGGCCGGAATATTCCTAACCCGCCACGCATTTTTGGTGTGAACTGGTTCCGTAAAGATGAAAGTGGAAACTTTGTATGGCCGGGCTTTGGCGATAACATGCGCGTGCTGAAATGGGTCGTTCAAAAGATACACGGTAAAACCAATGCGGTAGAAAGCCCCATCGGGTGGATGCCGCATTATAATGATATTGATTGGACGGGGTTAAACTTCAGTAAAGAACATTTCGACCAGATCATGCTCATCGATCGTGAACAATGGAAAGTAGAATTGCTGGCGCATGCTGAATTGTTTGAGCGTATGTACGACCGACTTCCCAAAGAATTTATTTTTATGCGCGAACTGTTGTTATCAAGTTTGTGGCGTTCGCCCGAGAAGTGGAAATTAGAACCGGAACGGATTTAGTCTTACGAATGAATGACGATTGACGAATAACGTTTCCGATAAAGTTATTGTGAAAACCGATTAATAGCCCTACTTTGACCGCACGTAACTAAACCTTACACTCTGCCGATGACGTTGAGCCAGCGCGTACAAGAAATCAGATCGGGATTTTCCTCAACTTTCTGGATTGCCAATACACTTGAACTATTTGAACGCCTTGCCTATTATGGCTCGAAGGCCGTACTCACTATTTTTCTTGCCACTAAAGTAGGGTTGGGCGATGAAGCCGGTTTTTTAGCCGGGCTTTTCAATGCCGTACTATACTCGTTGCCTATTGTGGCCGGTGTGTTTGTTGATAAATACGGGTTCAAGAAAACACTCATGGTATGCTTTGCCATTTTTTGTATCGGTTATTTATTGATTGGTCTGGCCGGTATGGAATACGGGCAGGTTCTGATGGATGCCATCGGTAAGAAACCTTACGTTATTACTGTGCTGATGCTTACCGCAATTGGCGGTTCACTCATAAAACCTTGTATTGTAGGAACGGTCGCCAAAACTTCAAAACCCGGTGCGCAGGCATTGGGTTTTTCTATTTATTATACGTTGGTAAATCTGGGTGGTGCTATCGGCCCTATCATTGCCTTGCAGGTGCGGCAGGAATTCGGGATTGAATTTGTACTGGTGATGTCGTCTATTACTTCGTTCCTGATGTTTTTTGGAGCGTGGATATTTTTTAAGGAACCGGAAGAAACCGAAGTATCAGAAAAGAAAACCTTTACAAAGGTATTCAGCGATATGATGATGGTTTTTGCCAATGTAAAATTCATCAGCTTCCTTATTATTTTCTCAGGCTTTTGGATGATGTTTTGGCAGATTTTTTACTCGTTCCCTTTTTACGTAACCGATGTTTTACACTACGAAAAATTTGAACTGTTAGAAACCGTAGATGCATGGTGCATTATTATTCTCACCATTCCGGTAGCAACATTCGTCAAAAAATGGAAACCGATTGTGGCCATTATCGTAGGCTTTGCCATTGCCAGCCTGTCGTGGATTATTATCGGCACATTCGGAACCGTACTGGCGGCAATTGTCGGGATTGGTTTTTTTGCATTGGGCGAAGCAACACAAGCCCCACGGTTTTATGAATATGTAAGCTCGCTTGCCCCGAAAGACCAGATTGGTACATTTATGGGGTTTGCGTTTTTGCCGGTAGCCATTGGGTCGTTTACGGCCGGTATCATTGCCGACTGGCTGCGAAGTTCCTATCTCGAAACCAACCCGGCCATGATGTGGTACACATTGGCGGGTATTGGTCTTATATCCACTTTACTCCTGATCATATACAATAAAGTAGTTTCTAAATAATTTATTCATGGCAGATTTAAAATCTTTTAAACCCTACATCGCGCCTGAGCAAAACATTGCCGAGTTCACCGTGAAGTCGGTAGTGTTCGGGTGTTTGTTTGGTATTCTTTTCGGATGCTCAACGGTGTACCTGGCGTTAAAGGCTGGCCTTACGGTTTCGGCATCCATACCCATTGCTGTAATTGCCATTACGTTAGGGCGCAAGTTTCTCAAGACAACCATCCTGGAAAACAACATCATCCAAACAACCGGTTCAGCGGGCGAGTCTATTGCTGCAGGTGTGGTGTTTACCCTTCCCGGTTTCTTGTTTTTATCGCCAGGCGCAAATGGTGAGGATTACTTTAACTATTTAACAATTCTTATTCTGGCAGCATTCGGTGGAATGTTAGGAACTATGATGATGATCCCGTTACGAAGATCATTGATTGTAAAAGAACACGATACACTTCCCTATCCGGAAGGAACCGCCTGCGCTTCGGTGTTACAGGCAGGCGAGAAGGGCGGAGATTTTGCACGTACAGCATTTATTGGAATGGGAGTGGCATTTGCTTATGCCATACTTCAAAAGGTATTTCATGTTATTGCCGAAACACCAACGTTTGTTACCAAACAGGTAAATAAGTTTTGGCCCTCGGCAACGATTAACGGAGAGATCACACCTGAATACTTAGGCGTGGGTTATATTATTGGTCCACGTATTGGAGGGGTATTGGTTGCAGGTTCGGTGCTTGCGTGGTGGGCAATGATTCCGTTACTCGCAACGCTGATCGATGTTGACACAGTTTTGAATCAATTAGTAAAACTCAACATTAAACCCGAAAAATTTGCATGGGATGAAACAACCAGAACCTTTGGAAATTATTCGTATGCAATTTATAATGCGTACATTAAACAGATTGGTGCTGGCGCAGTTGCAGCGGGTGGGTTTATTACCTTGATGAAAACAATCCCGACTATTATCAGTTCGTTCCGTGAAAGCATAGGCTCCTTAAAAGAGAAAACCGAAGCAGGAGTTTTACGAACAGAACGCGACCTTTCGTTTAAAGTGGTTATTGTAGGAAGTATTATTCTGATAGCAGTGTTAACCCTTATGCCGGGCATACCAGGCGATAGCATCTGGCAAAAATTATTGATCGGTGTTCTTATTATCGTTTTTGGATTTTTCTTTGTTACGGTGGCAAGTCGTATTGTGGGTTTGGTAGGCTCAAGCAACAGCCCCATTTCGGGTATGACCATTGCCACCTTAATGGGAACGTGTTTAATCTTTACCTCGGTAGGGTGGAGCGGCCAGTTTTTTGAGCCACTGGCATTAGTGGTGGGTGGTATGATTTGTATTGCAGCCGCTAACGCAGGGGCTACCTCGCAAGATTTAAAAACTGGCTTTATTGTTGGGGCTACTCCCAAATACCAGCAATATGCCCTGTTTATTGGCGCCATTGTATCATCTATTGCAATTGGGTTGATTGTTAAAGTGCTGGATATTCCATCGCCTGAGTTAGTTGCGAAGGGAGTTCACCATGCAATCGGTGAAACCTATTCTGCACCACAGGCTACTTTAATGGCAACTTTAGCCAAGGGTATTTTGTCATACAATTTAGATTGGCAGTTTGTAATGGTAGGTGTTTTCATTGCTGTTATGATTGAGTTGTGCGGCATTAAGGCTTTAGCTTTTGCTATTGGCCTTTACCTGCCATTGTCAACAACATTACCGATATTTTTAGGTGGGGCAGTAAAAGGTTTGGCCGATTGGAAAGCCGGAAACGCAAAGCTTTCTGCCGAGGAATCAGAACTTAGTAAAGGTAACTTGTTTGCCACCGGGTTGGTTGCTGGAGGGGCTTTAATGGGTGTTATTGCTGCAATATTTGTAGTGTTTACGCCAGGTTTGATGGACTCAATTAATTTGGAGCATATTCTTGCCGGAAAGCTGGGTTCAGGTCTTTACCAGTTGTTAGGTGTTACGTTTTTTATAACAATGGGAATTATGCTGTACCGGCTGGCAATCAAAAAAGATTAAGCTAAGCGATTGTTATAAATGCAAAAGAGGCTGTTCGAATTGGACAGCCTCTTTTGTTTGTTTAGTTTATACGATGGTTTTTGAATACCGGCCGTGATTTACTTCGGCATTAATGTCGATGATCTCTTTTAGCTCATCTAACGCCCGGGTTTCCGATTCATGTACTTTGCCATCGGCATAAATGATGTCGTACATATCACCATAAACCTTATACTTCTGGGTAAATTTAATGTTATCGAATTTGGCAAAGGTATCGTGGAATAATTTTTTAAGGTTGGCTTTATCGAAATTATTGTACTGAGCCAATGTTTCATCCAATTTTCCGGTGGTATCGCCCTGGTCGTGGTATAGTTTGTGCATTTTTTCGCGTATCACGCGCAACTCATCGTTATGCAATTCGCCATCGGCATACGCCATGTGCACGTATAAAAACAAGACAAAATCAGAAAATGAGGAATGTAGTACCATAGGGTTGCAGATTGTTGGTTAAATATAGAAAAAACCGGGCTGTTCCACTAACCCATTTGTTCTGTTACACTTAAAAAAAGAATCCTGACGGGAAAACGTCAGGATTCTTGAAGTTCAACTAAAATACCGGATTACATCATCCCGCCCATGCCGCCACCGTGAGGCATGGCAGGCTCAGGCTTGTCTTCCGGAATTTCTGAAACCACCGCTTCGGTAGTCAACAGAAGTCCTGCGATAGACGCTGCGTTTTCCAATGCAAGGCGGGCTACTTTCGTAGGGTCGATGATACCTGCCGCAAAGAAGTTTTCAAATTTGTTTTCGGATGCGTTATAGCCGAAGTCTTTTTTACCATCGCGCACTTTGTTCACGATTACCGAACCTTCCTGACCAGCGTTTTCAACGATAGTTCTCAGCGGGGATTCCAACGCCAAACGGATAATGTTCACACCGGTTGCCTGATCATCATTATCAGTTGCTACGTTTTTCAACGATTCAATAGCGCGGATGTACGCAACACCGCCACCGGGAATGATACCCTCCTGAACGGCCGCACGGGTTGCGTGCAGGGCATCGTCAACGCGGTCTTTCTTTTCTTTCATTTCCACTTCGGTAGCGGCACCAATGTACAGGATAGCCACCCCGCCTGAAAGCTTCGCTAAGCGCTCTTGTAATTTTTCTTTATCGTAATCAGACGTTGTGGTTTCGATTTGCGCACGGATCTGGTTTACACGGCCAGTAATTTCTGCTTTTTTACCTGCACCGTTTACAATAGTGGTATTGTCTTTATCGATGTTTACTTTTTCGGCACGGCCAAGGTATTCGAGCTTGGCATCTTCCAGCTTCATACCGGTTTCTTCCGAAATCACTTTTCCACCTGTAAGGATAGCGATGTCTTCCAGCATGGCTTTTCTGCGGTCGCCAAAACCGGGGGCTTTAACAGCCGCTACGCGGAGGGCACCACGGATTTTGTTCACCACTAATGTTGCCAAAGCTTCGCCTTCAACTTCTTCGGCAATGATTACCAACGGTTTGCCGGTTTGTGCGGTAGCTTCGAGAATCGGAAGCAGTTCTTTCATGGAAGAAACTTTCTTGTCGTAAATCAGGATGTAGGGGCTATCCAGATCAGCTTCCATTTTTTCGGTGTTGGTTACGAAGTAAGGCGAGAGGTAACCGCGATCGAACTGCATACCTTCAACGGTTTTTACTTCGGTTTCGGTTCCTTTGGCTTCTTCAACGGTGATCACACCATCTTTACCAACTTTTTCCATCGCCTGGGCGATCATCTGACCGATTTCGCTATCGCTATTGGCCGATATGGTTGCAACCTGTTCGATTTCCTGCGTGCCTTTAATGGTTTTCGACTGGCTCTTCAGGTTTTCGACCACTGCGGTAACGGCTTTGTCGATACCGCGTTTCAAATCCATGGGATTAGCACCGGCTGCCACGTTTTTAATACCGTGTGCGAAGATGGCCTGCGTTAATACGGTAGCCGTAGTGGTACCGTCACCGGCTGCATCGGCAGTTTTAGAAGCCACTTCTTTTACAAGTTGGGCGCCCATGTTTTCGATGGCATCTTTCAATTCGATTTCTTTCGCTACCGAAACACCATCTTTAGTGATGGAAGGCGCTCCGAATTTTTTATCGAGGATTACGTTACGGCCTTTTGGGCCGAGGGTAACTTTTACTGCATCAGCAAGTTTGTCAACGCCTTTTTTCAGTCTGTCGCGGGCGCTGGTATCAAAGGTTATTTCTTTAGCCATTTTTAAGTATGATTTATTCTGTAAAAACTAAGATTAGATTGTTCCGAAAATGTCGGAGTTGCGCATGATGAGGTAATCTTTACCATCGATCGTAATTTCAGTACCTGCGTATTTTCCGTACAGTACGTTATCGCCAGCTTTAACGGTTACGGGTTTGTCGGGCAGGCCGTCACCAATGGCTACGACTTTTCCGCGTTGCGGTTTTTCTTTGGCGGTGTCCGGGATGATAATGCCTGAAGAAGTTTTTTCTTCAGCGGGTGCAGGCTGTACCAGCACTCTGTCTTCGTTAGGTTTGAAATTGATTTTTGCCATATAAAATGGAATTTGATTGTTTTAAAGTTCGATTCTGCCCTCCATAGTCATTTTTTGTGCCAAGCGGAAGGGAGCGCGAATTAATGACATTTTTGGCAGAAAATGGTAGTTTTTGATTGAATTGTTAGCTGGTTGTCAGCCCTTAAAGTGTGTTTTTTGTCAAGTTGGCAGGGTGGTGGTTTCCACAGAAGACAAGGCTTTAGCTGAGGGTGTGTTTTATATGCGCTTCCCTTTATGTTTAATGGCTATACAGAAAAATGTGTTTTTTTGGGGTACTGTCAGAAGCTGTCAGTTTGGTTGCTTATATTCAGGCATGAAAAAAGGCGAGTTGCCCCGCCTTAAATGTTTTCACAACGGAATAATCCTTATTGTGATTTGCTTCATGACAAAAGTAGTTCAGTTTCTGAAAAAACCAAATCACAACAAGGAAAACAATAGAATGGAATGGTGAAAGCAAATCACAACACATACCCTTAAATCAGTAGGTTAAGGATATGTAAAATAAAAAAAAAGCAACATACTTGGTACATGTATCCAAGTTTGCTCAAATGATGACATGTCAAATCATTTAACGGTGGCATGAACTTCAGGCATGAAAACAAAACATGACAGCAAGAATCATCGCCAACGGCCTTTCTTGGAACAAATGTAATGATTTATTATAATTGCAGGGTATGTAAAAGTTAATATATTTTATCACGCTAATAATCAGATATTTATGAAGATACTCGGACTTGATCTCGGCATTGCATCTATCGGATGGGCACTCATTGATGAAACTGGAAATGAAAGAAAAATACTGGGTATGGGCAGTCGGATTATTCCCCTCAGTGTTGATGATAAGGATGAATTTTCCAGTGGCAATAAAATATCCAAAAACCAAAAACGCACTACAAGGCGAACACAACGCAAAGGTTATGACCGTTATCAGCTCCGCAGATCAAACTTGAAAGAACGGTTGTCCAAAGTAAACATGCTACCCGATGAAGGTTTGGTAAAACTTCCCGCACTTGAATTATGGGGATTACGGTCAAAAGGGGTTTCAGAAAGAATTTCATTACAAGAATTAGGCAGGGTTTTACTTCACCTTAATCAAAAACGAGGTTACAAAAGCAGTCGAAGTGATGCCAACCTCGACAAAAAAGACACGGAATATGTTGCCGAAGTAAAAAACAGGCATCAATTACTAAGTGATTCAAATCAAACGATAGGTCAACACTTTTATAATGAATTGCAAAAGAACCCGTATTACAAAATCAAACAGCAAGTATATCCACGCGAAGCATACATTGAAGAGTTTGAAGTGATATGCAAAGAACAGTCAAAGCATTGGCCAACTGTCTTGACGACAGAGTTCGTTAAAACACTACGTGACGAAATAATCTACTATCAAAGAAAGTTGAAATCACAAAAAGGATTAGTAAGTGTTTGTGAATTTGAAGGTTTTAAGGTAAAAAAAACTGAAAATGGAAAAGAGAAAGAATATTTTGTAGGTCCTAAAGTTGTACCGCGAAGTTCCCCTGTTTTTCAGATTGCCAAAATATGGGAAATCATAAATAGCATTTCATTAAGAAACAAAAAAAATGAAACGTTTATCATCCCTCTTGAAAAGAAAAATGAATTATTTAACTATTTAGATTCCAATGAACGGTTGAGCGAATCTGAACTATTTAAAATTCTCGGAATAAGAAAATCAGACGGCTGGTATGGAAATAAACAAACGAGCAAAGGATTACAGGGGAATTTAACCAAAGCTGAATTGCTGAAATATCTTGATAAGGATTCCCCACTTCTTCAGTTTGATATTGATATTCAAACATCAGATTCAGAAACATATTTAGTGGACAGGAAAACAGGCGAGGTTCTTGAAAGTAAGCCCAAGAAAGTTGTTTCAGGGGATATTGAAAATCAACCTCTCTATAAACTATGGCACATCATTTACTCTATTGCCGACCAAGCGGAATGTGCCAATGCACTTCAAAAAAACTTTGGTTTAGATGCTGATACTGCCAGCAATCTTGCAGGGATAGATTTTACTAAATCATCGTTTGGGAACAAATCCGTAAAAGCTATTCGAAAACTACTTCCTTATTTAATGGATGGATATATTTATAGTGATGCCGCTTCCTTTGCCGGATATAATCACTCTAATTCTTTGACAAAAGATGAATCGCTGAAAAGAAGATTAGCGGAATCTATTTCTACCTTACCTAAAAATGGTTTACGGCAACCTGTGGTTGAAAAAATTCTTAACCATGTCATCAATGTGGTCAATGCCATTATTGATGAAAAACAAGGTTGGATTACAAAAGAAGAACGCGAACGAAATCAATTTGAAATACGAATTGAGCTGGCACGTGAATTAAAGCAAAGTCAGGAAGAACGAAATGAAACATTTTCAAGCCTTAGTCAGCGAGAAAGAGAAAATGACACCATACGCAAACGGATTGAAAGTGAGTATAAGAATTTAGGAGTACGGGCAACCCGAAATAATGTAATCAAATGGCACTTGTTCCATGAAATCAGCAACGATGAGAGCAAACTAAATGCCGTTTGTATTTATTGTGGGCAACCTTTTAGTATTACTGATGCCTTGCGTGGAAGCAACATTGATATTGAACATATTATTCCCAAGTCATTACTCTTTGACGATTCGCAAAGCAACAAAACACTCACACATAGAAAGTGTAATGAAGATAAGGGTAACAGAACAGCCTTTGATTTTATGAGTAGTAAAGGTGAAGACAAACTAAACGAATACATCGAACGTGTTGACAGACTTTACAAAACCAAAATCATTGGAAAAGGTAAGCGTAATAAACTACTAATGCCTGCTGATAAAATACCACAGGATTTTATCAGCCGACAGTTGGGTGAAACGCGATACATAACACGGAAAGCAAAGGAAATCCTTGAGCAAGTCAGCTACAATGTTTGGAGCACTTCCGGTAACGTTACTGCTTATTTGCGCGATAAGTGGGGTTGGGGCGATGTAATTATGAATTTACAGTTACCCAGATACCGGGAACTTAATCTTACCGAATGGAAAGAATGGGAAACCAACGATGGACAAAAACATAAGAAAGAAGTTATTAAAGGTTGGTCGAAACGCGATGATCATCGCCACCACGCCATAGATGCACTCGTAATAGCCTGTACGCAACAAGGATTTATCCAACGGTTAAACACGCTTAACTCACAACACACAAGAAATGAAATGCGGGCTGAATTGAAGGAGTATAAAGAGAAGTTATCACTATTGGACAACTTCATTGTTTCTAAAAGACCATTTTCGACACAACAAGTCGAAAAGGCTGCCGAAAGGGTTTTAGTATCATTCAAAGCAGGCAAAAAAGTTGCCTCGTGGGGAAAGCGAAAAATCAAAAAAGGAGGTAAAAAGATTGTAGTTCAGTCTGATATTATCGTACCCCGTGGGGCGTTAAGCGAAGAAAGTGTTTACGGGAAAATAAAGGCCATAGAAAAGGAAAAACCTGTGAAATATCTTTTTGAGAATCCTCGCCTCATTTTTAAGCCATACATCAAAGCACTTGTCGAAGAACGACTTGCTAAATGTGTAGGTGATGTCAAAAAAGCTTTAGCCTCTTTGAAGAAAGAACCGATTTATCTCAATGCAGAGAAAACTAAGATATTAGAATACGGTACTTGCTATAAGGAAGAAGCTGTTATCAAATATCCTATTGCTGGAATAAAAGTAAAAGACATTCCGTACATTGTAGATAGGCGAGTGGCAGAAATCATTAAAGCAAGACTTGAGCAGTTTAACAACAAAGAAAAAGAAGCCTTTAAAGATTTAGAAAATAACCCAGTATGGTTTAATGAAGAAAAGAAAATCCCGATAAAAACAGTAAGAATGCTTACGGGTTTGTCATCTGTTGAGCCTGTAAAAAAAGATGAGAATGGAAAAGATATTGGATTCGTAAAGCCAGGCAATAATCACCACCTGGCGTTTTATATTGATGAAAACGGGAGTAAGCAAGTTCAAGCCTGCACATTTTGGCATGGCGTGGAACGAAAGAAGTATAAGATTCCAGTAGTAATCAAAAAACCTAAAGAAACGTGGGACAAAATTTTAAATGACAAGGATAAATACCCTCAAAGTTTCCTTGAAAAACTCCCTAACGATAAATGGACTTTCATTGAAAGTTTGCAACAAAACGAGATGTTAATTCTTGGATTAGGAAAAGATGAAGTTGACAAGGCAGTTCAAACTAAAGATTATGAACACTTGAGCAAACATCTTTATAGGGTTCAGAAATTATCAATGAAGGGGAATGGCCAAATTGATCTATGGTTTCGTCACCATCTTGAAACAGAACTTAATGATTCAAATGAAGCCAAAAATTCAAAACGTTTTTACAATATTCAAAGCATAGGTGCTTTTGAAAAATTAAATCCAATAAAAATTCGTCTTGACAATTTGGGACAGATGAAATTATGATTCTTAACCAATCATACCACCTCTACACCCACGCCAACGGCTCGGAAAACCTCTTTCGTAACGAGGAGAACTACCGGTATTTTTTAAAACGCTACGAAGAGTTTATCCCACCAGTAGTTGATACTCTGGCGTACTGCCTCATGCCTAATCACCTGCACCTGCTGGTGCGGGTTAAAGGCGAAACGGAGTTGAAAGAATTTTTTAAAAGTAAATCGAAAGACCTGACAGGTCTTACTGGCGCGGATAAACAAGACCTGTCAGGTCTTGAACGTTTAACTATCCTCCAATTCAGTCATCTTTTCAACGCCTACACCAAAGCGTATAATAAAGTTTATAACCGAAGAGGTTCTCTTTTTATCCGCTCATTCAAACGAAAAGAAATCACCAGCGATAGCTACTTTACAACCGTTATTCAGTACATACACACCAACCCGGTTAAGCACGGCTTTGCAAAACAACTTACCGACTGGCCGTGGAGTTCGTACCATAATTTTCTTTTGTACAAGTTAACATCAATACAACAAGAAGTAATCAACTGGTTTGGCAACCGACAGCAGTTTATTCAACTTCATCAGCAATCATTAAGCAATCCATCCGAAATAACATTGGTATGATCAAACGCACTATTTATTTTGGCAACCCGGCTTATTTGAGCCGTAAGGACGATCAGCTTGTTATCCGTTTACCGGAAGTAGAAAAAAACGATACCCTGCCCAAAACTTTTAAGAAAGAAGCGCATACAACTATCCCTATCGAAGATATTGGCGTGGTAATCCTTGATCATACACGCCTTACCATTACCCAATATTTGATTGATGGCTTGCTCGAAAACAATGTGGCACTGGTTACCTGTAACAGTACACACCATCCAACGGGACTGATGTTAAATCTTGCGGGTAACAAACTACAATCCGCCAAATTCAAAGCACAACTCGAAGCCAGTGTGCCGCTCACTAAACAATTATGGCAGCAAACCATAAAAGCAAAAGTTACTAACCAGGCATTATTGCTGAGGCGATACGGTAACGAAGCCGGTAATTTGCTGAAATGGGCAGGGGAGGTGAAATCGGGCGATGCCGATAATACCGAAGCCCGTGCGGCTGCATATTACTGGAAAAATTTGTTCCCCGAAATCGAAGGCTTCAGGCGCGAGCGTGAAGGAGTGCCGCCCAATAATTTGTTAAACTATACCTACGCTATTTTGCGCGCCATTATTGCACGCAGTCTGGTTGGTTCAGGGCTACTGCCCACGTTGGGCATTTATCACCGCAACCAGTATAACCATTATTGTTTGGCCGATGATATTATGGAACCATACCGCCCGTTTGCCGATGCGTTGGTGTGTGCTATAATCCGGAACGGTGAAGTGTATAACGAGTTAAATCCATCCATTAAAAAGCAACTGTTGAGTATTGCTTCGGTTGATGTGATCATGGATGGCGAACGCAGTCCGCTGATGGTAGCGGCACAACGTACCACAGCCTCGCTGGTAAAATGTTTTGAAGGAAAAACGAAGAAGATACTATATCCGGAACTGTCCGATTAACCATGCGGCTTAATGAATATCGCGTTATGTGGGTAATGGTATTTTTCGACCTGCCAACCGAAACCAAAAAGGATAAGAAGAACTATTCGGTTTTCCGGAAGAGTATGTTGAAAGACGGCTTTACCATGTTCCAGTTCAGTGCATACCTGCGCCATTGCCCCAGTCGTGAAAATGCCGATGTGCATGTAAAACGAGTGCAGAAAAATTTGCCTCCAAAAGGGCACGTGGGCATTTTAACCATTACCGATAAACAGTTTGGTATGATGCAGATTTTTTTCGGGAAAGAGGAAAAGGAGAAGCCCGATATACCACAGCAATTAGAGCTTTTTTGATATATATTTATGATTTATATTTGCATTATACATTTATAGTCACTGCAATATGGCCACATTTACCAGCACCCTGCCAGACGATTTGCTCAGGGCACTTACCGAGCGGGCAAAAGCATTGTCGCTACCGAAGAACCGGCTGATGGAAAACGCCTTGCGCCTGTACTTAGAGCATTTAGAAAAGGCCGAATATGTAAAATCGTATAAGCGTGCCGCGCAAGATGAAGACGTGCTTACGCTTGCCGAAGAAGGCATGGCCGATTACCTCGATCAACTTAACCAAAAGTGATTACCGAAATCAGGCAGGGTGAGATTTGGCAGGCCGATTTGAACCCGGTAAAAGGTAGTGAACAGGCCGGTCTCAGGCCGGTAGTTGTGTTGAGCGGTAATTTGCTCAACAAGCACCTGAGTGTGGTTATCGTTGCTCCGCTCACGACAAAAATCAAGCATTATAAAGGCAACCCGGTTATTCAGCCAAGCGAAGCCAACGGTTTGAAACAGGTATCAGAAATGCTGGTTTTTCATGTTCGTTCGGTTTCTAAAGACCGGTTAGTGAAGAAGTTAGGTCAGGTTGCACCCGATCAGGTATCAGAAGCTCACAAAACATTATCGGACATTCTGAAATATTAAAGGCATAAAAAAGCCCCTGTCTGGCTAAAAAAAATGCCGGTACAGGGGCTTCATTTGACAACTTTTGTTGTGTTTTTGATCTTTGATTTGTTCTGTAACAAGCTGATTTACAGTATAAAAACAGTAAATCTGTTGTCAAAGATCGTTTATTGAAAGCAAATCACAACTAAAAACACGAACTTTATAACGAGTTCCCGGTTGTCAAAGATCGTTTATTGAAAGCAAATCACAACAGATGCCAGCGCGGTAAATAACACGGTCGCGTTGTCAAAGATCGTTTATTGAAAGCAAATCACAACAGAGCGGAGTTCTACGTGTCCAAGAAAGAAGTTGTCAAAGATCGTTTATTGAAAGCAAATCACAACAGGCTTTCAAGCAACTTGAATAATAATAAGTTGTCAAAGATCGTTTATTGAAAGCAAATCACAACGCAACTGTACCACCGGGTGGCATATTGCTGGTTGTCAAAGATCGTTTATTGAAAGCAAATCACAACAGAGTTTCGTTATGTGTTCCGCAAACATAAGTTGTCAAAGATCGTTTATTGAAAGCAAATCACAACAGAAACCTTTCAGGACTTCCTAAAACTTTTGTTGTCAAAGATCGTTTATTGAAAGCAAATCACAACAATCAGGTGAGGATAATTGAGGAACACCTGGTTGTCAAAGATCGTTTATTGAAAGCAAATCACAACACCGGAACTAAAATTTTAATCCAAAAATCGTTGTCAAAGATCGTTTATTGAAAGCAAATCACAACGAGTTTTCCCGGGTTCGGGAGTTGCGACAAGTTGTCAAAGATCGTTTATTGAAAGCAAATCACAACTACGTATCGGCATTTCCCAACTTATCAGTGTTGTCAAAGATCGTTTATTGAAAGCAAATCACAACCCTTGTCGCGTTCAAAGGCTATTTGTTTGGGTTGTCAAAGATCGTTTATTGAAAGCAAATCACAACCCATCCGCGTAGCCGGGTGAATGCTTAACGGTTGTCAAAGATCGTTTATTGAAAGCAAATCACAACGACACGTAAGCCGCTTTAGACCGCCACTCAGTTGTCAAAGATCGTTTATTGAAAGCAAATCACAACTCCTAACCAAAACACGCACACAACCAACTAGTTGTCAAAGATCGTTTATTGAAAGCAAATCACAACACCCATCACCACATTTCTGTTAGCCGTAGGGTTGTCAAAGATCGTTTATTGAAAGCAAATCACAACGCAAAAACATAAGGATGCGCTCCGCTTTCAGTTGTCAAAGATCGTTTATTGAAAGCAAATCACAACCTACCGTACCGACTTTATTACAAGTTGACCGTTGTCAAAGATCGTTTATTGAAAGCAAATCACAACTAAGCCCGGCCAAAACCGGAACATAGGCAAGTTGTCAAAGATCGTTTATTGAAAGCAAATCACAACCAACCCCATGCCTGCAAAGTGAGCAATCATGTTGTCAAAGATCGTTTATTGAAAGCAAATCACAACATGTGTTGAAAGACAACGATGCTCGTTATCGTTGTCAAAGATCGTTTATTGAAAGCAAATCACAACACGACTGACGGCATGTTACCAACAGACGCTGTTGTCAAAGATCGTTTATTGAAAGCAAATCACAACCCGAAGCTATCCCTGAAGCTCGCTGCAATCGTTGTCAAAGATCGTTTATTGAAAGCAAATCACAACACCACGAAACCAACAACCGCACCTATGGCAGTTGTCAAAGATCGTTTATTGAAAGCAAATCACAACGAAGTAATGTAAATTGTACAACTTGCCTTGTTGTCAAAGATCGTTTATTGAAAGCAAATCACAACAATGAACAATCCCATAATTTCGTTTTGATAGTTGTCAAAGATCGTTTATTGAAAGCAAATCACAACCGCCTATGCGATTGCTTGCTGAAAATTTTAGTTGTCAAAGATCGTTTATTGAAAGCAAATCACAACAATGTAATGGCCTCCGCTTGTGTGCGACCAGTTGTCAAAGATCGTTTATTGAAAGCAAATCACAACTAAACAACCTAAAGGAAGTTATAAAGAAACGTTGTCAAAGATCGTTTATTGAAAGCAAATCACAACAGAAGTCTATTGATAAGTTTTCAGAAGCTAGTTGTCAAAGATCGTTTATTGAAAGCAAATCACAACGAAACCCGCACACTAACGAATTAGCTTTGGTTGTCAAAGATCGTTTATTGAAAGCAAATCACAACTAAACCAACAGGAGTGCTTCTACCATCTTCGTTGTCAAAGATCGTTTATTGAAAGCAAATCACAACAAGCCGATCAAAAAGCGCAGGATGATGAATGTTGTCAAAGATCGTTTATTGAAAGCAAATCACAACGAACAGTTGGATTTAAACTTATCCGATGTGGTTGTCAAAGATCGTTTATTGAAAGCAAATCACAACAACGGGGTTATAGGTTACGGCCAATGGTCGTTGTCAAAGATCGTTTATTGAAAGCAAATCACAACACGAAGCTATTCCTGAAGCTCGCTGCAATGTTGTCAAAGATCGTTTATTGAAAGCAAATCACAACTCGTAGCCATTTTCGATCACCAAGTCACAGGTTGTCAAAGATCGTTTATTGAAAGCAAATCACAACCTGGAGCGATGACTTAGAAAAAGATCCGCGTTGTCAAAGATCGTTTATTGAAAGCAAATCACAACGTTAAACCATTGTGAATTACAATTAAGGTAGTTGTCAAAGATCGTTTATTGAAAGCAAATCACAACCATTTTGAAATCGAAAACATCGGGCAGGGTGTTGTCAAAGATCGTTTATTGAAAGCAAATCACAACAAACACGAAAACATAATCATGCACGATCTTGTTGTCAAAGATCGTTTATTGAAAGCAAATCACAACAAACGGGGCAGTAATCAAAAGAAACAAGGATGTTGTCAAAGATCGTTTATTGAAAGCAAATCACAACACATCTGTTTTAGAAGCGTAGAATTCCGCTGTTGTCAAAGATCGTTTATTGAAAGCAAATCACAACCAAATAGTCATCGTAATTTATTTCTTTCCGTTGTCAAAGATCGTTTATTGAAAGCAAATCACAACATGAATGTGGTAGATAGTGAAAGTGCAACGGTTGTCAAAGATCGTTTATTGAAAGCAAATCACAACAGGCGATCAAACCACCATCGAACAAGTCCCGTTGTCAAAGATCGTTTATTGAAAGCAAATCACAACAACTGATCGAAAGTTTCGCGTGAAATCTTAGTTGTCAAAGATCGTTTATTGAAAGCAAATCACAACGACCATCCGGCCGTATTTCGATTAGCTTAGGTTGTCAAAGATCGTTTATTGAAAGCAAATCACAACGGATTAACTCCTGCGTTTGGCGTTTCAATTGTTGTCAAAGATCGTTTATTGAAAGCAAATCACAACACATTGGATTTGGCGTAACTACGCTTCGTCGTTGTCAAAGATCGTTTATTGAAAGCAAATCACAACTAGGTAGTTGTTATTTCGTTTTCAGCTAAAGTTGTCAAAGATCGTTTATTGAAAGCAAATCACAACGTGATAATGCAGCATGTAATCCTTATGGAGGTTGTCAAAGATCGTTTATTGAAAGCAAATCACAACCGCAACCACATAACAACAAACAACAGACAAGTTGTCAAAGATCGTTTATTGAAAGCAAATCACAACTCTATTGCAATAGCTTTCGGTAGTGTCTTAGTTGTCAAAGATCGTTTATTGAAAGCAAATCACAACAATTTGATTTGAATGAAACGCATTGGGCTGGTTGTCAAAGATCGTTTATTGAAAGCAAATCACAACAACGCAATAGATCACAGTCAAGACCCGGTCGTTGTCAAAGATCGTTTATTGAAAGCAAATCACAACTAGCAGGTCTATTGTTGTCGCAAATTATATGTTGTCAAAGATCGTTTATTGAAAGCAAATCACAACATGTAAGCGGTGATAGGCTTTGGATAGCAGGTTGTCAAAGATCGTTTATTGAAAGCAAATCACAACTTAGCAACTCGCGCTGATAACGCTGTGAAGGTTGTCAAAGATCGTTTATTGAAAGCAAATCACAACTAAATTCTTGGCCGCTATTAGCCAACACCTGTTGTCAAAGATCGTTTATTGAAAGCAAATCACAACACACTTTTATAAGCTATATTAAAAAAGTTTGTTGTCAAAGATCGTTTATTGAAAGCAAATCACAACTAACCTTGTAGCGGGTTCCCGAACCCGAATGTTGTCAAAGATCGTTTATTGAAAGCAAATCACAACCGGAAGCCTTGCAAAGGCAAGGCGGGCGTTGTTGTCAAAGATCGTTTATTGAAAGCAAATCACAACAACGCGTTTAGCGGAACGGTTTACGAGGACGTTGTCAAAGATCGTTTATTGAAAGCAAATCACAACAATAGTTAGCGTGCGTGGGTTTCTGTTAACGTTGTCAAAGATCGTTTATTGAAAGCAAATCACAACAGAGCAAACGGTTCAATCGGAAACATCTTTGTTGTCAAAGATCGTTTATTGAAAGCAAATCACAACAGCCTTTCAGAGCTAAACAAATGCGTGAGTGTTGTCAAAGATCGTTTATTGAAAGCAAATCACAACGCTCAAATAATTACCAATAGGCAGGCCGGGGTTGTCAAAGATCGTTTATTGAAAGCAAATCACAACTTATCGGTTGCCGTTTTTTCGTTGCTGATTGTTGTCAAAGATCGTTTATTGAAAGCAAATCACAACAACTGACGATTGAGTTATCCCAAGTTTTTTGTTGTCAAAGATCGTTTATTGAAAGCAAATCACAACCATACATCGGTAGTCATGCTTCTGCGTATCGTTGTCAAAGATCGTTTATTGAAAGCAAATCACAACGTAGCTCTTACGTTTCTCTTCAAGTTCGAAGTTGTCAAAGATCGTTTATTGAAAGCAAATCACAACTGGTTCCGCATTTCTAATCTTAAATCGAAAGTTGTCAAAGATCGTTTATTGAAAGCAAATCACAACATTAAGGCAGTATTCACGCTGGATTTTAAAGTTGTCAAAGATCGTTTATTGAAAGCAAATCACAACCCATCCGAATTAACAAAAGTCCGTTTTGAGTTGTCAAAGATCGTTTATTGAAAGCAAATCACAACGAACTGATAAGAAGAAGAAGAAGGGAAAAAGTTGTCAAAGATCGTTTATTGAAAGCAAATCACAACCATTTGTTGATAGTACCCGTTCATATTTTCGTTGTCAAAGATCGTTTATTGAAAGCAAATCACAACACAACCCCGTCAACCGCTTCACCTTTACGTGTTGTCAAAGATCGTTTATTGAAAGCAAATCACAACATGGAACTACAATGTCGCTGGCCACAGTCGGTTGTCAAAGATCGTTTATTGAAAGCAAATCACAACGGACTATGTGACGCTTTAGTAACGATAGCGTTGTCAAAGATCGTTTATTGAAAGCAAATCACAACCCTTTATAAGGCGTGGTACAACAGCGATGCGTTGTCAAAGATCGTTTATTGAAAGCAAATCACAACCTTTAACCAGCGTGTATCGTTGCATACGCTGTTGTCAAAGATCGTTTATTGAAAGCAAATCACAACATATGAGTGCAGTCACGTTCAAAAACTTCCGTTGTCAAAGATCGTTTATTGAAAGCAAATCACAACCTTTATAATTATGGCAACAATCACATTAACGTTGTCAAAGATCGTTTATTGAAAGCAAATCACAACTTGAGTCCAACGCTTCGGAAATAGCTGTAAGTTGTCAAAGATCGTTTATTGAAAGCAAATCACAACAGAAATGGCCGAAGGGTTTAAAGGCGGCTTGTTGTCAAAGATCGTTTATTGAAAGCAAATCACAACCGTTAATCACGTTACTTCAATATGCTTTATGTTGTCAAAGATCGTTTATTGAAAGCAAATCACAACATCTATGTGCCGCACAAAACCAAAAACCTAGTTGTCAAAGATCGTTTATTGAAAGCAAATCACAACCTGACCGCTATTGGCTAATACCTGATTCAAGTTGTCAAAGATCGTTTATTGAAAGCAAATCACAACAGCTGAAGCTAAGATTCGTGTTTATGCCCAGTTGTCAAAGATCGTTTATTGAAAGCAAATCACAACGCACTGCGGCAGCTTATAAACGAGATGTATGTTGTCAAAGATCGTTTATTGAAAGCAAATCACAACAGTGTTTCTCGATTTGTTCGCGTTTTGCCGTTGTCAAAGATCGTTTATTGAAAGCAAATCACAACTGTACAGGGCTACGCCCTCTTTAGTCGATAGTTGTCAAAGATCGTTTATTGAAAGCAAATCACAACGTGTAAGCAATACTTCACCGGCCAGGCGGCGTTGTCAAAGATCGTTTATTGAAAGCAAATCACAACCCATAACCGGTAGTCATGGGCATCGGTTGGGTTGTCAAAGATCGTTTATTGAAAGCAAATCACAACTGGCATCCAGTTGTTTTATGCGCTCTTCGTGTTGTCAAAGATCGTTTATTGAAAGCAAATCACAACGCACGCTTCAGGCTCCGGCTCGGTTCACTTGTTGTCAAAGATCGTTTATTGAAAGCAAATCACAACAAGCATGGCCTGGTGTGGGCTGTAATTGTGTTGTCAAAGATCGTTTATTGAAAGCAAATCACAACCGAACAGTATAAGTGCCTTCGGGAATACAAGTTGTCAAAGATCGTTTATTGAAAGCAAATCACAACGATGATAGCTTATCTACTCGTGATATTATGTTGTCAAAGATCGTTTATTGAAAGCAAATCACAACCCGTTACGGGCTTTAAGTTCTTGAGGCGTTGTTGTCAAAGATCGTTTATTGAAAGCAAATCACAACTTTTGGTGTATTATAGCCTAATCTTACGTGTTGTCAAAGATCGTTTATTGAAAGCAAATCACAACTAAAAAAAGAACTGATGCTGTTAACGAAATGTTGTCAAAGATCGTTTATTGAAAGCAAATCACAACTACCAGCAATGCGATCGAGCCGGGCATCGAGGTTGTCAAAGATCGTTTATTGAAAGCAAATCACAACATACAATGGAATGCGCGAAAGTTTAATAACGTTGTCAAAGATCGTTTATTGAAAGCAAATCACAACTGGAAGGAGTACCGGAAACAAACGGGCAAGCGTTGTCAAAGATCGTTTATTGAAAGCAAATCACAACTTCAAAGCCGGAGCCTCCGCCAGCGTTTGAGGTTGTCAAAGATCGTTTATTGATTGATTTCTTAAAAAAATAATTTAGCCTACCCTGTAACATTTTAAATCCGCGCGTATCTAAACGCCAAATTAAAAAACACAGGCATGGCAAACTTCTTAACCCTTCTGGCTTTCTTGTTGGGCGCTTTTTGCGCACAGGCGCAACTACTTTATATCAAAACATTTGGTGATCCGGCCCATAAACCCATCGTTTTTCTTCATGGCGGACCGGGCGGAAGCATGCTGGACTTTGAATTGACAACCGCACAAACGCTGGCCGATAAAGGTTATTTTGTGATTGCGTACGACCGCAGGGGCGAAGGCCGCTCGGAAGATGACAGTGCAAAATTTACCTATGCACAAACGTTAAGCGATATAACAGATTTATACAAAACGTATAAGCTCAAATCAGCCACACTGGTTGGTCATAGTTTTGGAGGTATTGCGGCAACATTATTTGCTGATCAGCATCCCGAAAAGGTTGACCGCATAATTCTGGCCGGTACACCGGTGTCGCTCCAGCAAAGTTTTAAGACCATTCTGCAGAAGGTAACGACTATTGCTGAAAGTAAGAAAGACACCGCCACGTTGCATCAGGTAAGCATAGTTCGCGAATATGATCACGCATCTATTTATTATAGTTCAGGTTGCTTTATGCTGGCGATGCAAAACGGATTTTATAACACCAAAAATCCCAACGTCAAAGCGCAGGAACTTTATGCGCTGTTAATGAACAGCCAGGCTATGAAAGACTACACTAAGTTTCTAACCGACAGTAAATACAAAACCATGTTTAATGCAACAATGGGTTTCTGGAAGAACGAAGCGTACACGTCAATAGATATTACCAATACCCTTGCGGGATTAAAATCGAAAGGTGTTGCTGTATGCGGTATTTACGGAAAAGAAGACGGGTTGTTTGATGATGAACACATACAGACTATCCAAAAGATTGTGAGAGATACGAATCATTTTGCGTACCTTGATGATTGTTCGCATGGAGTTTTTATGGATCAGCAGGAAATATTTTTAACGCTGTTGCAGAACTGGATCAGGTAAATGGATTTCGAATCAGTATATCAAACGTATTGGAATAAGGTGTTTCGGCTGTGCATGGGGTATGTGGGAGATACAGACCAGGCACAAGACATAGCCCAGGATACGTTTGTGATTGTATGGCAACAACTGCCGGCTTTTCGGAATGAGTCCGGGCTGGGTACATGGATATATCGTATCGCTACGAACAATTGTTTACGGCAACTTGAACGCGAGAAACGTGCTGCCCGGAGCGAATTACCGCTGCATTTGCCCGAAGAAAAATCAGCGGACATTGAACCGCAAATTCAATTGTTGTACAGGTTTATTGCCGAACTGCCCGAGATAGACCGTATTATTATTTCGCTTGAGTTGGAAGAAGTCAGACAGGCGGATATTGCGCAGGTTGTCGGGCTTTCAGAAAGTAACATTCGCGTAAAGATCCATCGCATTAAAGAACGGCTGACCAAAAGATTTAAAGAACATGGAGAATAATATAGACCTGAAAGCTTTATGGAATCGGCAGCCTGTACCGGTTGCTGACGGGGAGGTTATCATAAAAAAAGTAAACAAACTCAAATCGCTGAGAATACGAAACCTTGTCATCACGAATGTCTGCCTTATCGCAACTTCGGTATTTGTTGGGTGGGTTTGGTTTTATTATCAACCGCAGTTTGTAACAACCAAAGTCGGTATTGTACTGACCATTGCGGCTATGGTCATGTACCTGTTTGTGTTTAATAAACTGATTCCTCTTTATAATGCGTTGGATGCAACCCAACTGAATCAGTCGTACCTGAATAACTTATTACAGATCAGGCAGCGCGAACAATTTCTACAAACAACGATCATGAATCTGTACTTTATCATGCTCTCAGCCGGACTGGGGCTTTACATGTACGAATACGCTTCGCGCATGGAAACAGTATGGGCGCTCACGGCTTGTGGTTTTACGGGTTGCTGGATCGCTTTCTCCTGGTTTTACATTCGTCCGAAGCAAATCAGGAAAAGCAAACAAAAAATTGAACCTGTTATAAAACAGGTTCAGGAAATCATGCAGCAATTAAAAGAAGTATAGCTCGCTTACAGTTGTATCCCCGCAATCTTTTTCTGAAGAGCGGCAGAGGCGGGCACAAGCGGCAGGCGTACATAGTTTGAACAAATGTTCAGATTGCTCAAAAGCTGTTTCAGTCCAACCGGGTTACCCTCTTCGTACATCGGGCTGTTAATTTCAAGTAATTTGAATTGTTCCTGACTGGCTTTGGTAAAGTTTCCTGCGAAGGTGTGGTCTTTCATCTTTTTAAAGATAACCGGGTAGGCGTTTGCCAATACCGAAATAACACCTTTTGCACCAATGCTATACAAAGGCACGGTTAATAAATCATCGCCTGAGATTAAGAGAAAATCCTTCGGCATTGACCGGGCTATTTTCATACACTGTTCAAGATTGCCCGAAGCCTCTTTTACACCGATAATGTTTTGGTGTGCAGCTAACCGTAACGTTGTTTCAGCGGTTAGGTTTGACGATGTTCTTCCGGGTACGTTGTACAGAATTACCGGAACAGGGCTGGCATCGGCTACGGCTTTAAAATGCTGGTAAATACCTTCCTGCGATGGTTTATTGTAATACGGGCTAACGGATAATAGCGCATCAACACCGTTAAGGTTGGTCGCTTTGATGGCCGAAACTACTTCGTGCGTATTGTTGCCTCCGATGCCAAATACAACCGGAAGTTTTTTCTCGTTATGCTCCAAAACAAATTGCAACACCGCAACTTTTTCAGTTGCGTTAAGCGTGGCCGATTCGCCCGTGGTGCCCATCACAACATAATAATCAACACCTTTGGCCGTATGCTTCAATAACTTCTTCAACGATTTATAATCGATGTTGCCTTGCGGGGTGAAGGGAGTTACGAGCGCTACGCCTGTGCCAAAGAGTTTTTTCATGTTTAGGTTTATGTTAATTGTATGGTGTATTTGTACAGTTCATCAATCAGGTTTTTGGTGCTGCCGTTGCTGTCGATCATAAATTCAAAGAAGGTTTTTTCGTTCTCTGAAAATTTACCGACCCGGCATTTTGATTTGCTGCGCGCCATCAGGTACGAAATCATGGGCGACAGCCGCATATCAAGGCAAAATAAATAATCAAAAGCGGTGTCAGCAAATTTTATTGTTTTTGCCGATTCGATTTTTCCCCAGAAGGATATGTCTTTGAGGGTAAAAAAATCGAACATAAACTCGAAATTCTCTTTCTGTTCAGGCAGAAACTCCAGTACCTGTACTTTCTTGCCATCGTGCTGGAGTTTTTGGATGAACTCCTTCACGCTATCGTGTTTGTGTTTGTCTTCTACGGTAAATACAATACCAATAGTTTGCGCTTCGCGGTAGGGCGTGCTGCGCCTCACGGTTTTATTCCGTTTAAGCTGTGCGGCTGTCCGGTTTTTTAAAAAGGTTAGCTTCATGTGTTATGTGAGCGGCTTTCCGCTCAGAAGTTTTTCAAAATCGTGCTCAGTGATAATGCGTACCCCGAGTTTTTCGGCTTTCTCTTTCTTTGCCGGCCCCATATTATCACCGGCCAGCAAATAATCCAATTTTCCGGAAATAGACGACAAAACCTTGCCGCCATTTTTCAGGATTACGTCTTTTAGTTCGTCACGCCCGCACTTTTCAAATGTGCCCGAAATAACGAACGATTTACCGCCCAGGTTTTCGCTGTCCATAACCACCTCTTGCTCGATTACCTGAAACTGTAACCCAGCCGCTTTTAAACGTTCAATTTCTTTTTTGTGGGCAGGCATACGGCTGAACTCAACAACGCTTTGCGCGATTTTTTCACCAACCTCGGGGGCTTCTACCAGTTGGTCGAACGAGGCGGCCATTAACGTATCAATATTTTTAAAATGGCGGGCGAGTTTTTCGGCTACGGTTTTACCAACGTACCGGATGCCCAACGCAAACAGTACGCTTTCGAACGGAACGGCTTTTGACTGCGCGATACCATCGAGCATGTTTTGTGCCGATTTGTCTTTTACTTTATCGAGTTTCAGAAAATCGGCTTTAGTGAGGTCGTATAAATCGGCCGGGGTTTTTAATAAACCTAAGTCGAACAGTTGTTTAATGGTTTGTTCGCCCAGCGAATCAATATCCATCGCTTTACGCTGAATGAAATGTTCAACACGCCCTTTAATCTGAGGCGGACAGCCGAGGGTATTGGGGCAGTAGTGTGCGGCTTCGCCTTCGGTACGAATCAGTTTTGTTTCGCATTCGGGGCATGTTGTAATGTAGTTTACCGGTTTGGTTTTCGCGGTACGTTTTGACTGATCGACTCCGGTAACTTTTGGAATGATCTCACCGCCTTTTTCAACAAATACATAGTCGCCAATGCGCAGACCGAGCCGCTCGATTTCGTTAGCGTTGTGCAACGAAGCGCGCTTTACAGTTGTGCCCGCAAGAAATACAGGCTCCAGTTCGGCTACCGGTGTAATGGCTCCCGTACGGCCTACCTGATAGGTAATAGCGTTTAGCCGGGTGCTTATGCTTTCGGCTTTGTATTTAAAGGCAATAGCCCAGCGTGGACTTTTCGCGGTAAAGCCCAACTGTTCTTGTTGCTCTATGCTGTTTACCTTAATTACAACACCATCGGTTTCTAAGGGTAATGCCGTTCGTTTATTTTCCCAGTGGGCAATGTATTTTAATACTTCCTGAATGTTTTTGCATTTTTTATATGTAGGCGATACGTTAAACTTCCATTTCTCTAAGTTGTGAATGCCTTGTTCGTGCGTGGTAATATCCAAATCGCCCAACAGGTAATACATATAACAGTCTAATCTGCGTTTAGCTACTTCGGAAGAGTCTTGCATTTTTACCGTACCCGAAGTTGTGTTGCGGGCATTGGCATATTTTTCTTCGCCAATATCTTCACGTTCTTTATTCAGCTTTTCAAAAACGGTACGTGGTAAAAATATTTCGCCACGTACTTCAAAAACGGATGGAATATTTTTCTGGTTGATTTTAAGCGGTATGCTGCGAATGGTTTTAATGTTGGGTGTAACATCATCGCCCCGAACGCCATCGCCACGGGTAACGGCTTTGGTGAGTATGCCGTTTTCGTACGTGAGGCTTATGGACACGCCATCGAATTTTAGTTCGCAGAAATATTCGTACTGATCGCCATCCAACCCTTTGGCCACACGGGCATCGAAGTCTTCCAGCTCGGCTTGCGAATACGTGTTGCTCAGCGAAAGCATCGGGTATTTGTGATATACCGTTGGAAAATTTTTGGTAATGGTACCGCCTACGCGCTGGGTAGGGGAGTCGGGCGTTTTAAACTGCGGAAATTGTGCTTCGAGTTTAATGAGTTGTTCCAACAGGCTGTCGAACTCTTGGTCGGAAATTTCAGTTCGGCTTTGCTGATAGTAGAGATCGTTGTGATGGTTGATTTTTTCGATTAAAGCACCGATCTCTTTTTTGGCTTGTTCAGCATTCATCATACAGTGGTTTCCTTATGCCGTTTAGTTTGGCCTCAGCCCCTTGCCCCCTCTTCACGGGAGAGAGGGGAGTACACACTTCTAAAGGTAATGTTAATTTTTAGGCTGTTGATTTTCGGCCGGGGCTAATTTTTGGCAGCCGGGTCGAATTTGTTGTTTTCTTTTACGATGTCGGCCATGCGTTCCTGCGGGTCAATTTCAATCAACGCAATGTCGGTTAATGCCTTATTGATCTTGAGCGTATAAACCGGGTTTACCCAATACCAGGCATCTAAATCGGTACGGGGCAGCGTTTTGTCTTCAACGGGTTTTCCGCCAAAGGTTTCGTTTAACGGAATGTAGAACAATTCTTTTGAACCGTCTTTATACGTTACCAATAAATCGATGGGCATGGGCATCTGGCCGATACGTTCTAAGGTTACAACCGTTGCCTTACCATCTTCAACGGCCGATTTTACTCCGTAGTCGATACGTTTGGTTGAGTTCAGCCAATAGTTAGCGAACCATTTCAGTTGCAGACCGGATGTTTTTTCCATAACGCGGATGAAATCGTTTGGCTCCGGATGTTTAAACTTCCACGCATTGTAGTAATTTCTCATGCCTTTATAAAAATTATCTTCACCAATAATGTAGCGTAACTGGTGCAGGTAAACAGCACCCATCGAATAGGCCGATGTACTGTACGCGCGGTTTGTGGTGAAATGATCGGATAGGGTACTCATGGGTTCCTGCAATCCGCTCTTTACTAAGGCAAAGTAACTTGCGTAACCTCCTTTGTGCGACTCTGCAAGGGAATTATTGAACATGGCCGCCATGGATTCGCTGCTGGAGTAATCGGTAAAGCCTTCATCGAACCAGGCATAGAGCGATTCGTTCGATGCCAACACGGCCTGATACCAACTGTGCGATACCTCGTGCGCCATAACGCCCACCAAACTCGCTAACGACCGGCCTCCGGTAATGAGCGTACACATGGGGTATTCCATGCCGCCATCGCCACCTTGTATGATGGAGTATGATTCATAAGGGTACTTACCGTAGTGTGTATTCATAAACTGGAAATGCTTCACGGCATATTCCGATAGTTTTTCCCAGTTCTCTGTTGTTTCAGGTGTAGGCTGGAAGAAGATATGTACTAATGGCCCGTCCGGAACCTGAATGATGTTGTGTTTGTAATCGGGATCGGCCGCCCAGGCAAAGTCAATTACATTTTTGGCTGTGAAGTGCCAGGTTAAATCGCCTTTGGGTCGGCTTATGGTAGTGCCGGATTTTTCATAGCCGTGTCCGATCTTGTCGGGGTTTTGTAAAATGCCGGTGCCGGCAATAACAAAGGTTGGATCGATGGTGATTTTCACATCGAAGTCGCCCCAGATACCGTGAAACTCACGGGCTACATATTGATTGATGTGCCATCCCTGAAAATCATACTCGGCTAATTTAGGGTACCACTGTGTCATGGAATAGGCAATGCCTTCGCGGCTGTCGCGGCCTGAACGCCTGATCTGAATAGGCACTTGCGCCTCGAACTTCATCTCGAAAGTTGTTTTGCTGTTGGGTAAAACAGGCTTGCTTAATGTTACTTCCAGAATGGTGCCGTCAACATGAGTGTTAACATTTTTCCCGTCTTGTTTCAGGCTGATAACTTTTTGATAACCGATTTCGCTTTCGCTGAGTTTTGAAATACGATCGCCCACACGTCTGTCAGGATCCTGAATGTTGCGCGAGCGTACATCCATCATACTGCCGGGCTGAAAAGCATTAAAATGCAGATGGTAATATACTTTGTTGAGTGTGTCGTTCGAGTTGTTATAATAAACTAATTTTTGCGTACCGGTAACCTTATGGGTTTTAACATCTAATTTTACATCCATGGTGTATTCGGCACGTTGCTGCCAACGGTAATCCTGTGCCCGAAGGGTAATGCATAAACCGGTAATAAGCGAGAGAACAAGGCTTAATCTGTACATAAAGAAAGTGGTTAACTTTAAGATTGGCAAAATATCCAAAGCTGATGGATTTACAAAGCTAATTTACAGGATCAGCTTGTTTGCTTATTCACCTACTATATCAATATATGCGTTGCCGCCAGCGTTACCCGATTATCCGCTAAAAGCCTGGAGTGAGTCAACCAATAATTCGTATTGTTCTTTTGAGTGGGTAGGGAAGTTGGCGAAACGCAGTTGGCTTTTCTTCTGGTTCCCGTAACCATCGCCTGGCAGCATACCTTTATTTACAAGGTGAGCGGTTAAGGCTTCGGTATGCTTGCCACAATTGGCCACGATAACGGTTTTAGAACGGTCGGCAGGTTCGTGAACAAACGGTTTTAACAGGGTATGGCTGTCTAAAACCTGGTACAAAATAGCGGCTTTGTATTCTGTTTCTTTACGGATGGTTTGAATACCCCTGCGGATGAAATCGTCCACAACCTGAGCCAGTAAATAAATACCCAACACGTTAGGTGTTTCAGGAGTTTGATTTTTTATAGCGTTCGCGATAAGGCTCGGCAGACTGTGATACGAACCAATGGATTGACCTTTCGCCAACAGGTTTTCGGCCTTCGCTATACAGGTATCGTTCACAATCCAGACACCTAACCCTGCCGGCAGCCCGAATGCTTTTTGCACGGAAAAGAAAACGGTATCGACCTTTGTGTAATCGAAATCGGGGTAGGGAAGTGATGATACCGCATCGACCGCGATTAACGCCTGTGGATTGACTTCGCGCCAACGGTTAATAAAGTTTAGCGGAAGCGAAACACCGGTACTGGTTTCGTTGTGTGTAAGCCCGATTAACTCGGTATCGGTTTGAACGATTGCCTCATCCGGAAAGCCTTTGCCCAAATCGGCTGTTGTTTGCGTGGCATTTCGTTTTAACTGAATGGCGGTTTCGTAAAACTTCTGAGAGAACGCACCGTTCACTAAATGGTGACTGGAGTGTTGTGTAAGGTTTTGAATGCACCGTTCCCAGATTTCGGTAGCGGATGATGTAAAAACAATTGAAAAATTTTGTGGGATATTTAATAATTCACGTAAACCCGTTGTTGCCTGCAACGATATGGCCTCGAACTGTTTGCTGCGGTGCGAGATTGACGGAATGTTTTCCTTAAATGCTTTGCGGATGTGGTCTTCTACGGTAAAGTAAAGCTGTGAAGGCCCGGGCGTAAAATTAATTCTTGGTATCATGCAGGTGTAAATCCTTCGCTGATTACTAAAAAATTACTAGTTAATCAATATTACACGAGCGATAAGTTTTTATTTTCTTTACAACAGAATTCACCGGGTTTGGGACACGTTTGCTGAACCTAACATATAATACAATACCGAGTGAAGCCTTCAGCCAAAACCAGGCCTCACCCCGTCCCGATAGCTATCGGGAGGGGCCTCGCCCAAAAAGCAGGTTAACAGAAGAAGGTTGCGGAAGCGGGTAGCTCAAAACTTGTCGTTTTAGGGGTTCAGAAACACCTCTCTGGATTCGGTGAATTTTTTATTACCATCGGCTGATTTCTTCGTACAGGTCGCGCCATTCAGGGTTTTGACTGATCACAAGTCTTACTTTTTTAAATCGTGAATATTTTTTGATTTGCTTTTCGCGTTCAATCGCTTCTTCGATTGAGTAAAAGGATTCGTAATAAACCAGTTTGGTAATGTTATAGCGACAGGTAAAACTGTTGGGATAAATTTTGTTTTTGTGTTCGGATATTCGGGCGACTAAATCGGAGGTGACTCCGGTATAAAATACCGTGTGCCTGAGATTAACCATGATATAAACACATCCGCCATGTACCATGCGGTAAGAAATATACAAAATTCACGTCACTTCGAGTGTTAATACTGTTCAGCAAAGAACGGAACTGCCTGCGAGAAGTCCCGATTGGGTTTGCTGTATTCGGGATTTCTCGCAGTAAGCGTTGTATTTTATAGCCTGATTAGGTAGGCTCGAAATGACGGACTTAATAAAGTACCCTGAACTTAATCGTGTGCTCAATGGCTCGCAGTTTTGCGATCACTTCATTGTCGTACCCTTTGTTGATGTCGGTAATCACGTAACCGATGATTTCGTTGGTTTTTAAGTATTGTCCTGCGATGTTTATACCATGCTCAGCCAATACCTGGTTAATTTTAGCTAAGATACCCGGAACGTTCGCATGAATGTGAATTAACCGGTGTGCGTTTTCAAGTGTGGGCAACGTCAGGTTCGGGAAGTTTACGCTGTTGGATGTGCTTCCGGTATTGATGTACTCTAAAAACCTGGCCGGTACAAAGTTGCCGATGTTTTCCTGTGCTTCCGAGGTGCTTCCGCCAATGTGCGGTGTTAAAATCGTATTGGGGAGTCCGCGTAATTCCGATACAAACTCTTCATCGTTGCTTACAGGCTCGTACGGGAATACATCGACTGCGCAGCCTGCCACTTTTTTGTTTAGAATATTTTCGCGCAACGCTATAATATCGACCACGTGACCACGACTGAGGTTGATAAAAATCACGCCCGGTTTCATCCAGTCAAACTCACGCGCCCCGATTAAGTTGGTATTGCTTTCGCGACCATCAACGTGCATCGAAACAACATCCGATTTTTCGAGGAGCTCCTGTAACGAACGGCACTTGGTAGCATTACCCAACGCAAGTTTTTCTTCTTTGTCGTAATAAAATACTTTCATGCCCAGTGATTCGGCAATCACCGAAAGTTGTGTGCCGATATTTCCATAACCTACAAGCCCCAGGTTTTTACCACGAACTTCAAAGCTGCCTTTGGCGGATTTATCCCACTTGCCCTCATGCATTTTCGCTGATTTATCAACGATGTTGCGCATGAGGATAATCATTTGTGCTAAGGCCAACTCAACTACTGAGCGTGTGTTGCTGAACGGAGCGTTGAATACCGCCACACCTTTTTTGGTAGCTTCCTTTAAATCGATTTGGTTGGTACCGATACAAAATGCCCCAATGGCCATCAGCCGGTTAGCGTGCTCCAATACTTTTTTGGTAACCTGCGTTTTAGAGCGGATACCCAGCACGTTTACGTTTTTGATTTTTTCAATCAGTTCGTCTTCCGTCATGGCTGCAACGTATGTTTCTACATTGAAGCCTTCGGACTTCATCAGTTGAACGGCTACCGGGTGAACGTTCTCTAACAATAAAACATTGATCCTGTTTTTAGGATAGGATATTGCCGTGTTTAATTTATTGAGGTACAAAAATTCATCGAGGCTGGGTGTGATATGATCGGCTTTGCTTAATACATTTTCGCGCCCAACGTTTTCGGTGAAAGCGTAAAACTTGTTGGCTAAACCCGAATGTTTAATCTCGTAATCGGTATAGCCATCGCCAATCACATATACATCGCCCGGCAGGTTGAGGCGTTTTAACTGTTCTACTTTTCCGTTGTTGGCCGATAGTGGATTCTCTTTATCGAACCCGATAACATTGCCCTGTTCATCAAACACAAAGCGGTTGGCCAAGATGTTTTCGGGCTTAATGCCGTATTCGGTTACAATCGGATCAATAAAGGCGTGAAAGCCGTTGGAGATGATGTAAATGTTATCGGCATACTGTTGAAAGAACGCTTTATTTCGTTTGAATGATTCGGATACCAATTCCTTTAACGCGACCACTAATTGAGTGAGGTGCTTGCGGTTGGGCGATAGAATGGTTACCCGCTGTTCGAGCGACTCACGGAAAGAAAGGCTTCCGTCCATGCCCTGGTTGGTGATGGATTTGATTTGTTCTACCTTCTTTTCACGTTCGGGGTCGTCTTTTAAAGCGATCTCGGCCAGCACATCAAAGGCTTCAACTTTGGTAAAAGTGCTGTCGAAATCGATTACGAAATACTTATTCAACTTCATAACTGTTTACAGAATCTCAAAAATAGGGAATAGTTATCAGTTGTTGGTTATTAGTTGCTTGTTAATGGTTTGATAAGGAGGACTCTAAACTAAAAATGCCTTACACTTTCGTATAAGGCATTTCTAACAACTGACAACTAATAACTGAAAACCGACTACTTCTTCCGTTTAATTACTTTCTCAACGGCAGCAACAATGCTTTCGGTTGACAGGCCATATTTTTTCAATAGGTCGGTTGGCTTACCGCTTTCGCCAAACGAATCGTTCACGGCTACCATTTCAACAGGCGAGGGGTTGAAGCGCGACAATACTTGTGCTACGCTGTCGCCAAGGCCACCATTCATTTGATGTTCTTCGCACGTTACCGCACAACCTGTTTTCTTAACCGATTCCAGAATGGCTTCCGTATCTAACGGTTTAATGGTATGCATATTGATCAGTTCAACACTAATTCCCTTTTCGGCTAATATTGCTTCGGCTTCGATGGCTAACCATACTAAGTGACCGTTTGCAAAAATGGTTACGTCTTTGCCTTCGATCATCTTATCGGCTTTGCCAATGGTAAACGGCCGGCCTTCTGTAAAGATCGGCCAAACCGGACGACCGAAACGCAAATATGCCGGGCCTACATGGCTGCCTAACGCAATGGTAGCGGCTTTGGTTTGTGCGTAATCGCATGGAACGATTACGGTCATTTCGGGCAGCATTTTCATCATGCCCACGTCTTCTAATATCTGGTGCGTGGCACCATCTTCACCCAGCGTTAAGCCTGCGTGTGAAGCGCATATTTTTACATTCTTACCTGAATACGCTACCGACTGGCGGATCTGGTCGTACACCCGGCCGGTAGAGAAGTTAGCGAAGGTTCCGGTAAACGGGATTTTGCCGCCAATAGTCATACCGGCAGCCAGGCCAATCATGTTGGCTTCGGCAATACCGGTTTGGAAAAAACGTTCGGGGAAATCTTTCTTGAAGGCATCCATCTTGAGCGAACCGGTGAGGTCGGCACACAAGGCAACTACATTGGGGTTTTGTTTGCCTAATTCGTGCAGGCCGGCACCAAAGCCTGAGCGGGTATCTTTTTTGTCGGTGAAGGTAAACTTTGTCATGGATGCGAGAGTTTCTGTATCGGTTTAACTTTTGTTAAAGACTTGTTAAGTGTTCAACTTCTGTTCAGGGCTTTCGTAAAGTTCAACATGAAAATGAATGCTACTGACCGGAAGTATCTTTATTGGTTTTTAATTGGTTTAGGTATTGCCATTATTCCGTGGGTTGTGCTCATGCAGGATATTTGCTGGGCATCCGTCTGGAATTAATAATCATCGTTGCCGGCTAATTGCGCGAGCGCTTTGTTTAATTCGTCATTGTTCGGGGCAACACCATGCCATTTGTGTGAGCCTACCATGTAATCAACACCAAAGCCCATTTCGGTTTTCAGTAAATTCATCACGGGTTTGCCTTTTTTCGCCAGGGTAAGGGCATTCTCTAATCCCCGGATTACTTCGAGCATATCGTTACCGTTAAATTCCTGAACAATCCAGCCGAAAGATTCCCACTTGGCTTTCAGGTCTTTCAGGTCAAGAATATCTTTTACCGGGCCATCAATCTGCTGGCCGTTGTAATCTATTGTTGCAATCAGGTTATCGACTTTGTTGTGTGCGGCATACATGGCGGCTTCCCATACCTGGCCTTCCTGCTGTTCACCATCACCCATCAGGCAAAACACGAAGCGATCATCGCCATTCAGCTTTTTTGCTTGCGCTGCACCGGCTGCTACCGATAATCCCTGGCCTAACGAACCCGAAGCAATGCGTATGCCCGGCAGCTTTTCGTGCGTGGCCGGATGCCCCTGTAATCTTGAATCGAGTTTACGGAAAGTGGCAAGTTCTTTTTTATCGAAGTAACCGGCACGGGCTAATGTGGTATACCAAACCGGTGATATGTGTCCGTTTGAAACAAAGAACAGGTCTTCGCCTTTTCCATCCATCTTAAAGGACGGATCGTGTTTCATAATATGGAAATAAAGTGCAACAAAATACTCGGTACAGCCTAATGAACCACCGGGGTGCCCCGACTGGCAACCGTGTACCATGCGTACGATGTCTCTTCTGATTTGTGATGCGATTGATTTGAGCTTTTCCAGATCCGGTTGTGCCATGCTGAATTTTTTTTTGGCGAATATCCGTCTTTTCCAAAGAAAGAAAAACTGTTGTCGTTCAATAATGTTCTAATGAATTAAAATGCTTGAAATATTAAACGCCATATTTTGTGTAAGCTATTGAAATTCTGATTGATGTATCATTTTTGCAAATTGTTTCTTGAGGAATATTCTTTTGTTATGAATTATATATTTTAATTTGAAATTTTTCGTAAAAATGAGCGATAGTATACAAATAAAAATCACCTGATGCGGTTGCATACAGGTGATTTTATGTGAAAATACCTGAGGTTTAATCCTTGTTGTATTTGTCCATTTGCTTGGCCATCTTATTCAATGCCTTCGGAAGTTTTTCCTCCATATCTTTTAAAAGATTTTCGGCTGCAGAGGCAATCATAGGCTTAAGTTTTCCAAAATCTGTAATAATCCCTCCAACGGCAACGACACCTTCAGTGGAAGAAGCTCTTTCTTTTAGTTTGAAGATACGCTTACCTTCTTTGTTAAACATTTTTAAGTTAATGTAAGCATAAACTTTCTTTTTGGCCATAGGTCCAATACCACCGGCATCATAGATATTGAAGCTCACATAGGCAATCATTACTCCGTCTACACCTTGTTGAACAACTTCAAATGCTTTTACAATGGCTTGGGTGTCATCAGCCGGACCACCAAAAGCACCAATGGAAACGTAACCCTCAGCCGGTGTTGTGTATATGCTTTCGTCTGACGCCCAGCGGGTAAGTGCTTTCAAGTCTCCGTATCCAGTTGCATTGACTACTTCATCCTTCGAAATAAAGGTGAATGGAAATTGTGGGAGGAATTTTTCGCGAATGGTTTTGTCGAATTTGTTTACGATAGGCACCAGGTTAAATGCGGTGTCTTTCATGATCGCTTCGTAGATCTTTGTATCCAGCGGGTTATCAGATAAATTCCGATCACCAAAGACTGAGATTACAGCTCCTTTGTTTATTTGTGCTGAAGTTGATGTGCACACAAGGAGGAAAATGATAAGTTTGAATAGTTTCATGAGAGGATTAAGGTTTAGGTTATGGTATTCTATATTCAAAGCTACATATTTTTTCAGCTTCTAACATAGTGTGCATCCAAAGTAATTTTAATGCGTATTCAAGAGGGTTCTTGAATGTAAAGTACAGATTATGATAGTTTTAAGCTTGATCCCTTAAAATCTGCTCAGCATGATCTTTAGTAACTACCTTATCGATAATATCTTCGATAATGCCTTTTTCGTTGATCACAAAGGTTTTACGTGCAGTGCCCATGTATTTTCTTCCGTACATCGATTTCTCTATCCACGTGCCGTATTTGTTGTGTACGGTACGGTCAACATCGGCCAGTAAAGGGAAGGGCAGGTTTTCTTTGCTGATGAAGTTTCGGTGCTGCTTTTCGGTGTTGGTGCTGATGCCCAGAATGTGATACCCCTTTTTCTGTAACAGCTTGTAGTTATCGCGAAGATTACATGCTTGCGCGGTGCAGCCCGGTGTTGAATCTTTCGGATAAAAGTATAGCACTACTTTTTTGCCTTTGAAATCCGATAAGCTTACTGGTTTACCATCCTGATCGTTAACGGTGAAGTCGGGTGCAATGCTGCCAATCTTTAGGGTCATAATTTACGGAATGCGGTGTTTATATACTTTTTGGTTACCGGCATTATCGGTAACGGTTAAAATCAGTTCACCTTTCAACGGCTGTTTCGCATTTAGTTTTTCTGACATGATGATGTTTGATTTGGCATCGTAATTCATCAGCAGCCATTGCCCGTTAATGGTTGCTTCGAAAGCGTTAATGCCCGAAAGGTTGTCTTTAATTCTGAACCGTGCTGCCTGGTTGTTTACATAAATTACCTGAATGGTAGGCGGTACGGTGTCTTTCAGTATAGTGAAGTCGCCAAACTCGCGTGTCGAAAAATTAAACGTTCCGTTACTCCAGCGTCCGCCTTCATAGCTGTAACCTTTGCCTGCCACGCGGTAAATGCCAACGGTTTTATCGGCAGCATAAATAAGTTGGGGCTTTAATGAAATGTTGATAGCCTGCTTTAACGGAACAAGGCTACTACCAATGGTAAATACCTCGCTGCTGTCGGGTTTCAATGCATAGTTGCTGTTAAAGTACAGGGTATCGAACAATGCACCTTTCGGGAATATAATGTCCATCTGATCGCTGTAATATTTGTATTCGATTTCGGACGAGATTGTAGCCCGTAAATTGGGAATAAGAATTTGATCGCAAACGGTGATGGAGTCGGGGATGGCCTTTCGCAGATCAATCAGGTAAACCGATTTGCCCGTGTTATAATAATCGGGTGTTATGGTTTTTGGGATGCCGTTACTATACACAATAGCCGAAGCGCTGTTGCACGGTTGGGCTACAACGCTCAACGTATTCTCTTGTATGTCGTAAACAGCCGGAAGGGTAGCGGCTTCCAGCATGGTAACTTTTTGAACAGGTTTGCTCGGTTTTAGCTTTACCGATACGTTACTGATGTTTCCGTATGCATCTTTTAATACAATCAGAATGTTGGTGGTTTTGGTTGTATCGATCTGTACCCGTCCGTTGCCGGGCGATGATGCGTAGAAGTTTAACTTGTTGCTGTCGTCACGGTATAGCTTGTAAAAGCGATCGCCCTGTTCGCGGTGTGTTTTGTAATCGAAGAAACCGTAAATACTGCGTGATTCCAACAGGTTAACTTCTTCAATTTTCTGGCTGAAGATTTTACGATCATCGGCAAACACTTCGATGTAGTTGATGCCACAACGAAAGCGGGCATTATCAACCCGATCGTACCCTAACAGTTCGATACCGATATTTCCGTAGGCTAAAACAGGAGCGGTAAGCGTGTAATCTTTTCCGCTGCGGCTCAGGTAAAACTCAAACCTTCCGAACCGGTCGTTCACACGCGAATCGATGTCTAATGTTTTAAGTGCGATTTTCTGCGCAACGGGCGGGGTTACATCGCGGATTTCAGCGAACTGAAAACTTAGTGGGTCTAATGCAAACTCGTTTCGCTGAATATTAAAATGCAGGTGTGGCCCGCCCGAAGAACCGGTGTTTCCGGCAAAAGCAATGGTATCGCCTTGCTTAACCGGAAATTGCGTGGGTTTAAACTCAAGATTGATGCTGGAGGTTTTACGAGCATAACGCTGCTGGCGGATATAATCGCCAAGCGCCCCGTTAAACTTATCGAGGTGGCCATATACTGTTGTGTTGCCATCGGGATGTTTAACGTACAACACATTGCCATAACCAGACGGGCTTACGCCTGCGCGAGAAATGTACCCGCTTTTGGCGGCTAACACCGGCCATCCGATTTCGTTATTGGTGCGGATGTCGATGCCGGAATGAAAGTGTGTGCTCCGCAATTCACCCATCGTTCCGGCCAACGAACCGGGCGAACCGGGTTTGATCGGAAAAATGTATTTTTCTTCGTGTGCGGCAACAGGCTCTGCCGAATCGCTCTTGCTGAGTTGTGCCGTTACGGGATAACCGCCAATAAAGAATAACACTAAAAAATAAAACCTACCTGACTTCAAATTCCAACAACTTTTCATTCTCGATATATGCGGATAAAACATCTCCGGCAACTACTGCACTAACGCCTTTCGGGGTTCCGGTAAAAATTAAATCACCAGTACGCAGCGTAAAAAATTTCGACAGGTACGCAATGATGTATTCAAAACTGAACAACATTAAGCTCGTGTTGCCTTTTTGCCTGAGCTGGCCGTTCACTTCCAGACTAAAGTTGATGTCTTTCAGGTTTTTGAATTCACTTACCGGTATAAACTTATCGGCTAATGGGGCAGAGCCGTTAAAACCCTTGGCGATGTCCCACGGTAAACCTTTCTCTTTTGCTTTTTGTTGCAAATCACGTGCTGTAAAATCAATACCCAGGCCAATAGCATCGTAATATTTGTGGGCAAATTTTTCCTCAATGTTTTTACCTTCTTTGCAGATACGCAACACCAGTTCTACTTCATGATGGATGTCGTTTGAAAAACCAGGCAGATAAAACGGAGCGTTGCTGCGCAGCAGTGCCGTGTCGGGCTTGGTAAATACAACGGGTTCATCGGGGCGCTCGTTGTTGAGTTCCTGAATGTGTTCAACGTAGTTTCTGCCGATGGCAAATATCCTCATGGTTATTTTTTTAATTCTATAATAGTAGCCGACTTGGCCTGCACGGTAATTTGCTGCAAGTTACTAACGGTTTGTTGCGTTACAACATTTTTACCGGTGGTATATCCGTTAAGGCGTTCGGCAAACCGTTGTGTGGTAAACGTTTTTTCCTGTGCATTGTTATTCAGCACTACCATAACACTTTCGGTATCGGTATAACGGAAATACACGTAAAGTCCATCTTCCGGAATGAAGTGCATCAGCTTACCGAATTGTGCAGTTGCATTGTGTTTGCGCCAGTTTAGCAACGTTTTAAGGTAGTTGAATAGTTCGTTCTCATCATTGGTGCGGCCTGCTTCGGTAAATACACTGCGCGTGTCGCCTTTCCAGCCACCGGGCATATCGGCTCGTAACAAACCGTGGTTGCCGCCATCGCCCAGCATACCAATTTCACCACCGTAAAACAGTTGCGGAATGCCCCGTAATGTGAGCAATGCTGCAAAGCCCATTTTTTGTTTGGCGATGTCGCCCTGTACCGATGTGGCAAAACGGGTAATGTCGTGGTTATCTAAAAACGTTACGTTGTTGTTGGGTTCGGTATAGATAAAATCCTGTATCAGTATGTAATAGATGCGTGCGAGGCCCTCTTCCCATCCTTCTTTTTCGGTGAATGCTGTGTTCAAAGCTGTCTTTAACGGGAAATCGGTTACCGATGGCAGGTGCCCCTCGTAGCCATCGGGGTTTTGGGCGTTGCGCTGAAAGTACGAGGTAAGCAGTACACGCTCTTCCATAATTTCACCTACAATATTAAAATTGGGGTATTCTGTTAAAACGGCTTTGCACCACTCAGCCATGAAGTCTTTGTACGGATAGGGGTGGGTGTCCATACGAATGCCGTCTAACTGTGCGTACTCAACCCACCATATACTGTTTTGAATTAAATACGTTGCAAGCAGTTTATTGTGTTGATTGAGGTCGGGCATGTGGCGGTCGAACCAGCCTTGTTGCATTTTGTCAACATCAAATTTTGAGGCGTACGGATCGATGGTGGTTGACAGCCGGTAATTCGATGTTGTGTATTCAGGAAACTGGTGTACCCAATCTTTTTGCGGAGGGTCTTTCACAAACCAGGTTTCGCTACCGGCATGGTTAAACACCATGTCCTGGATCATTTTGATGCCTTTGCTGTGGGCTTTTTGGGTTAACGTTTTGTAGTCGGCATTTGTACCGAAACGCGAATCGACTTTGTAAAAATCGCTGATGGCATAGCCGTGGTATGTTGAGTGTGATTGATTGTTTTCTAATATTGGATTAAGCCACAATGCCGTAACGCCCAAATCTTTCAGGTAATCGAGATGGTTTTCAATGCCTTTTAAATCACCGCCATGTCTGCCAAAAGGTTCGGCACGGTTGGGTTTTTCCAACATTCCTGCAACGTAGTCGTTGGTTTCATCGCCATTGGCGAAACGGTCGGGCATGATCAGGTAAATTACATCCGAGGCATCGAAACCGGTAAAGGCTGCCGAGGGTTTCTCGCGCTCTTTCAGTGCGTATTGTACAATATGCTTTTTCTTTCCGACTGTAAACGTGATGGGGATTTGACCGGCCTTAACGGTTGGCGACAGCGTTAAGTAAATGAACTGGTAATTAGGGTTCTCGGTCTTTTCGATCCGCGCAAGCGAAACACCCTCGTACGACAGACTTACCGATGCATTGGCAATATTTTTTCCGTAAACCAGCACCTGAAGCTCCGGGTTTTTTAAGCCAACCCACCAAAACGCAGGTTCTATGCGTTGAATATCAATAGCTTGCTTTTGCGCAGAAACTCCGGCTGTAACGAACAGCACCACGAGGAGTGAATGTAAGATTGATTTTGTCGGCATGGTTTATAAATTATGGTCGGGTAATTAATAGATTTGTATTTTCGTTTAAAATTAAACTGTATGCTCAGAAAAGCCATTATTCTTGCCCTGATTAGTGCCGTAATTTATGCGTGTGCTACCGTACCCCTTACCGGACGTAAACAATTAAGTCTGGTATCGAACAGTGAAATTATCCCGATGGCCACTTCGCAATACCAGGAAGTTGTTAAAACCGGCCCGCTTTCGACCAATGCCCAGCAAACAGCCCTGATAAAGAATGTGGGCGTGAAAATCCAAAAGGCTGTTGAAAAATACATGACTGAACAGAATCTTTCTTCTGAGCTCGATGGTTTTGCGTGGGAGTTTAACCTGATTGACGACCCCAAAACTGTAAACGCATGGTGTATGCCGGGCGGAAAAGTGGCTTTTTATACAGGCATTATGCCTATCTGTAAAGATGAAGCGGGTATTGCCGTAGTTATGGGGCACGAGGTTGCTCATGCTATTGCCAATCACGGTCGTGAGCGGATGAGTCAGGGATTGGTTCAAGAGATGGGACTGAGTACGATCAATGCCGCCATGGGGCAGAACCCGACCCTCACCAACCAGATATTTATGCAGGCAGTGGGGTTAGGTTCGCAAGTGGGTATGCTGAAGTTTTCGCGCCAGCACGAATCTGAAGCAGATAAAATCGGTTTGATTTTCATGGCTATTGCCGGATACGATCCGCAGGAAGCGCCCAGGTTTTGGGAGCGCATGGCCGCAAACAGCGGAGGTGCAGGCCAGCCTGAGTGGTTATCAACACACCCTTCGGACGAAACGCGGATCAACGACCTGAACAAAGCAATGCCCGAGGCGATGAAGTATTATAAGAAGCTGTAGTTTTTGGTTGGTGGTTGTTGGTTGATAGTTGGTTGAGTTAAAGCTATACTGTACTAAACTATAATTGAAGTAATGTGATATTATGTCTATCGATGAATTTAAAATTGAAAAATATTCAGACAAATATCGAAGTCAACTTATAGGTGTTTGGGAAAAATCAGTTTTGGCAACACACGATTTTTTAAAATCAACTGATTTTCAATCCATCAAAGAATTGGTTGAAACAATAGACTTCAATGCTTTTGAAGTCTATTGTTTAGTTCAGCAAAATGAAGTAGCGGGTTTTCTTGGAGTGGCTGAACAGAAAATTGAGATGTTATTCTTATCACCTGATTACATAGGGAAAGGGCTGGGTAAAAAGTTACTGGATTTTGCAATCAACGAACTGAAATCCGATAAGGTTGATGTGAACGAACAAAATGCAAAGGCTGTTGAGTTCTATAAGAAATCCCGGTTTGTAACGTATGAAAGAACGGACAAAGACGATCAGGGAAATGATTATCCGTTGTTGAGAATGAAACTTGCGACTGCATAGGGATATAACCAACTGCCAACTACTTCTTAAACCCCCTCAGTTTAGTCTCTGTAAGTTTGCGTTTGGTGTCCCTGTGCGGTGAAAAAGCAATATAATCACCGCAAATTTGCGGTAAATAATCACTATATTTACCGCAAATTCAATTCTACGCAATGGCAAAATACATTTATGAGTATAAAAACTGGACAGATTTCACCTGGCAGGATAAAACCATAAATGCCGTGTTTGGTGAAGTGCGCCTGATGCAAGGCAAAATAATCGGGCAAATGAACGCTTTGGGATTTTCTGCCAAAGAAGAAGCAACACTTACCGCATTAACGTTAGATGTGGTAAAATCATCGGAAATAGAAGGCGAATTGCTCAATTATGATCAGGTGCGTTCGTCCATTGCAAGGCGCTTGGGCATCAATACGGCCGGACTTGTACCCGGCAGTCGCCATATTGAAGGTATAGTAGAAATGATGCTCGATGCTACGCAACGGCATACTTTACCCTTAACGGAAAAACGTTTATTTGGTTGGCACGCAGCACTTTTCCCCACAGGGCACAGCGGGCCTTACGAAATAGAAACGGGCAAATACCGTACAGGCGAAATGCAAATAGTTTCGGGTGCAATGGGCAAAGAAAAAGTGCATTACGAAGCCGTTAAACCAAAATTGGTAAAAACGGAAATGAACAAGTTTTTAGATTGGTTCAATAACGACAATACACTCGACCCGGTGTTGAAAGCTGCCATTGCGCATTTTTGGTTTATCATCATTCACCCGTTTGATGACGGAAATGGAAGGATAGGAAGAGCTATAACCGATATGTTGCTTGCACGTGCTGAAAATAGTGGTGAACGTTTTTACAGTATGTCGAGTCAAATTTTGATAGAACGGAAACGGTATTACGAAGTATTGCAAAAAGTACAGCACAGTTTGGGCGACATCACCGAATGGCTCGATTGGTTTTTACATTGCCTGAAGAGTGCAATGCTTGCTACCGAAAGCACCACGCAAAAAATATTACAGAAAGCCGAATTTTGGAAACGTCATGAACATACGCCCATAAACGAGCGACAACGTCATATAATCAACAAACTATTTGATGGATTTGAAGGGAAACTGCAAACTTCTAAGTGGGCAAAAATCACTAAAACATCTACCGATACCGCTTTAAGAGATATAAAAGACTTAATAGAGAAAGGTGTTTTACAACAAACAAATGCAAGCGGGCGAAGCGCAAATTACGAACTGACAAACTTTAAAAGAGAATAACATTGCCAATTGCCTACTGCCAAAGGTACACCTTCAGGACTACCTACTTCTTAAACCCCCTCAGTTTAATCTCTGTAAGTTTGCGTTTGGTGTCCATCGGGAAATCACCGTTCATCATCCAGTCGAAGTAGGAGGGCTCTTCTTTTAAAACCTGGGTTACACGCTTGCCTTTGTGCTTGCCAAAGTTGAAGATTTCTTCGCCTGCGGTGTTCTTCACCATACGCCCGGCCAGGTCAACCATAGCCGATTCGGTAAGTTTCCCCAACACTTCCATGTCGTTTCTGATTTCCCCGATTTTATTGCCCAATGGATCGACAACATCCTGTCCATCATAACGTTGTACCTGCGCTAAAAGTACCTCTACCGTAGCTTGTGTATCGACTTCGGCACTATGCGAGTTTTGCAGGTCTTTGTTCACGTAAAACTTATAGGCGGCCGAAAGCGTACGCTTTTCCATCATGTGGAAAATCTTTTGAGCATCGATGATTTTCTTACGACTGTAATCAAACTCAATGCCTGCCCGTAGAAACTCTTCTACCAATAAGGGTACATCGAACTTTAAAATGTTAAACCCTGCAAGGTCGGCACCTTCCATAAACTTTGCGTAATCTTTAGCAACATCCTTAAAGAGAGGTTTGTCTTTCACGTCATCATCGTAAATACCATGAATAACCGATGATTCCGGAGGAATAGGCATACCGGGGTTTACCCGATTAACTTTGGTTTGATTTTCGCCATTCGGCATAAGTTTAATCACGGCAATTTCGATAATGCGGTCGCTGGCAATGTTGGTACCCGTTGTTTCCAGATCGAAAAAACAAAGAGGGTTACGCAGGTTTAATTTCATTGAGAGTAAAAAGAAAAGTTTTAGTGTATAATTTTATGAGTATCTGCTTTTAGTTTTAAACCACATAGAAACATAGCCGTTTTGTTTGCACTTTCAAGATACGGAAGCTATGTATTCCCGACAAAGTCGGGACTATACTTTACAGAAATAATAACCATAGTTTGCAAGCAAAAACCACAATAGCGATGGTATGTAATCCTGCTTAACAGTTCCTATGTTTCTATGTGGTTAAACATAGTAGTTGGGTTTTTAAGAGTTAAAACGGATATTCTTATATAATTTTATCGGTCAGCGATTTAATGTTAAGTCCGGCAAAATTTCCGGAGCTCATCATCAACAGGTTTTTATTGTTCCACGATTGTCCTGTTAAAAACGCTTCGAGTTTTTGCGGGTCGTCAAACACAGTAAGGGCATTATTGCCAAACGCTGTTTTAATATCGGCCTCGGTAAATACTTCTAAATTTTTGGTGCGTTGGTTTTCGGGATCGAAAAATACAACCCCCTGGCTAACACCTTTCAGTGAGTCTTTATACTGCGGTAAGTAATTTTTGTTCAGACTACTGAATGTGTGCAACTCAACACACGCCACAATCTCGCGTGTGGGGTACATTTCTTTTACGGCACGTACACTGGCTTTTACTTTCGATGGAGCGTGCGCGAAATCTTTAAAGATAACCGTTGCATTGTTTTCTTTAATTTTTTCGAGGCGGCCTGCCGCGCCTTCAAATGTTGAAATGGCTTTATAAAACTGTTCGTTGCTGATACCAATGCGTTTTAACAACTCTTTGGCTCCGCTTATATTTTGCAGATTGTGGTTGCCGAAAATTTTGATCGGAATGCGCTCTTTACCGTTGGTTAAATACTCCTGACCGTTTTCAATGGCATGTGGGTGTGCCTTATAGCCAACGCTGATCACATCTTCGCGCTGTTTATTGCCCACTACCGAAACCATCGGGTCGGTTTCGCAAAAAATCAGGATACCGCTTTTGGGTGTCTGATCGGCAAACTTATCAAACTGTTTGAGGTATTCTTCCTCGGTAGGGAATACGTTGGCGTGATCCCAGGCTACCCCGCTAATTAAGCCGATGTGGTGCTGATACCGCAGGAATTTAGGTGTAGGGTCGAGGGTTGAGCACAGGTATTCATCGCCTTCGATCACAATAATTGGTGCGCCCGATAACTTAACAGGGTTATCGATGCCTTTAATGCGGGCACCAATCACGTAATCGAATTTACGATTGAAATAATTGAGTACGTGCACAACCATGCCGGTAATAGTGGTTTTACCGTGACTTCCAGCTATGATAATCCGTTGTTTATCAACTGAATGATTGTAGATGTATTCGGGGAAAGAATATATTTTAAGGCCAAGTTGCTGGGCTTTAAGTAATTCGGCATTATATTTTTTGGCGTGCATACCCAGAATAACCGCGTCAATCGAATTATCGATTTTTTCGGGGAACCAGCCTTCAGTTGCCGGTAAAAGCCCGTGTTTTTCAAGCGAAGCCCGTGAAGGTTCAAACACTTCATCGTCTGAGCCGCTAATGGTATGCCCCTGTTGTTTCAGGGCAATGGCCAGGTTGTGCATTACACTGCCGCCAATGGCAATAAAGTGTATTCGCTGAGGTTTAGAAGAAATCATTCGATTGAATTTGCAGCTAAAGTAAAGTAAAATGTTCGTGGTCTGCAATTTAACGCAACGATATTCACCGGGTGTTTCTGTATCGGATAATTTTTGGTGTTATCAAAAAAATAACACAAGAATTTATTCACAATTTTCGGTGTTTGTGTGTTATTCTTTTGTGAACAACTTATTGCCCGAAAATTAAAAAATAGGATTGTGCTTCTTTACGTTTGTCGTCCCGAATTTAAAGTAGCAACAATTCCAACAATCACTATACATGGAACAAAACCGGTCAACGTCAGTAAGGGTAGGAAACAAGTCAGGCAGGCTTATGCCGAGAGATATTTCGGAAAGCCACGGCAAACTTCCGCCTCAGGCGCTTGAACTGGAAGAAGCAGTGTTAGGTGCGCTTATGTTAGAGAAAAGCGCCCTTAACGCTGTTGTTGAATTTTTAAAGCCCGAACATTTTTATTCAGAAGGTCACCGCGAGATTTACCAGGCCATCATCACACTTTTTAAAAGTTCGGAGCCGGTCGATATGCGCACGGTAGTAAACCAGTTGCGTAAAGATGGTAAAATTGAACTGATTGGCGGGGCATACTACATTGCCGAACTCACCTCAAAAGTAAGCTCGGCTGCCAACATCGAATACCACGCACGGGTAATTATTGAACAGGCCATTAAACGCGACCTCATTCAAATATCATCGCAGGTTCAGCAAGACGCATACGAAGACACTACGGATGTGTTTGAACTGTTAGATAAAACCGAGCAATCGATCTTTGCCATTTCCGATTCGAACCTGCGCAAGAATTACGATAACATGAAAAACCTCATGTATCGGGCTATTCAGGAGCTTCAGAAATTAAAAGAACATAAAGACGGACTCACCGGTGTGCCCACAGGCTTCTCTTCGTTAGACCGTATGACATCGGGCTGGCAACCTTCCGATCTGGTGATTATTGCAGCCCGGCCCGGTATGGGGAAAACTGCATTCGTAGTTTCGGCCATGCGCAATGCTGCGGTTGATTTTAAACGCCCGGTGGCGATATTCTCGTTAGAGATGGCTTCGGTACAGTTAGTGAACCGGATGATTTCTGCGGAGGCAGAATTAGAAGGTGAAAAAATCCGTAAAGGACAGTTAGCCGACCATGAATGGCAACAGTTGGTGCATAAAACCAACAGGCTTTCGGCTGCGCCTATTTATATTGACGATACGCCTGCCTTGTCGATTCTTGAGCTTCGAGCGAAATGTCGCAGGTTAAAAGCCGAACACGGTATTGAACTGATCATTGTCGATTACCTTCAGCTAATGCGTGGCGATAGTGCCGGTAACCGTGAACAAGAGATTGCCTCTATATCACGCGCATTGAAAGGCATCGCCAAAGAATTGGAAGTGCCGGTGCTGGCGCTGTCGCAGTTAAGCCGGGGTGTTGAAACACGCGGAGGTGATAAACGTCCGCAACTTTCAGATTTGCGCGAATCGGGTTCCATCGAACAAGACGCTGATATTGTTATGTTCTTGTACCGTCCGGAATATTATAAGATTACCGTTGACGAAGAAGGCTTACCAACGCAGGGCATGGGCGAAGTGATCATTGCCAAACATCGTAACGGATCGGTGGGTACGGTTAAACTTAAATTTGTAGGCAAATACACCAAGTTTGCCGATTTCGATTCGCCTATGGTATCGGATAACCCGTTTTCGGGAATGGTTACACGCGAAAGTAGATTAAACACACCGGGAGGGTTCGATGCACCATCGCCATCGGTGAACGATGACGAAACACCTTTCTAAATTCTTTCTGTTTTTGTTTCCTGTTTGTGGCGGGTTTCGCACCGCAAAAATTGTAGTTGGCAAAATGTAGGGTAGTTTATAACTTTCCTCATAAATGCTGATGTATGGCACAGGAAAACAACCCGATACCCAACCCAAAATACCGGTTCAAAGAATTGAAAATGCACTCATCCGATGAGTGGATGGCAGACGGCACCAAGAAGTACCGTATCGTTTTTGATCGCTACGAAACAACCTACCTGCGGGTTGAACTCTCGTTTTATAACAAACTTTTTGATGAAGCCGACTGGGAGGCAACCATTCGTACACGTTGTTACATTATGGATGCGAATCATCAGCAAAAAGAGCTCTGCAACTTCACGCAACAACGTAAAGTATTAAAAGACGAGAACATCGTATATGTGCGCGACTCGTGGGGCAATGCAACACCCGGTGCCTATTGGCTGAGAGGAAATTATGTATGGGAGGCTTATATCGATGAGGTAAAAATCAAAGAAACAAAATTTTATGTAGAAGATGTGGGCTTGCCACAGCCCGGTGTAAACCTGTATTTCGATGTAGAGAGTATCAAACTCTTTGAAGGCGATGCTTATGCTTCTGCCGCTCAGCATAAAAAATATTTAAGCAAGTTCAGCCAGAAAGACACCCGTTATCTCTGGAGTGAGTTTACCTTCAAAAATAAAGTGGCCAGCGATTACTATGCAGAAGTGTTCTTTAACTTCTCTGACGATGCCGGCCAATCCAAAGCTAAAACCTCAAAGTTTATTTACGTTCCGCCTAACACAGCGGGTCAGTTATATACCTTATATCCGGCATGGGGCAGTGAAACCCCGGGCACGTGGAAAGACGATGCATATATAATGGAAGTAGTGTTTATGGATCAGTTAATTGCCACCGTTCCGTTTAAAGTAGGCGAGGCGTTTGAAGAAGGCAACGTTGCGGTTGTTACCGACAGTAATTTTGCGTTGAACCCACAGGGCGCATCGACCGAGCATAAAAATTTAGATGATTTGCTGTTTGAAAGTTTGGCCGAATTAAACGCCCTTACCGGGCTCAACAACATTAAAACCGAAGTTAACGAAATGGTGAAGCTGGTACGCTTTTACCAGGAGTCGGGTAAAGATATACTCAATAAATTTTCGTTGCATACCGTGTTTACCGGCAATCCGGGCACGGGCAAAACAACAGTAGCCCGTATTCTTGCAAAAATTTATAAAGGATTGGGCATTCTTGAAAAAGGGCACCTGATTGAAGTTGACCGGCAGGGGTTGGTAGCAGGTTATGTAGGACAAACCGCCATAAAAACAGGCGATAAGATCAACGAAGCTATGGGCGGTATTTTGTTTATCGATGAAGCCTATTCGTTGGCGAACGAAGCCGGTTCGCAGCATGATTTCGGGGGCGAGTCTATTCAGGTAATCCTGAAACGCATGGAAGACCTGCGTGGCAAGTTTGGAGTAATTGTGGCCGGTTATACCGATAACATGAACGAATTTATTCAGTCAAACCCGGGCTTGCGTTCACGTTTCGATAAGTATTTTCTGTTTGAAGATTATATACCCGAAGATATGTTTGTGATTGCGCAAACTATTTTTAATAAAGAAGAAGTAACGCTTCAAGCCCCGGCAGCGCAACACCTGAAAGATTATTTTGCCTTTGTACACAGCCACCGCGACAAACATTTTGGTAATGCCCGTACCGTGAGGCAGGTTGTGGGCGAGGTTATTAAAAACCAGCACCTTCGGTTAGCATCTATGCCTAAAGAAGAACGAACGCCTGAGATAATGGCCACCATCATTTACGATGATGTAAAAGAATTTGAAATCAAAGATATGCCCGCTACCGGGAGACGAGCCATTGGTTTCCGCCCGGGCGAGAAGGAGTAACGATTAATTGCCCGTTACTCATAGACAACACATATCATAACAAGAATAATAACAGATGAACAGTATTTTATCAATTTATCAGACTAACAAAAGTGCTCTTGAAGGAAAGACTGTTGCCCAGATACTTGCTTTCACTGGTGACGGCAAACTAAAAGATAATAGTAAAACAGCGAATGATTTCCGGGAGTTCTTATCCGAGATTCCATCACGGCTTATCAAACAATTTGCCGACAACTGTTTATCAGAGAGTTTTACCGATAGTGGACTTGCCTTACAAGACGTTATTAATCAAATCGGTACTCGACTCAGTTTTAATGTTACCAATGGACTTTATCGCGGCAACCAAAATGACATCGGATTTGACGGTATTTGGAAAAGTAAAGACGGACATAGTATTGTCGTTGAAGTGAAAACAACGGATGCCTACCGTATCAATCTTGATACCGTTGCGCAATACAGATCCAGACTTGTCGAAGAAGGAAAAATTGACAAGGGAAAGTCTTCTATTCTTATTGTTGTTGGCAGGCAAGACACTGGGGACTTAGAAGCTCAAATTAGAGGTTCACGACACGCCTGGGATGTAAGGTTACTTAGTACAGACTCTTTGCTTAAACTTTTATCACTCAAAGAAACTTTGAATGACACTAAAACAATTCAGCAAATAACCGAGCTTCTAAAACCAAGAGAATTTACGAGAATTGACCGACTCATTGAACTGATTTTCGTTGCTTCACAAGACTTGCAGATTGAAATCCCAACGGAGGAGGAAATGGAGGGAACTACAAATGAAAAGAAAACTCGAAAATTTTCAGACGAACGATCCTCACCGGTTAATTTTAATGAAGCCTGTTTTATGAAGGTGCAAGAGAAACTGGGAATAAATTTGGTAAAACAAACAAGGGTTTCATATTCTAATCAGGACAAATCAACAGCTTTAATCTGCGCTGTATCTAAAGAATACGAGCAAGGACAATTCACGAAATTTTGGTTTGCATTTCATCCACACCAACAGGAGTTTATTAATGAATTTCAAAATAGTTATGTGGCATTTGGTTGCGGTAAACCAGAAGACACCTTATTAATTCCGTTCAAAGAATTTGAACCGTTTCTGCAAAATTGTGGCACGACTGAAAACGAAGATAGAATGTATTGGCATATTGTAATCCACTTCCGGGAGAAAAAATATTTAATCGGACAACCTGGGCAAGGACGAGGTGCAATGACTGACATCACAAAATACAGAATATGAACCTGAACATAAATTCTGTAACCTGTAACTTGAAACCCGTAACCCCAATCACGAACCACGTAACTTATAACTTATATACTATGATCACACGCATTATCCTGTTGTTATTACTGAGCGTTACCATTGTTTCGGCACAGCAAAGCAACGTATCACTTCGCAAATCCATCGAAACTTCAAAACGCGCAATCCGCCACGATGTACCGATGACCAACTCCATCCGTAAAGCCTTTGCCGAAGGCACACGCGATTTTACCGGAAAGCCCGGGGCAAACTACTGGCAGTTAGAAACCGATTTTACGATTGAGGCTACACTCGATCCGGCAACACAAACTATTACCGGTACCGAAAAAATTCTGGTACACAACAACAGCAAAGACGATCTGAATACTATTGCTCTGCGCCTCGATCATAATATTTTCCGTGCCGATGTTCCTCGTGGATCATCCACACCGGCCGAACAAACCGAAGGTATGATTGTAACGGCTATTAAAGTAGGTGGGCAGGCTATTGATTTAAACGCAATGCCTGCTGCACGCAATGCTCCGGCTAAACTCAGCGTAAGCGGATTAAAACGAACCGTAGCGATGATTACATTAGCCGAACCCATTAAAGCCGGCAGTAAAGTTGAACTCGAAATTTCATGGAACACAAAATTACCGGGCGGAAGAACCGGAAGAGGACACCGTATGACACAACGTTGGGATAGCAAACTGTTTCAGCCTACACAATGGTTTCCGCGCTTAGCCAAGTATGACGACCTGCGTGGTTGGGAAACGAGCCAGTACATGGGACCTGCCGAGTTCTTCAATAACTTTGGCAAGTTCGATGTAAAACTTACCGTGCCCGGTGGTTGGATTGTAAGCGGAACGGGTGTGCTACAAAATCCTGATAAGGTATTGACTGAAACAGCACGCCAGCGTTTGGCAACAGTTCTTAATTCTGATGATGAAATCACCATTGTTGGCGAAAATGAAACACGCACAGCACCGGGCGAAAAATTAACGTGGCATTTCGTAGCCGATAAGGTAAACGACTTTGCATGGGCTACTGCCGAAAACTTTGTGTGGAAAGCTACGCGAGCCACCATTCCCGGTAAAGGTGCTGTTCCGATTTACATGGTGTATTTGCCTGAGCGCGCACGGTTTTTTGAAAAAGCCGGTGAGATTACCCGCCATGCGTTAGAATTTTATTCTGATTTGTGGGCACCGTACCCGTTTCCGCAACTGACTTTACAGGATGGGCCAAGTGCAGGAATGGAATACCCGATGGTGATCAACTCCAATGCTGGCGCTGCCGATCATGAGGCAGCGCACCAATGGTGGCCGATGATGGTGGGCACAAACGAAACACGGTATGGCTGGATGGACGAAGGCTTTAACCAATACATGAACATACTTTCGGATGCACATGCCGAAGGCAAACCGTACAACCTCGATGGCCTCGGCCAAAGCTATGGCCGTATGAGTGGCAGCGAAGACGAAGCCCCTTTGATGTGGAACTCGAACGATGCAGGCACAGGCTACGGCTACCAAACGTATCTTAAAACCCCTTTAATGCTGTCGATGTTGGGTGGCATGGTGGGCGATGAAGCCGTGATCAATGCCATGAAAAAATATACAGCGGTGTGGAGTTACAAACATCCATCGCCCTGGGATTATATGTTTTTTATGAACAACGAACTGGGGCAAAACTTAGAGTGGTTCTGGTATTATTGGTTGTTCACAACCGAGTCGGTAGAAAGTTCGATACAGGATGTTAAAACATCAAAAGGAAAAACCACGGTAACCGTGCACCAGGCCGGACAAATGCCGTCACCCGTTGTGCTTAAAGTTGAATTTGAAGCGGAAGGCCCCGCCATCAAAACCGTTGCCAACGCAAAGATGATCGATGCCAACACGGCTATCGTAACATGGCCGGTATCGGTTTGGTTTACGGGCGACAGAACATTTAATGCCGTTATGAATTTCGGTGAACGTAAAATCAAAAAAATTACGTTCGACCCGTATGGCCGTTTCCCCGATGCGGATGCGAAGGATAACGTGTGGCCGAGATAGGTAGATATATGTGAAAAATTTTAAGAAAGTTAAAAATGGGTTCGATGTAAGTGTAGAAGCTAATAATTTTTATACATATTAATCGTTCAGTAAACAGGTTTTTAAATAAATTCGATGAAAAATAGTGTACTAACGCTGATACTGGCTTTCGGGTGGGTAAGCTATTCAGCACAAGCACAAAGTCAGGCAGCCAAGTTTACATTAAAAGAATGTGCAAAAGCATTTTACAGTGAGGATATTGCTGATGCTGATAATTTGGCAGAGAAATCAATCGCGCTAAGGGAATGTATCATTGGGAAGAAGTTTCCTGCCTTTAAAGCTTCAGCACTTACCGGCAAGGAGTATTCAAATGCAGATTTTCACAACAAGGTCGTTTTTATAACATCATGGTTTACTACTTGTCCGCCCTGCATTGCGGAGATGCCCCTGTTCAAAGAATTGAATGAGCAGTATAAAGACAAAGGCTTGTTGTTTTTATCGTTTACACCAAATGATGCTGAGCAGATCACGAAGTTTTTAAAAGAGCGCCCCCTCACGTACGATGTGATCACCGATGCGGAAGGATTAATTCAATTTGAAATGCAATGGAACTATGGTTACCCAACCAATATCATTCTTAATAAGAAGGGAGAGATTGTCGAATTTAAAGGAGGCAGTCCTATGGATAAAGAAGGCCTTGAAAAAGTAAAAGCCGAGTTTACAGCCATCATTGAACGGGAATTGGCAAGGTAGAAGCGATTGCAAGTCACAATACTGTTCGACATTTGCCCCGATAATTATCGGGATAGAACGCCAGATAGGAAAGGATTTATAGTCCCAAGTAAAATAGGATACTTGTTTTAAAAATCATTTCAGGTTCTGCAAATTGCCTATATTACTCCGTTAATTCCTGAACCTAATGAGCAGAAACACCCAGCCCGGTAACTCAAAAAACCTTTGGTCGGTTATCACGGCATCTTCGGTTGGTACACTTATCGAGTGGTACGACTTCTATATTTTCGGAAGCCTTGCGGTAATTTTATCCGAACAATTTTTTCCGAAAAGCAACCCGACAGCCGGTTTTTTATTTACGTTAGCCACGTTTGCAGCCGGGTTTATTGTGCGGCCGTTTGGCGCATTGGTGTTTGGCCGCCTGGGCGACATTGTCGGGCGGAAATATACCTTTATGGTAACGCTTGTACTCATGGGTGGCTCAACGTTTGCCATTGGGTTGATTCCCGGCTATGATAGTATTGGTATTGCTGCGCCTTTACTTGTATTGATTTTGAGGCTGGCGCAAGGTCTTGCGTTAGGTGGTGAGTACGGAGGTGCAGCCACGTATGTTGCTGAACACGCACCCGATAAAAAACGCGGTTTCTATACCAGTTTCATCCAAACTACGGCCACGCTGGGGTTGTTTGTTTCGCTGGGTGTAATACTGGCGGTGCGCGAATCGATTGGTATCGAAGAGTTCAATGCCTGGGGATGGCGAATACCGTTTTTGCTTTCGGCTATTTTAGTAGGTGTTTCCATATTCATCCGTATGCGGATGCAGGAATCACCGTTGTTTGCCAAACTGAAAGCCGAAGGAAAGGTTTCAACTAATCCTATCAAAGAAAGCTTTGGTAAAAAAGAAAACCTGAAGTTGGTATTGTTGGCGTTGTTTGGTGCTACGGCAGGGCAGGGAGTTGTGTGGTACACGGGGCAGTTTTATGCGCTTTCGTTTTTGCAGAAAACGTGCAGCGTTGAGTTTGTTCAGTCGAGTTCTATCATTGCCATAGCGTTGTTGTTGGCCACACCGTTCTTTATCTTTTTTGGTTGGTGGTCTGATAAGGTAGGCCGAAAACTTATTATGATGGGCGGCCTGTTGTTGGCCGTAGTGTTATACCGCCCGATTTATAAGCAGATGTATGCACTGGCCGATGTTTCGGTTAAACATGAACTAACAGCGTTAAAAAATATTTCGGACGATACACATTTTAATGAAAGTGACACCCTCCGCACACGAACGGAAGCCCGGTTCTTTTCGGATAAAACGGTGCTGCGTGAAGTGATGCACGAAACCATTGGTGCAGATGGTGTAGTGAAGGCTGGGGTAAAGAAAGAAATAACGTTAAGCGATTCGGCTAAGTGGTTTATGATCGCGCTTATTTTTGTTCAGGTGTTGCTGGTAACGATGGTGTATGGCCCGATTGCCGCTTTCTTAGTGGAACTGTTCCCAACCCGTATTCGTTATACATCCATGTCGTTGCCGTACCATATTGGTAACGGTATTTTCGGTGGGTTAACACCTTTTATTGCTACGGCTTTATATGAATCCAGTAAAACAGAGGCTTTGCCGGGAGGCGACCCGTTCTCGGGATTGTGGTATCCTATTGTAGTGGCGGCCGTGTGTTTTGTGATTGGGATGATCTGGTTACCCAATAAAAACAAACCCGCTTACGAATAGTATTAATTATCTAAATCAAACAACAACTCATTATAAGCCGATTGTAATTCCTGCAATGCCTTGCGTTCGTTTTGATCGCGGGCAATGTCAATTCCTTTTTTGTAAATGCCTAAAGCGGCCTCGTGTTGGTTGAGTTCGGTTTTTAGTTTAGCCGCGTGGTAATACGTGGGCAGGTATTCCGGAAAATCGGTTAGAAGTTTGTCGAACAGTTCGCAACTTTTCGTCAGATCAGTTTTTTGATATTCGAGCGCAAGCGCGTAAAGGTTAAACGGATCGGTGGGGTCTTCCGCATAGTATTGTTGGAGCAGTTCAAGCCGCGATTCACTCATAAACGCTAAAATACAGGTACGCTGAATAAAAATCAGATTTTACCCTGTTTTTAGGGTGCAAAAGTTGGATTTTACTATTTTGCCAGCCAAATTGAACGTAATTGAATTTATAAGCGAATGAAAATATTAGTCTGTATATCAAACGTCCCCGACACAACGTCAAAAATCAATTTCATCGACAACAGCACCCGGTTCGACACAACGGGTGTCCAGTTTATCATCGGCCCGTATGATGATTACGCTCTGGCTCGGGCTGTCGAACTGAAAGAAACAACCGGTTCAACGGTAACAGTGCTTAACGTGGGTACTGCCGAAACCGAACCTACCATTCGTAAGGCGTTAGCCATTGGTGCCGATGATGCGATTCGCATAAACGCAGAACCAACGGATTCGTTTTTTGTAGCTTCGCAGATTGCCGAACAGGCAAAAGCCGGTGGCTACGATTTGATTTTAATGGGACGCGAGTCGATTGACTATAACAGTGGTGTGGTTCATGGCATTGTTGGTGAGTTGCTGGGTATTCCATCGGTATCACCGGTTATGAAATTAGAGGTTGAAGGCACTACGGTAAAGATGGCCCGTGAAATTGAAGGCGGGAAAGAATATGTAGAGGCATCGTTGCCGTTGGTAGCGGGTTGCCAGGAGCCTATTGCTGAATGGAAAATCCCGAATATGCGTGGTATCATGTCGGCTAAAACAAAACCGTTAAAAGTGGTTGAGGCCGTAGCGGTTAATAGTGGGGTAAAACTTCAGAAGTTTGAATTGCCGCCTCCAAAAGGTTCCGTAAAAATGATCTCAGCCGATAACGTAGCCGAACTTGTCACATTATTAAAGAACGAGGCAAAAGTTTTATAAGAACTTTAAAATCGTAATTCGTAAATCTTAAATCTGAAATTAAAATATGTCAATATTAGTATTTGTAGAATGTGCCGAAGGTAAAGTTAAAAGCAACTCATTAGAAGCTGTTGCGTATGCGCACGCCATGGGGCAGTCGGTAACGGCTATCGCATTAGGTTCTGTCGATAAAGCCGAACTCGAAGCACTTGGAAAATACGGAGCACAAAAAGTGCTGCACGTTAACAACAGCAAGTTCGACCAGGGCATTATCCAGGCGTACGCTTCAGCTTTGGCCAAAGCATTAGAAGATGAACAGGCCGATATACTCGTATTGGCTAACTCATCGTTGGGTACCCCGGTAGCTGCGCGGGTGGCGGCTAAAACAGGAGCCGGTTTAGCCTCGAACGTAGCCGACTTACCCAATACAACAGCGGGGTTTGTGGTAAAGAAAAATATTTATACAGGTAAGGCATTTGCGTTTATTGAATTAACAACGCCTAAAAAGGTAATCGCTATCCGTAAAAATGCAGCCGAACTAAAAGAAGTAGGCGGTACGGCAACCGTAACCGACTACAATCCGTCTGTTTCCGATGCCGATTTTGCAACGAAGATCACCTCAACAGAAAAAGCCACTGGTGAAATCTTGTTACCGGAAGCCAACATTGTTGTATCAGGCGGACGAGGCATGAAAGGCCCTGAACACTGGGGTGCTATTGAAGAACTGGCGAAAACATTGGGCGCGGCTACGGGTTGCAGTAAGCCTGTATCTGACATGGGCTGGAGGCCACACCACGAGCACGTTGGGCAAACCGGAGTAAAGGTAAGTCCGCAGTTGTACATCGCGGTCGGTATTTCGGGTGCAATCCAGCATTTGGCCGGTGTAAACTCATCAAAATGTATTGTGGTTATTAACAAAGATGCCGATGCACCGTTTTTTAAAGCGGCCGATTATGGTATCGTGGGCGATGCTTTTGAAGTGTTGCCAAAATTGAATGAAGCGTTAAAAGCAGCGAAGTAATAATTGTGAAGAAGATTAAGCTGGAAATTCTGGGCTTGTCCTCAAGCCAGTCGCAAGTGAGTTCGTTTGCGCTGGTGTTGGGCGAAACGGAAGGAAACCGCAGGTTGCCTATCATTATCGGTATGTTTGAAGCGCAGGCTATTGCCATCGAGATCGAAAAAATCATACCCAACAGGCCCATGACGCACGATTTGTTTAAGTCGTTTGCGAATAATTTTCATTTTACGGTGGATGAGATCATTATTTCTGACCTGAAAGAAGGTGTATTCTTTGCGAAGATTGTTTGTTCGGACGGACTGAAGCGTTTAGAAGTAGATGCGCGCCCGTCCGATGCCATTGCTATTGGTTTACGGTTTGATTCGTCCATCTATACTTACGAACACATTTTGGCCGAGGCGGGTATCGTGTTAACCGATGAGGCAGACGAAGAAGAAGTAAAGCCCGAAAAAGCCAAAGCCCGAAAAGAAGTACCGGCCAAGAAATCTGACGACCTGAAGAATTTTTCAATCGAACGTTTGCACGAACTGTTAAAGGAAGCCATCGACAAGGAAGACTACGAACGGGCGGCCAAAGTGCGTGACGAAATCAGTAAGCGAAACTAAACCTGTACCATTCCGGTACATTTTAATCTGCCCAAAAGTGCGTAATTTTGTTTGATAAATCAGGTTTGGATTTGGTGAACGTGCGTAAGAAGAAATGGTTTAAAGGACTGAAATACGTCCTGGTTTTTTCCGTGTCGGGTGTCGTATTGCTTTTTGGCATTTCAAACTTATGGGTGGTTAATAGCACGAAAGCATACGTTTATACCGATTACACCAAATTGCCCAATCACCGGGTAGCATTGGTGCTGGGGACCAGTAAAAAAACAACCTCCGGCCAACCCAACGATTTTTTTGAGAAGCGTATGGACACCGCAGCCGAATTGTACCGGATGGGCAAAATCGATCACTTCATTTTAAGTGGCGATAACCGGTCGGTGTTTTATAACGAACCGGTCGAAATGCGCAAAGCATTGGCCAGTCGGGGAGTGCCCCCGGCAGCCATCACACTCGATTATGCCGGCCTGCGCACGCTGGACTCTGTAATCCGCAGTAAAGAAATTTTTGGTCAGGATAAAATCATCATCATCACGCAACCGTTTCACAGCTACCGTGCCCTGTTTATCAGCCACTACTACGACATCGATGCCGTAGCGATGGCTACCGAAGGCCCTGCGTACGAAACCTCGGTGAAAGTCCGGGTGCGCGAATACTTAGCCCGAACCAAAGCCGTTCTTGATCTGTATGTTTTTAAAACGCCTCCGCGTTATTTAGGAAAAAAAGAGGGACTGAACAGGTAATATGCAACTACCGGGAACAGAATTACGTTACGGCTATTTTTACAGCATCCATACAGGTTTGAATACCCCACAGCGTAAACTCCTTTTTATTGCCTGCACGGCATTGATGTTTCTTAGTGCGATGGTTTCGGCACAGGCACAAACCGTTGTTTCGGGTAAAGTTACCGATGCCGCTACCGGTGACCCGATACCGTTTGCCAACGTGGTCTTTAAAGGAACATCTACCGGTACAACAACCGATTTTGACGGAAACTATACGCTTAAAACCGCTATGCCATCCGATTCGCTCCATGCTTCCTACATCGGTTATACAGCTAAAACCAAATTGGTTAAAAAAGGCGTTACTCAGGTTATCAATTTTCAGTTAGAAGAACAATCGACCAATTTGGGTGAGGTCGTTATTACTGCTGGCGAAAACCCGGCTTTTGAAATCTTAAAGCGTGTTGACGATAACCGGAAAACACACGACAAGCGCAGGCTCACGGCTTACGAATACGAAACATATACCAAAATAGAAATCGACATCGATAACTTGTCGGATAAATTCCGGAAACGGAAAATTGTTCAGAAGATCACCCAAGTGTTGGATAGTGTTGACCGCATTGCCGGTGACGATGGCAAACCTATTTTGCCACTCTTTATTTCAGAGAATGTGTCGAAACTGTATTACCGCGATAATCCCCGGTTAAAAACCGAGCACATTCTGAAATCGAAAATAACCGGAGTGGGTGTTGAAGATGGCGACATGGTTACGCAATTAGTGGGATCATCGTTTCAGGAATACAACTTCTATCAACATTGGCTGAACATCGTAGGTAAGGATTTTATTTCGCCTACGGCCGATGCCGGACGCTTATATTACGAATACGATTTAACCGATAGTGTTTACATCAACGGTTTTTATTGTTACCGGATCGATTTTTATCCGAAAAGCCCGCAGGATTTAGCCTTTACCGGAACCATGTGGATTACCAAACACGAGTATGCCCTCAAGCAAATCGATGCTACCGTAGGCAAACAGGCTAACCTGAACTTTATTGAGAAAATTAAAATCCAACAGGAGTTAGACCCTACGGGCGATGGCGCCTGGCTGCCCGTTAAAAACCGGGTGCTGATCAACGTGAGCGAGCCAACCAAGAACACGGCCGGTATGCTGGCCAAGTTTTACACCTCCAATAAAAATATTGTAACCGATCAGCCAAAAGAAACCTCGTTCTATGCCCAGTCAATTGTATTAGACGACAAGGCTTACGATACCAAAGATGAAGACTCATGGGATGAACTCCGCCACGAACCGTTGTCGGACACCGAAAAAAGCGTTTACCGGATGATTGATACGCTTCAGAATATCCCCGTAGTAAAAACATACACCGATATTATCATGCTGGCGGTAAACGGCTATTACGAAACAGGTAAAATTGAGATTGGCCCGGTGCTGTCGATTATTTCCATCAACGATATTGAAGGCTTCCGTTTTCAGCCGGGCTTCCGTACAACCGAGCATTTCAGTAAGAAATGGATGCTGGGCATGCAATTAGGCTATGGCGTTAAAGACGAGCGGTTTAAGTATAACCTCAACGCCACGTACATACTCGATCGCAGACGTTATACTACCATTAATTTTCGCACCCGAAGGGATTTGAACCGCATTGGAGTTGATGACGAGGCGCTGGCCGATAATTACATATTCCTTGCTGCGCAGCGCTGGGGTAAATTCAGGGCAGGTTATTATTTTGATGAAACCCGGCTGAGTGCGCAACGCGAATTGTTTAAAGGCTTCTCGCAGCGTGTGGCCGTGCGGTACAACACCTTCGAGCCTGCGTTTAACTTTGGCTATTATAATCCCGGTGAACCGGGAAACATCCGGCAGAAGTTTGAAACCGCAGAAGTATTGTTTGAAACACGCTTTGCCCGTGACGAGATGTTTGTTCAGGGGCAAAACATCCGGTACAGTTTGGGTGTTACCCGTTGGCCCATCATAACGTTTACATACATCCGGGGCATAAACGGTATGCTCGGAAGTGATTTTACGTACAATAAAACCCGGCTTTCGATCGATCAGCCTATACGTTTTGGTATGTTAGGAAAAGCGCGTGTCAAACTAACGGGCGAATATATTTTTGAAGCATTGCCATACCCGTTGTTGGCATATCACCTTGGTAATCAAACAGGGTTTTATACTTCGGCTACTTTTAACATGATGAACTTCGGTGAGTTTGTAAGCGACAGCTATGCTTCGCTTCAATACCGCCATAATTTTGAAGGATTTTTGCTGAACCGCATACCCCTCATGCAAAAACTGAAATGGCGTTTGGTAGGTACAGCCAATGTGTTGTATGGTGGCTTGAGTGAAAAGAACAAAGCATTGTTGTTGCAACCTGGCGAGTTGTTACCGAATAATAAAGAGGCCGCACGAGTAGGCTTTCTGGAAAAGGGAAAGCCTTATGTTGAATTGGGCTATGGGGTAGAGAACATCTTCAAATTCTTCCGGGTTGATTTCATGCACCGCCTTACTTACCTCGATCACGAAACCGAGGCTAAGGTGCGCAGGTTTGGCATCCTCTTTAGTGCGCAGTTTGCGCTGTAACTATCGTATTCCTGTCCGGGAAAAAGTGCATATTTGCAGTCTTATTTTTTAGTATGAACATTAAAATTACCCTGCCCGATGGCAGCGTGCGTGAGTACCCGAAAGGAGTAGAGGGAATTGAAATTGCCCGGAGCATTAGCGAAGGCTTAGCCCGTGTTTCCTTGGCCATTGAAGTGAACGGTGAAATCAGGGATTTGGCGCGTTCGATTGATGAAGATGCCGCCATCAAAATCCTGACCTGGAACGATGCCGGAGGTAAGTATGCCTTCTGGCATTCATCGGCTCACTTGCTTGCCGAAGCCCTCGAAGAACTTTACCCGGGTATAAAATTTGGGATTGGGCCGCCAATTGAGAATGGTTTTTATTACGATGTCGATTTGGGCGACCGCGCTTTCGGTGAAGAAGACCTCGCAAAAGTAGAAGCGAAGGTAAAGGAACTGGCTAAGAAAGACAGCCGGTTCGAGCGCAGGGATGTGAGCAAAGCCGAGGCGTTGGACTACTTCACAAAGAAAGGCGATCAATACAAACTTGAACTCATCAACGGTCTGGAAGACGGCAAGATTACCTTCTACCAACAGGGTAACTTTGTCGATTTGTGTAAAGGCCCACACTTACCGCACACGGGCTTCATCAAAGCCATCAAGTTGTTGAATGTAGCCGGTGCGTACTGGCGTGGCGATGAGAAGAACAAAATGCTTACCCGTATCTACGGCATAACCTTCCCCAAGCAGAAAGAACTTGATGAATATTTACACTTGCTGGAAGAGGCTAAGAAACGCGACCATCGTAAACTCGGTAAAGAACTTGAGCTGTTCGCCTTCTCTGAAAAGGTAGGCATGGGCTTGCCGTTGTGGTTGCCGAAAGGAACCTTATTGCGCGAACGTCTGGAGCAATTCATGCGCAGGGCGCAGATCAAAGCAGGCTACGATCCGGTAGTAACACCGCACATCGGCAGTAAGCAATTATACGTAACATCAGGGCACTACGAAAAGTATGGTAAAGATTCGTTCCAGCCCATCCATACACCCGATGAAGGCGAGGAGTTCCTGCTAAAGCCTATGAACTGTCCGCACCACTGCGAAATTTATAAAACCAAGCCCCGTTCATACCGTGATTTACCCATCCGGTTGGCCGAGTTTGGAACGGTATATCGGTACGAGCAAAGCGGTGAACTGCACGGCCTCACCCGCGTGCGCGGCTTTACACAAGACGATGCGCACATCTTCTGCCGTCCCGATCAGGTGAAGGAAGAGTTTGTGAAAGTGATCGACCTCGTGTTGCACGTGTTCAAATCGTTAGGGTTTGAAAACTACACCGCGCAGGTATCGTTGCGCGACCCTGAGAACAAGGCCAAGTATATTGGTGACGATTCGCTGTGGGACAGGGCAGAGCGCGAAATCCAGGAGGCTGCCGATGAGCGCGGCCTCAAAACAGTTTCCGTACAGGGCGAGGCGGCTTTTTATGGCCCCAAGCTCGACTTTATGGTGCGCGATGCCCTCGGTCGTAACTGGCAGTTGGGAACCATCCAGGTTGATTACCAGTTGCCGAAACGCTTTGAACTGGAGTATGTGGGGTCAGACAACCAGAAGCACACCCCGGTAATGATTCACCGGGCACCGTTCGGTTCGCTTGAGCGTTTCGTGGCTGTGCTGATCGAGCATTGCGGAGGTAATTTCCCGTTGTGGCTGTCGCCCGACCAGATAGCCGTATTACCGATTTCGGAGCGGTTTAACGATTACGCCCAAAAAGTGATTGATACGCTTAAAGAGCTGGACATCAGAGGGTTTTTGGATGATCGTGATGAAAAGATTCAACGCAAAATCCGCGATGCCGAGGTGAAAAAAGTGCCGTATATGCTTATTGTAGGCGAACGCGAAGCGGCCGAAAACAAGGTGTCGGTGCGCAGGCATGGCCAGGGCGATTTGGGCAGTTTGTTGTTGGATGATTTTGTGGAACAGTTCAGAAAGGAAGCAGCCACACCTTTGCAATAGGCCGAGGCAAGAATCCTTAAATCCTGATCGGGATTTTGATTTGTAGATAAAATGGCGATATTTGCACCTCTTTTTGTAGAATTTAAACAGTAAAGTAGTATCAGTACAATAGGTAACAGGCCCATGAGAAGGGGCCCACAACGGCCGGAAGAGCCCTACAAGATTAATGAACGCATTACGGCCCCTCGTGTGAGGCTGGTTGGTGAAAACGTTACAGTTGACGTTTACTCTGTTCAGGAGGCAATTAAAATTGCGCGTGAACAAGGTCTTGATTTGGTAGAGATTTCTCCTAATGCCGATCCTCCGGTTTGTAAAATAACGGACTATTCGAAGTTTAAGTACGAACAAAAAAAGAAGCAGAAAGAAATCAAATCGAAGGCGCTGAAAGTGGTGATCAAAGAGATCCGTTTCGGGCCGAATACCGATGAGCACGATTTTAACTTTAAGTTGAAACATGCCATCAACTTTTTGCAGGAGGGTTCTAAAGTAAAAGCCACCGTGTTTTTTGCCGGACGAACAATCGTGTATAAAGAACGTGGTGAGATTTTGTTGCTGAAGTTTGCGCAAGGGCTGGAAGAGTACGGAAAAGTAGAAGGAATGCCCAAGTTAGAAGGTAAACGCATGTCGATGTTTGTTGTGCCGAAACCTAAGAAGTAAGAATTTTTTTAATAGTAAATACAATGCCGAAAGTAAAAACCAAATCAGGAGCAAAGAAGCGGTTCAAGGTTACCGGTAGCGGTAAAGTAAAGCACAAACGTGCTTTCAAGAACCACATCTTAACTAAAAAAGAAACCAAACAAAAAAGACGGTTGGGCAAGAAGGCAGTCGTAACAGCGGCTGACATGAAGAACGTAAAGTTCATGCTTCCACACGCTTTATAAAAATATCACCGCCCTTGTGGGGCGTTGTTAGTTAGGTTTTATTGTTTAACCCGGTTTTTGGCTATAAGCATTCCGCAGCGCGGAAACGCCAACAACCAAAAAATTAAAAAATTATGCCACGTTCAGTAAACAATGTAGCATCTCGCGAGAGAAGAAAAAGAATTCTGAAGTTAGCCAAGGGCTTCTTCGGTCGTAAGAAAAACGTTTGGACTGTTGCCAAAAACGCAGTAGAGAAAGGTCTTGTGTATGCGTACCGCGACAGAAAACAAAAGAAGAGAGAATTCCGCGCCATCTGGATTCAGCGTATTAACGCTGGTGTGCGTCCGCATGGCCTGAGCTATTCGTCCTTCATCGGCAAATTGAAAAAATCAGGCATCGACCTGAACCGTAAAGTTCTGGCTGATTTGGCCATGAACCATCCGGAAGCGTTCACCGAAGTGGTGAATAAAGTGAAATAAGAAAAACCCCGGCAGCGATGTCGGGGTTTTTTATTTGTTTACGTTCTGTACATTATTTTGCAGAACAAATTTTTAAACCCCCTGTTGGCGAACATGAATAAATCGAAGAAAATCTTTTTGGGTGCGGCTGCCGTTTTTATGGCGCTGTTGCTGTATGCTACCTACGATATATCCAAACGCACTACGTTTCCGGGATCGAAGCCCCAGTTGAAAGAACGGATTGAGAAGGACTTCCTGCAAAGCGATTCTATTCCGGCCGATTCTACTCAAAAAACGAAAGAATAAGAGCTTTATCCATGATTTTGACAGTTTAACCTCCAAAAACACATATTACCGATTCGGTACTTGCATCGGTACAGCCTGCGATTACCTTTACATCAGATTAAAGCCAACTATAGACAATGAAAATCCCCGGGGTCAAGGACTTCGGGGATTTTCTGTTTCAGGGGTTTGAATTTTTCGATCATCCTCCAATCTTTAGCCTTTTATTCTTAGGCTTTGTTACTCGTTTCCGTAGTCGTTTACCTGATCATGACCATTGCTGTCGGCCTTTGGGCGGCACGGAGGGTTACTTCTGCGGGCGATTATATGTTAGCCGGCCGAAGCCTGCCCATTGTACTGAGCACTTCGGCCTTGTTTGCTACCTGGTTTGGTTCCGAAACCGTTTTTGGCGCATCGTCACGATTTTTAGAGGGAGGTTTGTTTGCTGTTATTGAAGATCCTTTTGGAGCAGCCTTGTGTTTATTGTTGTTCGGGATATTTTTTGCCCGGAAGCTGTACAAGATGAACTTAATAACATTAGGCGATTTTTTTAAAGTGAGGTTCGGCAAGCGTACAGAAATCATAGCCAGTGTGTTTATGATACCCGCGTATTTCGGGTACACTGCGGCTCAATTAGTTGCATTGGGGTTGATTCTTAACGTTGTGGCTGGTGTGCCTGTTGTTTATGCTATCCTCATCAGTTCGTTTATTGTAACGCTATACACCTTTATTGGCGGTATGTGGGCTATTTCCATAACCGATTTTTTTCAGAGTATTATCATCATTGTCGGCTTGCTGGTGTTGGCTTTTGTATTGGCTAAGCAGGCAGGCGGGGTAGATGTTGTTTTGCGTGAAGTGCCTGCCAGTGATTTGAAATTTTTTCCGGATGCTAATCCAACGGCTATCGTTACGTGGTTAGCGGCCTGGTCGGTATTGGGGTTGGGTTCAATTCCTTCGCAGGATGTCTTTCAACGTACCATGTCGTCAGGGTCGGCAAAAATTGCTGTTCAATCCTGTTATTATGCTGCGATCTTATATTTAACAGTAGCCATGTTGCCCTTGTTCATCAGCCTATGTATCAAACATTTGTACCCAGGGCAGTTGGGTGACGATACACAACTTACATTACCCACGATGGTGTTACAGCATACAGCAATACCTATTCAGATATTGTTTTTTGGTTCGCTGTTGTCGGCTGTTATGAGTACAACCAGCTCGTCTATACTGGCACCTGCCGCATTGTTTTCAGAAAATATTATTAAACCTTTGCTGAAGACCAAACTAACCGATAAACAATTATTACTGATTACACGGCTTTCGGTTGTACTCGTTAGCCTTGCTTCAACTGTTTTAGCAACGTTAAACTCCGATATATACGAGCTGGTAGGGTTGTCATCAATTTTAAGTTTGGTATCGTTGTTTGTACCGATGGCTTTCGGGTTGTACTGGAAACGGTCGAGCAGTGCAGGCGCCATCCTGTCGATGGTAGCGGGTATGGCGGCCTGGTTTTATTTTGAATATTACCCAATCGCTGTTCCGGCTTTGGTTCCGGCAACTTTAATCAGTATGATTGTGTTTTTGTTTGGAAGTTTACTCATACCCGATACAAAGTTTTATGGTGAAAATTGAGATCGACCGATTGAATGATGCCTTCCTGATGGAAGCGAAGAATGAATTGGGCAATACGTTACTGATGGATGCCTCGCCCGATATAGGCGGGAGCAATAAAGGTATGCGTCCCATGCAGGTGTTGTTGGCAGCCTTGGGCGCGTGTGGTTCGTTTGACCTGATTACCATCCTGAAAAAACAAAAGCAGGAATTAAAGGATATTAAAATGACCATTACCGGTGAACGCGAAAACAAAGTGCCGGCCGTTTATACCGAAGCCAATATCCATTTTAAATTATATGGCCGGTTAGATGAGGATAAAGTACGGAAGGCGATAACCCTTGCCGTAGAAAAATATTGTTCGGTAGGCGAAACCATGAAACCGCTTACGAAAATCACCCATAGTTTTGAAATAATTGCTGCATGAGTAACACAACTGAATTTAACGGATATTCTGAAACAGACCCGATCCGTGCCCAACACGAACGTACATCTTTTCGTGAACACGCTGTTCCTCTATACCTGACATCCAGCTTTGTATTTGACGATGCCGAGCAGGCGCGTGCATTGTTTGCCGATGAAATCCCGGGCAATATTTATACACGCTTTTCTAATCCTAACAATACCGAACTGATCCAAAAGCTTTGCCTGATGGAAGGCACCGAAGATGGCATTGCTACGGCTTCGGGTATGGCGGCTATGTATTGTAGCATGGCTGCGTTACTGCGCTCGGGCGATCACATATTGGCTTCGCGTTCGTTATTTGGTTCAACACACCAGATTTTAAGCCAGTTGTTTCCACGGTTTAATATCTCTTATACCTATGCCGACATAACCGATCAGGCATCGTGGGAAAGCAAAATCCAGCCGAATACAAAAATGATTTTCGTGGAAACGCCATCAAACCCGGCATTGGATATTCTCGACCTCGAATGGTTAGGCAAGTTGGCCGAAAAGCACAAACTGATTTTAAACGTTGATAACTGTTTTGCAACACCGTATATACAAAACCCTGCCAGGTGGGGCGCACACTTGGTAACACACTCGGCTACCAAATTTATTGACGGACAAGGCCGTGTAATTGGCGGTGTAATTTTAGGTAAGAAAGAACTGATAAAAGAGGTTCGTTTTTTTGCACGCCATACGGGGCCATCTCTGTCGCCTTTTAATGCGTGGATGTTATCGAAAAGTTTGGAAACACTGGCCGTTCGCATGGAACGCCATTGTCAAAATGCACTTGCGTTGGCGCAGCACCTCGAACAGCATAAAGGTGTGTTACGGGTTAAGTATCCGTTTTTACCATCTCATCCGCAGTATGCTTTGGCAAAGAAACAAATGCGGCATGGCGGAGGCGTTGTTTCGTTTGAACATGCCGGTGGTATAGCCGGAGGCCGTAAGTTTTTAAACGCATTAAAAATGATTTCGCATACGGCAAACTTGGGCGACACGCGCTCTATTGCCACACACCCGGCTTCGACTACACACTCGAAACTAACCGATGCCGAACGTGCCGTTGTAGGGATTACACCGGGGTTAATTCGTGTTTCGACCGGGTTGGAAGACATCCGCGATATTATTGCCGACATCGATCAGGCCATGGCGGCCTCGTTGTAATTACGCTTTTGGTTTGTTATTGGTTTCGTTAACCAATTTGAGCGACATAATTCCCAAGAGAATGATTACCGCACCAATGGCAATCCAGATAATGGTTTTGCTGGTGAACAAAGTGTCGGGCGTATCAGGCTGCGGTGCAATTGCCGGTTGAACGTTTTTTATTTGGATAACCTGCGCGTGTTTGGGAATGCTGTCGCGGAAATGCCGTATGTCGTATTGCGGAGCGGCCATTTTTTCATCACCAAATTTTACCGTATAGATTTTATCTTTTTCGAGCCATGCCGTGAGGTAGCGGTTTAGTTGCCATGCACTTACGTTGAACGAAGTTAGGGCAGGGTTATCACCGTTTTCGATACAGAGTGTAAGGTTGTCGGTTTTAAAGTTATGGAACTGTATTGTTGACGGCTGACCGGAACGTACCGTAAAATCATCGAGAAAGTTATCGTACTGTTCGGTTTTCTTTTTTACTGTCCGTGTCGCGCGCGTGGTGATGAAGCCATTGCGCTGAAAGTATGGCAATCCCGAAAGGTTTACTTCAAGTTTGTCGATTATTTGCGGTTGTTTGAAGTTCACGTAAATGTATGTGCGCTTGTCTTTGGTTGTTGTAGTAATGGCTACCGAATCGTTAACAAGCGAATAAAGCCCCTGCGATTGGGTGTAATCGTAATATCCGGCTTTTAAAATATTAAGCGGGGCTGAGGCAGAATCTGAAATCTCTAACAGATAATAAGTATAGTTGGTTAACGGGAATTTGATTCCCCGGAGCTCGTTAACCGATTGTGTATTAACGATCGGGTTTAACGTAAAATTCTCTTTTACGGCATACCATGTTTGCCCATCATCGCTGCCCGATAACCGTGCTATTTTGTTTACCTCGGCATTTTTAATTAACAGACTGATGTTGTCGATAGGTGCCTGCGCAGCGTTGTGCAGTTGAATAGTGGTTTGCCGGTTAGCCTGTTTTTTGCTTACGATGGCATACTCCCTGAATGATTGTTGATGATAAACGAATTGTTCTTCCTGTAAAAGATAAGGCGTTTCCTGACCTGCCGCATTGAGTATGCGCGTATTGCTCACCTGCCGGTTGAGGTAAGGCGCTTCGTGCGGTGAAAGTAGGATTTTGTAAAAGCCATCTGCCGGAATGCTGTCTAACCGGCCGGTTGCTGTAAATGTTTGCGCGTTCGCTGCAAAAGCATATATGCCGAATGTTAAAATCAACCAGTGTTTCATTAGGATTCCGGATTTGTTTCAGTTTTTTCGGTAAGGTCGTCACTCAACAGCAGCTTTTTTAAGCGCTGGTACATAAATGATACAATCAATAATAAAACACCCAGCGAGATAAAGGCCGCGATTTTTCCGCCTTCGGAAATTCCCCGTATGTCGAACAGGAAAAGTTTTAACAGGGTGATGAGCAATAATGTTAGTGAAATAATGCGCAGGTGTTTTTTGCGTGTCTTTAAACCGATGGCAATGAGAATGAATGAGGCTATGCCCCACAATATCGGAAACCCGATTTTGTGATTTTGTTCAAGTGTATGGAATATCGAGGTGTAATCGATGGCATTGATCAAAACCACTAAATGATCAAGTTCGGCACTGGCTACGAACACAAAAAAGAATACATAAAACCACGAGTACAGGTTAAACGATTTCTTGTTGAACTCGTCAAGCTGTTGCGCATGCCGGATGGTGAACACCGAAACGAATAGCAGGAAAAGGATAAACAGGTAATGGAAATAAAACCCTAATCCGCTGATTTCATTCAGTATGAAACTATCGCGGGCAATAATAAAGTGCATGTGGTAGAATACTAAAAATGCAAAAATGCAGAGTACGCCCAATGCGGTTACGGCTTCGTTTATAAAGGCAGGAGGGATGATTTTTTTCAACACAAACAATAACCCGGAAGCAAACAGCATATTGTAGGTACCAATGATAATGATAATGGTAGCGTTATCGCTGATGTAGTTGTTGAGCTGGTATTGCAGTTCCAAAAACTGCGTAAAGTACAGCGTGCCTGTAACCAATACAGTTAATGCGTATTTGTACGGAATTAAATAGTTAAAATCCGTTTTCTCAAACCGTAAGAAATATAACGACAGCCCTAACGAAATCGATGAAACAATACCGGTTATATACGCTTTGTTTAGCATGATGTTTAACGGTGTAACCTCGAAGTAGCTGTAATAAAGCTTATCCCAATCCATCACTAAGCTAATGATCATCAGGCCGGTTATGATCATGGACGCTGTACGCATCAACGTAATACCCGACTTCTGCGAAAGCCAAAGCAACAATACGGCCTCGGCAGCCCAGAAAAGGGTAATGAAATTGCCTTCTAACTGAACCGGTGCGGCCAGACTGATAAACGTAAGCACAAGCCCGATCAGTAGGAAGATCAGGTTGCGGTCAACCTTTTGGTTTTTGTACAGCAGGTAAGCGAAAACAAAATTAAACACACCCAGGGCAGCAGTAAACAATCCCCTGAAAATTTCGGTGTTTTCATTCGAGAGGATAATCATGCCGACTGTATAATAGAAGAATACGTTGCTTAACAGCAATGATATGTCAATCGCTTTGAAAGCTGTATTTTCACGAATGTTGTGGATGATGTTCATCGCGAAGAAAACTAAGTAGAATAGCGTAGCAAATGTAAGCGCACCCCATACCATCGGATTATTCCTGCTTTCAAATTGCGTAGCCAGCCACGAACCAAACAGTATAAGTGTAAAGGCGTAAGCGATAATGTTCACCAAATTCCATTTCTTATAATACGCCAATACCAGCATACCCACATCTAATATTAAAATGTACGTGAACAGTACCACGTAATTTCCTTCACCGGTGCTCACCATAAAGGGCGAACCAAAACCACCCAGTATGGCGAATACGGCTAACTCAATACGGTTATAACGTAATGATAGCAGAATGGTAAACCCGGTAATAATCACCATCAATAAGAATGCGATCGTTTGACTGAATATTCCGTATTCGTGGAACGCTATGGCAATGGTTAAATACAGTACAGCAATACCACCGCCTACCAACACCGAACTAAAAGCGGCAAACGATTTGCGCATACGGTGCGCTACACCTAACAATAATCCACCACAACAGATACCAATAAAGACTCTTCCGATTTCATTGATCCACTCCTGATCGATGGCGTATTTCACAAAGTACCCGATACCGAGCACCAACACGGCAATACCGATTTTGTTGGCTAAGTTTTCACCGATAAATTTTTCGAGGTCGGGGTTGCGTTCAAAGAAGCCCGGCTTTTTGGGCGTTTCCGGCTTAGGTTTGTACGTAATGGGCGGCCTGTTTACCGATTCACCCGAAGTAACAACAGGTTTGGCGGTAACCTCTGGAGGTTTAACCACTGGCTTGTCTTCAGTAACCTTGGGTTGCGGGGGAGTAATAACAGAAGGAATGATCTGTTGTTGTATAACCGGTTTTTGTTCTTCCGTTGGTTTACTGATAACCGTGCCGGTATCACGAAGCCGTTTTACTTCGGCTGTAAGTTGGTCTATCCGGATTTGAAGTATGCTGAGGCGCGATTTTATATCGCTTTTTGCTGTTATCAGGATGATGAGTATAACAATAAGCAGAAGAATGGCCAATGATTCAAACATGGTTAAAGCCGGTTGGATGACAAACAATACGCTGACGGTATCCGCCAGCGTTGATACATTACGTTATGATGAGCGCCTGTTTTAGTACGAAGGCATGGAAGGATCGATTTCTTTGCCCCATTCTAAAATGCCTCCTTTTAAGTTGTACAGGTTCTCAAAGTTGTGGTTTTGCTCTAACCAGCTTACCATGTTACCGCTGCGTTTGCCGCTGCGGCAATGGATAATCACCTGTTTGTTACGATCGATCTTATCAACGTTGTGCGGTATTTCGGCCATCGGGATTAACTCACCGTTCAGATGGCAGATGTCGTATTCATGTGGTTCGCGTACATCAATCAGTTGAAAATCGGCCTTTGAATCGATGAGGGCTTTTAGCTCTTGTACAGTTACTTCTTTCATGGTATGATCAGTTATTGAAAACAAAAGGTTTGTCAAATTTGCTAATAAACAGTGGATTTTTAAAATGGAATTACAATACGCTTTGTCCGAAGGTCAATAAATTACTGTCGGGGTCGAGTAACGAGAATTCCCGTTGTTTCCACGGTTTTGTTTGCAGATGTCCTGCCGGGTGTATGACTATCTTGCTGTCGATCATGGATTGATATAGTTCATCAATTTTGTTCGTGCGGATATAAACCTGTCCGTAATTGGTTTTGGGATCAAGGTCTTTAAATTCAAAAAAATGAATTTGAATGCCGTCTTTTTCAACCATCAGGTAGCCATCATAATCGGTATCGCCAAATTCTTTAAAACCTAATTTGCGGTAATATTCCGTTGTTATGGATTTACTTCGCATGGGTAATTTTGGATGGATGTCGGTTAGCATGGTTTGATAGTTTTACTCAAAACGTTTTAAGGCTAACCCGGCAACTGTTTTACCAATAGACAGGGAAGAAGTAGCCGCAGGCGATGGTGCGTTGCATACATTAATCACGTGCTTTTCTTCTACGATCATAAAATCATCCAGCAAGCCACCGGTGCGGTCGCAGGCTTGTGCGCGTACGCCCGCGCCACCATCTTCCAGATCGTGCTCTTGTATTTCGGGTATCAGTTTTTGAAGCGCTTTGGTGAATGCTGTTTTTGAAAACGAACGGTACATTTCGCCCATGCCGGTTTTCCAATACTTCATGGCTACTTTCTGAAAGCCTGGCCATGCAAGCGACTCGGCTAACTCACCCAGGTTGATGGTTGATTTTTTGTAGCCTTCGCGGCTGAAAGCCAGTACAGCATTCGGGCCGGCCTCAACACCGCCCTGCATCATGCGGGTAAAGTGTACGCCCAGAAAAGGGAAGTTCGGGTCGGGCACCGGGTATATCAGGTTCTTAACCAAGTGTTCCTTTTCTTTTTTTAGTTTGTAATATTCTCCCCGGAAGGGGATAATCTTAACGTTTACGTTTTTGGAAGTTAACCGGGCTACCTTATCGGAATACAAGCCTGCGCAGTTGATCACTAATTTTGTTTGATAGGTTTTCTTTTGCGTGGCAACGATGGATTGTGTGCCATCGGACTGTATATCGATAACCTGTTCGTTTAATACGATCTCACCGCCTAAGCGTTTGAACTTCTCTGCATATTTCAGCGACACGGCTGTGTAATCGATAATACCGGTTTGGGGGACAAAAATTCCGGCTATACCGGCCACATGAGGTTCGTGTTCGTTGAGTTCACCGGCACTGAGCATTTTTAAATTGGTAAGCCCGTTTTGTTGTCCACGGGTAAAGAGGTTTTGCAGGAGCGGCATTTCGTTTTCATCGGTAGCCACGATAATCTTGCCGCACAAATCGAACGGTACATCGTTACTGCGACAGAAATCTAACAACATATTGTAACCGTTTATGCAGTTGGTGGCTTTCAGGCTGCCGGGTTTGTAGTAGATGCCCGAGTGAATAACCCCGCTGTTGTTACCCGTTTGATGTTTCGCCAGGGCATTCTCTTTTTCGATTACGGTGATTTTAAGCGCAGCATTTTGCTGTTTAAGCTGAAGGGCAGAGGCCAGCCCGACAATGCCGCCTCCGATGATGATTACGTCTTGTTGCACGGTGAATATTTTGTGTGAAACTACAACATAAAATACGATATGTTAAAGTTTTGTTAACGCACGAAATTGGTGTGGTATAAACTTCACAACAACGATAAACAGTGTGGAAAATCAGCCCGGCTGTTTTTGATTTTTTAAAGAGGAGTGATGCCGGAGCATTAAACAGAAGAACAGTAATCAGTAGGATATATTGGCTTTGATAAAGTGTGTAATATATTGATTTACAGATATATAAATAGCATTCTTAGAGATACAGGAAACCCCTTAAATGCAAGAAGGCTCCGCGTCCCGGAGCCTTCTTGTTTTACCTAAACCTAAACCTATGAGAAGATTTACTCTACTCACTTATTTGTAACGCAAAGGTCGTGCTTAGGTTACGTTTTTTTAAATAAAAACGTAAAATTCTGTATTGAGTGGTATTATTGAACTTTAAGTTTGCTTTTAAACACTTTTTTAAATTTTTCTACTTTAGGTTGAATTACAAACGAACAATATGGTTCCGTACCATTCAGGTTAAAGTAGTTTTGGTGGTAATCTTCAGCGGGATAAAACGTACTGGCGGGAGTGATTTCGGTAACGATGGGATCATCGAACGCACCAGACTCGTCTAACCGCTTTCCGAAATCGTTTGCAATCCGTTTTTGTTCATCGGTATGATAAAATATAGCCGAGCGGTATTGCGTACCTACATCGGCTCCCTGGCGGTTTAGCGTGGTGGGGTCGTGGGTTTGCCAGAAAACTTCCAGTAGTTCCTCAAACGAAATTTTTGCCGGGTTGTACATTACCTGAATCACTTCGGCATGGCCTGTTAGCCCGCTGCATACTTCTTTGTAGGTAGGGTTTTTAACGTTACCGCCCATGTAACCCGATACGACTTTTTCTACCCCGTTCAGACGTTGAAAGATTGCCTCGGTACACCAGAAACATCCGGTGCCAAACGTAGCGGTTTGTAGTTCGTTTTGCTGATGTGTTTCTAAACTCATGTTGGTTGTGTTTCCGGTGGCAGGCCGTTGCCCGCACGAAATGCCTGCCAGCAACATAAAAGCCGATATAAATGCTCCTGATTTCATGCCTGTGTTTTAAAATAACATTCGTGTACAGGTAAATGGTTTCCGGTACACCGTTTAAACCGTGAGAATGTCAATAACTCCGATAGAACGACTGCAGTCCGTTGGTTAACTGGCTGTAAATTGGGCTGGCAAATTCTAAAAACAATGTTTGTGCATCGGGCGGTTGTATTTCTTTCCGTTTGCAAAGGGCAACCTGTTGGTCGGTGAGTGCACGTTCATCGCCATTAAATTTGCCCCAACTGTTCACCCAGGTATATTCGCCCGAAAACTTTTTATGCGTAAGCACCCCGTTTGATTTTGCATCGAGCACGATCATGCTGAGCAGTCCGCGTGAAACAACTTCTTTGCGTACAGTAGTCAATTTGGCGGTAACGGTGTTGTAGGCCGGTATGGTTTTTCCGTCAACTTTTACTTCGCCCACTTTTACACTGTCTTTTTTCACGGTTTCGGTGTTTTCTTTTACTGTTGTATTGCCTACCGAAAAATCATCGAACTGAATACGCAGGTATTGATCAACCCGTGGAAGCTGAATGTTTTGCGCTTCGTTGGGTGTATAAAATTTAATGAAACCCCTGTCGGGGTAGTTTTGCCGTAAGAATGCTTCAACTTTATCCTGAAAAAAATCGCCCGACAGGCTGTATCGTGCCGGTACAGCTACCTGTTCAACAATTACTTTTAACGTAGCCTCGTCTTTCGACTTGTCTAAGTATTCGACTACATCTTTATAACCGGGCGAAAAGCTGTTCGCATCCACAAAATTGTAATATGCTCTTTTGGCTTCGTCACGGTTGCCTTTCATCAGTGCATTAATACCGGCTACATAGCTTTCTTCGGCTGCCTTTTCTTTCAGCGGGCCAATCTCGGTATAAAAGTTTTTAGGTTCTTTAATCACTTTTAAGGCTCCCGGTGCCTGCCGGATGCTCTCGTACATCTGGTTGATTTTATCGTATGCGCCAATAGCATTACGCCATTTATTGGGCGAGTTTGAAGCGATCTGGTTATTGACATCGGTTAACAGGTAATCCAGCGCCAGAGGATAGCTGTTGCGCAAGGCTTCGGCCGATTTTTTATGGTCGGGGTTTTGGCGCAGGCGTTGCACGGCAAGCATTACCGACTCGTAATATTGCCCTCGTTCATAAGCCTTTTTTCCGGATGCACATGCAGACAGGATGAGGACAAGAGCTAATACAAAAAGTTTTCCGTAAAATCTGTTCATAGAAGTGGGTTTTGCCAAACGTTGGCAAAGATAGTTACTTGGAAGCAAAGAAATAAATAAGGATGTCGTCTAACGTATCGCGCCAGTTGCCCCACGAATGCCCCTGTTCTGTTTCGGAGTATTGATATGAACACATATTCTTTTCCAGGATGTCTTTCATTTTGCGGGCGCCATCCTGGGCATCGTTTATTACACCCGTAGTAAGGAATATTTTTACCGGTGGATTTTGCGCGTTATTGCATATGGTGTATATCTCAGGCTTATACCAGAATGCAGGCGATTGAATGCCGGCCATTCCAAAAACACCGGGTTTGCTGAACGCAAAATAAGCCGATGTTAAACCGCCCATGGAAGTACCTAAAATGCCGCGTTCTTTTGCTTCCGCAGAAACGGAATATGTTCTTTCAATAAAAGGAACAAACTCATCGCTGAAAAAAGAGAGGTATTTGGTGTTCATGGCCAGTTCTTCCATGCGTTTGTTGTTTGATCGGTTAACAGGTTCGCGGTGATCGATGAAGATGGCCACAACGGGCTGGATTTTTTTATCGGCAATTAAATTATCTAAAACGGTTTTCATATTCCCCATGCGAGGATGTAAATATTCATACCCATCGGTAACGTAAATAACCGGGTACTTTTGTGTTGCGGTATAGCCATACGGCAGGTACGCGCTGTACGTTACCTGATAGCCGAGAACGGTACTGTTATAGAGTGCGTCATCGATCAGTTCGCCTTTGGTAATGTTATTGCGTTCGATGGTGGCAGGGTCAACCTTCCAGCCGGGCATTCGCAATTCAGAGTTTGGACTGCCCCCGCCAACTCCTGACCATTGCTGATGAATATTATCGGGATCGAGAATCCAGTTGGTTCCGTTTACAACAATTTTATAATCGAGCCGGGCATCTTGCGGGAAAGCGGTCTTTAGTATCCAAATGTTGGTGTTGGGTATTTTTGTGCCCGTGGTTATAAACTTTTTGTCGTAACCCCAGCCGTTGAAGTCGCCCATCCACGCAACCGATGTAGCCTCGCCCTTGTATAAAAAAGCAACAGAGTCGAGATGTGTAAAAGGAATGGCATTCGATTTTTTTAACTCAGCCCACGTTTGTTCGGGTGATGTGTGTAATTTTTTGATGGTAGATGTAAACTGAGTATAGTCTTGCCCGTAACACACTACACTGAGTATTATGAGCAGAGCACTTAGGTTGAATGACCTCTTCATAGTGTTTCTTTTATCAAAATTTCATCTTCATCATTTACCCTCAGGCACAATAAACCGGCAATAAACATAGATACACCGCCTGTTACCAGAATGTAAATGGATTGGCCGTTAAACAAATGTGTCAGCATGAACCCCAGCACGGTACCCGCTACAATTTGAGGGATTACCACGAAAAAATTAAACACACCCATATAATATCCCATTTTTTCGGCTGGTAGTGAACCTGAAAGCATAGCATACGGTATTGATAAAATACTGGCCCATGCAATACCTACACCAACCATAGAAAGCAGAAGCCAGTCGGGATCGGTTATGAAGTAAAATGAGATGAGTCCCAGAGCGCCACTGGTTAAAGCGATAAGGTGCGTAACCCTTCGGCTTGTTAATCGCGCTGCGACAGGCAATAAGAAAGCAGCTAAAGCAGCAACAAAGCTATATGTGCCAAACAAAAATCCCGTCCAGTCAGCACCGGCATTGTACTCAGACTTTACCCGTTTTAGATCGGCAGCAATGTGCGCAGGTATTGTTTTTAATACCATGCTGTCAAGAAAAAACTCAGTTGTTTTAATAGTGAAGAGGGTTTTGCCGTCTGCCGATTGATTATCTTTTTTGGTGAGTTCGTCCTGAACAGCAGACTTAGATGTTTTTAACCGGGCATAAGTATCAGGAGGGAGCAGTTCGCTTGTTTCTTTTAACGCAATAACATAATCGGATTTTATTTTCATATCGTAGATATGCGATGTTGTTGCCGATGTGGTGTAAATCCACATGGCAAACAGCGCAAACCATGTGAAGAATTGAACAAAAGCCAGTTGCACCATGGTTTTAGGCATGGTATTAAAATCCTTCACAATACTAACAATACCGAGGTACGATCTTCCCTGGCTGATGTAAACAGCCGACAAGAGGTGCGCTATTCCAAATAGGCCAAATACAAAACCCAGTATGTACAGTTCTTTTTCGAGATGTGTAAAATAAATGAGCGCGGAAAACGCAATGCTTACAACAATGAGAACAAAACCAATGTCAAAGAATTTTTTCCGGTAGTACGGCTCGTTATCCAATTTCCGTTTCTCCCGTTTGTTTAATGATTGTTCTGATTCTGCATCGGGCGGGTATTCTTTTGTTTTAAATACAGTCCACATTACCGTAACAAAAATCATGAAGGCTCCGATGTAGAAAGAGTACAATACAGAATCAGAGATACCCGTGTTGGTGTCGTTTAAGTTAAACCAATTGCTAAACATCCAGGGCAACATCGAAGCGACTACGGCTCCCACACCGATAAAGAAACTTTGCATGGCGAAACCTGCCGTGCGTTGTTCGGCCGGTAACATATCACCTACAAAGGCGCGGAACGGTTCCATGCTGATGTTGATGGAGGCATCCATAATCCATAATACACCAACAGCCATCCACAAGAATGATGAGTTCGGCATTAAACACAAAGCAATAGCCGCAAGGATTGCCCCAATGGCAAAGTAAGGTCTTCTGCGACCCCATTTTTTATGCCACGTTCGGTCGCTGTAAAACCCGATAATAGGCTGAACAATTAAACCGGTAATAGGGGCGGCAAGCCAGTACACGGCCAAACTTGATGTATCGGCTCCGAGTGTTTCGAATATCCGGCTTGTGTTTGCATTCTGTAAGGCAAATCCAAATTGAATACCTAAAAACCCAAAACTCATGTTCCAGATTTGCCAGAAACTCAGACGTGGTTTTGTGGTACTGGTGATGGTTGACATAGATTAGTAGTTAGTATTGAATAGTATTTAGATGTCGGTTGTTAGTTGTTAGAGATTAGTTGAGGGTTGTTTACTGAGAACGAACAACTCTCAACGAACATCAACCTGTCCAATTAATTTCTAATTGATCTTGACTATATTCTGTTGAAATAAAATTAAGCGAATTAATTTTTAAACCTTCGGGCATTGTACCTACCGGATCGAAATTGGAAATTGGTTGAACAAACCGGTATGTTCTTGTTTCGGGGTAATATGGTTTAGCATTTACTGTTACCGATTGCATTTCTGTAAAGCCATGAAAGAAAATATTTAGTTTTTTAAAGTTTGATGAGTAGCTTCCTTCGCACTGGCTTATGGTTAATGTGTTATGATCGGGCGAATAGGTGAGCATCCGTTTGGCAAATACACCTTGCTCATGCGCGAATGTTGTGCCATCGTCTTCATACAATTCGAAATTGTTAGGCGTTGTGCCTTTGTAGAGATGTATTTCCAATACATCGCCCGTGTCGCGGGTATTCTCACCGGCTTTTTCACGCATCGGTATAATGGCCGATCCTTTAACATAAACAGGCAACTGTTCCATAGGACAGTCGGCTACGATTTCCTGATTACCACTAAACGGTTTATCGGTAAACAGCTCGTACCAGTTACCTTCGGGTAAATAAACTTTCACAAGGTCTTTATTGCTTTCGACCGGGGCTACCAATATAGATGAACCGAAGAGATATTGGTTGTGATAGCGATGATCATACACCAACGCATCGAACGTATAGTTAATGGCCAAACTCCGGTTAACGGGTAAACCGTTTTGTGAGGCTTCGTAAAATACCGAATACAGATAGGGAAGGAGTCTATACCGCAGCTTCATAAAGTTGCGCGAAATTTCTTCAACCTTTTCGCCATACGACCACGGTTCAGAATCGCGGCTGTTAATCATACTATGCCCTCTGAAAAAAGGTGAGAATGCCCCGATGGCCATCCAACGGGCAAAGAGTTTTTCATCGGCATTGCCAACAAAACCCCCGATGTCGTAACCGGTAAACGGCAAACCCGATAAGCCCATGTTGTTAACTAAACGAACTCCGGCCATCATGTGCGCATCGTATGCAACGTTATCGCCTGTCCATACGGCCGTGTAACGCTGAGCGCCTGCATACGCAGCACGTGTCAGGGTAAACGGCCGCTTATTCATTAATTCTTTAACGCCTTCATACGTGCTGTAAGCCATCATTGAACCGAATACGTTACGGCCTTCCAATGCAGTTGACTCGCGCCCTTCCATGTTAAACTCAATCACATCGGGAAGCATATTGCCCCACGTGGCGATTTCGTTCATGTCGTTCCAGAAGCCTTCAACACCCAAATCGACATAGTCTTTAAATTGTTTGGCCCACCAGGCGCGGGTTTCGGGTTTGGTGAAATCGGGGAAGTGACACCAGCCCGGCCAAACTTCACCTGCATAATTTACGCCATCGGGATATTGAATGAACACGTTTTCTTTTTTGCCCGATTCGTAGGCGGGGTAGCCATCTTCGATTTTAATACCGGGATCACACATCACTACGACCTCAAACCCTTTGGTCTTTAATGTATCCATCATGGCTTTCGGATCGGGGAAGTTTACCGGATCCCAGGTAAATATTTTATACTTATCCATGTAATGGATGTCTAACACAATGGCATCGGCCGGAAAATCGCGTGCGCGTAAATTTTCGGCTACGCTGATCACTTCACGGTCGGGATAATAGCTGTAACGGCACTGCTGATAACCGATGCTCCACAACGGAGGCAGCGGCATATAACCGGTTAGTAATGAATAGGCATTGAGAATATCGCTTACGGTTTGTCCGCCAATGAAATAATAGTTCATATCGCCCATATCGGCAGCGAAGCTCGCAAAGCGATTGTTGGATGCACCAAAATTAAACTGCGTGCGCGCGCTGTTGTCGAAGAACAAACCGTACACCATGTTATGATGAACACCCATGTAAAAGGGGATGGTGCAGTACAGCGGGTCGGTATCGGGTGTATAGCCGTAGCTGTCGGTATTCCAGTTTATGTAGCCACGGCCTCTGCGATCAAGCGGTCCGTTTTTTTCGCCTAACCCGATAAAGCGTTCGTCTTCCTGTAATTTTTTATAGGCGGTAACCTGGCTGTTGTTCCAACGAATGCCAAGGTTGTCGTCTTCGTTGATAATTTTTCCGTCAGGTGTTTGAAAGGAAAAGGTAAACGACTGTTTATCGATAACAATGCGCAGTGCGTTGGTGGTAATGATCAGGTGCTGATCGTGTTCTTCGGCATGAAACGAAACCGGTGCTGGTTTTGCGACAACAGCATACGAGTGATCGTTGAATACTTCGTTGCGTGTGGCAACAATGCGAACTAATGTATCGGTATAAAACTCAAGTTTGAATAAACTGTTCGTGGTTTTTCCGGTAATGCCGGAAGGAGTTTTTTGCCACGCAGTAATTGAACCTGTTGAATGACTTTTAAAAGAGCTTGCAGACATTTATGAACACGTATAGTTTCGACCGACTAAAGTACGTGTAAATGTTTATCAAGCAATGTGTGGTGGGGAATTTTAAGACTTAGGTGTTAGGCATCAGGACTTAGGTATTAGGGCTTGGACAGAATTGAATTGGTTGACTTTTAGTGTGGGATATACTTTAAAAGTTCGGTTAGCTCTTTATCAGAAATGCTATCTTTTTCAGATTTGTCATAAACAGAAAGTAGATATACCGTAGATTCGGTCACGACTATGTTGGTAATTATGCGAGCACCCCCTGATTTACCCTTTCCTTTTGAGGCAACAGCAATCCTGATTTTATAGCATTTATTACCAATTGGTGTACCCTGTTCTGGTTCTTCTTTAAGGTTAATGATAAGCGAAAAAAGCTCCTTTTTAAGTGATGGATATTTTTTTATTAGCCTTTTTGCCTGTCGTTCAAATACAGCAATTGTTTTTACGCTAAAGTTCATTCAGAAAGTCTTCTGCATTTCGTACCCGTTTTTTTCCTGCCCGAACGAGTTTCATTTCTTCAACGGCCTCCCTTAACTCTTCCATGAGCAATGCTTTCGTATCGGTTAACGTTTTGGTCTTCACGTACGAAATACTATTGAGTACATCCATTAATGATGACGCTTTATGATCGGGTATTTCTAACAGAATTTTCATTGTTTTCCTATTTTCAATTACACCTCTAAACCTCTGATACCTAACACTTAAGCCCTACTTCTTCTTCAACGTAGAAGCACGAACAATAAGGCGGGTTTTTAACACCTTGGTTTCGGGTTTTAGTTCAACGTTGTCTTTGTTTTTATCTTTCATTTCGATGTGGCGGATCAGCAAGCGTGCTGCCTCCTGTCCCATTTCAAAACCGGGCTGATCGACCGTAGTCAAAGGCGGATCCATCAGCGCACTGAAAAACCAGTTACTAAATCCGGCAACGGCAATATCTTTCGGTATTTTCAAACCACGCTCTTTAATAGCCTGCATTGAACCCATAGCGGTAGGGTCGTTGGTAGAGAAAATGCCATCCGGAGGGTTTTTAAGGTTCATGAGAATTTCGGTCGCCTCTTTACCTTCTTCGATGGTTCCTGCCGGGCACGACACAATCAATTCGGGTATGATGGGCATATTGTGCTGATCGAGAGCCGCTTTAAAACCTTCAAAACGTTGTTGGGTAATGGCTAAGTTCGGGGGGCCTTCTAAGTGGGCAATGCGCTTGCAGCCTTGTTCGATCAGGTGAAGGGTAGCTTCTTTTGCACCCTCATAATCGTCAACAATTACCTGGCTTGAGTTAGGGTTGTTAAAAACACGATCGAAAAACACGATGGGCACACCCTTTGCGAGAATGGCTTCAATATGCTCGAAATTAGTTGTTTCACGGGAAATAGACATGAGCATCCCGTCCACACGGCTGTTAAAAAGGGCTTTCAGGTCGGTTTTTTCACGTTGTAGCGACTCGTTCGACTGTGCCAGGATAACATTGTAACCGGCACTGTACGCTACATCTTCAATTCCACTGATAATGGTCGAAAAGAAGAAGTGAACAATTTCGGGAATGATTACCCCAATAGTATTAGTCTTGCTCTGCCGCAGGCTTAACGCCACGATATTAGGCTGATAATTAAGCTTTTCCGCTAAAGCGTTTACAGCCTTTTTGGTTTCGGGGCTAATATCCGGATGATCTTTTAAAGCTCTTGAAACAGTAGAAGGGGATATGCCGAGTTCGCGTGCAATGTCCTTAATAGTAACCTGAATGTATCTCATAGTTTACAAATATAATGCAAAAGCACCGCAACTTGTTGCACAACCGATTGAAAATTCAAATCCAGGTGTTAGGACTTAGGTGTTAGGTGGTGTTTCCAGTCACCGGTTTCCGGCTGGCAGTTGTTAGTTGTGTTAGATATTGCTGTGATCGTATAATCCAATCGGCAATACCTAACACCTGATGCCTAATCCCTAACACCTAAGTCCTAATACCTATAGTTTATGCAACTCGTTTTCGGAAATAATAATTACGCAAACGTTTGCGGACTCGTTTCCTGATTTATTTAGGGCTTTTTTGTTGTATAGCATGTATTTCCAATCAAAATTTAATGCGTGAAAAATGGCTTTAACTCTAACCGGTTTAATTCATTCTTCAGGATTTTTTAACATCATTTTTTCACTCTAACCTAAAAACCGTATGACTAAATTTTATCTGTTATTAAGCAGGTATCTTACGGTTCTGATGGTGCTCATGGCCTCGGTTGCCATGGCGCAAACCAGAACCGTTACCGGAAAAGTGACTTCGGCAGAAGATGGCACGGCCATTCCGGGTGTAAGCATTAAAGTAAAAGGAACATCCAACGGGGTAGCCTCTGATGGGGATGGAAACTTTTCAATCAGCGTAGGATCCGATGCCGTGCTGATCTTTTCATTTATCGGGATGAATACGCAAGAGATTGTTGTAGGAAACCAAGCAGTAATCTCTGTTTCCATGACCGAAGATTTAACCCAGTTATCGGAGGTTGTAGTTGTAGGGTATGGTACTGTTGAGAAGAAAGACGTTACAGGTGCAATTGCTGACATTTCAAAAGAGAACTTCAACAGAGGTGTTTTATCATCGCCCCAAGATCTTATTGTTGGTAAACTTGCAGGTGTTAATGTTACAACACATAGTGGTGCGCCAGGCGCAGGCTCAACAATTCGTATCCGTGGAGGTTCTTCATTAAATGCGAATAATGACCCATTGTTTATCATTGACGGCTTTCCGGTTGATAACGGTGGTATTTCAGGGGTTGCTAATCCTTTGGCAACTATTAACCCGAATGACATTGAAACGTTTACTGTATTGAAGGATGCTTCTGCAACGGCAATTTACGGATCAAGAGCTTCTAACGGAGTTATCATCATTACCACGAAAAGGGGAGTTGCAGGCAAACCGAAAATCAGTTTTAATACTACATTTTCAGCCAGTACACCGATTAAATATTTTGATGTTCTGAATGCTGATGAGTATCGTGATCTGGTGCAGGATCTTGTTGGTCAGGGACGAATTAATCAGGCAGATGTTACTGCCAAATTAGGTAACGAAAATACAAATTGGCAAAAAGAGATTTTTAGAACAGCACTTTCAAGCGATAACAATTTAAGCATTACAGGCTCTGTTAAGAACGTTCCGTATCGTGCTTCATATGGTTATACAGATCAGCAGGGCATTCTGAAAAATACAGATATTGCTCGTCATACATTAAATCTTAGTGTTTCTCCTTCGTTTCTGGACGATCATCTTAAAGTTACGGTAAATGCAAAGGGTAGTAACGTGAAGAGTAATTTTGGCGATGCTGGTGCAGTAGGTGCTGCTATTTCCTATGATCCAACAAAGCCCGTGCGTGATGGAAATGAACTTTATGGAGGCTATTTCTCGTGGTTAAGCGTTCCTGGCGTACCCGCCAATAACATTACATTTAACCCGGTGGCAATGGCTGAACTGACCGATAACGTTGGTACTGCCAACCGGTTAATCGGAAATGTGGAATTGGAATACAAGATTCATGCAATTCCGGATTTAAAGGCTCACTTAAATGTAGGCTTGGACTACCAAAAGAGTGACGGGTATAACAAAGCCCCAATTACCGCAGATTTTACCCGTGTTGTTACGGATGGCGGAACTGTTCTTGATGGAAGAAGTAATACCTACAGTGCAGAAAACAAGTCACGTCTGCTGGATTTTTATCTGAACTATGCTAAAAAACTGGGAGAGCATAAAGTAGATGTTACTGCTGGTTATGGCTGGCAGTATTTTTATCGTCAAAGTGAGTCCTTAAACCGCAGGGCAAACGGAACTGTGGTTAATGTGCCTCCACCATTTATTGGTGAAAATTATTTGGTTTCGTTTTTCGGTAGGGCTAATTATTCGTTCATGGATAAATATCTGCTTACCGCGACCTTACGTTATGATGGTTCCTCACGTTTTAATAATCCCTGGGGCTTATTTCCGGCTGTTTCAGCAGCATGGAGAATTAAAGACGAAGCCTTTCTTTCTGGCTTAGATAAATTGAGTGAACTTAAGCTAAGAGTGGGATATGGAGAAACCGGTCAGCAGGATATAGGTAACTTCTACCCGGGTTTAGCTATTTACAGAACATCTACAGCTACGGCTCAATATCAACTTGGAGATGAGTTTTATTATACGTTGCGACCTAATGCGTACGATCCTAACATTAAATGGGAAACAACCAGCACACTTAACTTAGGTGTTGATTTTGGATTGTTTAACGACAGGCTTACCGGTACAGTTGAGGTTTACAACCGGAAAACCTTTGATTTGTTGAACGAAGTGCAAATTGCCAGCGGTACAAACTTTTCTAACCGATTATTTACGAACGTTGGTAATTTAGAGAACAAGGGTATAGAAATTACCTTAAATGCAGTCCCTGTTAGCACTGGCGATTTTAAATGGAATCTGGGCGTTAACTTCACCCATAACGTAAATAAGTTAACGAAACTTCTGCTTGTTAATGACCCGTCTTATACGGGTGTACCAGCAGGTGGTATTGGTGTTGGTCAGTTTATCCAGAACCAACAGGTAGGTTACCCTATTAATTCATTCTGGGTGTTGCAACAAGTTTATGGAGCTGATGGAAAGCCTATCGAAGGTTTATATGTAAATCGTTCGGGCGATAACACTGCGGTTTCTTCAAACAATTATAACAAATACAGACCTGAACATCCGGTAGCTGACTATTTAATCGGTATCAATTCACGGTTTAATTATAAAAAGTTTGACTTTGCATTTTCAAGCCGTTTAAGCTTAGGCAACTATGTCTATAATAATGCTGTTGCGGGTCGTGCTTTTCTGAACAACGTTTACGCAAACGGATTTTTTAGTAATGTACCCAGTGCTGTTTCTGAAACAGGTTTTTTTGCCCAACAACAGTTGTCTGATTTTTATGTGCAGGATGCTTCCTTCTTTAAGATGGACAATATGAGTATTGGGTATTCTATGGACAATCTTCTGTCAAATAAGTTGAAGGCGAGAATTAACTTTACTGTTCAGAATGCATTCATCATTACCAAGTATGATGGTATTGATCCTGAAGTAAATGGTGGTATTGATAATACAATTTATCCAAGACCGCGGGTATTCTTGCTTGGAGTAAGTCTGGATTTTTAATTATTAATGAAGCGATTGATTATGAAAATAAAAATATATCAACTGTTCATTGCAAGTTTTGTTCTTGTAATGATGTCATGTATAGGCGATCTGGATGTTATTCCGAAAGATAAGAACCTCATTACCAGTAAAACGGTATATGACAGCCCTGCTGCCTACAAGCAAGGCTTAGCAAAACTGTATGCCTTGTTTATTTTAACGGGTCAGGAGGGTCCGTCAGGCCAACCCGATGTATCGGGTGTTGATGAAGGGTTTAGCTGTTTTACCCGGTCAATGTGGAATATGGAGGAGTTGACTACAGATGAAGCAATCTGGTCGTACCCGAATGATGCAGAAGGAACTATTTCCAACCTGTATTTCAACACATGGGTGCCATCCGATGGAATCCCTACAGCTTTATTCGGACGTCTTTTGGCCTCCACAGTTATTATCAATGAATACATTCGTGCTGTAAAAAACTCGAACGACCCTGAGCTTGTTCGTTATTATGCCGAAGCTAGATTTCTGCGTGCACTCGGGTATTATTATGGCCTGAATTTATATGGAAGTATGCCCTTTATAACGGAAGCGGATTTACCGGGCGCATTTCTGCCGAAACAGAAAACGCGGGCAGAAATCTTCCAGTATGTTGAGGAAGAATTGTTAGCTATCTACCCCGATTTAGGTAGCCCACGATTTGAATATGGAAGGGCAGATAAGGCTGCTGCCTCTATGTTGTTGGCAAAGTTGTATTTGAATGCGGCAGTATTCCTGGCGCCTACGGTTCCTCCGCAGTATGCAGGTCGTAATTTCTATAACGATGTTGTAACTGAGCTAAATAAGGTTTTTGAAGGAGGCTACACGCTTGCACCAAAATACCTGAATAACTTCCTGGCTGATAACAACACAAGCCCTGAAATGATTTTCACGTTTAATAACGATGGTGCCAATTCTCAGGCGTATGACGGAGTATGGACTATGATTCGCGGAAATTGCGGTAATGGCGGATGGGGCGGTTTGCGTACCCGCTCTGCATTTGTTGATTTGTTTGATTCAAACCCAAGTGATCACAGGGGTATTTTTGCAAAAGAAGATAAGGGACAGGAAAGAGGAATTACTGATCCAAATAACTCCACTCACGGTTACGGGGTTTTCAAGTTCCGTAATGTACGAAAAGACGGTTCAACTTCTCCTAATGACGGTACCGGTTATGTTGACACGGATTTTCCCTTGTTCAGATTAGCTGATGCATACCTGATGTATGCTGAAGCGGTACTCAGAGGGGCAAATGGTTCTACTGCAACTGCTGTGAACTATGTTAATGCATTGCGTAATCGTGCAGAAGATACTCCCATAGGTGATGTTGTAACTATCGACCTTGATTTTATTCTTGACGAAAGAGCAAGGGAATTGTACTGGGAAGGGCACAGGCGCACAGATTTGATCCGCTTTGGAAAATTTACAGGCAGTGCATATATCTGGGATTGGAAGGGGGGTACATCCGAAGGCAGAAGTATTTCGGATCACATGAAAATTTTCCCGATTCCGGCTGCTGACCTTGCCACTAATCCAACATTGGTGCAAAATCCTGGGTATTAATATAAACATTGATAACACTAACGAATATGAAAAATCGAATAGTAATATGGCTTATACTTCTACTGACAGGCTTTGCACATATAGCGTGTGAAGAACTTGAATTAGTACAGATAAACGAAAATGTAGAGTCGAATACGCTGCAACCTCTTTCCAGTAATGACATCGTACTTACGTTTGAAGAAGCAGATGAAGATGCTGTAACGTTCACATGGACGGCCACTGATTATGGATTTCAAGCTGGCACGGTGTACACAGTAGTAATGGATGTTGCAGGGAATGGTTTTGCTGATGCCTTTACATTGGCAGAAACCAGAAGTTTGACTGCCTCAGTTTCAGTAAAAAACTTGAATACTGGTATGCTGGCATTGGCTCAAAATCCTTTTGAGCCTGCCGCTATGGAGTTCAGAGTGGTTTCTGTGCTGAATAATAATATTGCCCCAGTATTTTCAACTACCCAAACCGCTTCCGTTACACCTTTTGCAACAAGTTTCCCTTCTATTTGGGGAATGGGAGCGGGTTTAAAAGGCTGGGGGCCTTGGCCAGATAATGCAGTAGAATGGCCAAGTCAACAATTTAAGAAATATGAACAGATCGCGTATTTTACGAATGGCGAGGCGTTCCGGTTCTTTGAACAACAAGATTGGGGACCTGTTTCCTATAACTACCCATATTTTACATCTGTTTCACCGGTTTTTGAAAATGCTAATGATGGTGATAGTAATCTTCGTATTGTTGGTGCAACCGGCTGGTATCTTGTAAAAGTTGATTTGATCGCGAAAACTGTTACTGCAGAAGTAGCTGAAGAACCAGTTATGTACATGACAGGAGCAGGTATAGGTGGTTGGGATCAGCCGGGTACTGGTGCCAGTATAAAAATGACGTATGTTCGTCCGGGTGTATTTTTTGCAACGGCTAATTTTGTAAGTGGCGAAGCATTCAGATTTTTTGCCCAAGCCAACTGGGGACCAACTTCATACAATTATCCTTACTTCACAACGGTTAGTTCTTTGTTTGAAAATGCATCGGATGGTGATTCTAACCTTCGTTATACAGGTACAACGGGTCAGCATACTGTTTTGGTAGATATTAATGAAAAGACTGTTGTTGTTTTGCCTCCTTTGTATATGACGGGGGCAGGTATTGGCGGCTGGGATCAGCCGGGTACAGGAGCCAGCATAAAAATGTCGTATGTGGCTATTGATACCTATGAGGCAACGGCTAATTTTGTAAGTGGTGAAACATTTAGGTTTTTTGCCCAGGCCAACTGGGGTCCAACTTCATATAATTACCCGTATTTCACTTCTGTAGCTTCAGATTTTGAAAATGCTAATGATGGCGACTTAAACCTAAGGTATATTGGAACTTCAGGTTCGCGCACTATTAAAGTAAATCTGGCAACTAAAGTTGTTACATTGAATTGATAGAATTGTTTGTGGAGAAAATCAGGAGCGTATCTCGCTCCTGATTTTTTATTTATTAATGTACCTGGAAATTTGTTTTGTTATGAGGAGAGCGCTTTTTTATTTGCTATGCGTAAGTTCATTTAGTCTGTTTGCACAAGGAAATGTAAATCTTAACCCAACCATTACACCAGCTTTGTTTGGGCCAACGGATGAGATAGCTGTTGAATATGATGTAACGGGCACTCCGCTTGCATCATTAACAAACGCATGGGCGTGGGTGTGGATACCCGGTAAAAGCATTGATGCGAAGTATAACGTTAACCCGGCCACGGCTGCTGCCGATCCGGCCAAGTTCACTAAAGTAACAGAATCCGGAAAAACGTTTTTCAGGCTAACGTTTAAACCTGCCGATTTTTTTAATCAGAGCATAAGCACTGAAACCCAGATGGGTATTTTGCTGAAAGGTAATAACTGGACCGGCTGTGGTGCTGGCAGTTGCCAAACCAGCGATTATATCGCCAACTTCGGTTTTAAGATAACATTGGTTTCGCCACTGGCAAAACCGGTCTTTACCGATCAATCTTCTACAATCTCTATTCAGGCATCAGCGCCCGTGAACACCACGTTTCAAACGTTGGTTGATGATGTAGTGGTTAACACATCTGTAACGCCAACCACAGCTTATACCTACGTGCATACTGTAACCGAACCAGTCGGATTGTATCATGTTAAGGTGGTAGGAACCTCTGCCAATGGATCAAGCGATGTAACGTTCAGCTACATCGTGCGCGGAACAACAACAACTGAATCATTGCCTTCGGGAATAATTCCCGGTATTAACTACCATGCTGATCTTACCAAAGTAACACTTTGCCTTTTGGCACCTGATAAAAATTCGGTGTATGTACGGGGCGATTTCAGTAATTGGAATATCCTCCCGGAAAATTTAATGAAACGCGATGGTGAATATTTCTGGATTGAACTTAACGATCTTACGCCAGGCACCGAATACGCATTTCAATATCTCATCGATGAAACAATATGGGTTGCCGATCCGTATGCCGATAAAATTCTTGACCCCGATGATAAGTATATATCATCTTCAACATACCCTAACCTGAAAGAATTTCCTGCTGCGGCATTAGGTACACAATGGTACCAAAACAGGCTGGGGGTGTTTCAAACCGGGCAAACGCCCTATAACTGGCAGGTAACAAACTTTACGAAGCCCGCTAAAGAGAAATTAGTTATATATGAATTGCTTGTTCGTGATTTTTTTGAAAACGGAGCCAACACATACCAGTCGTTGATCGATACCATTGGTTATTTCAAACGTCTGGGTGTGAATGCTATTCAACTTTTGCCAGTTATGGAGTTTGGTGGTAATAACAGTTGGGGGTATAATCCTCAGTTTATGTTTGCCCCCGATAAAGCCTACGGTACTAAAAACAAACTGAAAGAGTTTGTTGATGTATGCCATCAAAACGGTATTGCGGTAATCTTAGACATTGCCATGAACCATCAGGACATGCCCAACCCATACCTTTTACTGGATTTCAACTACACAACCTTTAAGCCAAACCCTACCAATAAATACTTTAACGTAGAGGCCAAACATCCGTATAACGTGTTTTACGATATGAACCACGAAAGCGCTTATACTAAAAAATACCTCGATACCATTAATTATTATTGGTTGCATGAATATAAGATAGATGGTTATCGTTTCGATTTGTCGAAAGGTTTTACGCAAGTAAATAATCCTAACAATCTTAATGCATGGTCGGCTTATGATGCCTCACGCATTGCCATTCTTAAACGCATGGCTGATAAAATATGGGCTAATTTTTCGGATGCTTATGTAATATTAGAACACCTTGCTGTTAACGCTGAAGAAAAAGAACTTGCCGAATACCGGGCAGGCGAGGGGAAAGGAATGATGCTGTGGGGTAATCTAAACAACGCATACTTGCAAAGTGCTATGGGGTATGCAGCCGATTCTGATTTAAGCGGTGTGTATCACGGAAACCGTAACTGGACGGTTCCTCATCTTGTGAGTTATATGGAAAGCCACGATGAACAGCGAATGATGTTTAAAAATTTGGCCTATGGTAATGTAGCCGGATCATACTCTGTAAAAGATATTTCGACAGCACTTAACCGTACCCGTGCAGCAGCTACTATATTTTATACGGTGCCTGGCCCTAAAATGCTATGGCAGTTTGGCGAACTGGGTTACGATTACGATATTAACTATTGTGAAGACGGAACCATCAGCGAAGAGTGCAGAACGTACCCCAAACCCGTTCGGTGGGATTATACGCAAAACGGTGGTCGCAAAATTTTATATTCTCATGTAGCCGACCTGATACGCCTGCGAAATACCTACCCGGTGTTTACTTCCGGAACGCCTACTTTTTCGGTTGGTGCGGCATCGCTGCAAAAGCAGCTTATGTTAAAGAATAACCCTTACACCGAAACACCGGCCAATGCTAACCAAATGAATGCCGTAATAGTTGTGAATTTCGATGTTGTGGTCAAAAATACTACTGTTAACTTTCCGCACACCGGTACGTGGTTTGATTATTATGGAAAAGGAACAACGCTTACTGTAACAAACGCATCCTTTAATATTGAGTTACAGCCGGGTGAATACAGGATATTCACCGATGTTCAAATTGAAGCCCCACAAATAATTACCAGTTCCGAACCACTAACCAATGTTGTGGTTTCGTTATTCCCAAACCCTGCCGCAAGAGTGTTAACGATTACCTCCGAAATGCCTGTTGGTTCCCTCAAACTTACTTCAATGCAAGGTGTTGTAATTACACCAAAACGTATGTCGGTCGAAACGTGGGATATTAGTGAGGTTGCTCCGGGATTTTATATTGCTGATGTGATGATACACGGAAGAAGTATAAAGATTAAAGTAATCAAACAAAACAATTAAAACATTTACCGCTTGATCGCTGCCTGCATTTTCGATCTCGATGGCGTGTTGGTGGACACTGCACATTATCATTTTTTGGCGTGGAAGCGTTTGGCTAATGCGTTTCACTATACACTTACCGAAGAAGTCAACGAACGGTTAAAAGGTGTAAGCCGTATGCACTCACTTGAAATTATTTTAGCCGAAGCCAACGTTTCGTTATCTGAAGAAGAAAAAGTACGCTTAGCCGATCGCAAAAACGGTTGGTTTACGGAATATGTACAGGCGATGAAGCCGGAAGAATTGTTTCATGGAGTAACAGTTTTATTTGAAAAGCTGAAAGTCGATAACATTAGAATAGCCTTAGGCTCAAGCAGTAAAAACGCACAAACTATTCTTGAGAAGTTAAAGATTCGGTCGTATTTCGATGTGATAATCGATGGCAATATGATTACACACAGCAAGCCCGATCCCGAAATTTTTCTGTTGGGTGCACAAAAGTTAGGTGTTAAGCCCGAAGCCTGCGTAGTATTTGAAGATGCCGAAGCCGGAGTAGCGGCCGCTATTGCCGCTAACATGAAATGTGTGGGCATTGGTAATGCCCGGCAATTAAAAAAAGCAAATGTTGTTGTGCCATCAATCGGTCAGTTCGATTATGGTCTGTTAAAACAACTGTAAAAACAGTGCATGACGTATGAAGGAGTACCTGAAACATCACGAGTGGCAAATCATTGAAGAAGGTTTTAACCCTCATTACAATAAAATATCCGAAAGTGTTTTTAGCATTGGCAACGGCCGGATGGGCCAGCGCGCCAATTTTGAAGAGCAATATTCTGGCGAAACACTCCAGGGAAGTTATGTGGCCGGTGTGTATTATCCCGATAAAACCCGTGTAGGGTGGTGGAAGAATGGTTACCCCGAATATTTTGCCAAAGTATTAAACGCACCGAACTGGATTGGCATACACATTACCATTGCCAATCAGGTGTTAGATCTGGCAAAGTGCAAGGTGGTTTCGTTTAAACGTACGCTCGACATGAAAACCGGGTTGCTCACCCGTACATTCTCGGCTGTATTGCCTGATGGAAAACAAGTGAACGTTGAGGCTAAGCGGTTTTGCAGCATGGCCGATGGCGAGGTTGGCGCTATCCGGTATGCGATTACTCCTGTTAACTTTTCGGCTCAGGCAGAAATCACTCTGGCCGTTGATGCCGATGTAGTAAACAAAGATTCCAACTACGATGAAAAATTCTGGACAGAAGTTTATAAGAAAGCCGATACAGCGCAGGCAATCGTTGTAGCCGAAACGAAGAAAACAAAGTTTCATGTTGCTACCGGTATAACATACTCTATTGAGGAAGAAGGGAAAAATGTTGCCTCGCGTGTTGCACTTGTCGAGCGTGAAAAATATGCCGGAAATGTCGTAGAGGTTGAGTTGAATCAGGGTAAAGAGTTAGTCGTATATAAATACGCTTCCGTGTTATCGTCTGAGAACCACGGAAAAGATACATTGGCAAGCAACTGCCACTCGGTGCTTAACCGGTCTGTCAAAAAAGGATTTGATACGTTGTTTGCCGAACACGCTGCCGTGTGGCAACATAAATGGGATGAATGCGACATTACCATCGAAGGCGACATTGCCGCGCAGCAAGGCATCCGTTTTAATATTTTTCAGCTTACCCAGACCTATACCGGTGAAGACGAGCGCCTGAACATCGGCCCAAAAGGTTTTACCGGAGAGAAGTATGGTGGCAGCACATATTGGGATACCGAAGCCTACTGTCTTCCGTTTTATCTTGGCACTGCCGAACAGCAGGTGGCAAAGAACTTACTGATCTACCGGCACAAACATTTGGCACGTGCTATTGAAAATGCAGGTAAGTTAGGCTTTAAAAATGGCGCGGCTCTTTACCCGATGGTAACCATGAACGGTGAAGAGTGTCATAACGAATGGGAGATAACCTTTGAAGAAATTCACCGCAACGGGGCCATTGCCTACGCAATTTTTGATTACATCCGCTATACGGGCGATGAACGTTATTTGCTAAGCCACGGGTTAGATGTGCTGGTGGGGATTTCACGGTTTTGGGCGCAGCGCGTTAACTTCTCGAACGATAAAAACCAATATGTGATGCTGGGCGTAACCGGCCCGAACGAATACGAGAACAACGTAAACAACAACTGGTACACAAATTACATTGCACGCTGGACACTCAACTATACACTTGAATCATTAGCCGGTGTAAAAAAATCCGACCCTAAAGCGTATGCACAACTTGAGCAAAACCTTTCCATACAACCCGATGAACTCGTAATATGGAAGAACATAGCCGACACTATGTACTTACCGGAAGACAAAACGCGCAATGTGTTTTTGCAACAGGATGGTTTCTTAGATAAAGAATTGATGCCCGCTGCGCAGCTTCCGAAAGAAGACCGCCCGTTAAACCAAAAGTGGTCGTGGGACAGGATTTTACGTTCGTGTTTTATTAAACAGGCCGATGTGTTGCAGGGTATCTATTTCTTTGAGGATGATTTCGATACGGAAACAATCAAACGTAATTTCGATTTCTACGAACCGATGACGGTACATGAATCATCGCTATCGCCATGCGTACACGTAATCTTAGCCTCAAAACTTGGCTACGAAGAGAAAGCCTACGAAATGTATTTGCGTACATCGCGCCTCGACCTCGATGATTACAACAACGATACCGAAGACGGCTGTCATATTACCAGCATGGCCGGTACCTGGCTTTCGGTCATTAAAGGCTTTGGCGGTATGCGGGTAAAAAATGATACGTTACACTTTACACCGTTCATTCCCCGAAAATGGAAATCGTATTCGTTCCGTATCGAGTTCAGGGGACGGGTGATTAAACTGAAGGCAACCAATCAACGAGTTGAAACCACGTTGGTATCGGGCGAGCCATTAGTGGTTAACATTAACAGCGAACCGGTGCTGTTAAACGTAAATCAAACATTCGAGAACGTATTTGCATAAGATACATTCGGCATCTTTCGGTATGATAAATGTCATACAGGAATTTTCACGTTAACCTGACCTTTTTCTACTGGTTTACGGTTTAATCTATAACAGTAATTGAATGTTGTAGGGATTAAACAAAAATGTTATGAAAGCAGTAGAAGGAAAAATCGCACTCATTACAGGGGCAGGTTCAGGTATTGGTAAAGAAACAGCCTTGTTATACGCACGCGAAGGTGCACGCGTGGTTGTTTCGGACATCAATGAAAAAGATGGTAAAGCTGTTGCCGATCAGATTATCAATGCGGGCGGTGAAGCAATTTTTGTAAAAGCTGATACCGCCAATCCCGAAGATCACAAAGCATTGATCGATCAAACCATTGCTAAATTTGGCAAACTTGATATTGCCGTAAACAATGCTGGCATTGGCGGGCCGTTGGCCGTTACCGGTGAATACCCGATTGATGGCTGGCAACGTGTAATCGATATTAACCTGTCGGGTGTGTTTTATGGTTTGCGCTATCAGCTTCCGGCTATGAAAGCCGGTGGAAGCATTGTGAACATTGCGTCCATTCTCGGAAATGTGGCTACGGCCAATTCACCGGCTTATGTTGCATCCAAGCATGGTGTGGTGGGATTGACCAAAGCGGCTGCGCTGGAGTATGCCAAAGCCGGTATTCGCATTAATGCGGTTGGCCCCGGTTACATTAAAACACCGCTTGTTGAAAACGCCCTGGATGCCGATACATTAAAAGCATTAGTGGGTTTGCATCCGATTGGCAGGTTAGGAGAGGCACCCGAAGTGGCCGAGCTTATTTTATGGTTAGGCTCCGATAAGGCTTCGTTTGTAACAGGTGGTTATTATGCTGTTGACGGAGGCTATCTTGCACAATAATAAACCACGTCACATCGAACGCAGTGAGATGTCCCGGTTTTGAGCGCTAATTGCCGGGATGTCTCACTGCGTTCGACATGACGAGCCACTTTTGATACAGCCTCTTTTTTATTGTGTAACCTGATGTAAATCAGGTATTGGCATGACGGGTAACAGCATGTACATCTGGTGAGTATTCGATCTTTAGATCAGGAAACAAAAAAAGAACGGATATGAAAAAGCGCGAACCGGTGAGCACTATTATGACTCGCCACATCATCACCACACAGTTAGATCGACCGTTAAAGGAAGTAAGTGCGTTGTTACGCAAGCATGGCATACGCCACGTTCCGGTTTTACACGGCAACCAGTTGGTGGGCATTATCAGTAAAACAGATATGAACCGGCTGTCGTTCAGTAATTTATTTGCAGGTGAATCAGACACCGATGAAGCCGTATTCGATATGCTCAGCATCAGTCAGGTTATGTCGCACCGCCCACGGGTAGTGAAAGAAACCGAAACCATTCGTCATGTTGCCGAGATACTCTCTACCGAAGAGTTTCACGCCTTGCCCGTGGTGAGTGCCGATGATGAAACCAAATTGGCAGGCATTGTAACCACAACTGATGTAATCCGGTATATGCTGGAGCAATATTGAGTTGATCAGCTCTTTTTAAGAAATTCCGTTTTCAGCACGAGGGTACCTCCGCCAACACGGCTTTCGATTTAACCTTCGTCATCGGTGAGTTTGATGTTTTTAACAACTGTTCCGCGTTTGATAACCGTTACCGAATCGCCATCGTTTAGTACATTTCCGTTTGAGTCTTTAATATTCAATTGATTGAATATTAATAAATTGATTGAGTTTGAGGAGCCCTACAACTTTGGGGTGTAGGACTCCTAATTCATACATTAAGATTTCTGTTTGGAATCATCTTTAAAGAGTACAGCGAACAATACCAGTACAAAGGCGGCAAAACCAGCAGGCAGTAACCAGAATTGTTTCCATTGTTCGGCCGACAGCGCGGTTTCAGTACCTAAGAAACTGTTATAAACCATACCGGCAATTTGTGCCCCGATTAACATACCCACTCCGTAAGTAATCAATACCAGGAAACCCTGAGCCTGTCCGCGTATTTTGTCGGTCGATTTTTTATCGACATAAATTTGGCCGGTAACAAAAAAGAAATCGTAACAGATACCGTGTAGCGCAATACCAATCATAATCATCCATTGCACGCTGTCGGGAGCACCCAGCGCGAATAACGCATAACGTACAACCCAGGCTAACATACCGATAAACAACATTTTTTTCACGCCAAAGCGGGCGAAGAACAACGGCATCAGCAACATAAAAAAGAACTCCGACATCTGACCGATGGTTTGCACACCGGCAATGTTGGTAAACCCGCTTGCACCTAAATAGATTTGTGTGAAATTGTAATACACCGCTAACGGAATACAAATCAGAAAGGCGCACAATACAAATACAAAGAACGATTTGCTGCTGAGTGCTTTTAAGGCATCAATGCCGGCAATGCTTCGCCACGATACCTTTTCGCCAACCGCTTTGGGCGGTGTGTGGGGTAAAGTAAAACTGTATAATCCTAACAGAACCGAAGCGCAAGCCGAAGCATAAAGTGGTATGGCGGTTTTCTCGGCCATGCCGCCAATCAGTTTGCTGAAAATGAAGCTAATAGAAAGCCCGGCAACAATCCAACCAACCGTACCAAACACACGGATAATCGGAAATTGTTTTTCCTGATCAGTAATGTTATGAAAGGCAAGTGATGTGGTAAGGCTTAATGTTGGCATATAACATAAATTATAGACCAGTAACAATGTGATAAACAAAACAGGAGAGGCTGTTGTTTGCGGTACAATGAAAAGAACCGCGCCACCAACCAGGTGAAGTGTTGCAATAACTTTTTCGGTGGCAAAAAAACGATCGGCAATTAACCCGATAAAGAACGGTGCGACAATAGCGGCAATCGGATTAACGGTGAAAGGCCAGTGCGTGAGGTTGTTCATGCCCAGCTCGCCCATGTAAACCCCGATGGTAGTGTACCACGCTCCCCAGATGAAAAACTGGAGGAACATCATGGCGCTCAGGCGGATAACCAGATTTTTATTGGCGGTGTTCATAATAGCGTTTGGTAAAATTGCGTCAATATAACGTTTGTCATAATTATATTCTACTATTTATAGGTTTTGGATATATTGCTGCCTTACGATAACCACTACATAAAATCATGCGCAAACTACGAATGGGAATGATCGGAGGCGGCCCCGATGCCTTTATCGGAGCAGTACACCGCATCGCAGCAAACATCGATGGGCAGATCGAATTGGTATGCGGGGCGTTCAGCAGCGATCCCAAAAAATCGAAGGCATCCGGCAAGGCACTCTTTCTCGATCCCAAACGGGTGTATGGAAGCTATGCCGAAATGATTGAGGCCGAGAAGCAACTCCCGGAAACCGAACGAATGGATTTTGTAGCCATTGTTACACCCAATCACGTGCATTACGATCCGGCCAGGCTTGCATTGGAAAACGGCTTTCATGTAATTATCGATAAACCGTTAACGCTTACGCTCACCGAAGCAAAACAACTAAAGAAAATTGTTGACAAAACCGGGCTTGTGTTAGCCGTAACGCACGCTTATACCGGTTACCCGATGGTGAAAGAAGCACGACACTTAGTGGCTTCAAATAAATTCGGGAAAATCAGGAAAGTGTATGTTGAATATCCGCAGGGATGGTTATCACAACCCGAAGAGAAGGGCAATAACAAACAGGCTGCCTGGCGTGTTGACCCCAAACGTTCGGGCCTGGGCGGTGCTACCGGTGACATCGGCACGCATGCCGCAAACTTAGCCGAGTATATTATCGGCAGTAATATTACTGAGTTATGTGCCTTTTTAAACAGCGTGGTAAAAGGCCGCTTGTTAGATGATGATGCCGCAGCATTTTTACGGTTTGAAAACGAGGCTACCGGTGTGCTCGTAGCCACACAAGTAGCGACAGGACAGGAAAATAACTTGGCGATAAAAATATATGGTGAGAAAGGCGGGCTTGAATGGCGACAGGAAGAACCCAACACGTTAATTGTTCGATGGGCTGATAAGCCGAAAGAAGTTTATCGTGCAGGTATGGGTTATGCGAGCGAAGCGGCAAAGAAAGCAACACGCACTCCGTCTGGTCACCCGGAAGGGTACTTAGAAGCATTCGCCAACATTTACCTTGCGTTTGCCCGTGCTGTACGAGCCTGGCAGGCAGGTAAAAACAGTTCAGGTGCAAAACACGATTACCCCGATGTAGAAGATGGCGTACGCGGTATGGCATTTATCGAGGCGATGGTGAAATCATCTTCATCAAAACAAAAGTGGACTCGTATCAGGGCTTAGGACTTAGGTGTTAGGAATGGTCAGGTAAACTATAATGCAATGATAGACGGACTGGATGATTTCAAAACGTACAACCGGGCTATGGCTTTAGGTGAAGCGGTGTGGAAATCGGTAGTTGGTTGGGATTTTTTTAATAAAGATACAATCGGCAAACAATTGGTTCGGTCGTGCGATTCGGTTGCAGCTAACTTATCCGAAGGTCTGGGAAGGTATCATTACAAAGAGATTAAAAACTTTAGTTATTATGCACGCGGTTCTCTTTTTGAAACACAAACGTGGCTTACAAAAGCGCAAAAACGAAACCTGATCACTGTCGAACAATTTGATAATTACATGAACGAAATCACTCAAATCGGAAAAATGATAAACGCATATATAAAATCGCTGGGAGTGCCCGGAGGAGTAAACGAACCAACCGAACCCTATGGCGATAATCCTATAACCGATTTCTAACACCTAATATCTAATACCTAAGTCCTAAGCCCTAAAACCTAAGTCCTAACAATTATGAAGACAATAAAAGGCCCCGCTATATTTCTTGCTCAGTTTATGGGCGATGAAGCACCGTTCGATGAGTTGCGCTCTATTTGTAAATGGGCGGCTTCGCTGGGGTATAAAGGTGTGCAGATACCAACGTGGGAAAGTCGCCTGATCGATTTAAAACTCGCGGCTGAAAGTAAAGACTATGCAGATGATCTGAAAGGAACCATCAACGAATGCGGGCTTGAAATTTCGGAATTGAGCACACATTTGCAAGGCCAGCTTGTGGCTACACATCCGGCTTACGATACATTATTTGATGGGTTTGCGCCTAAAAAATTGCATAACAATCCGAAAGAGCGAACAGCTTGGGCGGTAGATCAGTTGAAACTTGCCGCCAAAGCCAGTAAGAATTTAGGATTAAGTGCACACGCAACTTTTTCGGGTGCGTTAATGTGGCATTTGGTTTATCCGTGGCCGCAGCGCCCTGCCGGATTGGTGAACGAAGGTTTTAAAGAATTGGCAAAACGCTGGCTTCCGATTTTAAAAGCGTTCGATAAAGCAGGAGTGGACGTATGCTATGAAATACATCCGGGCGAAGATTTGCACGATGGCGCAACGTTCGAACGTTTTTATGAAGCAACCGGAAACCATCCGCGTGCTAACATACTGTTCGATCCAAGTCACTTTGTGTTGCAACAGTTAGATTATCTTCAATTCATCGACATATACAGCGATTTCATTAAAATGTTCCATGTAAAAGATGCCGAGTTTAATCCTAACGGAAGAAGCGGTGTGTATGGCGGTTATCAGGATTGGATCGACCGACCGGGACGGTTCCGTTCAACGGGCGATGGTCAGGTTGATTTTAAGGCCATCTTCTCGAAACTTGCACACTATAATTACGATGGCTGGGCGGTGTTAGAGTGGGAGTGCTGCATTAAACACCCTGAACAGGGAGCGCGCGAAGGCGCAACGTTTATTCAGGATCACATCATTCGCGTAACCGATAAGGCGTTTGATGATTTTGCCGCGTCTGGCATTGATACGAAACGTAACCGTAAACTATTAGGACTTTAATAAATAATGATGAGAGTATTAACTAAAACAGGTAGTAGGCAATCGGCAGCATCCAGGTGTTTGGGTTATGTCAATTGCCTACTGTCAACTTTTTTGAAGACGAACCAAAGATTTCAGTTAGTCATACCTTTTATAATATGCATACTGGCATCGTGCGGTAGTAAACCAAACCATGCCCGGCTCATTCAGGAAGGAAAGATACTGATGGAAGCGAACGATTGTAAAACCTGCCACCATGCCACGAACAAAATCATCGGGCCGCCTCACACCGATGTAGCTAAAAAATATGAATACACCGATGCAAACGTAGCCCTGTTGGCACAACGCATCATAGACGGTAGCAGTGGTGTATGGGGCGATATACCCATGAACGCACACCCTGATCTGTCGAAAGAAAATGCCGAAAAAATTGCCCGTTATGTGCTGTCGTTAGATGGCGAAGAGCCTAAATAATCTACCCTTAAACATTCTATGAAAAAAATACTCTATATTATTGTTGTGCTGGTCTTGTTTCAGGCCTGCAATACAAAGCAAGACATTAGCCGGCCGCGCGACCCGTGGGTGTTTCGTTCGGTACTTGATCAGCAACCGCGCATTGTAACCGCTACGTTGCACGATGAATTATTTGTGGCTTATGATGCGCGCTATTGCGGATTATACAAAGCATGGAAAGGAAAAGTGATTCTCGATGGCCCTGTTTACACAACCACACACGGCCCTCAACCAACCTCTGCAGGCTATGCCTATTTTGAAGAGCGTTTGCATGAACCTGCCTGGCGGCTGATGGTGAACGGCAACGAAGTTATTCCACAAGTAAAGTTTAAAGGACATTATTTTAAGAATAGCCAGGTAACATTTCGGTTTACGTTAAGCGATGAAAACGGAAACAAAGCCGATGTAGAAGAAACACCGGAATATACCAGCAAATCAGGAAAGAATGGTTTGCACCGCAAGTTCGTGATCAGCAATGTTTCATCGGGTGTTGAGGTTGCGTTAAAAACCACACTCACCAATCTTGAAAAAGCAACCGACTATGAAACAAACGGTACGTTAACAGCGGGTGAGCCTGTAACCAACACCTATCCGAATGGAACAACGTTGTCCGTGCCGGTAACATTGGTGTTAAAAACGGATGAGCCAACCAACCTGAAAGTTTATTATCACCGGGGTTTTGAAGTTCCGAAAGAAATCGGGAACGTATCGAAAACCTTGCTGGAAGAAGGCAGCGCGTTAATCGAAAAATCGGATTGTAAAACCTGTCATAACGAGGGTAAAAAAACTATTGGCCCTGCCTATATCGATGTGGCCAAAAAATACGATTTCACAAAAGCGAATGTGACGTTAATGGTTGACAAGATCATTAAAGGAGGTTCGGGTGTATGGGGCGATGTGATGATGACACCGCACGCTGACTTACTACCGGCCGATGCAGAGAAGATGGTGCATTATATTATGTCGCTCGGTGGTAAGGCACTTGCTGTTGAAAATAAAAATGTTGATCTGAACATGAACATCGAAACGATCAATTTTGCGTTGACCGATAAAAACGAATTTGAAAAATTAGAAGACGGTGCAACATATCCCGGCCTGGCCGTGATGTTGTTTAAGATCGACCCGAATATCCCCATCCACGATACGCCCGAAAAATCGAAACCATTATTGACCGGTACGGCACCGGCTGTTCACTTTCGTGAGAAAGTGCTTGATAACCTTGGTTCGCACTTAAAATCGCAAGTGTATTTGCAATTCAACGGGTTTATCAACATCGAAGAAGAAGGTAATTATGTATTCCGCATAGTAAGTGACGATGGCTCCATTCTGTACATCGATAATAAATTAGTGGTGGATAACGATGGTTACCATAGCACCGCAGCGCGCGATGGTGAAGTAATCCTCAAAAAAGGCAAGCATCCTATCCGTATCAATTACTTTGAAGGAGGCGGTGGTTATTCCATGTCGCTGCAATGGGCTAAATATGGCGATAACAAATTCTCGATCATCCCGAATACTGTATTGAGCCATAACAAAACGCAGTACCGTAAAACGGCTCCGTATATTCCGCCATCACAACTTGTAAAAGGCGTTCCGGGCGATCGCGTGCCGTTAACGGCTGTACACCCGGCTTTTGATCTGGCACAAGCCCGGCCTGAGTCGTTCCTCCCGAAAGTGGGCGGTATGGATTTTCTGTCCGACAGTAGTTTGGTGATTTGTACGTGGGATTCTGTCGGGCCTGTTTACCGCTTGCAAGGCGTAACCGGAAACAATCCTGAAAAGATTACGGTAACACGCATTGCTTCAGGACTTGCCGAACCGTTGGGTATTAAAGTAGTGAACGACACAATTTATGTGTTGCAGAAACAAGAGCTTACCCGTTTAATCGATACCGATAATGACGGTATTATAGACGACTATCAAACCGTAAGCGCTGCGTGGGATGTATCGGCTAACTTCCATGAGTTTGCTTTTGGATTGGCTTATCAGGATGGTTATTTCTACGCGACATTGGCAACAGCCATTGAGCCGGGCGGTGCAAGCGGTGTTAACCAGATTAAAGATCGCGGAAAGGTGGTGAAGATTTCAAAGAAAGACGGTCATACAGAATTTATCGCCAGCGGATTGCGTACACCAAACGGTATTGGTGTTGGTGTTGACGGTGCGTTGTTTGTAGCCGATAACCAGGGCGACTGGCTTCCGTCAAGCAAAATTGTTCACGTAAAAGAAGGAGCGTGGTACGGTTCACGTTCGGTCGATTTTGAAGGTACGGCTAATCTGAAAGAAACATTGCCCGTGGTTTGGCTTCCGCAGGATGAAATCGGTAACTCGCCCAGCCAGCCGGTTGTGCTGAATGTCGGGCCGTATAAAAACCAGCAGCTTCACGGTGAAGTAACGCATGGTGGTTTAAAGCGCGTGTTTGTCGAAAAGGTGAATGGCGAATATCAGGGAGCGGTGTTCCGTTTTACACAAGGCATGGAAGGCGGGGTTAACCGCGCTGTTTGGGGGCCTGATGGTTCATTGTATGTTGGTATGATTGGTAACCCCGGTAATTGGGCACATGCTGGTGCCAAGTGGTATGGTTTGCAAAAACTCACGTATAACAACAAGCCGGTGTTTGAAATGTTAGCGGTGCGTGCCAAATCGAACGGAATTGAAATTGAATTTACAGAACCACTAAGCGAACGTTCAGGAAACACTGCGGCCGACTATGAGATCAAACAATGGTACTATAAGCCTACCAAAGATTATGGCGGGCCGAAATTAGGGCTTGAAAACCTGCCGGTGAAATCGGTTAACATTTCAGCCGATCGTAAGAAGGTGTTTCTTGAATTAGGCGGTATAAAACCAAACCATGTTGTGTATGTTCGGTTAGCCGGTGTTTTCTTAACCGATAAAAATGCTTCGTTGTGGTCAACCGAAGCGTGGTACACCATGAACCAAATACCATCCAACGAATTAGGTTTTAAAAATCCGGCTAAACCGATAGCGCTGAATACATTAACCGAATCCGAAAAGGCGGCAGGCTGGGAATTGTTGTTCGATGGAAAAACAACCAATGGCTGGCGCAAGTTTAAGAGTAATGAAGGCGCAGGCAAAGCCTGGAAAGTAAAAGACGGCCTGTTGTACCTCGATGCATCCAATAAAAAAGATTGGCAAACAGGCGATGGTGGTGATATTATCTCTGAGAAAGAATACGAAAACTTTGAGCTTGCGTTAGAGTGGCGCATCTCAAACTGCGGTAACAGCGGTATCATTTTTAATTCGGTGGATAACGGCCAGTACAATTATATGTGGGAAACCGGCCCCGAAATGCAGGTGCTTGATGATACGTGCCATCCCGATGCGGTTTATCCGAACCATCGTGCCGGTGATTTGTACGATTTGATTGCCCGCAGTTTTGTGGCTGCCAATCCGGCTATGGAGTGGAACTACGTGCGGTTGATTTCAAACAAGGGCAAGGTTGAATTCTGGCTGAACGGCTATAAGATTGTTGAATTTGAAATGCACACCGATGAATGGAAACAGATGATCGCCAACAGTAAGTTTAAAGATATGCCCGGTTTTGGTAAAGCCAGTAAAGGCCATATCGGCTTACAGGATCATGGCGATAATGTGTGGTTCCGAAATATTAAAATCCGTGAGATAAAATAACCGAAAATATGAACAGAAGAACTTTCCTTGAACGCTCAGCAATGGCAGCCGGTGGTTTGACCTTTGCCTCGCTCTATTCGGCATGTGGTACAGCAACAACCTCATCGGTGGTAACAAAGCCAATCGGCATACAACTTTACACCTTAAAAAGATTGTTTGAGAAGGATGTAAAAGGTACGTTGAAAATCGTAGCCGATACAGGTTTTACCGAAGTAGAAACATACGGTTACGATAACGGAAACATTTTTGGTGTTCCGTACGCTGAGTTTGCTGCCGAAGTTAAACGCCTTGGTCTTAAATTAGTAAGCGGGCATTACGGAACCGGGCAAACAACACCCGACAAAAAAGGAACACCGTTCAACGAATGGGAGCGTGCCGCGAACGATGCTAAAGAAGCAGGACAACATTATACCACAATTGCCTGGCTCGATCAAAGCGAATGGAATACGTTAGATGCCTTAAGGCGTACGTGCGAAATTTTAAACAAAGCAGGCGAGATCAACAAACAATATGGTTTACAGATGGCCTATCACAATCATGCCTTTGAGTTTGGCAATGTTGGCGATGAAATAATGTACGATGTAATGCTGCGCGAGCTCGATCCGGCATTGGTTACGATGGAAATGGATTTATACTGGGTAGTATATGCAGGCATTGATCCGTTAACATATTTTAATAATCATCCGGGCAGGTTTGCGTTGTGGCATGTGAAAGACATGGACAAAGCCGACCGCACTAAAAACTCCGATGTGGGCAGCGGCTCCATCGATTTCAAGTCCATCTTTGCCGCAGCCGGACAATCGGGGATGAAACATTTCTTTTTAGAACAAGAGTCGTTCGTTACACCCGAAACCGAGAGCATTAAAAAGGGATATGATTATCTAAACGGTATTGTGTAAGTGAACCGTGGTTTATTCATCTTGTTGTGTTGTTGCGTATCACATATAGTTTGGGCGCAACAACTTCAACAGGTAAGTGGCCGCGTAACCGATGGCGTAACCCAAAAACCGTTAGCTTCTGCAAGCGTGGTATTGGTTCGCGACACAATGCAATGGGTTACCGTAGCCGATGAGTCAGGCCGGTTTGCATTTAATGCCGTAGCGCCAGGCCGGTATGTTGTAAACGTTTCCTTTACGGGATATGCTTCATCGCAACATGAAATTGTGGTGATCTCTGCCCGCAGAAACGAATTAGACGTACGGTTGATTGAATTTCAGAACACGCTGGATGAAGTTGAGATCACCGCAAGCCGCAGTACAACCTATACACCCGGTGAACATAGTATCACCGTTGAAAAAGCGTTGCGCATTCCGGCTAATTTTTTTGACCCCGTGCGGGTTATTACATCATATCCCGGTGTGATGACAGCCAACGATCAGAACAACACCATCATCATGCGCGGTAATTCACCGTCCGGTTTGTTGTGGCGTATCAACGGATTAGATATTGTAAACCCCAATCACTTAGCCAATGCCGGTACGTTTTCAGATAAACCCGCTGCGTACGGAGGCGGGGTAAACATTATCAGTTCGCAGTTAATGGATCGCACCAATTTTTATACAGGCTCGCTTCCTGCACGTTATGGCAATGCTTTGTCGGGCGTGGTGGATATGAGTTTGCGCAGTGGCGATACTACCGGCTATCATTATACTGCGCAGGCAAGTTTGATAGGTATTGATCTCGCTGCCGAAGGACCGCTCGGTAAAAAACAAAACACCTCGTTTCTTGCCAACTACCGTTATTCAACAGTGGGCTTGTTGTCGAAAATGGGCGTGAAGTTTGGCGATGAAGACATCAGCTTTCAGGATTTAACGTTTGCGTTAAACTCATTGTTACGCAATGGCGGATCACTTTCGTGGTTCGGATTTTATGGTTCGAGTAAAAATGTATTCGAACATGAGGCGGTTGATAAACGGGAAGTTGATAAAGACCGCTACGATATTGATTACACTTCGCAAAACTACGGAACAGGGCTAACGTATAATAAATCCGTAAAAAAAGCGCATATAGCTACCGGTGTTTCTGTTTCGGGAAACCGGCAGGAGCGCGATCAAACGGCTTCGCCCGCTATACCGCCCGGCTTGCTGAACATCGTGTATGCCGACCGCCTTCATCTCGATAAAGTATTGGTATCGGCTTATGGCCGGTTAAGCGCTAAATTAGACAACTACCAAATTGAAACCGGTATGCAGGTTAATTATCATCATGATGATATGTACGCATTAAACCAAACCGGTTTGTCGGGCGATGTTGTTCAGCAGGGAAATGTAAAAGGGCTTTTGCTTCAGCCGTATGCGCAATGGAAAGTTTTTCTATCGGAACGCTGGAATACGCAAGCAGCCATGCGCTATGTGTATTATTCGTATAATGAAACCGGTGCGTTAGAGCCGCGCATTGCTTTGGAGTTTTTACCGACATTGAACAGCAGTATAAAGTTTTCGTATAACTTAGTGAGCCAGGTACAGCAGGCCGGAACGTATCTGAATGCCAATAAAAACCTTGCGCTTAGCAAAGCGCACCATGTCGATTTGGGTTACACATACAGCACAACCAACGGCTTTAATTTTTTAACGACCGTTTATTATCAGCAACTCTTTGATATTCCGATTCGGAAAACAGCGTCTTCTTATTCGTTGATTAATTCTATCGAAGTTTATGCCCCTGACGATTTGGTGTCGGATGGCACGGGCAGAAATTATGGCATTGAAGTATTGGCCGAAAAATCGTTCGTAAACAAAAGTTACCTGATTGCCGGAGGCTCGTATTATAAATCGCAGTACAAAGGCTCCGATGATGTGCTTCGCAATACCCGTTTCGATGGCAACTATACGGTAAACCTTACCTACGGACAGGAGTGGAGCAAAACTAAAAAACAATCGTACCGAACGTTTGGATTAAGCTCACGTGCCTTATACTTAGGCGGCCTGCGCGAATCGCCCATTATAGCCGACCCAACAACAGCAACAACCGTTTATGACGAGAGCCGTGCGTTTGAGAATAAACTCAACGATTACTTCCGGCTCGACCTCCGGTTAAGCTGGCGCAAAAACAAACGAAGCTATACCCGTACCATCGCCATCGATATTCAGAATATACTGAACATCGAAAACGAAGCCTACCGCTATTACGACCACACCAAAGGAGCAATCACAACCCAATACCAGTTAGGGCTTATGCCTGTATTGGTTTACAGGATTGATTTTTAGGGGTGTAAGGATTTAGATTAATGATTGTGTAGATTTGTTTTGTTGTGATGGGTTAAATTTGTTGTTAAAAGCATCAGCGTCCTCTGCGAGTGACGCTGATGGGGTAAAAGTCAAATCCGCCCCAATTGTCACCCAATAAATAATTTAATAAAGAATATGTTAAGATTATTTTTAATACTCATGGTTTTAGTGCAACCAAGTTGTGCGCAAAAAAACAACGTAAGTTCTAAATGGGAACTCGATTCAGTTGATAGGTACTTTATCACAAACGAAAATGAAGTCTACGACATGAGCTGGTTGCAAGAGCCAAACGACACGGTAAAAGCAGAATTAGTTGTTATGTTCAATGGAGTTGAATCTGATAAAATTCTCTTCTCTGAAGCTACTATTCAAAATGATACTTTAAAAATTATATTACACAGACTTAGTTCCTCCTTATACAGCGAGTATTCGATTTGTATTTTGAAGCAAGACTACTTCGTGAAATTTAGATATTTAGTGGATGTACTCCCTGAGCAGGTAATTATCTCTGAAAGTAATAAGTTGAAGCTAAATACATTTGATTTTAAAAAGGGTAATGAAGTTAGAGGGTATGCTGAATTCAGAGGGCGCTGTTTGAAGCCTTGTGATGAAAAAATAATCACAATTAAGGGTAATTTTAAATACATAATTAAGTAAGGTCTTGCCCACGTTGGTGTTTTTCACCAACGCGCGAGATTAAAAAGGATAACAGGAAAATTATTTTGATGGATAGAGATGTTTCAAGGAAAAACTGATGAATAGATTTTGGATGATATTACTTTGTTTGTTAAGCTGCAAAAGTGAAATATATGCGCAGAATGACACTACCATTATAAATGATTATAAATCAAGATTAGACCTGATGGTGAAAAACGTTGATGATGTCAATCAAGAAATGATTTTGTCCGTGATTCCAAGTTCAATGTCAGAATCTAAAATATTCTATGCACTCGATTACGATGACCGAACCTCAAGTACCTTTAGAAAGCTCGTTAGCAAAATGAGTGAATATGCGATGAGCGATCGAACTATTTTAGTTAATTATCTTTATGTATCAGAGTATGTTGATGGTTATTTTGCTGAGGATTATTTTGATGATATTGAGAAGATTGCAATTAAGAAGCAGGAATACTTTTGTGATACAGTTTCTTTACTTGACAAAAAGAGAACTATCAGGCTAACAGATATTTTTTTAAAATATTGTGATTAATTGTAATGTTCCAAAATATCTGTTTTGTTAGGGTGTAGGTTTGTTTTGTTGTGATGGATTAAATTTGTTGTTAAAATCATCAACGTCCTCTGCGAGTGACGTTGATGGGTAAAAAATCCTGTATCACTATTTTCTAAATAATATGAAATCGAGATTTTCTTTATACTTATTAACAATTACCCTTGTGATAAGCATTGCTTCCTGTAGATCACAAAAAAAACGATTTGCGATCGAATTAAATGATTCTATTAAATATGCAGTTCTCGAATATGTTAGAGAAAATAATGTTGATATAAAATCTAAGGTCATAACTACGAGATGGGTTGTTAATACTTTTAGAACAGACGTATATATATCAAACTCATTTAAAAAATTTGGTGAGGAACAAACGGGCGTTCCAGCATATTACTCGATTTTGGACGAGAGTATTGTTGTTTTTTTGTATTCAGGGGTTGAGGGTTCGATTTCACGAAATACCAAAGCAATATCTACAGAGGTAGAAGATATACTAAATCGATACCAGATTAAACTTAGCTCTAATGATAGTAGTTTTTACCGGCCGTCTACTTGGTTATACACCTTTTGTGATGGTAAAAGTGAGTTAATTAAGAAGAGTTATCCTTTTGAGCGTTATTATATTCCTTGCGGTTATAGTTTAAAGCAGGATTCAATTAGGCAGGATTCTTTGTTTATAATGAAAATTAAATAATAAACGCAAAGTCGCTCTAACTTCAACCCCCTCAACGTCACTCGTTAGAGGACGTTGAGGAAGGTGAAAAAACATAAGTCAAGAAAAAAAAACGTAAGCAGTAAAACAAATTGCCACAAACCCTAAAACATGAAATACCTCTGTATCACCCTCGCACTGATGTTTATGGCGTTCGCTTTCTTACAGGTTAACGACCCCGATCCCGTGCTATGGATTTTAATTTACGGAGCGATGGCAGTGCTCAGCATACTGGCCGCTTTCGATGTATTCTTCCGTAAGTTCTTGCTTGTGCTGATGGCGGGTTTTATCGTTTATGGCGTAATCCTCTGGCCGGGCGTGGCCGAATGGCTGGTGCAAGACGATTTGGGTATGCTTTTCAGCGAGGGCATGAAAATGCAGTACCCCTACGTGGAAGAATCGAGGGAGTTTTTAGGGCTTGTGATCTGCGTAATGGTGCTGGCATTCTATATTTTCAGGTCGTTTCGGCAAAAAAAGGCTTAACGCAACCGTTTGCGATAATTTATCTGCGCATTATACCAAGCCTTTTAAACAGGCGCGTTATCTTTAACGATGCCTAAATTTATACCTGTTTTGGCGTGCTTGCTCATGGTGAGTTGCGGCCGTCAGCCCGAAAAAATACCGCCCGTTCCGGATATGAAAACTGAATCGCAAAAGATGGTCGTGTACCAGCTTATGACCCGTTTGTTTGGCAATAAAACTAACGAAAATAAACCGTACGGAACGCTGGCCGAAAACGGAGTCGGGAAGTTTAACGACATCAATACGGCAGCGTTAAAGTCGTTAAAAGAATTGGGCGTTACTCACGTGTGGTACACGGGCGTTATCGAACATGCCGTGCTAACCGATTACTCAAAATATGGTATTGCCCTTGACGATGCCGATGTGGTGAAGGGCCGGGCGGGATCTCCGTATGCCATTAAAGATTATTACGATGTTAACCCCGACCTCGCGGTTAACGTGCCCGAGCGGATGAAAGAATTTGAGCAACTTGTAACGCGCACCCATGCAAACGGCTTAAAAGTATTGATCGATTTTGTGCCCAACCATGTTGCGCGCGCGTACAAATCGGATGCGAAGCTTGCCGGTGTTAAAGATTTAGGTGAGGCAGACGATAAAACGGTAAAGTTTGCACCCAACAATAATTTCTATTATTTGCCGGGACAGGCATTTGTTGTGCCGAAAGATTTTAAATCAAACCCTTCCGATAGTATTTATCCGCCAGCCGATGGCAAATTTTCTGAGTTTCCCGCAAAGGTTACGGGCAACGATCAGTTCACGGCCAGTCCGGGTGTGAACGAATGGTTCGAAACGGTAAAACTTAATTACGGTGTCGATGTTCAGGATAACCGTAAAACTTATTTCGATCCCGTTCCCGATACGTGGATGAAGATGAAAGACATCCTTGTTTTTTGGGCTGATAAAAAAGTAGATGGCTTCCGGTGCGATATGGCCGAAATGGTTCCCGTTGAGTTTTGGAACTGGGCTATTCCGCAGGTGAAAGCCGTTAATCCTGAGATTGTATTCATTGCCGAAATTTATAACCCTGCACAATACGCCAACTACATCCAAACCGGTAAGTTCGATTACCTGTACGACAAAGTGCAGTTGTACGATACCCTTCGGTTGCTCACCAACAACAAACGAAGCGCGAAAGATATTGATCAGATTCAGCAAAGTCTGAAAGGCATAAACGATAATATGCTGCACTTTTTAGAAAACCATGACGAGCAGCGTATTGCTTCGCCCGATTTTGCAGGCAATGCATGGAAAGCCGTACCGGCTATGGTGGTGAGCGCAACCATCGACAGAGGCCCGGTAATGATTTATTTTGGGCAGGAAGTGGGCGAGCCGGGCGAAGGCAGCGAAGGATTTGGCGGTAACGATGGGCGCACAACCATTTTCGATTATTGGGGTGTGCCCGAACATCAAAAATGGATGAACGGTGGCGCTTTCGATGGCGGTTTGTTAAGCGAAGAACAAAAACGTCTGCGTCAGTTTTACGCAACGTTGCTTAACCTGTCGAAGAACAACCCTGCCATTGTAAAGGGTGGTTATACCGACCTCACAACGCATGACGATGTACACGTTTTTGTACGTGCATACAAAAATGATGGTCTGATTATCATTTCAAACTTTAACAAAAACCTGCAAGATCATCGCGTAACACTTTCGGCTGAGGCATTGCAGTTGTTAGGGTTAAAACCCGATGCCTCTTATATAGCCAACGATGTGCTATGGAAAATCGGTGCCGACATCCGTATTGAAAACGGTGTGTTCCAGTGCAGAGTACCGGCTTTTGGAGCGTATATTTTTAAAGTAGAAAAATAATGCGGACTATTCTTTACATAACGTGTGTGCTGTTGATGTTCGGTGTTGTGCAATCATGTAAAAATAAATCAACCGATAGAATGTCCGCTCCTGAAGGTGTCTATTACGAAATTTTTGTACTGGCTTTTGCCGATGGTAATGGCGATGGTAAAGGCGACCTGAAAGGGTTGATTGCTAAATTAGATTATGTTCAGCAATTAGGTGTAAAAGCTATCTGGCTGATGCCCGTTATGCCTTCGCCATCGTATCATAAGTATGATGTAACCGATTATAAAAACATCCATCCCGATTACGGTACGCTCAATGACTTTAAAGTATTGGTCGCAGAAGCACATAAACGCGACATAAAGATTATCATCGATTTAGTGCTGAACCATACCAGCCGCGAACACCCCTGGTTTTTAAGCGCAAAACAGGGTAAGCAATCGCCTTACCACGATTATTTTGTTTGGGCGGATAAAGACTCCATTAAAGATCAGATTTCAAAAAAAACCATTACCCTCGATTCGGATAATATTACGCAGTGGCACGAAGTAAATGGTGATTCGACAGCCGAACATTACTACGGATTTTTTTCCAGCCATATGCCTGATCTTAATTTCGATAATCAGAAGGTGCGCGATGAAATGGTAGAAATAGCACGTTTCTGGCTGAAAGAATTACAGGTTGACGGTTTTCGTTTCGATGCCGCTAAACATATTTACCCTGACGACCGTGCTGCCGATAATCACGCATTCTGGAAATGGTATCGTGAACAGTTAATCAAACTAAAACCCGATGTGTACATGGTAGGTGAGGTGTACTCGGTAAACCGTGCCGATGTAGCACCGTTTACTGTTGGCTTGCCCGCTGTTTTTAATTTTGAATTGGGCAGTACGATCATTACCATACTCAATCAACAGCGCGATACGGTTGGTTTTGTTGAGCAATACATCACGCAAATCGATTACTTTAAATCTGTTAATCCTGGTTTTGTCGATGCACCTATTCTTACCAACCACGATCAGAACCGTATTATGAGTCAGTTGCATGACGACAAAAATAAGGCTCAGGTAGCCGCTTCGATTTTACTGACGTTGCCCGGCACACCTTACCTGTACTATGGTGAAGAGCTGGGTATGCGGGGTGTAAAACCCGATGAATATATCCGTGAACCATTCCCGTGGGGCGATAGCTTTACCACAAAATGGATAGAACCGCGTTTTAACCGTACCGATTCCGTAGCGGATTTAATAGCGCAACAAAACGATCAGCATTCATTGTACAATCATTATAAAAAACTGATTGCGTACCGGAATACCAGCGTTGCATTAACGCAGGGAGGAATAGAAAGATTAGACGGGCTTCCGACATCGTTAGTCGGCTTTAAGCGTACAAATGAAAACGATACAGTTGTGGTGCTCCACAACATTGCTAACGAGCCGGTAAGGCTTTCGTTATCCGGTGAACTGATACGTTTTAATCGGATAGATTTTGCGACAAACAATCAAGCAGCGATCGATCAAACAGAAATAATTCTTCCGGCAGGAGCCTCTGTAATTTTGGTTTCGGAATAAATGAGTTTACGAAAAATGAGTATAAAAATAAAAGGGCAGTCGCGGGTAGTTATTGAAAACGTTCAACCGCAGGTTGATGGAGGGCGGTATCCGGCAAAACGAACCGTAGGCGAACGGGTGGACGTTAGCGCAGATATTTTTGGCGATGGCCACGATCATATCCGGGCAGAAGTGCTGTACAAAGTGCAAGGCGAACGTAACTGGAAAACGGCAGCAATGCACCATGCAGGCAACGATTGCTGGAAAGGCTCTTTTGTGGTAACCGAACAAAAACCTTACGTGTTTACCATTCAGGCATGGGTCGATCATTTCGAAACGTGGTACGATGGCTTTACAAAAAAAGCCAATGCCGGTGTAGATGTAACCGTTGAGTTGACTGAAGGCGAAATAATACTGAAAAAATCAGGTAACGATGCCAGACTGAAAAAAGCAATCGAACACTTATCGGATAAGCACGAATATGCCCAACGTATCGCGTGGGTATTAAGCCCCGATTTTGAAAAATTAGTACACGATTATCCGCTGCGCAATTTTGAAATCCGCTACGAACATGAGTTGCCGGTAAAGGTCGAGTTTAGAAAAGCATTGTTCAGTTCGTGGTACGAGTTGTTTCCGCGTTCGGCAGCGCTCGAAGGCAATCGTCACGGAACGTTTAACGATGTAATAAAGCTGTTGCCGCGCATTTCGGCTTTGGGTTTTGATGTTTTGTATTTGCCCCCCATTCATCCGATTGGCAAACGTAATCGTAAAGGAAAAAACAATAGTGTACGCGCATTGCCGGGCGAGCCGGGTTCACCGTGGGCTATCGGCAGCGATGATGGCGGGCATAAAGCCGTACATCCTGAGTTGGGTACGTTAGAGGATTATAAAAAGCTGATTACCGAAGCTAAAAAAATTGACATTGATGTAGCACTTGATCTGGCGTATCAATGCGCGCCCGATCATCCGTACGTGAAAGAACATCCCGAATGGTTTAAACAACGCCCTGACGGAAGTATTCAGTATGCCGAGAACCCGCCTAAGAAGTATCAGGATATTTATCCGTTCAATTTTGAAACCGAACAGTGGCAGGAACTATGGAACGAACTGTTGTCGGTGATTTTATTTTGGGTCGATCAGGGTGTGAACATTTTCCGGGTCGATAACCCGCATACCAAACCTATACCGTTTTGGGAGTGGGCTATTGCCGAAACACACAAACTGCACCCCGATGTTATTTTTCTTGCGGAAGCATTTACACGGCCTAAGATTATGGCTTCGCTGGGTAAGTCGGGTTTTACGCAATCTTATACATACTTTACATGGCGTGTGAGCAAAGATGAACTGATCGCTTACATGAATGAATTAGTGCACGGTCAATCGCGTAATTATTTCCGTCCGAATTTCTGGCCGAACACGCCCGATATTCTGCCGTGGCATTTACAACATCAGGGCGAAAACATTTTCATCATCCGGATGGCGTTGGCCGCTACGTTATCGGCAAGCTATGGTATGTACGGGCCTGCGTACGAGTTTTACGATAACGTTCCGGTACAGGGCAAAGAAGAATATTTCGATTCTGAGAAATACGAAATAAAAAAGTACGATTGGAAGCGTACCAATCGCATGACCGACATTATTACGATGATCAACCGCGCGCGTAAACAACATACCGCGTTGCAGTCAACATGGAACATTCATTTCTGCGAAGTGAACAACGCCAACCTGATTGCCTATTTAAAAGTAACAGACGATTTGTCAGATTGCATTCTTACGGTAGTTAATCTCGATCCTAATAATGCGCATTCGGGTTACCTGCAATTACCCAAACACGTGTTAAATCTTTCGGATAAGATTAATGTGAAGCTGCATGATTTAATGACAGACGAACATTATACCTGGACGCAGGAGTGGAATTACGTGGAATTAAATCCGTACAAAATGCCATTCCATTTATTTAATTTATCGGTACATGAATCACAGATGTAACATGAGTAAGAAATCGAAACAATCGGAGGCGTTGTGGTTTAAAGATGCCATCATCTATGAGCTTTCGGTACGTGCTTTTTACGACAGCAATGGTGATGGTGTTGGTGATTTTCAGGGGCTCATTCAAAAGCTTGATTACCTCGAAGATTTGGGTGTAAACACGATATGGCTATTGCCGTTTTATCCATCGCCATTAAAAGACGATGGCTATGATGTAACCGATCACTGCGATGTGCATACCGATTTCGGAACGTTATCTGATTTTAAAGCATTCATTAAAGAAGCGCACAACCGGGGTTTAAAAGTAATTACCGAGTTGTTGCTCAACCACACTTCCGACCAGCATCCGTGGTTTCAGCGTGCGCGTAAAGCCAGGACGGGTTCACGCTTTCGCGAGTTTTATGTATGGAGCGACACAACCGATAAATATAAAGATGCCCGCGTTATTGTTCCGGGCGATGAAAATAGCAACTGGAGTTGGGACACCGAAGCCAAGTCGTATTACTGGCACCGCTTTTACCGGCACGAACCTGAATTAAATTACGAGAACCCCGAAGTGCAAATGGAGGTAATCAAAATTATCGACTTTTGGTGCAAGTTAGGTGTAGATGGTTTTCGCTTATCGTCAGTACCGTTTTTGTATGAAGAAGAAGGCACAAGCTGCGAGAACCTGCCGCAAACACATACCTTCTTAAAGAAAATACGAAGCCATGTCGATCGGCATTATAAGAATACCGTGTTGCTGGCCGAAGCAAACCTATGGCCTGAAGATGCCGCAGCGTATTTTGGCGATGGCGAAGAGTGCCACATGAATTTTAACTATCCGCTGATGCCGCGTTTGTTTCTGGGCTTGCGCACGGAAGATAGCTACCCGATTATCGACATTATCGACCAGACACCCGAAACACCGCCTAATAGTCAGTGGGCGTTGTTCCTGCGCAACCACGATGAGTTAGGGCTTGAAATGGTTACCGAAGAAGAAAAAGATTATCTCTTTAAAGCGTATGCCAACGATGCAAAAATAAAATTCAATACGGGTATCCGCAAACGGCTCGCACCAATGCTGGATAACGATCGCAGAAAAATCGAATTGCTTTATACGTTATTGTTTTCGTTGCCCGGAACGCCCGTAATTTATTATGGCGATGAGATCGGCATGGGCGATAACATTTATCTGGGCGACCGCCACGGTGTGCGTACACCTATGCAGTGGAACATGAATGTGAATGCGGGTTTCTCAACAGCCAATCCGCAAAGGTTGTATTTGCCCGTTATCACCGATCCGCAGTACCGGTACGAATCGGTTAACGTGGCCACGCAAGACGAAAGCCCGGCTTCGCTCATGTACTGGATGCGCAACATCATTGCCATGCGCAAACGTCTTCAGGTATTTGGCCGCGGGGCTATGCAATTTATCGATACCGACAACAACAAGGTATTGTGCTTTCAGCGTTCGGAAGAAAAACAGCGTATTATTGTGGTCGCGAACCTCTCGCAGTTTTCGCAGTCCACAACACTTAACTTAGCCGATTTTAAAAATTGCGAGATCACCGAAGTGTTCAGCCAAAACCGGTTTATGAATGTGGACGAAGAGGGGCAATATACTATTACGATTGGCCCTTACGGATATTTCTGGTTTCAGGCAGATAAGGCCGAGAAAAAAGATACAAAAGATAACAATGCCGAATTGCCGTTGCTGAAAACCGATGTGTCGTGGGAAAAAATATTCAACAACTACAACGAGCAACGCACGTTCGAGCGGAAAATCATACCGGTGTTTATGAAAAAATGCCGATGGTTTGGCGGCAAGGCAAAGGTGATCAATAAAATTGCCTTTCATAAAGTAATTCCGTTAAAACTCGAAGGCTCCACGCATTACATGATGTTGGTCGAAGTGCATTATGTGCAACGCCTGCCCGAGTTGTACTTTCTGCCGATGACATTCATTCTCTCAGATTATATTTTAGAGCGTGCCGAACATCAGCCGCAAAGTGTTATCTGCCGTGCAGAGATTCAGGGTAAGAGCGGTTTTATATTCGATAGCTGTTACGATAAAGTATTCCGCGATTTCCTGTTGGTAGGCATGGATAAAAAGCTAACCATCAAAGACGATGAAGGTGAGTTGCAATTCAATTCAAGCGTGTTTAACAAAATCAGGATTTCACCGGGCGAAATCGATTCAAAACTGTTAAAGGCCGAGCAAAGCAATACATCTGTTATTTACAACGATCAGTATTTCCTGAAATTCTACCGGAAGATTGAAGAGGAAATCAACCCTGATCTGGAAATCGTTCGGTTTCTGTCCGAAAACACCAACTTCGGCCATTCGCCCCGTTATGCCGGAAGTATCGAATACAAAGGTGATGACGGGAAAACTATCGTGTTCGGTTTATTGCAGAACAAAGTCGAGAACCAGGGCGAAGCCTGGAGTATGTCGCTCGACTCGGTAGGGCGTTTCTTCGAGCGCGTTATCCTGAAAGCCAAAAAAGAAAAGCTGCCGAAACTGAACAACAACCCGTCTATCAGTTTTGATGAAGCACCCGAAATTATACAGGAGTTTATCGGGCGTGGGTTTTATGAGCGTGTTGTACGTCTTGGGCAACGCACGGCCGAAATGCATCAGGCGCTTGCTTCCGATACTTCCAATCCCGCTTTTGCGCCTGAGAAGTTTACGGCCAATTATCAGCGTTCGTTGTACTCATCGTTCCGCAAATTGGTGCGCGATCGTTTCGGATTGTTAAAGGCATCGTTGCCCAAGTTAGATGAGCCAACAAAAGCATTGGCGCAAAAAGTATTGGCGTTAGAGTCGCACGTGTTGGAGTGTTTCAGTGAAATCTACACGGTAAAAGTTAATGCGATCAAAACCCGCATACATGGCGACTACCATCTTGGTCAGGTGTTGTTTACCGGTAAAGATTTTGTGATTATCGACTTTGAAGGCGAACCGGGTTTTTCATTCAATGAAAGACGGCTGAAAAAAAATCCGTTAAAAGATGTTGCCGGTATGATGCGCTCGTTCCATTATGCCGCATTCGGTAAAATATTGCTCAACGAAAATTACCGAGACCGCGACATGGAATTTTTAGAAGCGTGGGCTGAACAATGGCAGCATTACATAGGCCGGTTTTATTTGGGCGCGTACATGGAACGCATGGGTATGGGGCGTGAGTTGTCGCAGGAAAATGATATGCTTATCCGTTTGTTTTTGATCGAGAAAGCAATTTATGAATTGGGGTATGAACTTAACGGTCGCCCGGATTGGACAGCCATTCCGTTGCGCGGTATTTTGTATCATGTAAACCGCTATATACAAGAGAAGAAAAACAGGGCTTAGGCATTAGGTGTTAGGTTTGTACCCCAAGCCCTAACACCTAATCCCTGATACCTAAGCCCTAAAACCTAAGTCCTAAAATATGGCAAAGAGAACTTTAAAAAGTAAAACATCCGATGACGGGTTTAGCCTGTTAACCGATTTTGATATTCATTTATTCAAAACCGGAAAACACTTTAAGCTGTACGAAAAGTTAGGTGCGCACGCAGTAACGTTTAACCGTAAAAAAGGAGTGTATTTTGCGGTGTGGGCGCCCAACGCCAAGGCAGTTTCCGTTATCGGTAATTTTAATGGCTGGAACGACACGCAAAACAGGATGAATCCGCGTTGGGATGAATCCGGTATATGGGAAATTTTCATCCCCGGCTTGCAAAAAGGTGAGGTGTATAAATATGCCATCCATTCCAATACCGGTGATTATTTAGAAAAGGCTGATCCGTTTGCGGCATACTCCGAAGTTGCTCCGAAAACAGCTTCCGTTGTATGGCAAAGTGATTATAAGTGGAACGATAAAGCCTGGATGCAGCAACGGCAGAAAAACGCAGCCAAACCCAAACCGTATTCGGTTTACGAAATTCACCTCGGTTCGTGGCGCAGAAAAGTAGAAGAGGGCAACCGTTCATTAACCTACACCGAATTAGCCGATGAATTGGTGAAGTATCTGAAAGAAATGAACTACACGCACGTAGAGTTTCTTCCGGTAATGGAACACCCGTTTTTTGGATCATGGGGTTATCAGATAACCGGGTATTACGCGCCTACCAGCCGGTACGGAAATCCTGAGGAATTTAAAGCGCTGGTTGATGTGCTCCATCAAAATAATATCGGTGTTATTCTTGACTGGGTTCCGTCACACTATCCGGGCGATGAACATGGCCTGTATAAATTCGATGGTACGCATTTGTACGAACATGCCGATATGCGCAAGGGCTTTCATCCCGACTGGAAGAGTTACATATTTAATTACGGTCGTAACGAAGTGCGCTCGTTTCTTATCAGCAATGCGGTGTTTTGGTTAGATCAATACCACATCGATGGATTGCGGGTAGATGCCGTAGCCAGTATGCTCTATCTCGATTATTCACGTAAGGCAGGTGAGTGGATACCCAACGAATTTGGCGGTAACGAAAATATCGAAGCCATTAATTTTCTGAAAGAGTTTAACGAAAGCGTGTATGCGAATTTCCCCGATGCCATAACCATAGCCGAAGAGTCAACCGCATGGCCGGGCGTTTCGCGGCCAACATATTTGGGCGGTTTAGGTTTCGGTCAGAAATGGATGATGGGCTGGATGCACGACACGCTTCAATACTTTAAGAAAGAATCCGTTCACCGGAAATACCATCAGAACGAAATCACTTTTAGTGTGATGTACGCCTTTACCGAAAACTTTATGCTTCCGCTTTCGCACGATGAAGTAGTGCACGGCAAGGGCTCGTTACTTGGACGGATGCCGGGCGATGAGTGGCAGAAGTTTGCCAACCTTCGTTTATTGTTCGCCTATATGTTTACACATCCCGGAACCAAACTTGTTTTTATGGGAGGTGAGTTCGGCCAGTCTGCCGAATGGAATCACGATAAAAGCCTCGATTGGCATTTGCTGCAATATGTGCCCCATAACGGAATGAAAACGTTTATGCAGGAATTAAATGTACATTATCAGTCCGAGCCTGCATTGTACCATTTTGCGTTCGATCAACAAGGTTTTCAATGGGTTGATTATTCTGATAATGAAAACAGTGTAATCGCTTATCAACGCAAGTCCGATAAAAAAGAAGACACGCTCATTATCGTCTGCAACTTCACGCCCGAAACGCGGCACCATTACCGTGTGGGTGTGCCCGTGCGGGGAAAATGGCGTGAAGTGTTTAATACCGATAATCTGAAATATGGCGGAAGTGGTGTACTCAATTCGGGCGACATCGTTACATCACCTGTAAAATATCACGGTCAGGATTTTTCGGTAACGTTAGCGTTGCCGCCTTTGGCACTTACGGTAATAAAATTGTATAAAGAAGATAGTGAATTTGAATTAGAGTCAGGAACATAATATTTTTGAACTTACGCAATAGCATTGGAAAAGTACATCTGCATACACGGACATTTTTATCAGCCGCCCCGTGAAAATGCCTGGCTCGAAGTAATTGAAGTTCAGGACTCAGCACACCCGTACCACGACTGGAACGAACGCATTTCTGCGGAATGCTACGCACCCAATGCCGCTTCGCGTATTCTCGAAAACGGTGTAATAAAAGACATCATCAATAATTACTCAAAGATCAGCTTCAACTTCGGGGCAACGTTGTTGTCGTGGATGGAAGCGTACGATCGTGAAACCTACGAAGCCATTCTCGAAGCCGACAAGCAAAGTATTAAACATTTTTCAGGGCACGGATCGGCCATGGCGCAGGTGTATAATCATATCATTATGCCACTCGCCAACCGTAACGATAAAATTACGCAGATCGTTTGGGGCATTCGCGACTTCGAATCGAGGTTTGGCCGCAGACCCGAAGGTATGTGGTTGGCCGAAAGCGCAGTAGATACCGAATCGCTTGAATTGCTGGCCGAACACGATATTAAGTTTACCGTTTTAGCTCCGCGACAGGCAAAGGCTTACCGCAAAGCTGGCGATGAGCATTGGCATGAATTGCGCGATGGCGGGGTTGATACCAAGCGACCGTACCGGTGCAATCTGCCTTCGGGTAAATCTATCGTTTTGTTTTTTTATCATGGCGATATTGCACAAGGTGTTGCGTTTAACGGATTGCTGAATAACGGCCAGAAGTTTGCCGAACAACTACTCAATTCATTCGATAGTAATTCCAACGAACCTCAATTAGTTCACATTGCTACCGATGGCGAAACGTACGGCCATCACCATAAACATGGCGATATGGCATTGGCCTATTGTCTTGATTACATCGATCAACACAAGCATGCACGCATTACCAATTATGCCGAGTATATAACCAAAGTGCCCGTTCAATACGAAGTACAGATTCATGAAAACAGTTCGTGGAGTTGTGTACACGGAGTTGAACGCTGGCGTAACGACTGCGGCTGCAATACAGGCGGTAGGGAAGGCTGGACGCAGCAATGGCGTAAACCTTTACGCGAATCGTTAGACTGGCTTCGTGATCGGTTAAACGAAGTGTATGTGCGTGAAACAACGGGGTTGTTACGCGATCCGTGGGCGGCACGTAACGAATACATCAACGTGATACTGCACCGTAATGATGATACCGTTCGGAAGTTCCTGAAAGATCATTGTATAAAAGATGTTGAGCCTAACCGTGTGTTGCAACTGATGGAAATGCAACGCAACGCCATGTTGATGTACACAAGCTGCGGTTGGTTTTTTGATGAGATTTCCGGTATCGAAACAACGCAGATATTACAGTATGCCTGTCGCGCTATACAGTTAATGGTACAGGTAGGAGGGTTGGATATTGAAGAAGAATTTGTGAAACGTTTAGAGGCTGCTCCGAGCAACGTTGAAGCGCTTGAAAACGGTGCGCACGTATATCACAAATACGTGATTCCGTCTAAAACTAACCTTGTGCGTGTGGGAATGCACTATGCAGTGGCATCGCTGTTTGAAGACGACCCCGAGAAAGCGCCATTGTTTAACTACTCTGCCACGAATGAATTTTTTCTGCGTAAGGAAGCCGGTGAACAAAAATTAGTATTGGGTATCACTAAAGTAAAATCGAATGTTACACGGTCAGAAAAACGTTTTTCGTTTGCCGTAATATACATGGGTAAGCACAACATTATCGGTAACATATCATTAGATATGGAACATGATAAATTTGCCGGTATGCAAATGCGCATCCTAAATGCGTTTGACGAAAGCCGGTTGGGCGATGTAATCACCATCATGCAAACCTATTTTGGCCCGGCAAGTTATACGTTGTGGCAATTGTTTAAAGACGAAAAACGCAAAGTGCTCGATATGATTACGCAACAAAGTTTGCGTGACCTTGAGGCATCGCTGCGCAAAGTTTATAACCACGATTACCCGCTTGTGAATGCGTTGGTAACCAACGACATACCCACACCAAAAGCATATACCACTACGTTTGAATATATACTGAATACCGATTTGCTCAACTGTTTCAAATCCGACAGGATTAACATTAAAGAGTTAGAACGTATTATGAACGAGTTGGTTAAATGGGATTTAGGAATTGAAGACCCCGGCAACGTAGCCCGCATGGCAGGCGAGAGCATTTTTAAAGAGTTGAAACGCATTGGTGCCGAACGCGGCAATGTAAAACGGATTGAACGCTTAAACAGGGTGTTCCCGTTGCTCAGCCAGTTTAAACTCGAACCTATTTTGTACCAAAGTCAAAATTTATATTTCGAGATTTCACGCGAAGAGGATGTAGAAACACTCAGCACAAAACCCGAATGGATCGAACAGTTTAAGTTGCTGGGTGAGAATTTGGGGGTTAAGGTGGGGTGAGTTAACGGTTCGGGGCTTGGCGTTTGTGGCGGCATTTGAAAAACGTCAGCCAAAAGTAAGCACTAATGTTGTTATATCGGTTTGTAGCGAGAACCCTTGTCAATTTATTATAATAAAGCAAAAACAGAGACTAATACATGTGCAATAATTCCTACCAAGATAGCACCAAGTCTTTGACGAGTAGATGTATATCTGCGTTCGAGATAAAAAGCCCATGCCGCAAGTGGTAGCCATAGCACCACGGCTGATATAAGACCAGGTGAGTATGAATACGTAAATATGCTTCCCAAAACATGCAGCAAGGTGTTAATCGTAACGATACTTGCTAAAACCAGTACAATCCGATGGTCTCGTTGCCAAATGGCGATAGATGTTGCAATTATCATAATGAACATAAATACTCCATTTAGCAGCAAAAAGCTATCTTCTGTCATATTTGAATTAGTGACACGTGAGAGCCAATTAAAAAAACGTTCGCCAGCCCAATACTCTTCAGCAATGTGTACAACATAAGTGCAGGGAAAGAGTACTATTAGTTTCGACACAGTCTTTTTAGGAGGTATTTGTAAGGCTTTTTTCATTTGCTATATATGTTCAAATCTCTCCAGTCGGGTTAATGTTGTCTTGTAGTGTCGTTACTAAACTTGCCAACGCAATAGCAAATGAAGTGTTTGGTACAACCCATTCGTCTTGGCTTTCAATAATTCTGTAAGCCTTGATAAATGGTCTTAATTGGTTAGTCGGTATGTACTCCGCAATTTTCATTATTTGTCGTCTGTCTGAATTGTCTAAGGTTGTTACGGATGCAGCTAACACATAAATATACGCAACTCGCCCAAAAACATTCGTCTATCGTTCCAAATCAGGTAGGGTTGACGAAACAGATACTCTGGTTGCGTTAATTGCGCAAAATGAAACTTGCTATCCATTCAACCTTTACAGGTGAGGATAACCGGGAAATTAAGATAGCTGCTACCGAAGAAGCGGAAGATGTGGTTTATCAGGTTAAGCCAACACGTTACCCTTTTCTTCGAGGTAGTTCCAGACTAAACTGCTGGCGCCCAAAATAGGGGCGGCCTGGTTTTGAAGTCCCGATGGCAACACTTTTACTTTACCCCGGAAAACCGGCATCAGGTTAGCCTCCATGTGCTTGATGGTTGGCTGGAAAATCAGTTCACCGGCCAACGATAATCCGCCAAATAAGAAGATAGCCTCCGGGTCGGTATGCACAACGGTTTCGGCCAGTTTGGTACCCAATATTCTTCCGGTGTATTCAAATGCTGCCCGGGCAACAATATCGCCACGCTTGGCAGCATCGGTAATCATTTTTGTATTCAGGTTATCGAAACTGATGCCGCGCAGTTCGCTTGGTTCGAGGTGATCGGCCAATAGTTTATAAACGCTTCGCCTGATACCCGTTGCCGAAACGTACGTTTCAAGACAGCCCCGCTTACCGCAATTACAGTAACGCCCGGCATAGTTTACAGTGGTATGGCCTATTTCCCCGGCAATACCATGTTTACCATTAATTAATTGTCCGTTCGATACAAGGCCGCTACCCAAGCCGGTGCCCAGCGTGATTACGATAAAATCTTTCAAACCTTTGGCGGCACCATACACCATTTCACCTACGGCAGCCGCATTGGCATCGTTGGTAACAAGTGCAGGCACATTAAACTCGTCTGTTAATAATTCGGCCAACGGAATAATACCTTTCCATTTCAGGTTAGTAGCGTGTTCGATGGTGCCTTTGTAATAATTGCCATTGGCAGCGCCTACACCAATACCCAATAATTTGTGGTCGGTACCCAAATCGTTCATGGCCGATTTGATAACACCCGCCAGACCTTTTAAAAAATCACCGAACTCGGCATAATCCTGTGTTGAGATGCTGCTGTGGAAAAGCACGTTTCCTGCACGATCAACAACGCCATACTTTGTGTTAGTACCCCCAATGTCAACGCCTACGGTTACTTCTTTCATTTCAATCGACTCCTGTTTTGTATGCAGGAAATTTAGTTAGAACATGGATTTATTACTGTCGGTAAAAGACCGCTTTATATCGTTAATATTTTTGCAATGCGAAGGTCTTCCGCATCAATTTCGTGGCGCTGTGTCATAATGGTGTTAAATGAATTATAGACAATCTTGCCGTCTTTGATGCCCACCATCACATCGTTTTTATTATTCAGCAAACCTTCAACAGCAGCTACACCCATTTTGCTGGCCAGCACACGGTCGAAATACGTTGGCGGCCCTCCGCGTTGCAGGTGACCCAATATGGTTACTTTAATGTCGAAGTACGAAGAGCGCTCGGCAACTTTTTTGGCTAACTCGGCAACTCCGCCAATTTTTGAACCTTCGGCTACCACGACCAAGTTCGATTTCTTGGACGAATCTTCACCCGCAGTCAGGTTCTCGTACAGTTGTTCAAAAGTGGTGTCTTCTTCAGGAATGATAATGCTTCCGGCTCCACCGGCAATACCACTGTTAATAGCAATATAGCCTGAGTTACGTCCCATCACTTCAATAAAAAATAACCGGTTGTGCGACAATGCCGTATCGCGGATGCGGTCGATAGCTTCTACACACGTATTGGTAGCGGTATCGTAGCCAATGGTATAATCGGTTCCGGCTATGTCGTTATCAATGGTTCCGGGAATGGCGATGGCCGGTATGTTATACTCTTCATAGAATTTATGAAGCCCGGTAAATGTACCATCGCCACCAATGGCAATAAGGGCATCAATCTTTTCTTTTTGTAAATTATCGTAGGCTTTTTTTCTTCCTTCGGGAGTTTTAAACTCCATGCTGCGGGCTGATTTCAAAATTGTTCCGCCACGTTGTAAAATATTGCCCACCGAACGTGCGCCTAACTTTACAATATCGCCTTCGATCATGCCTTCGTAACCACGCACAATGCCAAACACTTCTTTCTTATAATAGATACCGGCACGTACTACGGCACGGAGGGCAGCGTTCATTCCGGGGGCATCGCCACCCGAAGTAAATACGCCAATTTTTTGAATAGAATCTTTCATTCAATTGAATAGAGCGGGTTCAAAAATAGGGTTTGCTGAATACTTTCCAACTTAACGGAAATCAATCTCATTTCAATCGTTTGAAATAGTTGATTAACCCGTTGGTGGACGAATCGTGCGAAGTAATTTCTTCGTCCGAGGCAAGCTCGGGGAGTATCCGGTTGGCCAATACCTTGCCTAATTCAACACCCCACTGATCGAAGCTGAAAACGTTCCATAAAACACCTTGCGTAAATATTTTATGTTCGTATAGTGCAATTAAACTGCCCAATGTGCGGGGTGTAAGTTGTTTAAACAGTATGCTATTGGTAGGCTTGTTACCGTCAAATACCCTGAACGGTGCGTGAAACTCGATCGAATCTTTATCCATGCCTTTGGCCGTTAATTCGGCCACAACTTCATCGTAGGTTTTACCAGCCATTAAGGCTTCGGTTTGCGCAAAGAAGTTTGAAAGAAGTTTTACGTGATGATCGCCAACCGGATTATGGCTTAGTACCGGTGCTATGAAATCGCAAGGGATTAGTTTCGTTCCCTGATGAATTAATTGATAAAAGGCGTGTTGTCCGTTAGTACCTGGTTCGCCCCAGATGATTGGGCCGGTTTGGTATCCGACAAGGTAACCGTTGCGGTCAACAGATTTGCCGTTGCTTTCCATATTGCCTTGCTGAAAATATGCCGCAAAACGATGCAGATACTGATCGTATGGAAGAATAGCCTCGGAAGCCGCACCAAAGAAATTGTTGTACCAAACACCGAGTAAGGCTAACAGTACCGGGATGTTCTTTTCAAACGGTTCGTTTCTAAAATGATTATCCATCGCATGAGCGCCTTCGAGTAACTTTATAAAATTATCGTAACCGATAGTAGTCGCGATTGACAGCCCGATAGACGACCACAACGAATACCGGCCGCCAACCCAATCCCAAAACACAAACATATTTTCGGGTGCAATACCAAATTCGGTAACGGCTTTCTGGTTGGTCGATACCGCTACAAAGTGTTTCGCTACTTCACCTGCGTTATTGGTTTTATCAAGAAACCACTGCCGTGCCGTATTGGCGTTGGTCATGGTTTCCTGCGTGGTGAATGTTTTCGAAGCTATAATAAAGAGTGTGGTTTCCGGATCAAGGTGTTTTACGGTTTCAGCAATGTGTGTGCCGTCCACGTTTGAAACAAAGTGAGGGATAATGCCTTGCCAGTAGGGGCGAAGGGCTTCGGTAACCATGTAAGGGCCAAGATCAGACCCGCCTATGCCGATGTTTACGATGTCGGTTATTTTCTTTCCGGTATATCCTTTCCAGTTACCGGTAATTAATTGCGTGGCGAATTGTTTAACCTGTTCGAGCACACGGTTTACTTCGGGCATTACATCTTGCCCGTCAACCATAACAGGGGAATTGCTGCGGTTGCGCAGGGCGGTATGCAGCACGGCACGGTTCTCTGTTATATTGATGGCCTGTCCGCCAAACATGGCTAAGATCGCGCTCCTGAGTTCGGTTTCTTCGGCTAATTGAAGTAACAGTTTAATGGTTTCTTCGGTAATAATGTTCTTTGAATAATCAACCAGGATGTCCTCGAACGTGGTGCTGAATTTTTTAAAGCGTTCAGGGTCGTCCTGAAATAGTTCGCGCATGTGAGTAGCCTGCATGGTAAGAAAATGAACTTCAAGCTGTTGCCATGCGTGGGTTTCGGTTGGGTTGATATTGGGTAACATTCAAAATGAAATTTAGGTCGCTAATAACGCAAAAAGGCAGCTAAAAGCCGCCTTTTTTATCCGTAGCGCGGGGGGGAGTTGAACCCCCGACCTTTGGGTTATGAATCCAACGCTCTAACCACCTGAGCTACCGCGCCATTAAATGGGCTGCAAACTTACAAAGTTTGTTTAGATACTTCCAAACACAATTTTCGTTGTGCATAAGAAAAGTGTTCCGGCCGAATGCAATACATTGTTATTCTTTGATGTGCAGCAAAATCTTTCTAACTTATGAACCATTGAGAAAGGTATGGCGTCCAAACAACTCTTCACTGCCGATTACGAGATACACGCATCCGTGAAGATGCTGTATCCGTACCTGCAAACAGCCGGGGGATTAGCCGAATGGTTTGCCGATGATGTACGCATCAACAATATTAAAAAGACATACATTTTTATTTGGGACAATGAAGAGCGTGACGCACGTCTGGCGGCACACCGTACCAACCACTTTGCCCGCTTTGAATACCTGCCCCTGAACGATGAAGATGAAAAAGACCCGTCTTATTTCGAGCTTAGGTTAGAATCGAACGAAATGACCCAGTCGGTTTACCTCAAGGTGCTGGATTACTCTGATTTTGACGACCACGATGAATTGCAGGATTTGTGGGATAGCCTGGTAGAAACCCTGCGCAAAACCGTTGGCGGTTGATTTTTTATCTATTCATCTTTTAAGTAATCTTGCGGCTGGCCTGGTATTTGACTGATCCCGGCTTTTCAGGGGTATGAAATCGACACACACTACGTTTGCCAACAGGGATGATAACGTTCAGGAGATTCCATGTGACCACTAAAAAACCGATTATTAGCACATGAAAAAACTCGATAAACTTATTCTTTCCTCGTTCATCGGGCCATTTGTCATTACGTTTTTGGTAGTGGTATTCATCCTGTTAACCCAGCACATGCTGAAGTATTTCGATGACATCATCGGGAAGGGGTTAGGCATTGATGTAATCGGGCAGTTGCTTTTCTATTTTGCCATTTTCATGACTCCCATTGCCATGCCGCTGGCGGTTTTGTTGTCGGCATTGATCGCCTACGGCAATTTGGGCGAGCATTTTGAATTGACCGCAGTAAAAAGTGCCGGTATTTCGCTTACCCGCACTTTGTTGCCCATTTTCTTTTTCGTGTTGGCGCTTACCGTGATTGCATTTCATGTAAACAACAATTTAGTACCCAAAGCTGCATTAGAGGCTTACAGTTTGTTGTACGACATCAAACAGAAAAAACCAGCGCTTGACTTGCGCGAAGGTGTGTTCTACCAGGGTATTCCTGATATGAGCATCAAAGTGAACAAGAAATTCCCCGATGGCGTAACCATTAAAGATGTTATCATCTACGACCACCGTAAGCATGATGGGAACCGCGATGTAACCATTGCCGATTCGGGCAAGATGTACACCATCATGAAGGAACGGTACCTGAAACTCGAATTGTTTAACGGCTATAATTATACAGAAGGTGCAAGTTCTGAGCAGCAGGTATCGGGTAAAAACAGACAGGGCAAAAAAGAAACGTTCAGCCGAAGCCAGTTTGCAAAAACGCAGGTAGTGTTCGACCTCTCATCGTTTCAGTTAGAGCGCACCGACCCAAAGTTGTTTCAGGGAAACCGTATCATGCGTAACGTCAGTGAGTTGGAAACCGACATGGATTCGGTTGACCGCGAGGTGTTAAAATTTAAGTACAACCATTATTCCTTACAACGGAGTTTCTTCAATTATTACCGCGTGTCCGATACCATTGCCTATACCGATGAACTTCGCAGGTATAAAGCCGACCGCGACAGGCCCACCGCAAGCCCGATGCCCAACATTGATCAACCAGATGTACGCCCTGTATCGGCCAGTGCTAAACCAGTGCCCGAAGGTTCTGCCAAACCTGCCGTGACAGAACAAAAGAAACCGCCCGTAAATAACCTGCCCGCAAAAAAGCCGACAGATACTAAGCCCAAAACCACTCCGGCAAGGCCATCCCGGCAGACGGCTACCCCAAAGCCCGTGGTGAAGAAAGAGGTTAAACCCGTTGCGGCAGTTGTTCCCAAAAAGAAGGTATGGTCTGATTCGGCCATTCATGCCAGAGCCGACAGTGTATTCAGGCTTGCACCTACACGCAGTGTTTTAGAAAATGCGGCCAACAGGGTGCGCAATACAAAAAGTCAGCTTTCGGGTACAACTACCAGCATCCGGTCGTCAGAAACCGAACGCAGAGTGTTTCAAATACAATGGCATAAGATTTTGGCGAGTTCGCTGGCCTGTATAGCCATGTTTTTGATTGGGGCACCGTTGGGCGCCATCATTAAAAAAGGTGGGTTGGGGGTGCCCTTTTTGGTGTCTATCCTGTTTTTTATCATTTATTACCTGTTAACCATGACGGGCGAAAAATGGGCTAAACAGGGCATTATACCGGTTCCCGTAGGCGTATGGACTGCCGATGTCCTTCTTTTCATTATCGGGTTGCTCTTTTTACGTCAGGCACGCCTCGATGCCCGTTTCTTTGAGGCCGACTTCTACATGGTTCAGATCGACCGGTTAAAACGCTGGCTCATTGGCAAAGGGCTGATGAAGCGCCCGGTGGTATAAACAAGATTTAGCCCCATATTTGGAAAATACAAGTATTTTCAGGTTATTTGCGCGCTGAAATAAGAGGAAAAACATTTTTTAGAGATGCAACTAACAGTAGAATCAAAGAAAGCGTTGTTTAAGAAGCACGGTGCCAAAAAATCTGACATCGATACAGGTTCGCCTGAATCGCAGATTGCGTTGTTCACGACCCGCATCAACCATTTAACCGAGCACCTGAAAGACAACAAGAAAGACTTCGGTACCCAAACCGGTCTTTTAAATTTAGTAGGTAAGCGTAAAAGATTGCTGAACTACTTACAAAACACGGATATTGAGAGGTATAGAGCGGTTCTGGCCGATTTAAACCTGAGAAAGTAATTAAAACTGATCATAGCAGGGAACCTCATCAGGGTTCCCTTTTTGCATTTATAACTACACAGGTTTGCTGAACAAATACGCACCTGTTACAACCAATTGAATATGTCACTAAACGTAATAACAAAAAGCTGCAAGCTGCCGGATGGCCGCGAAATCACCATCGAAACGGGCAAATTAGCCCGCCAGGCCGATGGATCTGTTGTATTGAAAATGGGCAACACCATGTTGCTGGCCACTGTTGTATCGGCAAAAGAAGGCAAAGAGGGGGCTGACTTCCTCCCGTTGTCGGTCGATTACCAGGAAAAATTTGCTTCTACCGGTAAAATCCCCGGAGGGTTTTTAAAGCGCGAAAGCCGGTTGTCAGACTACGAAATTCTCATCAGCCGTTTGGTTGACCGTGCTATAAGACCTTTATTTCCAAGTGATTATCATGCCGATACTCAGGTGATGATTTACCTTATTTCCGGTGATCAGGACGGCCTTCCCGATGCATTGGCAGCTTTTGCCGCTTCGGCAGCGTTGTCGGTTTCTGATATTCCTTTTCAGGGGCCAATTTCAGAAGTTCGTGTTGCTCGCGTGGATGGCAAATTTGTGGTCAATCCCACGATGGAACAGAAGAGCCGTGCCGACATCGACCTGATGGTGGGCGCTTCGATCGAAAACATACTGATGGTAGAAGGCGAGATGAAAGAGGTGAGCGAAGACGATATGCTCGAAGCATTAAAAGTTGCGCACGAAGCCATTAAAGTTCAATGCGAATTGCAGATCGAACTTGCAAAAGCTACCAACAAAACCGAGAAGAGAACATACAGCCACGAAGTACACGATGAGAACCTCAAAGCCGAGCTTTGGAAACTGATGTACGATAAGGCGTATGAAACCGCAGGCTTGCTTACGAAGAACAAGTCGGAGCGTTCGGATGCGTTCAAGAAAATCGTGAACGATTACCTCGAAGCATTACCGGAAGATACAACGGTGAATAAAGACTTAGTTAAGCATTATTACCACGACATTCAGAAGAAAGCGTCACGCGATTTAGTTCTTAACAAAGCAGTTCGCTTAGATGGTCGTAAAACAAACGAAATCAGGCAGATATGGAGTGAAGTTGGCTACCTTCCTATGCCACACGGATCGGCACTTTTCACCCGTGGCGAAACACAATCGTTAACATCGGTAACGTTAGGTACAAAGCTTGACGAACAGATGATTGACGGTGCCATGATCGAAGGGTCAAGCAAATTTATTCTGCATTATAACTTCCCCGGTTTTTCAACCGGTGAGGTAAAACCTAACCGTGGCCCCGGAAGGCGCGAAGTAGGTCACGGTAACCTGGCGTTCCGTGCCCTGAAGCAAGTGCTTCCCGCTGATGAAAAAAATCCCTACACCATTCGTATTGTATCGGATATTCTCGAATCAAACGGTTCATCTTCCATGGCTACTGTTTGTGCCGGTTCTTTGGCATTGATGGATGCCGGTGTACCGGTATCAGGCCCGGTATCGGGTATCGCTATGGGAATGATTTCCGACAGCGAAACCGGTAAGTATGCGATCCTTTCCGACATCCTCGGTGATGAAGATCACTTGGGCGATATGGACTTTAAAGTTACCGGTACAGAAAAAGGTATTACGGCCTGTCAGATGGACTTGAAAGTGGATGGCTTAACATACGAAGTTTTGCGTGAAGCATTGTTGCAGGCCAAAGAAGGCCGTCTTCATATCCTCAACGAAATGAAGAAAACCATCGCAGCGCCTCGTCCTGATCTGAAACCTCAAACACCACGTGCCGAAACCGTGATCATCGAAAAAGAAATGATCGGTGCGGTAATCGGCCCCGGTGGTAAAGTGGTACAAGACATCCAAAACACAACCGGTGCAACCGTAGTGATTGAAGAGGTAAACGGAAAAGGTATCATCAATGTATTTGCTAACAACAAAGATGTGATGGACGCAGCCCTCAGACGCATCCGTGCAATTGTGGCCGTTCCCGAAGTAGGTGCAGAGTACACCGGAAAAGTGAAATCGATCATGCCATTTGGTGCGTTTGTAGAGTTTATGCCGGGTAAAGATGGCTTGCTCCACATCTCTGAAATCAAGTGGGAGCGTTTGGAAAACATGGATGGCGTACTCGAAGTTGGTGAGGAAATCAAGGTAAAATTGGTTGAAATCGACAAGAAAACCGGGAAATTCCGTCTTTCACGCAAAGTTTTGATCCCGAAACCTGCAAAAGAGGAAACCGCCCCCAGTCAATAATCGTAAATACGAGATTGACAGGAACTAACATGAACCTGTATATTGTTGCACCTTAGAATTAACCACTTGAATGAGACAGCTTAAGATCAGTAAACAGATTACCAACCGCGAAAGCCAGTCGCTGGATAAATACCTCCAGGAAATTGGTAAGGTTGATTTGCTTACCCCCGATGAAGAGGTAGAATTAGCAAAGCGTATCAAAGAAGGTGATCAGATAGCGTTAGAAAAACTCACCAAAGCCAACCTGCGCTTTGTGGTGTCGGTAGCCAAGCAATACCAAAACCAGGGGCTTTCATTAGGTGATTTGATTAACGAAGGAAACCTGGGGTTGATTAAGGCAGCACAACGCTTTGACGAAACCCGTGGTTTTAAATTTATATCGTATGCCGTTTGGTGGATTCGTCAATCGATACTTCAGGCATTGGCCGAGCAATCGCGTATTGTACGCTTACCGCTAAACCGTGTAGGTTCGCTGAACAAGATTTCAAAAACATTCTCGGAACTGGAACAGAAGTTCGAGCGTGAACCATCACCGGAAGAATTGGCCGAAGTGCTTGATGTAACAACAGCCGAAGTGGTTGACACCATGAAAATTTCCGGTCGTCACGTATCGATGGATGCTCCGTTCGTACAAGGTGAAGAAAACAGCTTGTTGGATGTTTTGGAAAACGATAGTGAAGAAACACCCGACTCGGGTCTGATGAACGATTCGCTCCGTAAGGAAGTGCAACGTGCATTGTCAACCCTCACACAACGCGAGGCCGATGTGATCACGCTTTACTTCGGATTGAATGGCGAACACGCCATGACCCTCGAAGAAATCGGTGAGAAGTTTAACCTGACCCGCGAACGTGTTCGTCAGATTAAGGAAAAGGCCATCAGAAGATTACGCCACACCTCCAGAAGTAAGGCTTTAAAACCTTACCTGGGTTAATAAACTTGTATTCAATAGAAATTTTGAGGGTCTCGCGTATATGCTGAGACCCTTTATTTTACGCCATCGTTATGACAGAAAATAGCAAAGTATTGATTATTGGTTCCGGCCCGGCCGGTTATACAGCAGCCATTTATGCCGCCCGTGCAGGGCTTAAACCTGTGTTATACACCGGAGGCCAACCGGGCGGGCAGCTTACTACAACCAACGATGTCGAGAACTTTCCCGGTTACCCGGAAGGTATAAACGGTTCGGCCATGATGGTTGATTTACAGAAACAGGCCGAGCGCTTCGGTACCGTTATCCACTACGCATTGGTTACGAAAGTAGATTTCTCAACATATCCCTTTAAGGTTACCATTGATGATAAAGATGAAGTGATAGCTGAATCGGTTATCATTGCTACGGGGGCATCGGCCAAGTATCTTGGCTTGCCTTCGGAAGAAGTATATCTGAACCGTGGCGTATCGGCTTGTGCTGTTTGTGACGGATATTTTTACAGAGGCAAAGAAGTAGCCGTAGTGGGTGCAGGCGATTCGGCCGCTGAAGAAGCAACGTACTTAGCCAAGTTGTGTACAAAAGTTCACCTGATTGTGAGGCGTGACGAAATGCGTGCTTCTAAAATCATGCAAAGCCGTGTGAAGAACACACCGAATATCGAAATCCATTGGAATACCGAAACCGAAGAAATATTAGGAGATGAACAAAGCGGTGTACACAGCATTCGTGTTCTCAATAACAAAACAGGCGAGAAGAAAACTGTCGAATTACAGGGCTTCTTTTTAGCCATCGGGCATAAACCCAACACCGATGTATTTAAAGACTACATCGAAATGGATGAGGCCGGATACATTAAAGTAGTACCCGGCACAACCAAAACCAATGTAGAAGGTGTGTTTGCAGTAGGCGATGCGGCAGATAAGGTTTACCGTCAGGCCATTACCGCAGCCGGTACCGGATGTATGGGTGCTTTGGATGCAGAGAAGTTTTTGGCAGCGAAGGAGGCAGCCGTGGCAGTTAGTTAATAGTTGTTGGTTGATGGTCGCGCATAACCTTAGCTAATAACAAACAACGAACAACTAATAAGCGAATGAAATTAGACATATTAGTTCTTGCAGCCCACCCCGATGATGCCGAGTTAGGCGCGGGCGGAACCATTGCCAGCCACGTGGCCAAAGGCAGGAAAGTGGGCGTAGTAGATTTTACGCGAGGCGAATTGGGTACACGTGGAACCCCCGAAACCAGGACTGCAGAAGCCGCTGAAAGCGCTAAAATACTGGGTTTAGCCGCTCGTGAGAACCTCGGGTTAGCCGATGGCTTTTTCAGGAATGACGAAATACATCAACGGAAAGTCATTCAGGCGATCCGCACGTACCAGCCTGAAATTGTGTTGGCAAACGCTATTTACGACCGGCACTCAGATCATGGCCGTGCGGCCGAACTGGCTTATGATGCCTGTTTTTTATCCGGCCTGACAAAGATTGAAACCACCGATGCGCAAGGAAAAACACAACAAGTCTGGCGGCCGAAAGCATTTTACCATTACATCCAAAGTCAGTTTATTAAACCCGATTTTATTGTCGATGTTTCGGCATACTGGCCGGTAAAAATCGAAGCCATCAAAGCATTTAAAACGCAGTTTTTCGATCCGTCAAGCAAAGAACCGCAAACGTATATTTCAACACCGCAGTTTTTAAACATGGTTGAATCGCGTGGTGTTGAGTTCGGTCATGCCATCGGTACAACGTATGGCGAAGGGTTTACGGTAAGGCGTTTTCCCGGAGTAGTCGATCTTTTTCATTTGCTGTAAATTGTCAGCATCAGGATAGTCAGGATTAAAAGATTTTCAGGATTATAAACCAACTGTTGGACAGGAACTAAAATCTTGTTTATCCGGTAGATGGAAACCAAACTAACAACTAAGTCCTAAGCCCTAATACCTGAGTCCTAACAGTTAAGGAGCCAATCGGTTAATCGTCCATCCGTTTTCATCTTTACTGTACAACAGCCTGTCGTGCAAGCGGTTGGGGCGACCTTGCCAAAACTCTATGAGTAGGGGATCAACCTCATAACCTCCCCATTGGTTAGGCTTGGGCAATGCAGTTTGTCCTTTAAACTTATCTTCAAGTTGCTCTATCCGTTGTTCTAATAACAACCGGTTATCGATAACCGAGCTTTGGGGCGAAGCCCATGCGCCCACTTGCGAACCTCGTGGCCGACTTTGAAAGTATGCCAACGAACGCTTTTCATCAATGCGCAGGGCAATGCCTTCAATGCGAACCTGCCGTTCTAACTCCGGCCAAAAAAAAGTGAGTGCGCAAGCCGGGTTTGCATCCAATTCTTTTCCTTTCCGGCTCTGGTAGTTGGTATAAAACACAAACTTATTTTCTTCAACACCTTTTAATAAAACAATACGCGAAGCCGGGCGACCGTTTTCGTTTACCGTGGCTAAGTTCATGGCATTCGGTTCGGGCACCTGCGCTGTTAAGGCTTCATCGAACCAACGGATAAACTGTTGCATCGGATTTTTGGAGGCCGAAGTGGCATCAAGTTCAGCTTTACTATAATCTTTACGGATAGCGGCAATGTCATTCATACGGTTGAAATTAGATTTTGGGGACAACTAAAACAATAAAATTTGCATCGTAATGATACAAGTCCTTTATTGGCACAACGAGAAACGGTACCCAATGGACTTTTTTAAGTATGGCAATAGAATAGCACCGGAAAAAGGCAGGCTGTTGATTTCGGAACCTTTTTTACAGGACCCCAACTTTGAAAGAACAGTTGTGCTTTTGTGCGAGCATAACGAAGAAGGTTCGTTTGGTTTTGTGTTGAACAAACCCGCTATTGTGCAGGTAGGCGAAGTAATGGAAGAGTTGATGAACTATACAGGCTCGTTATTGATTGGCGGGCCGGTTCAGCAAGATACACTGCATTTTATTCACCGCGAACAAAACGTAGCCGGAGGGGCCGAAGTCGTGGGCAACATACAATGGGGCGGCAATTTTGAAGACGTATTGTTTCTGGCCGATACCAAACAACTTGACTCTGTTCATGTTAAGTTCTTTTTGGGGTATAGCGGATGGGGGCCGGGGCAGCTTGAAGAAGAACTGGCTGCCAATTCGTGGATTGTGTGCGATTTTGTTACCGAAGCGTTGCTGTTTGAAACAGAACCCACTCAAATGTGGAAAAAAGCACTCAGTAACATGGGCGGCCGGTTTTCCGTCTATGCTAATTATCCGGTCAATCCGAACCTTAATTAAGCGGATTTAGGGCATTTTTGATAATTTTACAGATATTGAGCATTTATAAACCGGTCTAAACTTGGTCATGGAAATCGAAAAAGAGAATAACGAAGCGCTGGAAACAACCACGTTGCACGGAAACGCGCAATCTGTGGCGGTGTTGAACAATGAGGGGGATCTGAACGACCTTGAGGCTGATGAGAATGATCATGCCGGAGAGGATGATCTGGAGCATGTCGATTATTCGGGGTTCACAAAAACTCAGTTTGTTGAGTTGTTGAAGGACATTTACAAAGAGGGTGACCAGCGTAAACTCGATCGCATACTACGCGAAATAAAACCCCTGTTCGATGAATTAAAAGAGCGTGATCGCACGGCAGCATTAAACCGCTTTATCTTAGATGGCGGAGTGCCCGATGATTTTGAGTACCGTGCCGATGAGGCCACCAACCAGTTTGAAGCGTTGACAAAACAAATCCGCGATCGTAGAACACTTCAATTAAAACAACAGGAAGATCAGCGTAACGATAATCTACGAAAAAAAACACTGTTGCTGGAACGTATTCGTCAACTGGTAGATTCGCACGATCCTTCGACCCAGCAGTTTAATACATTTAAAGAATTTCAGCGCGAATGGAAAGAAACCGGGGCTGTTCCGGTAGCGCAAACCAAAACATTGTGGGCGAATTATCATGCCCTGGTTGACAGGTTTTATGATAACCAAAGTATTTACTTCGAGCTTAAAGAGTTAGACCGTAAGAAAAACCTTGAGTCGAAAATAGAACTTTGTACCCGTGCCGAAAAACTGAATGAAGTTACATCCATTAAAGATGCCATCCGTGAACTGAACGAATTACACCATGAATTCAAGCATATTGGCCCTGTTCCGTTAGAAGAAAAAGAAAACGTATGGCAACGCTTTAAGACAGCTTCGGATGCGGTGTATGCCAAACGCGATGCGTTCCTCAAAACATTACAGCAGGAGTTAAGCGTTAACCTCGAACAGAAATTGAAACTGGCCGAAGAGGTTGAGCTGTTCAGTACATTCCAGTCCGACAGGATTAAAGAATGGAATCAAAAAACAAAAGAGGTACTGGAACTCCAGAAAAAGTGGGATGCGATTGGCGGTTTGCCGCGTGCAAAATCGAAAGATGTAAATAAGAAATTCTGGTCGGCCTTTAAGCATTTTTTTGCCAACAAAGGCGGTTTCTTTAAAAAATTAGATGAAGAACGTGGTGCTAACCTGAAACGCAAAACCGAATTAGTTCAGCGTGCCGTTGCATTAAAGGAAAGTGATGCGTGGGATCAGGCCGCGCGCGAATTGAAACAGTTACAACAACAGTGGAAAGAGATAGGGCCGGTGCCTGAAAAATTCCGCGAGAAGATTTACAAAGAATTTAAAGAAGCCTGCGATTTCTTTTTTGAACAGAAACGTAACCAGCATGGCAAGCAGGACAATGAGCAGGTTGAAAACCTGAAAGCCAAGGAAGCAATCTGTACAGCATTAGAAAAACACGTAGCTGAGAATACGGCCACTACCGAATTGTTGAAAGAATACGAAAGCCAGTTTAACCAGATTGGTTTTGTTCCGAAGAAGGATGTGAGTGCTATCCGCAAGCGGTACCACGATGCAGCGCAAAAATTTGCCAACGCTATTCAGGGACTTACCCAGGATGAACGCTCGAAATTAGTGTTGGAAAATGAACTATCGGATTTGAAGAACGACCCGATGGCCGGTCAGAAATTGTTTCATAAAGAACAAAATATCCGTAAGAAAATCCAGAAGGTTGAAAACGATATTGCTGTACTTAAAAACAACCTGGAGTTTTTCGGTAAATCGAAAAATGCCGACAAGTACCGTGAAGAGTTTAACAGCAAAATTGTAGAAGCCGATGCTGAACTGAAGCAACTGAAAGGCCAGCTAAAATTACTTCGTACAGTTTCGTAAAATTGTTTGCAAAGAATAATACAACTGTTATTTTTGCACCCTCTTTAGGGCATAACGGCATTAAAAACCGTGATTTTGCCTCCTTAGCTCTCCCGATAGCTATCGGGATGGTAGAGCAACTGACTTGTAATCAGTAGGTCAGTTGAAAAAGGAAAGGCCTCCTTAGCTCAGCTGGTAGAGCAACTGACTTGTAATCAGTAGGTCGTTGGTTCGATTCCGACAGGGGGCTCTTGATAATCAAGGATGTACATTAAGTATGTCCTTTTTTATTTTATGAGGGTAAGGTAAAATGGAAAAGATTTAAAGTTCCAGATTCACCATTCTCTGATCGTTATTACACACGGTTTGTTCCATTAAGACATATAAAAAATCAAAATCCTATTGAGTTACCGCCATCTACGGGGATAACCGTTCCGGTAATAAATGAAGACTGATCGGTTGCCAGAAAATATGCTGCATCGGCTATGTTTTTGGCAGCGCCTAATTTACCCATTGGGGTACGCGCTAATACTCTACTCTTTCTTTCCGGATCGCTGTCTAACGCGGTTGACGACATATCGGAAGCAATAAAGCCGGGGGCAATGCTGTTCACGCGAATGCCCGAAGGGGCAAGCTCTACGGCTATGGTACGGGTAATGCCTTCGATGGCTGTTTTAGATGCCGCATAGGCCGATACATAGGGAAGGCCATATTGTGCAGCCATGGAACTGATGTTGATGATCGAGCCTGAGTTTTGTGCAATCATCACTTTGGCTGTTTCGCGTGTTATGGCAAAAACAGCGGTAAGGTTGGTTAACAGTATCCGTTGAAATTCTTCATCGCTTGTTTCAATCATAGATTTCTTCATATTGATACCGGCATTGTTGACTAATATATCGATCCGGCCGTATTGTTTAGTAATGCTCTCGATGAGAGCCGGAATACCTTTCAGGTTATTCAGGTCGAATGAAATGGTCGTGCAGTTGTTGCCCAATAAAGCTCTGGCATTTTCTAATTTTTTCTCATCCCGCCCGATAACTACCGTAAAGATGTTCTCGGACGTAAATTTTTTTGCAGTTGCCAGCCCGATGCCCGATGCACCGCCTGTAACGATAGCGATTTTTTGTAGTTCAGCTTTCATAATGTAAATCACCAGGATGGTTTAATGCCTGGCGCGTAAGGGTATTTTAGTTGTTGGTAATATTCCAGTGTATGATCGGGTTTTTCTATCCCGTTCGGCAGCGGTTGTTTCGAAAATGTTTGGAAATACAATAGGCACGCATTGCGCCACCATACGGCTTCTTTCTCCTGTATTGATAATAACATCTTTATTTCTTCGTAACGGTTGGCATCGATTTTTCCATTCAGCGTTGCCCACTTAGCCTGCATGTCGCGTACGCTGTTTACACCTTGCTGGTAATGCAGACAAAGTTCGTCCCACAACGTATTTCCTGATTTTAATTTTTGATTCCAGTTTACATGGTGAAACCATAACAGAAATTTTTCAGGAATCGTGCTGATGGATGAAAATTCATTTTGAATGTTAACGTGATATTGACTCAGCGCATAGCTTCCGCTGGCTGTCCGGTTAAAGCCAATGCCGTTGCTGTCGGCACGATGGTAATACACCGATGTCCAGTCGGCACGGTGCATATCTTTTATCCAGGGGGCGGGGCCGTAATGATGGCTCCAGCCCATGATGTGGTGCAGCCCTAACGGGGTCATGTAATTAACGGTAGCTTCCCATGATCTGTCCATGAAATCTTTTACCGGTTCAATAAAACCGGTATCGTTGGTAAACGTCATCCTGATCCACTCTTCGCTGATCTCCGTTGCCGTCAGTTGATGATCCCATGCCAACCTGCCGAAAGCATACCAGTTAGCTTGCGCAAACGGATGCCCGCACCAGTTACGGTCAGTGCCAATGTTGGCCACGCCTGCCATTCCCGACAGCTTGTGGTTATCTAATGTGCCATCAATCACCTTGGCTACGGTTGAGCCTGATCCTTTGGTATGTGTATCTGATTCAAGACATTCTTTAAATTGATTGGCTAAGTAAACTAAGTGTGTGCTGAACCCGGTATATTCCTGGGTGGTCTGGAACTCCATCATTAAAGGCGTTTGAGGCATTGCGCCAAACATCGGGTGGAACGGTTCGCGAGGCTGAAAATCGATAGCCCCATTTTTTACCTGTATCAAGACATTGTCACGAAAAGTGCCATCCAACGGTTTAAATTCCGAGTAGGCTTGTTTGGCGCGATCGTCAGGCACTTCGTTATCATACACAAACGCACGCCACATTACAATGCCACCGTGCTGGGCAACTGCATCGGCCAGCATATTGGCGCCATCGGCATGGGTTCGGTTGTAATTCTGAGGGCCGGGTTGCCCTTCGGAGTTTGCCTTTACCAGAAATCCGCCAAAATCAGGGATGAGCTTGTAAATTTCATCGGCTTTGCTTTTCCACCATTGCTGAACAGTCACATCTAACGGATCAGCCGTCTTTAATCCTCCTGCTTCGATGGGTGCGCTGAAGCGTGCTGTCAGGTAAACTTTTATCCCGTAAGGCCGGAACACACCTGCGAGTGCTGCTACCTTTTTCAGATAATCGGGTGTTAAAATTAATGCGTTGGCGTTCACGTTCGTCAGCACGGTTCCGTTTATACCGATGGAAGCATTGGCACGTGCGTAATCGTGGTATTGCGTATCGATATAGTCGGGCAGTTTGTGCCAGTTCCATAACGAGAAACCTGCGTAGCCGCGTTCTACGGTACGGTCGAGGTTATCCCAATGATTCAACACCCTTACTTTTATTTTAGGAGCGGATGTAATGGATAACGGGTCAATGCGTTGTTGTGTTTGGAGCAATCTCAAAAAATGAAACACACCGTACAGCACACCTGTATCGGTATGTGCGACAATAACGATTGCTTTTTTCTTCTTTATGTTTACGGACAGGATAACGAACCCATCATCATTTACCTGAGCAAGCTGTTCGCTGAGGTTTAGCGACCGGATAATAGCCGAACCCGATAAGGTTCCGGCTACGACAGTTCCGTTTTCGATAGCAGGTGTAGTCGGCACGGATTTTCCTAACAAACCGTTAAGACCGGCTTGCAGTTCTTTTTGTGCTACCAATAAGGTAGGTGAGTGCCCTTCTATTTTCCATGCCCGTATATTTTTCTGGTAATGCGAAAGTAGTTCTTTATCCGCTATGCGTTCGTAACGGAGCCAGAGTTTATACCCGTCTTCACCGTGCGCAAAAAAGGTTATGGCAAACGAAAACAAAAAAAACATACACACTTTTTTGAAGTGTATCGCTTTTACAGGTTTGTGTATTATATAATAGAGATTCATTTTTTTCTAAGGGTGGACTGGCGCACAATAAGCTTGTGATTAAGCACAACCGTGTTTACCTGGCTGGCCACCGATTTTTTCAGTTGATTGATAAGCGTATTTGCGGCAAGTTCGCCCATTTCCTGCCCCGGGTAGTTGATGGTTGTGAGATTAGGCTCAATAACGCGTGAGATGGGATCGTTGTTAAACCCGACTACGGCAATGGTATCGGGCACGTTTACACCTGCCTGTTTCAGCTCACGAATACAGGCCACGGCCGAAGTATCGTTGGCTGTAAAAATCCCGTCAGGCATTTTTTTCATCTGTAAAATGTATTGTGCGGCTTCGGCACCGCCTTCATCGGTGAGTGAGTTTTTAATTACTAAGGCAGGGTCGAACGGAATGCCCTTTTCGGCTAACGCTTTTTTATAACCGGTCAGGCGGTCGGCATATACGTTTCGGTTTACGTTACCATCAACGTGTACAATTCGTTTGCAACCCTGGTCGATCAGGTGCATGGTGGCATCGTAACCTGCTTTTGTGTTATCAATAACAATGCTGGTACAGCCGGGGTGTTCAATTACCCGGTCGAAAAAGATCAGCGGTATTTTTTTATTCAGGAAAGTATTAAAGTGATCGATGTTTTTTGTGTCGTAGGCGAGCGAAACCATCAGGCCGTCAACCCGGCTGTTAAACAACGTGCTTACGCTGGATACTTCTTTTTTGTACGATTCCTGCGTTTGGCTGATGATGAGGTTATACCCGTGGCTGTTGGCCACTTTTTCCATACCGGATATAACCGTTGACATGAAGTAGCTGTTGAGGCGGGGGATAATCACCCCGATGGTGTTCGTTTGCTTTCTGCGCAGGTTGCTGGCGAAGGTGTTATGCTGGTAGCCCATTTTGCGGGCGGCATCGTGAATCTTTTTTTTCGTATCTTTTCGGATACCGGGGTGGTCTTTCAGGCCACGGCTTACCGTTGCGGGCGAGATATTGAGGGCTTGCGCTATATCGTAGATGGTAACGTCCCGTGTGCTCATTTCAATCGATTACATAACAAATTAAGTATAAAAATGGACAATTTTGCGCAAGTTACAAAAACTTTTATGCAATCGGTTGCATAATATCCCTTCATTTGTATTTTTAGGTTCAGATTCTGGCAACGTTACGGAAGCTAAAATTGGAAAACATTTAACTAAATATGAAGACTATGATGCGAAGATACTGGTATTGCTGTATGATCGTGATTTTATCTTTTCCGACATTCGGACAGGAAAAAGCACTGTACCTCGATCCGAAACAGCCCCTTGAAATCCGGGTGAACGACCTGATCAGCAAGCTCACGCTCGAAGAAAAAGCCCGCCAGATGATGCACACCAGTCCGGCCATCACACACCTGAACATACCGGCTTATAACTGGTGGAACGAAGCGCTGCACGGAGTGGGGCGCTCTGGGGTGGCAACAGTATTCCCACAGGCTATCGGACTGGGCGCCACGTTTGACGAAGAGTTGATCCATCGTGTTTCTTCGGCTATTTCAGATGAAGCACGCGCTATGTATAATGCTGCCGTTGCCAAAGGTTATCATCGGCAATATGGGGGTCTTACATTCTGGACACCCAATATTAATATATTCCGCGACCCGCGCTGGGGACGTGGTCAGGAAACATACGGGGAAGACCCATATCTCACTTCCCGGTTAGGGGTTGCTTTTGTTAATGGACTTCAGGGCAATGATCCGAACTATCTGAAAACAGGAGCGTGCGCCAAACACTTTGCTGTACATAGCGGCCCTGAAAAACTGCGCCACGAATTTAATGCCGTGGCTTCGCCCAAAGATTTACGTGAAACATACCTGCCTGCATTTCAGGCATTGGTGAATGCCGGTGTGGAGTCGGTTATGTGTGCCTATAACAGTACCAATGGCGAGCCGTGTTGTGCAAATAATTACCTGTTAACAGATGTATTGCGCAAGGAGTGGAGTTTTAAAGGCCACATTGTGAGTGATTGCTGGGCGGTAGTGGATTTTTATCACAAAGGCCACAACGTTGTGAAAACGCAGGCCGAAGCGGTCGCGCTGGCTGTAAAAAGCGGTGTGTCGTTAAATTGTGGTGATGAATACCCGGCATTGGTTGAAGCGGTGAGCAAAGGGTATATTACAGAAAAAGAGATTGATGCCGAGCTGGCAGTGTTATTACGAACCCGTTTCAAATTAGGTATGTTCGACCCGGCCGGAAGCAACCCGTACGATGCGATCTCAACCGATGTAATCAACAGCGAAAAGCACCGCAGGCTGGCACGCGAAGCCGCACAAAAATCAATCGTGCTGCTTAAAAACAATGGTGTACTGCCGCTCAGAAACGACTTGTCGAAATATTTTATTACAGGCCCCACTGCGGCCAGTGTTGAAGTGCTGTTGGGGAATTATTATGGCGTGAACCCGCAGATGGTTACCGTGCTCGAAGGCATTGCAGGAGCGATACAGCCGGGCAGCCAGCTTCAATACCGGCAGGGTATTTTGTTGGATCGTGATAATGCCAACCCGCAGGACTGGTCAACAGCCAATGCGCGGAACAGCGATGCTACGTTTGTTGTGCTGGGCATTACCGGCTTGCTGGAAGGCGAAGAGGGTGAGTCCATCGCTTCGCCTTACTTTGGCGACCGGCCTGATTATAATCTTCCGCAAAATCAAATCAATTATATGCGCAAGCTGCGGGAAAACAACGACCGTCCCATTATTGCCATTGTAACAGGCGGCAGTCCGATGAACCTTGCCGAGATACATGAACTGGCCGATGCAGTTTTATTGGTTTGGTATCCGGGCGAAGAAGGCGGGAATGCCGTGGCTGATATTGTCTTTGGCAAGACATCACCATCCGGAAGGCTTCCCATTACGTTCCCGAAATCGTTAGACCAACTACCGGCTTATGAAGATTACACCATGAAGGGAAGAACATACCGCTACATGGAAGCCGAGCCGATGTACCCGTTCGGGTATGGATTAAGCTATTCAACCTTTGAGTATAAGGATATAGCGCTGGCAGCTTCCACCATTAAAAAGAAACAAGCCACATCGGTTGAGGTAACCGTTACCAACACCGGAAAGATTGAAGCAGAGGAAGTGGTTCAACTCTATATTACTGATGTTGAATCGAAATTAGCGGCTGTACCTTTATTTACGTTAAATGGAATCAAACGCATTAAGCTTAAAGCGGGTGAATCGGCCAGGCTGAAATTTGATATTACACCTGCCATGCTTGAACTGGTGGATGAGAAAGGAAAACGTGTGCTGGAATCTGGCAAATTCAATATATCGATAGGCGGATCGCTGCCCGGCAAACGCAGTGAAGCATTGGGCACGGCAAAAGCGCAACAGGTGATACTTACCGTTAAGTAACAGCACACATGCGAAAAATATATTTTCTATTGTTATGCTTGTTATTGGCAGGCTGTATTAACCGATCAGCGCGACCGGAATATTTTACGAATCCCATTCTCGCAGGCTTTTATCCCGACCCGAGCATCTGTAAAGTTGGTGATGACTTTTATCTTGTTACGTCAACGTTTGCTTATTATCCCGGCATACCGGTTTTCCATAGCAAAGATTTGGTTAACTGGAAGCTGATTAATCACGTCATCAACAAGCCGGAGAATTTTAATGTGGAAGGCTCACGAGTTTCAAGAGGTCTTTTTGCGCCTTCTATCCGGTATCACGATGGGTTGTTTTATGTTACTTGTACCCTGGTTGATCGCGGTGGAAATTTTGTATCAACAGCATCCGACCCGGCAGGCCCCTGGTCAGACCCGGTTTGGGTGCCTGAAGTTAATGGCATTGACCCTTCCATGTATTTTGATGATGATAAAGCTTATATTGTTTACAACAGCATACCGCCTGATGATAAACCGCTGTACAACGGCCATCGCACCATACGCATGTATGCGTTTGATACCGACAGCATGAAAGTAACGGGCGAAGAACATTTACTTGTGAACGGTGGTGTGGATATTTCAAAAAACCCGGTATGGATTGAAGCGCCTCACATCTTTAAAAAAGATGGCTTCTATTATTTGATTTGTGCAGAAGGCGGAACAGCCTATCAGCATTCGGAAGTGGTGTTCAGGAGCGAATCGGTAATGGGGCCGTACATTCCGTACGATAAAAATCCGATACTTACGCAACGCCATCTTGACCCGGAAAGAAAGAACCCGATCACGACTGCCGGTCATGCTGATTTTGTGGAATTAGATAATGGCGAATGGTGGGCAGTGTTTTTAGCCTGCCGACCATATACCGATAAAGAGTATTTTAATACCGGAAGGGAAACTTTTCTTGCTCCGGTGAAATGGATTGAAGGCTGGCCGGTGATCAATCCTGATTTTGAAGAAGTGCAATATATCTATCCGTTGCCGCTTTCGCTTTCAAACGAAGCCACACGACCATACAGTGGTAATTTTACATTCAGAGATGAGTTTGATTCGGACGCGCTTGCCATTGACTGGATGTTTCTGCGTGCACCAAAAGAAAAATGGTATAACCTTACCGATAAGTCAGGATGGCTTTCTATACAGGCACGGCCTGAAACCTGCATGGAAAAAGTCAATGCAAGCTTTATCGGTCATCGTCAGCAACATCTTACGGGCAGCGCGAGTGTTTCATTGCAGTTTGATGCGCAGACTGAAAACGAAAAGGCCGGTTTGCTGATCTTCCAGAACGAAGACCATTTTTATTACCTCTGCAAATCGGTAGATAATGAAAAACCGGTTGTGCAGTTGTATCAGTCCGTAGCCGGAGATTCAACGATGGTGCTGATGGCATCAGAAGAAATTAAACAGGGTTCGGAAACCACACAGTTAAAGATTTTATCTGACCGAGATCAGTATTCATTTTACTATGCACCTCCGGGCGGAGAGTGGGTGAGCCTGAAATCAGGGCTTGATGCCAAATTTCTCAGCACAAAAGAAGCCGGTGGGTTTGTAGGCTGCGTGTATGCGATGTATGCCACTTCATTAGGGCAGGAGAGTACGACCAAAGCCTACTTCGACTGGTTTGAATACCGGGGCGAGGATGATGTGTATAAGAGGTTGGGAAAGGGATAACGGTTTGGGTATTGTCGTAATTTTATACCCTAAAGGGTATAAAATTATTTATTTCGAGATGAATTATACCCGATAGGGTATAAATTATTTGAATACTGGGGTGAGGATGAGGTGTATAAGAGGTTGGAGATTAGCGTTAAGAAATCAATGTTGATCGCTGCTTATCAACAATTTTTCACTGGAGGAGTTGTGAAACAACTACTCTTGTTGGCCGCTGGGCATTTTCCCTTCTTTGATTTCTAATTTGTTCAACTTGTCGCTCAAATATTCGGTTTAAAAATATTTTCCATAGACTAAAACTCCAATTTGTATAAAGAAACTTGAAGTCACTAAAATCATACCCCTCTTAGCCAAAATTCTTTTTCTTTTATCGCGTTTTTCTATTTCTATCATTTCACTGCTTTGATAAAGAAATGTTCTTGAGTCCACTTGGGGGCTGAAGTAAAAAACCATAAAAGTCCCAATTAGTCCTAAAAAGATAATTAGCATTTGTAATTCAAACATTCATCACTTGGTTAAATTGTCATGGATACAAAATTATTATCAATTTAATGATGTCAGAGTGGGGAAATGTTGCTTGAAAAATTTATACACATCATTTGTTTTCCCTTTTTTCAATTGAAATAGTACGGCTTCATCTTTATCCCCGTTCTTAATTTGAATAATCAGGTTGTCATTATCTTTTAAGATGTCATCTTTCAAACCAGATGCTCCTCCAATCAAGGCACCCAAAGGTCCTAATAGTAGTCCTCCAACAATTGCTCTACCAATTACAGACTTTTCTTTCACTTCAATAACTCCTCCTTTTTCAATTGTTATCCTTGAAATATCACTCGTTTTTACTCCACTGTAGACGTATTTGAAATTATGCATTATTTTAAAACCAAGTCCATCGGGATGTTTTTCAAAATTTATAATCGGCATCGTCTTGAAGAAATTATTCGAGCCTATTTTCTCATCAAGGTTCGGTATTCCTGCAACATACTGTCCAATATCAACTAATCTTTGGGGTGTCCAAAAACTCGGTTTACCAATTTTATCAATTAAGTCTTTTTCAGATAATAAATCCATGAGTGTCTATTTAAAAATTTAATCGTCTTTTTCTGTCAACCGATTTTTTCTTGATGCCTTGCAGCTAACTCGTTTATATATGCACCAAAACTAAACAAATACCCCTAATTATGGCAAAGTCCTACTCCCTAATCAATGCCGTTGCACACCACAACACCGGGGCTTGTCCGTGAAAATCGCCTGTTATTCTTTGGCGATCGTAATAATGTTGCCGGTCGTTTTTTGTGCCTGTACCCTCGCAGACTTCCTGCACTTCGCCTTTTTCATTGATGAATGATACCAATGCCAGCCAGCCTTTCCGTGCGGCTTCTTCGTATTGTACTTTATTCAGCCAGCCGTTCTTCACACCGCTAATCATAGCATAAGTAAACATGCCGGTGCAGGAAGATTCTTTCCATGATTCAGGGTCATCTACAAGCTGCCGCCATGCTCCGTCTTCGGTTTGGTAGAGGAGAAGCGTTTCCATCATTTTTTTATAACCTTCCATGATGCGCGGCCGGTCAGGATTATCTGTTGGCAACGCACGGAGCAACTCTGTCATGCCTGCTGCCATCCACCCGTTGCCGCGCCCCCAAAAGAAAGGAACTCCGGGTGCATGATAGAACAAACCGTTGGATTGTTGCAAGGTTTCAAGATAAAACACCATTTCCTTTGCTGCCCGGTCTATGTATTTTTTATCGCCCGTAACCCTGTACGCCTGCGATTGTATCATGGTAATCATATACATATCGTCAATCCACAATCGGGTCTGCCAGGAGTAACCCTGTTCGTGATAGTTGATGGCGCGTTCGGTAAGCGTTGAATCACCGGGTATAGTCCATTGCTTGTCTGCGTATGGCATTCCCAATTCCAGATATTTTATGTCCTGGGTTTGGAGATACAATTCAAGGGCTAATGCGCCAAATACATTATAGTCAACATGATTGGCGGCAGGTATCAGTTCCGATTCTTCATGGAAAAGCGGCTCAAACCGTTCTTCTAATTTTTTCACCAAATCCCCATCTTCAATTTCCTTGGCAAAAGTCAGCGCGCCATACCACGTGCATACTTCAAAATAGGGGATATGAGGCTTTACACCCGGACTGTTGTAATATCCGTGCGGTGATTGCAAAAATAACTCTGAAACCTTTTTTCCGATGGTTTCCGGTGATGCTTCTTCAGGCCACTCATTTAAGCCGTTTGGTTTATTTGCACACTGGCAAAAGACCAATGTAAAACCAAGGAAGATAATTTTTATGTATTTCACGGCTATGACTTTTTAATATTGAATAAACACCTGCAAAATCAAAACCCCAATCAATCCCAATACAGACATGAGCGTTTCCATCATTGTCCATGACAGGAATGTTTCTTTCAGCGACAGTTGAAAAAATTCTTTGAACATCCAAAAGCCGGTGTCGTTAATATGTGAACCGAAAATACTTCCTGCCCCGACAGACAGCACCATTAACTCAGGTGAAACCTGTCCGCTGAGAACGAGCGGGGCAACAATACCGGCTGCAGTCAGCCCCGCTACAGTTGCCGAACCCAGCGTTACGCGCAACAGTGCGGTGATAACCCACGCAAACAAAATCGGGTTCACTTTCCACTGACTGCTGAATGCGGTGATATAATCACCGGTGCCGCTATCGATCAATACCTGTTTCAAAACACCACCGGCTGTAATGATGAGCAAGATCATGGCTATGCTGGTAATGCCTTCACCAAGCCATCGCATCATGGTGTCCATACGTTCACCTCGTTTCAAACCTAACAGCACGATGGCCGCGAGCACGGAAAGGAGCAATGCGATATTCGGGTTGCCAAGAAACGCGATAATTTTATTCCATGCACTATCGCCCTTGAAAAATGTATCGACCACTACGGAAATACTTATCAACAGCACGGGCATGAGGGCTATCATAAAACTTGTGAAAACGGCAGGCGGGTTTTTCGGTTCTGTTTGTTCGCTGTTCGCGGAAGTGTTATTGATTTTACTGCCGATATTTTTTAGAAAACGACCGAGAACAGGCCCGGAAATAATCACCGTTGGAATAACAATGAGGATTCCGTAAACAAGTGTAAGCCCGAGATCGGCATGAAAGGCATTGACCAACACCACCGGGCCGGGGTGGGGCGGAAGAAAACAATGTGTAGCCGAAAGCGAAGCGGCCGTTGGGATGGCAATGTAGAGCAAAGGCAAACCTGTTCTTTTCGCAACAGAGAATACGAGCGGCACAAGTATAACGAAACCCGCATTGTAGTATAATGGCAACCCGACAAGAAAACCGGTAAGCAACACGGCCCATTGAACGTGCTTTTCACCAAAACGCCTGATGAGGTTAGCGGTGATTTGCCCGATGGCGCCACTGCTTTCCAACAGTTTACCCAACACGGCTCCCAAACATATAATCAGCGCCAGTCCGCCCAGTGTGCTACCCACACCTTTTTCGATGGAGCTTACTAATGCTGAAGGTTCCATGCCCAACAGCAAGCCGACAAAAATGGCTACGATGAGCAACGATAAAAACGGACTTACTTTTTTGTAGGTAAGAAAAACCTGGAGGGCAATTCCGACTGCAATAATCAGTAGGGGCATGGTAACGGTTTTAGTTTACGGTATTCACGAGTGTTCCGATAGAGTCGATGGTAATTTTTATTTCATCGCCCGATTGCAGCGTGAAATCATTGGGCGGCACAATTCCCGTTCCCGTCATGATGAGGCAACCGTGTGGAAAAGAACATTCCCGGTACACGAAGGAAACTAATTCGGTAAGGCTTCTTTTCATTTGATTGATGGCGATACTTTCCATGAATACAGTTGCGCCATCCCGGTTAATGTCAAGCTGAATGTTAGTGTTGCTGTCGAGCGGTTTATCTGTAACATAGATGCAAGGGCCAACTGCGGCACAACCATCATACGTTTTGGCTTGCGGAAGGTACAAAGGATTTTCGCCTTCAATGCTTCGACTACTCATGTCGTTGCCGATGGTGTAACCTATGATTTTACCCGATGAAGAAACGACTAATGTTAGTTCCGGTTCGGGTACGTCCCATGTAGAATCTTTCCGTATGCGGACTTTCGTTCCGTGCCCAACAATGCGGTTCGAGGTAGCCTTAAAGAAAACTTCGGGACGCTCGGCCTCGTAAACTTTCGCGTAAAAATCACCACCGCCCGAAGTCTTTGATTCTTCCTGCCTGCCTACTTTGCTGCGCAGATAGGTTACCCCGCACGCCCAAAGTTCCTGGTTGCCGACAGGGGCGAGGATTTCATCGGAAATAAGTTCTTTCCCATTGTTTATCGGTGAAAGCGATTTTGTAAGGTTTTCAATTTTGGAAAACAGGTTGTCGTCATTGATGAATTTATCCCAGTCTTCTTTGTGCAGAAAGAAGTTGCCTTCGTGTTCTACTACAATGCCGGATGAGGTTTTGTATATTTTCATGTTTTTATTTTTAAAACCGTTGAAACGGTTTTGTGATTTTTATTTTCGTTTACATAGCCCCGGGTTTAAATCCGGGGCTATGTAATGTATAACAACATTTAAAAAATGGTTTTAACCATTTTGTTCTTCTTCCGTTGAGAATCCATACAATTTTAGGAATTCGTCATATTCCTGTTGAAATGTCTTTTTTGCATGATGTTGTTTTTGATTCCTGATATATTCAAAAACCTTTTCTAATACCGACTCGCTTACCGAATACGCGGCATAGCCCGTTTGCCAGGCAAATTTTTCGGGCAACAGGTCTTGTTCATTTATATAATGTGAGGTGCTTCCCTTGACCTGTTTTATTACTTCTGAAATGGATTTTTTCGGGTTCAGCAAAAACAAACAATGCACATGGTCGGGCATGCCGTTGATTATTCTCACTGGGCAACCGATTTCAATGAATTGCCCGCGCATATAATCATGAACCCGTTTTTCCGATTTTAATACGATCAGGGGCGCCCTGTTTTTAGTTGCCCAGATAGCATGAATCCATATTTTATTGAATGAATGTGGCATAACATTTTATCATTCGTTGATGAATTATTGTTTGTTATTGAAACCGTTAAAACGGTTTTGTGTTTGTTTTCCTTCCATAGCCCACGGTTTAAACCGTGGGCTATGGAAATCCGTGGCCTATGGGTGAGGTTAATGCAAATCCCCCTTCACCTCTGCACCCGAACCGCCCCGTAATAAATCAAGGTCGCAACCCAAATCAGCCTGCTGAACATGGTCGATGTAAAATTTAACATAACCGCGTTCGGTTGCACGGGGCGGGGGAGTCCAGCTTGCTTTTCGTTTTTGCAATTCCTCATCGGTCACATCGAGGTGCAGCCTTCTCTTTTCAATGTCTAATTCAATCATGTCGCCATCTTTCACCAACGCAAGCGTACCGCCAATGGCAGACTCCGGGGAAATGTGAAGCACCACTGTTCCGCCTGCTGTTCCGCTCATGCGTCCATCAGAAATTCGTATCATATCACGAACGCCTTTTTGTAAAAGTTTTTCGGGCAAATCAACATTGCCTACTTCGGGCATGCCCGGATAGCCCACCGGGCCTACCTGCTTCAACACGATTACACAGGTTTCGTCTATGTCGAGATCCGGGTCGTCAATGCGCTGGTGGTAATCGTCCATGCTTTCAAACACCACCGCACGACCACGATGTTTCATCAACTCTTTTGATGCAGCCGATGGTTTTATGATCGCGCCTTTCTCACAAAGATTTCCTTTCAGCACCGCAATGCCGGCTTCATGTTGAAGCGGTTTATCCGCAGAGGCAATCACTTCGCGGTTGTAACAGGGCGGATTGACATTATTATCACCGATGGTTTTTCCGTTTACGGTAATGGCATCGGTATGCAGATATTTTTTTAGTTCGTGAATAACCACTGGCAGTCCGCCTGCATAATAAAAATCTTCCATTAGGTATTTGCCGGAAGGTTTCAGGTTCGCCAGCAACGGAATTTTACTTCCTATCGTATCGAAATCTTCAAGATTCAGTTCCACACCGATACGTCCTGCAATGGCAAGCATGTGAATCAAAAAATTGGTAGAGCCGCCCACACCCGCATTAATGACCGTGGCATTTTCAAACGCCTTTCGCGTGAGAATTTTTGATAACTTCAAATCTTCGTTTACCATTTCCACAATCCGTCTGCCGGAAAGATGCGCCATTACTTTTTTGCGGGCATCTACTGCCGGAATTGCGGCAGCGCCCGGTAATGTTAATCCCAACGCCTCTACCATGCAGGCCATCGTTGAAGCCGTACCCATCGACATGCAATGTCCCTGGCTGCGGGCAGAGCCAATTTCCGCTTCGCGGATATCTTCATCAGTATAATTTTCTACCGACCGTTTTTCTTTTATCATCCAGTTGAACGAGCCTGAACCGAGGCACTCCCCGCGAAAGCGTCCGTTCAGCATCGGGCCGCCCGGAACAACAAGCGTAGGCAAATCAACGCTGCACGCACCCATCACGGTGGATGGTGTGGTTTTATCGCAGCCGGTAAGCAACACCACTCCGTCAATCGGGTTGGCGCGGATGGATTCTTCCACATCCATGCTCGCCAGATTTCTGAACAGCATGGTAGTAGGGCGCATGATCGTTTCGCCAAGAGAAGTAACGGGAAATTCCAACGGAAAGCCCCCGGCCTCACGCACACCACGCTTTACAATTTCCGCAAAATCGCGCAGGTGTCCGTTGCAGGGCGTGAGTTCAGACCATGTGTTGCAAATCCCGATTACCGGTTTGCCCTGAAAGTAATCATCCGGGTAGCCCTGGTTGCGCAACCATGAGCGATGCACAAATCCCATTTTATCGGATTTACCAAACCAATCGTAACTTCTGAGTTTTTTAGTCATAGGTCAAAGTATTTTATGGTTGAACTGCTTTTCTTTCATTGATTTTCCTGGTAATAAATTGTAGTAAGATCAAATGAAGTCCTGTGCCAAGTAAAAATGCCTGAATAGAATAACCTGTTATTTTTCGTTCTATGAAATGTGTTGCAAGATTTAAATGGTTTATCGGGTCAATATAAAAACTCACGTTAATTCCCACTGTCGCTAATATCAAAATACCGCTCGACACAAAATAAAGTTTGCTTGTATTGCTCTCTCGCAGGGAGTAGCTGATCAGTAAATGAACAAGCCCGCTGAATAAAATATAAATATGATTTGCCCTAAGCATCATTCTTACTAAGGTGTCTTGCGGCTCTATCGAAAAATAGTTCTGTCGCATTAAAAACCCTGTTATAACAAAATGAATGATAATCCCAAGTCCGAAGTAAAAATGTATTCTCTTTAAGGTTGTCATTTTATCTTTTATAGAAAATATAATCTGTAACTAAAGGTTCAAGTTCGTTTTGCTTAAAGTCGGTTGCGATTTGCCCTCTGTGATAAGTAGAATGATTGATAATATGAAAAAATATATCGCGAATACTGTTGCTAAAAGTTTGTCCTTTGCTGTTTGCGTAGTTAATCGTTTCGTTCAGGTCTAACTTGTTAAGTATTTGCAAAGTCTGTTCATAGTTTACTCTGTCAATCTTTTTCAAGCCCTGAACATTATGAATTTCCCAAACACTAAAAGCTGATTGTTTTGACTCAATTCTGTTGTTCCAAATTTGATGGGCATTTAAAATGTGATTAAATAGCTTTACTGCTTTTTCAGAAGTCTTGTCTGGACTTTCATCAAAAACGTCCCCCAATTTCTGGTTGAAATGATGTCCGTATTCAAATAGTTCTTTAAAAAACTGTTTCATTTTTTATTTGTTCATTGACTTTGTGTTATCTTCTCTGAGTTTTTTAGTCATAACAGTTATTGATTTTCTGTGGTAAACGGAGAAGCAGGCAGCCCTTCCTTGTTGTATAAGTTTGCATAGGGGTTGTCAGCCCATGCGTATCGTACATAGTGAGGGTTTGGAATGTTGTCACTCCAAACAATCACTTTATCTCCTTCGATTTTTGTTTTCGCCCATTCAAATTTTTTATCGGCCCCGGCAATAGCAAACTCACGGAGCGGTTCGCCATCATTGGTTATCAAACCGCCCCCGGTATGGTTAAACGACAGGATAATTTTATTCCCTTCGATGCTTGCTTCACGATAGAGTGGCCCGGAATAAACAATGTTTTCGCGGTAAGCAATTTTTAACGCGGCCAAGGCCATTCGTTCGCCCACATCTTTTTTATTGTCGGGATGGATGTCGTTCCATTCGCCCAAGTCAATGTTTACGGTCATGGCTGTGTTGGGAACGGCTAAGGCTTTTCGTTGCGACTCCCTCAACTTAGCCCAGTTGCTTTCGGAAGGCAGGTACGTGTAATCCATAAAACCGGGAAGCTGTGCATAGATGAAAGGTACATTTGGCTGCTTCCATTTCTGTCGCCAGTCGGCTACCAGTGCGGGAAGCAGTTTGGCGTATTCTTCCGGCCTTCCGGCATTGCTTTCTCCCTGATACCAAAGGATTCCTTTGATGGTATAATTAATCAGCGGAGCTACCATAGCGTTGTATAACGCTGTGGGTTGGCTTTGTGCGGCAATGGCAGCAGGCCCCGGTGGGCGAGGGGCAAAAACATCGCCCACTTTGTATTGCCAATGGCCTTTCAGGTCAATTGTATCCTTTTCGGCAAACAAACAGTAAGGCTTATCGGGCACAAACCCTCCTTTGCCCGCATGGTTGGTAACTCTTACCACAAAAATATTTTTGCCCGGCTTCAATACATCTGCGGGAACAGGGTAACGCCTTTGCGGGTATTGGTAGGTGGTGTTGCCAACCTGTTTGCCGTTGATGTATAAAACATCGGCATCCACAATTCTTCCCAGAAAAACTTTTGCCGGTTTGCCGGTCATGGAGGCAGGCACTTCTATTTCTTTTCTATACCACACTACACCGTTCAGGTCTTTCAGGCCCTGGTCTTCCCAATACCCGGGTATATTGATGCTGCGCCAGCCTTTGGGTTGATACGTGATGTCGTACCATTTCGGGTCAGCAGTCAGACCCAAATCTGTTTCTCCTTTTGGTCTGTTTACGGCCGCTGCTGCGGTTCTGTTAACTGTGTTCACATACGCTGTGTCTTTGTTTTGCTGAATAGTATTGAGCAATGCGTTAAAATCTTTCAGCCCTTCTTCGCTTGTCCATGCTTCGATGGGTGTGCCGCCTACACTCGCATTGATTATCCCGACAGGCACACGGTACTTCTCATGTATTTTCAGCGCAAAGAAATAAGCTACGGCAGAAAACGGTCGTACATTATCCCCGATGGCGGCTTCCCATGAGCCGGAAGGTAAGTCAGTTTCGGGGACTTGCAGGTTGTTGCGTGTGGCAACAAGAAACTGGCGTATTTCGGGATAGTTGGCCTCGGCAATATCTTTCGCGTAGGTTACATCGTGAATATTCATCTGGTGCACCATATTGCTTTGCCCGCTGCAAAACCACACATCGCCAAAGAGAATGTTTTTTACAGTGATTTCATTTCTGCCTTTGAAGGTCATTTCAAAAGGACCACCGGCAGGTTGTGCGGGAAGCTTGATTATCCAGTTACCCGAAGCATCGGCTTTTGTTTTCAGTTTCTTTTTTTTGAAGGTCAGTTCAACGGTTTCACCGGGAGAAGCCCAACCCCACAGTTTAAGTTCTGAGTTTCGTTGCAAAATCGCGCCATCGCTTATCAGCCGGGGTAGTTTGATTTGGGCTGTAAGTGCTGATGCATTAAGTAATATAATCAATAAACAAACAATGCGATTTGCCATATTGCTTTATTGTTGATAAGGGAATACTGCCTGAATGGTTCCATCAGAATTGTGTGTCAATTCCGTAACCTTAATGTTACGCAAATGTGTTTTGCCTGAAAGCTGCACATCGTGATAAAATAAATACCATTTGTTGTTGAACTCCACAATCGAATGATGATTCGTCCAGCCTTCAACGGGATGAAGCAATATGCCTTTGTAGGTGAATGGCCCGTAAGGGGAATCGCCAACCGCATAACAAATATAATGCGTGTCACCCGTGGAGTAGGAGAAATAGTATTTGCCGTTGTACTTGTGCATCCACGAGGCTTCAAAAAACCTTCGTTCGTTATCGCCCTGCAGTAATGGCTTACCATTTTCGTCTATGATGATTACGTCTTTGGGTTCTTCGGCAAGTTCCAGCAGGTCGTTGTTTAGCTTAGCCACCTTTGCGCATAGGGCAGGTTCGTCAGTTTCGGGCAGGTGAGCAAACGGCCCTTCGCCTTCCGCTTTAAACTTCCGGGTTCGCCAGCGTTGCAGTTGTCCGCCCCAGATGCCGCCAAAGTATATATAATAAGAGCCGTCCTCGTCTTTAAACACGGCAGGGTCTATGCTGAATGTTCCTCTGATATAATCAGGTTCGGCAATAAATGGCCCTTCGGGTGTTGCGCTTGTCGCCACACCAATCCTGAAGATGCCTTCTTTATCCTTTGCAGGAAAAAACAAGTAGTATGTGTTGTTGGCAAACGCGGCATCGGGCGCCCATAGCTGACGGCTGGCCCAGGGAATATCTTTTACATCCAACGCAACGCCATGGTCAATTACTTCACTGCCAACAGCATCCATCGAAAACACATGGTAATCGCGCATATCGAAATGACTGCCTAAATCATCTTCGGGTATGCCGGCTTCCACATCGTGCGAAGGATAAATATAAATGCGGCCGTTAAAAACGTGTGCCGAAGGGTCGGCTGTGTAAATATGCTTTACCAACGGCTGGGAGATGGCTCTTTTGCTTAATTCATTAACATCTGACATGATATATAATTAGTTTGCTGTTTAGCGATACATTTTTGGTTACCAGTTGCCTGTCACCGGTAACTGATAACATATATTTAGTTGTTTCTTCTTGCTTTCAACTCTGCTTCAATCTTCACCTCCATATCCTTATTGATTTCATAGAAGAACAGTAACGCTGCTCCCAGAATAAAGGGTATTGAGGGAAAAACACTTACTAATAATTTTGTGCCCTGTATGGCAGAGTCCGGTTGCACGGCATCGCTGTTGGGAACGTAGTGAAACACGTCTAATATTCCTGTCAGCAATGAGCTGCCAACGGTTAAGCCGACTTTTAATCCTACCATCATGGCGGAAAAAATAATGGCTGTTGCCCTGCGATTGCTTTTCCATTCGCTGTAATCGGCTACATCGGCAATCATTGCCCAAAGCAACGGAATGGTAACCCCGTATGAGAATCCGTGCAGTATTTGCGAAACATACATCAGCGAAACAGACTCAGGCGAGAAGAAATAAAAAATCAGGATGAACAACGTGGAGATGAACAACCAAACACCAAACACATTCCTTTTACCGTATTTATCCGCAAGGGGTTTTGACAAGCCGATGCCGATAATCATAAAAATGATGCCGCCTGCATTAAACAACCCAAACCCGGCAGACACAGGGTCTTCACCAAAGAAATTAATACCAACATTAGAAAAGCCGTTAAGTATCGGGCTGACAAAATTTGCCAGGCTTTCTCTGTCCACATAATTTTCAAAATAGTAAACATAAGCCCCGCCTTTCATCGCCAGCGTAATGAACACTAAGGTTGTAAGTACGAGCATGATAATCCACGGCTTATTTTTTGTTAGATCGCCCAGGTCTTCTTTCAAACTTGATTTTTGTTCGGGCTTGGGAACAATCCGTTCTCTTGTCGTGAAGAATGTAATCAACAGCATCACCGTGCCGATAACGGCTAACCATGTCATTACTTTTTCCATGCCTACTGCTTTGTCGCCACCCCCGGCATTGATGATGATGGAATACATAAACACCTGCACAAAAAATTGCGCGAACATTACGGCAACAAATCGATACGAGGAAAGGCTGTTCCGTTCTTTCATATCACCGGTGAGCACACCGCTTAATGCAGCGTAAGGCAGGTTGTTTGCGGCATACAGCAGCAACAGCAATGTATAAGTGATAACAGCATAAATCACTTTTCCTTTGTAAGAAAAATCGGGTGTGCTGAAAGCCACTAAAGCAATCACGCCAAGCGGAACGGCTGTCCACAACACCCACGGACGAAACTTGCCCCACTTGGATTGGGTTCTGTCTGCCAGTGCACCGATGAGCGGGTTGAACCCGAAGGCTGCCACAAGCCCTACGGCAAATATAATTTTGGAGGCATCGTTGGTAGCAAGACCGTAAATGTCTGTATAGAAGTAGGCAAGGTAGGTGATGAGGGTTTGAAACACTAAGTTAGCAGCAAGGTCGCCTAAACTGTAACCTACCTTTTCGAGTGTGGATAGTTTTTGGAAAGTTGTATTCATAATAAATGTTGTACTTTGTTTAACCGCAAAGACGCAAAGAGCGCAAAGTTTTTCTCTGCGTTCTTTGCGCCTCTGTGGTTAGAAGGTTTAAGTGGCATTTGTGTTATGTTCTTTATTATTAACCATAAGAGTATTAAGACTTAATTTTCTTAATGCTTAATGGTTCTAATTCTTCTTCGTTTCAATCACTTTATAAAATGCCGGCTTGGGGTTAAACTCTCTGTCGAACAACAACGGGTGATTGGTTCTGCCGGGAACAGGCCATCCGTTCAGCCAGCTTTGCCCATCACTCACACCCCAGAATGTAACGCGGGCTACTTTGTCTTTATGTTTTAAAAGCAATTCAAACAGAGCTGCGTAATCATCTGCTAATTGTTGTTGCACACTGTCGGGCAAGCCATCCACGTAAGGATTGAATGCCGGGTCGTCTTTCATGGTCATGCGCTGGTTTACGTCTGCTCCCTGAAAATTTCGTGGAAGCACCTCCACTTCTAATTCGGTAATCATCACTTTCAATCCCAATGCCGAATACTCCAATATGCTTTCTTCAATTTCTTTCAGCGGAATTCTGCCTATATGCCAGTGCCCCTGTATGCCCACACCGTCAATGCGCACACCCGCTTCCTGTATTTTCTTTATCAGGGCAATACAGCCTGCGCGTTTTGCCGGTTGCTCGATGTTATAATCATTGTAATATAATTCCGTGTTAGGCGCAGCTTCCTGCGTTAGACGAAATGACTCGGTAACATAATCTTCACCTAACAGCTTGTAAAAAATAGATTCACGCATGGTGCCATCTTCGTTCAAGGCTTCGTTCGCCACATCCCACGAATGTACTTTTCCGTCATAGCGGCCTGCCACTGTTTTGATATGGTCGGTAAAAAATGTTTTGAAAGAATCTGCATCCTGAATCTTTTGCGCAAAAGCCGACAACTGGCTGTGCCATACTAATGTGTGGCCGGTAACTTTCATATTGTATCGCTTTGCATAGTCAATCACCCGGTCGGCTGTGTCGAAACTAAACGTTCCCCATTGAGGATGAATGATTTCCGACTTCATTACGTTTTCCGGTGTTATGGCATTGAACTGCTTCGGTATTAAGGCAATGGCTAACGAATCTTTTTCTTCAACCTGCGTAGCTGATATGGCGGTGCCAATCAGAAAATCGTCTTTGAATGTTTCGCTTAATGAAGGCAGGGCTGCTTCTGATTTTTCACTTGAAGAGCAACCGGGTAAAAGCAGTGCCGTCAAGAGCAGCCCTGAAAGGAACGAGAAATACTTTGTCATAATTTTTATTTTTTAGTTTTCAATTTTATGTGTTTCAGTCGGCCCTAAGTAGCTTGGCTTCAGCCCGCCTGTATCAAGCACCAGCTTTTGAAGCACAACCCCGGAATCCACCATCCAGATTTTCAGCGTATGATTACCGGCTTTCAGCTTGCCGTGATTAGAAACTTTTATAATGATATTATCGGACACCCATTTTTCCCATACCTGGCCACTGCCGACAGGCTGGCCTATGTTTTCCTCATGTATATTAACTATTTGAGGCGGCCCATCATCAATAGAAACGGCATAGCGCAAGCCATCGCTTCCGGTGAAGTTCAGCGTAGGAGAGAAGTACGCATGAACATTTACTTCTTTATCATTCAATAAATGGAAATTGTATTCTAATCGCGGACTGTTGGGCGGACTTTGACTTTCGGCTGTAACCGGGAACGTGGTAACTGCCGAGGAAGTGCGGCCATGCCCCGGAAGGATTTGCCATTTGGCAGGCTCTGTATCAATAGCACGGGTAAAATTTTCAGCGTTAATCGAAATGTACCCGTTGCCTTCAACAAATCCGGTTGGCTTATTCTTCTTGTCTGGTTTCGGATTGTTTATAGTGACTAATACGGTAACCGTATTTCCGGATTCATCCGTGATATGGACAGGTACACGGTTTATTCCCGCTGCTGCCTTATTCCAATCCACACTTATATAAATGCGTTGCTCTTTATATACTGTGCCATGCGCAGGCTCAATTTTAATAAAAGGCTTACCGGACTTTGCGGTATAAGTGAACGAAGAATTTCCCCGGTTAAATAATTCTATGAAATACGTTTGCTGGTTGTATGAATCAAACACAGGAAGGCTTAATTCTTTTTTGTCGGAAGGCGTGTGCCATTCATCCGAGTTTTCAACTGCAATACCCCATTCGGCTTTGACAGGTATTTCAATTTCCTTCACTTCCGGCATCACGTCTTTGGGTGGCTGCTGCCAGTAGGTGTAGCTGATATGCGTCTGGTCCATAATATGATTCCATTTGCCACCGGCCATTATTTTGTTGTAGTAATGGGAGAGGGCGGAATCTTTATCAAACAATTTTCTTCCGTGTTCGGCCAAATCGTTGGTGGATGCACGGCCTTGTGCGGCATATAACCTGTTCTTCCCAACCGTAACCCAAAGCTCGTTCAGGTTGGCGCAGGCTTTTACAGGATGCAGAACCAATTGATAGTAGGCGTCTTTATATTCTTCAGGGATTTCGTTGTAAATTTTTTCAGCCCGTTCGGCCAAAGCATTGTATTCGGATACAATTCTTTCCGCTTCGCGGTAATGGTGCAGGCTGTAAACATCAGGCGCTAACAGTTCCGGTTTTCTTCGCCCGTTATACTTGGTGTATTTATCTACTATATCTGCTATTTCTTCTGCATATTTTTTTCCGAATTGCTGCTCTGCCCACTGCCGGGTATATTCATCAAGTTTGTCGTGCGGCCATTGTTCGGGATTCCAGGCATAGTCAAGAAAAAATTCAATAGGAAATTCCATTGGTTTAATGTCGCCCACGTTCACAACCCATATTTGCGTAGCGCCATAGCGGTAGGCAAGGTGCATCTGTTCCCATGTTCGCTGAATCGGGCTGGTGTTAAGCCATTTGTAATTACGAGGGCCGCCCACGTAATCGAAATGGTAATAGATTCCGTAACCGCCTGCACGCGGCTTATCTTTCAGGCCGGGAAGCCTGCGGATATTGCCCCAGTTATCATCGCACAATAAAAGTGTAACATCATCGGGCACGCGCATACCTTTGTCATAATAGTCCTGCACTTCTTTATAGAGCGCCCATACCTGGGGAATAGTCGTAATGCCTTTACCTGTAACTTCGCCTAAAATTTGGCGTTGGTCTGAAACGATACGTTGTAACAATGCAATGTTGCTATCTTCCGACATTGGTTCATCGCCATCGCCACGCATACCTAAGGTGACAACGCTTTCGTTGCTGCCCATGCGTTCAATTCCTTTTCGCCAGAATTCTTGTAACGTCTTTTCATTCTTCTCGTAGTTCCATTCACTTTTCTCATACCGTTGCCACTCCACGTGTGCGCGCATCATCGGCTCATGATGTGAAGTGCTGATGACTACGCCATATTCATCCGCTAAGGGTGCGCTGAGCGAATCGTCATCATACAGGGAGCGCCCCCACATGGCAGGCCACAAAAAATTTCCTTTCATGCGCAGGATAAGCTCATAGACATGTGCATAAAATTTGTGATTGAACCCACCGAACTTTTCAAAAGCCCAGCCTGTTAGCGCAGGCGCTTCATCATTGATAAAGATACCGCGATACTTAACCGGGGGTTCGCCCTGCACGTACCGGCCGGGTTTTATATAAAGAGTTTTACTTTTCTTCGGAGGAACATCGGCCCACCAGTACCAGGGAGAGACACCTATTTGTTTGGATATATCGTAAATGCCGAATATCGTTCCACGCTTGTCGCTCCCGGCAATCACAAGCGCACGGTCAACGTTGGGGAAAGGATTATCAACAGTCTGGATAAGGAAAGTTTCCCATTTTCCTTTTATGTCATTCACGTCTATTTTTTTATCGCGGATGAGCCGGTCAATCAGTTCGCTCTTCCCGATAGTACCGATTACAACAATTTCTTTCCCGGAAGGAAAGAAGTCAATATGCAAATCAGGTTTTGTATCAGTAACCCGCTCAATATCCGATTGCAGATCTTTGGTAGCACGTATTACTCCGGGGAAATCATTTTGACCTACCCATAGAGAAGTTGCGGTTTCAGCGGTTGTAAGCGTAAAATCATCAGGCGAATTTTGTTGCGTATTTACAAAGCCGGGAAGCTGGGCTATCACCGGAACAGTACAGCAAAGAAGAATCAGCGTAAGTAAACTTTCAATGCGCCTGGTGACCACTTCTTTCATCTTTATTCTTTATTTATCTCTTAATTATCCACTACTACAGTGGTTACACTTTTTGGAGCAAGCGTCAGGGTAAGGTTTCCATCCTGCGACTGAAGAGTCGTTTTACTTCTGTTCTCTGAAAAAGTGGTTACATACATTGTTGCGGATGATGGAGTTTCTCCGGCAATCTTAAGGCTGACATTGGTAACAGAAGTTGTGCCGGGGTTTATTAAGACAATAACTGTTTTGCTTTCGCCTTTATATGCTGTGATAAGCGCATTTGATTGCTGGAACTCAGTTTTTATACGAACGTAGTCGGGGCGAACAAATTTTGAAAAATGAGAAAATGCGTAGCCTCTTTTCAGTATTTCCCCCGAAGTTGTTCCGTTTGTACCATCACCAATAAAAGAATAGTAGCGTTTGAAGTACCACCAGATATAGGCATTCCAATTATGCATCATAGACTGGTGAACAGTAGTAAGCATTTGTAATGTTTCATCCCAGATGGCTTCATTGCTATAAGAAGTCCACGCGGGTGCACCGGCATTACCCGTGTTCAGGTTCATCAGGTATTCTGTCATCCAGATTTCTTTGCTTTTTTGCTCGGCAATGGGAAAAGGCGCCAACCCGCTTCCATAAATATGGCCGGCTACAATATCGAGGTTGGCTACGGCTTCTTCATCGTTCAGAATGGTATTAACAAAGCCCTGATTGAAATTGAATGATTCGGGGGCTGCCACTTTTGCACCAGTAATGAGGTGCCCGTAGTTTTTTAGGAAATTTCTCATTTGAGAAACGCTCCAGTCGCACGATTCGTAGCTTACTTGTATGTCGGGTTCGTTTTGAATAGAGATGACATCAATGCCTGCATCATTTGATGCCATGTATGTAATGAACTCGTTCAGGTGATCAACAAATGCTTCATAATTTTCTTCGAGTAGATGCCCGCCAATATCACTTCCATTGCTTTTTAGCGCGGGAGGTGGCGACCACGGGGAGGCCTGGATTTTTGCACCGTACTTTTTGGCTTCCTTTGTTACATCTACAATCAGTGGCCATTCGTCAGGATTGGAAGGAACGCGCACTCTGAAAATGCTCAGCCTAAGATCGGATTCATCTGTTCCGAAAGCGCTCTTCATGTCTGCTGCATTGGGAAACTGTGTTCCCCACATTTGATTAGCCCCGCCAAACCCGGCTATGGTTTGATATGTAGAGGTAGGGTCAACGGCAAGTAACTTAAGCGGAATGCCAGGCGGAGCAGGCTCTTCTGATTTGCTACAAGCCATTAAGCCTGCCAGCAACAGTCCTGTATATAAAAAATATTTTTGGAACACGTGATTCAATGTTTTCATTAATAGTAGTTATAATTTTAATCGATAAGTTAAGATTTATATTTTAACAACAATATTCATTTATGTTAATCGGGCAGATCAGCAATAGCATTAAAGGCTGAGTAATTTAACCGTGTTTCTAACCACGTTAAAAAACAATCGCGCCATAAAAGCGCGATTGTTACTACTTAACCTAAAAAACAACTAATTCTTGATCACTTTTATATCATCAATAAAAAACGTGGTAGCTGCGGTATCGTTCCCGTTAAGGTCAAGCACAAAACGGGTTGCTGTGTTTTGTATGCGCTCGCCCGGTACTGTAAATACAAACTGTTGCCAGCTTGTTGTTACGGCAGCATCGGCACCGTAGTACCCTGAGTCGGGGTTAAGCGACACACGGAATGCACCACCGGCAGCGGTTGCCCTTGCCCATACATATACTGTATAAGATACACCAACCTCGGTCGTAACTGGATCGGAAACGAATTGAAGCTTCCACTGGCCGCTACCCAATGTTCCGTTACGAACTACTTTAAGCGCTCTTGATCCCCGGTAATACTCACCGGGAACGGTAGTACCAAACATAGAACCGCCTCCGTTCCATTTGCCCCAGTTAGTAAAGTCATCACCACTTCCGTCTTCAAGTCCGGCATTCAGGTTTAGCGGTGAAGCACAATCGGCCGAGGTTGATCCAGAACAGGCAGTAAGGTCTGCTGCGCTTTTTGAATTACCTGCCTCACTAACCAATATAATTCTATCGGTGGATGCACCGGCAGGCATGGTAAACTTGAGCACGGTAGGAGTTTGCGATACAACGGTGGCGTTTACATCGCCTACCTTAACGCTTGTTACCATATCGAAGTTTACACCCAACAGGGTTATAGTTTCACCGGCTGCTGCCGCATAAGGAGAGAAACTGCTGATGGCCTGGAACGGTATTACTTCGATTTTTGTAAAGGCACGCTCTGCCCCGTTAAACACAACGATTACATCGGTTAGCGTACCATCGGTATGAACACCAACCGTTGTGGGCACATTCAACGTGATGGCCGATTCGGTATGGCTTACAAAATTCCGTGCCTGTATAACGTTATTACCGATAAATATGCGTTGCACGTTTTGCAATTGCGAACCGTTCAAGGTAAGCTCTGCACCAGGCCCTGTTTTTGGGTTATTGAACCCGGTAATCCTTGAGCTTACATCTTTCAGGGAGTAGGTAACACCTTCATCATCGTTGCATCGGGTGGTTAGTAACGCAACCACCGATACGAACAGTATAGTTAATATTCTTCTTGCTTTCATTGTGATACAGTTACGTTATTAATACTCCGGGTTTTGATACTTCTGTTTGTCGGGATCGCTTATCGCATCTAACTGCGACTGTGGGATGGGGCGAAGCCTGTGTTTGGCCTGCACCTTACCGTTGGCATCTTCATTTAAGTTAACACGACTGATGAACTTGTTCGGGTCTGAACCTCCGCGCAAAGCGAGGTCTGTCCAGCGGCCGCCTTCACCGGCTAACTCGCGGGCGCGTTCGTCCATAATAAAATCGAACGTAACATCGCCCGAAGTAATTTGCATAGCGGTTACCCGTGCAGTCAATACACCAGGAGCCAGTCCCGGTCTGTATGCGGCACGTGTACGGATTACGTTGATCAGTTCGGCAGCTCTGTTGGCATTGCTTGTCAGAAAGGCGGCTTCAGCAGCTAACAGGTATGTTTCGGCCAGTCGGAAAATAGGCATCGGTCTGCCGGATGATCCGTTAGGGTTTGCACGTTGTGCATCATTAAACTTTTTAAGTGACGGGTAAACCAACACCACGTTTGATGGAGCAGGCGGGCCGGCATAAAGCTGGTTGCTGTACCAGTTATGCGAAGAATATACCCTGTAATACTTACTGCCAAACGAGGCAGGGTCAGATAAGATCACACCCATAGCTTCGGCCTGCGCGGGGCTATCGGCTAAGTAAAATGCTGTGTCGCCCAATGCGCGCCCGTGTTGTACGAGGGATGCCATAAAATTATTATAGGCTGTACTTCCCGATGTGTTTTGCGTGGCGGCAGTCCATAACGTACGGAACGAGCCATGATACCGGCTGTCGTTTACTTTATCGGCAAAAGCTGTTTCGGTAAGCCAGCGGGTAGGGGCTAATTTTCTAAGCGGCCGTTGGGAAGCGGATGGTCTTCCGTCAATAATATCCCCAACAACAAATCCTGTAGGTAGTGAAGCGAGGGGAGGAAGAGGGTTTCCAGGATTGCCTTGCAACAGGGGTTGTTCGTAGTTACTGGTAAAGCAGTTCGCGGCCATGTTTTCACCGTCACCGATACCATCGGCATTAGCATTCAGATAGCCGTTGTTAACATACTCTAACGGAATACGTTCTGCGGCAAACAGTATTTCGCTGTTATAGTCGTTGCCTTGTCTGAACACCTCGGCAAAATCCTGCTGAAGCGCCACCCCGTATTTACCGGGATTGCTAACTACTTCATTGGCGGCATCATAAGCTTTTTGCGCATCGCCAGGTTGCGACAGGGCAGAATAGTGCCTTGCTAAGTAAACTTTTGCCAGCAGGTGAAACGCCACTGCCTTAAATAATCTGAACTCGGTTGAAACCCGCTGGTCGGGAAGATTTTCGGAAGCGTACGTCAGATCATCGATCATGGTCTGGTAGTTCTTAGCCAACAGTTCGGTACGTTCGGCTTCGTTGGTACCACGGTTAAAACCCGTATAGGGCTTTGTATTAAACTTCAACTCGCCACTGCCAAGGTCTAACGGTACGGCACCAAAATGGCCAACCAGCAGGTAATAGTAATGCGCCCGCAGGTAGCGAGCCTGTGCAACCGATTCTCTGTATTGCTGATCGGTAAATGTAGGCACCTGATCGGCAAGATCCACCAAACCATTTAGCGTATTGATAACCGGGAATGTACGGTTAAAGGTAACTTGTAAGTAACCGGCCTGTGGGGTAACATCGTATGTGCCCATCAACTTATGTGGCTGGTTATCGCCCGAACTATTGTAGTTAGGTTCTGGGCCAAACGTGAACTCGTCTGTACCGGTAATGTTCAGACCAAGTGCGGGGTTCGATCCGTATTGGAAACGCAGGTACGAATAAGATGCGTTAAGCCCGTCCTGAAAACCCTGTGCGGTTTTGTAATAGTCGGCCGTAAAAGCCGTCTTGGGGTTTTCGTCAAGAATATCGTTACACCCGTACGAAGCAGTAAGCAGGGCAACGGTCATCAGTATAAATAATCTATGTCTTTTCATAACAATCATAAGGGTTATCAGTTAAAACGTCAGGTTCAAACCTAAAATGAACGATCGGGTAGGTGGCGTTGATGCCGAGATTACAAGAGCCTGATTAGGCCCTGAGGATCGTTGGTTAGGAAGACCACCTACAATGCCGGTGTTACCCTGGCCGGTTGGTTCGGGATCGACACCATTATGTTTCGATACATACGGGCTGTACAACAGGAATGGATTCTGCGCGGTAAAGTAAACACGGGCGTTATGAATCTTTGCCCTTTCTGTTACTGATTTAGGTAAATTATAACCGAGGTTAATGCTTCGTACCCGTGCAAACGAGGCATCGTAATAGGCTAATGTTGTCCATCCGGTTGATGCGCCTCCCGGAAGTGCAGCACCCGGTGCAGGGAATTCGTTTGTCGGATTTTCAGGTGTCCAGTAATCAACATTTAAACCGCTTCGCTGCCCGGTAAGATTGGTTAGGTAGGCACCGTTTGGTGCGTGCAGGTAGCTTAGCAATGTGCCACCCTGACGGGCATAAATCACAAACGATAAATCAAACCCTTTCCATGCGAAACGGTTGGTAATACCGCCCTGCCAGTCGGCCTGCTGGTTACCAATTATCTTTCTGTCGTCAGCATTAATTACGCCATCAGGGTTTACGTCCCTGAACTTGATCTGCCCGGCCTGCTGGCCAAAAGCGGCTGCGTCTTCACCGGTTTGCCAGATGCCTATTTTTTCATAATCATAAATGGCCGAGATAGGTTGACCCACAAACAAACCGTTGGCAATATCCTGATCTACCCCCGGCAGGTATTTTAACAACTTGTTACGGTTGTAGTACCAGTTTACATCAACGCCCCAGGTTAAACCGTTGTCTAATCTTAACACTTCACCGCTCAGCACAACTTCAAGCCCCTTGTTTTCCATTCCACCAATATTGGTCAGGTAGTTTTGTTCATAACCAGCAGTAATTGGTAATCGTAAACTGAAAAGCAAATCGGTGGTTTGTGCATTATAATAATCGATGCTACCGGTAATGCGGTCGTTCAGTAAACCAAAATCAATACCAATGTTGGTTGTTGCCGTGTATTCCCAGCCCAATGTTTTGTCGGGGATACGGGCAGCTAAAAAGCCCTGTACCATAGCTGCACCATAGTTATACCGGAGTGGTACGGTACCACCGGCTATGCCAACGGTATTGACAACACCACCCAGTGTAGTATAAGCATCTACTGACTGGTTTGATGTTTGTCCGTAACCGATACGCAATTTCAGGTTACTTAATACATTGCTGAAATCCTGCATGAACGATTCGTTTGAAACATTCCAACCCACTGCAAAAGCAGGGTAGTTGTGCCATTTATTGGCCAGCACGGATGAGCCATCTCTGCGAAGGGTTGCCGTTAACAGGTAACGGTCTTTATACGCATAGTTCAACCTTCCCATGTACGACAAGAGGCCACGGGTTGACTCACCGCCACCCAGCACGGGCGCAAGGGCAGGGTCAGCAAAAGACATATCATAGTATTCAATGAAGTTTGCAGTAATGGCATCTTTGTTTGCCTGCGTGGCGAAACTGCGGCTTTGCTGGGCGCTGTAAAGACCTGTAAACGTAATGCGGTGGTCTTCGGCAAAAGTCTTTTCATAAGTCAGTATGTTCTCTGCCGTCCACGAAAAATTTTCACTGTTTCGTACCCCCGCCCGGCTGTCAACTAATTTCCGGAAATAACTTCCTTTTCCCTGAAACTGGGCGCTGTTTGCCTGGCCGTACTCAAGCCCGAGGTTAAAACGGTATGTAAGACCTTCTAATATTTTAACTTCGGCATATAAGCTGTTGAACGTGCGCAGTCTTCTTACGCGGTCAGTCCAGTCGTTATTGTTGTCTTTAATATAGAGCGGGCTTAGTTCCTTGGAGGCATCGTCAAGGTTACCAAATGGTTCGGGGTAAATTTCCCCATTATCTCTATACGCTGGCATCAGCGGGCTTGTGGCTAATATGTTGTACATAATGCCTCCGCCAAAACTACCGGGATAACCGGGCTGCGGGTTTACGAACTGCGCACCATTAGCATAGTTTAAGGTGTTTAAACTGGTAAGCCCGATTTTTAACCTTTCACCAATTTTTGAGTCGGTCGAAACTTTCAGCGAGAAACGCTCAAAATCCTGGCCCGGCAAAATGGTGGTTTCTTTAAAGTACCCGGCACCTACGGCATACGTGCCTCTTTCGGTACCACCTGTAATGCCCAGGTTATGGTTGGTGATGTAGCCGTTTTCATACATCAGGTCTTGCCAGTCTGTATTCCGGCCAAGGGCTATACCCTCAACTTCTTCTGGTCGGTAAGGCCATACCCCGGTGTAATCGCGCATGGCCTGGTATTGCTCTGCATTCATTAAAGGGTATTTCCTGGCTACTGTTGTTACACCAACATAACTGCTGTATGTCATGGTTGTTTCACCAGCCTGACCCCTTTTGGTAGTGATCAGCATAACACCGTTGGCTCCACGAGAGCCATAAATAGCCGTGGCTGATGCATCTTTCAGTACGTTTATTGATGCTATTTCGTCCGGGTTGATGTCGTTCAGGTTTCCTTCAAAAGGAATACCATCCAATACAATTAAAGGATCGTTTGAGCCATTAACAGAACGCTCACCCCTGATCCTGATGCGTGCGGTTGCCCCGGGTGCTGTACCAATACGTTGAACTTCAACACCGGCCATTCTTCCCTGAAGAGCCTGTTGGATATTGGCCACGGGTACATCGCGTATCTCTTTACTACCCATGGTAACCAATGCCCCGGTAACATCTGTTTTCCGTTGCGTACCGTAACCGACAACAATAACCTCTTCAAGTTGTTTAGTGTCAGCTTGCAACGTAACGTTTACTACCGAGCGGCCCGCGATAGTTTCTTCATGAGTAATGAACCCTATAAAAGAATACACTAAAACAGGATTGCCGCCTTCGGGGAGGTTAATAGCATACTGGCCATCGGCATCGCTGCTTACACCAATTGATGTTCCTTTTAACAGGATACTTACGCCCGGCAACGATTCCCCCGCAGCGTCAGTAACTTTTCCGGTTACCCGTTGGGCAATCGCCTGCGAGGAGCATAACCCGATTAACAGGATAGGGGCTAAGAGCCAGGCGGCTAATAATTGCCGTGGGTTGAGCGTGTTTCGTAGAATTTTTCTCTTCATAGGATTAGGGTAGAGTTTAAGTAAAACTTGTATGGTCGATCATTTGTATTGTAGTGGTTAAGTGTAACAGCTACCAGGGGGTACAAACCCGATGTTATGTTACCGTTAGCATAAAGGTGAAGGTTGAAAATGAATTATGCAACCGATTGCATAATTTTTTTTTGAAAAACGTTCTTTTGTAAAGATTTAATGCATTTTTTTATGCAACCGATTTAAAAAAATTCTGCCAATGACGCCAAACACCAAATCGTTCTTAACCACAAAATCTCTATTATTACTACCTAAACCCGGCCTTCTTTTATGAGTGCATATCTTTTGGGGTACGACCTCGGCAGTTCTTCGATCAAGGCTTCCCTGATCCACGCAGAAACCGGTAACGTGCTGAGTGCCGTTACGGCTCCGGCTCAGGAAATGGACATTATGGCTCCGAAGCAGGGCTGGGCCGAACAAAACCCTGCCGACTGGTGGGAGAACTGTATAAAAGCAACTCAACAGGTAATTGCAAAGGCTGGTATTGATCCATCGCAAATCTTAGCCATCGGTATTTCATACCAAATGCACGGCCTGGTACTGGTTGATAAAAACCAACAGGTTTTACGCCCCGCTATAATATGGTGCGACAGCCGTGCCGTACCGATTGGCGAGCACGCTTTTGAAACCCTTGGGGCGGCCTATTGTACGGGCAGTTTGTTAAACTCACCGGGCAACTTTACCGCCTCAAAACTGAAATGGGTGCAACAGCACGAGCCGGAGGTCTATCAAAAGATTCATAAAATCATGTTGCCGGGCGATTACCTCGCCATGAAAATGACCGGTGAAATCGTCACAACCATCCCGGGGCTGTCGGAGGGTATTTTCTGGGACTACAAGCAACAGGCCATATCGCGCGAACTCTTAAACACGTACGGCATCGATGCATCGTTATTGGCTGATGTTGTCCCTACGTTTTCAGAACAGGGCAGGTTAACAGCTACGGCTGCCGAAGCCCTGGGGCTTGCTGCCGGTATTCCGATAGCATATCGTGCTGGTGATCAGCCTAATAATGCTTTTTCACTTAATGTATTACATCCAGGTGAAATTGCCACTACGGCCGGAACTTCCGGGGTTATTTATGGTGTGGTGGATAAACCTCTGGCAGATAAACTTTTCCGGGTAAACACGTTTGTACACGTAACCCACATGGCCGATGCCCCGCGTTATGGTGTAATGTTGTGCGTGAACGGAACAGGCATTACCAACCGGTGGCTTCAGCGGTACATTGCGCATAACGGTAAAAACGTGTCGTACGAAGAAATGAACCGGCTGGCAGCGCAGGCACCTATTGGTTCCGATGGATTGACCGTACTTCCTTTCGGGAATGGCGCTGAGCGTGTGCTGCAAAATAAAGAGATCGGCTCCAGTTTTCACGGGGTTGACTTTAACCGGCATAAGTCCGAGCATTTGTGCAGAGCCGTGCAGGAAGGCATTGTGTTTTCGCTGGGATATGGCTTCGAGGTGCTGAACGGCATGAGCATTAAATCGGGGGTTATCCGTGCAGGCCATGCCAATATGTTCCTGAGCGATGTATTCTGCAACATCTTCACCAACATTACCGGTACAGCATTAGAGTTGTACAATACCGATGGCTCGCAGGGTGCAGCGCGCGGGGCAGGCGTAGGGGTACGGTATTTTAAAAATGTAAACGAGGCATTTAATAATTTAGCACGCATAAAACGGTACGATCCCGATCCGAAGATCATCGGGGCTTATCAGGATCCGTACCAGCGATGGAAAGACCTCTTGAATCAACAACTGAAATAATGTGTAACATCATAACTTAATAATAATGAAATACTTTAAAGACATCCCTGCGATAAAGTTCGAAGGAAAGACTTCTAAAAACCCGCTTGCGTTCAAATGGTACAATGCCAAACAAAAAGTGGGTAAAAAAACAATGGAAGATCATTTACGCTTTGCCATTGCGTACTGGCATACCTTCTGCGGAAACGGAGGCGATCCGTTTGGTTCACCAACCAAAAATTTTCCGTGGTCAACAGCCGATAATGCCGTGCAGCGCGGTTACGATAAGATGGATGCCGCATTTGAATTTATGAAAAAGATCGGGGCAAAGCTGTATTGTTTTCACGATTACGATTTGGTAGAAGAAGCACCAACATTGAAAGAATCGGAAGCCCGGCTTTCTAAAATGGTTGAGTACGCCAAACAAAAGCAAAAGGAAACAGGCGTAAAACTGTTGTGGGGAACGGCCAACTTGTTTTCAAATCCCCGGTATATGAACGGTGCGGCAACCAACCCCGATTTTGACGTGGTATGCCATGCAGGTTTTCAGGTACAGAATGCGCTCGATGCAACCATTGCGTTAGGCGGAACAAACTATGTGTTTTGGGGTGGCCGTGAAGGCTACCTGTCGTTGCTGAATACCAATATGAAACGTGAACAGGAACACCTCGCGAAATTCCTGCACATGGCAAAAGATTATGGCCGTAGAAATGGTTTTAAAGGAACATTCCTGATCGAGCCGAAGCCTATGGAACCGACCAAGCATCAATACGATTTCGATGCCGCTACCGTAATTTCATTTTTGCGTGAGTTCGATTTAATGGACGATTTTAAACTGAACCTTGAAGTGAACCATGCTACGCTGGCTTCGCATACCTTCGATCACGAATTGCAGGTTGCCGCCAATGCAGGTTTGCTGGGTAGCATCGATGCGAACCGTGGCGATAATCAAAATGGCTGGGACACCGATCAGTTTCCAAACAATTTGTACGAATTAACTGAGTCCATGCTTGTGATTTTACAGGCAGGCGGCTTTAAAAATGGCGGTATCAACTTCGATGCAAAAACAAGACGCAACTCAACCGACCTGGTAGATATTTTCTATGCGCACATTGGCGGTATGGATATGTTTGCCCGTGCCTTACTTACAGCCAATACTATTCTCGAAGACGGTGAATACACGAAGCTGCGTAAGGAACGGTACGCCTCGTTCGATTCGGGTAAGGGTAAACAGTTTGAACAGGGTAAACTTTCGATTGAAGACCTGAAAAAGCTGGCACTGAAAAATGGCGAGCCGCAACTGATCAGCGGCCGTCAGGAGTATTTCGAGAACGTTATCAATTCGTTTATGTAAGAGGTGAGGCTGTATCAAAAGTATTGCGTCATGTCGAATGTAGTGAGACATCCCGTCAATTAGCACTCAAAACCGGGACATCTCACTGCGTTCGATGTGACGTTGCTTATATATTAACTTTTGATACAATCTCACCTATACTTTTTACCAAAGCCCTATTGAAATTGCCGATTGGTGTTGTATAATTGGAACCGGTTGCGGGTGGTTTTACCCGTAAACGGGTTAATTATTTACCATAACGTATCCTAAACTAATAAACCGTTCATGACTAAAGGACTTCACCTCGGGGATTATATTGTATTCCTCATCTATTTTGTAATTGTTGCTGTTTACGGATACTGGGTATATAACCGCAAGAAAAAAACAGTAGCCGATTCAAAAGATTTCTTTCTGGCCGAGGGCTCTCTTACCTGGTGGGCAATCGGTGCTTCGTTGATCGCTTCCAATATATCAGCCGAACAATTTATCGGCATGTCGGGCGATGGGTTTGCCATGGGGCTTGCCATTGCCACGTACGAGTGGATGGCAGCCGCTTCGCTTATCGTGGTAGCGGTTTTCTTTTTGCCTGTATATCTTAAAAATAAAATATACACCATGCCGCAATTTCTTCGGCAACGGTATAATCCGCAGGTGGCCAACATCATGGCCGTTTTCTGGCTGTCGTTATACATTATCGTGAACTTAACGTCAATTCTTTTTTTGGGAGCTTTGGCGGTCAGCACTATCTCGGGTTTCAACTTTGTATTTTGTATGATATTCCTGGCGGTGTTTGCGATCATCATCACGTTAGGCGGAATGAAGGTGATCGGCTATACCGATGTGATCCAGGTATTCTTTCTTATTCTGGGTGGATTGGCAACAACGTATCTCGCATTAGATTTGGTGGCGCAACATTTTAATGCGTCAGGTATCATGCAGGGCTTGTCGTTGTTGCTCGATAAAGCGCCCGATCATTTCGACATGGTGTTTACACAAGACAGTCAGCACTTTATCAGTTTACCGGGCTTAACCATTATGTTAGGCGGTATGTGGATTGTTAACCTCAGTTACTGGGGCTGTAACCAGTACATTACGCAACGGGCGCTTGGGGCCGACCTGAACACCGCACGCAACGGTATTTTGTTTGCAGCTTACCTGAAGCTGTTGATGCCGGTAATTGTTGTATTGCCCGGTATTGCCGCATACGTGTTGTGGTCGAACGGTATGTTTCAAACCGAGATGTTAAAAAATGGCGAAGTGCTGAAAGACAACGCCTACCCGGTATTGTTAAACCTGTTGCCCAGCGGGCTAAAAGGATTGGCCTTTGCCGCGTTAACGGCTGCCGTGGTGGCTTCGCTGGCCGGTAAAGCCAATAGTATTTCTACCATTTTTGCGTTAGATATTTACAAGAACTCCATCAATAAAAATGCATCCGAGAAAAATTTAGTGTGGGTGGGGCGTATTTCCGTTGTGGTGTCGATGGTACTGGCGTTGCTTATTGCACCGTTTTTGGGTATCGATAAAAAAGGTGGTTTTGAATTTATCCAGGAATATACTGGCTTTGTATCGCCCGGTATTTTTGCCATGTTCATGCTTGGGTTTTTCTGGAAACGCACTACATCGAAGGCAGCTATGTTTGCGATTATTGGCGGATTTGCGCTTTCGGTGATCTTTAAAATAATTCCTCCGTATGTCGATCTGAGTTTTTTACAGCCGTTTGGTTTCGCGGTAGTGAACAAGGCATCGGGTTTGTATGAAATTCCGTTCCTCGACCGTATGGGTTTTGTATTTCTTATTGCGGCTATTGTCATGGTTGTAATCAGCTATACCGACTCTAAAAAATCGACCAGTACAATTGAAATTGACTATAAGATGTTCAAACCTTCTGTTGGTTTTACCATTGGTGCGGGTATTGTTATTCTTGCCTTGATTGTGCTATACACGAGATTCTGGTAGAGGTGACAGTTGTAGTGCGTTGTCAAAAATGAGGACAATAATTTTAATAACAATATTTCTTCTTTTTAATACAAACTTGTTTTCGCAAGGAGGTGTGGATGTTAAATACATACCTATTGACTCAGTTGACACATCATATATTGGGCTGAATGCAAAAATTGACTTTAAAGGAAAACGGGACAAGAAGTATTTAATTCAAAAGGTTCGACACCGAGATACGGTAAATATCTTATTGAATAACCAACTAATTGATTTGATTGAAGTTAAAGGGACAGGGGTAGATTATTGGTACTTCGACAAGGAATATTTAAAATCATACAACTATCAATCTGGACAATTTTTAAAAATCAAAGACATTGAAATTCAAAAAGTAGAAGCAGATTCAATACGATTTCAAATGAGACTTGAATTGTTTAGGGATGAGCAGACAATAAAATTAGAAACTTCGGACTTGCAGGACGTTTGGATAAAAAGAAATATGTTAGATGGAATTCTAATTAAAAAATAGGACAGAACAACGCCCCATACTGACGCAAGCGTTCGCTTTTGCCATAATCTTTAACTTTTAAGTTTGTTCTGAGCATTAAAAGCGGTTAGCTTTACAGTAGTCCAAGAGATTATGCAGGTAAAAAGGATTGCTTGAAATATATTTTATTAGATAGGAGGCACAAGCGGACGCTTGCGCCAAGTGGGGTACATATATGTCAATCGAGAACAAAGTATTTGTACGAATACATGAGTTTGATTGCAGTTTAGAAGAGATCAGTTCTAAGCTTCAATTGAAGCCAACAAATGGATGGCTGAAAGGAGAATTGATTCCTAATAGGAAGCAACCGGTTTATCGTAAGCAAAGCACTTGGGAATTAAAAGCTTCTGTTTCTTCCGATAGTCCAGTAGAAACACATGTTGAATCTTTGCTGAGTGTAATTGAACCTGTAAAAGAGGTTTTCAAAGCACTGGTGTCTAAATATGAAGGTGAATTATCCATTGTCTCTCACATACGTGAAGATTTTAATCCCGGAATGCACTTTGACAGTACACTTATTAAAAGAGTTGCTGAGTTGGGACTCGAGATAGATTTTGATTTATACTTTTATCCCGAAGATGAGTTGGCAGGTACTTAAACCACTAACTTTAACAACCTGAAAAACATCGTGATTGAAACACCTGTTTACGATAGCATTTAGCCTTTGATTGGTGTTGCGTGATGGATTTGTGTGCGGTAGATTCACCAACAAAACTGCCAGGCTTGATCTTAATCTTAAAACACATTAGCTTTAAGGGATGATCGCCTCGTTGCTTTTTGTTGTTTTGCTGGCGCAGGATAGCGTTCCGTACAAACCCCAGGAGGAGTACCATATCGCTTTTGAGCTATCGTTTAAGAAACGAAGCGATGGAACCAACATAAATCTGGTGCGCATGAACGAAACAGAGGCCGATCGCAACCGCAGGCTGGATCATTCGCCTTTACCGTACCTCACGGCCACACTCGAAATCATTAAACTTCAGGCTGGTGAAGTACGGCTACGAATTCAGCAAACAGACAAACCGTTTATCAACAAACGAAAAATTGCCGTAGGAACACGGCAGGAAATATTTTCAGGTTTTACCGATGATCTTAAAGCGGGCATACCCAATCATCATTTCACTATTTTCTTCCTTTCGAAAGAGGGTATAGCCCTCAGCAAAATCGAAATCGAATTTGATGAGGAAGGGTATTACAGTGTGAACGGCCAGCAAAAAGGAAAAATTTAACAACCTGTTCTCCATCTGCACAAAAAATAAACAGGTGGTGTAAACTTTATCTCAAATACCATCCGAAGTTTTACCTTGTCTTCAAATTTTAATCATCAACCTATTCGTATGGAAGAGCCTGAAAGCACGCCCCCGGTTTTTAAAAAATGGAGTGGCTGGTATTGGTTATTGCTGATTTTTTTAGCCATTCAAATCGTTTTGTTTTACCGGATAACTGTATTGTACGCATGACGGCATTAGACTGGCTCGTATTAGGCGGAACGCTGCTTTTTATTGTACTGTACGGAACATGGAAAACCCGGAGCAGTAAGAACATCGAAAGTTATTTGAAAGGCGACAACTCCATGAAATGGTGGATGATTGGCGTAAGCATCATGGCCACGCAGGCCAGCGCTGTTACTTTTCTTTCGGTTCCCGGCCAGGCGGTAGAAGACGGTATGCGGTTTCTTCAGTTTTATTTCGGGTTGCCTGTTGCCATGATCATCATATCGGTTACCATGGTGCCGATCTATTACAAGCTAAAAGTATTTACAGCGTATGAATACCTCGAAACCCGTTTCGACCTGAAAACGCGATCGTTCACCGCTATGTTGTTCCTCGTTTTGCGAGGGCTTTCGGCCGGTATAACCTTGTATGCACCAGCCATTGTTTTATCAACGTTGTTAGGCTGGCCGGTAATTTTTACTACGATACTTATTGGTACATTAGTAATCATCTATGTAACGGCTGGCGGAATAAAAGCCGTGAGTCTAACACAACGCCAGCAGTTAGCCATTGTTATGGCCGGTATGATTATGGCCGGTGTATATGCATTTACGTTATTGCCCGATCATGTTTCGTTTGGCGATACGCTCGACATTGCCGGTGAACTGGGAAAATTTAATCTGGTAAACCTGGAGTTCAATCTTTCCGACCGGTATAATATCTGGTCGGGGTTAATTGCCGGAACGTTTTTGTTCCTGTCGTACTTTGGCACCGACCAATCGCAGGTAGCGCGTTACCTCAGCGGTAAATCGGTTACCGAAAGCAGACTGGGGTTGATGTTCAATGGTTTGCTGAAAATCCCCATGCAGTTTATGATTTTGTTTATTGGGGTATTGGTGTTTGTTTTCTATCTGTTCAATCAGGCACCTGTATTTCATAACCAGGTATTAAAGGCGCAGGCATTACAAACCGATCAGGCCGGTAAAATCCGTGAACTCGACCAGCAATACAATACATTGTATGAACAGAAAAGGTCGTCTGTTGATCAATTGGTAAACGCCATTCAATCCGGCTCAGAAACCCATGCGATTAAAGAGAATATTCAGGCTATCGAACAACAGGAAAAGAATATCCGCGAACAGGTTAAGGAGGCGATCGCGGCAGGTGTTCCGCAGGCAAAAACACAAGACCGTGATTATATATTTCTCAACTTTGTATTAAGCAACCTGCCGCACGGAATTGTGGGGTTATTAATGGCCGTTATTTTTTGTGCAGCCATGTCGTCAATGGCGGGCGAGTTAAACGCATTATCATCGACCACAACAGTTGATATTTACAAACGATCTATCAATCAACACGGTAAGCCCGAACATTATGTAAGCGCTTCGCGCTGGTTTACCGTATTATGGGCGGTACTGGCGATGGTATTTGCCGTTCTGGCGGGCTTTGCCGAAAACCTTATTCAGTTTGTAAACATCATCGGCTCGTTGTTTTACGGAACGATACTTGGAGTTTTTCTAACGGCCTTTTACCTGAAGCGTGTAAAAGGTACTGCCGTTTTCTGGTCGGCATTAGTGGCCGAAGCCGTGGTGCTGTATTGTTACCAGTTTACTGATATTGCCTTTTTGTTGTACAACATAATCGGGTGCGGTATTGTAATGGGTTTGAGTTTGTTGATTCAATTCATTACGGATCAAAACAAACAACTTAGCCGTTAGCCCATACCCTCCGAAAGCGATAAAATACTGCACATTGCTTTGGTTGCGTTAATTAAAGTTAAATCGGTAACGTTTTATGCGCGTTTATGTAAAAGCGGTGGTTTGGTATGCCATTTTTTCGTTTCTTCAACGCTGCTAATTAACCAATCTATAAATTATGATGAAGAAAATCCTTTTCCTTGCCTGCGGGTTGTCCCTGGCAGCGCACGGATTGTTATTCAGCCAAACCAAACTTGTCGAAAAAGTTGGCAAGAAGGGTACTGAACTGGTAATCCCGTACGAAAAATATGTACTGCCCAATGGGCTTACGCTGATTGTGCATGAAGATCACAGCGACCCGGTGGTGCACGTTGATGTTACCTACCACGTAGGTTCGGCACGTGAAGAAATCGGTAAATCCGGTTTCGCGCACTTCTTTGAACACATGATGTTTCAGGGAAGCGATAACGTAGGCGATGAGCAGCATTTTAAAATTGTTACCGAATCGGGCGGTACATTAAACGGTACAACCAACCGCGACCGTACCAATTATTTTGAAACAGTGCCCAGCAACCAGTTAGAAAAAATGATCTGGTTAGAAGCCGACCGCATGGGCTTTTTGTTAGATGCCGTTACCCAGCGCAAATTTGAAATACAACGCGAAACGGTTAAGAACGAACGCGGGCAAAATTATGATAACCGTCCTTATGGACTGGCCAGCGAGATTACCTCGAAAACATTGTATCCTTATGGCCATCCGTATTCATGGTTAACCATCGGGTACATCGAAGACCTGAACCGCGTAAATGTGGACGATCTGAAAAACTTCTTCCTGCGCTGGTACGGCCCCAACAACGCAACACTTACCATTGGTGGCGATGTTAAGCCTGCCGATGTGGTGAAGCTGGTGGAAAAATATTTCGGCCCGATACCAAAAGGCCCGGAGGTAAAAAACATGAAGTTAGATGCGCCCGTATTAGAGGGTGATCGTTATGTAACGCTGGTTGACAACTATGCACGCATTCCACGGCTTACCCTGACATACCCAACGGTACAGGCTTACCATGAAGATGAAGCCGCACTGGCTTGCCTCGCACAGGTATTGGGGCAGGGAAATACTTCCGTTTTCTACCAGGAGATTACCAAAACCCAAAAGGCGTTAAACGTAATAGCGTTTAATTTCGGTAGCGAATTGGCTGGTGAGTTTAGCATTACCATAACACCTGCACCGGGCGGTTCGTTGGCCGATGCTAAAAAACTGATTGACGATGCCATTAAAACATTTGAAGCGCGTGGCGTTACCGATGAGGATATTGAAAAATTTAAAGGCGGTTTCGAGTCGCAATACATCAATCGCTTACAGAGTGTGAGTGGTAAAGCATCGCAATTGGCCTCATACCAAACCTTTACGGGCAATCCCAATATGATTGGTAAAGAACTGGCGCGTTATACCAGCGTTACGAAAGACGATGTGCTTCGCGCGTACAATAAATACATTAAAGGCAAATCAGCGGTAATCCTCAGCATTACCACCAAAGGCAAAGAAGACAACATTGCTGCGCCTGAAAATTATACGATTAACAAAGCCAACTACAAAGCTCCCGATTATGGTTATGCCGGGTTGAAGTACCTTAAACCAAAGGATAACTTCGATCGCAGCAAATTACCGGGCAGCGGCCCGAATCCGGTTGTAAAAGTTCCGGATTTTTGGAAGAAAACGTTAGATAATGGCGTAAGGGCAATCGGTACACAAACTACTGAGTTGCCTATTGTAACGCTTTCTATTACCATTCCGGGCGGGCATTTGGTACAGGCAGCCGATACCTCCAAAATTGGCCTGGCGCGAATGTTTGCTTCGATGATGAACGATGACACTAAAAATTATACAGCCGAACAAATACAAACCGAATTACAGAAACTCGGTAGTTCGGTAAGCATAAGCAGCGGGCAGGATGGCGTTACGTACAGTGTTCAGTCGCTGAAGAAAAACCTTGATAAAACACTGGCATTACTCGAAGAGCGAATGCTGAATCCCAAATTTACCGAAGGTGCCTTTAACCGTATTCAACGGCAATCCATTGAAAATTTCAAGCAAATGAAAGCGCAGCCGGCATCGGTTGCTACCAATGTTTTCAATAAAATGAATTATGGCAACAGCATTTTGGGATTAAGCGCAGCGGGAACGGAGTACACCATCAAAAATCTTACGCTGAAAGATGTAGAAGATTATTATGCTAACTACATGACTTCTAAAAACACCAAGCTTGTTGTTGTGGGTGATATTACCGAGAAAGAAGCATTAGCTAAAACGTCATTCCTCAGTAAACTACCCAATAAAGAAATAAAACTACCGGCCATACCCGCACCCAACAGTGTTGATAAGAGCCGCATTTACTTAGTGGATGTACCCAAAGCTGCACAAACAGAGTTCCGCATTGGCGGTGTTACCGGCCTGAAGTACGATGCAACCGGTGAGTTTTACCACACATGGCTAACCAATTATGTTTTAGGCGGGGCATTCAACAGTCGTGTAAACATTAACCTGCGTGAAGACAAAGGCTGGACTTACGGGGCACGGACTAATTTGTATGGCGATAAATATACAGGTGAGTTTTATTTCAGCTCGGGCATCCGTGCCAACGCTACCGATAGCGCTGTTATGGAAGTAATGAAAGAGTTGAAAGCATACACAACATCCGGTATTACCGATGACGAATTGAAATTTATGAAAAGCGCTTTGGGGCAGAGCGATGCACGGTTGTACGAAACCGGTTTCCAGAAAGCGGGCTTTATTAACCGTATTCTGGAATACGACCTGCCCGCTAATTTTGTTGACCAGCAAAACAAAATATTAGCAAACCTTACCAAAGACGAAGTTGATAAGCTGGCTAAAAAATGGATAAAACCTCAAAGCGCAAACATTTTGTTAGTAGGGGATAAAGCCAGCATTCTGCCCGGTCTTGAAAAACTTGGGTATGAAATTATCGAACTGGATGTAAATGGCAAGCTTAAAACCGGGAACGAGAAACTGAAAGATCAGAAAATCCCGCAACAGAAGTAAACAGTAATTGAATAGCATTAAGTAAAAAAACCACCTGAATTGTTCTCAGGTGGTTTTTTTTATAGTTACCCTATATACCTAATTTATCAGTTGCTTATGCTTTTAGCCGGAAACTTAACGGTAAACGTTGTGCCGTTGTTTCCGCTTTCAATGTGAATGGTGCCACCGTTACGGCCAATCATCTCGTGCGTAATAAATAACCCGATGCCCGTGCCAATTTCGTTTTGCGTTCCGGGGCGTGAAATGTGTTTGCCCGGTTTAAACAGGTTATGGATTTCGGTTTCACTCATGCCAATGCCGTTATCGCTGATGCTGATGGCCGTGAAGTTGCCCGATGCCGCTGCGCTGATGTTTATAGTGCCTTCCCGATGCGAAAACTTGATGGCGTTGCTGATCAGGTTACGCAAGATAATTTCTAACTGATCGCGGTCGGCTACCAAATGCAGGTTAGCGGACAATGAAAAAACAACGGTAATCCCTTTTTTGTGAAGATCGGCCTGAAACTGATCGGCTACGGTTTTTACGAAATCGGCCGGTATTCTTTGAGGTTTAAAATTTGAACCGCTGATTTCAGTCCGTGCCCATTGCAACAAGCTGTTCATAATGTTACCTGTTGACTGAACCTGCACCTGAATTTTATTCACGAGCAATGTAAACTCTTCGGAGGTGAGGCTTCCCGTATTCACTAACTTCAATATGGCTTCGAGATTGCTGATAGGGCCGCGCAGGTCGTGACTGATAACTGAAAATAGTTTGTTTTTGGTTTCGTTTAACCGTTCAAGTTCAATGTTTGCAGCGTTGAGTTTTACATTTAATCGTTTACGCTGCTGGCTTACCCTGAGTGCAAAAAGCACGAAGCCGGTGAGCGCGATAATGATAGTGATAAAAGCGATCTGAACATATTGCTGTTGGCGGATAACCTTTTTGTTTGCCTGGTTTATTTCTTCCAGCAATTCGAAATGGGTTTGTTTTTGTTTGAATTCGTGTGCCGATTGCAACTGGGCTAATCGCTTGCCGTTAACCTGTATTTGTTTTTCCTGAACAACCTTGTAAAACCGGTTATAGTAATCGTATGCTTTTGAATAATCTTTCAGTTCGGCATACAGCAAGGCGTATGTTTCGTAAATATCATCTGAGGGGTTGAAGAAATCGGTTAGTTTTATGTTGCGCGAATCAAGAATGTATATGGCGCTGTCGAGATACACCTTTGCATTTTTGTATTGTTTGGTGTGAAGAAAATTCCTACCGAGGTTAATGTAGGTTTCGACAATGTTTTCGGTTTCGCGTGTGTTGCGCACGTACTTCAGGTTTTCGAGGTAATAATATTCGCTGCTGTCGTATCGTCCCTGGCGAAAATGTATGCTGCCGATATTACCATTTAATATACCTACCCAAATTCTGTCGTTTTTGGTATGGGCAAGAACAAGGGCATCGCGGAATTTGGTTAATGCTTCGCGGTAGTGCAGGTTTTCACGATAAATCAGTGCCAGGCCGTTAGAACAACCAATGCGTGTACGGTGGTCGAGCGAGTCTTTACCAAAAGCTAATGCGCGTTCATAATACTTTTCGGCCTCGACAAAATTTTTCGCCTTGTGCTGGATCAGCGCTATTTCAAAACATACAACAGCATACTCTAAGTGTTTCCCTTTTTTTTCGAGCGTGCTGGCATTCTCTAAAAAGTAAAACAACGCCTGGTCGATCTGCCCGTTGCCAAAAACCGTTCCGAGCCATCCATATACCGTTGGTAATACATCGTTCGCAAAAGGTTTGGTGTGGGTAATTGTTAAAATATCCTGTACGGCTTTCGAGTCGATGTTCAACTTACCAGCCCACATATCGTCAACCATATAGTTGATGGTTTGGCGGAACTCGGCAGGGCTGTTAGCCTCCTTTAGTTTTTGGGTATATTCTTCAGGTGTTTGCGCGAATGCCCACAAACTGTTCAGAAGAATGAATAAGTAGATTAAGCCGGGTTTTAACATTTCAGGGCGCAAAAATACGGTTTGAATTTCACTTTTTGCGAATGACGACCGGGTTTGAGTATATAAAAAAGCCCACTCGTAGAAAGAGCGGGCTTTTACGTGCCGGTTAAATGATATTTTTATTTCAGGGATTTGATAAGCGCTTCGTTCATCGTTTGGTAATCCTGATTTTTAGCTTCCTTTGCAAGATTTAGAGAGGCCGTTGCCGTTTGTTTTGCCCCGGCATGATCGCCAACAGCTTTTTGAATCTTAGCCTTTTGGTGTAAAACCCAAAAAGCTTTCGGGTTAGCTTCGGCTGCAATGTTAATCCACTCCAACGCCTGTTTTAAGTCTTTACCGTTATCTAAATAGTAAACTGCCGCCTGGTAATAGTTACCGGGGTTTACTTTGGTATTGGCTTCGATAGATTTCATCACTTTGGCATCGTAATCGGTGCCTACTGTAAAACTTACCGCAGCGTTTTCCCAGGCTAAAGTAACTTTAGCGCTTTTATTGTTCGCGGCAATGTCATCAATGCTGATGGTGAATGTTTCGACAGGCTTAGCTGTTTTTTGCGATTTCACTTTAAAATTGGCGGCCTCTTTCGATTTGTCGTAAGCACCGGTATTACCGCCTATGCTCAGGTCTTTGTATAACGAAACTGTCCACTCGGTAGCGCCCGGCCAGGTAAAAATGAGATATTCGCCTTTGGGTACGGCAATGCCTTCAACCGTTACATCGTCCGAGAATGAAATTTTGGTACCGCTGTTTGCGCCTGTACGCCAGATGGTTCCGTACGGGTACATCACATCTTTTTCGCCAAAAATTTTCCGGCCTTTCAGGCTGGGGCGGAAGTAATCAATTTTTACATCCGTTAATCCGATAACACTTGATACCGAGCCGGCCGGACTGGGCTGCGGTGTTTGTACCTGAGCTTCGGCCATCAGGCAGCCTGTTAAAAAAATAATGGTTAATAGTTTTTTCATGTTATGTTAGTTTTGTGGTCTTGTGATAACAAGGAACCAAAATTAAAGAAAGTTTTTACTTCGCTATACGTTTACAAATGAAGTTAGCGCAAAGCTTTTACGAACGGACAAATGTGGTGAAAATAGCCCGCGAATTATTGGGTAAAAGTCTGTTTACCCAAATTGCGGGTGTGATTACCGGTGGTATGATTGTTGAAACCGAGGCTTATTCGTGGACTGAAAAAGGATGTCACGCTTTTGGCGGAAAAAAGACCGCCCGCAATCAGGTTCTGTTTGAACAGGGCGGAACAGTGTATGTATATTTATGTTATGGTCTGCACAATCTTTTTAACGTGGTAACGCATACCGAAGGAATGGCCGAAGCCGTATTGGTGCGGGCACTTGAACCGCACACAGGCATTGACGTTATGAACGAACGCAGGGGAAGGCTTAAAAATCCGGTTCACCTCACATCAGGCCCCGGTAAGTTGTGCAGCGCCCTTGGTATAGACCGAACGTTCAACGGTAAAAACTTGCAGAATAACGATGTTTGGATTGAAGATTTAGGCGTTATCATTAAAAACAAAGATATTATCGCCAGTAAACGAATAGGCATTGATTATGCAGGGGAGGATGCCCAACTTCCCTGGCGTTTTACCATTGCCGGAAGCAAATGGGTAAGCAAATAACCTGTATGAAACAACTGATTTTTATCCCCTTCATCATTGCATTGGCAATTCCTGTTTTAACAGACGCACAAATACTGAATCAACAATCGTTTAAAGCAGTCAACTCAACGTACGATGAGCAGAACCCGGTTCTAAGCCCGGATGGAAAAACGTTATACTTTACGGTTTGCAATCATCCGCAAAACGTTGGCGGCAGGCGCGATCCGGGCGATATTTGGTATTCGGTTTTAACCGGCAATCAATGGAGCCAGCCTGTTCACGGTGGCGCTTTGCTGAACGACAGAGCCTATAATGCAGTAGCTGGTTTTTCGGCCGATGGCACACAAATGTTTTTGTTGTCGCATTATAGTTTAGGTGGCAGTGTGGCGGCAACGCAAGGTATTGCCGTTTCAAAACAGGTTGGTGGCGGGTGGACACGCCCCGAAAATATCAACATACCATACTTTCAAAATAAGTCATCGTTACAAAGCGGGTATATAACGCCCGATGCCCGCGTGTTTGTATTTTCGGCCGAAACCTATGGTACACACGGTGTTGAAGATATTTATGTAAGTTTAAAAGATAGTAACGGACAATGGACACAACCCGTAAACCTGGGTGTACAGGTAAATTCAAAGTTGCAGGAATTAAGCCCTTCGTTAAGTGACGATACCCGTACGTTGTATTTTTCAAGCAATGCCGGTAATGGCCTGGGAAGTTTCGATGTGTATTCGGCTACACGTTTAGATGATTCGTGGACAAACTGGGACAAGCCTGTTAACAGGGGAGCCTCTGTCAATACCGATGGCCGGGAGCTTTTCTTCCGCGAGTATCAAACATTAGGCTTCTCGTTGTTTACCAGCACACAAAACAGCGATGGCTATGGCGACATTAAACTTTACCGTTCGGAAATTATACAGAAAGATTCGGCCATTGTGGCCTACATACCTAAACCGGCTGTCGATACACTTATCAAAATACGCGAAGTAAAACAACCGGTTAACGATAATGAAGTGCGCGTACACGGACGTATTGCCAATGCGCGAAACGGTGACCCGGTAAGTGGTAAAATGATTTTTGAAAGCGTAGGCAAAACCATTACAGCCGATGCCTACTTAGGTGAATATTCGCTTGTGATGGGTTCGGGAAATGTATATGCCATTAAAATAGATGCGCCCGGCTATGTAAACAACCTCGAAACCCTCGACCTTAGAACCTTTGAATTGAAAGATCTGGAAATGAATTTTCAAATGCAGCCCATTGAAGTAGGCACTACGGTATTGCTGAAAAATATTCTCTTTATTCAAAGTAAAGCTGAACTGTTGCCGGAATCGTACCCGCAGCTTAATCTTGTTGTGGAGTTTATGAAGGCTAATCCGCACGTAGAAATCGAGTTAGCCGGGCACACCGATAGCCGGGGATCGTTTAGTCAACTGTTAGCGCTTTCGCAGAAACGTGTAAACAAAGTAAAAAGCTACCTCGTATCGAAGGGTATTCAGGCAAAACGGATTACAGGTAAAGGGTATGGTGGCACGAAACCCATTGCCAGCAACGATGTGGAAGAAACCCGCCTGTTAAACCGAAGGGTGGAGTTCACTATTAAGAAAATGTAAATATTAGGATTTAGGCATCAGGACTTAGGTGTTAGGGGCATCTAATCCTCAACACCTAATCCCTAAGCCCTAAGTTAATACCCAACAGCAGTATCATCCCCGCGATTTCGGTCGGCTCCGGCTTCTAATTTTTTGTTTGGTAGCACCAAAATGGCATCAACACGGCCAACAGTCGTAAGCCCTTTTTCTAAAGCACTTAATGGTTTTACGGTATGACCCATGTCGGCAAGTTTTGTGCTGTCGGCTGTCGAAAGAGTATTTTTTTCCTGGAAGATGGCATCCGGAAACCACTGACTATGAGTGCGTTTTGCGTCCACGGCTTCCTGCATACTGTAATCGTATTCAAGCACATTTACCAATACCTGAAACACAGCCGTAATAATACGCGGCCCTCCGGGCGAACCGATTACCATAAACAACTTATCGTCCTTTTCAACAATGGTAGGTGTCATCGAACTTAGCATGGTTTTCCCGGGTTGGATTTCATTACCCTTTCCGCCCAATACGCCATAGGCATTCGGCACACCGGGTTTCATACTGAAATCGTCCATTTCATTATTCAAAAAAAAGCCGGAGCCCGCCACGACCACACGCGAGCCAAACCAATCGTTTAACGTTGTAGTTACCGAAACGGCATTGCCTTCGGTATCGATAATAGAGATGTGTGTGGTTTCGGTCGGTTCACGAAAAACGGGTTCGCCAGCTTTGATGGCAGTGCTTGGTGTAGCATGGTGAGGATCATAATCCGACATACGTTGCGTGAGGTATTGATCGGCAATAAGCTCCGAAACCGGAACGCGATAAAATGCGGGATCGCCTAAATGTTCTGCACGGTCGGCATAAACCCTGCGTTCGATTTCGGTAAACAAATGAACGGCTTGTGCCGAGTTATGCCCCCAACGCTTAACCGGATAAGGTTCAATAGATTTTAATAATTGAATGAGCGCAATGCCGCCACTCGAAGGCGGTGGCATAGAAATGATCTTGTAATCTTTATAATGCCCTGTTACCGGAGTTAGCCAACGCGGTTGGTAATTTTTTAAATCTTCGTGTGTAATCAATCCTTTACCGCGATTCATTTCGGCCACTAAATCATCGGCTGTTTTGCCTTCGTAAAAGCCTTTGCGTCCTTCATCACGGATGCGCATGAGTGTTTCGCCTAATTCAGGCCACTTCAGTGTGTCGCCCTGTTTCCAGGTGTTGATCAGGTAAACAGGCAATACGGTGTTGTATGTTTTCAGATCGTTCTGAATAGCATTCAGGTTTCGGGCAGCTTTTTCGGTAAGCACAAAACCACTCATGGCAAGGTCAACAGCAGGTTGTACGAGTTCCTTCCAGGGCAATCGTCCGTATGCTTTGTGCATTTCTACCAGGCCATCAACCGATCCGGGAATACCCGATGATAATGCGCCTTTTGTGCTGAGGTTCGGGATCACCTCACCGTTTACATCTAAATACATATCGCGTGAAGCGCGGGCAGGAGCGCGTTCCCGAAAATCGAGCGCGGCAGTTTTACCATTAGCTTCACGCAACACCATAAAGCCGCCACCGCCAATGTTTCCGGCTTCGGGAAACACCACGGTTAAGGCAAACTGTACGGCCACAGCGGCATCTACTGCATTGCCGCCTTTTCGCATGATCTCAACTCCAATGGTTGAAGCCAGTGGATGAGCCGACACCACCATGGCCGAATCGGCCACAAGCCCACGAACCTGTTGAGGCGATTTTGTGTTACAGGCAACGGTAATTATGACAAGTGAAAGCAGGGAAATGCGTTTCATCATATTTGTGTTGGTTTTTGTTGGCGTAAAGTATTATTTAAAAGCGAACCTGAGTAAAGAATCATGAAATGGCACGCGCAAAGTATGCTAAAAGGTACGATAATAGACAGAGCCATTCCATGTGACCATCGTTTAAAAAGTAAAAAATAACCCATGAATTTAAGGAAAGAAAAGGCCGCCAGGCTTAAAATACAGATATTGGAAAACACCCTTAAACTCATCGGTAAAAAACCATTTGAAGACTTATACGTGGACGACCTATGCGCTAAAGTTAAGATCAGCAAGGTAACGTTCTTCAAATACTTTCCACAAAAGGAAGATGTATTGTTGTACTACTTTCGTGTTTGGTGCCTCGGCCGGGCAGTAGAGTTGAAAGCAAAGCCCAAAGAAGGGTTGAACGGTTTTTATTATTTGGCCGATAAGCTTGCCGAGGAGTGCGAGGCACACCCCGGCTTAATGCTAAGCCTTATTGGTTATCTGGCCGACTTTAAACGACCGCCCAAACCGTTTCCGGTAAAACCGGAAGAGAAAATTTTCCTGTTCCCTGATCATGAAAATATCCAAAGCGTGGAAATACTCTCGCTCGAACAAATGTTAGAGAAGTTTACGCTTGAAGCCATCTTCAAAAAAGAGATCACCAAAACCACAGCCACGCGCGACATCACCAATCTTTTCATCACCATATTGCTGGGCTCGGTGGTAACGGCACACACCAACCAAATCAGCCCGTTACGTTACTTTTTCCGGAAAAACATTGATTTGCTTATGAAAGGATTGCAATAACGAAAATTGGACAAAAGACCAAAAAACTGCTAATTTTACATATCAAACCCAATTTGGTTCGTGTATGAAAAGAATATCAGCCCTTATCGCAATCGTAATAATGTTCATTGCCTGGAATGTTCAGGCTCAAAACGAGGGTTCGGCTGTTGCCATGAGCAGGTTTGAACGGGATAAGGGTATCTATTTAATGGGCGGATACTCTTTAATTTTTGGCGATAATATTGGTGATTATAGTAATGGGGTTAATCTCGAAACCGGTTATAACAAACGCATAAACCGGTTGATCTCACTGGGTGCAGGTATCTCGTATCAGGGTTTTAAATACGATGCTTCGGTATCAAACTCCCTGAGTGGAGGCTCTGGTAATAACGTGTTTTTTAATACGGCTGGCGATGAAGCCCGTATCGTAGAAATTGAAGGCGGTGATTTGTCGCTTATATCGCTGGCGTTTAATTTAAAACTAAGCCTTATCCCTGTAAGCGACCGCACTAAATTTTCGGTATATGGTTTTGCCAAACCGTTTATAACGGTTGTCTCCAGGAAGGCCGTAAGCGGGGTTGGTAAGTATGCATATTACGATTACAATGACGACTATTGGTATTATGATCCTCAGTATGATGATTACTGGGATTCAAATACCAGCGGTCTTGAAGCCCTGGATAAGGAAACCAAGATGTCGGGTGGTATTTTCGTTGGCCTTGGTTTTGAAATTCTTCCGTCAGGGCCGGTATCGGTGTTTTCGCAGCTCTCGTTTGGCTACACATTGCCCATTACGTATGTTAGTACAGCATCATACCCGGCAACCATTCAGGACGGTTATTTAGATAAAGATTTTCCGATGCACAAAGGTGGTTTCCCATCGTTGAATATTCAGGTAGGCATTTCATATAACTTTAAGTAAACACGTTTATGCGTTTTGTTGTTTTTGTATTATTTCTTTTTACTGCATACAGTAGCTTCGGGCAGTACAAATTATACGAAGAGGGGATTAAAAGGTATAATGAAAAAAAATACTACGAAGCCATCGAGCAATTTTCGGATTACCTGACAAAGCCTCTGCGCGATAAAAAATTCGATGCCGATAGTTACTACTGGCGGGGGCTGTCGTATTTTAAACTCAACGATTTCCCGGCCGCTTCAGAAGATTTAAAACAAAGCCTCAGCCTGAACCATCCCAATAAAGGTAACATCCATTGGTTTTTGGCTAAATCGTTAAACGGCCAAAACGATTATGCCGGGGCTGTTAAGGAATACGACCAGGCATTGAAAGCGCTCGAATCCGACAAGACTTCCCAAACCCAGATATTGGCCGAACGCGCGCAGGCCCTCGCGCAAATTAACGGAACAAACAAACCGGGTAACGTAACAACAACTCCGGCAACATCAACAGCCGATGCCGGAAAGGCAACCCAGAAAACTCCGGCCTTAGAACAACCTAAGAAAGAAACCCCATCACCCAAAATCACCGAAAAGAAAGAACCCCAAACCCAACCTGCATCAACAACCGGTAACAGTTCGAACGATGCCATCGACCGGATGATCCAGCAACGGATGGCGGGGGGCAATGCAAACAAACCGGTTAATAACAACCCCGTGGCAAACAGTACTCCTAAAAAGGACGAGCCTAAAAAAGACGACAAAAAACAACCGGCTGTTGACACCCGTACTACCGAAACAAAAAAGCAAACCGTTCAACAACCGGTTGCAACAACGCCTGTTGTCAGTACACCGGCTGTAGCCTCATTAACCGAAATGTATAAAGGTGAAAAACGGTATGCGCTGGTAATTGGTAATTCGGCTTATTCGAAAAGTATTGGTGTGCTAAAAAACCCGGTAAACGATGCCACCGATTTTGCGGCATCGCTGCAAAAACTTGGGTTTGAAGTTACGCTTATTACCAATGCCAGTTATGGCAAAACCAGAGCCGAAATGATGAAGTTTAGGGATAAACTGAATCAGGGCGAAAAAGATCAAACCGTAGGGTTGTTCTATTATGCCGGGCATGGTTTGCAAAGCGATGACGAAAATTATATTGTACCGGTTGATGCCGAACTGCAATACCAGGACGACATCGCCCGTTATTGTTTCCCGATCCAGAAAATGGTGCTCACGCAAATGGAAAACACCAATTCGCGGATGAACATTGTTATCCTGGATGCCTGTCGCAACAACCCTTACCCCTCATTAACCCGTGGGGCAGGCGATGGTCAGGGATTGGGCGAAATGAAGAAGGCGAGGGGAGCCTTTATTGCCTATGCTACTTCGCCCGGTTCGGTGGCATCCGATGGCAGCGGACGGAACGGATTATATACGCAAGAGTTAATCAAGGCCATGAACAAGCCCGGCAAAACCATCGAACAGGTGTTTAAAGAAGTTCGTGCCAGCGTATTAAAACATTCGGGCGACCGACAAAACCCGTGGGAAAACTCCAATATTGTGGGGGATTTCTACTTTAAGCTGGATTAAAAACTACGATTTCATCCGTACTAATTTTGTCCGCTTTTTGTAACGGTCGTTTTTTTTCACAAAAAAGCGATTATGTGTTTTGGGTTTTACCACCACACGCGATCCGCTGGCCTTTGCCGGGGCGCACGCAGGGCTGAGTAAAACCATAATAATGCAATAGATCAGTAACCGACTCATGTTTTCAAACCGTTAAAATAGTATTTTTAAAATAAATCGTTTCAGCTATGGCAAAGACAAATCAGATAGGATTACAAGTGAGGCTCACTGAAAAATTAGCCTATGCGCTAAACGACCTGTTGGCAAATTACCAGGTGTTTTACATGAACGCACGCGGCTTTCACTGGAATATTAAAGGCGACAAGTTTTTTGAGCTTCACATCAAGTTCGAAGAACTGTATAACGATGCGTTATTGAAAATCGATGAAATTGCTGAGCGTATTCTTACCTTAGGCTATACACCCGAACACAGTTACTCCGATTACATCAAGATTGCCGATATTAAAGAGAAGAAAAACGTTACCGATGGCAGCAAAGCGGTTGAGCATGTTCTATCGGGTTTTAAAACATTGATCGTGAAAGAGCGGGAAATCCTGAAAATGGCAGCCGAAGCCGATGATGAAGGAACCAACGCCCTGATGAGCGACTACATTCGTGCACAGGAAAAACTTGTGTGGATGTACTCGTCTTTTTTAAACAAACAAACCTGATGCGATGAAGACTTATGAAACACTTTCACAGGCTATTGAAGGCTTACAACAAGTGGGTTATGTGCACGATTTTAACCTGCAACCCGAGTGTATCGAATGCACTTCGTTGAACCAGAAATTTACTCCGGTCGAATTTCATGTCGATCAGGTTCACCGGTTTGAAGGCATGACCAATCCCGATGACAGTTCTATCTTGCTTGCCATTAGCACCAGCGTTGGCGTAAAGGGCTTGCTGGTAGATGCTTATGGATTGTATGCCGATTCGCTAAGCCCGGATATGATCAAAAAACTAACGATCGACTACCGTACCAATGAGGGAGGGTAAGAATGTTTTATAAAATTATTTGTGGGTATTTTGGATAAAACGGCCATTCAGGTATATTTGCGCTCCCAAATAAGGGATATGCCGCAGTTGGCGACATAATAATAGAAAATGGTCCGGTAGTTCAGCTGGTTAGAATGCCTGCCTGTCACGCAGGAGGTCGCGGGTTCGAGTCCCGTCCGGACCGCTTAAATCCAATCGAATAATTTGCAAAATTTTTTTCGATTGGATTTTTGCTTTTATGACCTTTTGGTTCCCATAGGGTTACTTCCTATGTATATTTTGCATTAAGACTAACTAATTAAACTTTAACCCCATAAACAACAAACTATGAAAAACAAAATGTTATCAGTAAATCGGCTTTTGTCTGTATTGTTCATCACTACGTTAGTGTTCACTTCGGTTTCATGTAGTGACGATGATAAAGTTAGTTGCTCAAAAGTAGCTATTGAGTACATTAACCTTTCTTTCGAATTATACGATGAAAATACGGAATGTAACGAAATCGATGCTATCGGTGAAAAACTGATCAAAACTGTTAGAAAAGGTAAGTCGTGCGATTTCGTACAGGATTTAATGAACGAATATGAAGTAGATAATATTGATGACTATATTGATATTCTCGAAAGCCAGATTCAGGACATAAAAGGCGGTCTTTGTAACCCCGCCTAAATTCAATACCCCGATCGGCAAAACCTGAAAAGGTTAGGCAAATCTCGGTAAAACGAAACCCTGTAAAGCATTGTTTTACAGGGTTTTGTTTTTATAAAAAGGCTGTTTTGGATGAAATTCCGCAATCCTGTTAACTTTGCGATTGTTAAAAACAACGTATGCTCTTGGAATTTGAAAAGCCTATTGCTGAACTCGAAGCGAAATTAGAGGACATGAAGCACCTGGCTGGCGATAGCGATGAAAAAGTAGGGGCGGCCATCAAGGCGCTCGAAAAGAAAATAAAGGATCTGAAGAAAGAAACATTCGAGAACTTAACAGGCTGGCAACGGGTACAAATATCGCGGCATCCCGACAGACCCTATACGCTCGATTATATTTACGAAATAACGACCGACTTCATTGAGTTGCATGGCGACCGTACCGTAGCCGATGATAAAGCGATGGTTGGCGGCTTTGGAACGATTGAAGGACAAACCTTCATGCTCATCGGTCAGCAGAAAGGGCGCAACACCAAACAACGCCAAATCCGTAACTTCGGCATGGCCAACCCGGAAGGTTACCGGAAAGCACTCCGGTTAATGAAGCTTGCCGAAAAATTTAATAAACCCATTGTAACATTAATCGATACACCGGGTGCATTTCCCGGCTTAGAGGCCGAAGAACGCGGACAGGGTGAAGCCATTGCCCGCAATCTCAAAGAAATGTTTATGCTCAAAGTTCCGGTTATTTGTATTGTGATAGGCGAAGGTGCATCGGGCGGGGCATTGGGTATTGCCATTGGCGATCGTGTGCTGATGCTCGAAAACACCTGGTACTCGGTAATCTCGCCCGAATCATGCTCGTCTATCTTATGGCGTAGCTGGGATTATAAAGAACAAGCTGCCGAAGTATTGAAGCTCACCGGTAAAGATATGCTCGAACATAAATTGATCGATGGCATCGTTAAGGAGCCGTTAGGTGGTGCACATAATGATTTGAAGTGGATGTCGAAGGAAGTTAAAAAAACAATTCTTGCGGCATACAAAGAACTCAGCGCTATACCGGTCGATCAGTTGATTCAGCAACGTATCGATAAGTTTACTTCGATGGGCGTTGTGAAAGAGTAAAGTGCTCCGTTTTAACTGATAAAAATCCGACTATATATTTACCACATAGGTACATAGAAATAGTCATGCAGTATTAGTGCATTATTGCGTATGCTATTGTGGCTTTAGCTTGCAAAACTGAGGTAACCTATCGGTTTAAGCAAAAACATAGTCCCGGCTTTGCCGGGTACATAATGAATCAATAACAAGCTATGTTTCTATGTGGTTTAAAATAAAAAACGGATAATCATAAAGTGTTTACTACCAAAAACCTGATCAGAACCGTGCTTGCACGGTTTTTTTATGTCCATCTGTTTTTGAAAAGACGGTTTTCGCCAGCAATATTTATGGATTTGCCATGAAAAAATCTGTGCAATCTGTGTAATCTGTAAAATCAGTGATCTAACTTACCCACATGAAACTGCATATAATCGATACCGGTTTTTTTAAACTCGATGGTGGCGCCATGTTTGGCGTAGTGCCTAAAACGATATGGCAAAAAACCAACCCTGCCGATGAAAACAATTTATGTACGTGGGCTATGCGCTCGTTATTGATTGAAGATGGTAAACAACTTATCCTGATCGATAACGGTATTGGCACCAAGCAGGATGTTAAATTTTTCAGCCATTATTATTTACATGGCGATGCCTCGTTAACAGCCTCCATACAAAAAGCAGGGTTTACAGAAACCGACATCACCGATATGTTTCTTACACACCTGCATTTCGATCATTGCGGTGGCGGGGTAAAAAACGAAGGCGATAAACTTCGGCTAACGTTTGCCAACGCCCGGTATTGGTCTAATGCCGACCACTGGCAATGGGCAACGAAACCCAATAACCGTGAAAAAGCCAGTTTTTTAAAAGAGAACATCCTGCCCATGCAGGAAAGCGGGCATCTTAACTTTGCCGATCAGCAGGCAGCATCACCTTTTGCACAGATGGACATACTGTATGTATCGGGGCATACTGATAAAATGATGATCCCGAAAATCAGGTATAAAAACAAAGTGATCTGTTTTGTAACCGACCTGTTGCCCTCAGTCGGGCATATTCCGTTGCCTTATATTATGGGCTACGACACACGGCCGCTCATTACGCTTTCGGAAAAAGAAGCCTTCTTACAAGAAGCGGCCGACAACCAATACATTTTATTCTTTCAGCACGATCCGGTAAACGAATGTTGTACGGTAAAACATACCGATAAAGGAGTGAGGTTAGACCGCACGTTTAAACTAAGTGAAATTTTATAAATGAGAATAGGGGTAGCACTATCCGGTGGCGGGGCAAGAGGTTTTGCGCATTTGGGTGTTATAAAAGCATTGGAAGAATTCGGCTTGGTTATCGCAGAAGTATCGGGTACAAGTGCAGGCTCCATTGCGGGCGCATTTTATTGTTATGGCTATAAGCCCGATGAAATTGTTGAAATGATTTTGTCGGCAGGATTTTACCGGGCACTGCGACCGGCCTGGTCGTGGACAGGGCTGTTAAACATGGAAGGATTCCGTGCGGTGATGCTAAAGTATCTTCCTGAAAACTCGTTCGAGCGTTTAAAAACACCCCTCACCATTGCAGCTACCGATTTACTCAATGGTCGCATAACCTATTTTGAGTCGGGCGAACTCATTCCACGCATCATAGCCTCGTCCAGCATACCCGCGCTGTTCAATCCGGTAATCTTAGATGGCCGTGTATATGTTGATGGTGGTATCATTGACAACTTACCCGTGCGGCCGTTGGTTGGCAAGTGCGACTTCATTATCGGAAGTCACTGTAACCCGGTTGAACAACGTATCGACATTAAAAATGTTAAGGAAGTAACCGAACGAAGCCTGTTATTAGCCATTAACGTGAACTCCAATTTCAGTAAAACACAATGTAACATCGTTATCGAGCCGAAAGACCTCGGCAAGTTTACTACGTTCGACCTTGCACGGGGCAAAGAAATTTTTGAACTCGGTTATCAATACGTTAAAAACAATTACAAACAGCTTGACTTTCAACTGAACCATGCCGGCAACACTAACCTTTAGCGAACAGATAGTACAGGGAATACCCGAAGATCTTCCGCCTGTAAAACCGTACAATCAATCGGTAAGCCATGCACCGAGGCGCAAGGATATTCTTACACCCGATGAAAAGAAACTTGCGGTGCGCAATGCGCTGCGCTACTTTCATCCTAAACATCATGCTGTATTAGCTAACGAATTCTTAAATGAGTTGAATACGTATGGAAGAATTTATATGTACCGGTTTAAACCCGATTACGCCATGTATGCGCGTCCTGTTTCGGATTATCCGCACCAATCGTTACAGGCCGCTGCCATTATGGTGATGATCCAAAATAACCTTGACCCTGCGGTAGCGCAACACCCTGACGAACTGATTACTTATGGTGGCAACGGTGCCGTATTTCAAAACTGGGCGCAGTATTTATTAACCATGAAATACCTTGCTACCATGACAAACGAGCAAACCCTGCACATCTATTCGGGTCACCCGATGGGTTTGTTCCCGTCATCGCCCGAAGCGCCTCGCGTAGTGGTTACGAATGGTATGATGATCCCGAACTACTCAAAACAAGATGATTGGGAAAAATACAATGCGCTGGGTGTAACACAATACGGACAAATGACAGCCGGATCGTATATGTACATCGGCCCGCAGGGCATTGTACACGGTACAACCATTACCGTATTAAATGCCGGACGAAAGATTGCAAAGCACGGTGAAGATTTGGCGGGTAAACTGTTTGTTACATCGGGATTGGGCGGCATGAGTGGTGCACAACCCAAAGCCGGAAATATTTCGGGCTGCATTACCGTAGTGGCCGAAGTAAATTCAAAAGCTGCCGAAAAGCGCCATGCACAAGGCTGGGTGGACGAAATTATCGACAATCTGGACACGCTTGTTGCCCGCGTGCAAAATGCCAAATCCAATCGTGAGGTTGTTTCGATTGCCTATGCAGGCAACATTGTGGATGTGTGGGAAAAATTTTATGACGAGAATATCTATATCGATTTAGGTTCCGATCAAACTTCACTGCACAATCCTTGGGCAGGCGGATATTATCCCGTTGGGTTGAGTTTTACAGAAGCCAACGATATGATGGCAAATAGTCCTGACATATTTAAACAACACGTGCAGGCATCGTTGCGCAGGCAGGCGGCCGCCATCAATAAACACGCAGCAAAGGGTACTTATTTTTTTGATTACGGAAATGCTTTTTTGTTAGAGGCATCGCGGGCTGGTGCCGATGTAATGGCCGATGATGGTATCAACTTCAAGTACCCATCGTATGTTCAGGACATTATGGGGCCTATGTGTTTCGATTTTGGTTTTGGCCCGTTCCGCTGGGTGTGTGTATCGGGTAAGCCCGAAGATTTAGCAACGACCGATTCCATAGCCCAACACGTGCTTGAGGATTTATTGTTGCACGCGCCCGTTGAAATACACGGGCAGTTAACCGACAACATCAACTGGATTAAACATGCTCAGGCAAATAAATTAGTGGTTGGTTCGCAGGCACGTATTCTTTATGCCGATGCAATCGGCCGGATAAAAATTGCCGAAGCATTTAACGAGGCCATACGCGAAGGTAAGATCGGCTCCGTAGTGTTGGGTCGTGATCACCACGATGTATCCGGCACGGACAGTCCGTACCGCGAAACATCAAACATTTACGATGGCTCACGCTTTACAGCCGATATGGCCATCCACAATGTTATTGGCGATTCCTTCCGGGGAGCTACCTGGGTTTCAATTCACAACGGTGGCGGGGTAGGTTGGGGCGAAGTTATCAATGGCGGTTTTGGTTTGTTGTTGGATGGCAGTGCCGATGCCGCACGCAAACTTAAAAACATGCTGTATTTTGATGTTAATAACGGTATCGCTCGCAGGGCATGGGCACGGAACGAAAATGCCGTTACGGCTATCAATCATGCAATAAATGCCAATGACAAATTGAGCATAACAGTACCTTATTTAGTTAATGATAACCTGTTAAGCGGTATAACGGAATTACCGTAAAACGTAGCGAATAATAAGGCTGTTAAAAGCAATAATCAGCCAAATTTCCTGCAACCGTCAGGATAGTTGGATTTCTTACTATTTTTAGCCCGTAAACAAATAAACTAACTATGAAAAAAGTATTGATTTTAGTTTTTGTATTATCTTCTGCTGCCGTAGCAACGGCACAGGTACAGGTGGCGCTCGGTTTAAAGGCTGGTGCAAACATCTCAACATTTGATGATAAAGAGGCTGATAACATCACCGCTTTTCACGGTGGTGCTTTTGCTCTTTTTAAACTCACGAAATTCGGCATTCAGCCTGAGTTATTATTTTCTCAGCAAGGGTCAAAAGTTAATGATTTCGATCTTAAAACAAGCTATGTAACCATTCCCGTAATGCTAAAGTTATACCTCATTGGCGGTTTAAATCTTCAGGCAGGTCCGCAGTTTGGTTTCTTAACTAAAGCTGAGTTAGAAAATCAAAACTATAAAGACGCATTCAAATCTTCTGATCTCAGTGCAAATGTTGGCTTAGGTTGGGATTTGCCTTTTGGACTAACCGTTGATGCCCGTTACAATATCGGGCTTTCCGATGTTGGTGATGATGATGATGTATTTACAGGGTCTTTGAAAAGCCGTGTCATTCAACTATCGGTTGGGTACAAAATTTTTAAGTTGGGCAAATAGAGAAGGCGTTGAAGTTATTGAAAACGAAAAAGCCCCACATGATTCGGGGCTTTTTTTATTTCACGATAATCAGGTAGTAATTCTTTTTACCTTTTTGCGCTAACAAATACTTACCGTAAAGCAAATCGTTTGGAGTAAGCTTTTTGTCCATCGCTATTTTTTCTTTGTTGATGCTCACACCATTACCCTGAATAGCTTTGCGGGCTTCGCCTTTCGAGGCGTAGATTGTTGTTTTTTCGCCCAATAAGCTAACCGGGTCAACTTCGTGCGTAAACTGATCGGCCGGTATCGTAAACGTAAGCGAAGCATCAAAGGCTTCTTCAATTTCTTCGCCTGTAAGGTTTTTAAAAGCCTCAAACGATGAGCCAAATAAAATATCGGTTGTTTCTTGTGCGCGTTTCAGTTGTGCTGCGCTATGCACACGGGTGGTAATATCTTCGGCCAGGCTTTTCTGAAGTTTCCGCAGTTGCGGGACTTCCTTATGTTCAGCTTCCAATGCTTCAATTTCTTCTTTTGTTTTAAGGGTAAATATCCTGATAAAGTTAGGTGCATCCTCGTCCGAAACATTGAGCCAGTATTGGTAAAATTTGTAAGGGGAAGTTTTCTTGGGATCGAGCCATACATTGCCGCCCTCGCTTTTACCAAACTTGGTTCCATCGGCTTTTGTAATCAGCTTCGTGGTGAGGGCAAAGGCTTCGCCCTCGGCCTTGCGCCTGATGAGCTCTGTTCCGGTAACGATATTACCCCATTGGTCGGAGCCGCCCATTTGCAGCTTGCAGCCTTTATGTTGATTAAGCCAGTAGAAATCGTATCCCTGTACTAACTGATAGGTAAATTCGGTGAACGATAAGCCGGCATCCGACTCTAAACGCTTTTTAACGGAATCTTTTGCCATCATGTAGCTGATGGTGATATGCTTGCCTACATCGCGGATGAAATCGAGAAATTTAAAATCTTTAAACCAATCGTAATTGTTCACCAACTCGGCACCACCATTACCTGAATTAAAATCAAGGAATTTCTCTAACTGTTTTTTTACGCATAGTACATTGTGTTGTAGTACAGCCTCCGATAACAGGTTGCGTTCGGCCGATTTCCCCGAAGGGTCGCCTACCATACCCGTAGCACCACCAACCAAAGCCACCGGCTTATGGCCGCATCGCTGAAAGTGCACCAATGTCATAACCTGAACCAGATGGCCTATGTGCAGCGAATCGGCCGTAGGGTCGAAGCCAATATAGCCTGCAGTGGCTTGTTTTTTAAGTTGTTCTTCCGTTCCGGGCATCATGTCGTGCAACATGCCGCGCCACCGCAATTCATCAACAAAATTCTGGTTCATGTGATTAAAAATGAGTGGCAAATATAAAAAAGAAGAGGACAGTTTGCACTGCCCTCTCTTTCGTTAAACCAAACCTCCAACTTCACATACCGGTCTTTAGTGATGGGAAATCGCCTCAACTTCGGGCACGGCTATCGTTTCCACATCGATATTGCGCTGATGGGCGCCTGTTCGCTTAAAGTCCTGGATAATTTCCAATACATCGTGGTCAATCGAAACGGAGTTCGAGCCATCGATAATTACTTTTGAATTTGAGGGCAGATCGTCTAAACTTAGCTGAATGCTCGCTTTGTTCAGGAAAGTTACTTCTTCCGACAGGCGGATGGTAACAACCTCCTGGTTTTCGTTTTGTTCTTTTGTGTAATGATAGGCGTGACGATAATTCTTTCGTAAAATATAAAATATTGCGAATACCATACCTACACCAATTCCTTTCAACAGATCGGTTGCAAGGATGGCAATGATGGTAACGATAAACGGTATAAACTGATCCCAGCCAAGCCTGAACATCTCTCTGTACAACGATGCTTTTGAAAGTTTATAGCCAACCATTAACAAAATGGCCGCTAAGCTGGCTAATGGAATGAGGTTTAAATAACGGGGAATAAAAATGGCCGAAAGCAATAAGATTACCCCGTGAAGAATGGCCGAGAGTTTGGTTTTACCACCTGCATTAATGTTTGCCGAACTGCGTACAATTACCTGCGTAATGGGTAAACCGCCAATCAAACCCGACACCATATTACCGATACCTTGTGCTTTCAACTCGCGGTTGGTTGGTGTTGAGCGTTTGTTCGGATCAAGCTTATCGGTTGCTTCCACACAAAGTAATGTTTCAATACTGGCGACAATGGCTAATGTAAAAGCGATAACGTAAACATCGGGATTGGTGAGCGCACTGAAATCGGGAAACCTGAAAAACGAAACAAACTCGCCTAAGCTCGAAGCTACCGGTAGTTGTACCAAATGTTCGTCTTGCATAACCCAGCCCGGGTTAAAAGACTGGAACAAAGCGTTTAACAAAATACCCGACAGTACCACAAACAATGCACCCGGTAAAAACCTGAACAACCCGAGTTTTTTCATAAACGGGCGGTCAAACAATATCAGTAAAGCAATAGAAACAATGCTGATCACCACCGCCCCGGGACTGTTATAAATAAATGCATAATAAATCTCGGTAAATGTGTTATGCCCGTCAGCCTGGGCTAATGTGAAATCGCCAATAAAATCTTTATCGTAACCTAACGCATGGGGTATTTCTTTCAGGATTAACGTTAAGCCAATGGCGGCTAACATTCCTTTAATTACCGATGACGGGAAATAATAGGCGATAATACCTGCACGCAGAAACCCGGCAATGAGTTGAATAACACCTGCAAGGAATACGGCTAACAACAGGGCTTCAAAACTTTTTAGTGTGGTAATGGCGCCCAATACAATTACCACCAAACCGGCTGCCGGGCCTGAAACACCCAGGCTTGAGCCGCTAAAAAAACCAACAACAATACCGCCTATAATGCCGGCAATAACGCCCGAAAATACAAGTTCGGGGCTGTTGGTTGACGCAAGCCCTATGCCTAAACATAAGGGCAACGCAACTAAGAAAACTACTAAACTGGCTGAGAGATCACTTTTCAAATCTCTGATAAATCCTGCATTCATGAATCTGTAATCTGATCGAATAAACGTTTACACTATAACCTGTTGATTAACTAACTAACCTTTTCTTTATCGAAACGGAAAATAGGAGGTAAGTCGCTCTGGTTATCAATACCTACATCAAGATCTTTGATATAACCTGTTGCGAGGTCATACACCCATCCGTGGATAACCGGGTATTTACGGTCTTTCCAGTTGTTTTGAATGATGGAGGTTTTGGAAAGGTCGAATACCTGTTCGATAACGTTGAGTTCAACGTACCGTCTGAAACGCTCGTCTTCATCCTGTATAGCGTCTAACTCTTCGTTGTGCAGCCTGTAAACGTCTTTGATGTGGCGTAACCAGTTATCGACTAACCCGGTTTGGCTGTTGCCCATCGCAGCTTTAACACCGCCACAACCATAATGGCCGCAAACGATCACGTGCTTTACTTTCAGAACGTTTACTGCGTAGTCTAACACGCTGAGCATATTCATATCAGAGTGTACAACCATGTTGGCGATGTTACGGTGTACGAAAACATCACCGGGTTTGGTTTTCGTGATTTCGTTGGCGGGCACGCGACTGTCAGAGCAACCAATCCATAACACCTCAGGATTCTGACCTATGGCTAATTTTTTAAAAAAGTCGGGATCCTTGGCCAGCATCTCTTTGACCCATTCCTGATTTCCTTTAATGAGATTGTTATATACTTCCATAAAAAAATACAATTAAACTTATTATTGATGTTCGTGTCTTAAACAGATGCTTAATGCTGATCGGCTACAACACGTTTGATAAAAAATGATAAATGATGATCAGGATTTCACCGCACACAAGCGGTAAACCAATGGTACTATCAGGTCAATAATACCGGTATGCTATTAAGCTTTGGGAGGGGGGGTAACTTTCTCGAATGCGGGATGCATCGGAATATTAACAGTGTGCAGGTAAATTTCGGCCACGCTGGTAACCAAAAGTGTGTGAAGTACATAACCGTCCTTCACGGTAGTCCAGACTAATTCACCATAATTATTATTAGTGCTTGCTGACCCTGAGTTTTCTGTTTCGGTTATTTCTTCGGCCAGTAAAAGGCTTACGTTAACACCCGGAAAAAAATCCATGATGGCACCAAACTGTACACTCACGTTGAACAAGCCCAACACGCCTACAGCGGAAATAGTCAAAACCAGCAATTTTTTACGGAGTGCCTGCATATCTTAGTGTGTAAAAGTACGGCTTTTTTTTGAAAAAGTTTCACCTTTGCAATGCTTAACAAACTCATAACACTCATACACGACCCTGATTTTCTATGCAACAACCTGATGCCCTTAACCTTGTAGCGGAATTCCACCATACGTTTAAGCACCCTGTTTTAAATACGCCAACTATTCCGGCTCCTGAACGTTGCCAGTTGCGCGTTGCCCTGATTGCCGAAGAGCTAAAAGAGTTAGAAGTCGCTATCCAGAATAACGATATTGTGGAAATTGCCGATGCGCTTAGCGACATCCAGTACGTGCTGTCGGGCGCTATACTTGAATTCGGGCTGGGCGAAAAGTTCAACGCACTGTTTGAAGAAGTACAACGCTCAAACATGAGCAAAGCGTGTAAGTCGGAAGACGAAGCCAAAGCCACCGTAGAATATTACCGGAAAAAAGACGGTACCGAATGTTATTACAAAGAAGAAGGCGGGAAGTGGTTAGTATATCGCACCAGCGACAATAAAACGATCAAATCCATTAATTACTCACCGGCCAATTTGCAGGCTATTGTACAGCCGCGTTACACGTAAAGCTCTATCTGGAAATCGGTTTCGTTGCCGTGTGTCTGTATAGGCTTCATGGCCACAATGTTAGCACTATTGTAGGCTTTGATAAACTCTGCCCGGCTGATGCGCAGTTTGCTGTACCCCGGTTTAACCTTATGGTATTGCATACGCCCCGATTTGTTGGCGCTGGCGCTATACACAAATTCGTAGCGTAAAGGTATGGGTGATGGGATGTACCGCATAAAATACAAACGGCAAAGTTACTTCAGATTATTGTGTAATAATACACAATATTTCATTTTAAATAGTATGAAATGCTAATTTTGAGTGTATTATTTCACACAGTAAATTTTCGAAACACTTTATACACTAAGGGCTGATAGTTCTATCTATGAAAGTATAAATAGCTGATTAATAGATTTTTAATCAGTTTAATTAATCTAACGCATTAATTGTTACCCAATACCGGTAGGCTATTATGGCTTGCTGGGCTTTGGTGAGTTTCGTCAGGTCGTTTTTGCTATACCGTGGCAGCACAAGTTTGTTTAACCGGGCTAAAAGTTTAAAGAACTGTTTTTTCACGACACAATATTTATGCGAGTTCCCACAATATTTATTAATCCTTATCTTTAAATCGTTAAGATTACATCCAAGATATTACAAATTACAGTATGAACCAACAGACTCCTTTTATAATTGCATGGCACAATACCATGATCCTTGGCGCGATTTTCATGTTTGCCCTGGGGGTTATCATTTATTTATTTCATCACATTAGAATTTCGGCCATAGCCGATTATCACCTCAAATACGATTATATCAACCGCAGGGAAATCAAAAACTATAAATTGGTTTACTACTGTTTTGGGGTAGCGGTGGCCATGCTCATCAACCTTTACCAGATGAAGGAAATGGAACAGGTTGAGTTTTGGTTTTATATGCGCCTTTGTATGTCGGTAGCGGGCGGAACCCTGATTGGCTATGTTGCACACCTTATCCTGGAATATTATTACCCAACCATATTAGATAAGAAACTGAAAAAATGGCGTTTCATGCCGCGCACCAATGCAAAAAACGGTAATAAAATGCGTTTGTTGAGTGAAGAAGAAGAAGACGTTCACCTGCAGGAAGGCATGATTGCCGAAGAAAACGTTTTCTCGATCGATTACGATGTATGGATTGACGAGAAAACTTCGGATGTATTAATCGAGAAATACGAAGGCCGCCTGCAAGCCCTGCGCTGCGGCAACTGCGGCTTTTATACCATGCGGGTAATTAAAGAAGAGGTAACCAAAACCCCTTCGGAAAGCGAAGTGGGCGAATTGGTTAAAAACTACCAGTGCATCTATTGTAAATCGGTGCGGGCAACGGCTTTCAACATCTCAACCAAAGAGGTTAACGACTACAAAAAAGAGAAGTTCAAGTTTAAGCGCAACCGCGATATTGACATCGTAAAAATTGAAATCCACTCGGTTTCGGGCGATAAAAAGCACTTTGAGTTTCAGAACACCGAACAGGCGCAAAAATTCCTCAGTGAGTTCGATTACGAAAAATCCTGAAAAAAGGCATACTAATTGTATTCAGGTGCGTATTAATACACATAAGATTTAAAACATAGAGTTTAGGTATGAAGCGTTTTGTGTTGTGGTGGGCATTTTGCCTGTTGGTGGTGGGGCAGGCGTGGGCAGTAAACCTGGCCGATACAACCCTGCAAGAGAAACCCGTTTACGGTAAACAAGCTAAAGTTGTTTCGCTCATTTTAAGTAACAGCCATTTTCAGAAGATACCGTTTAACGATTCCCTCTCATCGGCTATTTTTGATGCGTACCTCAAAACCCTCGACAATAACCGCACATATTTTTTAGCATCCGACATTGCCGCGTTTGAAAAATACCGCAACCAGATCGATGACTTAACACAAACCGAAAACGTAGAACCTGCCTTTATTATTTACCGCGTGTACCGGAAGCGGTTCCGCGAACGCATAGATTTTATTATGAAAAATCTGGTAGGCGCAGAGTTCGACTTTACGAAAGATGAATACTATGACGCTGACCGCGACAAAGCCCCGTGGGCAAAAAATGCGCAAGAGTTAAACGACATCTGGACAAAAGTTATCAAAGCACAAGCGCTTAGTTTAAAGCTATCGGGCAAAAAGCCTGACGAAATCACAAAAATTATTAAAGAACGTTTCGACCGGTTCATCAAATCCATTAACCAAACCGACAGCGATGATGTGTTTGCCATGTACATGAACTGTATTGCCGAGGCGTACGACCCGCACACCAATTATATGTCGGCACGGGCTACCGACCAGTTTAACCAGGACATGAGCCAGTCGTTAGAAGGCATTGGCGCACGCCTGCAAACCGATGGCGACTATACAAAAGTAAATGAAGTGCTGCCGGGCGGGCCTGCGAAAAAAAGCGAACTCATTTTTCCGAACGACCGCATTATTGCAGTAGGGCAAGGTGCCACGGGCGAGTTGGTTGATGTGGTGGGATGGCGCATTGACGAAGTGGTGAAGCTCATCAAAGGACCTAAAGGCACGCAGGTTCGTTTAGAGGTGTTACCGGCAAAAACCGGGTTAAACGGCCCCTCTGTAACCATATCGCTCATCCGCGATAAAATAAAACTCGAAGACCAGGCTCCGAAGAAAAGCATTGTTGAAACAACGCAAAATGGACGAAAGGTTAAGTTAGGCGTGATTACCATTCCCAGCTTTAACATCGATTTTGCCGAATACCAGAAAGGCAACCCCGATTACAACAGCACAACACAAAATGTAAAACGGATCATCAGCGAGTTTCAGGCCGAAGGTGTCGATGGCATTACCATCGACTTACGGAATAATGGTGGCGGCTCATTAATGGAAGCCATTAATTTAACAGGTTTGTTTATCAAGAATGGCCCCGTGGTACAGGTTCGCAGTTCGGGCGCACGCAACCCCGAAGTATTAACCGATGACGATGCCAGCATTGCCTATACCGGCCCGTTGGTTGTATTGATTAACCGGTTCAGCGCATCGGCATCCGAGATTTTTGCAGGTGCTATACAAGACTATCACCGGGGTGTGATCGTGGGTGAATCCAGTTACGGAAAAGGAACCGTGCAACAGGTTGTTTCGTTACAGCGCTTTATTCAAAACGAACCTGAAGTAGGAAGCCTGAAACTAACCTTGCAGAAATTTTACCGTGCTACCGGCAGCAGTACGCAACACAAAGGTGTTATTCCCGACATACTGTTCCCGACAGCGTTAAATCCTGAACAGTACGGTGAAAGCTCGCAGCCCAATGCCTTACCGTGGGACGAAATCAAAAGTGCTTTGTTTCAACGCACCCCCATTATCAACGACAAAGTATTAACCAACTTAAACAAAGCGTACAACGAACGGCTAAAGGCCGACCCGTATTCGCAACAGTTTGTTACCGAAACCGCTGAGCTGAAACGGAATATTGAACAAACCCGCATTTCACTAAATGAAGCCGTGCGCAAAAAAGAACAGGAGGCTATCGAACAGCGAAAAGCATCAACATCAAATTCAACAATGGGTGTTACGTTAGATGGCGAAGGCAAACCGGTTACCGTTCCGCTTCAGATGGACGATGAATACCTGCGCGAGGGTCTGATGGTTTTAAGCGACCTGATCGCCAGTAAAATAGGCTGATTGCTCCGGGCATAACAATGTGTGTGTTATTGTCAATTTAATCCGTTGCCATCATGCCTTTGTATTCCTACTTATTTCCTATTTTGTGAGCGATTAAGGGAATTATTTTTTCATGAGTGAAGAGCTTCTTAAAGCCGTAGTTCAATTATTTGCTATTGTTACCCGTGAGCGCATTACGGAAGAGGAACGTAACAATATAAAAAGCTTTTTGGGCTTGTACCTGAACCGCGATGCGGTAAAATTTTACCTGAATTTATTCGATCAGTTTTACAATAATTACAAGGTTGTTGAGGCCGCACCCGGCACATCCTCTATCGATTACGAAACGCAACAGTTTGTCGATGATTGGGCCAAGATCATGCAGATCACCAAAAAGGTGAACCAGGCATTGACCATGCAGCAAAAACAGGTATTGATCGTAAAAATTATTGAACTTGTTTTTATCGACAACGAAATACCCGAACGCCAAACCAACCTGATTTTTTATATCGGGCAGGCGCTCAAAATTGATCAGCACGATGTTAAAGCCCTGAAAGATTTTGTTACCGGCCAGGATATGGACGAACTGGCATCCAAAAACGTATTGATCATCGATGAAGGTTCGGACGATAAGCGGTACCCCGGGCCGCGCATCACCGAAAAAAACCTGACGGGCTTAATCGCTGTATTAAAATTAGGTGATGGATATTTCATAAAATACCTCGGCATCTCTACCATTTACCTGAACAGCATTCCGCTGCTTAGCCGCAGAACGGATGTGTTTCCTACCGGCAGCACCATTCGTGGCGATAAAATCGGGTCGATTTATTACAGCGATGTAATTGGTAAATTTCTGGTGGGCGAGAACGTTACAAAAATCACGTTCACGGCCGACCATCTCTTTTATCATTTTAAATCCGGCAAAGCCGCTTTACAGAACATTAATATTGCCGAACAGGGTGGAAAGCTGATCGGTATTATGGGTGCCAGCGGTTCGGGCAAGTCAACATTGTTGAGTGTGCTCAACGGTAGTGAGGAGCCTTCGAGCGGTCGCGTTTTTATCAACGATATTGACCTTCATCTTCATCCCGAAAAAGTAGAAGGGGTAGTGGGGTACATTCCGCAAGACGACCTGTTGATGGACGACCTGACGGTTTTTGAAAACCTGTTTTATGCCGCCCGGTTATGTTTTGGTAATTACACTACGGACGAGATAACAACACTTGTTGACCGGGTAGTTCAGCAATTAGGCTTACACGAAATCCGCAACCTGAAAGTCGGTTCGCCTCTTGACAAAGTAATTAGTGGCGGCCAGCGTAAACGGGTAAACATCGGGTTGGAACTGTTACGCGAACCAACCATTTTGTTTGTCGATGAGCCAACGTCCGGGCTGTCATCGCGCGATTCTGAAAACATCATGGATTTGCTCAAAGAGCTTTCGCTCAGGGGCAAAATGGTATTTGTGGTTATCCACCAGCCGTCAAGCGATATTTTCAAAATGTTCGATTCGCTCATCATCCTTGATGTGGGCGGTTTTCAAATCTATTACGGCAACCCTATTGAGTCAGTAACGTATTTCCGCGACATTGTTAATGCTGCCAACAAAATGCAGGGCGCGTGCCCTGAATGCGGGAACATCAACCCTGAACAGGTATTCAATATCATCGAAACAAAAGTTGTGAATGAATACGGAAGGCTCACCAACACCCGTAAAATTTCGGCCGGACAATGGTATCAGTATTTCAAACAACGCATTAAAATCCCCAAGCTGAATCAGGCACATGATAAACTCCCGGTTAGCCAGAAACTCCCCGGAAGGGTAAACCAGTTTAAAACATTTGTTACCCGCGATGTACTGGCCAAATTAGCCAACAAGCAATACCTGTACATTAATTTATTGCAGGCTCCGGTGCTGGCGTTCTTTATCAGCTTTATGGTGCGCTATTACAAAACTGTTAGCGTTGATACACCTGTTTATAGTTTTGCCGATAACGATAATATACCGGTATATTTTTTCATGTGCGTTGTGGTGGCTTTGTTTTTTGGATTAACAGTAAGTGCTGAAGAAATTTTCAGGGACAGAAAATTGTTAAAGCGCGAACAGTTTCTGCACCTGAGCCGGGGAAGTTACCTGACCTCGAAGGTATTCGTCATGTTTACGATTTCGGCCATTCAAACCATTTTGTTTATGATGGTGGGTAATTTTGTGTTGGGTATTCCGGTAAGCGAACTGCGCTACTGGTTTATCCTGTTTAGTTGTGCAAGTTTCGCCAATATGTTAGGGCTGAACATCTCTTCATCGTTTAACTCGGCTGTTACCATTTATATTCTAATACCGGTGCTTATCATTCCGCAATTGTTACTGAGTGGTGTTGTGATCAGCTTTGATAAGTTTAACCCCCGCGTAACAAAACCCATTGGCGTACCCGTAGTGGGCGAGGTGATGGCCTCGCGCTGGGCTTTTGAAGCATTTATGGTTACGCAGTTTAAGGACAACCCGTATGAAAAACAGTTTTATCCATTCGATAAAACCATTGCCGAAGCCGATTACAAACGAATTTACTACATCCCCCGGTTAGAATCAGCGTTAGCCTATTGCATGAGCAACCGCAGCCAATGGCGCAACACCGGCAACGAAAAACTAAAAGCCTCGCTTTCGTTGTTAAAGACCGAAATTGAAAATGAACTGGACGAAGTAGGGCGTGATAACCTTCCTGAAGTTGAAAAATTGGTGATCGGTAAATTCGACTCGGCAACGTATGTGCATACTTCCGGGTTTTTAACCGTATTGAAACAATACTACGCCAATAAACAAGACAGGGCCATACGGCAAAAAGAAGAGTTGATCGGGTCGCTTACCGATACGCCCGAAAAAGCCGTTGCCTTTGAAAAATTCCGTGAAAGGCATCAAAACAAAATGGTGTCGTCAACAGTAAAAAATACCAATACAGCCGAGCGGGTAGTGGAGTACAACGGTCAGTTGGTACAAAAGATTTACCCGATATATTTTGACGATCACCGGAAATCGTATGGTTTTGATTCATCGGGTAATTTATTCCAGCCTACAAAATTGGTTGCCGGGTTTGTGATCGATACGTTGTACTTCAACATGGCGGTTATCTGGATGATGACACTCGTATTGTTTATAACATTGTATTTCGATTTACTGAAAAAATTTATGAACCTGTTTGAGCATAAGCGATACCGGAAAATAGTTAACAATTAACAATTAGCAATCAATTCCTTGCAGTTTCCGTAGGAACTCTGCGGTATGAAACACAAACATTGAGCTTGTATGAAATATCTGATAACCGCATTTTTTGCGTTTGTTATTATGGTAAGAGGAGAATCTCAAGTGGATTCTGATCTTGCAAAAAGGATTAGCATCTCCGGGTTTTGTCTTTGTCAAACCTCCCTTACGAGTTTGAAGAATATAGCCGATGATGTTGAAATAGTGGATATTGAAGAAATGGATCTTCCTAAAACTTGTATTGGACAAGATAGCCGGTTTACCAATGGAAAAGGTTACACTTCCAAACAATACCCGGGGCTGGTTTTTCAAATAGGAAATGAATCGGACTATTTTGGCAAAATCAGGTTGACTAAAGATTTTCATGGTATGCTTCCGAATGGCGCAACGATTGAATTAGCTAAACTGAAATTGAGTGATGTTTTTCAGTTATATCCTGAATTTAAAGATACATGGGGTTCAAGAGGGTGTTCAGACTATTGGCGTTTCTCGAATGATACACTATCATTTTACGTGAAGATAGACAAGAATATTCAACCTCAATTCCCCATTAACGAATCCTACTATTACGATAAACCAATTGAAGGAGCCGAGATTGTTGTTTCGTGCTATAACATCCTTAACAAGAGAAAGACTGTTAACTTATTTAATGAAAACGACCCTCTGATTTTTCTTGATAGCATACGGGTAAATCAGGGTATCTTAAATCTGTATGAACCTTCCGAAATTGCATTTCTCAATGTTTACAAAAATGAAGATGCTATAAGGGTTGCAGGCAAAGAGGCTAAAAACGGAGCGATTTATATTATTACGAAAGACTTTGCCCGAGATACCTACTGGGAATACTTTAAGTCAAACTCTGAGGACTACAAAAGATTAGTTTCCGACCTGGACAAAGAGAAGAAAGTGGTATATATTCTGAATGGCAAAAAATTAGATAAGGATATTGAGAAAGATCTATTCGAGGTCAACAATAAAAATCTAATTGAAATTTCGGTAGTTGATAAAAAAGCTAAAAAGAAACTCAAGCTCTCATCTGATCAGATCGTTATACAAATAAAAACGAAATAGAATTAAGGTTATATACGAGTATCATCACTTCTTCAACTCTCTCAAAATCTTTCGGCCACGCGAAACAAAGCCAGCGCTGCCGTAGGGGAGTTGGTCTTCAATAATTACCGTCAGTTCGTTTTTTAAGCCCGGCTGTTGTTTGGCGATGTTCGCCAGCACCGTCATGGCAAAAACCCGTACGGCAATCGGTTCGTGCGTGTCCATCAGTTCAAAGCAAACGGCCACTGCCTTGCCCTGAAAACGTTTTGGGATGTCCACAAACTGGAGCAACCGCATAATATTCCGTTTTACGCCATCATGCACCCCGCTTTTCCGGGCTATTTTCAGTACCGAAGAGAAATGAGGGTTTAACAGTTTGGGATGGTTGCGCACACAATACGACAACGGCCAGGCAACACGCTGTACAAGCCGGGGGTTATCATCTAACAACATGGCAATCAAATCGTTAAAACGCGATTGGTTGTTGCCGGTGTAGGCCACAATTTTATCGGTTAACGCCTTCGACTGACCCCTTAAAAGCGCTGCGCGAACATCCATTAGCTTAATTTTGTGTTAAATTTATTATCATAACGTATTGAAAATTAGATATTTTATATACTTTTATTAAACTTTTAGATCAATCCACTAAACCGATGTGTTATGGAACTATTTTTTGCCATCGTATCTACAGTTATTCTTCAAGTCGGTATTTGCATTTTTTGCTTCTGGAAAAAGTCCGGCAGTGTACGCATGTTGCTGAATTGATCGTACTGCCGAAACTCCTTCCGAAAAGAAAGCCGTTCAGTTCGTAATCTACACCGATAAGGGTAGATTTGCGCCTGTTTTTTTAATAGGACATACACTTGAATTATCTTTCAGCAGAATCTATCGCCAAGTCGTTTCACGATAAATGGCTTTTTAAGGACATTTCCATTGGCATTTCGCAAGGCGAAAAATTAGCCCTTGTCGGCAATAACGGTGTGGGGAAATCTACATTACTAAAAATACTCACGGGCGAACTGCCCACCGATTCCGGAAAAGTAAGCTATCGCGATGGCATCCGTACCGGCTTTTTAACGCAGGAGCCCCGTGTGGATGATCACGTTAGCGTTAAGGATGTTTTGTTTAACGAATCGAACGAAACAGCCAAAGCGGTGAAAGAATACGAAGACTGCCTCCAGCATCCTGATGTTTCGCCCGAACGTATGCAGGCGGCCTTGGAAAAAATGGAAGAACTCAAGGCTTGGGATTACGAAGCCAAGGTTCACGAAATCATCGGCAAATTAGGCGTACCTGATCTGGATAAAACCTTCGGCCAGCTTTCGGGCGGGCAACGCAAACGTATTTTCTTAGCGCAGTTATTACTGACCGAGCCTGACCTCATCATCATGGATGAGCCAACCAACCACTTAGACCTCACGGCTATCGAATGGCTCGAAAATTTTTTAGCCGGCCAACAGGTTACGTTGATTATGGTTACGCACGACCGTTATTTTTTAGATAACGTAGCTACCGAAATTCTGGAAATCGATCGCGGACAGTTGTTCCGTTACAAAGGCAACTACGCTTATTTCTTAGAAAAGAAAAACGAACGCGAAGAGATGCTGAAAGTTGAAGTAAGCAAAGCACGCAATCTTTTAAAGAAAGAACTTGACTGGATGAGGCGCCAGCCAAAGGCGCGTGGTACAAAAGCCAAATACCGCATCGATGCATTTTATGAATTAAAAGAAAAGGCATCACAAGACCTGCGTAAAGACAAACTTGAGCTTGATGTAAAAGAGTCACGGCAGGGAGGCAAAATCCTGGAGGTAGATCACATCAAAAAGAGCTATGGCGATTTAGTATTGGTCGAAGATTTCTCGTACGTTTTTAAAAAGAACGACCGCATCGGTATTGTTGGAAAGAACGGAGTGGGCAAATCAACCTTTTTGGATATGCTTACCGGAAAACTTAAACCCGATTTGGGCGAAATCATTCCGGGTGTTACCACCAAATACGGGTACTTCACACAAGAAAGTATTTCGCTCAACCCCAACAACCGGTTAATCGATGAAGTAAAAGCCATTGCCGAATTTATTACCCTGTCGGATGGTTCGCAGGTAAGTGCTTCCAAATTTCTCGATTCGTTCCTGTTTCCGCCCGATAAACAATACAACTTTGTAGGCAAACTGAGCGGTGGCGAAAAGAAGCGTTTGCAGTTATTGAAATTATTAGTAACGAGTCCGAATTTTTTGATTCTCGATGAGCCTACCAACGATTTTGATATTGATACATTGAATGTACTGGAAGATTTCCTCGAAAAATTCAGCGGATGCCTGTTGTTGGTTTCGCACGACCGGTACTTTATGGATCATTTGGTCGATCAGTTGTTTGTATTTGAAGGGGACGGAAAGATCAGGTTATTCAATGGCAACTACTCCGACTACCGCGAATGGGCTGACGAAGAAGAATTGCAAAGCACCCGAACAACAACAGCACAACCCGTTGTTATGGTTACCGATGAAAAGAAATCCGCAACCGGTATTTCGTATAAAGAAAAGCAAGAGTACGCCAAACTGCAAGATGAAATTGCAGCGTTAGAAACTAAAAAAGATCAGCTAAATTCGGTTTTAAATGCGCCTACAAGCGATGCCGCAGTATTGATTGAAACAGCGAAAGAAATAGATTTACTTACCGCTGAAATCAACACAAAAACCGAACGGTGGTTTGAGCTATCGGCACGCATCGAAAACTGATCACTCGGGGGAACAACCAAACTCCCCCGCAAACGGGAAAATCTGTAAGCCCTTTATATGCCTCACCTCAATTTAAAATAGTACATTTGAACCTGTTATAGTTTTAATCGCTCAACCAATGGCTTCGATCAACCCCTTTAAGCCAGCAGCGTGTTTGCTGTTTGTGCTTGCATTTTATTCGCATTTTTCTTTAACCGCCCAAACCGACTCCATTGCGCTTGCAAAAGAGTATTACAATCAAGGCATGGGCGTTTTCGATTTCTCGCACCGCAAACAGGCAACCGAGTTGTTCGTGCTTTCTACCAAAATGAACCCGAACGATGCCCAAGCCCAATTAATGGCTGGCCGTTCGATCATGCTTACCATTCACAAGGAAAATTCGTTAGAATATTTTCGAAGGGCATGGAAACTCGACAACAACGTTGATCCCGACATTCTGTATTACCTCGGTCAGGCATACCATTACTCCGAAAAATTCGACAGCGCCATTTTGTTTTACGACCGCTACAACCGCATACTTGCGCGCTCGCTTAACTACGATAAATCGGTTAAGATCAACGAAGTTAACCGTAAGATATACGAATGCCGGAACGCTATAATTTACATGGAAAACCCGGTAAACATTACGATAGAAAACATCGACCATAACATCAATTCAGAATTCCCCGATTACGCACCCACCATCAATGCCGATGAGAATGTTATGGTATTCACTACCCGCAGGCCTGCCGAAAACATGAACGAGCGGATAGCGGCCGATCACGAATACTATGAAGAAATTTTTTATTCCGAAAAAATCAATGGCGAATGGCAGCCCGCCCGTAATGCAGGCACACCGGTAAATAGCAGTTACCATAATGCCAGTGTAAACCTCTCGCCCGATGGAAAAGAAATGATTGTTTATCACGACAGCAATGGTGGTGATTTATTTCTATCGACCCGTAAGCCAGATGGTACGTGGTCATCGTTGCGCCCGTTAGAGGGTATCAATACCGAGTATCTTGAAAGCTCGGCAACCATCACCAGCGATGGCAAAACCATTTACTTTACCAGCAACCGGCCGGGTGGTTATGGCGGAACCGATATTTACAGTTGCGAACTTGGTAAGAACGGTCGCTGGACGAACATCAAAAACCTGGGCTCCGTTATTAACACTGAGTTAGATGAGGAAGGCGTGTTTATTTCGGCCAACGGGTTGCATTTGTATTACAGTTCAAACGGCCTGGCGGGTATGGGCGACCTTGACGTATATCGGTCGGAATACGATGCCGTGAAAAAAGCCTGGGGCGAACCATTGAACATGGGTTACCCGATCAACTCTGTCGAAAACGATATTTATTTTGTTTTAACATCTGATGAGCGTTATGCCTATATGTCATCGCTGCGAAAAGAAAACGTAGGCGAACAAGATATTTACAGGATTGATATGCAGCAATGGAAACCCGTGTATCTCGATCAACCCGAATATGCCGAAGTATTTGCCGAAAGTTCGTCTATCAGGCGCGATGCCGAAATCCTAAAGAAATCATCTGCAAAGCGTTCGCGTGTGGTTGTCGCTTATCAAATCGTAGATGATGAAAACAGCAACCCTTTAGATGCTGAAATTGATATTGTGAATCAGTATGGAAAGAAATTCACACCTGCACGCAAAGACGTTGGCGTTTATGAAGTACCGTTAGATCATAGTCCTGACTCATCGGTATTCTACAAGATCAACATCCATGAAGCCCGTTATTTAGCGTACGCTTCGTCCATGTACTTTCATGGTACAGGCAATCCCGAAGAAAAAATTACCGAAACCATCCGGCTTAAACGCATTGCATCGAACACCAATGTAGGTTACATCATCAATGTATATTTCAGTCACGATGGGGTAGAGCCGCTTTCGCGCGAAGGCATACAAGGTCTGGTAAAAATGATGAAAAGTTCACCAACCATGCAGGTAGAAATTGGCGGCCATACGGATAACAATGGTTCGGACGAATACAACTTAGACCTGAGTAAACGCAGGGCGTTGGCCGTGCGCAATGCACTCATCAAAGAAGGCGTGGATGCCGCACGTATCACCGCAGTCGGGTATGGAAAAACCAAACCATTAGCACCGAACGACACCCGGCAGGGCAGAAGCCTGAACAGGCGTACGGAGTTTATTATCTTGCAGCCATAGTAATCTGTTCAGGGTCGCTTATTGGTTCAAAACCAACGTTACTGAAAACCAGATTTGCACACACGCACGGGGTTTGTTACCTTTTAACGAAATCTTGACTGTTTAACGTGTGGGCATTCGTACGTTTTTTATAAATTTTTCTCGTGCGGTAAAGAAATGGTTTGCCCAGCTTTACCGTTGGGCATGGCCATACTGGCTTACTGTAAAACCGTATTACGACAAGGTTGCGTGGTATTTCAAAACACATCCGCGTATGCGCAGGGCAGCGATCATTTTAGGGCCGCCCTTATTTTTACTATGGTTATTGCTATTTGTTGTTTGGATCGAAATCCCATCGAACAGAGAACTCCGTAACATCCGCAACCAGGTAGCCTCCGAGATTTATAGTGCCGACAGTGTTTTACTTGGCCGTTATTACATACAAGATCGTACCGAAGTCGCTTACGATGACATTGCGCCTGCGGTAATCGATGCGCTGATCGCTACCGAAGATGTGCGTTTTCACGAACATGCCGGTGTTGATTACCGAAGTCTGGGGCGGGTAATTGTAAAGTCGATCATTCAGCAAGACGAATCTTCGGGAGGCGGCAGTACACTCACGCAACAGCTTTCTAAAAATCTTTATCCCCGTAAAAAATACTGGGTGCTTTCCATGCTCATTAACAAGCTGCGCGAGGTTCGTACCGCCACGAAATTAGAGGGCATCTATTCAAAAAAAGAGATTATAACACTATACCTGAATACCGTACCTTTTGCCGATAATGTGTATGGTATCGAAGCCGCAGCCGACCGGTTTTATTCTGTTCGGGCGAAAGCGCTCACCATCGATCAGGCCGCAGTGCTGGTGGGGATGTTAAAAGCTACGCATAGCTACAATCCCCGGTTATTTCCCGACCGTTCGTTAAACAGGCGAAATGTTGTCTTAAACCAGATGGTGAAATACAACTACCTCGGTAAAGATAAATCGGACTCGTTACGCAAACTTCCTATTGAACTGCAATACAATAAAATATCGCATCATCAGGGATTGGCTCCGTATTTTCGTGAATACTTAAAAACAGAATTGATGGAGTGGTGTAAAAACCATAAAACAAAAAACGGTAAAGCCTATAATTTATATACCGATGGCCTGAAGATTTACACCACGATCGACTCGAAACTCCAACACTATGCCGAAGAAGCCGTAACGAAACAGATGGCCGAAACCCAAAGAACCTTCTTCGCACATTGGGGAAAAGAAAAACCCTGGAAAGGCAAAGAAGAAGTTTTGGAGCAGGCCATTCAGCGGTCGCCCCGTTATTTGAAACTAAAAGAAAAAGGATTGCCGGACGATGACATCATGGTAGAACTTCAAAAGCCAATCCCAATGAAAATGTTTTTCTGGGATGGTGCCGATGAAGTAGTAGCAAGCCCAATCGATTCCATCATCCATCACTTACAATATCTGAATGCCGGGTTTTTAGCTGTCGAACCAGCCTCGGGTAAAGTAAAAGCCTGGGTAGGCGGTATCGATCACGATTTCTACCAGTACGATCATGTAAACCTGAATACCAAACGGCAGGTGGGTTCGATATTCAAACCCATTGTATATGCTATGGCGCTCGAAGAAGGCATTGAACCCTGTAATTTTATTTCGGCATCACAACAAACCTATATTGATAAAGAAGGCGAGAAGTGGACTCCGCGCAATACACAAATGGATTACCAAGTTGATTATTCGATGCGCGGTGCGTTAGCATATTCCATCAATACCGTTTCGGTCAAGCTGATCCAGATGGCGGGTGTGGTAAAAACGATGGAACTCGCAAAAGCTATGGGCATTAAAAGCGAAATGCCCGATGTGCCTTCCATCGCGTTAGGATCATCTTCAATCTCACTGATGGAAATGACAACCGTATATGCCTGTTTTGCAAACGGAGGTATTACCAGCACACCATACTATATCAGTACAATTCACGATTTAGACGGGCAGGTGTACGACAACTTTAAACCCGAAGGCAGCGGCAAGCGTGTGTTTTCCGAATTAACATCCGAAACGATGATCGCCCTCATGAAAACCGTTGTTAACGAGGGTACAGCCGGACGGCTTCGATATCAATACGGCATTTACAACGATGTTGCCGGAAAAACCGGAACAACACAAGCTAATGCCGATGGCTGGTTTATGGCAGCCACACCCGCATTGGTAATCGGAACCTGGGTAGGGGCAGACGACCCGCGCATACGCTTTCGCAGAACAGATTTAGGACAGGGATCAAGCACAGCATTGCCGATTACGGCTGCGTTTATGAAACAGGTGAATAACGATCCCGCATTCAAATACATTTCAGAAGCAAAATTCCCGACACCTTCGTTGACGACTTATAAAAGATTAGATTGTGATTTGTACGAACTTAACGATGACCTGGTATATGACATCGAACAATCGATCATCAAACGCGATTCTACCATTGCGGCCGATACTTCCGTGCTGGCCCCGCCCGAAACATTTTTACAAACGCTCTATAAACGTAAACTGAAACTTGCTGCCGCACAACAAAAACGTGATTCATTAGCAAATGTTTTAGCCGAACCGGCCGAGGGTGGATAGTTATATTAGTGACATATTAGAAGTTTCAAAATATGTAGGGGTCATTCCGAGGAACGAGGAATCTTCAAATATTGGGTATGTTCTGTATGTTCGAGTATCCCTCGTTCCTCGGGATGACAGTCGTATAAATATTTTTTGAGTTGTCTTTTACTTTATTCTTTTCTACCAATCCCCATCATCCGCTTTTTTACATTCTAACCGGTCGGTAAAGGCTTTATCGAGCAAGCCTAATTGGTTGGGGCGACACCAATCGGGGTGCAGCACCGTACCGTTATTTTTACTCGCGTAGGTAGTCAGGTTTTCTTTGGTCGTGATTTTCTTATAAACATTATCACCGGTTAGCTGAATGGCATTAACGGTTACACGATAACGGCCATCACGCACAGTAACCGACACCTTGCCACTGTATTTACCGGTTTGGATGATAGCCGGTGTAGCCACCTGGCTAAATTGAAACTTCTTGTAATCGACAGTCATGTCGTTTACATCGAATTCAACACCATCGTTTTTGGTTGTTATGTTTGAAACATAGGGAAGTGTTTTATAATAATCGGCCAGTTTTTCAGCCGTAATCGAATCTTGCGTAAATACTTTTTGATAGATGATTTCCTGATCGACCAATTTAAAATTACCGTACGCAGTAGTCTGGCTCCAGGCAACTTGTGATACAAGCAAGAAGATCAGAACAGTCAGTAGTTTCTTCATATACTATATGATTTGTGTTTTAAAGGTAAGGCATTGAAATTAAACCGCACACCACTTTAACGAGTTACCGGTGCTTTTATGGTATTACCCGTACAATACTATGGCAAAAAAATAGCTGTAATATCGGCTTCAATCCGCCTGGGGCGTTTGGTTTGAGCGTCTAACAGGCACCATGTGGTTCTAGCTTCGGCCAACAGTTCACCGGTTTGTGCGTTCAGCATTTTCACGTGCCGTACCGACCGGACACCCTCGCACGAACTCACCCACGTTTCTGCCAAAACCGTATCACCCAAAACGGCCGGTTTTTTATAATCGATTTCGTGGCGAAGCACAACCCAGGCATAGTTGGTTTTTAACACATCGGCAGCAACGGCATTCCAGTGGGCGGTGGCAGCATCTTGCACCCAACGCAGATACACCACGTTGTTTACGTGCCGCAGGTCGTCAATATCCTGTTCGCTAACCGTTATTTCGTACCGAAAAGTGTTTTTTGACATGATTAAATTCAGGTTTTAAAGTACGCAAACGGCATCGAACAGCGTCAATTTTGTCGATAATTTAGCTAACTTTGTACCGTATGAATCACGCTCAGGCTATTACACTTTATCATCCATTACTACACTCGGTAGCCTATAACATATTGCGTTGTCGGCAGGACGCGGAAGATATTGTACAAGACACCTTCGTAAAGTGGCTCAGCATTGAGCCGGGCACCATCGCCAACACAAAAGCATACCTGATAACTTCTGTTATCAATAACTGCAAAAATCACCTGAATACCCTGCGTAAGAAGAGAGAAGAATATTGGGATTCCAGCAAACTGGCGCAACTTATTACCCGGTTTAAGGAAACCGATTTCTCACATTTAGACATGGAAGCCGAGCTTTCGGCCGCTTTTAAGGTAATTCAGGCCAAGCTTGAACCTTTAGAACGCGCTGCCTACCTGCTGAAAGAGGTTTTTGATTTCGATTACGAGTCTATTCAGAAAGTGCTCGATAAAAAGGCCGATCATTGCCGCCAGTTATTGAGCCGGGCGAAGAAAAAACTTAGCGATACTGCCCCAAAAATCAATTTTGAACTGCCCGAAACTCATTTGTTAGAAAGTTTCAAAAACGCCTGTTCGGCAGGGCCTTCGCACTTTATTCAAGACCTGAAAAGTGATATTTCCGCTCGTATCGGTAAAAAATCGTAAAAATTTCCTCAAATCCTGTCACAAATCCCGGTTGGGTTTGTCTTACACCTTATCGGCCTGAAAACAGGTCGGCTAAAACGTTTTTGACTTTTAACCTATGGAAATCATTTTCATTTTTTTTGTAGCACACTGGTACTTATCGCTGTTCTTTCAAACTTTCTTTTTACACCGGTACGCTTCACACAAGGCATTTACCATGAGTAAAACCACCGAAAAGGTATTTTACGTCTTAACCTGGATTTTCCAGGGATCGAACTATTTAAGCCCTTACGGGTACGGGGTGATGCACCGTATGCATCACGCTTTCGCAGATACCGAAAACGACCCGCATTCACCAAAATATGACGAAACCATCTGGAACATGATGTGGAAAACGAAAACCATCTATTCCGACATCGCCAACAAGCGTATGATTGTGGACGAGCGCTTTACCGAAGGCGTGCCTAACTGGTATGCATTCGATAAGTTTGCCCGCTCATGGCCGTCACGCCTTTTTTGGGCGGGTATATACATAACCGTATATGCCTTGTTTGCCCCGGTATGGTGGTTATGGCTGTTGTTGCCTATTCACTTTTTAATGAGCCCGATCCACGGTGCGATCATTAACTGGTTTGCGCACAAATACGGTTACCGCAACTTTGAAGTAGGCGATACCTCGATGAATTTCCTTCCGGTCGATTTTTTAATGATGGGCGAGAGCTATCACAACAATCACCACAAATACGGCAATCGTGCAAATTTCGGGGGCATTCGCTGGCACGAGATCGACCCGACTTATCAGGTTATCCGGTTGCTGGATAAAGTGGGCATTATTCGCCTTGTTGACAAAAAGCAAGCCCGCATCCAGCGCGAGCGTCTGAAAAAGGCTGCGTAAATACATGGGAATAAGATAGTTGCTTAACTAATAATTCTGTTTATCTTTACAGATTATTAAATATCAATTATCACAATTATTACAATGGAAGGAACAGTAAAATTCTTCAACGAAGCCAAAGGATTCGGTTTCGTAAAAGAGGCAGGAACAGAAAAAGAGTATTTTGTTCACGTTTCAGGGCTTGTTGACAAGATCCGCGAGAACGACAAAATCACCTTTGAGCTTAAAGAAGGAAAAAAAGGATTAAACGCGGTTAATGTTCGCGTTGCCAATTAATTCTCTTTGAATGTTTTAATAAGCCAGGCCAAACAGTCTGGCTTTTTAATTTGCCTAAACCACCTCTCACTTGTTATTTCAGCAATTTAATCTCGATGAACGCCTGTTAGACGGACTGTCGTCAATGGGTTATACCAAACCAACGCCTATACAGGAACAGGCCATTCCGATCATCCTCGCTAAAAAAGACCTGATTGCCTGCGCACAAACCGGAACCGGTAAAACCGCAGCGTATATCCTGCCCATACTCAATAACATTGTTCATACCGAAACCCGGCACCTCAATACATTGGTTATTGCCCCAACCCGTGAGCTTGCCCAGCAAATCGATCAGCAAATAGAAGGCTTCGCATATTTTCTGGGCGTTAGTTCTATTCCGGTTTATGGCGGTGGCGATGGCGCTACCTGGGATGTTCAAAAACGTGCTCTCGAAGAAGGTGCCGATATTGTTATTGCTACACCGGGGCGCTTAATATCGTTGTTGGCGACAGGCGCTATCAAATTCGGTCACCTGCAACACTTAGTGCTTGACGAGGCCGACCGTATGTTAGACATGGGCTTTTACGATGATATTGTAAAAATCATCAACCAATTACCGAAAAACAGGCAAACGCTTTTGTTCTCGGCAACCATGCCACCACGCATCCGCACATTGGCCGATAAAATTTTGAATGCTCCCGAAACGGTTAATATTGCCATATCAAAACCTGCCGAGGGAATTTTGCAACAGGCTTATGTAGTGCATGAGCCGCAAAAACTTGAGTTGCTCAAACATATTTTAAAAACAGACGAGCATAAGAGCATCATCATTTTTGCATCGACAAAAGAAAATGTAAAACGGCTCAGCCAAACATTGCACCGGATCGGCTTGCCTGTAAAAGCCATTCATTCAGATTTAGAACAGAACGAGCGCGAAAACATTTTGCGTGAGTTTAAAAATAAACAGCTATCGGTTTTAATCGGTACCGATGTGCTTTCGCGCGGTATTGATGTTGACGGCATCGGTTTAGTGATCAACTACGATGTGCCGCCCGACCCGGAAGATTATATTCACCGCATTGGTCGTACAGCCCGTGCCGAAACAACCGGTACAGCCATAACTTTTATCAACCAGCTCGATCAGCGTAAGTTTTACAGCATCGAGAGTTTAATCGGTAAAGACATACCTAAGCTAAAACTGCCTGAAGCATTAGGCGATGGCCCTGCGTACAGTCCGGAGGTAAACGGAGGGAAAAAGAAAAAAAAATTTGGAAAACGACCCGGTACAAACAACAACAGGCCGCATAGAAATCAGTCGAAACGTTAAGCGCTATGTTTGTAATGGTGGTTAGGATGGCTCTCTTCCCAACTTACCACCTGGCGGATGAATGCCGCGTCCTGATCGTTGAACATATCGGTTGCTAACCGGCTTTCCTGATATTGTTGAAGGCTTTCTAAGCTATCAAAAAACCGGATACGGTATTTCAATACAAGTTTGCTGCCCACGGCCTTCTTAAAATCACGGATGTTGGTGTGTTCATCCACCCAGTACAGTGCAATATTTTCTTCACTGCCCATGCTGCCCGGCATAAAGCCGATGCTTGAATGCTCTAATTGATTTAACACTTCCTGTTCAAAACCAGGTTTGCCATGTGCATATAATGTGCTCCAGCCCATAGTATAATTTATATCCAGCGTGTTCGCTGATTTTTAATTTTGTTTTTGTGACGAGACGCAGAATAACTGTATGGAGTTACGGAGGTTCTCAAAAAAAGTATCTTAAAAACAACCTGCGATCAAAAAAATCATCACACCCACTCTTACGGACGACAACCGAAGAGGGTTGCAAAAATATCATATTTACTTGATAATTCCTTAATACAAAACCATTGACTTTTGCGTTTCGTGAATGCAAACGATACCGGTTTTTCAGACTCGCTGTAAAATGTTACATTTAGTGATGACAATGACTTTACCTACCCAACACGTTACCCTCGATAAACTTCTGGGCATTGATTACCCCGTAATTGTTGCGCCCATGTTCCTGATCTCTAACACCAAAATGGTGATTGCCGCCTTGCAAAATGGTGTGAGCGCGGCATTTCCTGCGCTGAACTACCGTACCGATGCCGAGTTGAGAGCTGCCATTAACGAAATTAAAGCGGCCACAAACAAACCGTTTGGCGTTAACCTGATTGTGAACAAATCGAACCCGAAATACAAAAGCCAACTGCAAACATTGGTTGAGCTAAAAGTACCCTACATCATTACATCGTTGGGTAACCCCAAAGAGGTGATCGATCAAAGCAAACCGTTAGGGATAAAAGTGTTTTGCGATGTGGTGGATTTGGCTTACGCGCAAAAGGTAGAAGCCTTAGGTGCCGATGCCGTTATTGCCGTGAACAACCAGGCGGGAGGTCATGCCGGAAACTTAAATCCGGAAACATTGATCAAAACGTTGCGTGAAAATTGCCGTATCCCCGTTATATCGGCAGGAGGGATTGCCACGGGAAACGATCTTAAAAACGTTATCGATCAGGGGGCTATCGGTGCTTCGGTCGGTACAATTTTTATTGCCTGTAACGAAGCCGACATATCGCCCGAGTATAAACAGGCCATGATTGATTACGGTGCGAAAGATATTGTACGCACTACCAAATTGTCAGGCTCGGCTCTTACGGTGATCAACACTCCGTATGTGCAGCAATTAGGCACAAAAGCCAATTGGTTAGAGTGGATACTGAACAACAATAAAACATTAAAGAAGTATGCTAAAATGTTGCTTGCCTTTCGGGGGATGAAAGCCGTTGAGCGTGCTGCTTTCGGTGCAACGTATAAAACCGTTTGGTGCGCGGGGCCAGCCATTGAACACGTTAAGCGCATACGGCCAATGGCCGATATTGTAAAAACACTTACGCACGAATACGATCTTGCAACCGGAAAATAGACGCCATGAATGAAGAAAAGCACTGGGATGCCATCGGGGGAAATTACAATCAGCAAATTTTTGATGTTTTTAAGAGCGACCGTAACCGCATCCTGAAAAAGTATTTCAGGAAATACGCCAACAAAAAATATACGGTTATTGATTTTGGTTGTGGAACCGGAAAATCGTTTGAGTATATAGCGCCTCACGTTAAAAAAATTATCGCTGCCGATATTTCCGAAGCACTGCTCGATCAGGCCAGACAACGGCCGTTCAAAAACATCGAATTCAAACAACTTGATCTTACACAAGCACAATTACCATTGCCCAAAGCCGATCTGGTGTTTTGCTGTAACGTGGCCATGCTGCCCGATATTACCAAAACACACGCTATGCTGGCCAACATCGGCCAATGTTTGAAATCAACCGGTCGGGCTTTGGTTGTGTTGCCTTCGCTTGACTCGGTACTATACGCTGCCTGGAGGCTTATCGAAATCTACAAAAGGGAAGGAGTAGCCCTTGAAGATATTCCGGAAACAGAATTTGATTACTTTAAAGCTCATAAGCGCAAAATCATAGAAGGCATTATTTATATTGACGGTGTGCCTACCAAACATTTTATGCAGACCGAGTTACCGGTGGTTTTCCGGCAGGCAGGCTTGCACATTACGGCTATTGAAAAAATCGAATACAACTGGGACAGCGAACTGGCTTCACCGCCCGACTGGCTGAAAGACCCTTATCCGTGGGACTGGTTAGTGGAGTGTAAAAAGTTAAAAGCGTAGGCTATGTTCAGGTTATGGTTGAGTCCGCTTTTTAAACACAAACTCGACCATGCGGTAGCCATCGGTAATGGTGGCTGTTAAGTTATCGCCTTTATACCGGTAGGTGATCTTCTTGGGAAAATCATGCGAAGGGTTTTCGCACACAAAACCATTATCGGCCAGGGCTACCATCTTAAAGTAAACCGGCTGCGAATTATCAGGCACATCGGCCACATAAAACAATGCATTGTTTTTGATTACAATGCTGAATTTCTCGGCAATGGTGGTATCACCGTTTAGCACGGTAACAAAGCTTCCTCCGTATAAATTGTTGGCTGTTGCTTTCCATGTTTCGGTTTGCACGCGCCCCGGTTTAAGGCTGTTGGTACGCTCCCAGGTACCGGTAAGCCAGGCCAGCTTCGACAGGTTAGCCGGTGTGGCCGTAACCTGTTGGGCAGACAGGGAAACCGAAAACGACAGGAAACAAAGGACTAAAAGGAGTTTGTTGATTTTCATAGTTCTGGATAAAAGTGTAAACAAAAAAAATCGGGCAACTACTATGCCCGATTAAATAACATTACCCGCCTTTCTTAGCGCGCTTTTCGGCACGCTTTTCTTTCAGGGTTTTGGCCGGTTTCTTTTTGTCTTCCTTCCGTTTGTCTTGTCCTTTAGCCATAGCAATTTTTGTTTTGAATGTGCGGTAACAAAGTAAGCAAAAGTATTATCAAAAGTCCAGAGGGTGGTAAATCCGGGAAACAACGGGTATTCTGCCTGTAAAAGGTTAGAATCGTGCATAATCCTATTTTTTATAGCCAATCCATATGTCGCCTTCTTCAATTTCAAGAGTTTTTTTGGTTGTTTTAATTCTGCAAACTGATTCATTATCAAACTGGATTTGATATTCGGTATAGCCTTTGTAATTCGTTTTAGATAATACTGAATATGCTGTTATCGTTACGGATTGGTCATTAAATGTTTCCGTCATTTTGTTTTTTGTGATTTCGAGTATTCTTGTGGTGTTTTCATCAGCATAACCACATGCACCGGTAAACCCTCCACATATATACGCCCATTTCCATCTTCCGGTGAGTTTATAGGTTGGGTTTTCATTCTCGTTACAGGAGGCAAAAATCAGTATTGTCAATACTATGAATAATTTTTTCATGGATGCTACTTTTTCCATTTGACACATCTTTCATCTAAAAAGTTGAAACGTTTTAATTTTTAGCCACAAACACATATTTATTTACCCGTCCCGGTAATAATAGGTGCTGAGAGCAACACATCGGGGATGTTAAATGCGTCCACTAACGGTACGGCCTCCTGGCGGATGTCCCAGCACAACTGGTTAACCAATTTACGGATAGCCTTGGTTTTTACACCTTCCATATAGCCTTGCTCTAAGTACCATCCCTTGTTTTTTTCGATCTGCGACAGCGCAAACAAATCGCAAAGCTTTTTAAGCACGGCCTTGCAACCGGCATCGGTTGTACGCTCTACCTGTTGGATGAACTGTTCCAGAATTATCCGCTCAACATAAGCCTGCCCAACCTGTATAAGATGGTGCTGGCTTACGTTCATGGCATCGAACGAATCCATGCCGCTGTCGATATGGCGTTTCAGGCGTTTAGCTGCCGAAGTAAGGATGTCGCGTTCGCGGTATTTAAAAGCATTTAGCTGAAAATCTGCGTCAAGCAAATGCGCTTCATCGGTATTGCGAACAATAATCGGGTTCAGTTCGTTGATCGATGTTTTTGCTTTTTCGGTAACGTAGTTGAGTATGGTAAACATATTCATGTTACTGAATTCCTGCCGGAACTCACTTAACCGGCTTTTAGCCACTAACTGCATCAGCACGGTATTATCGCCTTCAAAGGTGGTGTAAATTTCGGTGTCGTTCTTCAAGGCATCAATACGGTTTTCCGACAGGTAGCCTTTTCCGCCACAACATTCGCGGCACTCTTGCAACGTAGCGGTGGCGTTCCATGTGGCAAACGATTTTAAGCCGGCCGCCAACGCTTCTATTTCCTGCATTTCTTCTTCTTTGCGTTGAATGAAACGGTCGGTTAAATGTTGCAAAGCAAAATGCAGCGCGTACGCATTCGCCAACAGGGGCATAAGTCTGCGTTGATGTGTACGGTAATTTAAGATCGGCACTTCGGCACCGCCTTCGGGGCCAAACTGCCTGCGCTGATCGCCATAACGGATAGCAATGGTTAATCCTGATTTAGAAGCCGAAAGCCCTGAACGCGGAATGCCAATGCGACCTCCGACCAACGTGCCCAGCATGGTAAAGAACCGTTTGTTGTCGCTTGCGATAGGACTTTCAAACTTACCGTCATCGGTTATGCGCGCGTAGCGATCGAGCATATCATCTTTCGGGATAACCACGTTATCGAAACTGATCACTCCGTTATCAACACCGTTGAGTCCCATTTTACGGCCGCAATCGTGTATGGTAACACCTTTTACGGTTTTGCCCGAATTGTCGCGCAACGGAACAACAAAGGCGCTCACGCCATAATCTTTCCCATCTAAAATCAGTTTGGCAAATACCGTTGCGGCCTGTCCGTGCCGGGCTGCGTTACCGATAAATTCTTTCCGCGCCCATTTATCGGGTGTATGGATAGTGAACGTTTGTGTGGCGTGGTTATAGGTAGCCGTTGTTTCAATACCGCGCACGTTAGAGCCATGATTGATTTCGGTCATGGCAAAACAACCGGGCAACGCCAACGTGCCAATATCTTTTAAATATTTTTGATGATGTTTTTCTGTACCGAGAAAATACACACTCATGCCCCATAAGCCAAACTGCACACCGAATTTGATAACCAAACTAAGGTCGTGATAACTGAGCGCTTCCATGATGGCAAAATACTTTTGCATATCGCCCTGACCTCCGTATTCTTTCGGATAGGCCATCGAACCGAAACCCTGTTCGGCTAATAAGTAACACCAGCGCAAAACTTTTTCACGGTAAGCGTTCAGGTCGCCCGGATCGGTATAGGCAAACTCCGGGTCGGACACTACGGTTTTTACTTTGCGGATCATGTCGGCCTGCGATCCATCCAACAAAGCCGCTAACGCATTAACATCAAATGTTTGTTGTGTGGCGTATTCGGAAGTGATGGTTTTACGTTGCCCCGAAAGAAAAACAGCCGAAGCCTCACGGCTCACCAAACCCAAAGCTGTTTCGATGTTGTGTAACGATGGCTTGGCCTGTTCAAGCACACTTATGTTTACCGTACCATTGCCATGCTGTTGCGCGAGTTTTATACCAAGATCGACAAGGCTGTCTTGCTGATCGGCATTGGCTACTGCACGGATGGTTTCGCGCCAGTTCATCAATTCATCGGGCGATGGAGGCGAAGCCGGATCAAGTTGCGCCAGCAAAAACGCGCGGTCGTTTTCGGTTAGCCACGGCTGACTTTTTATAAGTCCTTCGAGCATGGCTACTTCGCTGGGCGTGAGTACGGCATCTGCCCACACCGTGTAGAAAATGGGCAGGAATACATACAATGCTGCATTGTCTTTCAGTTGCTGGGTGTGAAGCATGGCGGTAGTTTTTTGGTGATAAGTAAAAATACGGAAGAATATGTGAACTCTGCAATACTGGAAAATAGTTGGTATCGCAATAATATTATCAAATTATGATGATTGCGGTTGGTCGGATGATAAATAGATCTGGCAATTATTTCGCTTTTCTGTAATTCCAATTACTTTTTATCATCACACCATCTTCCATTGCTTTACTCCATCCTTGTAAATATTTTTCATTTTTATCTATACCAGTTGGAAGATACGACAAAATGAATCCGCTGTTTAGCTCAAATTGTATAAATCCGCCATAAACACTATTTCTAAATTTTCGATGTATCCTACAATCATCATAGAAATCAATTTGATTTTTAAAGAAATCAACGGGATTATAAACTGAGAAAAAAGTATTATAGTTTATACTATCAACTTTTACAAGTTCTTGATATAATCCGTCTTGATACTTCATTCCTAATAGTTTAATACAATCTGAGAATTCTACCAATTTATAAGAGTCGTATTGTTGGTCGGGTAAAAAACTGATTCCAAAATCTTTATTAAAAGGGTCTAAAGATGTAATAAGTAGTTCAATTGAATCCTGACCACTACGCCAGTTACATGAATACAACATTTTTCCATTATTCCCTTCTCTGTAAAAGGTTCTCACGCCAAATCCACGATAATAATAATCCCAATTTTCATACTTATTGATTCCAATCGAATCAATTTTACTAATCAACTTTAATACTGAGTCATTCTCTTGCTGACTTAATCCACAAGAATTAAGAAGAATAAAAATCAATAAAATAGATGCTAATCTCATATTGTGTTGTGTTTTGTATTGCTTGCTGTCAACTTGTCGATATAAGCTATAACAGCTTTCAATTTTCCATAACCATATTTGCTTTTCAGCGCATCGAACAATGTTTTTGACGACAGGGGTTGAGGCAACGAATGATATGCCGCAGAAATTTCCTGTACTTCATGTTCCTGCATAAAGGCATGAATATCGACCTGCGAAGTTTCTACACCTTTTGCCAAATGGCCTTCGATAGTGCCTAAGGTTAATTCGCGTTTTTGTGCGATAGCTTCCGGGGTAAGCCCTTCCTTCAGCAATTCAAAAGTAATATCATACGTGCTTTTATCTGTTTTTGCTTTCAGCTTACGCTTTGTTTTCTTTGGTTCGCCCGAAGGCAACACCTGAACATCGGTTAAAAGTTGCTTGCGTTCATGCTCTTGTTTTTGTTTAACCGATGAGAAATCGAACGCCTCGGTACCGTTCAGTATTTCAGAAACCGTAACGAGCATTTGATGTAACTCTGAATTCTTTTTGGACAGCGCCTGATCGATTTCATGCAACTGGCTAACGTACGTTTTTACACGCTTACGTTGTTTCATCGCTTCGAGATGGTGCAACAGTATGCGCATTTGCCCGATAACTAACTGACGATAGTACAAACTTCCTTTTTCGATACGCTCCAACAATTGTACACGGTTGTTGGTTTCCAATAATTGATTAAGCTGGTTCCTGAATTTCAGCAAGTTTCCTTTTTCATGTTCGAGTGCATCGGCAATCTGCAACAGAACGGGTTTCATGGTTGGATCTTCAAGCTGATCATCAGGTTCTTTGTTTTTGTGTATGAAGTGAATTTCTTTCAGTATATCATCAAACGAAAAGGTAGTGTTCAATAACTGGCGGATAAACACCTGTTGTTGAGTCTGAATTTCAGTCTGTAATTTTTCGGGCTGATGTGCCTGTTCGGTATAAGAAACAATGGCACGGTCGGTACGAACGGCTTCGGGATTAATGCGTGTACGAAGGATGAGTCCATCGAGCGAACGCAATCGCGAAAGCGCAACATACACCTGACCTTCGGCAAAAGCTGCGGCCACATCAATAATTGCTTTGTCGAACGTTAAACCCTGACTTTTGTGTACGGTAATAGCCCAGGCCAATTTAACCGGGTATTGTTCGAATGCCCCGATCACGGTTTCGTTCAACACCTGACGGTCGTCATCAACAGCATAGCGTTTGTTTTCCCAGCGTTCGCGTACTAACTGGTACAGGGTATCAGTTTCGGCCATGCGTACCCACACTTCGTCATCTTCAATACGCACAACGGTAGCCAGTTTACCATTGAAATATTGTTTAAGCACACTGGTATCGTTACGCACAAACATAATCTGCGCACCTTCTTTCAATTCTAACTGGGGCAGCACGGGGTACATGCTCTCGGGAAAATCGCCTTCGATTAAGGCATCGAAATAATGTGCAGAGCTCTCGAGGTTGGCAAGCTCTTGCCGGTTTAGCTGATCGGCCTTGTGGTTGTGCGTGGTGAGGGTAATCACTTCGCGCAAGTCGCTGATTTGCTCCGGTGTTTGGTAATGTTCATTGAGTTGGGCGACATCATCAGCCGTAATGCGGTTATTGCGCAGGTTGTTTAAGATACGGATAAACTGATCATCGGACTGCCGGAAAATTTTATCCAATTCAATGTAAACAGGCTGGTTGTTTTTTAATACTATGGCATCGTAAAACCAAGGCGAGTTATAATACCTGCCTAATATGTGCTGTTCTTCGCGCTGTACTACCGGAGGCAACTGAAACAAATCGCCAATAAACAATACCTGAACTCCGCCAAAGCTTTGCGAGAAATTTCCACGGGCAGCTTTCATGCGGTAATCGATCGCGTCTAATAAATCGGCACGTAACATACTTACCTCGTCAATCACTAACAGGTCGATACTGCGCAACACCTGTTTGCGAACGCTGTTGAGCGGATGTTTACGCGCTAATGTATGCGAGTTCACAAACCGGCCTCCGTCCGACAGGTTTTCCGGCAACTGCCGTTCAGGGATATACGTGCAGGGCGGAATTAAAAACTGCGAATGAATGGTAACACCGCCAGCATTTAACGCAGCAATGCCTGTTGGCGCTACCACAATAAAATTCTTATAAGTATGCAGGGCGAGGTTTTTAAGAAACGTAGTTTTACCGGTTCCCGCTTTGCCGGTAAGAAATATAGGGCTGCCCGTTGTGTTGATAAAACGGGAAGTCAAATGAATGTAATCGGGTTCGGCAGGGTTGTTCATGTTCGTTACAGCACACTAAATATAGTGAAGGTATTGCCATTTAAGAAAAATGAGTCGCCTACTGTCAGGTTTATCATTTTTTGAGCAATGGGCGCATCGGGCGATAGGGCATATACGGTTTCATCGCCAGTTTTTAATTCACCCGCGTGTACAGCGATATAAAAATTTCCCCGGTTGGTATAAACCAAACTCCCGGCTTTTACCTGCGCACTTTCATGCAACGGGTTTATGCGGTTTAACGCCTGCACCTGTTTCTCTAACTCGTTTAGTTGTGCAGTGGTTTTTTCTATTTCTAATTGTGCCATGGCACGGCCGGTTTCGTATTTATCGCCCGCGCTGCTTTTGGTTTCTTCGTTGGCCGATTGCTGAACCTGTTGTATGGTTTCGGTCAATGCTTTTATTTTTTGCTGAACCTGAACCATACAGGCTTCATGCAATTTTTGTTTTACGGATAACATTAAAACTTACGGTATTGAACGCCTGCCAATATTTCTATATCAAGATGGTTTTCGGGCGGTACAACAGGGCAGGAGTACCGGTTGCTGTACGCACACAAGGGATTGTATGCTTTATTAAAATCGAGTAAAACCACATCGCCACTTTTTGGCATACGCAAATCGATATACCGGCCGGCCGAATACGTTTCATTACCATTGGTGAGGTCTGTAAACGGGAAGAAAAGATAATCGGCATACTCTTCGGTATCCATCAGTCGCTGCGATTGATACACCGGTACTGTAAAAGATTGGCCGTTTAACGTAAACGTGAGCAACCCGTACTGGCGGTAATCACGTTCTTGTTTCGATGATGTGGGCATCTTGAAAAAAGGAGCCGCAGACGTTACCTCAAGCTTAGCCTCAACCGTATAGGCCAGCGAAACCGGGAAAAAGCTATGCCCCTTAAACGATTTAATCTTCGTTGGCTCTAATGGCGATTTTAGCGGATCGCGGTACTCTGCATTCAGCTCGTCCTGGAATGCCTGAATGGATTGTTTGACCGATGCGCTGTCGTACTGCGCAAATAGTGCGGTATGCAGGGCAACCATCAACAGGGTTGCAAACGAGCAGGTGTAGTGTTTCATGTTGTACGTTGAATTGATTGCGAACTTAAAAATAATTTTTGGCTATTAGGTGCAACCCGACCCTGTTAGCGGCAGTCTTTTTCAAAAAAATAAACTTTCCCGTGTAACATTTCATCCTGTTAGAAGTACATCATTCAAAACCGCTCCTCACACCATCATGTTAAAAAACTATTTTCTCATTACCCTGCGCAACCTGTTTAAAAACGGGTTTTACGCTTTTATTAATATAGCAGGGCTGGCCATAGGCATAACTTGCAGCATCCTGATTTTATTATGGGTTGCCGATGAAACCCGTTACAATAAGTTTATCCCAAAAGCCGACCGGCTATACCAGGTTTGGGTAAAGGCATCTTTCGATGGCTCGATCAACTCATGGAGGAGCGTACCGCTGCCAACGTATGAGGCTTTTAAAACAGCCAACAGCAACATCGCGCGAACGGCTGTTACCGACTGGGGCGGTGAACACCTCATTACCGTAGGCGAGAACCGTTTATTAAAAAATGGCTACTGGGTAAGTGAAGAGTTCCTCGAAATGTTTGAGTTCCCGCTTTCGATGGGGAATGCCACGCAGGTTTTAGATGAGCCGTCCTCTATTGTTATAACCGAATCGACCGCTAAAGCACTTTTTGGCGATGAGGATCCGATCAACAAAGTTGTACGGGTAAACAACGAGTACGACCTGAAAGTAACCGGTGTGTTAAAAGACATACCCGGAAACTCAACATTCCAATTCGATTTCTTAATGCCGTGGAAGTTCCGTGAACAAAATAATCAATGGGTGGTCGATAACAAGACCAACTGGGGCAATTATTCGTTCCAGGTATTTGCCGAACTCAACGACCCGGAAAACCATGCAGATGTAGAAAACAGTGTACGGTTGATGTTGCAACAGCATGGCGAAACCGATACCAAGCCCGAATATTTTCTGTACCCCATGCTGCGCTGGCGGTTGTTCAGCAATTTCGAAAACGGAGTGGAAACAGGAGGGATGAACGATTACGTGCAGATGTTTACCATCATTGCTATTTTTATCCTTGTTATTGCGTGTATCAATTTTATGAACTTAGCAACAGCCCGTAGCGAACGCAGGGCACGCGAAGTGGGTGTGCGCAAAAGTGTAGGCTCTAAACGCAGCGAACTGATATTTCAATTCATTGGCGAATCAACCTTTATTGCTTTTATAGCGTTTGTTATTGCCATCATAGCCGCCCAGTTAGTATTGCCGTACTACAACAACTTAGTCGATAAGAAACTCTTTATTGATTATGCCTCAATTCAGTTTTGGATTTTCTCGCTCGCCATTATTATCATCACCGGTATTGTGGCGGGAAGCTACCCGGCATTTTATCTTTCATCATTTCAACCGGCTAAAGTATTAAAGGGAAAACCGTCAATCGGGAAGGGTGGAAGCACACCACGAAAAGTGTTGGTTACTTTACAGTTTGGTTTTTCGATTTTGCTGATCATCGGAACAATCGTTATCTATCAGCAAATACAGTTAGTGAAAGGCCGTGAATTGGGTTACAATCAGGAAAATCTGATGGCCGTGAGCTACACCAATGAAGTAGCCAAAAATTACAGAGCCATTAAGTTGGAATTGCTCAACACCGGAGTAGTAGAAGCCGTTACCAAATCGAACAGCCAGATTACCGACATAAACTCCAACAATTTTTTAGGATGGCCCGGCAAGCCCGAAGATTTGCGCGTGATTTTCACCACCATCGCTACCGAATATGATTATGCGAAAACAATGGGAATAAAAATCATCGAAGGCCGCGATTTCAGTGAAGATTTTAAAAGCGATACATCTGCCATTATTATTAACAAAGCCGGGCTGGCGCTGATGAATTTAGAAGACCCGATTGGCACCGAGCTGGATTTGTGGGGACGCAAGCGCACATTAATTGGCGTGGTGGATGATGTACTGATGGGTTCGCCCTTTCAGCCGGTAAAACCAATGTTTGCCGTGTTAGAACCCGAGTGGATTAGTTCCGTAACGATACGGTTAAAGAAAACCAACGATTTACAGGGTTCAATCGGGGCAGCCAAAGCTGTATTTGAGAAGTATGCGCCCGCTTACCCGTTCGAGTACCGCTTTGCCGATGTCGAGTTTCAGAAAAAATTCACCACCATTAACCTGACCAGCACCTTAGCCAGCTTATTTGCAACGCTTACCATCATCATTACCGGGTTAGGGTTATTTGGGCTTGCATCGTTTACGGCCGAGCAGCGTACCAAAGAAATCGGCATCCGTAAAGTGTTGGGGGCATCGGTGCCCAACTTAGTGGGGCTGATGTCGCGCGATTTTTCCATTCTTGTCATCATTGCCTTTGTTGTTTCATCGCCATTTGCCTGGTGGTTGTTACGTTCGTACCTCGAACGCTATACCATCCGTACTGGTATTGCGTGGTGGATATTCCCGCTCACGGGCATTGCGGCATTAACCTTTGCCGTATTAATTGTAAGCGTCCAGGCGTTGCGTGCGGCACGCGCCAACCCGGTAAAGTCGTTACGGAATAACGAGTGATGGTTACAACTGACTAAAATTATTACCTTGCGGAAGATATAAACGCAGGTCTTTCGTTACGTGTAATAGTTTCAGGTTATGTTCAGGCATCATGGCAGTACGCGAACCCACGAGCATAATTTAAAAATTGCCACATTGTTATCATTTGTAGCCGGTTCGGTAAACGTTATTGGTTTTGTTTCAGTCCACCGGTTAACCACAAACGTAACCGGTCATTTCGCGTTTTTCGTTGATGATGTTTTTAACCTGAAGATTTACGAAAGCATCGTTTTTTTTCTGTACATCTTCGCTTTTTTTAGCGGGGCGTTCGTATCGAATACATTGGTTGAGGGTATGAGCAGGAGGAGCGAAAAAAATATTTTCGTGATACCGGTAATCCTTGAGATCACGATTTTAACAGTCATTGGTTTTTCGGGAAGCTATTTGAACGAACAAAGTCCTAATGTAATTGCGCTTAGCCTGTTGTTTGCAATGGGATTGCAAAACGCCCTGGTGACAAAAATATCCAACGCGATTGTGCGTACAACGCATTTAACGGGGCTGTTTACCGACCTGGGTATTGAAATATCGCAACTCTTCTTTTATACCTCAACAGAACAACGGCAAAAGCTGCATTCGACAATTCATTTGAGAACGAGGATCATCGTTTTCTTTTTTACGGGCGGGGTAACAGCCGGGCTTCTTTATTCGCAAACTAAATTTTACGCGCTTTTACTGCCGGCAGGATTACTAACCTATGGACTTATCTACGATAACATCCGGTTTAAAATATTACGGTGGGCAAAGAGGAATAATCGTTAGCGTGCAGCGCATTGGCGGTTGCAGGTACCACAATTCTTATTGAATTTTTCGCAGTTGTTCGTCATAAAGCCCAATTAACAGGCTATTACCGTCCTCGTCTATTTTCACGCCTCCGTATTTTGCCTTTTCATATTTCCCGGCTTGTCCTTCCTGAAAAAAGAAAGACTCTGCCCCAATATTAACACTCCATCCGTCAGAAGATGTATATTCGATAAGGTGTTCGCCTTTGTTCAATGGCGTTAAATCTTTTTGAAACCGAACTCTTTCTGCCTTGTTGTTTTGGTCAAGTACAACAACACAATATCCACGTTTTGGCATATTGTCGAAATCAATGTCTTCCGAAATTTTATAACGAAGTGCCATGTAGTCGCCCTGCATGAGTGAACGAGGATCAACCGGAGCAAGTTCTAACAAAACCAACTGCCCGTCTTTTAATAGTTCCTCCTTTTTTGCTATGGAATGGTTGAAATATATCAATAAAAGAATAAGGTTTAGCAACACAACCAGCCATCTATACTTTTTCATTTTGTTAATTTTTTATAAGTGAACAAATAAAGTGCAATAAAAAGTACACCGGTCGAAAATAAGAGTATGGATTTGGTAAGTAACGTAAAATTCAAGTCGTAGTAGTATTGAGAAACAAAGTAGATGAATGAGGTAATCCCCAACACCAGGCCAGTTTTGTAGTTTACCAAAAAGCTCAACAGTATAATGAGCATAGCACCCGGTATGGCAGGGGATAACCCTGTTGGCAACAACACAAAAACGGTGAAAATATAAATACTGATTTTATGTCGTGTTTCGGTTATGTTAAAAACATTAAACAGTTTAGAAATCAGATAAACAATTACAGAAATTATTACGATAGAGGACACCCAAATGTAGTCGGGCGATATGGGTAAAACTCCTTTTTTACCAAGAAACACCAACCCTGTTACAAAAGAGAAAACCAATCCGGTTTTAACAGGATTATATAGCTTAGCTAATGCTTTATTGGTTGTGATTATTTTGGCTTCTTCCAGAAAAACATAAATCATGGCAAACGCGAGTACGGAAACATAAATATGAATAACGTCATAACCTTTGTTCGCTATAATAAGCGTTAAAATACTTCCGTTGATAATCAGAACAGAGATAAAAGAGAGTATGTAATTCTGAGCAATACTTAACGATCCTAATGCAATAGCGATGAAGATTATACATATCACGTTTATATCTACTCTTAGCTCTCCTAAGCCAAGACCAAGAAGTATAAACCCAATGATAAAAGAAGAAACACTTAACGTATCGATAATAATTTTATCGTATTCTTTGTTTACCCAAATCGAACCTGCAATAAAAATCCCTCCAAACACCAGCAACGCCACATCAGAACTGTATAAGCCTGAAATAGCAAGAAACCCCAGAAATGCAAGGCTTGCCAATATCCCTCCAAAAACCGATAATATTTTTATTGGTAAAGATTGGTTTCTGTCATCTTTCTGATAAGCCGCAATAATTGCTTCTTTATCAAACTCCAAAGGTTTATCTTCTGCATTTTGAAAATAATCCAATACTGTATTAATGTCGTCTTTACTTTTCATTTGTCCATTTCTTTTGAATATCAATCAGGTTTTTAATCGTTAACGTAACGCTGCCTATGATAAACAGGCTAACCAATAAAAACATCATTTCCCCATCTGATATTTTAATAAGCAAAGCCGATACAATAATGACAAGGCTAAAGGGTATAACAGAAAGATAAAAACCGCTTTTTGTTTTTAACCCGTGCCAAATACCCAATGCAAATGCTATGGCAGTAGTTAAAATCAATACAGGGAAAGCCGCCTGATACTTATCGAAAATACCGGTAATAACTCCGATAGTTGCATAGCTTACCGAGGCTAATGCAATCGTATTCAAAAACCAATTAGATATTTTTTTTCTGGCAAAAAGCGTGGCTGAAATCAGTACAGCTACATTGATAACGAAGAGTATGGTAAAAACGTAAACTTCCGACCAGTCTTTGGCAACTTGTTGTGAGTATAAAATAAATGTTGTGTTGATTAAAACGAGATACAACAAGCACAAAGGTTCAAAGTTTGAAATCAAAACCCATAGTGTTACAAAAACAGTCCATGCTAAAAAGAAATCGTAAGCATTGGCTCCGGTCTGGTAAATCTGTCCGAACACGGCAAATAAAACACCCACTAAAACCGATGCACCTGTAAGAATAATATTCCTGATGTTTCCGTTCAGCTTTGGAAGAAGCACTAAGATTGTCGTTGCAATCAACACGCCTTCTGTCAGCCCTATCTTGGCAAATTTGTGCAGGTCTGCCCAATTGTAGGCAAAAAAGAAAACGATACCCGACACCGTAAAACCAACACCAAGACTGATAAAAAACAGGCGTAAGAATTTTTGCCACGCCTCTCTGTTATTGTAAACGTTTTCTTTCAATGTTTTAGCTATCCTTTCTTCTGTCAGGTTGCTATGTCTGGAAATAACGTGGATGTCTTCTCGTTGCATACTCTTCATGGGCAGGGACTTTTAAATATTGTGCCCAACACCCCAATGTACACAACTCGCCCAAAATTATTTGTGTTCAGATTTAATCTTTTGGTAATCAGCCGGTAAGTAAACCGTTTTGATTTATTGAATGTTAGTGATAAGTTGTAGGCTTATTGCGGTTAAAAAACCGTGCGAATTGGCTCGTTATGGAGGAAAATGTACTCTTGTTTCTTGATTTTTTAAACCCGGAGGCACTCATTAAATATGGGGGCTTTGCACTACTCATCATTATCATTTTTGCCGAAACAGGCGTTTTCTTTGGCTTTTTCCTGCCGGGCGATTCGTTGCTGTTTATAGCCGGGCTGTTGTCGGATACGGAGTATTTAGATGTGCACGTGTCGGTTATGATACCCGTATTGATCGTGGCCGCAGTGGCAGGCTCTACAACGGGCTACTTTACAGGGCGTTGGGCAGGTAATTACCTGCGAAACCGAAAGGAAAACTTCTTCTTCAAAAAGAAATACCTCGACATGACCCACGATTTTTACGATCGCCACGGCATGATGGCCTTTATTCTGGGACGGTTTTTACCGATCATCAGAACGTTCGTTACAATTTTAGCGGGCACTGTAAATATTAACTTTACCCGGTTTTTCATTTTTAATGTAGTAGGGGCAGCCCTTTGGATCACCACTATGGTACTGGCCGGTCACTTTCTCGGAAACCTCATTCCTAACTTAGCCGATTACCTCGAAATCATAGTAGTGGGAATGATACTTGTGTCGGCAGTGCCGGTAGTGGTTACGTGGATCCGTGCAAAACGTAAAGCCGATAAAATCGAAACCGAAAATAAAGATAAGTAAATCAAGGTCTTATAACCGGTAACCTGAGTTGCCTCTTAAAGTATCTTCACGCACACTAAAAAGTATCGGGCAAACCGAAATCGTTTGCTCTTTTGCCGGGCATTTTTTCGGTACCCGAACACCTAAATAGATTGATTATAAATACGACAAAAACTGTCAAATATCATCTGATTTTGCGGTTTTTTCTTGCGGTAATTGGCGTTTTAGTAATACTTTTATCGGTCAATATATTATGGAAGAAGCAGCACTGGCCGAATACTTACCGATAGCCCTCATGTTCCTCGTGGCGGTTGGTTTTGTGGCTCTCACCCTGGTAGGAACACACCTTTTGGGTCCTAATCGTAAAACCCAGGTTAAGCAAGATAGTTTCGAGTGCGGTATCGAATCCAAAGGCAATGCCCGCACACCTTTTAATATCAAATACTTTTTGGTGGCAATCCTCTTTGTGTTGTTCGATGTTGAGGTAATTTTCATGTATCCGTGGGCGGTAAACTTCCGCGACTTCGGTTTTCCCGGATTCCTGGAAATGCTGGCCTTCATCACCATTTTACTGGTAGGCTTTTTCTACATCATAAAAAAGGGCGCACTGAAGTGGGAAGATTGATTCATTAAAAGGAATGTTATCCGCATAACGTGCGTTGAACAGGTATGGAAACAGCAACAATTAAAAACTCAGATATACTCATCGGCCAAAAACCCGAAGGCTACGAAGGCGCAGGCTTCTTTGCCACAACGCTCGATAAGGCCGTAGGTATGGCGCGTAAAAACTCGCTATGGCCTTTGCCGTTTGCTACTTCGTGCTGTGGCATCGAGTTTATGGCAACCATGGGTTCGCATTACGACCTTGCCCGTTTTGGTGCCGAGCGGTTGAGCTTTTCACCGCGACAGGCTGATTTACTGATGGTTATGGGTACCATCGCCAAAAAAATGGGGCCTATTTTGCGTCAGGTATATGAGCAAATGGCCGAGCCGCGCTGGGTACTTTCAGTAGGCGCGTGTGCATCAAGCGGTGGTATTTTCGATACATACAGTGTATTGCAAGGCATTGACAGAATTATTCCGGTAGATGTGTATGTGCCAGGCTGTCCGCCACGACCTGAACAGATCATCGATGGCATTTTAAATATTCAAAAACTGGTGGAAACTGAATCGTTACGCAGACGCGATTCGGAAGAGTACAAAGCCATGCTGAACACATACGGTATCGAATAATGGAGCAAACAGAACAACCCGTTACTGAAGATAAAATTGTATCTGTAATCCGTGAAAATTTCCCGGATCAGATCACTTCCGTAGAAACCCCGTTCGACTTTCTGACCATTTACCTGAAAGCCGAAAAAATCATCGACATTATTAAGTATCTGTACGATACCGAGAAGTATCAATACCTCACTACATTAATTGGTATTCATTATCCCGATACCAAAACCATTCAGGTGATGTACCAGCTTCACAAGCTGAGCGAAAACAAGCGCGTTCGGTTAAAAATTTCCCTTCCGGAAGATAAACCTTCGGTAAAAACACTTACCGGTGTGTTTCCATCCGCTAACTGGATGGAGCGCGAAACATACGATTTCTTCGGTGTGAACTTTGAAGGTCACCCGAATCTGATCCGCATCTTAAACGTGGAAGACATGATTATTTTCCCGATGCGCAAAGAATATCCGCTGGAAGATCAGACCCGCGAAGACAAAAACAACGACATGTTCGGACGATAGGCGTATGGCAGAAGCAGTGAATACATCGGCATTATCAGACATTCCTGTAAAAGAGGAAAAACAATATTCGTATCTCAACCTCGGGCCAACGCACCCCGCCACACACGGTATTTTTCAAAACGTGTTAAAGATGGATGGCGAGATCATCATGGATGCAACGCCAACCATCGGCTACATTCACCGTGCGTTTGAAAAACTGGCCGAACGCAGACCGTTCTATCAGATTACACCCATCACCGACAGGTTAAATTACTGTTCGTCACCCATCAACAACATGGGCTGGCACATGACAGCCGAAAAGTTATTTAAGATCGATGTGCCCAAGCGTGCGCAATACCTGCGCGTGATTATCATGGAGCTTTCACGCATTGCCGATCATATTATCTGCAATACCATTATCGGGCAGGATGTGGGCGCAACTACCGGCTTCCTGTACCTGTTTCAATACCGCGAACGCATCTACGAAATCTTTGAAGATATATGTGGCGCACGCCTAACCACAAACATCGGTCGCATTGGCGGATTTGAACGCAACTTCCCCGATAGCGCATGGCAAAAACTTGATGCTTTCTTAAAAGATTTTCCGCCAGCATTTGAAGAGTTCAGCAGCCTGTTGGAACGTAACCGTATTTTCATGGATCGTACCATCGACTGCGGGCCGATTTCGGCAGAGAAAGCATTGGCGTACAGTTTCTCAGGCCCGAACCTGCGTGCTGCCGGCATTGATTACGATGTGCGCGTGATGAACCCGTACTCATCGTACGAAGAGTTTGAATTTATTGTTCCTGTTGGTACGCATGGCGATACATACGACCGCTTCATGGTACGCCAGCAGGAGATGTGGGAGAGTTTGAAGATCATCAAACAAGCCATTGAAAAAGTAAAGAAAGAACCAGCACATATATATAGAGCCGATGCGCCTGAGTTTGTGCTTCCTCCCAAAGAAGAAGTATATAACAACATGGAGGCGCTCATCTACCAGTTTAAGAACATCATGGGCGAAACCAACATCCCGAAAGGTGAGGTTTACCATTGTGTGGAAGGCGGTAATGGTGAGTTAGGTTTTTATTTGATTAGTGACGGAGGCCGTACACCGTACCGGCTGCATTTCAGAAGACCATGCTTTATTTTCTATCAGGCATATCCTGAAATGATTAAAGGCAGGTTGCTGTCGGATGCGATCATTACCATGAGTAGCATGAATGTGATTGCCGGTGAGTTGGACGCATAGTTTGATGGTTAATAGTTGTTCGTTGATGGCTAACAACAATCAACTAACAATAAACAACGAATAAGAAAAATGAACGAAGTTGAAAAAATAGAATTCTCAAAAGATGCAAAAGCGCTGGCAGAGCGCATCATCAAGCGTTACCCCGAAGGCAAACAAAAGTCGGCCTTGTTGCCGTTGCTTCATTTGGCGCAGGCTGAGTTTGGCGGATGGTTAAGTCCCGCTACGATGGATTATGTAGCATCGATCCTGAACATAAAACCTATCGAAGTATATGAAGTGGCATCGTTTTACACGATGTTTAATTTAAAGCCTGTTGGTAAGTGTTTGATTGAAGTATGCCAAACCGGACCGTGCATGTTGCGTGGCGCGAATGAGTTGGTAGAATACATCGAAAACAAACTGAACATTAAAGTAGGCGAAACAACTGCCGATGGATTGTTTACATTGAAAACAACCGAGTGTTTAGGTTCATGCGGAACAGCACCCATGCTGCAATGCGGAGCCGATTATTACGAAAACCTGACCAACGATAAAGTAGATACACTACTTGAAAAGTGGAAAGACATTAAAGATCATAGTACATACATGCGGTCGAACCGCGTTGAGATATAACGATGGCAAAGAAGTTACTTTTAGCGAACGAACACATTCCCGGCATCAACACACTTGATGTCTATCGGAAGAATGGTGGTTACGCATCGGTTGAAAAAGCATTGAAAACCATGACACCCGATGAAGTTACCGAAGAGGTGAAGAAATCGGGCTTGCGAGGTCGTGGGGGTGCAGGTTTCCCTGCCGGTATGAAGTGGAGCTTTTTAGATCGTAAGTCAGAGAAGCCACGTTACCTTGTATGCAATGCAGATGAAAGCGAACCCGGCACGTTTAAAGACAGATATTTGATGGAAAAAATCCCTCATTTATTAATAGAGGGAATGATTACCTCCAGCTATGCGCTTGGCGCGAACACATCGTACATCTACGTGCGTGGGGAATATATGTACGTGATCGCCATTCTTGAGAAAGCCATTGAAGAAGCATACTCGGCCGGATGGTTAGGTAAAAATATTTTGGGCACTTCGTATTCACTCGATTTATATGTACAGCCCGGAGGCGGTGCGTATATCTGCGGTGAAGAAACAGCATTATTAGAATCATTGGAAGGCAAGCGCGGCAACCCACGGTTGAAGCCGCCTTTCCCGGCTATTGCTGGTTTGTATGCATCACCCACAGTGGTGAACAACGTAGAAACCATTGCGGCAGTCGTTCCGATTGTGAACCAGGGTGGTGATGAGTATGCAAAAATTGGTATCGGCAAAAGCACCGGCACAAAACTTATCAGCGCAAGCGGGCACATTAACAAACCGGGTGTGTATGAAATTGAATTGGGCTTACCGGTAGAAGAGTTTATTTATTCCGATGAATACTGCGGTGGCATTTGGAAAGGCAGAAAAATGAAAGCCGTAGTGGCCGGAGGTTCTTCTGTTCCGATTCTTCCGACAGAGCTTATTCTAAAAACAGCGAAAGGCGAACCGCGTTTAATGACTTACGAATCGCTTTCGGATGGTGGTTTTGTAAGCGGCACCATGCTGGGTTCAGGTGGTTTTATCGTGTTAGATGAAACAGCCAGTGTCGTAAAGCACTTATATACCTTTGCGCGTTTTTATCATCATGAATCATGCGGACAGTGCAGTCCGTGCCGTGAAGGTACCGGCTGGATGGAAAAAGTGATTCATCGCATTATTGAAGGACACGGTAAGAAAGAAGACATTGATTTGTTGTGGGATATTCAACGGAAGATTGAAGGCAATACAATTTGTCCGTTGGGTGATGCGGCTGCGTGGCCTGTTGCTTCGGCAATCAGGCATTTCAGGCATGAGTTTGAGGAGTTGGTAACAGCACACGCAGAACCACAACTGGCTTGAATGAAAAATTAAAAACCACATAGACACATAGATAGTGTCTATGTGGTTAAAAAGTAAAAACTCGAATTAAGAAAATGGCTAAAGTAACCATAGACGGAATAGAAGTTGAGGTGCCTGATGGCACAACCATACTGAATGCCGCCCGGCAGATTGGTGGTGATGTTGTGCCGCCTGCCATGTGCTACTACTCTTCACTGAAAGAAACAGGAGGGAAGTGCCGTGTGTGTCTGGTGAAGGTTACACAAGGTTCGGCCAAAGATCCACGCCCCATGCCCAAGCTGGTGGCTTCGTGCCGTACCAACGTGATGGATGGTATGGTGGTGCAAAACATCACCTCGCCCGAAGTATTGGAAGCGCGTAAAGGTGTTGTTGAATTTTTGCTGATCAATCACCCGCTCGATTGCCCCATTTGCGACCAGGCCGGTGAATGCGATCTGCAAAACCTGTCGTACGAACACGGTGTTGCTACAACCCGTTACGAAGAAGAGCGTAGAACATTCGAGAAAATCGACATTGGCGACAAGATCAAACTGCACATGACACGCTGCATTTTATGTTATCGTTGCACATTTGTGGCCGATCAGCTAACCAATAACCGTGTGCATGGCGTATTGAACCGGGGCGATGCTTCCGAGATCAGCACCTATATTGAAAAAGCAGTTGACAACGATTTTTCAGGCAACATGATTGACGTGTGCCCGGTAGGAGCGTTGACTGATAAAACGTTCCGTTTCAAAAGCCGCGTGTGGTTTACCAAGCCGTTGGATGCACACCGCGATTGTCCGAAATGTTCCGGAAAAGTAGTGTTGTGGACGAAAGGCGAGGAGGTGCTACGCGTATCGGGTCGAAAAGATCAATATGGCGAAGTGAAAGAGTTTATCTGTAACGAATGCCGCTACGATCACAAAGATTTATCGCATTGGGAGGTAGAAGGCCCGCGCCATATCGAACGCAATTCGGTGATCTCACAAAACCATTACGAGAAAATCGATCTTCAAAAACTTAAAAAAGAAGTTGAACGTCAGTTGGAACACCAAAAAGGGAAGCCACTGCCAACACCTAACGCATTGAACGCATGAGTGATTTTTTTATTTATAAATTTCTTCTGGTTGTAGGTGTGTTTACCGTTACGCTGGTGGTAGCCATGTATGCTACCTATGGCGAACGTAAAGTAGCGGCCTTCCTGCAAGACCGCATCGGCCCGAACCGTGCGGGTCCGTTTGGCATTTTACAACCATTGGCCGATGGATTGAAGTTCTTCATGAAAGAAGAAATCATTCCAAACGTATCGAACAAGTTCTTATTCATTCTCGGGCCAGGCATTGCCATGATCACCGCGCTGATGGCCGGTGTGCTTATTCCGTGGGGCGGTGAACTGGTAATCAACGGGCAGAAATATTCTTTACAGATTGCCGACCTCAACGTAGGGGTGTTGTATGTATTTGCCGTGGTATCGATTGGTGTGTATGGTATCATGATCGGAGGCTGGGCATCGAACAACAAATATTCATTGTTAGGCGCTATTCGTGCTTCGGCTCAAATGATCAGCTACGAACTGGCCATGGGTATTTCGATCATCGCATTGATTACCATTACCGGTACATTAAGTCTGGGTGAGATTGTTTCTGGTCAGGCTGGAGGCATGAATGGCGATTGGAATGTCTGGAATGTAGTGTATCAGCCGTTAGGCTTTTTAATCTTCTTAGTGTGTGCTTTTGCCGAATGTAACCGCGCACCGTTTGATATGCCCGAATGCGAAACCGAATTAGTAGGCGGCTATCACACCGAGTATAGTAGCATGAAACTCGGCTTCTATATGTTTGCCGAATACATCAATATGTTTATTTCATCGGCCTTTATCTCAACGCTTTATTTTGGCGGATATAACTTTCCGTTTATGAACGACTTGGGCTTGAGTGAAAACGTAATTACCATTTTAGGAACCGTTTTCCTGTTTGGTAAAATATTCTTCTTCATCTTCTTCTTCATGTGGGTGCGCTGGACGTTACCACGCTTCCGCTACGATCAGTTGATGAATTTAGGCTGGAAAGTATTGTTACCGTTGTCAATAGCAAACCTGTTGCTGACGGCCGGAGTTTTATTGTGGTTTGAAAAATAGTTGATCGTTGCTGGTTGTTCGTTACGTGTACCGACAACCGCCAACAAACAACCAACAACAAAAAGAAATGGAATCATTATCGAATAGATCGAAAGTAGTATCAAACAAGGAGATGACCTTTCTCGAAAGGATTTACCTGCCTGCGGTACTCAGCGGTATCAGCATTACCATAAAACACCTGTTCCGTAAAAAGGCAACGGTGAGCTACCCGGAAGTTAAGCGTGAGTTTAGTCCGGTGTATCGCGGCCATCACGTATTAAAACGTGACGATAAGGGTGCAGAGCGTTGCACGGCCTGCGGTTTGTGCGCGGTAGCCTGCCCGGCCGAAGCCATTACCATGACAGCCGGTGAGCGCAAGAAGGGCGAAGAAAATTTATACCGTGAAGAGAAGTATGCGGTAACATACGAAATCAATATGTTGCGTTGCATCTTCTGCGGCTTGTGCGAAGAAGCCTGTCCGAAAGAAGCGATCTTCTTAACCGATAGGTTGGTGAGTACCGATTTTAAACGTGATGGATTTGTGTACGGTAAAGATAAACTCGTTGAAAAAGTGGACGAGCGTATTGATGTAAGTAAACGCCAGACGACTGCCGTATTGGAGTTCAAACAAAACAAGCGATTTAGTCATAACAAATAAATAAGTAATAACCGTGCTCCTGAACCTGTTTTACTTCCTGTCATTTCTCGCGGTGCTTTCGGCCATCATGGTGGTGTTTTCGAAAAGCCCGGTGCACAGTGTATTATACCTCATCATCACGTTCTTCTGCATAGGCGGGCATTACGTGTTGCTCAATGCGCAATTCCTTGCCGTAGTACACATTATTGTATATGCCGGTGCCATTATGGTGTTGTTTCTGTACGTGCTCATGTTGTTGAACCTGAACAAAGAATCCGAACCTCATAAAAGTAACTTGTTAAAAGTAACTGCGGTAATTATTGGCGGCCTCATGCTGATTGTACTGATCGGTTCTTTAAAAGGCACCGAGCAAATGATGATTGAACAAGTGAGTGATGTAGGAATGGTGAAGAACCTCGGCAACGTAATGTTTAAGGATTTTTTACTGCCGTTTGAAATTGTATCGATACTGTTATTGGCTTCTATGGTAGGGGCTGTAATGATTGGAAAGCGTTGAAAAGTTATCAGTTAATCATAAATAAAGCACGAACAACTGACAACGAATAACAGATAACTGAAAGAAAAATGAAAGTACCTGTAGAATATTATCTCTGGCTTAGCCTCGCGCTCTTCACCATTGGCGTGGTGGGGGTGCTGTACCGCAAAAACGCCATCATTATTTTCATGTGCATTGAATTGATGTTGAATGCCGTAAATGTTTTGCTTGTGGCGTTCTCAACCTACCTGAACGATGCCGCAGGGCAGGTATTTGTGTTTTTTATTATGGCCGTGGCTGCAGCCGAAGTAGCCGTGGGGCTTGCGATATTGATTATGATGTACCGCAACACCCGCACAACTGATATTGATATTTTGAATCGTTTGAAATGGTAAGCATACAAACTCTGGCCGTACTTATTCCGCTGTTCCCGTTAATCGGGTTTACGCTTGTAGCACTTAATGTGAAACGGTTGCCGCATGGCGTAGCTTCATTCATTGCCTGTGGCTCGGTATTATTATCGTTTATTGCCGCGCTGTTGGTATTCGCTACCTTGTTAGGTTTACCCGAAGCCGAACGTTCTGTTACCGTAACCGTTTTTGAATGGATTAAAGCCGGGAATTTTTCGGTAGGCATGAGTTTCTTAATCGACCCGTTGTCGTCAATCTTCTTGCTGATTATTACCGGTGTTGGCTTTTTAATTCACGTATATTCCATCGGCTATATGCACGATGATGCCGGGTTTAACCGTTTCTTCTCGTACCTGAATTTGTTCGTGTTCTTCATGCTGTTGCTTGTAATGGGCTCGAACTACCTGGTAATGTTTATCGGTTGGGAAGGTGTGGGGCTTTGCTCGTACTTGCTCATCGGTTTCTGGTTTAAAAACCAATCGTACAACGATGCCGCCAACAAAGCCTTTATCATGAACCGTATTGGCGATTTAGGGTTGTTGCTCGGTATCTTCCTGATCTTTATCAACTTCGGTACGCTTCAGTATGGTGAAGTATTCACACAATTGCCCGGTAGTTTCTCAACAGAAACGATTACCCTGATAACTGCATTACTCTTTATCGGAGCGATGGGCAAGAGTGCGCAAATTCCATTATACACCTGGCTGCCCGATGCAATGGCCGGCCCGACTCCCGTATCGGCACTCATCCACGCGGCAACGATGGTTACTGCCGGTATCTATATGGTTGCGCGTAATAACATTCTTTACACCTTATCACCGGCATCAATGTATTTGGTGATGATTGTGGGATTGGCTACCGCCATTTTCGCAGCAACCATCGCACTTAAACAAACCGACATTAAAAAGGTATTGGCATACTCAACCGTTAGCCAACTTGGGTTAATGTTTCTTGCTTTAGGTCTTGGTGCATTTACTGCCGGTATATTTCACATGGCCACGCACGCATTCTTTAAAGCGTTGTTGTTCCTTGGCGCAGGTAGTGTTATCCATGCGTTAAGCGGTGAACAAGATATGCGCGCGATGGGCGGATTGAAAAAGTATTTACCAATTACATTCGCTACGTTTTTAATTGGTGTGCTGGCTATTTCGGGTATTCCTCCGTTTGCCGGTTTCTTCTCGAAAGACGAAATCCTGGCGAGTGCCTTTGCACACAATCCGGTTATCTGGGGGTTGGCGTTGTTCGCTTCGTTGCTCACCGTGTTCTATATGTTCCGGTTGCTGTACCTCACGTTCTTTGGCAACGTGCGTGCAAGCAATGAAGTGATGAGCCATATTCACGAATCGCCCCGAAGCATTACGCTTCCGCTGATTGTGTTGGCTGTATTATCAACCGTTGGCGGATTTATGGGAGTGCCTGAAGTATTGGGCGGCTCGCATTGGCTGAACAATTACCTCGCACCGGTTTTTGCGCAATCAACGGCTGTTGTTCAGCATCATCATTTAAGTCACTCAACGGAATATGCGTTGATGGGTTTGGTAATCGCCTTAACCATTGTAGTAATCATTTTGGCGTACAACAGGTATGCAAAGAAAAACCATGTTCCGGCAGCCGATGCGCAGCTTTCGGGCGTGGCTAAAGTGTTGGCGAATAAATATTACATCGATGAGTTATACAACGCCATTATTGTGAAACCGTTGTACTGGCTCTCGAACCTGTTCGATATTTTTATCGAACGATTGGGTATTGATAAACTTGTAAATGCCTTTGGCGGATCAGTTATGGAAGGAGGAAAAGTTGCCCGACTCACGCAAAACGGTTCGATCGGGTATTACATATTCCTGATGGTAATCGGAATCGTGTTGATTTTAACATATACCATACTGGGTTAATTGACTAAAAGAATTTATGCTGACGTTACTCCTTATATTTTTTCCGCTGGTTGCAGCCCTGTTGATTTTCCTGACACGTACTAAGGCTGCTAATATTGTAGCGCTTGGTGCAGCGATTGTAGAGCTTGTTATTTCGGTAGTGTTGCTGGCGCAGTTTAACAAAACCGGTGGTGTACAGTTTGAAGTGAACTATGTATGGATGCAATCGTTGGGATTGAACTTCCACGTAGCGATGGATGGTATTAGTCTGTTGTTAGTGTTGCTTACAACCGTGTTGGTTCCGTTTATCATTCTGTCGTCATTCAACAAAGAGATTTCTAAACCTTCTACATTCTACGGTCTTATTCTGGTAATGCAAATGGCCTTGATTGGTGTGTTTGTAGCGCAGGATGGTTTGCTGTTTTACCTGTTTTGGGAAATCGCTCTTATCCCAATTTATTTTATCTGTTTGATTTGGGGGGGTGAAAACCGGGGCAGGATTACTTTCAAGTTTTTTGTTTATACGTTAGCGGGTAGTTTGTTCATGCTTATCGGGCTGATCTATTTGTATCTGCAAACACCGGGGTCGCATACATTTAACATTCAGGCGTTATATGAAGCCGGCCGTGCATTACCTGTTGCTGAACAATCGGTTGTATTCTGGTTTATGTTTGTGGCCTTTGCGGTGAAAATGCCGATTTTCCCGTTCCACACATGGCAACCCGATACTTATACCAACGCGCCCACACAAGGTACCATGTTACTTTCGGGTATCATGCTAAAAATGGGTATTTACGGAGTTATCCGTTGGTTGTTGCCGGTTGTGCCATTAGGTGTGCAGGAGTGGGGCATGACAGCCTTAATCATTTCGGTGATCGGAATTGTTTATGCTTCGTGCATTGCCATCGTACAAAAAGATTTTAAACGGTTAATCGCGTATTCATCTATTGCGCACGTGGGGTTGATCACTGCGGGTATCTTCACACTCAATGTAATGGGTATGCAGGGTGCGATAATCCAAATGTTGAGCCACGGCATTGTGGTAACCGCGATGTTTTATATCATTGACATCATTCACGATCGCACCAAAACAACAACATTGGCCGAATTGGGAGGCATCCGCAATGCAGCGCCAATCCTGACTTCGGTATTTTTCATCACACTGTTTGGCAGTGTGGCCTTACCTTTAACCAGCGGATTTGTGGGTGAATTTTTACTGCTCTACTCCGTATTTCAATATCAGGTATGGATAGGCGCTGTTACAGCGTTAACGATCATACTGGGTGCGGTGTATATGCTGAGAACATTCCAAAAATCTATGTCGGGCGAAGCGAATGCGCTTACGGCTTCTTTCACCGATTTAAAGTGGAACGAAAAAGCGGTACTCTTCCCGATTGCCTTGCTTATTATTTTACTGGGAGTATATCCCACACCTGTTTTAGAATTATCAGAATCGGCAGTGGCTAACCTGCTTGAAATTTATTCAAACACAACTGCCCTTATCAAGTAATTATGAACGCACTGTATATTATTTGCGGCCTTGGTCTTACAGCACTTCTTGCAGAAGTATTCAACATTAAACGATTGCTGAATGCGCTGGTATTCGTTGGGCTTTTAATAGCTGTTGGTTTAACCGTTTACGAAACAGGCAACCCGTTAATACACTTCCCCAACATGGTAGTGTTCGATGGTTTTGCGCTGGCGTTTACCGGACTGATGTTAGCCGTAACCATTCTTTGGTTCTGGATGGCGGAGGACTTTTTCAACCAGGATGAGAGCCACATTACCGATCGTGCTTCACTGATTTTATTTACCGTTGCCGGTGGCATTTTAATGACATCGTTCAACAACATGGCCATTTTGTTTTTGGGTATTGAAGTGTTGTCGTTATCGCTTTACACGCTGGCGGGTAGCAATCGCAATAGCTTAGCTTCTAACGAAGCTGCTTTCAAATATTTCATCATGGGTTCGTTTGCTACGGGCTTTTTGTTGCTGGGTATTGCCTTGGTGTATGGCGCAACCGGCTCGTTCGATATTGCAACCATCGCGTCAACGGTATCGGCTAATGCTGATACGTTGCCGGTATTCTTTTATCCGGGTGTGTTATTGATTTTAGTAGGGCTTGCTTTTAAAATATCGGCAGTACCGTTTCACTTTTGGGCGCCCGATGTGTATTCAGGTTCACCAACAAGTGTAACAGCATTCATGATGACCATCGTGAAGATTGCCGCACTGGCCGCGTTCGTAAAAGTATTTTCGGCTTGTTTCATCACGGTAGAATCAACGTGGGGTATGGTATTGAAAGTGATTACCATCTTAACCCTGCTTATCCCGAACGTGATTGCCGTAGTACAGGAAAATGTAAAGCGTATGTTTGCGTACTCCAGCGTGGGGCACGTAGGATATATCTTGCTGGCATTTTTAGCACAACCGGGTAATTCGGCACCTACTATCTTTTACTATTTGTGTGCTTACGCAGTAGCCACTATTGCGGCATTTGCGGTAATCCTGCACATCGAAAAACAAAACTCCGGGTTGGAACATTCACAATTCAATGGCTTGTTTAAGCGAAGTCCGGTATTAGCGGTAACGCTTACGATTGCTTTATTGTCGATGGCGGGGATACCTCCGTTGGCCGGTTTTTTTGGTAAGTACATGGTGTTTGTACAGGCCATCAGCGAAGGCTTGGTTTCGCTCACCATCCTCGCTATTATCACCTCGCTGATGGGAGCGTACTATTACTTCAAAGTAATTATTGCCATGTATTTGAATGAGCCTGCGGGCGGGGAAGTTACGGTTTCGGTATCGCAAAAAATACTGTTGATTGTGCTGGTGGCGGCTCTTTTTGCGCTGGCTATCTTCCCGGATTGCCTACTTTCCCTGATATAAGTCATAATGACTTGAATTTGAGTGTTTTAATTTTGATCTTTCAACTTTAACGCAGAGTTATATGAAACACGTTCGCGACATTCTAAAAGCCAAAGGCAGCGTAGTATATGCTGTTGAACCCAGTACCATGGTGTATAACGCCATCGAGCAAATGTGTGAGCGAAATATCGGTGGGTTATTAATTGTTGAACAAGACAAATTAATCGGGATTTTTACCGAACGCGATTATGCACGAAAGCTAATCCTGAAAGGGAAATCATCGAAAGATACACCTATTAAAGACCTGATGACGCCCAACCCGTTTACCGTTACGCCCGACAGCTCTATTGAGGACTGTATGAAACTTATGTCTGGCAAGCATATCCGTCACCTGCCGGTAGAAGAAAACGGAAAACTCATTGGCATGATTTCGATCGGGGATGTGGTGAAGCATATTATTGAGGACCAGAAATCAACCATTGAACACTTAGAACAATACATTTCCGGTCAGTAAGAAAATCAAAATGATTTAATGGACAAAAATGGTTGGTGATTAATCACCTAACTTGTTGATACATAAA
>CAYOJW010000004.1:0-330929 GCA_964404445.1 uncultured Roseivirgaceae bacterium | reverse complement strand
CCTGGGAGGCTTTTTTTATGAACTGAAAAATAAATAATCGAAAAAAGAAGACCTTGAAATCTACATCCGATAGATGATATAGAGAACTCTTGTTAATCTAAAATCGCATCGCTAATGGTGAGTATCTGGCCGGAAAGGCTTGTGTGGTATTGTAATAGCGGGCGCCAGGCTAAACCTCCTGTTGGCTTGCCTTCGAAATTAAAAGTCGATCCGCAGCAATCATCACGCATATATAATTTTGATTGATCGATACCAACGGTAGAACAGGCTTCGCGTGGTTGGAAGGAACAGTTCTTTTCAAACGCCAGAATTTCTGTTGCGCTTTTCCGATAAAGAATAATCCCGCGAACACCATACTGTCCATAATTCGGATCTCCGCCTAAATCTTTTGAACCTTCGGGGGATGCCAGTTCGGTGTAACTGGTTATGTTAACGGTAAAGGGCGCAAAGGTATCGAACGGGATTGGGTCATCGACCAAATCAGGTTCGCAGGCGCTGATGGCGCAAGCACTGATCATACAAGCGATACCGGATAGCTTTTTAAACATCGTTAGGGATTTGCATATAATCGTAAAATCCTTTTCCGCTCTTTTTCCCTAAATGGCCGGCATCTACTTCTTGTTGCTGAATGCGGCTTGGCCTGAATTTCGGATCGAAATGGAAGGCTTCGAATAACGAAGTGGTAACCGAGAAATTAATATCGTTGCCGATCAAATCCATCAACTCGAAAGCGCCCATCTTAAAGCCGGATGCTCTCAGCAGGCTGTCGATTGTTTTGATGTCGGTATTTTTTTCTTCCAACATTTTAAGCGCTTCTACATAATAGTGTCGCGCTACCCGGTTAACGATAAAACCGGGCGAATCTTTTGCGACAACCGGAGTTTTTCCGAGCTGTTGTGCGAAGTTTTTAAGTGTGGAAATGGTTTCGTTTGCTGTATCAACCCCTTGAACAATCTCTACTAACTTCATAAGCGGAGCAGGGTTAAAAAAGTGTAGCCCGGCTATCCGCGAACGATGAGTTAACGAAGCAGCAATTTGTGTTATGGATATTGACGAAGTATTGCTTGCTAAAATAGTGTGCGGATGATTGTTCGCTTCAAGACTTTGAAATAACTGACGTTTCACTTCAAGTTTTTCGACAATGGCTTCTATAATTAAATCGGCCTGAAGCTGATCAATCGAATGGCAGGGCTTTATCCGCGAAAGCGCCTGATTTTTAACATCGGCAGTGAGTTTATTTTTCTCAACACTTTTTTGCAGTGCATTTTCGATAGCGTGAATACCACGCAAAACGGCTTCGGGGGTTACATCGAACAGCAATACATTAAAACCAGCGGTGGCACATAGTTGTGCAATGCCGTGCCCCATAGTTCCGGCTCCGGCAATGCCTACGGTTTTAATGTGTTGAGTACTCATTATATAACAGTCTGGAATTGTTTTAAGAACCGGATGTCGTTTTCGGAATATAAACGCAAATCATTTACCTGATATTTTAGCATGGTTACCCGTTCGATACCCATACCAAAGGCAAAGCCTGTGTATTCTTCAGGGTCAATGCCGCAATGCCGTAACACATTGGGGTGTACCATGCCTGAACCGGCAATCTCTACCCAACCGCTGTGTTTGCATACGTTACAACCTTTGCCTTTGCAGATTAAACAGGTGATGTCGATTTCGGCACTGGGTTCGGTAAACGGAAAGAAGGAAGGACGGAACCGTATCTTCACATCTTTGCCGTACATCTCTTTCGCAAAATGATACAGCGTTTGCTTGAGATCGGCAAAGCCTACGTTTTTATCGACATACAAACCCTCTACCTGGTGGAAGAAACAATGCGCACGAGCCGAGATGGCTTCGTTACGATAAACCCTGCCCGGCATGATAGCCCGCACCGGTGGCTTTTGTTTTTCCAACAACCTGATTTGTACGTTAGATGTATGTGTGCGCAACAAAAGATCAGGGTCTTTCCCGATAAAGAAAGTATCCTGCATTTCGCGTGCGGGATGGTTATCCGGGAAGTTAAGCGCAGAGAAATTATGCCAGTCGTCTTCTATTTCGGGGCCATCGGCTACGTTAAATCCGAGGCGTTCAAAAATTTCGATGATCCTGTTCTTCACCAATGTAAGCGGATGAAGATTGCCCGTGGTGTTGGGTACGGGCGGCAGCGTAAGGTCGATGTCGGTGGTTGATGTGGTATTGTTTTCGAGCGCTTCCTGCAAAGCGGCAAAGCGGGCTTCGGCCGATTGTTTCAGCTCATTTAAAACTTTGCCCAGTTTTTTCTTTTCTTCAACCGATACTTTTTTCAGTTCCTCAAATAATTCCGTTACCGCACCTTTGCGGCTGATGTATCGCATACGGAAACTTTCGAGGGCTTCTTTCGTTTGGGCGTTAAATGCGTGGACTTCGTCCAGTAATTTTTTGATCCGGTCTTCCATATTTCTTCAGGATTTCAAAGATACGATTTTAGGCAGTATCATCGATCCGTTTATCACTTACTATGACTCTTTCGGTAACTTATTGGTTAATGCCCTGTCGAGCAGGACACTGAGCAACGTACTGAGCAGGATAACACCTGCCAGCACATAATTGTCGTTGAAGCCCCTCAGTAAAACACAAAGTATGATAAAAAATAACTGGGTACATCCCAGAATGATGGTTGTGCGACCGTGCGAAAACCCCAACCGCATAATACTGTGGTGAATGTGGCTTTTATCGGGTGTGAAGGGCGACTGTCCGCGAATAGTGCGCAGGATGAAAATACGCAACGTATCGGCCAGCGGAATAATGATAAAACTTACAGCACCGGCAATGGAAGCCGTGAACTTGTACGGATTTTCGGGCGGCAGATTATGTTGCACATCGATAAAGCGAATGGATAGTATGGCGAGGATCATACCGATAACGAGTGCGCCTGTATCGCCCATAAAAATTTCGGAAGGATCCCAGTTAAAAAACAGAAAAGCGATTACCGCGCCCAGCAACGAAAACGACAGCACGGCAAAAACCGTATCGCCAGCGAGAAAGAACGAAACCCCAAAAGCTAATAATGCAATACCGGCAATGGTTCCGGCTAATCCGTCAAGCCCGTCAATCAGGTTAAATGAGTTTGTGATTACGATAATCGTAAACAGGGTAATGGCATAACTCAACACAAGGGGTATATCGTAAAAGCCCAGAATACCATAAAACGATTTAAGGCGTAAATCGAACAGTGTGATAATGATCAGGGCCGCGACTATCTGACCCAATAGTTTCATAAAGGGGCGCAACGGAACGAGATCATCGCGCACGCCAATAAAAAAAACAATGCAAAGCGCAATTAACAGGTACCGGGTTTCTTTCCATTGCGGAATGTCCATCCAGATTAGCGCAGCGATAATGAACCCGATGAAGATGGCAATGCCGCCCATGGAGGGCGTTATTTTTTTGTGGATTTTTCTGCGGCCGGGTATGTCCACGAGGTTTTTTTCCAGCGAGTATTTAATGATCACGGGGATGATCAGAAAACAGATCACAAACGATGTAATAGCAGCGGCAAGCTGGATGGCCATACAGTAAAAATCCGATAAAAATAAGGAATTAAATAGCTGTTGATCTGTTAATTATCCGAAAAAATACTGGCGAATATTTTCAACGACATGGGCTTGTTGTGCCGAATTTAATTCAGGATAAACCGGTAACGACAGTAATTCATTTTGCAGTGCGAACGCTGTTGGGAAATCACTGGGAGTATGCTGTCTATACCGGTAGGCAGGTGTGTAGGGTAATGCCTGCGGATAGTGGATGGAAGTTTCAATGCCGTGTGCGTGTAAATGTGCTTTCAGGCCATCGCGCTGGGCGGTACGGATGGCATAAATATGAAAGGTGTGCAGGGTGTTTTCACGAACGGCCGGCACGGTCAATCCATCAATACCGTTCAGCAATGCCGAATAGTTTTTGGCAAGCGCTATGCGTTGTGCATTCCAGCGTGGCAGATGGTTAAGCTTAACCGAAAGTATAGCCGCTTGCAGTGTGTCTAACCGGCTGTTTGTTCCTTCAAATAAGTGATCGTCTTTTATCAATGCTCCGTGGTTGGCAAGCCTGCGCATTTTTTCGGCAAGTTCGCTGTTATCGGTAACGATACAACCGGCATCGCCATAAGCACCCAGACTTTTGGTCGGGTAAAAGCTAAAGGCTGAAGCAACACCAAATGTGCCAACGGCTTTGTTGTTAAGTGCAGAGCAATGTGCCTGTGCGCAATCTTCAATTAAGTAAATGCCATGCTTATCGCATAGTTGTTTGAGTTGTGCAAGAGGCGCGGCCTGTCCGTACAGGTGTACGGCAATAACCGCTTTTGTTTTGGAAGTTATTTTTTCTTCGACCTGTTTCGGATCGAGCGTATAATATTGTGCATCGACATCGGCAAACACCGCCTGCGCACCGGTAAGCGTAATACATTCTGCCGAAGGAATACAACTGAATGCGGGAGTGATTACTTCATCACCCACACCAATGTTTAATGCTTTTAAGATGATAAAGAGCGAATCGGTACCATTGCCTGTACCGATACAATGTTTGGCGGAAAGACTTTGTGCAAAAGCCTGTTCAAATTTTTTTACAGGTTCGCCACCTACAAATTGTGCATTTGTTAATACCTCCCGAATGGCCTGATCAATTTCTGATTGAATCGACTGGTATTGCAGCCGGAGGTCAACAAACGGGATGTGCATCATTTTTGAAGTTTCTGTTGCCAGTTCCAGGCGTCAAGCAATGCCTGTTCGATGGATAATTTTGCCTGCCAGCCTAAAACAGTATTGGCACGTTTCGGATCGGCATATATTTTTTCAACATCGCCCGGCCTGCGCGCCCCAATGCTGTACGGAACGTTTACGCCTGTTGCTTTCATAAAACCGTTTACCAATTCTAATACTGAAACGCCATTGCCCGTGCCCACATTAAAGGCTTCGCACAATACAGTTTCTTTTTTGTTGTCTAAAAAACGCAAGGCTTGCAGGTGAGCTTGTGCCAGATCGGTTACGTGAATGTAATCACGCAAACACGTGCCGTCAGGGGTAGCGTAATCATCGCCAAAGATGGTTAGCTTGTCACGTAAGCCCGCAGCAGTTTGGGTAACATAAGGCACAAGGTTATTGGGTGTGCCGATGGCCATTTCGCCAATCAATGATGATGAATGTGCCCCGATAGGATTAAAATAACGCAACGAAACAATGCGAAACCCTTCGGGGTGACTGTCTTCCAGAATACGTTCGCAAATTTGTTTGGTAGCTCCATAAGGCGACTCGGCTTTTTTGAACGGAGCCGATTCATTTACCGGAATAACATCGGGCTGACCGTAAACAGTACAGGACGATGAGAAGATAATATCTTTTGTGCCGAAGGCTTTCATAACATCGAGCAGGCACAAGAGCGATTCGACATTGTTCTGATGGTAGAGCAACGGTTTTTGAACCGATTCGCCTACCGATTTTAACGCAGCGAAATGAATAACCCCGGCAATCGGGCCTTGTGTTTTAAACAGGTTGGTTAGAAAATCTTTATCGCGGCAATCGCCTTTGTGAAAGTTTACCTTTTTACCAGTAATTTTTTCGATACCCGCAATAAGTGAGCCATCGCTGTATATAAAATTATCGATTACAACGGGTTCGTAACCGGCCTGAATTAATTCAACCGTTGTGTGACTGCCAATGTATCCGGCCCCGCCTGTAACTAAAATTTTTTTCATCGTATTATAACCTTGCTGTAACCAATACTTTATCTAACTGGCCTTTAACATCGTACACTACTGTTTTTTCGCCTTTAAGGGCATTCCAGTTAATATTTTTGAATTCATCGTGGCTTACGGCCAGCACAATGGCATTGTATTTTTTGCTGAGTGTTTGGATGAGCGAAAGCCCGTATTCGTGTTTTACTTCTTCGGCATCGGCCTGCGGATCGTAAACATCAACGGTAGTGCCGTAACTTTTCAATTCGTTAATAACATCTACAACTTTGCTGTTGCGGATGTCCGGGCAGTTTTCTTTAAACGTAATGCCCAACACTAATATGTTACCGTTGTGGATGGGCTGCCCGTGCTGTGCCATGAGCTTGATAACACGACTGGCGATGTGTGCGCCCATGTTGTCGTTAATGCGCCTGCCGGCAATGATTACTTCGGCACGATACCCAACGCTTTCGGCTTTATGCGTGAGGTAATACGGATCGACACCAATACAATGCCCGCCTACCAAACCGGGTTTGAAGGGAAGGAAATTCCATTTAGTGCCGGCAGCTTCCAGCACTTGCTGGGTGTCGATACCCATGCGATCGAAGATTAACGCCAACTCGTTTACAAAAGCGATGTTGATGTCGCGTTGCGCGTTTTCGATTACTTTAGCGGCTTCGGCTACTTTTATAGACGAGGCTTTGTGTGTGCCTGCCGTGATAATTTTATTGTACAGGGCATCTACCTTCGTGGCAACTTCGGGCGTGCTGCCGCTGGTAACTTTTTTAATAGTAGTTACGCGGTGAAGTTTATCACCGGGATTGATGCGCTCGGGCGAATAACCGCAGAAAAAATCTACGTTAAATTTTAGTCCGCTTACTTTTTCAAGCACGGGTACGCAATCTTCTTCGGTGCAACCGGGATAAACGGTTGATTCGTAAATAACGATGTCGCCCTTTTTTAGCACGCTGCCCACGGTTTTGCTGGCGCTGATAAGCGGGGTTAAATCGGGTTTTTTATATTCATCTACGGGTGTGGGAACCGTTACGATAAAATAATTAACCGATTTTAAATCGTCAAGGTTTGATGAATAGGTAAGCTTTGTGGCCGATTTCAGGTCGGCTTCTTCAACTTCTTTAGTGCGGTCGTAACCTTTTTTTAATTCGTCAATACGTTCTTTGTTAATGTCAAAGCCAACCACATCGATTACTTTTCCAAACTCAACCGCAAGGGGTAAGCCTACATAGCCTAATCCGATGATCCCTATTTTATCCATTGTGTTTTTATTGCTTATAATATGTTTTATACCAGTCGATGAATTTGCCAATACCTGTTTCGATGGATGTGGCTGGTTTAAAACCAACTGCATCGGTTAAAGCATCTACATCGGCATAGGTTTCGGGCACGTCACCATCCTGGATGGGTAAAAAATTCTTAACGGCTTTTATACCTAATTTATGCTCGATTGTTTCGATAAAGTGCAACAACTCAACCGGGCTGTTGTTACCGATGTTGTACAACCGGTAAGGAGCAAAGCTCGAAGCGGCATCGGGTTGGGTACCAGTCCAGTTTTTATCGGGCATGGGCACGGTGGGTATTAACCGGGTAATGCCTTCAACGATGTCATCCACGTAAGTGAAGTCGCGCTTCATCTTACCATGATTATATACATCAATAGGTTTTCCTTCTAAGATGGCTTTGGTGAAAATGAACAAAGCCATATCGGGACGACCATACGGACCATACACGGTAAAGAAACGTAAACCCGTTGTAGGCAGGTTGTACAATGCCGAATAGGTGTGCGCCATCAACTCGTTTGATTTTTTGGTGGCCGCATATAACGAAATCGGGTGATCAACATTATGATGTACCGAGAAAGGCATGGTTTTGTTCGCACCATATACCGAACTTGACGAAGCATACACTAAGTGTTCGACCTTATTGTGACGGCACGCCTCTAAAATATTCAGAAAACCATGCAGATTGCTTTCGAGGTAGGCGTACGGGTTGGTAAGCGAGTAACGCACGCCCGCCTGTGCCGCAAGGTTTACAACGTAGTTGAATTTTTTTTGCGCGAACAGCGTATCGATAGATTTTTTATCGGTGAGGTCTGCCCGGTGAAAACTAAAGCCGTCAATTTTTTGTAAGATGGCCAAGCGGGCTTCTTTCAGACTTACTTCATAGTAATCGTTCAGGTTATCGATACCGGTAACCGAATACCCCAGCGAACTGAGCCGTTGGGTAAGGTGAAAGCCGATAAATCCGGCTGCTCCGGTAATCAAAACAGAAGGTTTTTGATGCATTGGGGTAATGTATTTTAAGGAGTGCAAAACTAAGCATTCTTGATCAGGATTTGAGGTTTTTTAGCCTGATAACAGGGCATTTAGCCACATTTTGGGCAGATACGCATACGGCAATTTTCGATAACGATTTTTTAAGGATAATTTATAGGGTCTGCCCCCGCTTTTCGATAGGCGTTTACCGGATAATCAGGATATTTGCTGCGGATTTTAATATACAGTGTTTGGCACCCCTTATTGAACTGTTGCGGAAGGAGTTTTTATTGGAACTCAGGCGCAAGTCGGTTATAGCCGGCTTAGCCCTGTACCTGTTCAGCCTTATTTTTATTTGTTACCTCACGTTTAACCTGCGCGAGAATACGATTAACCCTATTACGTGGTCGGCTTTGTTTTGGCTTACGCTTTTGTTCTCGGTAGTAAACAGCGTAGCGAAAAGTTTTATAGGCGAGCGCAAAGGCGTGATGATTTATTATTACATGGTGGCAGGCCCGCAACAGATCATACTTGCCAAAATGCTGTACAATACATTGCTGTGCCTGTTTATTTCGTTGCTGGGCTATACCTTGTTTTCGTTGTTTATTTTTGATCCCGTTCAGGACAAGCTGTATTTTTTTATTGGCCTGTTGTTAGGCTCGCTGGGTTTTTCGGCTTCGTTAAGTTTTATATCGGGCATTGCTTCAAAGGCCGACAACAGCAACGTACTGATGGCGGTGCTGAGTTTCCCGGTGGTGATTTCGATCTTGCTGATGGTGATCCGCATAACAAAAAACGCCATTGATGGAATAGACCGGGTGGCCAGCCACGATGAAATACTGAACCTCATAGCAATAAATTGTATTGGTGGTGCGCTGGCATACATACTCTTCCCGTATATTTGGCGTAGTTGAAATCAATTTGATGATTTGAAAATGAAAGGACTTTGGTGGAAAATAACAGCGGTGGTACTTCTTGTGTATGTTCACATTGGCGGGATGTTGCTGGATGTACCCCGATTGAATATTTTAAATGAAACCATTCGCGCATTATACTTTCACGTACCGATGTGGTTTGGGATGGTGTTTATGTACACTATTTCGCTTTTTTACGCAATCAAGCACTTATATTCATCGTCACACGGTAACGAATTAAAATCGATTGATTCTTATGCGACTAAAGATTTACGTTCATCGTCATCAGATGACGATATAAAATCGGTTGAGTATGCTAACATAGGAACTGTACTGGGCATACTCGGTATGCTTACCGGGATGTTGTGGGCACAATACGCATGGGGTACTTTCTGGCATGGCGACCCGAAGCAAACCGGTGCGGCCATTGCCCTGTTGGTATATTTTGCGTATTTCGTTTTGCGTGGTTCATTAACCAACCACGAACAACGCGCCCGGCTGAGTGCGGTGTATAACATTTTTGCTTTTGCGGCCATGATACCATTAGTGTTTATCATTCCGCGTATGTACAGCAGTATGCACCCCGGTAACGGAGGCAACCCGGGGTTTAATGCTTACGACTTAGACAGCCGTATGCGCACCATTTTTTACCCGGCTGTTATAGCCTGGTTTTTAGTCGGTATCTGGATTGCCAACCTGCGCATTCGCTACCGGCAGGCTGAAGAGAAAATTTTAGAAAGTGAATTATGAAATGGTTGTTATGCAAATTTAACCGCAGAGACGCAAAGAAAACCAGTTATGCTAAGTTTCGCGTAAGCCCGGTTATGTTCCATAATCAAAAAACAAATTATTAATACATGAAATGAGCATAAAGATCACTCTATAATCAATAGAATGTTAAGTATGCGAATTCCATGTGACAGCTAAAAAACAATTATCAACACATGAAAAAATTTATATACATTTTTTTATTGATGCTGATCAGCCTTACCACGCAGGCACAAGATGCCGCGATGGCCGATGTAATGCGCAGCAACGGGAAAATATATGTTGTGGTGGGCATTATCCTCATCGTATTGGTGGGATTGATCGCTTATCTTTTCTTACTCGACCGCAAAGTTACCCGCCTCGAAAACCGGGTAAACAGTAAAAAATAACGGGTTTTTACCTGTTAATAACCTGTTAAAAGAATACTTCTTCGGGTTTTATCGCGTACTTTTACGGGTGTTTTAGCAACGAGTACCATGAAGAAAACGCACATTTTTGTCATCATTATTATTGCCGTGGCCATTGGTATTGTGGTGAGCACGGCAGGCGATGCCAGCACGTATGTTACTTTCGATCAGGCTTATGCTATGGCAACCAATGGCGACTCAAAAAGCATACACGTGGTGGGCGAACTCAAGAAAGATGCCCAGGGCCATGTGATTGGTATTATGCCGGGCGCTGATCGCGTATCGTTTTCATTTATTATGGTTGATGATAATCATAAAGAACAGGTAGTTACCTATAACGAGCCTATGCCGCAAGACTTTACCCGTTCAGAAAAAGTGGTAGTTATTGGCGGCTATGTGGGCGACACCTTCAAGGCTGAGAAAATTTTATTGAAGTGCCCCTCAAAATACCAGGAACAAAAACTCAGCGCAGGCATTTAATTCAGATTTCAGATTGATGATTTTAAGTTTGTTCGGAGTGATTGGTCAAAAATCAAAAGTCTTAAATCGTAAATCTTAAATCAAAGCATAGTGCATTATTTCATCGGCAACCTCGGCCACTTTTTTGTAATCCTTTCGTTTGTTGTTGCGCTTGTTACCGCGTTCTCGTACTTCAAGGCAACCAACACTACCGACATGGTATTAAAAACACAATGGTTAGTTAACGGTCGTGTGGGGTTTTACGTGCATGTTGTTGCCGTAATGGGCATTTGTATTACGCTGTTTAGCATTATTGCTAACCATTATTTTGAATACCATTATGCTTACGCACACTCCGATAAAAAACTTCCGGGGTATTACCTGATCTCTACATTCTGGAACGGACAGGAGGGAAGTTTTTTACTGTGGATGTTCTGGCATGCCATTATCGGCATTGTACTGATTTTCGTTAACAAGTTTTGGGAAGCACCGGTGATGACGGTGTTTGCGCTGGTGCAGGCTTTCTTAGCTTCGATGATTTTGGGTGTAGTGTTGCCGGTTATTGATTTTAAAATTGGCAGTTCGCCTTTTATTTTGTTGCGTGAGGCCATGCCCGATCCGATCTTTAAAATTCAGCCGGAATTTATTCCGCAAGATGGTAACGGTTTAAACCCGTTGTTGCAGAATTACTGGATGGTAATTCACCCGCCAACCTTGTTTCTTGGTTTTGCTTTAACATTAGTGCCGTTCTCGTTTTGCATTGCCGGGCTATGGATTAAAAAATACAGCGAATGGGTTCGACCGGCTTTGCCCTGGTCGCTGGCGGCCGGTGCCATTTTAGGTCTGGGTATTTTAATGGGCGGTTACTGGGCTTATGAAACATTGAACTTTGGCGGTTACTGGAACTGGGATCCCGTAGAAAACGCTGTATATGTACCGTGGCTTGTGCTGATAGCCTCTATCCATACGATGATCACGTATCGCAACAGCGAAACAGCCCTTAAAGCATCGATGATTTTGGTGATCACGGTTTTTGTGCTCATACTCTACTCTACATTTTTAACACGCAGCGGTGTGTTGGGCGATGCCTCGGTGCATTCGTTTACCGATTTAGGCTTATCAGGCCAATTACTTATTTACCTGTTGTTCTTTCTCATGATCGCCATGGTGTTTATGGTTTTCCGCTGGAAAAAAATCCCGACAACGGAAAAAGAAGTATCGACTTATTCGCGTGAGTTCTGGGTTTTTATAGGCGCTACAATATTGTGCTTTATGGGATTCTCAGTGCTTATTCCAACATCCTTTCCTGTAATCAACATAGTGGCGGGATGGTTCGGCATTGAGTTGAATAAAGCAATTCCTAATGAACCAGAGTATTTTGTAAAATTTCAGATTTGGTTCGCTATCGGAGTGGCAGTGCTCTCAGCAATTGGCCAGTTTTTCTGGTGGAAAAAAATCGATCGTAAAGTTCTGTTAAACGAATTGTTTTTACCGGTAGTGGTATCGTTGCTGGCCACGGTGGTTATTGTTAATGCATCACGCACATACAACATCCGGTATGCGTTGTTGTTGTTTGCCGGTTTGTTCACGATAGTTTCGAACTTAAAAATTTTAATCAAAGTGTTGCGCTCCAGTCCGGGATTATCGGGCGGGGCTATAGCGCACATTGGTGTCGGGTTGATGTTGATCGGCATTATGTTTTCGGCAGGGTATTCAAAAGTTGTTTCACTGAACAACACCGGTATGTTAATCTCGAAACAGTTAAGCGAAGAGTTTAACCGCGATAACCTCTTGTTGTTTGTGCATGAGCCGCGCACGATGGCCGGTTATGAAATTGAATATTTGGGCGAGCGTGTTGAGCCGCGCGATAAACCGGGATATGTTAATAAAAACGACATCGAGCTTACGGCCGATAAATACACGGTGCTGGCGAAACGTGATATTTATGATAACGATAAAAAATTGTTCAGCAAAGGCGAATTGTTTGAGATATTCAATGAGAACACGTATTACGAAATAGCCTTCCGGCAGGATGGCAAACACAAGTTTACCTTAATGCCCCGTGTGCAAATCAATGAAAGCATGGGCAATGTGGCTTCGCCCGACATCAAACACGCCCTTACGTTAGATTTGTATGCGCACGTATCGGCACCGATGACCGAAGAAGGAAAGCAAGACTGGAGCGAACGTGAAGAGATTAAGGTAAAACGGAACACCGAATTTTTTGCAAACGATTATGTGGCGGTGGTCGAACACCTGAAACGCATTTATGCCCTGGGTGGTGAGCCGATCGACTCATCGTTTGTGGCCATTCAGGCTGATATTCGTGTATCGGGCGAGCGTGGCGAGTATGTGTTACAGCCTGTTATGGTGCTGGGCACTAATTCGCGTATGGGGTTAATTCCTGATGAGTTGGGCGACTTAGGTTTAAAAATCACGTTGCTGAACGTACACCCCGAAGCAGACGAGGTATCGTTGGGCATTCAGGAGCGGCAGAAAAACTGGGTGGTGATTAAAGCCATGGAAAAACCGTTTGTGAATGTGCTTTGGCTTGGCACCGTTGTACTGATGGTGGGCTTTGGCATAGCCAGCGTGCGCAGGTTCCGTGAGTTTAGTAAAATGAAAGCAAAGGGGTTGGAGTAGTGGTGCGACCGAAACCTGTTTAAACCTGTGGATTTTTAGTCCGCAGTTCGTTAAGTTTGGGTAAGCAAACAGTAAAGCCATGGACATTAACCTTGAGCGAACATTGATCATTAAAGAGCTTCAGCAGGTAGAAGACCCGTACTTATTACAGGCCATTAAGGCGGTGCTTCACTATGGCCTTAAAAATGAGGGGCGCATCAGTATCGATCAATACAACCGCGAGTTAGACGAAGCCCAGGCGAGAATAGATCGCGGTGATTTTTTTACGCAGGATCAAGTTGAAAAGATGGCTAAGGAATGGTGACTAAATCCCGGCTTGTTGTACGGTGGGATAAATCGGCCTATGCCGCATTTCAGAAAATTTATGAATACATCCGTGAAGAATCACCGGCCAATGCAACTAAAGTGCGTGAAGAGATTTTAAAAATCACAGCTCGTTTAGGCGATAACCCCGCTCATTACCCGCCTGATAAGTTCAAGAAAAATAATCCGGGAAATTACCGTGCTTTTGAGAAATACAGTTACCGGATTGCGTATCAACATACTGAAAATGAGATAAAAATACTTCGTATCCGTCACGTTAAACAAGAACCGAAAGCGTACTGAGTCCATTTACACGGCAATGTTTATGTAACGATTTTTTAGTTATTTTAACTCCATAATCCGTTACGGTTTTTTTGTTCACATCGGTAACTTTATAAAAATATTTTGCCATGATTCGATTCATCACTTTTTATATACTCATGTTGGGCGCTTCATTGGTTTTTGCCCAGGATAAACCTGCGTACAAACTTTTTGACGGTTCCGGTAAAGAAACCAGATACGATAAAATGCTCACTGCGCTGGCTAAGGCCGATGTGGTTTTCTTCGGGGAATTGCATAACGATCCCATCTCGCATTGGTTAGAACTACACATACTCAGAAGCCTGTACGAGAAAGATGCCAGCCTTGTGCTGGCCATGGAAATGTTTGAGGCCGATGATCAGGTGGTTTTGAATGAATACCTTTCCGGGCTGATTGAAGAACAACACCTGTTAAAGGAAGCAAAAATCTGGACGAACTATAAAACCGATTACAAACCGTTGGTTGAGTTTGCCCGTCAGCATAAAGTACCGGTAATTGCCTCGAACATTCCCAGGCGGTATGCAAACCTCGTATATCGAAAAGGTCTTCAGGCGTTAGATTCGTTGCCGGATGGAAAACAATGGATTGCCCCGTTACCCATTACGGTTGATCTGGAACTGCCCGGTTATAAAAACATGATTGCCATGATGGGCGGCCATAGTGCGAGGGGCACGGCCGAAAACATGGCCGTATCGCAAGCGGTGAAAGATGCCACGATGGCGCACTTCATATTGAGAAACAAAACCGGAAAAGTGTATCACGTAAACGGCTCGTACCACTCTCAGAATGGTGAGGGTATTATTTGGTATCTAAAACAGGCACAACCTGCATTAAAAATTGCTGCCATCCAGGTGGTGGAGCAGGACAGTATTGAATCCATTGAACCAGCCAATAAAGACCTGGCCGATTTCATTATTTGCGTACCAAAGGATATGACCAAAACGTATTGAGGTATATAAGACGCCTTATCTTACGCCTTAAAATACTCTTCCAGTTTGGCTAATATGTTGTATGCGATAGTGGCAGATCGCAATTTTGGTTATCTTTATATAAAGATAAATTTTAGGAGGATATGCTTATTGCTCAACAGTTGACGGTTTTGGTGGATGAGAAAAAATTAGTGAATGAGGTAACCTTTAATATTGGTCAGGGCGAAATCTATGGATTGGTTGGCCATAATGGAGCTGGCAAAACCACACTTATAAAAGCTTTATTAGGATTGGTTGAAGTGTATAGCGGAGGCTATCAACTTGGTGATGGCACATTAACCGGGCGAAAAATGTTAGCGCAGGTTGGCTCATTGATCGAACGTGCACCGTTGTACAATCACCTGAGCGCATACGATAATCTTAAAATAGCAGCCATCCAATACAATATTGATAAGAGCCGGATTGGCGAAGTGCTTGAAATTGTTGGACTGGCAGCAGAAGCCAAAAAGAAAGTGAAAAAGTTCTCGTTAGGAATGAAACAACGGTTAGGTATCGCGTTGGCTATTTTTCATAACCCGGCAATCCTTATTTTAGACGAACCTACCAATGGGTTAGACCCTGACGGGGTGCTCGAAATTCAAAATCTACTTCTTTCCATTAACCGAAAATCAGGTGTTACCATGTTGCTTGCAAGTCACCATCTCGATGAATTGGAGAGAATAGTCACACATATTGGACTTATGAAAAACGGATCGTTGGTTTTTAATGATACCATAGCTGAGTTTAAGAGAGCAGGTACGTTGCAGGAAGCTTACACTAAATTTGGAAGATGATGTTTGTACGGTTGCTAAGAGCAGAAATAGTTAAGACCAGCGGTCTTCCGATTTTGAAATTACTTGCATTGTTTCTGACGGGGATGATTGGATTGATGTTTTGGCATTACTGTACACTTTCGTTGGTAGATTATAATAGAGCAGCATCTTACGACCCGGCTCCGAACCCTTGGTATTTTTATTACTTTGGGTTTAACATGTTGGTATATACGTTAGTATTCCCGATTGCACTTTCTGTTATACCTTTTGTTGTGAAAAATGTTGAAGACAAAGCCGATGCCTGGAAAAGAACGTTAACACTTCCGGGGTCGTTATTCAGTATTCAGTTGAGTAAACTTGCCGTGATCTGGTTTTATGCTTCTATGTTTGTGGCGATAACACTGGTGGGCTACATTTTGTCGGGTATAGTGCTAAGCATGTTAAGGCCGGAATTCGGCTTTTCTGAATCCCCCACGTATCATAAATTTTTGATTATACTCTTTTTTAAGTTTGAATGGGCGGCATTGGCAATTGTTACGATAGGTTATACGTATATGCTGTTTATAAGAAAGACGCTGGTGAGCTTATTGCTGAGTATTTTTGTACCCATTGTGGGCTTCATTATTCCGCCTTATAACGTAGCAGTTGCGCAAGACATGGTTTTTAAACGAATACGATACCAGACCTTTAAAGAAGGTGGTGGCTATGAAGATTTACACTTTGGTTTGTTTGGGTCTTCCGAAGCAATATGCCTGGGCATTATCATTGTAGCGTTGTTTGTCATCCTCTATAAATCGACACGGCCTATTGTTGACTATGAGTAGATTGTCAATTAGTTTTTGACGGATTCCTTACCTTTTGCGGTTTCGGGAAAGTTTAAAAGTGACTTGGCTTTCTTTGGAAACGCTTTATTGGTTAGTCCAACTCACGCCTTAAAATATTCTTCCAACTCGGCTAACATATTGGTGTTGCCTTTCAGGTCTTTGATTACTTTTCCTTTTTCGAGAATAACAATGCGTTCGCAGATTTCGGTAACGTGGTTCAGGTCGTGGCTCGAAATCAAATAGGTAATGCTGCGATTCTTGCGTTCGTCCTGCAATAATTTTTTTAGCCGGATTTGTGAAGTAGGGTCGAGGTTTTCGAACGGTTCATCAAGCATGATAATTTGCGGGTTTCCGATAAACGCTGCGGCAATGCCTACTTTCTTTAAATTTCCTTTCGATAAATCGCCAATGTATTTGTCTTTACCGATGATTTCACCATTAAATAATTCTTCAAAGCGTGCATAAAATTGTTGAAGGTCGGCTTCGGTGTAATGATGCAGTTTTCCGACAAACTTAAAGTATTCATCGGGGGTGAGGTAAGGAATTAAAAAGCCCTCGTCTAAAAACGAGCCTACATACGTTTTCCACTCGTCATTGCCCTGTACGTTTTGGTTGTTGATCTGCACCGTGCCTTCGGTTGGCCGGATGAGGTCGAGAATCATACGGAACAATGTTGTTTTACCCGCACCGTTATTGCCGACCAATCCAAAGCTTTCGTTGTTCCCGATGAATAACTGTTCGACATCTACAACGGTAGCGGTTTTGTATATTTTCTTTAACGATTGAATGCTGATCATAATCTATAATTAATGTAATGATGGATTTTATTCACTTCTGAAACCGCCCGCGATAGCATACTTTAATCGTTGCAGGCGTTTGGTGGTAAGGGTTAACAGGTATGGCCGCAAGGCAATGCCAATTAATCCGGCTAAGCCAATGGCCATCAGGCCAACGTTGGGATAACCTGCCAAACTAAACGGCAGGTAAATCACGTACGGACTTAGTAAAACGGGCAGGCTCATAACCCATTGTGCTGCGCCAAGCCCTTCATAATTAAAGGAGCCGCCTTTGGTGAGGTTAATCTTTTTCGGCCCCCACATGGCCATGTTCAGAATAATGAATATGCTAACACCCATATTGAACAGCGCCATCACACCATGGATTAAAATAATTTTCCATCCAAAGTAGGCATACGGTATGCTGATGAGCAAACAGATTAACGTGATGGTATTCAATAACCAGTATTTCGACTCAATAAACTGCCGCAACGATATAGGCCGGGTTAGTGTAAAATCAAAATGGCTTGCCTGCCAGCTATACAGAAACTGGCCGTAGTTCATCATAAACATCCCGACAATCAATGAACCGACAAATAACAGAAACCCCGACATGTTTTCGGTGTACATTTTATTCGTATAAAAAATCAGGCCGTACAACATAAATAGTGCAGTCATAACCAAAACCGTACGTGGCCGTTTGTTCCGTAAAATCAGTTTGAGTTCCAGGTTAATCCAGTCGCCCATGTTGCCAAGCCCCTGTAAAAAAGTAAAGTCATGTGTGTTGCGTGTTACCGATTTGCGGATCACCATCTCATCGGTATATACACCGGCACTAAAAAACCGGTAATTGAAATAATAGAGTAATGCCAGTACAAGCAAAATCAGGCACAACGCCCAGCCGTGCGCAGTCACGTAACTAAACAATACAGCAGAAACATCCGACAGTTTAAACCAATGGAAATAATCGGCCGCTCCTAAGAACGAAAACAGCAGGATGATCGACAGGATGCCCCAAAAAGAATCGTCTAATTTTTTCTTAAACAAAATAACCAAATAGTGTATGCACAGGCTGATAAACAATAGCGAAAGAAGCCAGTTGCAGGCTGCAATATTTCCAGATTGTTTAGCCACGGCCATAAATGCAAAAGGCATAAACAACACAATAACCAACAGGTTTAGCACGTGTGCGAGCGATTTCACCAACAAAAAATGCATAATGCGCACACGCCTGATGGGCAAATGTAAATACGGTTGTATATCCAAAACCGGTACGTTTTGAATCATGTACCGCATCATAAATTCAAACACGAAGTAGTACAGTAGTAAACCGTTTAAAAACGCAACACTATCAGGTTGGTTTAAGCCTTTGGTGATGATTGTGTTCAACGAAAACCCAAGCGCCAGTGCATAGGCTACCATCATCAGCGCCAAAAAGCCCATCATAATGGCGGTGGTAATTTCTTTTGTGAAGGCCGCTGAACGCGAAATCCGTTTCCAGTTGTGAGCAAGCAGGGTTGTAACCATGCCGGCTAAAATACGAACAGGAAAACAGGGAACAAAAAAAGAGTCCCATATCTGCGGGACTCTTTCTGTATTATTATACGAATGGTGTTAGTCCTTTCTCAGTTTGCTGTGTTTGCGGCTGTATAGGAAATAAACCAACAGACCGAGAGCCATCCAGCCAAAGGCAACTTTCAGGGTGCGTGAATCGATGGCCACAATCATAGACGCACAAATACCTGCACCCAGTATGGGCACGAGCGGCAAACGTGCTGATGATAAAGGCGATTTGAACGGGCGCTCAATGTTAGGCGATTTGATCCGGAGTATCCATATACCCAGGCTCACCAATACAAAAGCGAATAATGTTCCGAAACTGGTTAAATCACCGGCTGTGTGGCCGGGAACAAACGCTGCAAACAACCCGACAAACACAAACAAGATCATGTTGGCTTTGTACGGGGTTTGGAAACGCGGATGAAGGTCGCTGAATACTTTAGGGATCAGCCCGTCTTTACTCATCGTGTAGAACACGCGGCTTTGTCCCATTAACATAACCAAAATTACAGACGAAAACCCGGCTAAGATGGCGATGGTTACAGCCGTAGATAACCATTTGAACCCCGGCATGTATGTACTGATGGCGTACGCAACAGATGCCTCGCCTCCTTTTTGCGGATCGATAAAATCACCCCATGGGGCAACACCGGTTAATACATGGCCAAATAGAATGTACAGGATAGTACACACTACCAACGATCCAAGAATACCGATTGGCATATCGCGTTTCGGGTTTTTCGCTTCTTGTGCGGCAGTCGATACGGCATCGAAACCAATAAAGGCAAAGAATACAATGGCTGCACCGCCTAACACACCGCCCCAGCCGTGCTTGTTCCATTCGGAATAGTCGTGAACCTTATCGCCAAGTTGAACAGGGGGTGTGTTTTCGGGTATCAGGTAAGGCGTGTGGTTTGCAGGATCGATGAACTGCCATCCGATAACGATGAACAGTAATACGATAGCTACTTTTACAAAAACGATGATAGCGTTTACAAACGCAGACTCCTCCGTCCCTTTAATCAACAACAACGTAAGCAGTAATACGATTACTAATGCCGGTGCGTTGATAATGCCCTGATGGACAACCCCGAAAGCATCGGTATATTTTTCGAATGGTGAGTGACACCATTCATAAGGTATTCGCCCGCTGAGCAGTTCGTTCAGGTATTCACTCCAGGCAATACTTACGGTAGCCGCGCCTAACGCATATTCCATAATTAATGCCCAGCCAATGATCCAGGCAACCAATTCGCCCATGGTTACATAACTGTATGCGTATGCACTTCCGGCAACGGGAATCATCGATGCAAATTCGGCATAGCATAATCCCGCAAAGGCGCAACCAACGGCAGCAACAATAAACGATATGGTAACGGCAGGGCCAGCGGCCTGACCGGCAGCGGCTGCAGTGCGAACGAACAATCCGGCTCCAATAATCGCCCCGATGCCCAAGGCTACTAAATTTCCGGCTCCCAGCGTTCGCTTTAATCCATTTTCAGCACTGGAGGCCAGTAACTGTTCAAGAGGTTTCTTGACAAACAAACTCATATTATACGGTTAGGTAAAACTTCAATAGCCCTAAAAGTAATAAGAATAATGAATTTGGCTACCCTGTACAGGTGGCTAATTGCGATTTCTTACGCAGGCGGTATGAAAAAAACAGGGAAGTTTAGGCTTCGGGCTGACTTTCTGTGGTTGGTGGCAATGAAGTTTCTTCGGCCGGTTGTTCTTTTTCTTTGAAGAATTTTTTCTGCCAGATTAAAATGATCACCACACCGATAAAAATAGACGAATCGGCTATGTTGAAAATCGGACTAAAAAACTCGAACATCTTTCCGCCTAAGAACGGAAGCCATTGCGGCCAGGTTATTTTGAAAAGCGGAAAATGCAACATATCAATTACCTGTCCGTGAAGCCACGGGGTGGGAGCATCTGGTGGTGCATTGTTGAGAAAAACTCCATAAAAAACGCTGTCGATAACATTGCCTAACGCGCCTCCTAAAATTAGTCCCAGGCAAATCAAAAAACCACTGTGAACTTTCTGTTTGGCCATACGCCAGACATAATAAGCAATTCCGAACACGGCCAAAATGCGAAATACGGTAAGGGCAAGTTTGCCAAATTCTCCTTCAAGTTCTATTCCAAAGGCCATACCCGGATTTAACCAATAATGGATTCGGAACCAGTCGCCAATGACATGAATTTCTTGTCCGAGATACATGTTATGGTAAACCAAAAGTTTTGAAGTCTGGTCGATCAGAATTACTGCGAGAGCAATCAGAAAGTATTTATAGGTTTTCATTGAATACAATTATAGATGTTTTAATAAGGCCGTTGGCGGACGTTTTCTTTTTCGATTACGGTAAATTTATGGAGGACTTCCAGGCCGCTGTTCATTAACTTAATTAAAAGATTGGCCGCATACTCAGGAGTTTGGCCTTTAAACCTAAAAAATACAACGGCCGGAGGGTTTTGTTCGGCATATTTGTAGATGAGTTCTCCGTAATCTTTATCGAAAGTGAGAATAACGGTATTTGTGGCTTTGGCTTTTTGAATAACCTCGCTGTCGGGTATGCCTGGGCAAAGCTCTGAAATGCTTAATACGGTATGCCCTGCCCCCCGAAGCAACTTAATTCCCGGCAGGGGAAAATTTTCATTAGCCAAAAAATCCATCAGGCGGTTTTGGGTAATGTAAAATACAGTTCGTGCGAAACCGAATCCTTCAAGTAAGCGAAAACAATCCGTAAGGTATTCTTGTTTAAGGCGGGGTAACTTTCCAGAAGCATTTCTTCTGTCCAGCCGCTTGCCAGTAACTCCAGAATAAGTTCAACAGAAATCCGCGTACCCTTAATAACAGGTTTGCCTAATAGTATTCCTTTGTCTGATACGATATGATCTCTCCAGTCCATGCCTCAAATATACCATTTTTCAGAATGCCCGATGGGTAGTCCACGGTTGACAGTCAACTGTCGGCCGTGGACTAATAATTATTTACGGGAAACTTTAACGTTCAGGTTAAAATCGTCCATCTCAACCTCAACGGCATCGCTTACGCTTTGCTTAATGTCTAACGTTAAAGCTTGGGTTTCGGTGCGGATGTAATCGGCAAATTCGGTTAAGGCACTGTCCATTTCCGGTGTGCTTTGCTGAACTTCGATAACGATTTTATCCAGCACTTCAAGCCCCATGTCTTTGCGCAGGTTTTGAATGCGGTTTACAAAATCGCGGGCTGTACCTTCTTTCTTCAACGCTTCGGTTAAGGTAATATCAAGCGCCACGGTAATGCCTGCATCGCTGGCTACCGACCAGCCCGGAATGTCTTCGGATGAAACGAGTACATCTTCCAACACCAGGTCGAAACCGACTTTGTGTAACGCACCTTTTTTCTCGATGGTTTGGATGTCTTCTTTGGTAAAGCCTGTGATTACAGCCGATACTTCTTTGAGTTTGGGGCCGTATTGTTTGCCTAATTTGGCAAAGTTTGGTTTTACTTTTTTCACCAACAGGTCGGATGTATCATCGATGTACTGGATTTCCTTTACGTTTACTTCGGCTTTGATGATGTCTTCTACACTTTTTACACGTTGCGCAAATTTTTCGTCTAATACCGGTAATAAAACTTTTTGCAACGGAGTGCGCACTTTGATCTTACTGTTTTTGCGGATAGAGTGTACAAGCGAACATATACGTTGCGCATAATCCATCGAAACCTCCAGTTCAACATCTTTACGGTTAGTTTCGGCTTTCACTAACAAGGTGTGGTGAACCGATTCGTATTGTAATGGTGTGTTGTTCTGTTTTGCTTTTGTCCGGATGTTATCGGTTAAGTTTTTGTACAACCACTCGCTGAAAAACGGTGCGATAGGCGACATAAGTTGTGCGGTTACCATCAAACACTCGTACAGGGTTTCGTAAGCGGCCTTCTTATCAACCGACATTTCGCCTTGTGCGCCCGGTTGCCAGAAACGTTTCCGGTTTAACCGTACATACCAGTTCGATACGTGATCGTTTACGAATTCCTGGATGGCGCGTGCGGCTTTGGTAGGCTCGTAATCGTTGTAGGCAGCGGTAACTTCTTCGATCAGCGATTGCTCTTTGGTGATGATCCACTTATCTAACGAAGAAAGATCGCCCCAGGCAACATTGTTCATTTCATCTTTTACGAAGCCATCGATGTTGGCATACAGTACAAAGAATGAATACGTGTTGATGAGTGTACCAAAAAACCTGCGCTGAGTTTCTACAATACCATCAAAATCGAACTTGAGGTTATCCCACGGTGGAGCGTTTTCAATCATGTACCAGCGTACCACATCGGCACCGTACTTATCCAGACTTTCGAACGGATTCACTACGTTGCCTTTGCTCTTGCTCATTTTGTTGCCGTTTTTATCGAGCACTAATCCGTTCGAGATCACGTTTTTGAACGCAACACCCGGATTGTTTACTTTTTTATTAACGGCCTGGATTTCTTCGCTTGCTTCGTTTAACAACGAGGCGATTGCGTGCAGCGTAAAAAACCAGCCACGGGTTTGGTCAACGCCTTCGGCAATGTAATCGGCAGGGTAGCTTTTCTCAAAAATATCCTTGTTCTCGAATGGGTAATGCCACTGTGCGTATGGCATCGCACCACTATCAAACCAAACATCGATCAAATCAGGCTCGCGGTGCATGGGTTGGCCTGTCGGGCTAATAAGGATAATCTCATCTACATAAGGTCTGTGTAAGTCCATAGTCCATTGACCATGGACTATGGACTTACCTTGTTCAATGCCTGCTTGCTTCGCTTTCTCAATCTCTTTTTTCAGTTGATCAATCGAGCCGATACAAATTTCTTCCTTACCGTCTTTCGTGCGCCAGATCGGCAGCGGTGTACCCCAATAGCGTGAGCGTGATAAATTCCAGTCAACGAGGTTTTCGAGCCAGTTACCAAAACGCCCTGTTCCGGTTGACTCGGGTTTCCAGTTAATGGTTTTATTGGTTTCTACCATTTTGCTTTTCAGCGCGGTGGTTTTGATAAACCAGCTATCTAACGGATAATACAAAACGGGTTTATCGGTACGCCAGCAATGCGGGTAGGTGTGTTCGTACTTCTCTACTTTAAAGGCTTTGTTTTCTTCTTTTAAAATAATCGAGATGATCACATCCGTGTTTTTATAATCGGGATGGCTTTCGTCTTCGTTGGTATAGTTCTTCACATAAAAATCATCCGTGCCAAGCGGCTTATGTGTTTTGATGTTGTATCGGGTAACGCCTTCTTTCAGTTTTTCGCCAATAGCGTTGATGAATTTCCCTTTGCGGTCAACGGTAGGCACTTCATTGTCAAGTTCGTCTTTGATGGTTAGTGCCGGAATATCGTTTTGTTTCGCTGCGCGGAAGTCATCGGCACCAAAGGTTGGCGAAATGTGTACGATACCTGTACCGTCTTCGGTGGTTACGAAATCGCCTACGATTACCCGGAATGCTTTATCGGCATCGTAAAAGGGTTTTAAATACGGCATGAGTTGTTCGTACTCTACACCGGCCAATTGCGAGCCTTTGAAATCGGCTACATGGCTTTTTACTTCAAAACCTTCTTTCTCTAAATTTTTAATGATCGATGCAACGCTGCCTTCAAAAATACTGTTGGCGCGGTCTTTCGCTACCAAAACAGTTTGCAATGTTTTGGTGTAGGGATTAACCGTTACAAATTTTGAATACTCAATGTTTGCACCTACGGCCAGCGCAGTGTTCGAGGGGAGTGTCCAGGGTGTGGTTGTCCACGCGAGAATGTACAAATCGCCTACCGTACGTGAATGGAATAAGAAATCGGATTTTTCGTTTTTCTTAATCTTAAACTGCGCGACAATCGATGTGTCTTTTACATCCTTGTAACATCCCGGTAGGTTCAGTTCGTGCGAGCTTAAACCTGTACCCGCAGCCGGTGAGTACGGTTGAATGGTATAGCCTTTATATAAGAGTTGCTTATCGTACAGTTGTTTGAGTATCCACCACAACGATTCGATGTATTCTTTTTCGTAGGTGATGTACGGGTTTTCAAGGTCAACCCAATAGCCCATTTTCAGGGTGAGGTCGTCCCACTGATCTTTGTACATCATTACCGTTTCGCGGCATTTTTTGTTGTACTCTTCGATTGAGATTTTCTTGCCGATGTCGTCTTTAGTAATGCCGAGTTGTTTTTCAACCTGAAGTTCAACGGGCAGTCCGTGCGTATCCCAGCCGCCTTTGCGTTTTACCTGGTAGCCCTGTAAGGTTTTGTACCGGCAGAAAATGTCTTTCACGGTACGGGCCATAACGTGGTGTATGCCGGGCGTTCCGTTGGCCGATGGCGGGCCTTCATAAAACGTGAAGGTTTCGGCACCTTCGCGGTTGGCTACCGATTTTTCAAAAATCTTTTCGTTTTTCCAGAATTGCAGGATTTCGGTCGCGATCGCTGCAAAATTCACCTCTTTGTGCTCGTTGTACTTGCTCACCTTTCAAAAAAATAAGGCGCAATTTAGGATATTTTAACCATTTAGGGATCAGATGTCAGGACTTAGGTATTATGGCTTGGGAAAAAGCAATGGATTAGCTCTCTGCCAGATAGGGCATTTATTGTATGCGGTCTAATGTATGCCCTGATTGTGTGGGTCAAGCATTTTCCTGAACACTCTTTTAAGACCTCTTCCTAAAAGGGTTTCTTTTGAGGATGAGGAGAAGAGTTCGTAAAGAAACACTACAACGGTACTGTACACAACGAGAATCAGGATGGTGAACTCAACTTCATTCAAATGAGTTTCAAAAGCAATAATAACAGCGAAGACAAGATTGCCAACGAAACTAACTACCCAAAGTATGATTGAAACAATAAAACGGATCCAAAAGTTAAATCTTAGTATTGGTGACAGTAGAACGTATTGCGAAAACAGACTAAAAAGGTAGAAGGCAGGAAGTAAGTCTTTATCGTCAAAGAAGGCAATTAGCGCAAAGCCCAAAATCAAAGTTAAAATGTGTAATAAGTATCGTACAGGTCGTGACATGTTGTTACTTACCCCTCCTCCGAAACGTTCTTGTTAAAGAAAACCGATACCGGATAATGGCTTCGGCCAATGTATTCACATAATGCCAAAGCTAACAAATTTTGCTTTTTTCAATACCCTTTAAATCAGGTAAAAAGCAGTTTAAACATTGAGCATTTCGGGATGGAGTACAAGGTAAACCCCCATGCCGATTGTCGATAGCAGAACAACGAAAAGTAATGACACAAGGTAAATGCCAATCCCTTTCAGGAACACTTTTACAGCGTGTTGCGACACAATCCAGCCCGAATAGCCGTAGGCAAAATAAATAATTGAAATCAGCGTGGTTAGCCAAAACGGCATCATCCAATTGGTAAACCTGAACAACACTATGTTTACAACCCCCAACACATTTAACTGACCCGTACTGTAAAACGGCAACACGGTATGCTCAAGGTAACTGAAGCCGCGTTTACGGAAGAAAAACCAACGCGCAATAAAGGCTTGTATGGGAATCATAACAAACGACATCAGGCGAAGGTTGTTAACCATGAACGAGGATATTGTTTGATGCAGTTGACGTTCTGCCTCTGTTGAATCAGCCATATCGGTTGGACTGGCAGCCGCGAGGAAAACAGAATAGTCTATATTTAATACACTTATCAACACCAGCATAATGGTGGTCATAAGCAAAAAGAAACCTACTGGCCTACTGTACATTACCCGGTTTCCGGCAATGTATGTTGCAACCACACGCCCGGGCTTGATAAATAAATCGCGCAACGTACGCTGAAACAACCCGCTGGTTCCATAGGCGCGTCCCTGAATGTCGGCAGAAATTTGCCCGAGGCTCATCCGGTGTGGAGGATTGGGCTGGCCACATTGCGAACAATACGGTGTTGCAACAGTGTTGTTACAGTTAATGCATACACTTGTTTCGTGTGGTTGTTCGGTCATGGCCGGTTAATTTATTCGCTTTGTAAAAGAGGCGCAAATATAATGGTTATTTGAAATGTGTTTATGGCTCAATCTTCTGGTATAAGCTAATCGCATACCTGTCTGTTAATCCTGAAACAAAGCAGATCGTGCATGTATGCTACATAGAACAGATTTTGCTCTTTCGGTTAGAAAGGTTAGATTGCTTTTATAGATCGATTTTTTTATGAAATCCGTAAGCAAGGTATTTGTGTGTTTAACTTTCTTTTTCATGTTCTCTTGTGATGAAGATGAACGAACAGGCATTTGTGCTACGACAGATGGCACTATTTGCAACGCAAAATTCAGCGAAACAAAATGTAAATCGTATAAAAAGAACAGAGAGGGTGGAAAAGACTGGGTGTTTTATGAAGGGGCAAACAGTATATGTCCGCCCGTTAGTATCCCCTAAATTTTGAAGATAAGTATTATCAGGGCTATAACCTGTTGTGCGTGCTTAAACCGATAATCCCCTGATCTTTCTATATAAACCAATCGCATACCTGTCCGTCAATCCCGAAACAAAATCAGTAACATAACGCGCCATGGTGTAGTAGTTATCGGCTTGTTTTATGCTTAACAGTACATCATCGGGTAAGAGCATGGCTAAGTTTTCGTATTTGCGGGACTGCCTTTGTTCGATGATGTGCATACCGGTTGTTAAAAACTCTTCGAGCAGGCCGGGCAGTACGGTGTGGCCGGTGGCTTCGATCTCGACAACCTGTCGTGCACGGTAAATTTTTTCAACCGATAAGGTGATAATATTTTTCAAAGCATCTTTAGACGGGCATAAGTCAGCCAACGCATGGTTAAACTTTCCTGCCAAAATTTCTTGTTCGCTGTCTAAAAACAGTGTTGCGCACTCGTCCATTAAATCGCCAATGGCAAGCGCCCGTAAAAATCCGGCTTTCTCTTGTTTACTTTTTAGCTGATCGACTTTGCCTAATTTCGATTCGTTCTTTGTAATAATGTTTTCAAAAAGCGCTTTGGCTTCTTCGTACCCGACTAAGCCAAGGCTGCACGCATCTTCCAAATCAATAATGCTGTAACAGATGTCATCGGCCGCTTCAACTAAGTATGTTAACGGATGACGTTCGTAAACACCGGTCGCTGCGGCAGGCAGTTCAAGCGCGGTGGCGACTTCGGTAAAAATTTCTTTTTCGGATTGAAAGTATCCAAATTTTTTCTGGCTGCGTTTTTTCTTGTCGCGCTCCGGGAATAAAGCCGGGCACGGATATTTGGTGAACGCACCCAGCGTAGCAAACGTAAGCTTTAAACCGTATTGATTTTTGTTCAGGATGCGAAAGCCCTGCGCGTTGCCTTCAAACGTAATCAGATCAGCCCATTGTGCATCGTTCTGGATTTTTTCTTTTAACGATAAGCCAACCGGATGATGTTTAAAAAAATCTGAGATGGCATCTTCACCCGCATGGCCGAAAGGCGGGTTGCCCAGATCGTGCGCCAGCGAAGCGGCCGATACAATCGCCCCGAAATCAAACAGCGAAAAATCATTCTTTAACTCCGGGTGTCGTTGTAAAATCACCTCACCCACACGTTTGCCTAACGACCGGCCTACACTGCTCACTTCTAAACTATGCGTTAAGCGTGTGTGTACAAAATCATGTTCGGGCAGCGGATGCACCTGTGTTTTATCCTGCAGCTTGCGAAACGGATGCGAGAAAATAATACGATCATAATCCTGCTCGAACGCACTGCGTGAGGGTTCGGTAGAAGTGGTTTGTTTTTGTCCGCTGCGCTGGACGGAAAGTAAAGATTTCCAGTTCATAGACCGCGAAATAACGGAAATCCCGGTTAGCTAAAAAATGTATAAAATTGTAATCACAATGTAAAATATTTTTTACATTTGGTAAAATATTATTGCTATGGATGATAAAATTCTTGATTCGTTGGAGTCCATGAAACTCCTGCCGTATTCGTATAAAAAATATGGATACATCTTTTTGATATTGTCCTTGCCCATCGGACTTGGGTTCACCTGGTTGCTTGAAACCGTTTTAGCTATTGAAAACACGAACGCATTTGAAGCAACGTGGGGGTTAACCATTTTGCATTACCCGATTGCTATTGGTCTTGCGTTGGTAGTATTTTCAAAAGAAAAATTAGAGGATGAAATGATGCAGACGTTGCGCTACAAGTCGTTTGTATATGGTGTATATATGTTTGCTTTTGCCATTCTTGCTTTCCCGTTTCTTTCAAACATTATTAACATGATAATAGGAAGACCCTTTCAGCTAAAGGACATTGGTGGGCAAATAGCAACGCTTAATCTTTTGCTGTTTTGCATTCTTGCCGTATTTCGTGTGCGTGTATTTATGGAAAAAAGCCGGGCATGAAAAACACCATTAAAGTAGAACGTGCAAAGAAAAACATCACGCAGGATCAATTAGCGGAGGCTATGGGTGTGAGCAGGCAAACGATAAACGCCATTGAAAAGAACAAATACCTGCCGTCAACGTTATTAGCTTTAAAGTTATCGCGTTACTTTGACGTAACCGTTAACGAATTGTTTGAACTGGAGGAAGGCGATATTGATTAGTTAATGAAGACTTATCTACAAACGCACTGCGTACAGCTTAACCGGATCGTGCCGGAATAAATTCACTAAGGTTTTATACAACGCAGGCAACGCCAGACGAAACTGATCGGGACGCTCGAAAAAATTCTCGACTGATACTGCGAAAAACTCTTCTTCGTTGGTGAGCGCGTATCGTCTTAGGAAATGATGTTCGCCCTGTTTCATTTCGGAACGAGTAACGGCTGCTATTACTTCGTAATCTTCCAGCGCTTCGGCATCGAAAATGTTATACTTCATCAGGTTGTTTTCGAGCCAAAGCGCGTGCGCCAGCTCGTGCAGTAACAGGTTAATGCCATCGGTGCTGTTGGCAAAACCTTTTGTTAAGCTTTCCCACGATAATACAATAACCCCGGCCGAAGGGTTGGTTTCACCGTAGTGGTATTTACCGGTAACGGGCGAATAATATTTATCGGGGTAGATGATTACCCGGTGAAAGGCATCGTAGCAATCTTCCGTAAGGAAAAGTGAAATTTGGGTAGCGACCGAAGCAATCAAATACCGGGCTGCACTATAATTAATGAGCTGGCTTTTTTTAAAGTGCCTGAATTCGATGTTGGTAGCGGTAATGAAATAATACACGCGCCACTCAAACCGCTTACGTTCTTCGGGCGTGAGTTTTTTGTAATACGCATTGATCGGTTTCAGGCCGGGCGTAATCGGAACAAGAAAGCGCGGGAAATAATAAAATAGTATTTTTTTGTACCAGCGCTGGTCGCGCACAATGGGCATGGCGATTGTACCAACAAAAAGCAACGCAATGAGCAGAATGACATACCCATTGCTTTCCATGCATTAAAGTTGTTTCAATAAATTATTGATCGAACACGCTGCCGATAACCGCGCATTGAGCTCGTTTGCGTGCACACGTTCTTGTTTCATGGTGTCGCGGTCGCGGATGGTAACGGTATTATCTTCTAAGGTTTGGTGATCGATGGTAATGCAATACGGTGTACCGATGGCATCCTGCCTGCGGTAACGTTTGCCGATGGCATCTTTTTCTTCGTAAAAACAACGCACATCAAACTTGAGGTTGTCCATGATAGCCTGTGCTTTTTCGGGCAGACCGTCTTTTTTCATCAACGGAAGGATGGCCACTTTGTGCGGAGCCAACGGGGCCGGTATTTTTAACACAACACGCTCGCTGCCGTCTTCTAATTTTTCTTCTTTGTAAGACGAAGCCAAAATGGACAGGAACATCCGGTCTAATCCAACGGAGGTTTCCACAACATACGGAATGTAGTTTTGGTTGGCTTCGGGATCGAAGTATTGAAGTTTTTTGCCTGAGAATTTTTCGTGGCTCTTTAAATCGAAATCGGTACGACTGTGAATGCCTTCTAACTCTTTAAATCCAAACGGGAAATTAAACTGAATATCGCAGGCTGCGTTGGCATAATGCGCTAAGTTTAAGTGATCGTGGTAGCGATAGTTTTCGGTACCTAATCCTAAGGCTTGGTGCCATTTCAATCGTTTTTCTTTCCAGTATTCGTACCACTTCATTTCTTCGCCCGGTTTTACGAAGAACTGCATTTCCATTTGCTCGAACTCACGCATGCGGAAAATGAACTGGCGTGCTACAATTTCGTTGCGGAATGCTTTACCGATTTGAGCAATCCCAAACGGAATTTTCATGCGACCGGTTTTTTGGACATTTAAAAAGTTTACGAAAATACCTTGTGCCGTTTCCGGACGTAAATAAATTTTGTTGGTGTCTTCGGCCAGCGAACCCATTTCGGTTGAGAACATTAAATTAAACTGACGTACGTCTGTCCAGTTTTTAGTGCCGGAAACAGGATCAGCAATTTCCAGGTCAATGATCAACTGTTTCATTGCGGCCATGTCGCTACTGCTCAACGCATCTTTCATGCGTGTGTTGGCCTCATCAATTTTTTTCTGGTATTCTACCACACGTCCATTCGTAGTTACGAACATGGCGCGGTCAAAATTTTCGAAACGCTTGGCAGCCTTGTCAACTTCTTTCTCAATTTTATCTTCCAGCTTCGCGATGGCGTCTTCTACCAACACATCGGCACGGTACCGTTTTTTGGAATCTTTGTTGTCGATCATTGGATCGTTAAAGGCATCTACGTGGCCGCTGGCTTTCCAAATGGTAGGGTGCATAAAAATGGCCGAGTCGATGCCCACGATGTTGTCGTGGAGCATGGTCATAAACTTCCACCAATATTCTTTAATATTATTCTTGAGTTCGGCTCCGTTTTGCCCGTAGTCGTACACGGCACTCAGGCCATCGTAAATCTCGCTGCTCTGAAAAATAAACCCGTACTCTTTAGCATGGGCAATCACGTTCTTAAAAAGGTTGTCTTCTGTATTCGCCATAAGGTGCAAAGATAGTTTTAACCGATAGTTTTTTTATCGGACGGTATGCCGAAAAATGATTTTTTTATTTTTTTAACCGCATGGAGTATTCAAAACTGGCGCTGGCCATTGCTTTTTCGCCCCGGTTTAATCGCCCGACTCCTTTAAACGTCTTTCTACCAAAAAAAATGAAACAGCAAGAAAACCGAGAAAATAAACCAACGGAATATAAAGAGAGGTTTCGCCACCTACGAAGAAGTAGCTGAGTAAGTGAACCGGTACGTTGGTAATGCCCGCCCACATCATTAAATCGGCACCGTACGTGTTGGCAATTTCCCAGTTGCGCTGGCTTTTCATCGACCGGGGTGTACGGTAGCCGTAAACATGGTTTATTTTTTTGGGCGTCCATATTTTCATCATCAGCGAAGCGGCTAATAATACAGTGGCTACCGTTACGTGTAGGGTTAAAATATCGGTCATAACGTTTTTGCTTTGTTCCAATATGCATCCATTTCGGCTAAGGTCATTTCGCCCATAGTTTTTCCGTCTTTGGCCGACTCGGTTTCGAGGTACTGAAAACGTTTAATGAATTTTTTATTGGTACGCTCCAATGCTTCTTCGGGATCGATACCGATAAACCGGGCATAGTTCACCAACGAAAACAACAGGTCGCCAAATTCGGCCATGGCTTTTTCTTTGTTACCGGCTTCGGCTTTAAACTCCTGCATTTCTTCTTCCACTTTTTCCCACACTTGTTCTTTCTTTTCCCAGTCGAACCCGACACCACGGGCTTTGTCTTGTATGCGAATGGCCTTGACCAATGCCGGCAACGATTTGGGCACGCCTTCCAAAACCGATTTGTTGCCGGTTTTTAATTTTATTTTTTCCCAGTTGGCTTTTACCGTGGCTTCGTCTTCGGCTACCACATCGCTGTAAATGTGCGGATGGCGTTCGATCAGTTTATCGCAAATGGCGTTCAGCACATCGGCTATGTCAAAAGCATTTTGTTCGGAGGCGATGCGCGCGTAAAATACATTGTGCAGCATGAGGTCGCCCAATTCTTTTTTTACTTCGTTCAGGTTACCTTCTACAATAGCATCCGAAAGTTCGTACGTTTCTTCGATGGTAAGGTGGCGCAGGCTTTCTAATGTTTGTTTTTTATCCCACGGACAGTTTTCGCGTAATTCGTTCATTACAGTTAACAGGCGGTCGAACGCCTGAAGTTTTTGTGCGCGGTTGGGGTCGGGTTGTGAGAACGGTTTTTTCATCGGTATCAAAATCTGTACGCAAGGTACGGCTGTTGGCTGACAAAAACAGGTATTTATGTACTTGCGCCTGAACATTGCTATCTTTGCCACTGTACTTTTATAAATCAACGTTGTGACATTAATTAAATCAATTTCGGGAATCCGTGGTACGATAGGCGGTAAAACAGGCGATAACCTTACGCCCGTGGATGTGGTAAAATTTGCAGCGGCTTTTGGCACATTGCTCAAACAAAAAAGTGGTAAAACAAAAATTGTAATCGGTCGTGATGCGCGCATCTCAGGCGAAATGGTGAGCGCGTTGGTGTGTTCAACCTTACAGGGTTTGGGCATTGATGTGGTTGATCTTGGGTTGTCCACCACGCCTACGGTTGAAATTGCCGTACCATTAGAAAAAGCGGTTGGCGGGATCATCCTCACGGCCAGTCATAATCCAGGCCAGTGGAATGCCCTAAAACTTTTAAATGCCAAAGGCGAGTTTATTTCGGCTGCCGATGGTCAAAAAGTATTGTCGATTGCCGAAGCGGAAGATTTTGATTTCGCACCGGTAGAACAATTAGGTAAGTATTCGTACAACGATACGTATATGCAAAAACACATCGGCCTGATTTTAAAACATAAATTGGTGGATATGGCCGCGATTAAAAAAGCAAACTTTAAAATTGCTGTTGACGCGGTAAACTCAACCGGTGGCGTTGCCATTCCGCTGTTGTTAAAAGCATTGGGTGTAAAAAAAGTTATTAAGCTGTATTGCGAACCAAACGGAAAATTTCCGCATAACCCCGAGCCACTGCCTGAAAATCTGAAGAAGATCAGTAGCGTGGTGAAAAAAGAAAAATGCCATCTTGGTATTGTGGTTGACCCGGATGTTGACCGGCTGGCATTGATCCGCGAAGACGGCAAACCGTTTGGCGAAGAATATACGTTAGTGTCTGTTGCCGATTATGTGTTGAGTAAGAAAAAGGGTAATACCGTTTCTAATTTATCATCTACACGGGCTTTGCGCGATGTAACCGAAAAAGCCGGAGGAAACTATACCGCTGCCGCAGTAGGCGAGGTGAATGTGGTAACGGCCATGAAAGAAACCAAAGCCGTGATTGGCGGTGAAGGTAACGGGGGCATTATTGTTCCGGATTTACATTACGGGCGTGATGCCATGATCGGCATTGCCTTGTTTTTAACGCACCTGGCTAAAAAGAAAATGAAAGTTTCGGAGCTACGGAAAACTTACCCGGAATATTTTATTTCTAAAAACAAGATTGAGCTTACGCCTGAGATCAATGTCGATACGGTGTTGGAGCAGGTGAAAGCGAAGTATGCAAACGAAAAAACGAACACTATTGACGGAGTGAAGATCGATTTTGAAGCCAAAAAAGAGTGGGTGCACCTGCGCAAGTCAAATACCGAACCGATCATCCGCATTTATGCCGAATCGCAAAATGAGAAAAAAGCCGATGCACTCGCGCAGCGCATGATCAGCGATATTCAGGCTATCCTCTAATACCGTGATTAAATTAATTTGACGAGCATAAAAAAACCCTGAGTTCATTACGAATTCAGGGTTTTGACTTTTACTTGCAGAGGAGGAGGGATTCGAACCCCCGGAACCTTGCGGTTCAACGGTTTTCAAGACCGCCGCATTCGACCGCTCTGCCACTCCTCTGTATTTTTTTGCCGAACGGGATGCAAATGTAGATTTTTAAACTAATCCTGCAAAGCCGGGCATGAACTTAGCCTTAATTTTCTTCGGCAAAGTCGATAAATACTTTCTTGACATCCTTGTCGCTTACTTTCGGTTGGGTTTTACGGTAGGCGTCTAATTCAAGCAATACAAGACGCTGGTCGCTAAGCACACTGCGCAGCTTGTCGATGTCTTTGTCGAAGTCGGTACTTCTGCGGGCTGATTTTAAACTGTATTTACGGGCAAACTCATCACCACTGCTTTGTATTTTGTTTCGGATGTCGATGGTGATTTTAATTTTTTCCATGATGGCATCTTTCGATTTGCCAATAACTTCGGTTGCTTCTAATGTACCTAATGTGAGTACGGTAGTCCCTCCAACTGCGGGAACAATTTTTTGAGCCTGGGGTTCGTCCTGAAAGGCCACCGGGCTGATCCCGGTAACGGCACCTAACGATGCGTTTATGATAGAACGGTGCTTTTTCCCTTTACGTGCTTTTTTGTATTCATCGTTCATCTTCTTCTGGTTGTCGTCCAGGTCGCGGATAAGCAACAATGCGTTAACTAAGTTACTTTTGTATTTCTGATACTGGAGCGCATCTTTTTCGATCATGTTTTCGGCATCGTGAACGGTAACGGTGATTTTCCGCTGAACACGGTTGTTCGATTTGTCTAATGCGAAGAAGGTTATCTCAATGGGCAGTTGTTTCTGGGTATCTTCAACAAAGCTGTAAGGCGGCCGCCAGATAAATTCGTATTGTAACGGAGTATTTTCTTTTAACGTGCTGGCGGGTATGCGTAAATCAGACGGGATGAAACCCGCACTGCGAACGTTGTCGTCACCGTTCGGATCAGAGATATATATTTTCAGGTTCAGGGTTTCGTCTTCTTTGACCGAGAAAACGGAATCACCGGGCACGATTTGTAATTCGGGCGGCAGGTCTAACTGGGTTTGTGCAATACGAAGTTTGCCTTTTGTTTCGGTCTTGTCGGGCTGATCCTGAACAATAAACTCAAGCGTAAGCGGGTTGTTGCGCAACGCATTAAACTGACTGCGCGAGGGAGTCCACGAAAATTGTCCTTGCGAAGAAAGGCTTGACCCTTCGGGCATTTGTGTTGGTATTGTTTTAAAAACAACCGGGTCGCCATCGGGATCCGAAACATAATCGGTAGGTACCTGATAGCTGTTATAGGTCGATTGCTTAACGTATAAAATTGGCAGTTCTTCTACAACCGGTGCACGGTTGGTATGGTGTACAGTAAAGGTTACGGCTTCGCGGGCGCGCCTGCCGTCTTTCCAGTTGGCCTGAAAAACAATTACGAAATCTTTTTTCTGTTCTAAGCGGTCAACCAGATCGTACGATAACGTCCATGAAAAATTCCCTAACGAATCGAACTGTATTGGTAGTTTATCGGTGTTTTCGATCGAGAAAAAATGCAATTTCCCGGCATCGGTAGCCTTTACTTTAAAAGACAGCGTACGACCTTCTTTTAGGATATTCCAACCGGTTGAGTCGGGCAGAATGAGATCATACCCCGATTGTGCCTGCGCAACAAAGGCACAAATGATCAGGACAAATAAAAAGAGTGGTTTCCTCAGCATGCTTTCTAAAACAAGATCGTAAATTTAGCAAGATCAACGACTTGATTTATGGCAGGTAGTAAAAAAGCAGATAAACCTAATTTTTTTGACGATGTATATGATGTGGTGCGCCTTATCCCGAAAGGGCGCGTTACCAATTATGGTGCTATTGCCAACTATTTGGGTGCAAAAATGAGTTCGCGCATGGTTGGCTGGGCGTTAAACGGCTGCCCTGCCAATGTGCCTGCGCACCGGGTTGTAAACCGCAATGGTTTGCTTACGGGTAAAATGCACTTTACACCGCCATCGCGTATGCAACAACTGTTAGCGAAAGAAAAAATAAAGGTTGTTAACGATAAGGTTGTTGATTTCAACGAAAAGTATTGGGATCCTTCGGTTGAGCTGATGTAAGGATTTTTCAAATCGAGATCAGGCGTTCCCAAAAACGGAATTTTCGGGCTCACCACCCTCGAAATTTTCATTTTTTAAGTGTTTTACCGAGCGGCATGGCATTGGCACAACCGGTAAAAAACACAAACCATGAAAACGTTTGTAAAAATCTTCCTACTGATTGTTGCCCTGATGGTGATCGCATCAATGCTGTTTGCAGCACCCGAGCCATCTCAACATTCAAAAAAACAGACCGCGGCTTTGGTTGGTTTAGATAAGGTTAAACAACCAGTTCTTGCATTTTACGATTTACCATACGGCTCATACACCATCCGCGTAAGCAGCGATAATACAAAAACAGATTTTAAACATACCAAGATACAGGAGTCAGCGATCATCAACTGATTCTGTCGGCAACCAACGTGGGGTTGGTTTTAATCGGGTTAAGGGTCGCCTCGCAAGGGGCGGCCCTTTCCTTATATATAAACCACGTCATGTCGAACGCAGTGAGACATCCCGTCAATTAGCACTTAAAACCGGGACATCTCACTGCGTTCGATGTGACGTAATACTTTTGAGACAGCCTATTTTTTGAGTTGTTCGATTTCGCTTTCGCGGATTATGGGGTTTTTATTCCCCCACGCATTACAAATGTAGTTCAGCACATCGGTTACTTCTTTGTTACTGAGCGGCACCGGATTCATTTCCATTTCGTATGGGATACCATTAACGGTAATAGGTTCGTTCAGTCCGTTGAAAATAATCTTAACCAATCTGCCTTTATCCCCTAACCTGCCGGTGTTAGCCAAGGGCGGGAATGTACCTTCTAACCCCTCACCATTGGTCATGTGGCACGCCATGCAATTTGTTTCGTAAACAGATTTACCCCGTGCTACGCTTTCTTTCAGTGGGTCGGTTTGAAGGAATGGCAGAACGCAACCAATCGAAAAGAGTGACAGTATTATTCGTTCAGTCATTTATAATGTTCAGTAAACACTTTACCAACGCTTTATTTTTTCCCGATCCGGTATAATCTTCCCTGGTCGGTAATGGCATACAATGCCCCGTCAATGCCTTGTGTAATATCGCGGAAACGCTGGTTCTCGTCAGACAATAACCGTTCTTCGCCTGTTACTTTATTGTTTTCGATTACAATGCGGCAGATGTGCATACCACTAAGCGCTGTAATGAGCAGGTTGTTTTTCCATTCTGCGATTTCGTTGCCCGTGTAAAACGTTATGCCGCTGGGCGAGATAACCGGATCCCAATAATAAACCGGTTGTTCCAGCCCTGATTTTTGTTGGATGGCATTACCAATTTTATCGCCCCGGTATTCAATTCCATACGTGATAATCGGCCAGCCATAATTTTTACCGGCTTCTACACGGTTTATTTCATCGCCACCGCGTGGCCCGAATTCTGTTTCCCATAAATCCCCGGTAACGGGATGAAACGCAATGCCCTGCACATTCCGGTGTCCGTACGAATACACTTCGGGTCGCACATTTGTTTTGCCGATAAACGGATTACCCGCTGCCGGTTTACCATCGGTTGTAATACGGATGATCTTTCCTAATCCGGAGTTGAGATCCTGCGCCTGCGGACGTGTTTCTATATCGGAACGTTCGCCTGTTGAAATAAACAGGCTTCCGTCTTTCGCGAAGATGAGTCGGCCACCATAATGAAGCGTTCCTTTGTATGCAGGCATAGCCCGGTAAATCACTGTTACATTCTCGAAACTTTTTTCATCGGCTGCTAATTTGCCTTTGGCAATAGCCGTAACGTTTCCTTCCGGTAACGGTTCGGAAAATGACCAGTACACCATTCGGTTTTTAGTGAACGCAGGATCGAGGGTAATGCCTAACAGCCCGCCCTGGCCGCCACTGTTTACGGCAGGAACTCCCTTTATGGATTCGCCTATTGTTCCCTCGGCCGATACTATGCGTATGGTTCCGCCTTTTTCAGTAATCAGAAATCTGCCATCGGGCAGGGCAACAATTCCCCAAGGCCGTTTCAGGGAAGTAGTCAGCACCGTGCTTTTGTAAGGGGTTTTGGTAGTAACGGCTGCAATGCGGGTTTGTCCTGCAAAGGCCGGTTTATATTCAGCGTTTGGTTTCTGGGTTTCGACCGATGTGGGTTGTTGTGCTTTTGCTGCATAAGGCAGTGTGTATAGCACTGCGCTCATATACATAAGAATTGCATTCTTCATACTATCCGATTTGTGTTTTTTGTTGTGATGAAATCAGACACAGCCCCAAAAACGTTAGCAACCCGTTGATGAGTACGATTTCAATGCCGATCTTATAACCGTTAAACCAGTTGGGCGAATTATAGCTGAGCACGTACGAAATAATGGGTGAGATAATGCAGACTAACGGCACAAGGTTGTCTTTCACGTGTCGTTTGGTTATCAGTCCGAACGAGAACAGCCCTAATAACGGCCCGTATGTGTAACCGGCCACATTTAGCACGGCATCAATCACCGAGCTGTCGTTAATTTCTTTGAAAATTAAAATAATCACTAAGAACAAAAGCGAAAACCCAACGTGAACAATAAGTTTTTGCCTGCGCCTTACGGTTTCGTTTTTGTCTTTGAAGTTCAGGAAGTCGATACAAAACGATGTGGTTAATCCCGTAAGGGCGGAGTCGGCACTGGCATACGATGATGCGATGATTCCCAACAAAAAGAACACACCAACCAATAAGCCAAATTCGTTTAACGCCAGCATCGGGAAAAGCTGATCGGGTTTTTCGGGAATAGCAATACCCTTTTGGTTGCTGTATATATAGAGTAGTGCGCCCAGTATCAGAAACAACAGGTTAACCACCACTAAGGTGAGGCTAAACCAGAACATATTTTTTTGTGCCTCGCCTAAGTTTTTACAGGTGAGGTTCTTTTGCATGATTTCCTGGTCAAGCCCCGTCATGGTAATGGTGATGAACATACCGCCCAGAAAATATTTCGGAAAGAAAAGAGTTGAGTTGGGGTCATCAACGTAAAAGATTTTAGCGTAACCGTTATCCTGTATGGCGGTAACCATATCGGTAAACGAAAACCCTAACGCATCCGAAATCTGCCACACGGCAATGCAAACAGCCGAAACCAAAAACAAAGTTTGAAACGTGTCGGTCCATACCACTGTTTTTACACCTCCGCGAAATGTGTAAACCCAAATCAGAAAAACGGTAATGGCAACCGTTACAAAAAACGGAATAGTAATGTTGTGGCTTTTCTGCCACGGTTCAAATAAAAACAAATGTAAAACAGTTGCCGCTAAGTACAGGCGCAAAGCCGACCCGACCGACCGTGAAATGAGAAAGAAAAAAGCTCCTGTTTTGTACGAGTATTTATCGAAACGTTGTTCGAGGTAGGTGTAAATCGAAACAAGGTTAAGGCGGTAGTACAACGGCAACAGCACACCAATAATTACCCAGTAGCCCACTAAGTACCCCAATACAACCTGAAAATATCCAAACCCGATTTTGCCCACATTGCCGGGCACCGAAATAAACGTAACGCCCGAGAGGGACGACCCGATCATGCCGAAGGCAACCAAATACCAGGGCGACTGCCGGTTGGCCGTAAAAAATGTATTGGTATCGGCACCCCGCGAGGTGAAATACGAAATGATGATAAGGGCCAGAAAATAGACTACTAAAATAGAGCCGACCAAAAGCGGTGTCATAGGCAGGATAATCAAATTCCTTTAGGGTTCAAGTATAGTTTAAATACATCGATTTTCGTTAATTTTGCATAAAACAATGTGTGATGCGTATTGATTCTCAGACTGAAAAACGAACCGACCTGATGAACCTTGTGGTGTTCAATGATGATGTAAACACATTCGATCACGTAACCGACACCTTACAGAAAGTTTGCAAGCATACACAAGAGCAGGCCGAGCAATGCACGATGCTCATTCATTATAAAGGCAAGTGTACGGTTAAAAACGGCAACGTTGAGTTTTTAAAGCCCATGCGTGACGCCATCTGCGAAGCAGGCATTGATGCCCGCATTGTTTCATAATTTAATGTTAGTTCGTTGGAGTATCCTTCCAAACTTATTGAAGAAGCTGTAACCCAGGTTTCAAAACTTCCGGGTATCGGAAAAAAAACAGCCTTGCGGTTGGTATTGCACCTCATTAAAGAGAAATTGGATAAAACAGTTGCCCTTACCGATGCGCTGAACAAGCTGCGCGAAGGTATTCGCTTTTGCACGGTTTGCCATAACATTAGCGATACCGATACCTGTACCCTTTGCACCAGCCACAGGCGCGATAAAAGTTTATTGTGTGTTGTAGAAGATGCCAACGATGTGATGGCCATTGAAAACACATCGCAGTATAACGGAGTGTATCATGTGCTGGGCGGGGTTATTTCGCCCATTAATGGTATTGGCCCGGCCGATTTAAAAATCGAGTCGTTGGTAAACCGGTTAAATCACGGGCAAACCGAAATTAAAGAACTCATTCTCGCGTTAAGTCCAACGTTAGAAGGCGATACAACAGCTTTTTATATCCACAAACGTATTAAAGACCTGTCGGTAAAAATAAGTGTGATTGCGCGCGGGGTACCCGTAGGAGGCGACCTGGAGTATGCCGATGAAATTACATTAGGCCGAAGTATTTTGGGGCGAACATTGTTTGGGTAGTATTTTAAGTGGTAATTTTATACCTGTTATGGCGACTGTAATCCAAAAAAAATCAGGCAAAAAAAACATCGTTAAGAAGTTCAACAAAGCAGTTGCTTCAAAGGGTGTTGATACACGAAAATATTGCGGCATTATTAAGCTTACGCAAGACCCGCTGATTATCCAAAAACAGTTACGGGATGAGTGGGAATAGCGTATTGCTGGATACAAACATTGTCTTGTATCTGTTAAATGGCGACCACGTGTTGGCCGATCTGTTGTACAAAAAAAAATTGTACCTGTCGTTTATTAACCAACTCGAACTGTTAGGGTTTAGGGGAATTACGAAAGATCAGCATACCGTCATTAACAGGTTTATAAAAGAGTGTGTTGTTATTGATGTCAATGAAGAGATCAAATCCCGTGTCATTAGTATTCGCAAAGCCAGTAAACTTAAATTGCCTGATAGTATAATATTAGCCACAGCGCAATTTTTAGATGTCCCTTTAATTACATCCGATATTGACTTTAAATCGGCCGATGCCGATAATGTTATCATTTTTGAATAAATACCATGAACCAAACACTTTCTGCCCGTATCGAAGCCATTCAGGAGTCTGCCACATTAGCTATGGCGGCCAAAGCCCGCGAGTTTAAAAACCGTGGCATTGATGTGATCAGCCTGAGCCTGGGTGAGCCTGATTTTAAAACACCGCAGCATATATGCGATGCCGCAAAAAAGGCGATTGATGATGGCCGATACTTTGCATACCCTCCCGTAGCGGGCTATCAGGATTTGCGCGAAGCCATCGCTACGAAATATCAAACACAAAACAATGTTCCGTATAAAGCCGAAAACATTGTTGTATCGAACGGGGCAAAGCAGTCGATTGCCAATGCCATGCTGGCGTTGCTCAATAAAGGCGATGAGGTAATTGTGTTTTCGCCTTTCTGGGTGAGTTACGATGCGCTGGTGCGTTTGGCCGAAGCCACTCCGGTTATCGTAAAAGGATCGCTCGAAAACGATTTTAAAGTAACCGCACAACAGGTTGAAGCGGCCATCACGCCTAAAACCCGTGCTATTATTTTTTCGTCACCGTGTAACCCAACCGGCTCTGTTTTTTCGCGTGCCGAACTGGAGGCCATTGCCAATGTGGTGTTGAAACACGAAAACCTGTTGGTAATTGCCGATGAAATTTACGAGCATATTAATTATACCGGTGAGCAAACAAGCATGGCTTCACTGCCCGGTATGTTTGAGCGTACCATTACCGTAAACGGTTTTGCCAAAGGCTTTGCCATGACGGGCTGGCGCGTGGGCTACATTGCCGCACCCAAATGGATTGCCGATGGATGCAATAAAGTACAGGGACAAATTACATCGGCTAACTGTTCTATATCACAACGTGGCGCACTGGCGGCCATTACCGGTGACTTAAAGCCTACCGAAGCAATGGTAAAAGAGTACCGCCAGCGCAGGGATGTTGTGTATAATTTATTGAAAGAAATACCGGGTGTTAAGGCCAACTATCCGCAGGGTGCGTTTTACTTTTTCCCAGATGTGAGTTCGTACTTCGGTAAATCCGATGGAACAAAAACCATCCGCAACAGCGATGATCTCTGTTTGTACCTGTTAGAAAAAGCGCACGTATCGTTGGTAGCGGGCGATGCCTTTGGTGATGAGAACTGCGTGCGGCTTTCGTATGCCGCTGCCGAAAAAGACCTCGTGGAGGCGCTCAGGCGTATTAAGGAAGCGCTGGCGGTGTTGAAGTAGGACTAAGTTCAAGCGGGGTCTGCGCAGCGACCCCGTGCTGCAACACTTTATTAGCGTGGGGTCGCTATGCAGTCCCCACGAAGACAAAAATCCCCCACTGGCACCATGTTGGGTTAATCTGTAACATACCTTCCGATAAAGAGTATTGCGTTCGTTCTGTTATCCAGAATAAAGAACAGAAAGGGGTGGTTAGCATTGAAAATTTTGGGTGGCGGAGGTGGGGCAGCATTCCCGCCTCCGTAGCCTGTTACCACAACTTCAACTATGGAAACCGCAGCAGCCTCAGTGTTCTTTTCACTCACTTCAATGGTTGTTTTATGAATAATGTCGCTGATTTTAACAGGTCTTGCCGAAATACCGGAAAAGTCTGCGTTATCTGAAAACATATTGACACCCCCCATACGCTTGATGGTATTGACTGGCGAAAGTTCCGTTTCAACTCTGAACTTGGGAAATGATACAATCACCTCGTGCCTGAAAGCCGACTCTCTAACGTTGTTGAGAACCTGAACGGATAAATTATCTTCAATGCTCTTAATCCCATATCTTTCTTGCGGTAATAAAACCAGCATGGTAAATTGTTCGCATAAATAGGGTAGGAACAACGCCTGCATGGTCTTGTCTTCATAATACCTAAAATGCGATTGATTCTTCATAAGGTCTAACTTTACTTTCTCTTTGTTGATTTTGAAGAAAGTCTTTTTTTCTGTTTTATCAGGATCAAATGGTGTTTCCCAAACACTGTTGAAATAAATGGCATTTACAATACGCATTACTGTTTCAGGTTTTAACTTTCCAGCGTCAGAAATTTTTTTATGTGTTTGATCGCTGATCCATTCATTCATTTTTTGATTGGTTTCAGTAAGATTTTCATCGCTAAATTCAAAAAGCTGAGCTTTGTAATACTTATCAATATTTTGTTTGTAGGATTCTAACAACTTGTATTTTTTGTTTAGCCATGCAGAGTTGGCCACATAAAGTAAATTTGATTCTTTTGAGCTTTGAGGATCAACCCCCCATTTCTGGCAGTCTGTAAAGTCAGGATCGTTCAGGTTAATAGTTCTTTCTATTAGATTTTGATAATGTTCTGCGTTGTTATCCTCGGTTCGTATGCTTAGCAATTGGTTAAGTTCATCGCGAGTTGATTCGCGGGCGCCTTCATTCACCACGGCTAATGCCATGTGCAGACTAAAAGGTGAGATAAATAAATTAGAAGAATCTGATTTAATAGCCTTGAAAATTTTCAGACTAAATTCATTATTAGCTTCAATAAGAGTTGATTGGGAATAGCACCTCAGCGGGTTTATTAGGCTTAACAGGATGATGAGGGTCAATAATTTCCTCATAGAGATAGATTTTAAGCATATGATGTAGCCCAACCTGTAATTCCATAAAAGAATCTTTAATTTTTTAATTTATTCTGTCGAGGGCTTGCTACGCATACCTCGCTTTATCATGGAAACTTTCGATAGATTTTTTTTGCGGGGCAAAAAACGCACAAGCCAAATGGTATTGCGCAGCGACCCCGCGTTGCGACAAGGGTTGGACTCCTCTGGAGTCCTGAGGTTTGTAGCATAAAAATTTATGCTACAAACATACGACCCCAGAGGGGTCGCACTCCGTTTAATTCTTCTCGAACTGTTTATCCAAAGGCCCTGATTTTTCAAGGTCTTGTAAAATCTTTTGGTCGAGCGGTGTGTCTTTAATCACATTGTACTTACTCCAGAACGCTTTGTTGTACGGCAGGCGTTGGTGCTGCAATCCGTAATTGTGCATACGCTCGGTCGAGCTGATGCGCTCATCGGTGTTGGGGAATACCTGGTTGATGAGGAGTTGCTGAAACAGCTCGGTGTTAAACTTTACTTCACCGGTTTTGGGGTCGTACCAATCGATGTGCGAGGTTACGCTGATGTAGTTGAGGTACATTTTTGTATCGATGCGTTTAAAGTCGATCGTTTTTTTGAGGCCGGTAAACCTGCGCGCCATTTTTTTTATTTTCCCGGATATATCATCCGAGCCTTTCATTTCAAATTCAAGGTGAATGATGGCGTAATCGTGCTTGTCGATAAACATTTTCAGGTAGTAATCGCCTTCGTAGCTGATCACAAAAATTTCATTGCCGTTATAATACGAATCGCGTTCACGTTTCATAACGGCATACATTTCGTCACGTTCTTCAATTTGCCGGTAACGAATGGTGTTGTGCAATAGCAGGTCTTCTAACAGGTTATCCTGATCAAAAAATGAAGTAAACCGGTTTTCGTACCCCACGCTGTTGCGTACTTCCAGCAACCGTACACCCTCGCGGAGTTTAAACTTATTGCGCGGCCTTTTATAACTTTCATCGTAAATTTCTACGGCAGCCTCTAACAACGATATGTAAGTTCCGCCAACTTTTTTAATGTCGCGGTAAAAACCATCGAGCAGAAAGGGCTGCATCGGGTAATTTTCTTCAATGCGGCTGAGGGCATTTTGTAAAATATCGCCCCCGGTAAGCGAATCGCGTATAAGCACTTCATCCAATAAAATTGAATTACGCCTGAGTGGTATTTCAATCGCCCCGGCCTGGAGCAATGTATTGATCGGGGCTTCGTAGTTGCTGTACGCCAGCATACTCACCACAAGAATTTCGTTTTTAAATTCATCGGGGATATGGAAATCAAACTCGCCTTGCGCATTGCTGATGGTGCCAATGGTTTTTCCCTTTATCCAGATAGAAGAAAACGGGAGCACTTCCCGGGTGTCGGCATCCATTACCTTGCCGGAAAGGGTAACCCCCTGCGCCAGCAGCGTACCGGTCGCCAGCCAAAAAAATAGAATGCCGTACAGTAGTTTCATGCGTGTACGAAAGATGTGGAATCAGCCGCTTCTTTCAAACTCTGTGTAAGAATATCTGCATTTTAGGTTTTTTAGCGTGCGAAAGCAGCAATTAACGTGTTTGCATTCTTCTGTGTAACTTTAACGATCATATTGCATCGTGAATATTTTTGATCAAATACCGCGTATCTGGAAACGAGCCTACCTGTTGCTGTGCCTGTGGTATCTGATCAACTATACCGTAGGGGCGGTGCTTAAATGGAAGCTCGACCTGCCCTCCAGCTACGTTTTCTGGAACGGCCTTTACCTGTACGAAGCGCTGTGCGTGTTGATGATTTTGATTTTGTTCTACTCACACTTTTTGTTTCAGTTCAGGTTAGTGGTACAGGTAGTCGGGCATCTGATTGGCGTGGTAGTGTTCTTTCTGATCATGGGATCGTTTTCATATTACTTAGAAGATTATGTAGAAGGGTACGTTCATTTTTATAACTGGCAGGAACACATTTTGGGATTATTAAAATGGGAAGGATTGCACTTTCACGATCAGTATGTGGTAACCGTGGCGGTGTATTATATCATCCGGTACTTCGAGCGTATGCAAAAACGCGAATACGAAAAGGGCGAACTGGCGTTGAAAAACAGAGAGATGCAACTTTCGTTATTGAAGTCGCAAATCAATCCGCATTTTTTGTTCAATACGCTCAACTCTATTAATACGTTGGTAGGATCAAGCAAGGAAGAAGCGCGTAAAGTAATCACACAATTATCAGACATTTTCCGGTACGCGCTTGATTCGCATGGCGACAAACCTGTAAAGCTGGCACACGAACTTGATTTTATCGACAACTACATTCGCATCCAGCAGGTGCGTTTCGGGCAACGGCTTAAATTTGTCAAGCAGGTTGATTACACCTGTTTGGGAATTGTTATTCCCCCGATGATTTTACAGCCGTTGGTTGAAAATGCCGTGAAGTATGGCATTGCTCCTAAAGACGATGGCGGTACTATTGTGGTAACGGTAAAGCGCATTAACCAGATGATTTTTTTTGAAGTGAAAGATGATGGTCTGGGTGTTAATGCAAAAAAAGTGATGGACGGAAACTCAAGCGGTGTGGGCGTTCGTAATACCGATGAACGTTTGCGCAGCACATTCGGGCCGGGTTCGGGTTTGCGCATCCACTCCAGCAACTGGGGTTATTCGGTCAGCTTTTTTATCCCGGTAACGGACGAGAACAGGTTAATAGAACAAACAAGTGAATTGAAAAGCAAAGCAGTATAAATTTATTCAGACAATTAAACTACCCAACCATGAATATTACGTGCATACTGGTGGATGATGAACAATTAGCCCGCCAACTTTTAAAAGAATATATCGACAATACGCCCGAGCTGACCATTGTTGGCGAAGCCGAAAAAGGGAAAGACGCTGTTGAAATGATCGACAAGCTTAAACCGGATTTAATTTTCTTAGACGTTCAAATGCCGGGTATGACAGGCTTTGATGTACTCGATGAAATTGAGCACGACCCGTTTGTAATCTTCACAACGGCCTACGACCAGTATGCCATCAGGGCTTTTGAAAAAAATGCGATCGATTATTTATTGAAGCCCATCGACCAGGAGCGTTTCAAACAAGCCATTGAGCGGGCAGTAGGCCGCATGAAATTAGAGCAGAACAATGTTGGCGAATTGCTGCGCAGCATTAAAACCGAAAACAAAACTTCGTACGATTCGCACATTTTTGTTCAGAAATCGGAGAAGTTATTGAACCTGCCGGTAGATGAAATTATGTTTTTAGAAGCCTCGGGCGATTACACCATTTTAACAACCAAAGCCGACCAGTTTGTAAGTTCATCGGGCATTGGTAAGCTCGAAGAAATCCTGAACCCCGAAACGTTTATTCGCGTACACCGCAGCACCATCATCAACATCAACTACCTGAAAGAAATCGAAAAGCATTTTAATGGCGGTATGATTGTAAAAATGAATACTGGTAAGAGTTTCCCGGTTAGCCGCACGTATGCCAAGGTGATACGGAAGAAAGTGGTTTAAAAACAGACAGATGAAATTTATAAAGGCTAATACAGCATTATGCTTTTGGCTGGTGCTTTCAATATCCGCCCCGGCACAAGATCAGGCCGTAACCGAACTGTACTCGCTTATGGTACAATACCGGGCTGATGCCGGAAGCCTGAACCGGTTTTATTTTATTCCGAATTCACCTGAGCGGAATGTGCGGTTCAAAGCATTTTATAAAGATTATCTTGATAAGCTTGATCAGTTTTCGTTTGATAAACTTTCGGTTGGTGGCCGGGTTGATTATTTGCTGATGAAACGTGAGTTTGAAAATGAACTTGCCTTGCTGGCGATTGAAGAGAAGGAACTGAAACAAGTAGAGAAATATGTATCACTGGCGAATGCCGCATACGAATATGAAAAGAAACGCAGGCGCGGATTGCATCTTGAAAGTCAAAAGATGGCCGATGAATTGAATAAGATTAATACAGCCGTTCGCGAAAGCCTGAATACGCTCAAACAACAACCGAACCTCACACGCGAAGTCGCCTCACGTGCCGAAGCAACCATTAAAGGACAACAGCTTGCATTAAAAAGCGTGTTTGATTTTTATAACGGTTACGATCCCGAGTTCAGTTGGTGGGTAACCAAACCGTACCAGCGCCTCGATACAACGCTCACCAAATTTGCTGCGGCATTAAAAGTAAAAGTTGATGAAGCAACATTACCGAAAGACGATGGCAGCGGCATTATCGGCAACCCGATTGGCCGAAACGAGTTGCTGCGATTGCTTCAGTATGAAATGATTCCGTACTCACCCGAAGAGTTGGTAGAAATTGCCAACAAGGAATTTGCCTGGTGCGATGCCGAGTTGTTAAAGGCTTCGCGCGAAATGGGCTTTGGCGATAACTGGAAGGCAGCGCAGGAAAAAGTAAAACAAACGTATGTACCGGAAGGCTACCAGCCCGAAGCGATGTTGAAGCTGTATAACGAATCGATTGAGTTTTTGAAAAAACATGATCTGATTACCATACCGCCCCTGGCCGAAGAAACATGGCGCATGAGCATGATGTCGCCCAAACAACAACTGATCAGTCCGTTTTTTTTGGGTGGTGAAGTATTGCAGATTGCTTACCCGACCGATGCCATGACGCACGATGACAAACTGATGAGCATGCGCGGCAACAACCCGCACTTTTCGCGGGCTACGGTACATCACGAACTGATTGCCGGCCATCATTTACAAGGCTTTATGAACAACCGCTACAAATCGTACCGGTATTTCCGTACGCCCTTCTGGACGGAAGGCTGGGCTTTGTACTGGGAATTGATTTTGTGGGATCACAAATTTCCGCAGTCGCCCGAAGACCGTATCGGTATGCTGTTCTGGCGGATGCACCGGTGCGCGCGTATCATTTTTTCGTTAAACTATCATCTCAATAAATGGACTCCGCAACAGTGCATTGATTTTCTGGTCGATCGGGTAGGGCACGAGCGTGCCAACGCGACAGCCGAAGTGCGCAGGTCGTTCACGGCAAACTACGGCCCGCTGTACCAGTTGGCGTACATGACAGGTGCATTCCAGTTTTATGCCCTGAAAAAAGAATTGGTTGACAGTGGTAAGATGACCTACAAACAATACCACGATGCCGTGCTGCGCGAAAACAGTATGCCTGTTGAAATGCTGCGGGCTATTTTAACCAACCAGCCGATCAAAAAAGATTTTAAAACTTCGTGGAAGTTTTATGGGAAGTGAGGTTACCCTCACCCGAATGGAAGTTGTTTGTTGAGATTATGTGAACCGCTATCTTAAAAAAGGAGTATAACGATTCCCATCTGTTACTTGATTTTCTTGTGGGGTGTGAGGTTGTTAATGTTCAGTGACCTCAATCCTTTTAGTAGTATTAAAAAAACAGCTTTCTTATTAAAAAACCGAAAACGGCTGCGATTAATAATGTTATCGCAAGACTCCAAAAATTATCGATACCTACAATAATTACACATACTAAAATCAATAGTAAATAACCTATATTTTCGGGTTGCTTAATCCAATATTTTATTTTATACATCAATATTTCACTATTTCAATCTTCTTAGGATCGTGTTTATACTTAAATACAAACGGGAAGATAATCGCTAACACTAAGGCGTATCCTGCAAAGGCAAACCATATACCCGGCCAGTCTTTACTGCCATCGGCTTGCGTGTAAAACGCCTGTATTACAAACCCGCTGATGGAACTGCCCATAACCGCGCCAAAGCCGTTCACCATCATCATAAATAATCCTTGTGCGCTGGCACGGATTTTCGGGTCGGCCTGGGTTTCTACATACAACGAGCCGGATATGTTAAAGAAGTCGAAAGCCATTCCGTAAATAACACACGACAGGATAATCATCCACAAACCATCGGCAGGGTTACCTACGGCAAACAGCCCGAAACGCAATACCCACGCAATCATGCTGAACAACATCACGTATTTAATACCAAACCGGTGCAAAAAAAACGGAATGGTAAGGATGAACAATGTTTCGGAAATCTGCGAAACCGACATGATAATGGCCGGGTATTTCACGGCAACCAAATCATTATACTCCGGTATGTTGGCAAAATCGTGCAGGTAGGTATCGCCATAGGCATTGGTTAATTGCAGTGCCGCGCCCAGTAACATCGAAAACAAAAAGAAGATGGCAAACTGTTTCGATTTGAAAAGTGTAAAGGCATTCAGCCCCAGTATATCAACCAACGATTTTTTATCGAGTGTTTTAGAGCCGGGAATACACGCGGGCAATGTAAAGGCATACAAGCCGAGAAAGGCGGCTGCCAGCGCGGCAATGTAAAACTGGTTGGCCGATGTTTCGTTGTGGGTGAGACTCACCGTCCATAAGGCGGCAATAAATCCGATAGTGCCCCACGTGCGGATAGGGGGATAGGCTTTAATAACATCATAGTTTTCTTTTTTTAATGCGTTGTAAGCAACCGTGATCGAAAGGGCTAACGTAGGCATGTAAAAAATCATGTTGATGAGAATTACCCAAAAGAATGTTTGTGGGTTATCGACCATTGGCAGGCAGCATAGCGACAAAGCCCCTAACAAGTGTAACGATCCGTAAAGTTTTTCGGCATTGATCCAGCGGTCGGCAATAATACCCATAAGGGCGGGCATGAAGATGGACGAGATGCCCATGGTAGAAAAAATGATTCCAAACTCAGCCCCCGACCACTGTTTGTTTTGAAACCAGTACGCACCAATGGTAAGCAACCACGAACCCCAGATAAAAAACTGGAAGAAATTCATGATGATGAGGCGCAACTTGATATTCATGCAATTCGGGTTTAAGATTGGTCAACGCCTAAATATAAGAACAGCCGATAAGTTTACCTACACGACAACTTGTTGAAGTTCTTACTTTTTCGGCAGTTCAAACTTGAACCGTACCCGTACTTTATCGCTCACTGCAAAATTGTTGCTTTTGGCGGGCGTCCACTTGGGACCTTCTTTAATTAACCGGATCAGCTCTTCATCGCACCCGTTGCCAATGCCGCGAATAATGGTGAAGTCGCTCAGGGTGCTGTCGTAGTTTACGGTAAACTCCACAATCACCCGCCCCTCGGTTTTTTTCAACACGGCTTCTTCCGGGTAACGCACATTGGCGTCTAAGTATTTTTTAAATTCACGGTTGCCGTTTACCGGGTAAGGGGCTTCTACGGTAACGGGTATCGATTGGTTTGCCCGCCTTGTTCCATACCCGGTAACCACTACTTCGCTCAGCGCCATGCCATCTTCTTCCAGCTTAACGTTTACTTCGTTAGTTTTATCTACTTTAACTTCGGCAGTGCGCATACCAATAAAAGCATATTGCAATGTGGCATTGGGCGAAGCCGTTTCGATGTGGTAGAAACCATTGGCATCGGTATGCGTGCCAATGGTACTGCCTTTGATAACAACGCTTACACCGGGCAGGGGCGAGCCGTCTTCGGCAGATGTAACACGGCCTTCAATTACATTTAAGCTGATAGCGGGGGCGGCATCTTGTGCGTTTTGTAAGTAGCCTGGCAGGTTGCCGCGTGTTACGGATTCTTTCTTTTTTGTTTCTAATTCTTTTGCAAGATTTTTGGTTTCACCCTGTTCGGGTTTTGATGCCTGGGGGATATTCTCACGGGCAATGCTTTTTGCGGGAGCGGCTTCAATGGGTTTATCGATCAGTTCATCTTCATTCCGAAGGGTATCATCTGTACGCAAGGCCAGCGTGTTTGATGCGTTTTCGGTTACAACATCACTTTTTGCAACGGCCGATTTTTGCCGGGCAATGGGTTGTGGTTGATCCTTTACAGGATGATCGGATAATGTTTCTTCCCGAAGTGTTGGTGCAGGTATGGTGTTTACTGTATCGGCAAGCGGTTGTACGTTTTGCGACTGATGTTGCTCTAACGCAAGTTGCTGGTCGGGCTGTTTATCTAAAAACATCCACACAACAAAGCCTGATGCTATAATCAGGGCAATACTTGCTGCCATGCGCAGTGCGAAGGGCAGAACAGTGCGTTTTTTCTGCCGGAGTATTTTTTCTTTCAGGTGCGAAACATCTTCTGCAAAATCAGTTGCGTTTAGTTGTTCGGCACCGGCCAGGGCATCGGCCAGAAACGGGTCGTCTAACGCGGCTTTTTCAAGCGCGTGCATTTCGGCAGGGCTTAATTCGCCCCTGAGGTATTTTTCAATATCGTGGTTGCGGTCAGCCATGGTTTTCTTCCATACAGATTTTCAGGTTTCGTTTCCCGTTTTGGATGGCGCTTTTCACTTTGTTTAAATCAAACCCGGTAGCGGTGGCTACGTCTTTATAGCATTTTTCCTGCAAAAAGAACAACTGTACACACGCTTTTTGTTCGGTATTCAGCTTTTCAATGCACTGTTCCAATTTACTCAGATTTGATTCCATTTCCATGCTGCTTTCCAGATGCGCTTCGGTGGCAGTTTCCATAAGAAAAGGTGAGATTTCTTCGGTGTATTTGCCCTTTTTACTGCGCAGTTGCATCAGGCAATGGTTGCGCGTGGTAATGTATAGCCAGCTTTTAAAATGCTGCACTTCGTGCGTTTTTAACGTATCGGTAAGTTTTTCAAACACCTGCATTACAGCATCTTTGGCGTTGTCGCGGTCTTTCAGGTATTTCAGGCACACACCGTACGCCAACGAAGTATAGCGGGTATATAATACGCCCATGCAACTACTGTCGTGCGTTTGTTTGTACCGGTCTATCAGTTCCGGGTCGGTGAGTTCGGTATGCGGTTTTTCGCGGAGCAATGCCTTGTTTCAAAAAGAAAAGTACAAATCATTTATGGAATTGAAAATGTTCGGGCATCTCACCGGTAAATACAAACAAATTATTTATGAAAACCAGGATACTCTTTTTCGCTACCGCATTTTTTATTGTATGCGGATTTAATTTGCCCGAAACACGTACCATTACCGGTACGGTAACCGCTGCCGATGATGGAAGTGCGCTGCCCGGTGTTAGTATTGTTTTAAAAGGAACAGCCATCGGGGCGCAAACCGATGCACAGGGTAAGTATTCCATCGCCATTCCTTCCGGTAAGGCAACATTGATGTTTTCGTTTGTCGGATATAAAACGAAAGAAATTACGGTTGGGAAGAACAATGTAATTAATGTAACACTCGAAGCCGACAATCGCATGCTCGAAGAAGTTGTGGTAACCGGCTATGGCTTGCAGGGCAGGGCACCGGGAGTTCGCATTCGCGGAATGAATTCAAAAACGAAATCGGCAGATTATGCCCTCTCATATATGCCCGCACAGGATTATGCCCAACCGGCCTACAACACCGAAGAGTACGAGGGCATCCAGGAAAATATTTTTCACGATGCGCTTAAAAATCCGTTGTCAACTTTTTCGATTGATGTGGACGCGGCATCGTACAGCAACGTGCGCAGGTTTATTAACTATGGCCAACGTCCGCCCAAAGACGCGGTGCGTATCGAAGAAATGATCAATTATTTTGATTACGATTACGCCCAACCTAAGGATGAACATCCGTTCAACATCATTACCGAAATATCCTCAGCACCATGGAACGCCAACCACAAACTTGTACACATCGGTTTGCAGGGTAAAACCATCGCTACCGAGAACCTGCCGCCTTCTAACCTCGTGTTTTTGATAGATGTGTCAGGCTCAATGGATGAACCCAATAAACTTCCGCTTCTTAAATCATCGTTTAAAATGCTGGTGAATGAATTGCGCGAACAGGATCATGTATCGATTGTGGTGTATGCCGGTGCAGCAGGCTTAGTGTTAGAGCCAACTTCGGGTGCAAACAAAAAAGAGATTATCGGTGCGCTGGATCGATTGGAAGCAGGCGGATCAACAGCCGGTGGTGCGGGTATTAACCTCGCGTACAAAGTAGCGAAAGAACATTTTAAAGCAGGCGGCAACAACCGTGTGATTTTAGCAACCGATGGCGATTTTAATGTGGGCGAATCGAGCAATGGCGGTATGGAACGGCTGATCGAAGCCAAACGCAAGGATGGAATTTTTCTTACCGTGTTGGGATTCGGCATGGGCAACTACAAAGACTCTAAAATGGAAACCCTGGCCGACAAAGGAAACGGTAACTACGCTTACATCGATAACATTACCGAAGCCAAAAAAGTATTGGTGAACGAGTTTGGTGGCACATTGTTTACCATTGCCAAAGATGTAAAACTGCAAATCGAATTTAACCCGGCTAAAGTAAAGGCATACCGCCTGATTGGTTACGAAAACCGTATGCTGAAAAGCGAAGACTTTAACAACGACAAAAAAGATGCGGGCGAGTTAGGCTCAGGTCACACTGTAACCGCATTGTATGAAATTATCCCGGTAGGCGTTGAAAGCGAGTTTTATAAAATCGATGAACTGAAATACCAGACAACGAAAATTGATCCGGGGGCTGTAAAATCGAAAGAGTTAATGACGGTAAAATTCTGTTATAAAAAACCCGATGAAGAAGTAAGTAAACTGATTGTACATCCGCTCACCGACAGCATGACTAAACCCGAAAACACCTCTGATAATTTCCGTTGGTCGGCAGCAGTAGCCGGTTTTGGTATGTTGTTGCGCGAATCAGAGTATGTGAAGCATTATTCGCACGACCAGGTTATCCGGTTGGCCGAAGGTGCACGGGGCGTTGATAAAGAAGGCTACCGCATTGAGTTTATTAACATGGCGAAGTCGTTCGGATCGATTGCCAAAAGGGATTAACAACGCAGCTATTTTGTAGCTACAATCGTTCAGAAAGTTCCCGATCCATTCGGGAACTTTTTTTTGTTATTTTTGCCACACATGGAAGAAGAGGCACCCAGGCAAAACTATTCTGAAGCAGAAAAAACGCAGATTTTCAACACCGAGTTCATGCCCCACGTTAACTCGATGTATAACTTTGCCTATCGCCTCACGTTCGATGAAGACGATGCAAAAGACCTCGTTCAGGACACCTATTTAAAAGCCTATCGCTTTATAGAATCATTCCAGCAAGGAACTAATGCCAAAGCCTGGCTGTTTCGCATTTTAAAGAACAGCTTTATAAACGACTACCGGAAAAAGCGTAAAGAACCGGCTAAAGTCGATTATCAGGAAGTTGAAACGTATTATAACTCAGAAGATGTTGACCGCCAGATTACACCCGACTTACGGGTAGAATCGTTGCAGGATATGATCGGGGATGAAATATCCAACGCCTTAAACGCATTGGATGTTGATTTTCGCACGGTCATTATTTTGTGCGATCTGGAAGGGTTCAAGTATGATGAGATGGCAAAAATTTTAGATATACCAATTGGTACCGTACGCAGCCGCCTGCACCGCGCACGTAACTTGCTAAAAGAAAAACTAAGCGAATATGCCAAAAGCATGGGTTATAAAAATGCATAAGTTATGAGTCAACAGTCCGCTTCCGGTAAACGTACCTGCATAGAAATGCTCCAGGCCATGATTGATGGCGATGCTACCCCCGAACAGCAGGAAGAATTTAAAGAGCACATGTATGGCTGTATGCCGTGCTACCAGAAATACAACCTCGAAATGGTTATCAAAGAGCTGATCAAATCGCGGTGTTGCGGTCAGGGCGCACCTCCGGATCTGATCCAGAAAATAAAAGCGAAGATCGAACAAAACGCAGCATCGTAATGGCTGGTAAGGCTCTCATTTTTTGCGCACCTTCCGGTTCCGGAAAAACAACTATTGTAAAACACCTCCTTCAACATAATGCCGACTTGGGTTTTTCTATTTCGGCTGTAACACGCGACAGGCGCGGGCGTAACGAGCAAGACGGAAAAGACTATCATTTTTTAACACCCGAACAGTTCAAAGAAAAAATCCTGCACGATGAATTCATCGAGTGGGAAGAAGTATATGCCGGTAGCTATTACGGCACGTTAAAATCAGAGATCGAACGTGTGTGGAACGATGGCCGGAACGTGATTTTTGATGTGGATGTTAAGGGTGGTCTTGCACTGAAAAAATATTTTGGCGATAAAGCCTTAGCTGTTTTTGTAAAAGTGCCTTCGCTCGAAATATTAGAGCAACGTTTACGCGGCCGGGGTACCGAAACCGAAGACGCCCTTTCGCGCAGGCTGTTTAAAGCCCGGTTCGAGATGTCGTTTCAGGATCAGTTCGATGTAGTGCTCGTCAACGAACACCTTGATAAATCGCTGGCCGAAGCCCAACGGCTTTATGATGAGTTTAAGAAAGCCTGACCCGGTTGAAACTTCCTGACGAATTATGTAGTTTTACGTATAGTAAAATACTATACGTATGACTACCAAATTAACGTTGAGCCTTGATGATAAGGTTATTGAACGGGCAAAACGGTATTCTGAAAAAAGAGGGAAGAGCCTTTCCAAAGTTGTGGAAGACTATTTCCGACAACTTACGGAAGAACATACTGAACCTCCGCAAAAGAAACGTTCTATTATGGAGTTAAAGGGTATTGGGGGTAAAGCACCCGCTGATTTCGATTACAAGGAAGCATTAACCCAACACTTGATCGAAAAGTACAAATGATGTATTACCATGTGTTTTTAGACACGAACGTAGTGCTTGATTTTGTTCTTGACAGAGATCCATTTAAAACAGAATCAGAAGCCATATTTCTTCTTCGTGAGAAAGAGAAGATTGCTATTTACGTTTCTGCATTATCATTAGCGAACATAGCTCACCTTGTGAAAGGCCACGGACGAAGCCCGGTTGTAACAACCGAACACCTTTTGCATTGGGTGAATGTTATTGATTTGAAACGAAATCATTTTGAGCGAAACATCAGGTCGCAATTCAAAGATTTTGAAGACGGATTGCAGTATTACGCTGCCCTGGAGGTTAACAACATCGATGCCATTGTTACACGCGACAGAACCGGTTTTAAAACATCGGATATTCCGGTTCTCACTCCAAAAGAATTTTTAAAACAATTTGAATCGTGAAAGTCGGTCTGTTTTTCGGTTCGTTTAATCCTATTCATATCGGTCACCTGATCATCGCCAACATTATGGCCGAAACCACTGACCTCGACAAAGTATGGTTTGTGGTTACACCGCATAACCCGTTAAAGCCCTCTAAAAGCTTGCTGCACGATTTCGACCGCTACGACATGGTGCGTGCGGCCGTGTACGATCATTATAAATTACAGGTTTCGGATGTAGAGTTTCATTTGCCCAAACCCAACTACACCATTCACACGCTTGTTCACCTTTCCGAAAAACATCCCGATAAGGAGTTTAAAGTAATTATAGGTGAAGATAATTTACAGAGTTTACCCAAGTGGAAAAACCACGAACGCATTGTAGAAGATTACGGCCTGTATGTATATCCCCGTCCAAATATTTCTGAATCGGAACTTAAAAATCACCCCAACGTGCGCATGGTACCCGCCCCTATGATGGACATTTCGGCTACTTTTATCCGTAACTGTATCAGAAACAACCAGTCTGTTCGTTATCTTGTTCCCGATGCGGTCGAGGCGATCATTCGGGATAAAAAACATTATCAGTAAGCAACATTTTTACCGGTTTGGTCGTCTGAGAAGCAAACAATCAACAATCATCCAGCGCGCATGGCTCCAACGTTTCGTTTTCTCATATACATTCTTCTATCCTTACAGGCGTTTACAGCGTTGGCCGGAGGTGTACGCGGTGTTATTAAAAGCGATGAGGGCGAGCCATTAGCGTTTACAACCATTTTCATTAAAGAACTCGGCACGGGTGTAGCCTCGAACGCGCAGGGATTTTACGAAATCGGTTTGCCCGAAGGCACCTATACCCTTACGTTTCAATACCTGGGGCACGAAAGCCAGCAGCACGAAGTTACCGTTGGCCGTGAGTTTGTTGAACTGAACATCACACTGAAAACACAAACAACCGAATTGCGTTCGGTAACCGTTAATGCGAGTAATGAAGACCCGGCCTACACCATCATGCGCAAGGCCATTGCCAAAGCCAAGTACCACACGCAACAGTTAGATGGCTACTCGGCCGAGGTATATATGAAAGGAACAGGCAAGCTGGTAGATTATCCGTGGCTGGCAAAAAAAATGATCGAGAAAGAAGGCATTAAAAAAGGCCAGGCTTTTGTGTCGGAATCGGTAAGCGAAATAAAATATACGCGCCCGCATAAATTTGAAGAAAAAGTAATTTCCATCCGCACCGATGGAAAAGACAACAATACATCGCCCACGGCTTTTATTAACGGAAGTTTTTACGAGCCTACCATTGCCGAAACCGTTTCACCGCTTTCGCCATCGGCATTCGGGTATTATAAATTTGAATACCTCGGCACCTTTACCGACCGCGATTACCAGGTGAGCGAAATAAAAGTTACACCGCGTTTACGGGGCGATAACGTGGTGGAAGGAACCATTTTTATTGTGGAAGACTGGTGGAGCATCCACAGCCTCGATATTAAAACAACCAAGCTGGGTGTAAAAATCGCGATCAAACAGGTGTATGCGCCCATTGAAGATAAGGCGTGGCTTCCGGTATCGAACCAGTTTAAAATCGAAGGGAAGTTTTTCGGGTTTGAATTTATATACGACTATCTCGCTACTATGAGTAAGTATAAAATCCAGCTTAACCCTAAACTGGTTGTGCCCGATATGGAGGTGATCGATGAAAAAGTCGATAAGCAGGAAGCAAAGGCAATCGAAAAAAAATACAGCAAGGCCGAACAGGACTTACAGCAACGGCTGGCTTCCGGAAATGAAATCACCCGTAAAGAACTTAAACAGTTCATGAAAGAGCAGGAAAAACAAGAACTGAAAGAAAGTAAACAGCCCGAAGTTATATCAGAAACGTATTTTAAAATTGACAGTAGTGCTTACAAAGGCGATTCGTTGTACTGGGTGAACACGCGCCCCGTACCGTTGTCGGAAGATGAGGTGGTAGGCTATAAAAAAATGGACAGTCTGGCGGTTGAAGAGCGCAAAAAAGAAAGTGGCGATACCATTCAACGGCAGAAGAACAATAAAAAAGGATTTCAGCCGTGGGATATTTTAACGGGCGACACTTATAAGGTTTCTAAAAACTCGAACTTTAAAATTCATCTTCCGCAGGTGTGGTTTAACACCGTAGAGGGCTTCTACCTGTTATACCGTTTAAATTACGGCATCCAGCTTCAGGATACCAACCGTACACGCCTCAACATCAGGCCGGCCTTTCGGTATTCGTTTGCCCGCGATAAGCTTACCGGTAACCTCAATGTTAACCTTCGTAACAAACACTACCGTTTCGAGGTAGAGGGTGGGCGTTATGTACAACAGTTTAATGCCGATGAACCGATTTTACCGGTAGTGAATACGTTAATGACATTGTTGCTGGAAGAAAATTACCTGAAACTTTACGAGCGCGATTATGTAGATGTATTGTATCGCAGGAAACTAAACGATAAGTGGATGATTGAAACCAACTGGAGTTGGGCACAGCGAACGGCATTAACCAACAACACCAACTGGAAATTGGTTGACCGAAAAAAAATCAGCGATTACACACCCAATGCTCCTGTAAATTATGAGGTTGATACAACCGGTTTTGCCCGCCACCAGGTATTTACCGGTGATGTTATGGTAACCGCCAGGCCGTGGTTAAAATACCGCATCCGTAATGGCCGCAAGTCAGAAATCGGCAATTCCACACCAACGTTTACGCTGTTATATCGTAAAGGCTTCCCTAAAATTTTTGGCAGCGATATTGATTTTGATTTGGTAGAGGTTGGCGCGAAGCACTCGTTTAATAATGGTGTGCGTGGCCGTGTTGATTTTAACGTGCGTGCCGGGGCATTCTTAAATGCTGATAGTTTGGCGTTTATGGATTATAAACATTTTCTGGGTAACCGTACGCCCATCAGCACCAGCGATCCGGCTGGCAGTTACCGTTTGCTGCATTATTACCGGTACAGCACGGCCGACAAGTATTTAGCGGTGAACGCACATTACCATTTCAGACGGTTTTTGGTAACCTCTATTTACGAAGTGCGTATGCTGGGTATTCGCGAAAACGTGTTTGTGAACTACCTCGCTACGCCAACCGCTAAAAACTATACCGAAGTAGGCTATTCGATCGATGGCATTCTGCGGGTATTCAGGTTAGAAGGCGCGGTAGCGTTCCGCGATGGCAAATACCTTGATTATGGTTTTCGTATAGGCATTGCCACCAACATTGCCGTGCAGTTTTCTGATAATTGATTGGTGCGTATATAACTTTTTGTCTTCGAGGGAGTTTGCGCAGCGTCCTGCTGAAACATTAAGGTTTTAAGTGCTTACTGCCAAAAACCAGCCTTTTTCTTTGTGCCTTTGCCTGCCGCAGACGGATTTGTATTTTAGACCAAACTGTAACATCAGTTATAAAATCAATCCTTAAATTTGTGGCTATTATACCGTTTTATGAGAATTTACCTCGACAATGCCGCCACCACCCCGCTCGACCCGGAAGTGTTTGAAGCCATGAAACCTTTTATGCTGGAAGATTTCGGCAACCCGTCATCCACGCATGCGCATGGCCGGAAAGTGCGTGCGGCCATTGAATCGTCACGGAAAAAGATTGCCGAACTGTTGCACTGCACCCCGGGCGAAATCATTTTTACTTCGGGCGGTACCGAGGCCGACAATACGCTGATCGTTAACAGCATTAAAGCGTATGGTATTAAACACGCCATTTCAACCCCCATCGAACACCATGCTGTAACGCATACGCTGGAAACAGTAGAAAAGCAGGGCTTAGTCGAACTGCATCATGTTAAATTAGACGCTCAAGGGCATGTTGACCTGGCCGATCTTGAAAACCTGTTAAAGCAATACCCTAATGCACTGATTTCATTAATGCACGCCAACAACGAAATCGGGAATTTATTAAACATCAAAGCCGTGGGCGAGTTGGCTAAACAGTACAATGCCTTCTTCCATTCCGATACGGTGCAAACCATGGGGCACTACGCCCACGATATGCGCGAACTGCACGTGTGCGGCATGACGGCCGCAGCGCATAAATTTCACGGCCCCAAAGGCGTTGGGTTTATGTACATCCGTAAAGATCGCAAACTCGGGCAGTTTATTCATGGCGGGGCGCAAGAGCGCAACATGCGGGGCGGTACCGAAAACACGTATGGTATTGTCGGGCTGGCAAAAGCGTTAGAAATCGCTTACCGCGAAATGGATGAACACCAGCATCACATCACGGCACTGAAGGCACGCATGATCGAAAAGCTCAAACAGGAAATTCCCGGTGTCGCTTTTCATGGCGATTCGGCCAACCTCGATAAAAGCCTATATACCGTATTGAATGTTTCGTTACCCGAATCGGAAGAAAACGAAATGCTGTTGTTCAATTTAGATTTACAAGGCATTTCGGCTTCGGGAGGAAGTGCGTGTTCGAGCGGAGCCTCTACGGGGTCGCATGTATTGGGCGCTTTATATCCCGGATCGAAACGTGGTGCGGTACGGTTCTCGTTCAGCAAATACAATACAGTTGAAGAGATTGATGCCGTAGTGAACAAGCTTGCTGAGTTGTACAAAGTCACCGTCTAAATCAGGATAGCCAGAATTTTTTGATTATCAGGAAAAAATTGAAAATGTCTATCCAGGATCCATTAACGTATAAGATTATAGGTTGTGCCATGGAGGTACATAAAACATTGGGTAATGGATTTCAGGAAGTGATTTATCAACGATGCCTTGCCATTGAGTTAAGTCGTGCAGGAGTTTCATTTTTACGTGAAGTGGAACAACCAATATTTTATAAAGAAGAACCGGTAGGCACAAGGCGTGCTGATTTTGTGGTCGAAGAAAAAATTATTGTGGAGATCAAGGCTGTTATAAAACTTGAAGATGTTCATCTGGCGCAGGCAAAAAACTATTTATCGGCTTATAACTTTGAAACAGGGCTGTTGATCAATTTTGGTGCAGCAAGTATGGAATATAAGCGGGTGTTTCGATCCCATAAATCAAGTCAATCTTTAAATCCTGACTATCCTGATGCTGATTAGTTTTATCGGATCGGGCAATTTGGCGTGGCACCTTGCGCCTGCGCTCGACAATGTTGGCTACCCGGTGCGCGAAGTATATAGTAAAAATCCGAAACAGGCGGCCGCGTTGGTTAGCCGTTTGTATGAAGCGCACGTAAACATCTCGCTCGATTTCTCGGCCAGCAACTCAACCCTGTTTATTGTCGCGGTAAGCGATGATGTTATGGAAGACGTAATTCAAAAGTTGATTGTGCCCGAAGGTGCTATCGTGGTGCATACATCGGGCAGCAGGCCGTTGAGTATATTGAACGATGCCGGTACGGAACACACGGGCGTGTTTTATCCGCTGCAAACCTTTAGCAAAGCCAAAAAAACCGACTTTAAAGGTGTTCCCATCTTTGTGGAAAGCGAAGATGCTGCCGTTGAAAAAGTTTTGCTGAAGATGGGCAAGGCCATCAGCAAAATAGTAAACCGTATTACATCGGAAGAGCGCAAAGCCCTGCACATTTCGGCAGTGTTTGCCTCGAATTTTACCAACCACATGCTTACGCTTTCGCACGATATAGCGAACCGTTACGGAATAGATTTTAATTTACTGAAGCCTCTCATTGCCGAAACACTGAATAAGAGTTTGGAAATCGGGCCACACAAAGCACAAACCGGCCCGGCCGTACGGGGCGATTTTGAGATATTAGAAAGCCACATGGAGTTTTTGAAAGACTCACCCGAACTGGCCGAAATTTATAAAGTAATCAGCCAGCATATTATTGACTCGTACGCGGATTAGGATTTTTACCTGATCTATCCTGCAAAACCGTTTCCGTAAAGCATTTTTTTCGTATAAAAATAAATATTTATTGTTTAACGATAAATATTTTCTAATTTTGGTGTATTCACAATAGATTAACCGCTATGAAAAAAGCTAAGTACGAGCCGGGTATCATTTACCTTGTGCGTGTTGTTTTAATGTTTAACCTGGTTACTACCGGTTTGGTAACGACTGTGTTTACTGCGGCATTGGTTTACGAAGGTATTACAGCACCCAAACCTGACTCCGAAGTGGTGTTGGATGTTCGGTTAAGAGGTGTTGATACAACCTCCGCTAACATAACGTTTGAAACACCCTATCATTTTAAGCAATCTAAAACGGGCGATTTAACCGTAATGCTTCCCTGGTACACTCAATTAGCATTACCGTTAGGCTTTCTTAACATCGGTGGTTTTGAGTTTTCTGTACCCTACATGGTGTTCTATTTTAGTATATGTTTTTTGCTTTACCGTGTTGTGGCAAGTATATCCATGAAGGGTCCATTTCTCGACAAAAACGTTAAACGTATTTTTTGGATTGGCTATGCCATGATCATTTACGATGCCTATGTGTTTATCCGAAGTTTATGCTTGGGCATGTATGTAGAATATCTTACTAACGATGCATATCGTTATGACGGATTTAGCCAGTTCCCTTATGTAAAGTTTGGTATTGTTGTAATTATTATTGCGATGGTTTACCGCAGGGGAGTAACCATGCAACGCGAACAAGAATTGACCATCTGATGCCGATAATTGTAAACCTCGATGTAATGTTAGCCAAACGCAAAATGCAGTCGAAAGAATTGGCCGCACGTGTGGGCTTAACGTTGGCTAACTTATCGATACTGAAAACAGGAAAAGCAAAGGCCATCCGGTTTTCTACGTTAGAGGCTATTTGCCAGGCATTAGATTGCCAGCCTGCCGATATATTAGAGTACGTTCCGGATGGTAAACCGGAGTAATTGTTTTTAGGATTTGTTATAAAAACCGTGAGTCTTTTCAAATCCTAAAATTAGGGATTACGAATTTGCTCAGGCACATCAATAGTTAATCAAACCCGTAGGGATGAAATGTTAATTGAATGAATTGAGCAAATAAAATGGAACTCCGTAGGAGAGGCATATATCACCCCTCCGGGGTTCGCCCATCTTTCTGATTATATTTCTATTAACATTTCATCCCTCCGGGATTTATGATGGTTTGTACAAAATTGCCATACCTTAAAACGTAACCGAAAGGATAAGCACCTCTGTACCGCGTTTTACTTTTACCGGAGTAGTTTGCCCTTTTTCAAATTTGCCCAATGCATCCATATATCCATAGATGTCTTTGATTTCATAGTCACCGATTTGAATGATAATATCACCGGCTTTCATACCGGCCACTTGTGCGGGCTTGCCATCGGTTACACCATCTACCTGAAGTCCTGCGGCATCGGACGAATAGCTGGGCATAACACCCAGGGTTACTTTAAAGGCTGAACGTGTTGACATTTGTTTCGATTTTGTGGTTAGGAACGTTAATTTATCTTGTGTTTGCGGGCTCTCAATAATTTTAGCAATAAGTTTTAACACTTCGGCTTCACCTTTGTAATTGATTTTATCCCAATCGTCAGTAGGTTTGTGGTAATCGCTGTGCGATCCGGTAAAGAAATGCAGCACCGGCAGGTTTTTCAGGTAAAACGAAGTGTGATCGGATGGCCCCGTACCCGATGAATCGGTTTTGATCTTAATGTTTTCGGTTTCTAAATTTTTTACTAATGTTTCCCATACGGGGCTGGTGCCTGTGCCGTGCACGGCAACGGTTTTGGTTTGCGGATCGAGGCGGCCAATCATATCCATATTAATCATGTAATTGACAGTAGCCAGATCAATGGTAGCGTGTTCGGTAAAATATTTTGAACCGAGCAAGCCCAACTCTTCGCCCGAAAAGCATAAAAACAAGAAGTTGTTCTTTTCTTTTACTTTATTTTTCGAAAAATAATTTGCGAGTTCAAGCACCCCGGCAACACCCGAAGCATTATCATCGGCACCGTTATGGATTTTCCCGGCCGAGTTCGCTTCTAACGATCCGCTTTGTTCGCCCAGCCCGAGGTGATCGTAATGTGCGCCAATAATGATGGTAGTGGCCGCACCGTTGTCTAAATAACCAACAATGTTTTTAGCACTTCCTTCAGCACCTTCACCGTGTGCGCCACCTTTAAAGGTAAATGCCTGCAAATAGGTGTTGTTATCGCCTTTGGGCTGAAGCTTGAGTTTTTTGAATTCGCCCTGAATGTAGGCGGCTGCCTTTTGTTCGCCTTCGGTACCGGTTCCCCGGCCTTCAAAAGTATCGTCCGACAAGGTTTTAATGTGCTTTTGAATACGATTGGTATCGAAATCCTGTGCCTGCACGATTACGGCAACGGCTACAAGAATGAGTACGGATAATGGTATTTTCATAAGTAACTAAATTGGATGTGCAAGATAATAACGGGATGAATAAATTATACGCAACCGGGTAACAAAGTGCAGTTGCGGGGCTGTAAAAATATCCCGGCAGGGAATAAAAAAGCCGCTGTGTGATTATCCATAGCGGCTTTGATGTTTAAAATCTGAGTATTCGTTTGATGTCCTAAAAAAGATAATGCGCCCATTTTTAACCACATAGATTCATAGGTTTTACCGTGGCTATTGTGATTTTTGCTTGCAAAACTATTGTTGCCTGTTTATTTCAGGAAAACAAAGTCCCGGGACGGGAAGCATAGCTTTCAGCCGTTGATAATGGGGTGAAAACAGCTATGTATCTATGTGTTTTAGGATTGGAAGCGGATACTCACATTAATTTATGAGGTTTCGATAACCTGTTTACTTCTTATTATCGATAGACGGAAGTTTAAATTTATCTAACGGGCTCGGCTGTTTCATCATGGCTTCGATGTCGGCCACGGTGCGGGGTGCATATCCTGAAAGCAATTCGCAACCTTCTTTGTTTACGAGGTAATCGTCTTCGATGCGTACAGCAATGCCCCACCACTTTTTATCGCACGGGCTGTCGTCTGGAATGTAAATGCCCGGCTCAATGGTGATGGCCATGTTTTCTTCCAGCGTTCTTCCACCTTTATCGTGAACATCTAACCCAATGTGGTGTGATACACCATGCGGAAAATACAGGTGCCGCTCTGTTTCGGATTTGATGATGCCGAGATCAACCAATCCCTTGTTGATCACTTCGCGCGATACGGTAGTAAGTTGTCCCATCTCAACACCGGGTTTGCAGGCTTTCATAGAGGCTTCCTGTGCTTTGAGCACAAGCTCGTAGATCAGCTTTTGCTCGGGCGAGAATTTTCCGTTTACCGGGATAGTTCGGGTGATGTCGGCCGTGTAGCCGTGAAACTCGGCTCCCAAATCCATCAGGATGAGTTCTTTGTTGGTAAGCGATGGCTTATAGTTATCGATGTAATGCAAAATGCAACCGTTATGCCCGCCACCCACAATGGATGGATAGCCGACATCTTCGGCCTGATATTTTTTAAATACATATTCGTGTACGCCCTGTATTTCGCGTTCGCTCATGCCCGGCCCGATGGCCTTCATCACTTCCACCTGTCCAACGCACGAAATCATCACGGCTTTGCGCAACAATTCTATTTCTTCGGTTGTTTTAATGCCGCGTAAATCGCTCATGAGTTTGTTAAGGCCGCGTGTGTTTAAATTATTCTTAGGCTGCTCTTTGTTCAGGCCAAGGGCATTGTCTTTTTGCGGATAATTAGCTTTTACTTTAAACTGCTCAATCAAGCTGTACAGGTCGGCTGAGTCGCGCGGGTTGTCGCGCACATCGTTCTGAAAATCATAAAACAGAATCTCGGCAAACTTCGAGAAATCAACATTATACTTTTTGAACGCTGACCCGTTAAATGCCTGCTCTAATCCGAGTTGTGTTTTTGTGCCTTCGGCACCCAGCCTGCGGCCGGTCCACATTTCGGCTTGCGCGTTGCGCTCCTGTACAAAAGTAATTTCATCGTAAGCCGTGCCGTTGGCGGCAGTTTGTTTGTCTTTGAAAATCAGCAACACTGCATGCGGTTCGCGGTAGCCGGTGAGGTAAAAAAAGTTAGGATCCTGATGATACACATAGTCCACATCGTTTGCGCGGTTGCGTACAGCGTTCGCAAAAAATACAGCAACCGAATTGGCCGGCATGCTGGTTCGTAATTTTTGCCTGCGTTCTTTATGCCATTCTTTGCTTAAAAAATCGTTAGGCATATCGGGGTTTTGCGCCAGCGTACCTGAAGCAACCATCAGGATAATGAATAGGGGTGTCAATCGTTTCATACAGAACTAAGTTTGGAGTGAAGTACGCGAAAATTAAACAGATTATGAAACAAAGCATGATGAGTGGCAGCGTTTACCCGGTTGTTTCTTTTTGCGTTACCAACCGGGGGCATCAATTTTATACCGAAGGCATTACCAAAAATCATTTTTGATTGTCGGCACATCTTTGTACTTTACTAACCCTATGCTACCTGTAAAGCGGTATTTAGTGTTGTTTGCGTTGCTGGTTTCCTTTTCGTGCGGTCAGCAAGGCACGGCTGCACTTGGCGATCCTGAAGTTGAGGTCGATCTGGATGCTATTCGCGCACGTGGGTATCTCACGGCACTTATCGATAACAATTCGTTCAGCTACTTTATATATAAGGGCAAGCCTATGGGTTACGAGTACGAGTTGCTTAAACTGTTGGCCCAACAGTTACGGGTTGAATTGAAACTGAAAGTTATCTCGGGTGTTGAAAACGGTATTCAACAACTTAATGCCGGTGAGGGCGACATCCTGGCGTTTCCGTTAACCATTACCAAAGAGCGTACGCAGTATGTGAATTTTACTAACCCGCTGTTTACATCGCACCAGGTTTTGGTGCAACGCAAGCCCGAATACTGGCGCAGCTTAACGCAGGACGAGATCGATAAACGTGTTATCCGTGATGCACATCAACTGATCGGTAAAGAAATCCACGTGATGAAGCGTTCAAGTTTTGTAGAGCGTTTGCAAAATCTATCGGGCGAGGTAGGCGGTGACATTCACATTGTGGAAGACAGCGCCAATGCCGAAAGCGAATCGCTTATCCGGCAGGTTGCCTTAGGCAATGTTGAGTTTACCGTGGCCGATCACCTTATTGCCCAGGTGAACGCGAATTATTATCCGAACATTGATGTGAGCACCAAGCTTTCGTTGCCGCAGCAAATTGCCTGGGCTGTTCGGAAAAACGCCCCGGAGTTGCTCGAATCTGTTAACACGTGGCAGGCGAAGATCAAAAAAGACCCAACCTTCATGGTGATTCATAATCGGTACTTTAACAGTCCGCGTACATCGCTGTTGCGTGCGCGCAGCGATTACTCTTCGTTGTTTGGGGGCGATAAAATTTCGCGGTATGATGACCTGATCAAAAAGGGCGCAGAAAAACTGAACTGGGACTGGCGGTTGCTGGCGGCTGTTATTTACCAGGAGTCGCGGTTTGTGAACGATGGTGAATCGTGGGCGGGAGCACGCGGGTTAATGCAGTTAATGCCTGAAACAGCGAAACGTTTTGGCGCGACCAACCCGGACGATCCGCATCAAAGCATTCGGGCGGGTGTGAATTATCTGAAATACCTCGACAAGTTTTGGGCGAAAACCATTACCGATGAAAACGAACGGTTAAAATTTATTCTGGCCTCGTACAATGCCGGGCCATCGCACATTATTGATGCGCGTGAGCTGGCGCAGAAATACCATAAAAATTCGGTACAGTGGGATTCGGTCGAGTCGTTCCTGTTAAAGAAATCCGACCCGCAGTATTACCGCGACTCGGTAGCCGCAGCCGGGTATTGCAAATGCGAAGAACCGGTAAACTATGTGAAGAGCGTACTCAGCCGGTTTGAAGAGTATAAGCTGCATATTGCATTGTAGCGAACAGGTTCTTTTTTGCCCTCCCTAAAAAAAATTTGGATGATGCTTTGAGTTACTTGGACTTTGTAAAGCGGTTCCAATGAAATTACCCATCAGACAACTTAAAGCGATTTGACGGATAGATTTTAGTTTTTGTTTCGCGGTTTGCGTAAATCCGGTTACAACCTATCGGATTCCTGTTGATAGTGGTTTAGTTATAACCAGTTTCAATAATTAGATGTCGATTTTTAAAAAACAATCTGTCGCAAGATTCTCTTTTTAATATTCCCATGGTACTATTGTCGGTATCAGGAAAAGTCGCAAAATCAATATGGTTTCGGCTTACTTCCCCATATCCGATTATTATTTTTTCTTTCACTAAAATTAAGTAGCATACCTGATCCCCAAATTCAATATCTTTAATTTTTGATTTAACTTCCGAAAAATTCTTCAATTTTTTCAGAAGAATTTGTTTTGAAACATCCGTATATGGCTTAACGATCAAAATGGAATCCCAGTCGGATTTGATATAGTCACAAATATTAAATTGTATCATAGAATCAATTTGATCAATACGAGTCGCATTAAAAACAGAATCAAATGAATAGTGATTTATACTCTCTTTACTGCATTTTAAAAAAAATAAAGTTGAGCAAAGTAAAACGACACTAAAAGATATAAGGTGAGTTGGTTTCATTACTTTAGTAATTTGAGGGAACTATTGAGCCATTCTTTATGATTACAAGTTGGCCTGAATCAACTAATCCTTGTATAACATGAACTGTGCTTAAATTCCCATTTTGCCAAATGCCATAAGCTTCTCTTCCCTTTTGGTTATTGTACAAATCCATAAATCTCTCTGATACAGGATTATCGTCCCAGTTCTCATGCGCTGTCCCAAGACGCTCAGCAAGATCAGTACCAATATCAATAACATTTAAAAGGCTAAAGTATGCGTGTCGAAATGCGTCTGCTTTACTATTATGCTGAGAACCAGGGTATAGAATTTGTGCATTGTCCAAGGCTATTTTTGCATTTAAAAGATAACTAACTTGTTGATACCGATTCATATTATCAAATATTCCTAATTCTTCAGACGTCATCTGTGCACGGTAATCTTGCTCAAATTGTCTTAAGGCTTCAGTATCTCCTGGTACGGAACCAGAAATCGCAGATGACCCATCCCATGTCATCCAGTTTGCATTATAAATGTAAAGTAAATTATCGGGGCCTAATACAAACATATTTGGAAGCGGATTCAGGGGTAAAAAATAATACTCCTGTCTATTAGACGTAACTACTACGATTGGAAGTGTTGTGCCGATTATCTGCCAATTGCATCCATAGTCAGAACACTTGTACTCTAATATTCGAGTAACTCCATTATACAGTGTTATATAGTGATAGTCGCCTTGTTGAGGATTAGTTGGTAAACCACTCCCCCCTCCACCTTCCCCGCCTACGCAGGTCATACGCCCTAAGCGCGTGCTGTTCTCAAAACAATCACACGTAGTACCAATATATTCTGACGTTTGTGACGTTGTGCCATTGGCATAATAATAAGTAACGACTAAATACCATGCGGTGCAACCATTAACTTTTGAACGACTCTCATCTTCCATGACGGGCAAGGCGGCACCATTTACTATTAGCAACCCATTATTAAAGACATTATAGAATATTAATTCGCCAAAGATTGTAAAGAATGAAATCTTTCCCGTATACATATGCGGCTTGTTATTAATCATGTCTTTTATAATATTTAGATAATTAGAATCCTTCACATTGTCAAATGCAATAATCTGCATTGTCAATACTTCATTACCTTGTACGATAAATATAACCTTTTTCTTTTCTTTTACGGATTCGTTTGTGCTATTTACATCAACCACGTACAACTCTCTACCAGATGATAGTTCTGAGAAATCGACTCGATAGAAATCCAGACTTGCCTCAAGAGCATCAATCTTTAAAACGTTTTCTTCATTATTATTCAGTTTTTCGTAAGCAATAAACTCCTGGATCTTTTTTTTGTAAACCGACTCTTGCTTTTCAGGTCGTTCATCAAGACACGCTGTAAATATAAGGCACAAACACAATGTCAAATAAATAGGGGATTGCAGATTTTTCATAGGGTTGATTTATTAATGTGATGAAGGTATGTCTTTTTTTAATTATTACAAACAAATAATAACTGTTGTGCTTATTGCTTAAATACAGCAATTATGCTCCTTAACAAAATTATAATAACCAATCGGGGGAATAAAATCATTTTCCATGAACAGCCTGATTAGCGGACTACAACCGATTTACAATCGCCCCAAAATCGAGAAATTGCCAGTTGTTTTCAATGCCCGGTTGTTTCATTACTTCGTCCATGATCAGCTTTTGCTTTTGGCCGGTACGGAGTGCATCGGAGTAACGCATTGAATCCATAAACGTAACCATGGGGTAGAGGGGAATCCATTTATCGGGGAAGAGTTCGTAGAGTTTGCCTTCAATTTTCTTTCGGAGGAGGAAATCCGCATCGGCTACGAGGTCGCGCATCTCGATAAAATTATCTAAGGCCAGTTGCGCGATTGCGTCAGTATCGGGCTTGCGTAATTTTTGAAATTCAGGCAAAACAACATCCCAATTGTCGTTATGCTGATTTAATAAATCATTGAGTATGCGACAATCTTCAAAGCCTGCATTCATACCCTGGCCATAAAACGGAACAATGCCGTGAGCCGCATCGCCAATCAATAAAGTTTTATTTCGTACCCACGGATAACATTTAATCGTTACAAGGGATGAGGTTGGGTTGCTTTCAAAATCTTTCAGTAAGTCGGGCATCAGGTGTTGTGCATCGGGAAATATCTCTCTGAAAAAGAGTTCAATATCGTGTTTTGTCTTCAGTGTGTTGAACGAAGGATTGCCTTCAAACGGAAAAAACAACGTACACGTAAAACTTCCATCGGGATTAGGCAACGCAATCATCATAAAACTTTCGCGTGGCCAGATGTGGAGATAATTTTTTTCTAATTGAAATGTACCATTTGCTCCGGGCGGAATGTGTAGTTCTTTATAACCATGATCGATGTAGTCCTGTTCGTAATCAAACCTGTCGGTAAACTGAAATGCAGTGCGTACAGCAGAAAATGCTCCGTCAGCTCCTATGATGTAGTCGAATTGATTGCCGGTTGCTGGTTGCTGGTGACTGGCAACTTCTAATGAAGTGTTCTCTAAATCAACCTTCGTAACCCGTTGTTCAAACCGAAACTCAACGCCCAACCGCTCGGCTTCATTCATCAACACAATATTCAATCCGCTCCGCGAAACAGAATTGATAAACTGTCCTTCTTTACCATAGGCAAATGATGAGAGGTTGCCTTGCTTATCGTGCATCATACGCCCGTGCATAGGGATGGCAACTTTCTTAAGTTCATCGGCCAGACCAACTTCTTCCAGCGCCCGAATGCCCCGGTTGCTTAATGCAAGGTTAATAGATCGGCCGGTTTCGGCACCAGCCTGCCGCATGTCGCTTCTGCGTTCAAACACGGTAACGGTGTATCCGCGTTTTTTAAGATAGATGGCTAACAACGAACCTACTAACCCGGCTCCGGCAATGGCAATGGATTTTTTGTTCATAGTAATGCTTTTCTGAAGATTTCAACAAACCGAAACACATCTTCAAATGTATTGTATAACGGTACTGGTGCCACGCGAATTACACCGGGTTCACGCCAATCAGCTATTACACCGGCTTTGGTTAGTGCATCAAAAATTTTTTTGCCGTTTCTGTTCATGTAAATAGAAAGCTGGCAACCGCGTGCTTTTTTATCGGAAGGAGTGAGGATAATAAATTTTTCTTCGGTTGCATCAATCTGATTGAGCAGGTATTCCAGGTAGTTAGTTAACAACACACTTTTACTGTGAAGATTTTTTAATCCGGCCTGCTGAAAAATTTCTAATGAAGCCAGCAATGCAGCACCGGGCAATACCGGATGATTGGATAATTGCCAACCATCTACACCAGTCATTGGGATAAAACCTTTTTTCATTTGAAAGCGATCTTGCTCATGGTGCCCCCACCAACCGGCAAAGCGTGGCAGGTTAATATTTTTAGCATGGCGTTCGTGTACAAATGCTCCGGCCACTGCGCCCGGTCCGGCATTCAAATATTTGTAACTGCACCACACAGCAAAGTCAACATTATCTTTATGGAGATTGAGTTTAACGTTTCCAACGGCATGAGCAAGATCAAATCCAACAATTGCTCCGGCAGCATGGCCAGCTTGTGCTATTTTTTTGATGTCGAAAAACTGGCCGGTATAGTATTGCACACCTCCAAAGATGACAAGAGCTAATTGATCTTTATGTTGATCGATGGCAGTTAGAATATCTTCGGTGCGCAACGTGTGTTCGCCTTTGCGTGGTTTTAATTCAATAATTGTTTTATTGGGATTCAGGTTATGAAATTTCACCTGCGATTCAAAAGCATATTGGTCGGACGAGAATGCACCCGCTTCTGTAATAATTTTAAAACGGGTTTTCGTTGGCCGGTAAAACGAAGCCATCAGCAAATGCAGGTTTACCGTCAGGTGATTCATAGCCACAACCTCCGATGGTTTTGCGCCTGTAAGTAACGCTAACCCCTTTTTAGTAAACTTGTGATAATAGAGCCACGGCCGGTTGGCATGCAAGTGCCCTTCAACTCCCAGTTTAGCCCAATCGGTTAGCTCTTCTGTTAAATATTTCTTTGTTGATTTGGGTTGAAGCCCCAGCGAATTACCGGTAAAGTAAATGGCAGTTTTGCCTTTTACCTTCGGGATGTGAAACAACGAACGGAATTTTTTAAGCGGATCAACGCGATCGAGCTTACGTGCAAAGGCTAATGTGTTTTCAAATTGCATACGATCCGAAAATTATACTATTTCAAGCAAAGACTTCAGATATTTTTTTAACCGCTAATTCTTTAACCGCTGAGGTGTGCAAAGGTTACATTAAGAACTCTGCGGCTCTTTGCGCTCTCTGCGGCTTATTTAGAAGCTAATCAAAATAACGAAAGCTGTTTCAGTACAGCACCTTCATGTTCCAACAACCATTGTTTGTTATCTAAACCACCGCCATAGCCAGTCAGGCTACCATTCTTACCAATTACCCGGTGGCAGGGTACAACAATGGCAATGGGATTTTGTCCGTTGGCTAACCCTACAGCACGAATGGCTTTAATATCACCCAGTCGGATGGCAAGTTCTTCGTATGAAATGGTTGTTCCGTATGGAATGTTGAGCAGCTCTTTCCATACTCTGTTTTGAAACCCTGTACCCTTTAACCCTAACGGAAAGGTGAAGAACTTCCTCCCCTGTAAAAAATATTCATCGAGTTCGCGAATGCACTGGCTGATTACCGGAGTGATGCGTTCTGTTTCGCGAATATCTTTTAAAAAGCCAATGCGGGTAATGCTGTCGTCTTCCGATTCAATAATCAGATCACCAACCGGTGTACTGCTATGGTATGCAAGACCTTTTGTAACAAGCATGGTTTAGATGAACCTTAAACAAACCTCGGATCACTTTCCATTACCGTACCGCATTGCGTACAGGTGCGTAATTTTTCCGACCCATAAAAATCGCGGAAGCGTGGCAGAAAATCTTTTTCAATATTTTCTAAATGGAATTTGTATTCGTGTAGTTTGTTGTTACAGCTATCGCAATACCAGATCAGGCGATCTTCAAATGTGGGGTCTTCGCGTTTGCATTCAATTACTAAGCCAACGGTATTAGCCGGGCGTTCGGGCCGGTGTGGGGTATTGGCAGGTAATAAAAACATTTCGCCTTCTTTTATGGGTATATCTACTGCTTTGCCATCTTCTTGTATGCGCACATTAATATTACCTTCCAACTGGTAAAACAGTTCTTCGGTTTGATTAAAGTGGTAATCTTTGCGTGCATTGGGGCCGCCTACAATCATTACAATATAATCACCTGCATCGGCATATAAATTTTTATTGCCGACCGGTGGCTTTAACAAATCGCGGTTGTCGGTAATCCATTGTTTTAAATTGAACGGTCTGCGGATGGCCATACGATATTTTTTTAATTGCTTATCCGAATTGTTACGGGAAAGGTAACGTTCTTTTATCTTTACTGAAAATCAATTTGCATGAATCTGAACCTGACAGGAAAAACAGCCGTGGTATGCGGCAGTACGCAAGGCATCGGCAAAGCTGCGGCTATTGAATTGGCCTTGCTGGGTGCGAACGTTACCTTAATAGCCCGCGATGAAGAAAAGCTGAAAAGCACCTTAAAAGAATTATCGAACAATAACCAGCAACACCATTACCTTGTGGCCGATTTTTCCGATCCGGAAACACTCCGAAAAAAAATTGCCGGATTTACAGCGCAAAACCCGGTACACATCCTGGTAAACAATACCGGTGGCCCTCCGGGCGGTTTAGCCATCGAAGCGCAAACCGATGACTTTATCAAAGCGTTTAACAATCATTTAATCTGTAACCAGATTTTAGTGCAGGCGGTTGTGCCTTCCATGAAAGCGACAAAATTTGGCCGGATTATAAATGTAATTTCTACCTCGGTAAAAATTCCCATCAAGGGATTGGGTGTGTCGAATACCATCAGGGGTGCCGTGGCCAATTGGTCGAAAACATTATCGGTAGAGCTTGCACCGTTTGGTATTACCGTAAACAATGTGTTACCCGGTGCTACGCTTACGGCTCGGTTGGAATCGATTATTAACACCAACGCTCAAAAAACAGACAAAACATTTGATGAAGCTAAACAGGATATGGTGAAAGAAATCCCTGCGGGTCGTATTGCCGATGCCAGCGAAGTGGCTGCCGCCATTGCATTTTTGGCATCACCGGCAGCTTCGTATATTACTGGAATAAACGTGCCGGTAGATGGCGGAAGAACAGGAAGTTTATAATTGATTATCTTTACTATATGGTTGATGAACTAAAAAAAGCAATGGATAAGGCGGGCAGCCTTCCTGAAAACCAGCAAAAGGAATTGGCTCAACTGATTTTGAATGAGATTGCGTGGGATAAATCTTTTGAGTCGTCTGCGGGAAAACTTTCATCCTTAGCGCAAGAGGCATTAACAGAATACAAGAAGGGCAATACAAAACCTTTTGATTTCTGATGACTTCCCGGGCAACCTCTAAGTTTTGGAAGAGTTTTAATGTATTGCCTGTATCTGTTCAGGAAAAAGCAAGAAGAGCATTCAGGCTTTGGTCAGAAAACCCCGCTCATACATCACTGCATTTTAAAAAGATACATCCAACAGAAGATATTTTTTCGGTAAGGATTGATTTGCATTACCGTGCTTTGGGTGTAAAACATGAAGATGTAATTAATTATTTGGTTTTGAATAGGAACTCACGAAGATTACAATAACCTGATTTCTGAAATATAACCATGCAAAAAATACGCAACTATATTAACGGTGTTTTAACCGAACCGGTAAGCGGAAGTTATTTTGATAACATCAATCCCGCTGAAGGAAAAACGTACAGCCTTGTGCCCGACTCGGACAAACACGATGTGATCCGGGCAACTGAAGCGGCCAAGCGTGCCTTTGCGAAGTGGAGTACAACACCTGCAAAAGACCGTTCAGCTATACTGATAAAAATTGCCGGGCTGATTGAACGCGATCTGGATAAACTTGCTTTGGCCGAAAGCATTGATCAGGGCAAACCGGTAAAGCTCGCCAAAGCGGTTGATATACCGCGTGCGGCCGCCAACCTCCGCTTTTATGCTACGGCTATTCTGCACGAAAGTTCCGAAGCACATTTTACCGATGGCGAAGCCATTAACTACACACAACATCAGCCAATCGGTGTTGCGGGTTGTATCTCTCCGTGGAATTTGCCCTTGTATTTATTTACGTGGAAAATCGCCCCTGCCCTCGCTGCGGGTTGTACGGTTGTAGCCAAGCCATCGGAAGTTACGCCCATGACGGCATTTATGTTCTCGCAATTATGTATGGAAGCCGGGTTGCCCGAAGGTGTGCTGAATGTTGTGCATGGTTTGGGTGCTAAAGTGGGGCAGGCCATTGTAGAGCATCCCGACATTGCCGCTATTTCGTTTACTGGCGGAACGACTACCGGAAAAACAATAGCCGCGACAGCCGCGCCTATGTTTAAAAAGCTTTCGCTTGAACTGGGCGGAAAAAACCCTAACATCATTTTTGCCGATTGCGATTTTGAAAACGCAGTGAGTACGTCTATCCATTCATCGTTTTCAAACCAGGGCGAAATTTGTTTGTGTGGCTCGCGCATTTTTGTAGAGCGGCCGCTCTATGAAAAATTTGTGGCTGAGTTCACTAAACGTACCCAAGCCTTAACCGTGGGTGATCCGCTTGACGAAAAAACAAAAATTGGTGCGATGGTATCAGAAGCACATACAAACAAAGTGCTGTCGTACATTGCGCTGGCTCAAAAAGAAGGCGGCACCATTATACAAGGCGGTAACCGTGTAAAAATTACCGGCCGTTGTGCCGATGGTTATTTTATTGAACCAACCATTATTACAGGGCTACCGCATTCATGTCGCACCAATCAGGAAGAAATCTTTGGCCCGGTGGTTACGATTATGCCATTCGATACGGAAGAAGAAGTGTTGGAATATGCCAACAGTACCCCGTATGGCCTAGCCGCTACCCTCTGGACGGAGAACTTAAAACGCGCACACCGCGTAGCCGCCAAAATCAAGAGTGGTATTATCTGGGTAAACTGTTGGCTATTCCGCGATTTGCGCACACCGTTTGGCGGTATGAAACAAAGCGGTGTTGGTCGTGAAGGCGGCTTTGAAGCGCTGAAGTTTTTTACCGATGAGAAGAATGTGTGTATTAAACTTTAGCGGGTGTGGTTAACGTTTTCAGCATGTTAAGGTGTCAGACACTTCAAAAGTGTCTGACACCTGTGCCCATAACTAAAGTTTATAGTTGAAAAAGAAAGTGAGGTACGAAACCAGTGTGTTGTGCATTCCTAAATCCATCCAAACGATAAAGACGGCTATTATTATTCCGGCAACGGAGGCATACACCCAATGAATGTTGTATGCTTTTTTAAGTGCCACAACAGTATAAAACAGAAATACAATGCTGAGCAAGGCAATGCCCCATTGTACATCTCCGGTAAACCGGAATATAAACTGCGCAACGAGCAGCACGGCCAGGTAGATAAACAACAACAAAATATACGTGCACACTAAGTGAATGCTGAAAACAAGGTGTTCTACAAAAAATCTTTTCTTGGGCAGCAGTATAGCGGTGCACACTAATGCGGTTAAAGGCACTAACAATGTATAGTAGAATTTTTGCCAACTGGTTTTGTAAACATCAAACTCATGGATGAACGCCCGCATATCAATTTCCTTTTTTTGAACATACGAAGTAATGATGTTGTTAAGCGAAGGCTTAATGCTCATCCAATATTCAATGCTAAACTGGTGGAGGATGTGAAATTTCAGCCCGAAGAAATACAAAAACAATGTAAACAACACTAAAAGTGTAAAAGGTTTAATGTATGCCTGATGCCGGTTGTGGAAGTATTGTTCGGTCAGAAACCCCGGTTTGGTCAGCAGGTATTTAATGGCTCTGAAAATTTTTCCATCATAATGAAAAAAGCCGTGCAACGACTCTTCGATCAGGTAACGCAGCGATTTGGAACGTTCGGTTACCGAATTTTTTTGCCCGCACGAAGGACAGTAATTTCCTGAATACTGATTGTTGCAGTTAGGGCATAGTGTAGTGGGCATACTATCAACCTGGGGCATACGCTGAATTTAAAAATCCAAAATAGTAATTTGAGGCATACTTTTCAGAATGGCTGCGTATAAAAACCTCAGAATTATTAAACCTGTACTTTTTTACCGGTAAAAAAGCATGGTCGTTACAAAACCTCTGTAAAATTTTTTGTGGATCATTTTTTTCCCAGCGGCAGTTGTCAGCCATCGCTGCCAGTTGGGCAAACGCTTTGCCTCAATACCGGTGGTTAGCCGGAAAAACCGGTACATCACCCAAAGCATCAGGTCATGCCACCACGTTTCGTTAACAAAATCGGCAGCCAGCCAGCGCGCACCCGGCCGGAGTTTAGCGTTGATTTTTTCGATCACGGTTGGCAATGTGGTTTCCGAAAACAAATCGAGGTAGAAGTGAGTAATCACTACGGAGTAAGTTGTACCGGGGATGTCGTTTTCCGATCCTGTTATAAAAGTAACATTGGCAGTTGGCAACACTTTTTGTTTGGCTAACGCGATCATCCTGGGTGAGAGGTCGATGTAATCAACATGAAGTTCCGGGTAACGGGCTAACAGGGCTTTTAAAAACGTTCCATCGCCTCCGCCTAAAATCAACACGCGGTCGGTTGGGTGAATGTGCGAAACAAAATGCAGTTGAGCCTGTTGCAGACTATTGCCAAAAATTACCCGAACAAGGCGGGAGTAAACCGGGGCGAGGGTGTTAAATCCTTTTGCTATGTTTTTCAACTTGCGAATGTACAAATCAGTTTAAATAAGTTAGTATTGCAAGGCACATGGATTTCTTCGACATCGATAATATTTTCTTTAACACACTCGGCTACAATCTCAGCTACCTCGAATTTTTTGCTGTGTTGTTTGGCCTGGTGGCCGTAGCGCTTTCGGCTATGGCTAATATATGGAGCTGGCCCATTGGGATTGTTAACGTAGTGTTGTCGGCATTTTTTTATTACCAGATTCAACTTTACCCCGATATGTTCCTCATGGGGTTCTTTTTTGTTACCAATATGTTAGGCTGGTGGCGATGGGCAAACCCCAAACCGGGCGAAGAAGATAAAAAGAAAGAGTTGAAAATTACCTTTATGGCGCGTAAGCAGTTTTTGCTGTTGTTTGTAATCGGGGCAATCGGAACGTATTTGATGGGTTCGCTGGCATCGCGACTGCACGAATGGTTTCCGTTATTGTTTAACCTGCCCAGCGCATACCCGTTTGTCGATTCGTTTATTTTGGTGATGAGTGTGATCACTACATTTTTAATGGTGCAGAAAAAAGTTGAGTGTTGGATCATCTGGATTTTGATTGATGTAGTAGCTACTGGTTTATACTTTGTTAAAGGCGCTATGTTTTTTAGTGTAGAATATGCCGTGTTTACTATTATCGCGAGTTTTGCTTTGTGGAACTGGGTGCGGGAGTATCGTTCGTACTCTAAAACCTGAACAGGAATGATCGATCAGCTAAAATTGGTTTGTTTCTACGGTCCCGAAAGTACCGGCAAGTCGGGGATGGCCAAACGGTTGGCCGAAAAATACAACACCGTGTTTGTGCCCGAAGTATCGCGCGAACTGATTGAAGGCAACACATTTAACCGCGAAGACATTATTGCAATCGGCCGCGAGCAGACTGCCCGAGTATTTCGGCAGGCAAAGAGAGCAAACCGCATTTTGTTTTGCGATACCGATGTGATCACTACGCAAATCTATTCACGCGAATACCTCAAAGTTGTACCGCCCGTGTTGTACGAATTTGAAAAAATGATTCAGTACGATTTATATTTTTTATTCGATGTTGACGTACCCTGGGTAAGCGATGGCGTGCGCGACCTCGGCAGCGAAGCAAACCGAAAAAGAATGTATCAAACCTTTAAAGACGAACTCGACCGCAGACAGATTGACTACATTCACGTGCACGGAAGTTGGGCGGAGCGGGAGGAGATTATTGTAAAGAAGGTAGAGGAGTTGTTGAAGAGTGGGAAATGAACGTTGTGTAAATCATTTCAATAACCGGCTGCAAAGGCTTGATTGCCTAGGTAAACAGCCGTCTGATGCCTCATTAATTTACGCGCTACCATCCCCGGATATGCAAATACTGGCTACCGAAACGGTGTTATAAAGCAGGCAGAGTTGCTGACGAATTATGTAGTGAAAGGATAATGGTAAAAACACCGTGGAAAAGGTGAGATTTATGTACAAATTCACGGTATTAATCGGCTTGCAAAATCGACAAACCGCAGAGAACGCTAAGAACCGCAGAGGATTAAAATAAGTAATAAAATGGTTTAGAGACCTCAGCGAAACTCTGCGCACTTTGCGGTTAAAGATTGCGTAAAACAATGATTCTTAGCGTAAAACAATGATTCTTACATCTACCCCAAATGAAAAATCGAACACTAAAACCTCAACGCCTTCCCCTGTTCCGGGAAAATCAAATTTACCTGTAATGTATTTTGCTGATGTAATTGCTTTTTAATAACCGCCTCGCGGTTGCCAAGCGGTTTTATATGCGTGATTACCACATTCAGATTTTTGAGTGTACCGGTTCCTGAAATTTTTTCCAACGCTGCAAGTTCTTCCATTAAAAGGGCAGGAGTAAGATGCCCGAATAATAAATCATCGGGTTGCTCATTGGCAAACGACACTTCAATAAAAATAGCTTTCAACTTTTTGTTTTGGATGATGGGCGCGATGGCCGTCCAGAGTTGGCGCAGTTTGTTGGACTGTTCTAACCGATCGCAGCCGGTGTCGCCTAAGTACAGAAGGTAATTATCGGTATGGCGTATTAAGAAGGCGGTGCTTTCGTTGGGTGCTGCATGACTCAACACAAAAGGTGTAACAAACATAGAAGTAGAATGCAGCGGCACTTCCTTGCCTGGTACTAAAGTCTGGTACGTGTATTTGTTGAGTGTGGGCTGTTCGCCTTCGTTACCAAAGTTAGCCCAGCTTTTCCAGCTAAAGTGTTTTTCCTGCAATACTGTTAAACAACTTTCAATACCATAAATGTATTTTGATGAATCTTCGGGCGAGTTGATAACCAGCCCGTTTGTATGATCGAAGTGCGGGTGCGAAATCAAATAACCTTTTATGTTTTTCCGTAAGAAAGCCGTGGCATCGCCCTTTAATGTTTTTAAATCAATGGCTTTCTGAATTCCCGTGTGCAATGTTCCGGCATCTAAGCAAACATAATCGTGTGTTCCGGTCGCAGCCAGCGCATAAGCCGATAAATTACTTTCATCGCTTCCGCCTTTTACGCCTAACGGTACAATCATAAACGAAACCTGGGCACAGCTTACGTTAAGTGTTATCAACAAAAGAATAATCGTCCGCAAAGTTCTCATGCACTTGACTTTAGTTGCCTAACACCTAAATCCCTAACTCCCAAGTCCTAACCCCTGATTTTCCCAACCTTATGTCCTTTAACAGAGAAATAAAGAATAAACAAATAACACGGCAGCATAATCAGGAAAAACGTCCACTGAAAATCGTACGTGTCTTTTAAACTTGCATACAGTTTTGGAATAACAGCGCCTCCGGCAATACCCATAATTAATAATGCCGAGCCGCGTTCTGTAAACCTGCCTAAGCCCTCAATGGCTAAAGGCCAAATCGCAGGCCACATCAGCGCGTTGGCTAATCCTAACAAGGCAACAAACACTACCGATACATATCCGTTCGTAAACAAAGCGGCTGTTGTAAAGGCAAGCCCCAGCATAGCCGATATTTTTAACGCAGCTTGTTGCGACAGGTATTTTGGAATGGCGAACAATCCTACAACATACCCTGCCAACATGGCAATGAGTGTAAACGAAGTAAAATATTTGGTTTGATCGGATGAGATGTTAAAACCTTTTCCATACGTGCCAATGGCGTCACCGGCCATTACTTCAACACCTACATATACAAAAATGCAAAACGCACCCAGTAACAGGTAGGGGAATTGAAATATATTCGTTTTGTTTTTAGTTGCACTGCCAACGGGTTCGGCATTTACTTCCGATGCCTTTACTTCGGGCAATGCTGAGCGTGTTATCCAAACAGCGAGCAATACCAATATAATCGCCATAATCATGTAAGGCGTATAAATGTTAGCGGCAAACGATGACAACACAAGTTCGCGTGCCTCGGGTGAAGCGGCTGCCTTTACCTGATCTTCGAGCTTATCAATATCTTTCAACACAAAGGCTCCCAAAATAATCGGGCTAAGAATACCGGCTACTTTGTTGCAGATACCCATTACACTGATACGTTGTGCTGCACTTTCGATCGGGCCGATGATGCTGATGTACGGGTTGCAGGCTGTTTGTAATAACGAAAGCCCCGATCCGATGATAAACAATCCCCAAAGCGATACAGTATAATTTCTTTCGGTAGCAAAATGCCCGAACACAAATGTGCCTGCGGCCATTACCAATAAGCCCAGCGCCATGCCCTTTTTCATGCCGGTGCGTTCCAAAATCCATGACGAAGGAATGGCCAAGAAAAAATACGCCATGTAAAATGCCGTAGTCACCCAAAAGGCTTTCGAGTCGGTATCGAGGTCAAAAGCGAGTTTTACATACGTGATCAGCGGGCCGTTCAGCCACGTTACAAATCCGAAAATAAAAAATAAAATACCGATAATCGTTACCGACTGGATGTACTGGCGGGAAGTATTTTGCATAGCCCAATTTTTGTAGCAACTTAGCGAAACTGTTTTACAGATTAAATACTATTTGGCATGAGTAACAAGAAAGAATTAACGCTGTTGGTGCTGGCAGCCGGTATGGGCAGCCGTTATGGTGGGATTAAGCAAATTGACGGGTTTGGCCCAAGCGGTGAAACCATTATGGATTATTCGCTTTTTGATGCCATCCGTGCGGGGTTTACGAAAGTCGTGTTTATTGTTCGTGAAGAAATAAAAGAAACGATAAAAGAAATGTTTTTGCCCCGGTTGCAGGGCAAGGTAAAGGTTGAGTTTGTGGTGCAGGCATTGGATACGAAAGTACCGGCAGCCTATCAAAACCCTGAGCGCACCAAACCATGGGGTACTGCCCACGCGGTGTTGTGTGCAAAAGATGTTATCCACGAACCGTTTGCGGTAATCAATGCCGATGACTTTTACGGTCGTGGGGCATTTGAATCGGTCGCGAAATTTTTTGGTGGCGATACACAAGGCGCGCACGCTATGGTAGGCTATACATTAAAGAATGTATTGTCTGAAAACGGTTCGGTATCGCGTGGTTGTGGCGAACAGGATGCAAACGGATATTTAAAATCGGTGGTTGAACGCACGACCATCGTAAAAGAGAATAGAAAAATTATTTCAAAAGAAAAAGATGGTGATTTGGAGCTTAGTCCTGAAACACCTACTTCGATGAACTTCTGGGGATTCCATGAAAGTATTTTCCCACTGACCGAAAAATTTTTCATCGACTTCCTGAAAGAAAAAGGTAAAGAGCCTAAAGCCGAATTTTTCATCCCGATTATCGGTAACGAAATGATCAAACAGGGCTTGGGCAAAGTGAAAATTTTGGGCGGTGGCGATGTGTGGTTTGGCGTAACGTATAAAGAAGATAAAGACGAAGTATCGGGTAAAATCAAAGCGCTTGTAAACCAGGGCGAATACCCGAATAAATTGTGGGCGTAACAGTTCCCGGAAACGGATAATCCAAAACGTCATGTTTGTGTACAGCATTAACATAAACATGACGTTTTATTTTTCAGTGCATATACCGGTTAGTGTAATGTGGTTTTGATTATTATTGATTGATAATTATTTTAGGGTCTTTGATATTCTGAAAGTTATTTTGCTGAGATTCCTTCCATACTTTTTAGCGTTAATCGTTCCCATAAAAAGTGCAATTGCCCGGCAGTCTGTTCAAACCACATCAAAAACCGCTGACAGCCTTGTTGCAAAACTAAACTCCGCTACGGGTCTGGATAAAGCAAAGACATACTACGAGGTTGTTTCTTACTTTCGGAAAGTCGATTTTAATGTTGCTGAACAATACGCTCAGCAGGCAAAGCATATTTTGAAAAAAACCTCCGACCCTGTGGAGGCGGCATATTTTAATGGGGCGTTAGGGCTTTACCATAATTCGTTATCTTCTTTTGACAGCTCAGCGCTGTTTTTACTGGAATCGAAAAACCTTTCGCGGGATAACGATCCCTACATTTTTGTAAATGCGTGCAATGCCTTGGGCAACGTGTATATATCAACCGGAAAAGCAGAAAACGGTTTGAAAAATCTTTTAGACGGCCTCCGGGTTGCCGAAAAGCATCCGACATTAAAATCATTAGAGCTTAAAATACAAACCAATATCACGTGGGCATACTTGGAGTTGAAGCGTTACCGCGAATGTATTGATGCAGGTATGAACGCAATCCGTAATGCTGATGCGGCTGGCATCCGAACGTACGCTCATTATATATATAACAATATGGCGGTTAGTTATGGCGCTTTAGGATTGCCGGATTCCGCCAGGGGGTGTATCGAAAAAGGTATTTCAATGGCTATTGCCGAAAACGATACGCAGTCGATCGCGAATGCATACTTTATATTGGGTACTATTTATGCCAATACCGGCCAGTACGATTTGGCTATTAATGAATACTTAAAGGCCCGGCCGTACCGTCAAAAGGTGGGCAATCCCTTTTACATCATCTCAGATCTATACACGTTGGCTGATCTGTATAATAAAACGAAAGAATACAAAAAGGGAATAGAAGTAGGTTTGGAAGCGTTAACGCTGGCAAAAGAAAATAATCTGATTTTAAAACAGGAAGATGTTCACTTTGTATTAGCTAAAAATTTTGAAGGTCTTGAAGATTTTAAAAATGCCAGTAAACATTACGGATTGTGGGCAACGGCAAAAGACAGCATCTATAAACACGCCAATGCCCAGGCCATAGCCGAAATGAATACCCGGTACGAAACCGAAAAAAAAGAACATGCCTTAGCCGAAACCAATCTGAAAATACAACAGCGCAACAATCAGTTAATGTGGGCCGGTGGGTTGTTGGTGTTACTGGTGGGCATTACAGTAGTGGTGTATCGCAATCAACGGATAAAACAGCAACGCTTAAAACTGAAAGCCGAACTGGCCGAAGTAAAATCTTTAAACGCTATTCAGGAAGAACGTCTGCGCATTTCGCAAGAACTGCACGACAACATCGGTTCGCAGTTGACCTTTGTAAGCGCTTCCATCGATTCATTACAGAAATCGTTGCCCGATGATCGCATTCACGAATTAAAAAAAATAACCACATCCACCATTCAGGAACTTCGCAAAACGGTTTGGCTCATCAACAAACAATCGGCCACCATCGAAGAATTTTTGTTGAAGTTGCGCGAATACATCCCGTCCAACAGCATTCCGCCTGTTCAGCTTGCTGCAACGGGCAATGTACAGACTATCATTCAGGCTCAAACAGCAAACCACCTGTTCCGCATTCTTCAGGAAGCGGTTAACAATGCCACCAAACACGCACGCGCTTCGCACATCCGGGTAACCATTAATGTGGCCGGTCAAAACGTAACTGCTACCGTGGAGGATGATGGAGCGGGCTTTGATGTTCAGGCCGTTACAACCGGTTTTGGCTTGCGCAATATCGAACGCAGGGTAAAAACCATTAACGGAACACTGCACATTCAATCGAAACCGGGGGCGACTGTTTTGCAGATTACTGTTCCGGTTTAAACAGGAATCAGCCGTCTGACGCCTATACAACAAATACCATATTCATAGTATTGAATTGCGCACGGTTTCATGGCAGTTTTGTGCTGCTATGAAAACAAAAACAAACCTTTATCAGAGGGTATTGCAACGGTTGATGCAACTCTCTTTTTTACTTGCGGTTACCCTGCTGGCCGGATGCGATCTTTTTGACGAAGATGACGAAGAAACCCCTTGTTCGGGCGAAGTAGTGCTTACAGCACGCAGGCACGACTCGTTTAGTGGTGGTAACGTTAAAATTGGCGACCCTATCCGTTATTGCTACTCGTACAATTTGATTGAACAGCGTGATTTTTACATGAGTATGGGCACCGAATTCGATCGGTCAGATATTTTCATTGAGTTGGCTGGGCCTTCTCTTGGAACGGACGGAGCGCATCATTATTATCATACAATCACACTCACATCGGATGACGAACTTTTTTTTGAAGCCGATCCGGAAAACATTACGGCAAGCTTTAGCCGGTTAGATGCCAACAAAATACCGATGGCGGGCGATAAATACGTTACCGATTTTGAGATGATCAGCATCAACCCCGAAACACGTCAGATAAGCTTTGCTATCCGCGATTCGCAATTTGTGTTGAACAACAACTCTAAGTTTGTGTTTGATGCTTACGAGATCGTGAACCTGGTAGTGCCCGAAAACCCTTAATCAAGTTTCGTTTTAATTTTTTATACCATGATGTCGTTCTCTTTAAAAAACCTGCTATTGTCGGGTCTCCCCATCAACGTCACCCGCCCCGGGGACGTTGATGATTTGAAAAGATTGTGTAGGCTTTCTTAATTGTGAGAGATTAAATTTGTTGTTAAAAGCATCAACGTCCTCTTCGAGTGACGTTGATGGGGTAAAATCACGAAAAACGTACGATAGTCACTTTATCCGCATACGATAAGTTTGCAAGTCTTTAGTAACTTTATCCGCATGACAGCCATCCGCATCGCCATAGCCGAAGACAACACCTTTGCCCTCAAGGCGATTGTTGAAAAACTGAAAAATACCCCCTTCATAAACATTAAAACTACTGCCTTTGACGGCACCGAACTGTTAGAGGCGTTAGCGAACGACCCGGTAGTGGATGTAATCCTGATGGACATTCAAATGCCCGAACTCAACGGTATTGAAACAACCCGGTTGGTAAAGCAACGGTACCCGCAAATTAAAGTGGTGATGTTAACCACGTTTGATGATGATGAAAAAATATTCGAGGCCATCATGGCGGGGGCATCCGGGTATTTGTTAAAAGACGAGCGCGAAGAAATTATTGTTCAGGCATTAGAACAGGCCATGCAAGGCGGGGCAGCGATGTCGCCCGGTATTGCGTTAAAAGTGCTGAACCTCGTGCGCCATCCGTTTAACCCCAATACAGCGTTTGAAGACTTCGGGCTTACCAAACGCGAGATTGAATTGCTGGAACAACTAAAAGGCGGATTGAGCTACGAACAGATCGCTCAGAACCTGTTCATCAGCGTGGGGACTGTTCAAAAACACATCTCAAATGTGTATGGCAAATTACAGGTAAACAACAAAGTTGAAGCCGTGCAAAAAGCCGTAAGGCACCGGTTGATTTAGTGAACTTACACTTCCGCGCCTTGCTTAAACTGCATTAAAAAAGGCTGTATCAAAAGTGGTACACCGCTTTTGATACAGCCTCGTTTCTGATTGAGTTACTTAAAACTGCTCAGTTCTTGAAAAGAAAAAGTTACCTTCAATGGCAGCGTTCTCATCGCTGTCCGAGCCGTGAATGGCGTTAGCATCAATTGATTTTGCAAACAGGTTACGGATAGTGCCTTTCTCTGCCTTGGCAGGATCGGTAGCACCAATCAGTTTGCGGAAGTCTTCAACGGCATTGTCTTTCTCTAAAATCATCGGGATAATAAACCCGCTCGACATATACGCAGTTAAATCGTTATAAAACGGGCGCGCTTTGTGTACTTCATAAAACTGGCCGGCACGCTCCGGGGTAAGCTGGGTTTTCTTCATCGCCACAATGCGAAAGCCCGCTTCTTCGATCATCTTAATTATAGCACCTGAGTTTCCCGCGCCTGTGGCATCGGGCTTAATCATGGTAAAAGTTCTGTTTCCTGCCATTTTGCTTGTTTTTTCGTGATTTGCGGGGCAAAAATAGCTTTTCTGTACAATAATCCTCTTAAATAAAATTGCATTCAATCCTGAAAATCCTGAAATCCCTAAAATCCTGATTATTTTTGCCCCTTCGTAATCTATTCATGCAGAATATCCAACAATTTAAGGAGTTTATGGGTCAGCCACGCAAAGCCGTGATCGTTACTCACCATAAACCCGATGCCGATGCCCTGGGTTCATCGCTGGGGCTGGCCGGATATTTAAAGAAAAAGGGGCACAGCGTTCAGGTAATTACCCCCAGCGATTACCCCGAATTTTTGCAGTGGATGCCCGGCAACAACGAAGTGATTGCTTTTGAAAAGGGAAAAGAGGGGTTGGTAAACCCTATCATTCAACAAGCCGATATTATTTTCTGTTTGGATTTTTCAGCCCTCAACCGTATTCAGGATTTAACCGATATGGTCAGGAACTCGCCCGCCAGAAAAGCGATGATCGATCACCATTTAGCCCCCGAAAATTTTGCCGAATTTGTGAAGTGGGATGTGCAGTCGGCATCAACAGCCGGGCTTATTTTTAATTTGATTTTGGAGTTGGGCGATGAAAACCTGATCGATGCCAACATTGCCGATTGTTTATATGCCGGACTGATGACCGACACGGGAGGTTTCAGGCACTCTAACACGCGGCACGAAGAGTTTTTGATTGCAGCCGAACTTGTACGCTTCGGTGCTAACCCAACCAAAATATCAAAACTTATTTACGATACCAATACCGTAGAGCGGTTGCGCCTGATGGGCTATGTGTTAAGTGAAAAATTAAAAGTATTGCCTGAATACAATACCGCATACATGACCCTTTCGGCCGAAGAGTTGAAACGCTTTGGCTCGCAAACAGGCGATACCGAAGGTTTTGTGAACTACGGGTTGTCGATTAAAGGCATGAAACTTTCGGTGATGATCCACGAACGTAAGGATAACGTAAAACTATCACTCCGGTCGCTCGGAAACTTTTCGGTCAACGAAATGGCTCGCAAACATTTTGAAGGAGGCGGGCACCGCAACGCATCGGGGGGTACTTCATCGCTTTCGCTTGAAGAAACCGTACAGAAATTTTTAGCTATACTTCCTGAATATAAAAATCAATTAAATCAAGACTACTAAATTTTTAAATACTCACTTATGAAAATCACAAAATTGCTGATGGGGTTATTGCTGGTATTGTGCATGGCCTGTTCAAACGAAAAAGAAACTCCAAACGGCTTAAAATTTACAGTTGTTAAAGCAGGTGATGGCGTTACCGCCAAGCCGGGCGAGGTACTCATGTTTAATTTCGTTTTTAAAGATTCAAAAGATTCTGTTTGGCGCGACACCTACGAGATGGACTTCCCACCGTATGCGGTAATTCCCGACACGGCCATGATTAAAACCGAAGATGGCATGACCCAAATGCTGCGTATGCTCTCTAAAGGCGATAGCGTTAAGGTGGACATCCACATTAAAGATTTCTTTAAAGACCTTGTAAGGCAACCAATGCCTCCGCAATTTGATTCAACGTTGGTATTGACCTACCGCATTAAGGTCGAGAATATCATGACACAAGACTCGTTTATGACCTACCAGCGCGAGTTTTTCATCAAAAAAGAAAAAGAACAAGTTGTTAAAGATTCCCTCGCCATTGAAGCGTACATCGCCAAAAATAATTTGGTGGCACAAAAAACCGAATCGGGTATATGGTATGTAATTACACAACCGGGCAAAGGCGAAAACGGTCAGTCTGGCCAGATCGCTTCCGTAAATTATTCGGGCTACACACTTGAAGGTGTTTATTTCGATAGCAGCGTTAAGTCCGTAGTCGAAGAAAAAGGCTTATTTGAACGTCCATCATATCAGCCGTACGAGGTTATAATTGATCGTACGTCTGTAATAAAAGGTTGGCACGAAGCGTTAAAAGTATTGAACAAAGGCGCTAAAGCAACCGTGATTATCCCATCAGGCTTGGCGTATGGCCCCCAACAGCGCAGCGAGGTGATCAAAGCAAACGAAGTGCTCGTCTTTGATTTGGAAATTACCGACTTAAAAGATGCGCCCGTTCCAACCGCGCCTAAAAAATAAGTGTCTAATGTCTAATTGAATGAATTAGCATAAAACATAAACAAAATTAACGTTATGAGAAAAAGAAAATCGATTGGAAGCGTGCTTGTGCTTTTTGCCATGACTGTTTATATGTCGGCTTGTTTAGATACCGATGTCCACTCGGATTACCAGCAACTTCTGAAAGAAGTTCAGGCGATAAATGATTACCTCGTAGATAACCCACCGTCTGCCGGCAATATGGTAATAAGAGATCCTTCGGGTGTTACCATTGTGATTACACAAGTTGGCAATGGTGATTTACCGCCCAATTTAGAGAACGAAGTTATAGCAGCTTATTCCGGCCGCATACTTTCCAATGGTGAACTTTCGGAGGGTACATTTGATGAGAACAATAATTTTGCCCTCAAACTAAAGGATATGATTGACGGCTGGAAGATCGGCATGGGGCAATTAACCCAGGGGGCGGTTGCAAAACTTTATATTCCTTCTTTTTATGCTTATGGCCAAAATGGTTCTGGCGCCATCCCCGGAAATGCAACATTGGTTTTTGATGTACATTTAATAAGTGTTGCCCCAACAACGGCACAAACAACCACGCTTGCCGCACAAGTTGCAGCTATTGATGCTAAACTGGACGAACTTGAAGTTGAAAATGTGGTTGCGTTAGAAAGTGGTGTACGGATAGTACACACCGAACCGGGTACCTCGGGCGACTACCCCGGGTTGTACGATCAGGTAACTATGAGCATAACCGGCAAGTTGTTAAGCGATGAGAGTATTTTTGCTCCCTTTGCACAATATGGCCCAACCAACGGAGTAGGCGGCCGCGTGGTAAATTATGTTCATGGTATGATCATCGGCCTTCAAACCATGCAGGTAGGCGGCAAGGCAACTATTTATGTGCCTGCAATATTGGCGTATGGTGCTGAAGCCCGCACGGCCATCCCGCCCAATTCAAACCTTATCTTTGAAATTGAACTGTTGAGCATAGTTGGATTATGAAAACACTTTGTTTCGCAACCAACAATAAAAACAAAACACACGAAATCAAGGCCCTGTTAGGGCCTTTTTTCGTGTTGCAAAATTTAAGCGACATCGGTTGTATTGAAGAACTTCCCGAAACCCAACCCACCATCGAAGGCAATGCGCTGCAAAAGGCACAATATGTTTTTGATCGTTACGGTGTTTCGTGTTTTGCCGATGACACGGGTTTGGAAGTGGAGGCGCTTAACGGTGAACCCGGTGTTTTTTCGGCACGCTACGCAGGCGCGCAACGCAACGATACCGACAATATGCAGTTGGTGTTAAATCGATTACAGGATAAAACCAACCGCAGGGCGCGGTTTAAAACCGTTATTGCCCTCATCGATCAGGGTATGGTAACCACCTTTGAAGGCATTGTACCGGGCATCATTGCCGAAGCGCCTCGCGGTACAAAAGGGTTTGGATATGACCCGGTGTTTGTACCCGATGGTTACGACAAAACTTTTGCCGAGATGGAGCTCGAACAGAAAAATTTAATTAGCCACCGGGCTGTCGCTGTAAAAAAACTCGTTAATTTTCTGCGGCAGAAATATTCATGATTAAACCATACACCATCGGCATAACCGGAGGAAGCGGATCCGGGAAAACATTCTTTCTGAGAAACCTCGAAAACAGGTTTTCGGCTAATGAGCTTTGCCTCATCTCGCAGGATCATTATTACCATCCGCGCGACCGCCAACGGTTAGATGAACGAGGCATCAAAAATTTCGACCTGCCGGAGTCTATCGATCACGAACAATTTCTGCGCGACATCCAAACCCTGAAACGCGGTGAAGTGCTTCGTAAACAGGAATATACCTTTAATAATCCCAGCGTTACACCGAAAATCCTTGAGTTTGTACCTGCCCCGGTGATTATCATTGAAGGGCTGTTTGTACAATACTTTCCGGATATTGAGCGTGAGCTTGATCTGAAAATATTCATCGAAGCCAAAGATCACCTAAAACTCAGCCGCAGGATCAGGCGCGATAACGAAGAACGCGGCTACGATTTAGACGATGTACTGTACCGTTACGAAAACCACGTAATGCCCGTATATGAAACGCTTATCAAGCCCCTGAAACACCGTGCCGATATTGTTATACCCAATAACAATGACTTTAACCGGGCGCTTGATTTCCTGGCGCTGGCCATCAAAGCCAAAATAGCCGGATGATTTTTTGACAACCGACTTTCATTTTTGGGGTAATTCTATACTTTTGTATCCCTTTATGATGGAAAATTCGCGGAAATACAAGGTTTTAACGCTTCTGGCAGGTATTGCCACGGCAGCGGTTATTGTATTTTCGCAACTTTTCTACTTCCAGGCGGCAACCTATTGCCAGAAAAAAGTTGAAACAGAGCAACAGTCGAAACAGGCCGAGAAAAGTCACGATTTCTATGTTTCTATCCCTTCCAATACCATTTCATCGGTTTCGCACATCGAGATCAGCGAAGCAATGGCTTTTGTAACGGAAACGCTTTTTGAAACGGAAGAAGACGAAACACCTGTTGAATTCCCCGTTATTGTTAATCGCCTCTTCCAGGCGATGTTCAGGTTTATCATTGCCCCGAACGCACCCTGATTTTCACTTCACCTTTTTTGTATAGTCGTTGCGCGTATGTGTAAAGGCTATCGTTCACTAAGTACCTATTCAATAAATTTATAAATATGCAAAACAAAGGAATGGTCGTTACACTAACGATCGTATTTTCATTACTCTGCTTTTATTACCTGTCGTTCACATTAGTGTCGCGTGGCGTACAGCGCGATGCCACCGCTTATGCGACCAATGCAAAGGGCGAAGTTGACATCGACAAAAAACAACAATACCTCGATTCGGTTTGGAACAAACCGGTTTACAACTTGTTGGGTATAAAAGAATACACCTACAAAGAAGTTAAAAACAGCGAGATCAGCCTGGGACTCGACTTACAGGGCGGTATGCACGTTACGCTGGAGGTTTCCCCGGTTGACATCATCCGTGGATTGGCCGGCAATTCAACCGACTCGGCTTTTGTGAGTGCGCTCAACAAAGCCAACATTGCACACAAAACCAGTCCGCGTCCGTTTGCCGATTTGTTTTTTGAAAATTTCCGTAAGGATAACCCCAACAGAAAATTCGCTTCGATTTTTGCCAACGCCTCAACCCGTGGCCGTATCAGCTTACAAGATACCGATGAGCAGGTTGTTAAAACAGTAAACCAGGAAGTTGACCAGGCCATCGATCGCGCTTTTACGATTTTGAACAATCGTTTAGATCAGTTCGGTACTTCACAACCAAACATTCAGCGGTTAATCGGTACCGAAAGAATCCAGGTTGAAATACCGGGCGCTGAAAACCCGCAGCGTGTTCGTAAATTATTACAGGGTGTTGCCCGCTTAGAGTTTTGGGATGTAGTGGATATGAACACACTGAACAACTCGTTTATTGCCATCAACGACTTATTGTTAAAAGAACAAAAAACAAAGAAAGCCTTATCAGGCTCAACATCGGCCGATCGTGATGAACTGGCAAAACAATTAACTGCCCCTGCCGACTCAACGACAACTGATGATCTCGAAAACCAGCTTAAATCTGTCGAAGACAGCGCGAAGAGCGGCCTCGATTCATTAACCAACATGAATGTTTCTCCGTTGTTTGCACTCAGCAAACCATCGGGCACATTCCGTTACGAATTAAAAGATACAGCCGAGATCAATGCGATTTTCAAACGTGCCGATGTGCGCAACCTGTTGCCCCGCAACGTTGGCGTATATTGGAGCAACAAGCCCGATGATGTTTACAAAATGGGCGAAGCGCTTGAATTGTATTTCCTCGATAAAGGAAGAAACGGTGTTCCTAAACTTACCGGTGAAGTAATCAACAACGCAACGCAAGACCTTGACGAATATGCACGCCCGGCCGTGAGCATGAAAATGAACGCTACCGGAACCCGTGTATGGGCAAAGATGACAGCCGAGGCCGCCAATAAATCACCTAAAGGCCGTATTGCCATTGTGCTGGATAACGCGGTTTACTCAGCACCATCGGTTAATGGTGAAATTCCAAACGGTAACTCACAAATTTCCGGTAACTTCACCATCGATGAAGCAAAAGATTTAGCCAACATCTTAAAAGCAGGTTCATTACCAGCGCCTACAAAAATTGTTGAGTTTACTTCGGTAGGTTCAACATTAGGGCAGGAAGCTATTCAAAACGGTTTGATCTCGATCGTAGCCGGTTTTATTGTGATTATCATCTTCATGTTTGTAGTGTATAGCAGTGCGGGCTGGGTGGCCGACTTAGCCGTGATCCTGAACCTGATTTTCCTGTTAGGGGTACTGGCTTCGTTAAATGCTTCGCTTACGCTTCCGGGTATTGCGGGTACGTTGTTGTCGCTGGCCATTGCGGTGGATGCAAACGTACTGATCAACGAACGTGTAAAAGAAGATCTGGCGTTGGGAAGAGATTTATCAACGGCTGTGCGGGCGGGTTACAAAAACGCATTCTCGGCCATTATCGACTCGAACGTTACCACACTCATTAAAGGTGCTGTGCTGTTGGTGTTTGGTACGGGTTTGATTTTCGGCTTCGCAGTAACGCTTGTAATCGGTATTTTGTGTTCGTTCTTTACTTCGGTATTCGTTACCCGTGTGATGTTCGAATACCTGATCCGCAAAAAAGTGAACATCAGCTTTTCACAAGGCTGGTCTAAAAATCTTTTCCGTTCTATCAAAATCAACTTTATCGGTAACCGTAAAATTTACTACGCGGTATCGCTGTCGATTATCGTAGCCGGTATGGTAGGGCTGGCCATTAAAGGCTTCAACTACGGTGTCGATTTCAAAGGCGGAAGAAGCTACATTGTTGAATTTGAACAACCGGTTGAGGCGGGCGCCATCCGCGAAAACTTAGCCGATGCTTTTGGCTCTGCCCCAGAAGTAAAAACGTATGGCTCGAACCTGCGTTACCAGATTACAACCGATTACCTGGTTGAAGACGATTCGGAAGATGCTACCAACAAGGCCGAAGAACAGTTGAACAACGGCTTAGCCAAATTTAGCGGTAACAAAGCCAGTGTGTTGCGCCCGGTGTTGGTTGGCCCGACTATCGCGAACGATACCAAAGCTTCGGCCATTTATTCGTTAGCAGTGGCCGTAGGGTTAATGTTCTTGTATATACTGATCCGTTTCCGCAGATGGCAGTTTGCTATGGGTACAATGGTTAGCTTAGTACACACGGTATTGATGGTGCTGTCGATTTTTGTGTTGCTGGAAAATATTATGCCGTTTGCGCTTGAGATCGATCAGGCTTTTATCGCGGCTATCCTTACGGTGATTGGTTACTCGATCAACGATAGTGTGGTGGTGTTTGACCGTGTGCGTGAGTTTTTGGCAAACAAACGCAGCGATGAAGAAGAAGCCTCGGTGGTTAACCGTGCGTTGAACGATACCCTTAGCCGTACGTTGATCACGGGTATGTCAACCATATTTGTAATCATTATCCTCTTCATTTTTGGCGGTGAAACCATTAAAGGCTTTACGTTCGCCATGTTAATTGGGGTATTGATCGGTACCTATTCTTCATTGTGTATCGGTACACCGGTACTGGTTGATTTCTCGAAAAAGAAAAAATAACCTGTAAGCGACAGTCATATATTGGATAATCCAGCCCTGTAAGCGGCTGGATTATTTTTTTATTACCTTCGGAAATAAACTTAACCCTTGTTTCTTCATGGATCAGATTTTAGACGCTCCCACAATCGAAAACAAACGGCTTGAATATGCCGGTTTTTGGATCCGGTTTGTTGCATATTTAATTGACTCGATTTTGTTATTCTGTATAAACACGGTTTTTGAATATGCTTTTTTTGAGGAAAGCAGTTTTTTTGATTCCAACGTGGGAGTGCAAATAATCAGTTTGATCATTGGTGTTTTATACTTTGGTTTTATGGAAAGCTCCGAACGGCAGGCTACCCTGGGTAAGATGGCCGTGGGCATTCAGGTTGGTGACGAAAACGGTAACAGGCTTTCGTTTGCAAATGCATTAGGGCGATACTTTGCAAAAATCCCCTCGGCACTTATACTGTTGATCGGGTTTATGATGGCCGGTTGGGATGAGCGTAAACAAGCCCTACACGATAAAATAGCCGGAACGTTTGTTTTCTATAAGAACTAAGTTTTAGAGGGGACATTTCAAATCGGATGTCGCGGGTAGTTATGAATAAGACTTATCTGGTGTGGGTCATGCCGAGCCTGCATATTTTCTGAAAATCACCCAATCGTGATTGCGAGGCATTTTCTAACATACAGTACCAAAACAGGCTTGGTTAAGCCTAAAGGCATGCGCGGATCCCTCGTTCCTCGGGATGACCAAACCATTACTTACTGGTTTTATAAAAAAACGACTAATCGAAACAATGAGGTGAGACATCCGATAAGCCATCGGATTTGCATTCGTTTTAGAAAGTAGAAAAGGCACAATACTCAACGGGTATTGTGCCTTTTGTTTTATGTAAAGGTTAGGATACCTTTAATAGTTAAATCAATCCCCGCGCTTTTAACTCAAGGTATTTGTTGATGGTGGCAACCGTAAGGTTTTCGGGTTTGGTAAGAATGCTCATAATGCCAAATTGTTTAAGCCGTTGTACCAATTGCATTTTGTTATAGGCATATTCTTCGGCTGTAATTTGCGCGTAAACATCTTCGAGTGAATGTGCCGGATTTTTTGCAAAGTTGCTGATCTCGGTATTTTCAAAGAAAACAACCACTAATAAATGCTGGCGGTTAATGTTCCGCAATTGCGGGATTACACGCTGTAACGCATATTCACTTTCAAAATTCGTAAATAAAAAAATGAGGCTACGCCCTTTAATGAACCTGCGCGAAGCTGTGTACATAAGTTCGTAGTTGGCTTCGGCCGGTTTTTCTTCTTCGTTGTAAAGCGCTTCTAAAATTTGTTTTAACTGTTGCTTACTTCGCTCGGCTTTTAATGCCGTTCCGATTTTATCGGCAAAGGTTAACAGTCCGGCTTTATCTTGTTTTTGCAATACAATGTTTGAGATAACGAGCGAGGCATTCACGGCATAATCCAGCAAACTCAGTCCGTCAAAGGGCATGTGCATTACACGGCTCCGGTCTAACAGGCAATATACCTGTTGCGATTTTTCATCTTCGTACTGGTTTACCATGAGTTGCGCCCTCCGGCCGGTTGCCTTCCAGTTGATGCTGCGGTAATCATCTCCGCTAACGTAATGTTTAATGTGTTCAAACTCGTAGCTGTGCCCGATGCGTTGCATACGTTTTACGCCATATTCTTCAGATGTGCGGATAAACGATTTTAACTCGAACCGCTTCATTTGAATGATAGACGGATATACCGGAACCATAAGGCTTAACGGAAACGTAATTCTACGCTTCACCAATCCCAGCGATGACCGGATGAAACAATGTAAATCACCAAAATGATACTCGCCCCGGGTAGTGGGTTTGAGATGGTAAACGTGATGATCGGATTGTCCGGGATTGAGTGTGAGGCTGCGGTTGAAGTTACGGATCTGAAACTGTTCGGGTATTTCGTCAATTAGTGTAACATACAGCTTTATGGACGAAGCATTGCGCAACGAAAGTTCAACCGGGTTAGCATCGCCCAGCGACAATACTTTAGTAAGCGAACGTTTAGCGGTAATGTTTACCCGTTTGCTGTACAACAAAAGAATATCCGAAAAGGCGATCAGCGCAAAAAGCACCAACCCGGCTAATGTTACAGGTAAGAGAATTTCAAACGGATAGGCCAGCAGCATGAGCAACATAAGACTGCCGCCTCCGTAGAAAAACCGGTTGTTTAAGAATAAACTTTTAAGCGAAAATCTCACCGGGGTATTTCAATTCGTTGTGTAATTTCCTGAATGATTTCTTCCGGCTCAACACCTTCCATTTCACGCTCGGCAGTAAGAATGATACGATGGTTTAATACAGGAGCCGCCACATATTTCACGTCATCGGGTGTTACGAAATCACGACCGCTCATGGCGGCAATGGCTTTTGCAGCGCGCATGATGGATAATGATGCACGTGGTGATGCCCCCAACGATAAATCGCTGTGGTTGCGCGTGTTGCTTACTACCTGCGCGATGTACAACAGGATTTCATCGTTGATATGAATTTTCTCGATGATTTCCTGACATTGTTTCAAATCTTGCCGGCTTAAAACAGCCTGTACGGTTTCTATTGTTTTTTGTGTGAAATCGTTACGGAAGCGTTTTAATATTTCGGTTTCCTGTTCAATGTTCGGGTAGGTTAATTTAATTCTGAATAAAAAGCGGTCGAGTTGCGCTTCCGGCAAACGGTATGTGCCTTCCTGTTCGATAGGGTTTTGCGTAGCAATAATCAGAAAAGGAAAATCAAGTATATAGGTTGTTCCATCAACGGTTATTTGCCGTTCTTCCATTACCTCAAACAAGGCCGATTGTGTTTTGGCCGGAGCGCGGTTAATTTCATCGACCAACACAACGTTGGCAAAAACAGGCCCCCGGTTAAAAGTAAACTCAGAGGTTTTAACGTTGAATACCGATGTGCCTACAACATCGGTCGGCATGAGGTCGGGCGTAAACTGTATGCGCGAAAACTCAACCGACAAGGTGCGCGCCACAAGTTTGGCCGTAAGGGTTTTGGCAATGCCGGGCACGCCCTCTAACAAAATATGGCCACCGGTAAAAATACCGGCCAAAATCAGGTCGAGTGTTTTTTCCTGGCCAACGACCAGTTTGCCAACTTCGGTTTTTACCTGCGTTATGCGTTCGTTTAATACATCAAGCTCGTGCTGGATGGGGCTTGGGGCGGATAGTAGTTCTTCTTCCATAAAAATTATTTTGCCTGTGTATAAAAATGATGAATGGCTTCGTATAAATCGGCTAAGCGTGCTGAATAAATATCCTGAAAATTTTCGATAATCTTATACTGATTAAAAATTGTTTCGATGTCGGCTTCGCTTACCTGCGATTTGGCTGATAGTTTTTTAATGAAGTCGGCATCGGTTTTATGGGTTGACAGGTTGTATCGTGTGCGTACGAAATGCAGGAAATGCCGCATTTTTTTATGCGCCATACTTGTATGGTTCTGATTGTGGTAGTACAACGATGAAACCGTTTGTAAAAATGCCAACGATGTGTTCACTTTCGGTTCGGTTACAGGTATAAACCGTTGTTGACGCTTGGCGGCAAAAACTACATAAAGCAACGCCAGCACTACCATGATCCACCACGCATAACGCAAAGCGGGCTGTTGCATTACAAAGTACAACGGGTTGTAGTAGGGGTTGCGGTCACCTTTAAAGAACGGGTCTTTGCTGTAATCGTCCCAGATAATATTGCGGAACGATGAGTGCGAAAACACCGATGAGGCATACTCGGTATTGCGCTCGGAAGTCATGAAGTAATTCGTGAACAATACCGGGTTGGTATGGGCATACAGATTACCGTTCCCTAAAGGTAATTTGAAAAAATTCACACGGTCGTCATTAAAATATCCTAACGGAACAACAGACCGTACCGAATCGCACAACACTTCGTTGTTCAGGTAGCTCCAGTAATACGATCTGTCTTTGTCGTTTATGCGATAGGCGAAAGGATAGGAACGTTTTGAAACAAATGCCGGGTGATAAAAATTAGCTTGTATGGGCAGGGTATCAACCGTATGATAATTCAGGTCGTAAGTGCAATCGTGCGTATAGAAGGCATCCATGAGGTAGTACGGTGTTTCCAAACAGATGATGAAGGCATCGTTGCCGGATTCAACAAATTTTTTAAGAGCCGATATATCCATGGTGTCGAGGTATAGCGATCCGCCAATAAACACATACATGGTTTCTTGCTGTCCGCGAAGCGAGTCGAGTAACTTGTGGACAGGGTTGTTGGTATTGAAAACAAAATCATCGCCTGAGTATGATTTGAGCATTTGCCGGATAAAACTCGTACCGTATGGTTGCGAACTCTCGCTGTCGTACGTTTCGTGCCAGTTATGCCGTGGGTTGCCCTGCGAAGACAGGTAAAAGAAATACACCAGCGCAATACCCAGCACCGAGAAAAATATAATCGAAAAAACACGATTGTTTCTCATACCGTTGGGTTGATCGATTGGTGATGGATGTTTTTAAAGTCGGCCTGGAGTAACTCAAATTCATGGGCAGAGGGTGTACGTTCGCCATACCAGGTAATCTCGTATGCGGTCATCAGTTTTTTGAATTTACGCACAAAAGGTGTTGTGGTAAGCTCGGAGGCATAGTCGCGGTTGGTTTTATCTTTTTTCCAGTGGATGTGCCCGCTTACGTGGAGGTGCTTCAACAGTTTAATGTAATATAAACGCACAGCCGCCCGGAAATCATTCTTTGCGAGTGCTTGTTGCAACAGGCTGTCGAGGTCGGTCTCGGTCAGGTCTTCAATATGATGATCGCCCTGCAACAGCGGATCCAATGCATTTTTTTTTGAGATGGGTATGTTTGCCTGCGTGTTTTTGATAATATAAATGAGCGCAACAACAATCAGGGCGATAATAACCCCGTATGCGATCAATTTTAAAATGGCGGGATCCCACGCGGGCGAAAGGTTTTTAGAAAGCTCAACCTGTTTTTCGGGTATTTCATCTTCGTTGTAACGGGTGTTCCCCACAATTTTTTTCCATTCTGTTTTACTGAATTTCTGATGCCGGTATGTTTTCTGTTGCTCATCGCTTACAGCAGTTAACTCGCCCGGCTTACGGGTGTAGGTGGACGTGGCGTAGGTATTATTGTCATCTTTTTCGTAATACGACTCGCTCTCATCGGTAGTGTCGTAAGTATATTCTGCATAAACAGAGTCCGCTTCCTGTGCCCATGTGAGGTTTGCGAACAGTAACAGCAAAAGAATGATGCCCGCTCTCATCTATGCTTCGCGTTTAACGTGTTTCAATTGAATACCTGCAATAGCTCTTTTCAAAGCGGAGGCAGAAGTAACCTCAATCAATGAATAGTACATCAGCCCCATGCAGGTTACTACAATAGGGATCAGCAAGTTAAAGGCCAGCAACTTCAGGAATGTTTCAAAAATAAAAACCAGGTCGTTTACCCAGCTTTCGTTTTGCACGAAATTCCAGGTAATGATTTGGGAATAGAGATACAATATGGGCGAAGTGAGCAATAACAGAAAAACGGCCAACGTAAAAAACAAAATTACCTGCATACCCATGATAGCGCCAAAGCCCGATGTAAGCAGGCTAAACGTTTCGCCTGTTGTTCCGCGATGCAGAAAACCGAATAGCATAAACATGATTAACCCGAACGACAAGGCAAAAATCCAATAGCCCCAGTTGGCCGAAGCATATAAACCAAAGTACACTACGCCAAACGACAACAAACAAATGATAAAACCGGTTAACCGGTTTGTGGTGGTAAAAATTTGCCCGGCTTCTTTTAATAAAGCTTGTGCCACAAGTGTAGTGATTATCGCAGAGGTTACGGTCATTAACAGCACTTTAGGGAATGCCGTCATGCCCAGTGCAAAAAACATTTCACTTAAATAATAAGACGACAGATTGAATTGTACCCGCTGCGGCTGATCGGTGTGTGTGAAAAAATAAACGATTGTTGCGATCAGCGTAACGGGTATAATCCATGAGAAAAACAGCCTGAGGTTGCGTTTGTAGAATGCGAAAGCATCGCCCAGTACCTCGGCACTATTCTTAATCTTTAAAAAATTAATAGGTTGTTGTGTATTGGGTTGCAAACGGGCTTCACGCATGGAGTGTGCAAAGCCGGTTTTTGATTTCCACCAGGGGTAAACCACGAAGTATCCGATCATACAGGCGGCCGACAGGATAATCAATAAAACCTTAATGAAGGCCGGTACTTCGGTATAACGTGTTATAAAACTCTCAATAACTCCAGCTACTACAATAAAAGGGGCAATGCCTAACATGAGCTTAAACGAACGCATGGCCGACATCTGAAAAGCCTGTAACCGCGAGTATGTTCCCGGAAACAGCAATCCGCTTCCCAACGTTAGCCCGGCTCCTCCGGCAATGATGATCGATGAAATTTCGATGGTGCCATGCAGCCAGATGGTCATAGCCGAAGTAGCCAATAAATTATGCTGTGCAAAAAAATACTGAAAGCTGCCCACCATAATGCCATTGTAGAGCAAAATCATTATTGTACCTAACGACATAAAAATACCGAACACGTAAGTACGCACGGCTACCATCAGGTTATTGTAGGTGATTTTCAAAAACATTTCCACCTGATTCATGTCTTTATACACGGCCATGGGGTCGCCTTTCTTAATGTTTTCGATGGTCATATCCACGTAACCATCGCCCAGAATGGTGGCGGTAAAATCTTTATCGTTGGCCGATGAAAATACCCCGATGCCAACAGCCAGCAAAAAAACGATTAAAGAAATGAGTAGTTCACGCCTGCAAAAAATTACCACCTGGGGTAATTCCTCCAGCCAGAAAGCTTTAAAACGGTTTTGTTTTTCTTTGCGGGCATTTGAAATAATAGAGAAAAATTCGCGTGCCAGGGTGTTCAGGTAAACCCGTACCGAGCGGTGTTTGTAATAGGTTTGCGAGTACGAGAGGTCGTCAACCACCTGTACAAATAGTGCGCTGAGTTTTTCGGGGTCGTTTTCATTACCCTTAATAAACTGTTCGGATTGGAGCCACTTTTCCTTATTTTGCCTGACAAAATGCGTTTCCTTCATACCGAAGTGAAAGTATTGGTTTGCTGTAAGAAATGAAAGGCATCGAAATAAAAACAACACAAAATGTTTTGCTCGAATATGAGCTGGCCACCCTGCGCGACCGTATCGTGGCATTTGCTATCGATTTTGTTTGTATGATATTGATGGTGATTGTGCTGTCGTTGTTCTTTTTTAACGTACTGCATGTTTACGGGTATATGGAAACCGTAGCCAGTATTTTGGTGTCATGCGTATTTATTTTTTATACGCTGTTGTTCGAGGTGTTTAATAATGGGCAGAGTTTAGGCAAGAAAGCAATGCACATCCGGGTGATTAAGATAACAGGCGAGAAGGCAGCCTTTTATGATTACGCCAGCCGGTGGGTGTTCCGTATGATTGATATTTACTTTTCGCTGGGTGCGATAGCTTCTATGCTCATCGCGTCTTCATCTAAAGCGCAACGTATTGGCGACATCGTGTCGAATACGGCTGTTATTAAGTTAGTACCGCGCGTAAACCTGTACCTGAACGATATTCTCAACATCCAGTCACGCGAAAACTATCAGCCTGTTTATATGCAGGTTCGCCAGTTGGCCGAAGATGATGTATTGCTGATTAAAAGCACCATCGACCGGTACCGCAAATACGACAACGATGCACACCGCGAAGCAGTCGTACAATTAACAACGCGATTAAAATCAATTCTTGAAATTAAAGAAACTGTTCCGGATAACGTGAAGTTCTTACAAACCATTATCCGCGATTACATTGTGCTTACTCGTTAGGTGCGGAAGTTTCAACCCGCAACCCTATGGCTAAAATACCGGTTAACGAATCGGTGCGCATAAACTGCTCGAATTGTACTTTATACAAACCCGGTTTTTTAAACGTGTAATTGTTAAGCAATACAATTTGCTGATCGTAGAGGTCGCCCACACCACTGTTGCCCGTGGGTTTACCTGTTTTTTCGTCAAACAAAAAATTGCTGACAAGCGCTTTCTCTAAACTGTTACCCATCGAATCTTGCAACGCATAGTTTATAAAAATGCGCGAGTACGGATAATCTAATGTGTTGCGCAGGTTGCAGTATAAATTATAGCCTCGTACGGTGTCCGTAACGGTAAACTCAAAAACGGGCAACTCGGTAACAGCCCATAAACGGTTAGTGAAATCGTGATTTTTTTCATACACACGGTTTGAGTCACAACTTGTGATACACACTATAAGTACAATACTGAAAAGAACAAATTTTCTCATGCCTGATCGCCCGATGAAGGTGGATTTTGATTTCCGTTTTGGTTTCGGTTTTGATTACGCTGCTGATTCCGGTTGCGGTTATGCCGTTGCTGGTTGCGGTTCGGTTGTTGACCCTGTTGCTGACGGTTTTGATTTTGCGCCTGTCCCTGCTGCTGATTTTTTCCCTGCTGTTGAGGCTGTTGACCCTGCTGCTGATTTTTATTGCTGCGTTTCTTTTTCTTCTTTTTCGATTTGTCCCTGAATTTTTGATCCATTCTTTCCAGATCGCTGTTCAGTTTTTGAACCGGAAGTTTCTCGGCTACTTCGTCTTCTTGCAGAGTGGCCGGTTTTTTACCTGCACGGTTCATTTCTAAGATTTGATTTACACGCTCTACATTAAGCGGATACCAGGTATTTTCTTCATTAAAGCCAAACCACATGATTTTACGGAAAATGTCGGTCTTCTGAAGTTTGGCTTCACCGGCTTCGGTTAGTAACGGAGTTTCAATTTTAGGAATATCCTGCAAGGCTTCCATGTAGGTTTCCAGTTCATAATTGAGACAGCATTTTAAACGGCCGCATTGTCCCGAAAGCTTGCTGGGGTTTAACGACAGGTTTTGATACCGTGCTGCGCTGGTGGACACGTTTTTAAAATCGGTTAACCAGGTAGAACAGCATAGTTCGCGCCCGCACACACCAATGCCCCCGAGGCGGCCTGCCTCCTGGCGCAGACTGATCTGGCGCATTTCTACCCGTATGCGGAACTCGGTTGCCAACCGTTTAATCAGCTCACGAAAATCAACACGGTCATCGGCCGAATAAAAAAATGTTGCTTTGGTATTGTCGGCCTGGTACTCTACATCCGACAGCTTCATGGGTAGTTTGGTTTCGCGCAGTATTTCGCGTGTGTGGTAGAGTGTAGGCAGCTCGCGTTTTTTTACCTCTTCTAATTTTTCAAGGTCTTTTTGATGGGCGATCCGGTAAATTTTTTTGATGTCGTTGTTGTTGGGGGTTTTTCGTTTCTGCATTTGCAACCGTACCAATTCGCCCTGCAACGACACATACCCGATGTGATGGCCGCTGGGAACTTCTACCACTACGGCATCGCCCGTGGTCAGGTCTAATTTGTCGGGGTTTCTGAAAAATTCTTTTCGCCCGTTTTTAAACCGCACTTCAACAACATCGAAGGCCGAAGTCTGGGGCATATCCATGTTCGACAGCCAGTCGAACACATTCATTTTGTTGCAACCTCCGGTTTGGCATGCGCCATTGTTCCGGCATCCGGCTACTTTCCCCCCTTTTGATGATCCGCACGAACAACTCATATTAATAGATTACGATAAGATCCAAGTTTTTAAATTTTTCAAAGCCCTTATCAAAGGTTAGAAGAGGAACACCAAGGGGCATAGCACTTGCTGCGATAACGGCATCCGGAAGTTTTACTTTGTGTTTTTGTTTAAGCTGTATCGATAGTTCTTTAACAGGATTGGTAATGCCAATTATCGAACAATCGCCCAACATACTCCTGAAATAATTTTGTTGAGTTGTTGTTATTTTATGCCAGCCTAAAAGTTCTATTTCCGATACAACAGAAACAAAAAGATTATTGCCTTCCAAGTATTGATCCGTTCCACTTCGTCCTTCAGCCAGGTTAATTAAAACGTTCGTATCCACAAAAAGATCAGTTCCACTCATGCCGAACCTTTTTTTGATAGTCGTTTCCATCCAAACCCCTCACTAATTTTCCGAAATACTTTTTGGCATTAAAGCCCGGTTTCGCTGTTTTCCCGGAAAACCTGTTCAGTTCTTGCTGAATTTTTGATGAAGATGCTTTTTTGGATATTTTAATTACCATGACGGCTTCGTTCTGATTCTAAAATTAATAAATCCATTCCAATATCTTTTCTGAAATATAACCCTTCCCAGTTAAGCTGCGAAGCGCCCCGGTAAGCTTTTTCGCGCGCGGTGGCTAAATCAGGCCCTGTGGCCATCATCGAGATAACGCGGCCGCCATCGCTAACGGTTTTGTCTTCTGTATTTTTTGTTCCGGCATGAAACGCAACCGCTTCGGTTAGGGTGTTCAGTCCGGTAATGATTTTGCCTTTGGCGTAATCGCCCGGATACCCGCCCGATACCATCGACAGGGTTACGGCATAGTCGGGGTTGGTTTCGAGGGTACAGTTTTTTAATTCACCTTTGCCAGTCGCTAACAACAGCGTAACGAAATCGGTTTTAATACGGGGCAACACGGCTTGTGTTTCGGGGTCGCCCATGCGCACGTTGTATTCGATCACGTAAGGTTCGCCTTGCACACTCATTAAGCCGATAAAGATAAACCCTTTGTAGGGAATGCCTTCGTTGTTTAATCCGGCAATGGTTGGCTTGATAATGTTCTCTTCTACTTTTTTAAGAAAAGTTTGGTCGGCAAAAACCACGGGCGATACTGCGCCCATGCCGCCTGTGTTGGGGCCGGTGTCGCCATCGCCAATGCGTTTGTAATCTTTTGCTTCCGGAAGGATAACGTAGTCCGTGCCATCGGTTAATACGAATACCGAAACTTCAATGCCTTTTAAAAATTCTTCGATCAACACTTTCGCACTGGCTTCACCAAATTTTTTGTCCACCAGCATTTCTTTGATGATTGCTTTGGCTTCGGTTTTAGTATCGGTAATAATTACACCTTTACCGGCTGCAAGGCCATCGGCTTTTAATACAATAGGGGGCGTGCTGGCATCGATGTATTGGTACGATTCTTCTACGGTATGCGGATAAAACGTTTTTGCCTTGGCCGTGGGCACGTTGTTGCGTACCATAAACTGTTTTGAAAAATCTTTGCTGCCTTCTAATTGTGCGCCTGTTTTACCGGGGCCGATTAATGCAATGTGCCTGAGGTTTTCGTGGCTTTCGAAATAATCGCGGATGCCTCTTACAAGGGGCACTTCGGGGCCTACCACTACTAACTCAATATGTTGTTCAAGACACAACGCGCCCAGCCGGGCGAAATCATCGACTGCGATGGCAACGTTTTGGGCGACCAAAGCCGTACCTGCGTTTCCGGGGGCTACGAAAAGCTTATCGCATAAAACACTTTGCTTGATTTTCCACGCGAAAGCATGCTCGCGGCCTCCGTTGCCGATAATCAGGATATTCATAAGGGGTAAAGATACGGTTGCCGGGGGGTAAATAAAAAAGACATCCCGAAACTTCGGGATGTCTTACGTGTTATTCTGACAAAATTTTAGTGTGCGTGTTCGCTCATAAACTGTATTCGCACTAAGCGGATGTCTTCTTCTGAATAATCGGATAAACTTTCGTCATTCAGGGCTTCTTCCAAACTATCGGTATCGGCATTCATAAAATAATCGTGAATATCGTCTTGCCGACTCTTGTCGATGATCTCGTCTATATAATAGTTGAGATTGAGTTTTGTGCCCGAGTAGCTGATGTTTTCGATTTCGGTGAGCAACTCGTTAAACGTAAGCCCGGCTGTTTGGGCGATCTCTTCCAGATCGATTTTCTTATCGATTTGCTGGATGATGAGGATTTTTGTTTTCGATTTGTTAACCGAGGTTTTTACAACAATTTCGGAAGCGGTTTCGATGTCGTTGTCTTCAACGTATTGGTTGATCAGTTCCAGAAACTCTTTACCGAATTTATTCACCTTACCCATGCCCACACCGTTAACCTGCGCGAGGTCTTCTTTGGTGGTGGGGAAGGTTGTAGCCATTTCTTCCAGCGATGGATCCTGGAAGATTACATACGGTGGCAGGTCTTTTTGCTTTGCGATTTTTTTACGAAGCGTTTTCAGCATCTCGAACAACTTGTCGTCATACGCTTTGACGTTAACAGGTGTGCGCTCGGTCGATACTTCTTCGTTTTCTACATCGGTGGTATAATCGTGGTCGCGTGCCATTTCTATGGCGTGCGGCTTTTTCAGGAAGGCCGCGCCCCGTGGCGACAGCTTTAATACGCCAATGTTTTCAATATCTTTTTCAAGTAATTGATAAATGAGTGTTTGGCGGATAACCGATTTCCAGAAATCGGCATCGTGCTCTTTGCCTTTTCCGTAAACCGAAAGTTTGTTGTGGCCGTAGCTTTTCACGTATTCGTCTTGCTCTCCGCGCAACACGTGTACTAAGTGGCCTAAGCCGAAACGTTCGTTGGTTTGTTTTACGGCCTGCAATACCATGCTGGCAAAATCTTTACCGTCAAACCGTTCGCGCGGGGTTACGCAGTTGTCGCACATACCGCAGTTGCCTTCGGTGTATTCTTCACCAAAGTAGTGCAGTAGCTGGCGTCTGCGGCAAACGGGCGACTCGGCATAAAATTCCATTTCCTGTAACAGGATGCGCGCATTCTCACGTTCCTGTACGGATTTATCTTTATTGAATTTTTCGAGTTTGTTCAGGTCGTTGTGGCTGTAAAACATCAGGCAATGGCCTTCTAAACCATCGCGGCCTGAGCGGCCTGTTTCCTGGTAATAGCCTTCAAGCGACTTGGGCACATCGTAGTGTACCACAAAACGTACATCGGGCTTGTCGATACCCATGCCAAAGGCGATGGTGGCCACAATAATGCTGGTTTCTTCGTTCAGGAAATCGTCCTGGTTTTTTTCCCTGATCTCGGGCTCTAACCCGGCATGGTACGGTGCAGCTTTAAAACCATTAACCGATAACAGTTGCGCGATCTCTTCAACTTTTTTCCGACTCAGACAATAAATAATACCCGATTTGCCTTTATGCTCGCGCATGAAACGGATAAGCTGTTTCTTGGTTTCTTTTTTCGGGCGTACTTCGTAGTAGAGGTTTTTACGGTTAAACGATGACATAAACACGTCAGCGTTTTCCATCTGTAAATTCTTTTGGATGTCGAGCTGCACTTTGGGTGTAGCGGTAGCGGTAAGCGCAATAATGGGCAGGTTGCCAAATTGCTGGATAATCGATTTTATCCTTCGGTACTCTGGCCGGAAATCGTGACCCCACTCCGAAATACAGTGGGCTTCATCGATGGCTACAAACGAGATGTTTACTTTTTTTAAGAACTCGATGTTCTCTTCTTTGTTCATCGACTCGGGCGCTACATACAACAACTTCACAACGCTGTTCATGCAGTCTTTCTTGAGGCGGGTAATTTCGCCTTTCGATAGCGTAGAGTTTAAAAACCGCGCGTTAATACCATACGCATTTAACTGATCGACCTGGTTTTTCATCAGGGCGATCAGCGGTGAGATAACAATGGCCAGGCCGTCTTTCATCAGGGCGGGCAACTGATAGCACAACGATTTGCCTGCCCCCGTGGGCATAATTACAAAGGTGTTTTTCCCGTCCAGAATGTTGCGGATAACGATTTCCTGGTTCCCCCGGAACTGGCTATACCCAAAAATCTCTTTGAGTTTTAATTTTAGTGTGTCTTGCTCTTCAACCAACGTCATAATCTTTCCCTAACAGTAGTTCGTGTAATCTTTTATCTTTGTGAATAGAAACTCTTAACCTGAATTGAACATTGAATATAGCAAAAAATATCCGAACAATTGCCTGCGATGTACTAAAAAATGAATCTGGCGCAATTCATGACCTAATGCAGTATATCGATGAAAAATTCGAAGCCTGCGTACGCGAAATTTATTCTTCAAAAGGCCGGGTTGTCATTACAGGAATTGGCAAAAGCGCCATTATTGCAAATAAAATTGTGGCCACTTTAAATTCCACTGGAACTCCGTCACTTTTCATGCACGCGGCAGATGCCATTCATGGCGATTTAGGTATGATTCAGCAGGACGATATTGTCATTTGCATATCGAAAAGTGGCAATACGCCCGAAATTAAGGTTCTCGTACCGTTGTTAAAACGAAGGGGGTCGAAACTTGTTGCACTCGTAAGCAATGTAAGTTCTTATCTGGCGCAACAGGCTGATTATGTACTTAACGCCACCATTGGTGACGAGGCTTGCCCCAATAATCTGGCGCCCACCACCAGCACAACGGCACATTTGGCCATGGGCGATGCGTTGGCAGTCTGCCTCTTAGAACTGCGAAATTTCACCCCGGCCGATTTCGCCAAATACCACCCGGGCGGTGCGTTGGGCAAACAACTTTACCTGAAGGTGTCTGATGTATTTGTTCATAACCAGTTGCCGGTTGTAAAACCCAATGCTTCGCTCAAAGAAGTTATCCTCGAAATATCATCAAAGCGTTTGGGGTGTACAGCCGTTGCCGAAGCCGATCGCATATTGTTGGGCATTATTACCGATGGCGATTTAAGGCGGATGCTCCAGCAAGACGTTGACATCAGCACGGTTAAAGCTTCGGATATTATGACCCAACACCCGAAAAGCATTACCAAAGATGAATTCGCAGTAAAAGCGCTTCACCTCATGCAGGAAAAAAGCATCACACAATTAGTGGTGATGGACGGAAATAAAGTGGAAGGATTCATACATTTACACGACCTTCTGAAAGAAGGCATTGTTTAAACCATTCGTACAAAAACAGTGAGTGCACCTCTCGGAAAAAATAAAAACCTGTATGTAGTGCTTATGGCGGGTGGCGTGGGCGTACGGTTTTGGCCTTATAGTCGCAATGCCAAGCCCAAACAGTTTTTAGATGTTTTAGGAACCGGCAAAACGTTACTGCAATCGACCTACGATCGGTTTTTACCTGTATGCCCGCCCGAAAATATTTATGTGGTAACCCATCAGGAGCATACGCACTTAGTAAAAGATCAGTTACCGGATTTGCTGCCGCACCAGATTTTAACGGAACCTATGCGTAAAAATACGGCTGCGTGCATTGCATACGCCAGCTACCGCATTCAGCACGAAAACAGTGAAGCCGTTGTTGTGGTAAGCCCGGCCGATCACCTGATTTTAAAGGAAGACGAATTTCACGATACTATTCTCAAGGCGGCCGATCAGGCGAAGTCGCAAGACAAATTACTTACGCTGGGCATTACACCCACACGCCCCGAAACGGGGTATGGCTACATTCAACTGATACCCGATAAGAAGGCCGTTAAAAAAGTAAAAACGTTTACCGAAAAGCCTGAGCTTTCGCTTGCCAAGAAATTTTTAGAGAGCGGTGATTTTGTTTGGAACTCTGGTATTTTTATCTGGGGTGTACGGGCGATTGTGCAGGCGTTACAAGAACATTTGCCCGAAATGGCCGAGGTTTTTGAAGACATACGGTACAGTTACAACACACCCAAAGAACCCGGAGCCATTGAAAAAGCTTATGCGCAATGCAAGAGTGTGTCGATCGACTACGGTGTTATGGAAAAAGCCACGAACGTATATGTATGCTTAGGAAACTTTACGTGGAGCGACCTGGGCTCGTGGGGTTCCATTCACGAGCTTTCCGAAAAAGATGAACACAACAATGCCGTTGGGGCCAAGGCTTTGTTGTACGATACCCGCAATTCAATTATACGCACCTCATCGCCCGATAAATTAGTGGTCGTTCAGGGACTGAACGGTTACCTGATTGCCGATTTCGGTAATGTGATGATCGTTTGCGAAAAAGATAAAGAAGACCAGTTCCGCAAATTTGTAAACGACTTAAAAAACCTTCCCGGAGGAGTGGAGTTTTTGTAGTAAGCTTTCAATGTTTTTGCCGCACCACTTCATAAATCGCCACACCGGCCGCTACCGAAACGTTGAGTGATTCGATTTTTCCTCGCCTTTTAAAGTTTATGCGGATTGATAAATTTTAATCTGTTGATACCGGCAAAATCTTTCTCGTTGTTGGTGATAAGTGTAAAACCGTAAGCCAGTGCCGTAGCGGCAATGATGGCATCAGGCGTTTTTATTTTCTTGCCTTTGCGTAAGTTCACGCAATAAGTAATCACATCCGGGCTAATATCCAGTATCACGCTATCGGCAATAAAGTTCTTTACATTTTCTGTAGTAGCTTTATCTGTGTTCCAGCAAAGGAGTTCTATTTGAGAAATTACCGAAAGGTTGGGAACGGCATCAATTACGGTGTCTAAAAAATCTATACCGGTTGCGGGTAATGAAACCGATAAATAATCTGAAACCACATTGGTATCAATCAGGTATTGCTCCATTCGCTACGCATTTGTTTAATGTGTTCGTGCAGGTTTTGCCCTTGCTCTTTACTGATAATACCTTTGTATTTATCAGAGAGTTTTGTTTTTGGGGGATTAAAATTTCCCTTCAGCACTTTTATCAAACGCAACTCTTCCAGTTCGTGCAGAAGCCTTACAGCTTTTTGGTTGGTTACTTGTATAAGTATTGTATTGTCCATAAAACAAAAATTATTTATTGAGCAATGTTTCATCACGCATTTTTTGTTGATAGCTCAGTCCATCGGGCAGCTTAATTTTGCCAACGTACTTATCCCACTTTATTTGTTTAGCCCGTGCGGAAGCTTTTTTGATTTTACGAACCAGATTATCAGTCGTATGGTCTTTTGAAACTTTTGATGTCATACGTTAAAGGTATTAAATTTTTATTTCTTCTGCCGCACCACTTCGTAAATCGCCACACCGGCCGCTACCGAAACGTTGAGTGATTCGATTTTTCCTTTCATCGGTATTTTCACCAGCACATCGGCTTCGCGCAGTAAGGTATCTGAGATGCCGTCTTCTTCCGAGCCCATTAAGAGTGCAACGGGTTGGTTAAACTCAACTTCGTACATATTTTTTTCGGCCTTTTCGGTACAGGCTACTACCATCATACCGTTTTCGCGTAAAAAACGCAGTGTTTTCTTTAAATCGTTTTCGCGGCAAACCGGCAAATGGTTTAGCGCCCCGGCCGAGGTTTTCATGGCATCGCTGGTAATGGGTGCATTGCCTTTATCGCCTATAATGATCCCGCTTACCCCGGCACATTCAGCAGTGCGGGCAATGGCTCCGAAGTTTCGTACATCGGTGACCCTGTCTAAAATAATGAAGAATGGCTCCCGTCCTTCGGAGTACGCAAAATCAATCAGGTCGTTTACCTGCGCATAACTGATGGCCGATAACATACACACCACACCCTGGTGGTTTTTGGTGGTAAGCCGGTTCAGTTTTTCCTGCGGTACATAGGTCAGGGGTAGGTCGTGCTCGCGGGCTACCCCGGTTAATTCGCGTATCAGTTCGTTGTTTAATCCTTTCTGTACGAAAATCTTTTCTATTTGTTTACCTGCACGGATTGCTTCAATTACTGCCCGTGTTCCGTAAATCATGTCGGTGGATGCACTCATGGTACAAAACTACAACAAGAATGACGAATTACGATTTTAAAATGACGAATTGCCTGTATTCGTTATTTCAAAATCTCGCTTTGCGCCAAAGGTCGATCATGTTATACCAATCGCTGGCGAATTTTTTATCGCGGATGAGCACATAGTTTTCGGGGTCGTAAAGGGTGGAGGACTTTACAAACTGAAAACGTTGCTTGATGTATTCGTTTTTATATTCCCAAACCTCGCGGTCGTCAAACAGATATACTTCATCGGGCACACCGTAAATAATGTACAGCATACCCCGGTCAGTTTTCCAGCCTTCTTTATACGAACTGAAATACAGGTTGGCTAACTCAACCCGTTTAAAATAGTTGCGCATAAAAATGCGTGCCCGTTCGGTGTTTCCGGTGATGCTTAAAATAATCTGATCGAACTTTTTCTTGTCGTTGCCCGCTGCCTGTACCCGTTCAAACTCCTGTTTGGTACAGATGTAAACCAACGGCTCGGCCAGGCTTTCTAATTTGCCTAATTTGGGATAATCATCTTCCACACGAAAAGCCACGCCCAAAGCCGAGGCCGTATCTTGTTGTGTGAGGTATAACCCTTTTTGATTCAGGCTTACAACATCGTTAGCGTTTATCGAAAAAATAGAATCGGGTTTTATGGTTTTGGCCACGCGCGCTTGTGCAACAGCAAAAGCGGGCGCTGCAGCCGGAAACGTGTTGTTATAATGCGATAGCTGTAACGGTGCCGAACTGCCGAACCCGTTAAACCGCACCGGCTTGTTTTGTGTGATAAAGTTGTTGGTAACCATCATTCGGTTACTGACAGCGAACAACGATTTTGCGTTGGCTAATTTTTTATAGAAATAAGTAACATGATTTTTACCGTTGTAGGCATAGCTGATCTTTAAGTTAACTAATGTATGATTAATAACCGGAACAAACCAGATGATACCTGCCGAGCGGCTCGCGCTGGTTTCGAACCGTAGAACTTCACCGGTTAGCTGATACCCGTTTTTGTCGGACGTTGATTTGCGGGTTTCCCACTGAATGGTAAGCCCGGATACGCGCAGGGTATCATTCACGCGGAGGTCGTAATACACCGCATACTGATCGTGTTCTTTGGCAATATCCCACGTAAGTGAAAAAACATTATCAGGATCGTACATATACCGGAAATTAAGGTCGCGCAGGGTTTGTGCGTGAACACCGATGCTGATACCGCAAAAAATGACGAGCAAAATTCGTTTTAGCATATCCGTTAAATTAAAATTTTTGTTTCCGCGTTATTACGGGGCATTCCGTTAATTTTGGGACTCTCGAAAATATGGCAAAAATATATACTACCGAAATTACCTCCGAGAATATTCCTTCCGATAACCCCTTGCATCAACGTTTGTTTAAGGCTTATGTTGCGGCCGGGGATTATGTTTCGGGTCGTGTACTGGAAGTTGGTTGTGGCGAAGGTCGTGGCGTTGAGCTTCTGATGCAACAGAGCGACTCGTTTACGGCAATCGATAAAATTGAAGAAGCGCTGGCGGTGTTGCGCAAGCGTTTCCCTGCGGGCACGTTCACCAGCATGAATATTCCGCCTTTTGGCGAACTGGCCGATAATGCGTACGATGTTGTGGTGAGTTTTCAGGTGATCGAGCACATCAAAAATGATACGCTTTACCTGAAAGAAATACACCGTGTGTTAAAGCCGGGTGGAACGGCCTTAATTACCACGCCTAACCGCAAGATGTCGCTGTCGCGGAACCCGTGGCACATACGTGAATACCTCGCGCACGAGCTGAAAGCTTTGGCTGCCACTATATTTGCTTCGGTTGAAATGAAGGGCATTACCGGTAACGATAAAGTGATGGCCTATTACGAACAGAACAGGCAATCGGTACAACGCGTTATGAAATGGGATGTTTTGAATTTACAATACAACCTGCCGGCCTGGATGCTGCGCGCCCCGTATGAGTTCCTGAACAGAAGAAATAGAAACAAGCTGCAAAACGGTGACGATACGTTGGTGCGCAGTATTCACCACACCGATTACGTGGTTACCGATGATGCCGATAATGCATTGGATTTGTTTATGGTTGTGAAAAAATAATGTGTTTATTTTCTCAATAAAAAAAGACCGGCTTTAAACCGGTCTTTTTTGTTAGCGATAGTTTTTGTTAATCCTGAAAACCGCCTGGCGATTGAAATATGGTAGCATACCGCTCGTAGGCGTCTTCATACTTTTTCGCCAATTCGGCTTCGCCATATTTATACAAGGCGCTTTGCAATTCGCTCAGCACCACAATGGCATTGTAGGTATCGTTACCGAACGAGCCTTTGCTGATGTTGTATTCGGCCAGATCCATCATGCGTTGCCCTAATTTGGTGGCCACTTCAATGGCTTTTTCTTTTTCGCCTAATTCAAATAACGTACGCACGTTGCGGGCATTACTTACATCGTACGGCACGGCAGCGTTTGGTATTTTTTCAAGTCCGTATAACAACACTTCACGCGCTTTTTCAGGCTCGCCTTTTCCAATTAAAGCATCAACTACTTCGTTAATCGTTCCACGGTGGTTGAGTACAAAGTTGCGGTAGTCTTCATTATAATATACGGTAGAGTCCTGCAAACCACGGAACTGGAATTTATTCATTACGTTATGGTAAGCCACTTCGGTGTTTACCATGCGCGAGCGCATCTCGGCCGGGCCTTTATAGGTGGGATTGTACACCGGTAAAATCCTGAAAGTGTTTCCTTCTAACACCACATACGGACGGAGGTCAACATTAAACTGATCTAACGAAGTATAGTTTACATATATCGGGCGTTCCCAGTTGTTGGTTAACAGTACATCCAACAGGGCGAGGTCTTTCTTTTCTAACGCATTACCTTTCAAACGTAACTGCATTTTAGGTACAATCAGGCTGTCGAGGTCTTTCGGAACAATGCCCAACGATCGTACCTTTTCAACATCAACCGTAAGGGCGATGTTTTTAGTAGGCACAATGTTGGCATCGGGGTATAAGCGCAGACCTTCGTAATTTTTAGCCAGCAAACTGATGTATTGTTTCAGATCCATCTCACCGATTTTCAAATCCTCGTACGGCAGGTAATCGTTCGGGCCGCCCTGTAAATAATTGTTGATGGGTAATGTATAAGGCAATGGCTCTGACTCGTAATGCTTGGCCATGGTTTGCTTAATATACCAGTCGGTATTGTAATAGCTCAATACAATTACCCGCATATCGGTACGGATGTCCTCAACCTCTTGTGCATACCAAAGCGGGAACGTATCGTTATCACCTCCGGTAAACAAAATGGCGTTAGGTGCGCACGACTCTAAATAATTCACGGCCGAATCGACCGAGAAGTAACGGTTCGAACGGTTGTGATCGTCCCAACCCTGCTGCGCCATAATAGCCGGAGCGGTTAGCCCGATCAGGATGGCGGCAATCGCGGCTATTTTTGCATTTTTGGTAAGCTCACGCAGCCATGTAGCCAGGGCAATCACCGCAAAGCCAATCCAGAAACAATAGGCGTAATACGATGCCGCATAGATGTAGTCGCGTTCGCGTGGCTCGGCTGCGGGGCCGTTCAGGTAAACCACTAACGCTACACCGGTTAGTATAAACAACAACCCGACAACGGCCGTGTTCTTTTGATCGTGAACCGTTTGGAAGAACATACCGATAAGCCCTAACGCGAACGGAATCATAAAATAATTGTTGTGTCCCTTGTTGGCTAAGCTGTCGGGTATTTTTTCGCCCCACGAATTGGGGCCTAACCAATCGGCTCCCTGCTCATCGCTTTCGCGACCGGCAAAATTCCACATGAAATAACGAGCGTACATCCAACCGATCTGATGTTTGAACATGAAGTACAGGTTATCACTAAAGGTTGGTTTCTGGCCTTCGCGCAAGCCGAGCATTTGGCGGTATTGCCGTACCTGGTTGGGGTCGGTGCTGTAAATACGCGGCAGGAATGTTTGCTGACCGGGCTCGTAAATGAGTTTACGTTTGTAATCGGCTATCTCGTATTTCTCTTTGCCTTTGCGGTATTCGGGTGCGCCTTTTTCGATTTCGATCAGGCGGGCAGTAAAGTATTGCCCGTACAATAACGGACGGCTGCCGTATTGCTCACGTTTCAGGTAACTTACGAAACTCATCACATCCGAAGGATCATTTTCGTTGATGGGCGTTGCGTAGTTTGAACGGATAACAATAATGGCGTACGATGAATAGCCGATAAGAATAAATGCCGATGATAATAATAATGTATTGAGAATAGGCTTCACCTTTTGTTGCGTATAGCGAATACCCCAAACCAATGCTGCAATAATGGCCAATCCAAAAAATGCAGCACCCGAACCAAACGGCAGGCCGATAGAGTTCACAAAGAAAATCTCAAACTTACCGGCTATGGTAGGCAGGCCGGGAATGATAAAATCGTTGATGAGGATGATCATAAAACCCGTTACCAGCAATGTGGCAACGACACCCCAAAATGTTGGCTTGTATTTTTTGAAATAGAAAATCAATCCTAATGCGGGCAGGGTTACCAAGTTCAGCAAGTGAACACCAATCGAAAGGCCAATCATGTAGAAAATAAGAATCAGCCAGCGGTTAGCTTTCGATTCGTCTTCGATAACATCCCACTTGAGCATAGCCCACACCACAAATGCAGTGAAGAACGATGACATGGCATATACTTCGGCTTCAACAGCCGAGAACCAGAACGAATCTGAAAACGTGTAGGCTAATGCGCCCACAACACCCGCGCCCATTAGCAATAAGGTGTTGTTCGACAGTTCTTCGGGAGTGGTAATTTTCAGCAATTTGCGGCCTAACAGTACGATCGACCAGAACATAAACAAGATGGTAAACGCGCTCGACAGCACACTGGTGAAGTTGATCCAGTAAGCCACCATGGTTACATCGCCAAACGACAGGAACGAAAACAACCGCCCGATGAGCAAAAACAAAGGCGCACCCGGAGGGTGGGGTACTTCTAATTTGTACGACACCGCTATAAACTCACCGCAATCCCAATAGCTGCCGGTTTCTTCCATGGTTAACCAGTACACAACCAGCGCAATAAAAAACATAACCCACCCGGTGATGTTATTTGTCTTCTGAAAATTCATGAACAAAAGTCTTTTTTATGAAAAATATAAAGGGCGAAAATAGGGAAAATTCAGGACTTGGAAATCAGGACTTAGGGATGAGGCAAACCTGATGCCTAAGCCCTAACACCTATTTATAGACAACGACATAAAATGCCAGCCAGAGGAAAAACAACAAAATGTACGAGCTGGCCACAATAAACCATACGATCTTTTTTTCTTTCCGTGCATAGTGATGGATGCCTGAAACCAATGCAAACCAGTAAACAACCTCAAAAATATTCAGTGCACGAAGCGGGTACGCCCATTTTTTATCGATGGTCTGGTAATCGAAAAAATGCATGAGCGAAAAAGGGTAGAACGCCCCAATATCGGTGTAGGCCGGGTCGGGCTCGATGGTAAAGAAGTATAGGATTTTCAACAATTCGGGTATCAGAAAAATAAACTCGGCACCAATAACCACGCCCCAACATTGTATATAGGTTACCCGGTAACCGTATAAAAAACAGCCAACCCAGATCACAAAAGCGATAACCGTAAACTTCCATAAATACACTAACGGTATAGAAACGAATTGAATGGCGCTTAATAACCGTAACACGGTGCCTTCGGGTCTGTCTTGCAGAAACTCAAATGCCGCAGTTTCGTATTCAATAAAAGTCTTCTTAAAATATAACAGAAAAAGCGTGAGCACACATAGCAAAACAAATAACAGTCTTTTGTCGGTATCAAATATTGACTTAGTTTCGCTGGTTGGATGCATCTGGCGGGGTGTAAGCGTTGTTAAAAGAACTATGGTTTATTGCTCAAAGATATTATCTGCCCGGGTTTTTTGGGTAGCACTGGTTTTTCAGTTAGTCGCAGTTTTGGCTGTTCAGGCACAAAAGTCCGTAAAAAAAGATACTACCATTATTTTATTGTCCGATTTGGTGGTGCAACTCCAATGCTCGCAGGCGTTAGACGATCTGTACAATTTTAAGTTCGACCGGGCCGAAGATGGATTTCGCAGTTTGCGGACACAGTATCGCTGGCACCCGCTGCCGTATTTCTTAATGGGGCTGATCGAGTGGTGGAAAATCATGCCCAACACCCGCGACACCTCGCACGACAAACAGTTTTTAACCTATATGGACAGCACCATATTGGTTGCCGAGAACCTCTATAAACATTATCCGGAGTATAAAACTGAGGCATCGTTTTTTCTTTCGGCATCGTACGGATTCAAAGGCAGGCTTTATTCGGATGAAGAACGTAAAAGCTGGACAAAAGCGGCATCGGCCGGAAAAGAAGCATTAAACTATCTGGAAAAAAGTAAAACAAAAGAAGACCTCAGCCCCGAGTTGTTGTTTGGTGATGCGCTCTTCAATTATTTTTCGGTATGGGTGCCCGAAAATTATCCGGCATTAAAACCGGTGTTATGGTTTTTTCCGAAAGGCGACAAGGCGTTGGGGCTAAAGCAACTAAAAGAAGTATCGTATAATGCTTTTTACACACGTGTTGAAGCCATGGTTTGGCTGATGCGCATTTTAAACAGTTACGAAAACGATCAGCCACGGGCGTTCGACATCAGTAACTATTTACACGAAACATACCCCGACAACCCGTTCTTTCACCGGTACTATGCCCGCATGTTGTATTCGATGGGTCGGTTTGCACAAGCCGAACCTGTTTGTAAAGATATTCTGAACAAAATCGATAGTGCCAAACTGGGGTACGAAGCTACCAGCGGCCGGTATGCCTCGTTTTTTTTAGGCCAGATTTATGAAACGCAAAAAGACCTCGATCAGGCCGGCAAGTATTACAAACGGTGTATCAAGTATGCCGAAGAAATTGGTGCAACCGAATCGGGTTATTTTTTGTACTCGCTGATTGCCCTGGGCGAAATAGCGGAGGAAAAAGGAAACAAGGCCGAAGCAAAACGGTACTTTAAGGAAGTTAAAAAACGATCGAACCGTAAAGACGAGGCATTCAAAAGCGCGAAAAAACGATTGAAAGAATTAGAGCGTGGCGGGGATTGATCCAACGATTAAGAGTTAAAGAAATTTATGGAGTACCGAGACCTGATCGTAACACCAATCCTGATTATATTGGTTTACATCATGGCCTACTTAATCAGGCCGTATGTGGCAGACGGCATTACCAAGCGGTATTTCATACCGGCTTTAACGGCAAAAATAATTGGAGCGCTTGCGCTTGGCTTTTTATATCAGTTTTACTACGGAGGTGGCGATACGTTTAATTACCACACACTTGGCAGCCGGCACATTTGGGAAGCCTTTATAGATTCTCCTGCCAAGGGGTTTGACCTTTTGTTTGCTGATGGCTCTCACGCACGGGGTGTTTACCGGTATTCTTCCAAGATTGTTTTTCTGCACGATCCATCTTCATACTTCATTGTTCGCACAGCGGCTTTTTTTGATTTGATTACATTCTCGTCTTACTCTGCAACTGCGGTTTTATTTTCGTTAGTTGGCTTTACAGGGGGTTGGGCATTTTTTGTAACCATGTACAGGCTCAGGCCTGATCTGCACAAATGGATTGCTCTTGCCATTTTGTTTATTCCTTCTGTGGTGTTTTGGGGTTCGGGGTTAATGAAAGATACGATTACGTTTGCCTGTCTGGGTTTGCTCACGTATAGCTTAGATAAACTGTACAGGCGTGAGCATATTATCCGTGCAGGTCTTTTAACCCTGCTGTGTGCGTTTATTATCTTCGCTGTAAAGAAATACATTTTGCTGTGTTTTTTACCGGCTGTATTGCTTTGGTTTTATTTACGCCAGGTGAAAGCCATTAAATCGCAGATGGTTAAAATCATAACGGTGCCTTTTCTGATGTTGTTTATTGGCGGGGCATCATACTACTCTATTGTTGTGGTGAGCGAGGGCGACAGACGGTACTCGTTAGATAAGATTGCAGAAACAGCCATGATCACCGCTTACGACATCCGGTATTGGACTGGCCGCGATGCAGGCTCCGGCTATTCGCTGGGCGAACTTGACGGTTCATTTTCATCGATGGTAAAATTAGCGCCTCAGGCAATTAATGTTTCGTTGTTCAGGCCGTACTTATGGGAAGTACAAAACCCACTTATGTTGTTGTCGGCATTAGAGGGAATGGCGTTGTTGCTGTTTACACTCTTTGTGCTATACAAACGTAGAGGGTACTTGATGAAAGCCATGCGTGAAACGCCCGTAGTTATGTTTTGTTTAGTGTTTAGCGTAACCTTTGCGTTTGCCGTAGGGGTTTCAACGTTTAACTTCGGTACGTTGTCGCGTTATAAAATTCCGCTGCTGCCGTATTATGCGTTAGCATTGATCTTTATTTTGTTTTACGAAAACAGTCCGAGAAAAACAGGAGTATTGGAGCGCACCGAATAAGCATCGATAATTTTTTTACGCCCATTTTTGCCCATTGTTTTCCGTAAGCCCGGATCATTTATCAGTAAATCGAGTGTTGTAACCCATTCCTGATTGGAAGCGGCAAAGTAACCCTCTACACCATGTTCAATAATTTTGGTATTTACGCCTACGGGTGAAACTACGCAGGGTATTTCCATAGCCATATACTGAAGTGCTTTAAATCCACATTTGCCTTTTGTCCATTCATCATTCGGTAAGGGCATAATGCCAATGTCTATTTTCGCAAGATCTTCGGCCTCAGTTTCCTTATTCCATGGAATAAAAACAAGACGCTGTAACGCTAAGTCGGGCTTTTTATCGGCTATGACCAGCGTTTGCAGGGCGGGATATTTTTGTTCCAATGTAGCAATGGCATGTTCAATTTCTTTCAAATACTTTAGGGTAGAGTGTGAGCCTGTCCACCCGATTGTGATTTTATCAGAAATTTCTTTTTTAAATTTTTCAGGATTGTGTAAAAATTCAGTGTCGATGGTAGTAGGGTTAAGCACCACATTTTTATTAAACTGTTTTGCGTAATTGTAGAGGTATTCATTCCCGCAGCTTACTTTATAACTCCATTTGCAAATTAACCCGACCCTTGATCGGAAACGGATAAACCGTTCTAAAGCGTTTTCGTTTTTTTTATCGGTAAGCCAGATGGCATCGTCAAAATCGTAAATAATTTTTTTTCTGAAAACCTTTGCGATAAGCCATTCAAAAACAGGAGGACCAACGGGAGTTGCTTCGCGGTGGATGAGTACGAAATTGTAAAAGGGTATTTTAAATAATAACAGGGAACGCTTCAAAAAGCCTTTTAATAACATCAAAATTTTTAAGCCATGTTTGCCCGGTTTGTAAAGTTGTGCCCAGTCACGCTTACTCAAAAAAACTTGAGCATCGTGTTTTATTCCCTTTTTGCTTAGTGCCCCAAAATACTGTTCAAACCTGAAACGCTGCGAGGGCGCTTCCCGAAGTGGATAAGGAACTATGAACAGGACTTTCATTAATAAAATAAGCTAACTTTTCGTGATAAGGTTTTCTTAAAATTTTGCTATTCTAACTTCGTTATTTCCTGTTCTATTTGATTTAGCAAATTGTTTATTGAATTTGCAGTAGGTTTATACGTACCGCGCAAAAGACCCGTTTGATTTGAAATTCTTGCGCGAAGCAGGGCTGCGTATTTGGGATTTTTTTTAAGTTCAGTAAAATGTATCGGGTGCATTATTCCCCAAAAGGGCGCTGGCACACTCTTGCTGGTGGCCACACCCTCGGGATCGTAGGCTTCGAAATACAACCGGTCAAAATCCCGTAGCTGTTCATAATCTCTTATAATAACTGATTCAACACCTTTAAGCCTGGGATATGCCTCGTCATATACGCTTATAATATTTAAACGGAGGCTGTCATTTGAAATAATTTCCAGATTGGTGTTTTTCAATTGTTCAATGGGGCCAACCCTGCCTGAAAAGTGTGTGAACGTATGTGTTTGGGCAAAGTATGCATCTAATGAATCATGATAGGAGAGGTTTTCTTTGATAACCTTCAGTATGGTTTTGCTGGCGAGGATACTTATTTCATGCGCACGGATTTTATCTTGTATGTCCACTAAATCGACAGTAAGCGCTGCTTTAAATTCTTTTAGTATTTCAATTTCTCTTTTTTTATTGCTGCGTGTGTCGCTCCATTGCTCAAGGTTGTATGCAATCAAAATCCCAAGTATAACCACAACGATTTCAATTACATATTTGTACCAATTGACTTTGAGGTGGTTAAAAATTGTTTTGAACATTTTGCGTGTTGTTAGAGGTATTCAAAGATAGAAATATTGTCTGGCAAAATCCGGTGTACAAGAACTGTATATGAATTTGCCCTATTGCTTAAACACGGCCAAAATATCTGTGCGCAATTTTAATAACTGAAACTGCGCATAAAAGCTAACGTTATTTGTTGGCAGTTAAATGGCAAAGATTGCGTAACATCAGTAAATAGGCAGATTCCCCTTTGCCCTATAATGCCTTGAAACAGCCTGCGATGATACATTTAATAGAAAAATGAAAAAATTCGCATTTTTTTGCGAAAAAATTCGTTCATTTGGGTATGGATACTTCAGATAACGATTTTATGGTAAACGAGCCGGCCGCCCGCTATTACAAAGCCAGCGAAGGGCTTACCAAAGCCGATTTTTTGGCGGTTGTGTCTATGACTGGCCTTTCGCTTAGTGAGTTTTCGGCTTTACTGCCGGCCAGCAAGCGCACCATCGAAAAAGTGAAAGACAAAGAACTGCTTAATCCGCAGGTGAGCGATCGTGTAATGCAATTAGCTGGCCTTTACAACTTTGGCGGGTCGGTGCTTGGCGATTTAACCTCTTTTAAAGAGTGGTTGCAAACTCCCTTGCTGGCATTGGGTGGTAAAAAGCCAATTGAATTCCTCAACAAAGAAACGGGCATATCCTTTATACACGATACGCTGGGGCGTATTGCTCACGGGGTTTTTTCGTGATGATACTTTACAGGGTAAGCACACGCGAGCATGTACGCGACTTGTCGGGCACAGGGGCATTTTTGTATGGCGGCCGCTGGAACGAACAGGGTACGCACATGCTGTACACGGCCTCCAGTCTGTCGCTGGCTATTTTAGAAATGATTGTGCATTTGTCGGCTGATAAAATAAAACGTGGCCTATATACAGCCGAACTTGACTTTCCTGAAGAACTGCCCGTTACAGTTTTACCGCACTTGCCCGACCGGTGGAATGCCTATCCATATACCGCAGGCAGCATGAAATTGGGTACACACTACATGCGTGTGGAAAAGACGTTATGCCTGCGTGTACCGAGCGCCATTGTGCCGATGGAGTTTAATTACCTGCTTAACCCGTTGCATGAAGATTTCCAACACATCAAAATTAAGGATGTGCGCCCGCTGTTGTTAGATCAGCGGTTGTTGCCGGGGTAATTTTAAGGATTTTGTATTCTATGAATTTTTAAAGGATTATATAGAGTAGTCTATTTTGACAAATTTTATGTAAATTTGGTCATTGTGTTGACAAATTTTATGTAAATTTGGTCATTAGTAAATAAACAGACTGTTGGAGCAGGTTAAACGATATGTGTTGAGTTTGTTGAAGGGCAACCTCCAGCCCAATAAAGTGCTTATTGTTTATGGTGCCAGGCGTGTGGGCAAAACAGTTCTCATCAACGATTTTTTAACGTCATTTCCACAGCAGGAAGTTTTGTTGCTGAACGGTGAAGACAACGACACGGTTCAGTTATTAGAAAGCCAATCTATAGCCAACTATAAAAGAATATTGTCGGGCAAAACCTTGCTGGTGATAGACGAAGCCCAGTATGTGCCAAACATTGGCAAAAAATTGAAACTGATGGTGGACGAATTGCCCGGTTTGCGTGTAGTGGCTACAGGCTCGTCTGTTTTTGATTTATCCAACAAGTTGGGCGAGCCATTAGTAGGCAGAAAACACACCTTGCATTTGTTCCCGTTGGCGCAATTAGAATTGCAACGGTACGAAAACGCTTTGCAAACCAAGGCCAATCTGGAGGAGCGCTTAGTATATGGCGCCTACCCGGAGTTGTGGCATTTGCCTGAGCTGAAAAAAAAGCAGGATTACCTTACCGAGTTAGTGGATAGTTATTTGCTGAAAGATATTTTGACCTACGAAGGCATACGCAAAGCCAATAAAATACATGATTTGTTGCGACTGTTGGCGTACCAGTTGGGCAAAGAAGTAAGCACACATGAACTGGCCAACAACCTGAGCGGCATTTCGCGCAACACCATTGAGCAATACCTTGATTTGCTTACCAAAGTTTTTGTGATTTACCCCATTGGGGCGTATAGCCGTAACCTGCGCAAAGAAGTGAGTAAAAACAAGCGGTGGTATTTTTACGACAACGGCATCCGCAATGCTCTTATTCGTAATTTTAACCCGCTGGCTTTGCGTAACGATACTGGCGAACTTTGGGAAAATTACCTGGCCGGTGAGCGCATCAAATACCAAAGCTATACAGGTGTCATGGCAACTAACTACTTTTGGCGCACGTACGACCAGCAGGAATTAGATTGGGTAGAAGAGCACAACGGGAATTTACAGGCTTATGAATTTAAGTGGAATGAGTGCAAAAAGACCAAAGTACCCAAAGCATGGGCAAACGCATATCCCGAGGCTACTTTTGAAGCGATCAGCCCGAATAATTATTTAGATTGGATAACCGCGTAGTAGTTTCCAAAAAAAGAACACCGTTCGCTGTTTTACAAGGATTTCAAAATAATGTTCATATGAAAACAGTAGGATGAAACTTAGGATGTACACCCCCGTCTGCTGTTAGATCAGGGGTTGTTGCCAGGTTGGTTGAGTGGACTACTGAACGATAATCGGTATTTTCAATAACTTTGCACAAAACACACAACACCGCCTGTTGTTTTTTCAATACTTGAAATGATGCCAGAAACATACGAAGATGTAATTGACTCCTCCCGCAGCGGGCTTTTTAATTGGAAAGAACTATGGCGCTACCAGGAGTTATTTTATTTTTTTACCTGGCGCGATGTAAAAATCAAGTATAAACAGACCGTTTTAGGCTTTTTATGGGCAGTGCTTCAGCCCTTGTTGATGATGTTGATTTTTACGCTTTTTTTTGGACGGGCGTTAAACATTCCTTCTCAAAATTTACCCTATCCGGTTTATGTTTTTTCAGGGCTGATTATTTGGAATATCTTTTCGACCGGGCTTACCAGCGCAGCCAACAGCATGGTTACCAATGCCTCCATTATTAAGAAAATCTATTTCCCCAGACTTATCATTCCGGTTTCTGCTATACTGGTTGCAGTTTTTGATTTTTTGATGGCGCTGGTGGTGTTTGCCGGGGTCTTGCTTTATTTTTGGCAGCCCGTATCGGTTATGGCGCTTGTGTACTGGCCCTTAGCCATTCTTGCCTCGGTATTTGCCACCCTCGGGTTAGGTTGTTGGCTGGCCGCCCTGAATGTGAAGTACCGCGATTTCAGGTATGTAATTCCATTTCTGGTGCAGATACTTTTTTTTCTGATACCCGTTATTTACCCCTTATCCATGCTCAAATATCCGCTACTTCAATATGTGCTGGTAGCTTCACCCATGTACGCAGCCGTTGAACTTTTTCGGTTGCCCATAACCGGGGCAATAGTCAACCCGTTGTTTCTGGCGATTAGTTTAAGCACCAATGCGTTGCTCTTAATAATCGGTGTTGTTTATTTTAGAAAAACCGAAGATTTTTTTGCTGACTTTGCCTGATTATGCTACCCATCCTCGAAATACAACATATATCCAAGCGGTTTCGCATTAGCCACCAAACAGGAGGCTATCTGAGTTTGCGCGAGCGTATGGTTAATGCATTGAGGTTTGAAAAAAACAATACCGAAGATTTCTGGGCATTGAATGATGTATCCTTTACTGTAAATCCGGGCGAATCAATTGGTATTATCGGGCGCAATGGCGCTGGTAAGTCAACCCTACTCAAAGTGCTATCGAAGATTACTCCGCCTACGAAGGGTAAAATTATCAGTCGTGGCCGTATTGCCAGCCTGCTTGAAGTGGGCACGGGCTTTCACCCGGAACTGACAGGGCGCGAAAATATTTTTTTTAACGGCTCATTGTTGGGTATGAAGCGCAAAGAAATCGAAGCTAAGTTTGATGAGATTGTTGACTTTAGTGGCGTAGAAAAATTTTTAGATACTCCGTTAAAACACTACTCCAGCGGTATGCAACTGCGGTTAGCCTTTGCTGTAGCAGCATTTCTGGAACCCGAGATTTTAATCATTGACGAAGTGCTGGCCGTAGGCGATGCTGAGTTTCAGAAGAAATGCATGGGCAAAATGGAGGATGTGAGCAAAAGCGGAAGAACGATTTTGTTTGTGAGCCATAATATGGGGGCGGTAAGTCAGTTATGTGATTCATCCATTTTACTTGATTGGGGCAAAATAAATTTTATAGGACCAACCAAAGAGGCTATCGCCAGACATTTATTGTCAGAAGAAGATGGAGATAAAGTGGATTTTAATCACACGATTATTCGATCAGCATTGATAAAACAAGCCGACTCGATGTTGGTACTGGAAGTATCATATAGTTCTTCTGACACAAAACCTATTCATATGGGGTTTGTTATGAGCGATCAGTACGGTAATAAAATTTGTGGCTCTAATCCAATATTGGCAGAACAAAACTTACCAGAGATAATTCCCAGTAAGGGGAAGATTATATTAAAATTAAGTGCTCCGAAACTGAATGACGGAGTTTATCATTTTTCATTATGGGCAGGTTATGGTTATGGGAACTTTTTTCACGAAGAAAATTGCCTGTCTGTTAACGTCAAAAATATGGCAAACCGCAAAAAACAAATGAATACATCTATGGTGGGTGTGGTAGTCCCCGAAGTAAGTTGGGAATTCAACACGAATTAGTTATGGAAGAAATTTTATATGTCCATTCAGAAAAAGTGCATAACACACGAGCAGCAGAGGTTGTTGTTCCCCTTATTCTGAACTTGACTTTGTGCAATAGTGTGTTAGATGTAGGCTGCGGCACCGGCACATGGTTAAAAGTGTTCAATGAAAATTATAGAGTAACCGATGTGTTGGGATTGGATGGTACGTATGTTGATAAAGAAAAACTGGTTATTAATCATTCGCATTTTAAAGAAGTTGATTTAAGAAATCCCTTTGATCTTCAACGAAAATTTGATATAGTGCTTTGCCTTGAAGTAGCAGAACATTTGCCAGAACATAGCGCAGATGTATTGGTGAGTTCATTATGTAAACACGGAGATACAATAGTGTTTTCGGCAGCTATTCCCGGGCAGGGTGGGCAAAACCATTTGAATGAACAATGGCCGGAATATTGGCAGGAAAAATTTTTGGAGCATGGATTTTATTTTCACGATGCGATACGCCCTTTGATATGGAAAAATGAAAAAATTGAGAGATGGTATAAACAGAATATATTTCTAATCAATAAACAAAAAAATGATACTTCAACCATACTGTCTTTGGTTCACCCAGAACAGATGGCAAAAAGAATAAGGGACGATGATAGTTATGTAAGTAGCCTTTTAGAGGGTAAACAAGGGCTTCGTATTAGTTCTTCTATTTTTTTTAACGCATTGATTTATAAACTGAAAAATCTATTTCGTTAAAATTTACTCGTTTGATACGATAGAAAAGAATTGCACCTTAGGTGTACTTGAAAAGATATAATACATGGTTAATTTATTGAAGGTGGTTACATCAAAATTGCTGAGCCTGTTGATACTTGTAACTCACCCACTATCGCCATCTGCACAGCGTTGGTTTGTCAGGTTACGATATTTAGGAGTTTTTAGGCAGCTCAAATATTTTGTAAAAGATCATATAATTAGAAAACCTTATAAAGTTGTTAGGTTTAATGGTGAGTTTCAACAGGAATTGTTGCATGCAATACCATTTGCATATTGGCACTATAGAAATGGCACCCTATTGAAAACTATATCTTCGGAGTATACAAAAGACCTGTATTTTTTTTCGAAATACCACGAAGAGGACAATTCAATTGTCAGGTCTCCCACTGGTAATGAAAACTTAGAGATTCCCAATGCCCCACATGATTCAAAGCTTGTGATGTATAAATGGTTAAAAGTGCCATTTATAGAATTTTATAAAAATGACCTCTTTAAATTTGAAAAAGAACCACTCATTATTGCGAATCGATATAATACTGAGTGGGGACATGCCCCAATTAGTTTTTTTGACTTAGATGATTTAGACCAAATTATCTCGCAACTGGGACGTTATTATCAGATTATCTATAATCGACCCCCGGTTTCAAGAATATCAAATGATAAATCAATAGTTTTAGAGTTAAATGACGATGAATGGTTACGGAGGAATCACCCAAATGTTATCATTCTTTCTGATTTAGAGTCAAGTCTTCCTCTAGTAAACAGCTACAATCATTTGCAACTCCTTGTTTATGCTAATTGTAGAAAATTTATTTCTACCCATGGTGGAACGGCAACACTTGCATCAATGTTTGGTGGGATTAACTTGATTTATTCAAAGAAAGGCTATGAACATCTTCTGGGAGAATTTCAGAATGTCTTTCCTAAACTCTCAGGATGTAATGTTCATGTTTTTACTGATAAACGGTATTTAATTGACAGATCAAGAATAATATTTGAAGGGGCTGCATCAAACTATGATTTTGGTATACGAAACTAACCCTCATATTAGTCTTTGATTACCCCATAAACCAGCTTATTAGTTGATGAAGGCAAAACTTTTATTAAAATTGGTCATAAACTACATTAAGTTTCGTAGTATATATCATTTCTCAAAAAGAAAAAGAGATGAGAATAGACCCGTAGTATATTTTGACTTGACAAATTACATGCTCGAACGTGTGGCGGCATACTTAATATATGCTTTTCATTCAGCTGGGTATAGAGTATTTGTAAAACATCGATTCTCATTTATTTCGAACCTGCATGAATATGGAAAGTATATTGCGAGGCTTCCCTTTTTGTATTTAGGTGGACTACCTGAATCTAATAATGTACTTTATTTGACTGACCGGGATATAAATACTTCAAAGTATAACTCATCTTCAATTATAAGTATTGATGTGTTGAGTGATCATGCGAAAAAGAATCCTATGCAATTCCTTCCGTTTTCTATGATCCCCCGGTTGTATTACGAACAACATTATCTTGTGCCGGATAGACTTCACAACCAAAGACGACATATCAGAATTTTTTTTTCCGGAAACACGGATATAAATCAATATAACCATGAAATTTTTGAAAATTATTTTAATAAGTTAAGCAGGGTTAGTATTATCAAAACTTTGAAAGAAAGACTTACTGATTCATGTATTATTGTCAATGATTTTTCTTCGACTTTAGACAAAAATCTCAGTGATAAATTGGTAATATTAGAGTGGTATGGACAGTCACTAATGCAAAAAAGGTTAAGCGGAAGAACTGAAAATGAAACATGGCTACCGACTCTCTCAAGAAGTGAATTTTTTCTGGCCTGCCCAGGGTTTATTCAGCCAATGTGCCATAATTTAATTGAATCTATGAGTGTAGGAGTAATACCGATCATAGAGCATCCTGAATTCCTAAATCCAGCTCTGGAGCATGGTAAAAACTGTATTACCTTTTCCGGGAAAGATGATTTAGTAACGAAGGTAAATGAAGTTCTTGTAATGGATGCGAGTTCAGTCGCAAGGATGAGATTGAATGTGTTGGAGTACTACAATCAATACCTTGATTTAATTGCTGTTACAAAGTGGGTTAAACGTATGGCCGAAAATCAAAATAAAATTTATGTTATCTCGTCCTCTTATTTTATTCACCAAAGCAAGAAACTCATTTCTGATTTGTTAGAGAGTAATGATTTGGCTGAAGAATGAAAATACTTTTAAAAGGATACTATGGTTTTGGAAACCTGGGAGACGATATTCTCATGTTGGTATCATATAAAAACCTTAAAAAGAAATTCCCAGATGCAACACTCGATGTGTTTTCTAACTATACAAGACACTTAGATGGATTTGAAAAACAGCCCGATTACAATACCTATATTCATCATATTATCGGAGAACAGCCACGGCTGATCGATTGGACATACCACGAAAACTATGACTTATTGGTAGATGGTGGCGGGGGTATCTACTTCGGTCATACAACAGGACGATGGTATCATCGCATGCTTAATTTTTTTGTAAGATTTTTTGGTACAAACACCATAAACCGGATCGATACAGCACTGAGAAACCTTACCGGTAAACAAAGGAGGATCCGGTTTACTAAACGTGTAGGCTGGGGCATCGGTATTGGCGAATATAAAAAATCATTCCCTGAATTGTTCCGCCAGTTTAGTGATATGGGGTCGTACACACAGCTAATGGTGCGTGATGAGGAAAGTAAGACACTCCTGAAACACTATAAGTACAGGGGCGTTACCGGAGTGTATGCCGATCTGGCTTTTCTGCATACCAACTGGGTGCCGAATGGTATAAAATACCCTGAACGGGTTTCAAAAAAAATTGCCATCATTTTACTCGATTTCGAAAAAGATGCTGAAAGAACTATGGAAGAAATTCACGCCATAGAGGCGCGTGTGGCATCAGCTGGTTATGAAATCACATACTTTTCATTGGATGATGTAAAGGACAAGTTATACAGAAGTAAATTTCACGATCGTTCGCTTGTTTCGTGGCAGCCGTCAGAAATGAAACCAGACGATTTTTTTGAAAAACTTGCCCAAAACCAGGTTGTTATTACAGCTCGCGCACACGGGGCTATTCTGGGGGCGTGCCTGGGTGTGATTCCGGTGATAATACCGCACTCGCAAAAATTAGTGCAGGTTTCCCGCATGTTCCCTGCTTCGGCAAATACTTATGAAATCTGTATGACGGATGCTCTTTTGCAAACTCTTGATTTTATTTTTTTTAATTTGGAGGCTTGTCGGCAGGCTGTTGCATCAGATGTGGAAATGAATAAGATCAGGGCAGAGGCAATGGTGGAAGCCATCAACACCGTTTATGAGTGAAGTTCCTTATTTCAGCATAATACTTCCAACGTATAACCGTGCTTCGTTTCTTGCAAGAAGCATCAATTCTGTACTGATTCAAGCTGAGCCCGACTTCGAACTGATTATTGTTGATGACGGCAGCACAGATAATACGCGGGATGTTGTTCAGGCATATTCTGACCCCCGGATACACTACTATTATAAAGAAAATCAGGAACGGAATTTTGCGCGGAACTATGGCATTGAAATGGCGCGTGGCAGGTACATCTGTTTTTTAGACTCTGATGATTACTACCTCGAAAATCATTTATCTGTTGCTAAAAAAACGATAAACGAATCAAAAGCAACCTTTTTTCATTTAGGATATAAAGTAATGCAGGCTGCCGCAGGCGATGTTGTACGGGTATGCGATTCGCTTCCTGTAAACATAGAGCCGTTGCTGATTTATGAGAATGTGTTAAGCGCAAACAGTATCGTGGTTGAAAGGGCTTTAATTAATACTGTTCTGTTCATTAAAAGCAGCAACTATCTTGTAGGCGAAGATCATTTGTTGTGGCTTCAGCTTCACGCACGGGTTCGATTGAAGATTGTTAACGTAGTAACAACTGTTATTACAGAACATGCAACGCGAAGTTTAACCACCATTGACCCCGATAAATATGAGGCTGGCCTTCAGGATTTTTCAACACACATTTTGGTTGATGATCTTTTCCTTGCACATTATAAGAGCCTTGCGAAAGAGTTTATTGCCGACAGGTACAGGTTTGGGGCATTGTTGTTTGCCATTCGGGGTAACCGGAAAAAAGCGCTAAAAACGCTTTTTATGTCTGTTTCTTTCAGCAGGAAAATTTTATTGCGAAGAGAGTTTTATGCCGTAATTAAAAACCTGGTATGAGCAACAATAAACACGCAACCATACTGATGATAATACCGCATTACGGACATGGCGGGGCGCAGCGTGTTTTTGCCCAGCTTAGTAATTACTTTGCCAAACACTATCAGGTAATTGAAATATCGTTTGATAATAATTTTCCTGTAGTGTATCCATCGGCCGGAAATAAGGTGTGCCTTTCGGTAGAAGGTGGGTCAAATATTATTGTAAAAGCTTATCGGTTTATTCAACGGTGTGTCAGGCTGTCTGTGCTTCGAATCAGATATAAGCCGTTGGTTACGATAAGCCATCTGGAAGGCGCTAATTTCGTAAATGCATTTTCAGTCGGGTTCGGAAAAAAAATATGTTGCGTTCACGGTTCGAAAACAGCATTTGATGCCAACCGGAGAGGGCTTATTAAATTCATTGAAAACAAGATATTCACTCCGCTTCTTTACAACCTGTCCGGTAAAATTGTTTGCGTAAGCGAAGGCATCCGTAACGAACTCATTCAGCAATTTACCATCAATCCAAAGCGATTGATTGTAATTCCCAACGGCATTAATTATAAGGATATAGCAGAAAAATCGGCACAACCGATACCATCCGTTTTTCAGCAGGCGTTTAACCGGAAAGTTGTTGTTTTTTGTGGTCGTCTGGTTGCGCAAAAAAATCCGCTTGCGTTGCTGGATGTTGTCGAAAAATCCCTGCGTACAGGTAGCTTTAATTTATTAATTATTGGCGATGGCCCGCTTAGGGAAGATATGATGCAGCGCTGTGAAACGTATGGATTAAAGTATTATTCCTCCGACAGGCCAATACAGCCCGATGCAGAAACAAGTATTTATTTTGCGGGGTTTCAGGATAACCCGTTTGCTTTCATGGGGAAGGCTTCACTTTTTGTACTAACAAGTGACTTTGAAGGTTATCCGCTTATTGTTTGTGAGGCACTGGCATGCGGCTTGCCGGTGATGACTACTGATTGCCCGACCGGTGTACGCGAAATTTTAAGTACAGAGGTTTCCGGTAAGGCAACGTTGCACAATGCAGAGTTTGCCGAGTACGGTATTTTAATGCCGCTGTTAAATGAGCAGCAGGATAAATTTTCAACAGCTAAATCGTTATGGTCGCAAACACTCGATCAAACAGTGAAGAACGATACATTACTGCACACGTACAGGCAAAAAGTTGTAATTCGCGCCCGTATGCTGGACGAGGAGTTCTTTTTTCAAAAATGGCATAACTTGTTAAAGCGATTATAGATATACGCCATGAAGCACATTTTTATTTTAGAGAATTCTGTGGCGTTAACCGGTGCCAGAAAATCTATAGAATCGTTTGCAGAAATTCTGAGCAAAGACTTTGAGTTTTCATTTGTGGAGCTGCCGGAGGCTGCGAAGAAAATTCCGATGCGCACGGATTTTAGGCGGATACCCATGTCTTTTCTGGAGCTGCGAAAAAACTATACGATAATTTGGTATTTACCCGTATTACTGATCAACACCTTTAAAATAATAAGATTGTTAAAAAATGTAAAAGACCCGGTTCTTCATGTCAACGATATATACAATATGTGTGGCGTGCTGGTTAAAATAGTTAAGCCCGATGTTAAGCTCATTTACCACATACGTTTACTGCCGGGCTCTTATGTGCAAAAAGTTTATAAAATATGGCAGCGATTGATTGTCCGGTATGCCGATGAAATAGTTTGTGTGTCAGGGGCAGTTGCAAACCATTGGCCAAAGCGCGAAAATATTCATATTATTTATGATGCGATGCCGGCTGTTGAGAAACTTCCGGCAAAGGAAATTGATGACAGTACCGAAATACAATTTCTCTACATGGCGAACTATGTAACAGGTAAAGGGCATGATAAGGCGCTTGAAGCATTCGCAAAAGTGTATGCCGAAAACAACAGGGCAAGACTCAAAATGGTTGGTGGCGATATGGGGCTGCGAAAGAATGTTGCGTATAAAAACCTGCTGATGCAGCGTTCGGTTGAATTGGGGTTAACAGATGTGGTGCTCTTCGAAAACTTTTCTGATAATACTGAACAGGTTATGAAAAGCGCTGATGTTTTTTTGAATTTCTCCGAATCCGAATCCTTTTCCATGACTTGTTTAGAGGCGCTGCATTACGGAATTCCGTGTATCGCCACGGCATCGGGTGGGCCCTCGGAAATAATCGAGCATAACGTGAGCGGTATGCTGGTACCTGTTAATGATTATTCCGGTATGGCAGCGGCCATGCTGGATCTGGCAAGCCATACAGAAAAACGCAGGCGGCTTTCAGAAAACGGAAAAAAGCGCGTGCGGGCAGAGTTTGATCTTCAGCAGCAGGCATTTAAGTTACAGGCATTGTATAAAAAATAAGTTCGGCCAACCAGGATATATGAATAGTTTCGCAGCATATTGCGAAATTTGCAAGGTTACAGAATTATAAAACACAATATTAACGCTCTAAACAAAATTCAGACATCGTGACCCGGACTGCTGTGCTATTATTTTTTGTGCTGTCGGGCAATCATTTCCTGTTCGCTCAGTGTATAAATCCGGCATTTACTGTTAAAGCAGAAGCCTGTTTAAACGAAACCATTGAATTAGTCAATACAACAAACCAACAGGAAGACTTTACCTTTGAATGGGATTTTTGCGCAGGTGATTTGCAGGCAACTCCCGCAGGCAGCAATGTGTTGACCAACACCAATTTTTTTCGGGCGCGCTCTTTACGCATCATTCAGGAAAACGGTTTATGGTATGGCTTTTCCATCAGCGCTACCGCCAATATCTTAATGCGTCTTGATTTCAGGAATGATCCTGCCTCAGTACCTGCATTGGTAAACCTGGGGAATGTTAATTCATTATTGTCATCAGCTTTTTCATTCGATATGTTTAATGAAAATGGCGTGTGGCATATACTGGTTGCTAACGGTGGTGCAAGTAATATTATCCGATATTCTTTTTTTAATGGACTTTCTCAACCGCCTGCAGGAACAGCGCTTGCCACACCAGCAGCTTTTAGCAGTGCTTCGCCAAACGCTGTCAGCATTAAACAAGACGGATCCGGTGTAATCGGTTTTGTTTCAGTGGGTACGAATGCAGCCACATCAAAAGTAGTGCGACTTGACTTTGGAAGTACAATTACAAATGCTCCCTCGTTAAGTGAGTTTACGGTATCAGGTGCCAACGTAATACGCGGGATGGATTTTGTTAAAGAGTGTGACGTGTGGTTCGGGTTTGTTATATCAGCCAATACCAATGCTGTTTACCGGTTAAATTTTGGCAGCTCATTACTGAATGCGCCTTCTTCATCGGTGCTCAATACCGGAGGGTTGCTGAATCAGCCGGTGAACATAGAAATCAGAAATGAAAATGCTGTGTACTATGCATTTATTCAGAATGCAAGAACGGAGGAGGCAAATGCAGGCATTTACAGGATTAACTTTGGAGCATCCATATCCAACACAAATGCTGTTACAGAAAAACTATTGTTTCCACAACTCACCGGTGGGGGTTATGCATTAGATGTTGTTTCACATCAATCGAACTGGTATGCATTTACGTTTAATTTATCGACCCAAAACCTGGTACGTGTTGATTTCCCAAACAATTGCAGTGCTGTTAATCCGATAGACCATTCATCATCCGGTAAGCTCCATAATCGTTACACTGAACCGGGAACCTACTCAGTCGTTTTAAAGAAGACCGATGTCAGCATAAACAACACCTACACAAAACACAACATAACGATAACAGGCAACGAAGCTCCTGATATTGATTTCTCGCATACCAATGTTTGTGAAAATTCCCCTGTTTATTTTACGTCTGTTTCACAAATGCCGATAACAGACTATCATTGGGATTTTGGTGACGAAAGCACAGCCATCGGTGAAAACCCGGCACACAATTTTGCTGCTAAGGGTGAATATGAAACACTTTTGCAGGTAACTTCCGAAAATGGATGCGCGAACCTTGTTAAAAAAAATATCCGAATTTACAGTAAGCCTGTACCGGGTTTTTATGCTTCGTCAGAATCTTTGTATTGTACAAATCAGCAGTACACGTTTGCGAATGCATCGGTTACCGATCCCGACTTTGCGGTAACGTGGACGTGGGAGGTAAGCAGTGTAGCGGTATCAGATGAACAAGATCTTCGGTATGTATTTACAGATCAGCAATCCTATCCGGTAACGCTTAAAGCTTCTATCCCCGGATGCCAGTCTGAACAAACGCAATTAGTTAACATTGGCGCGGAAGGCCCCGTAGTTTCATTTATCGCTTCGGGTCATTGTCAGGATGACAATGTGTTGTTTACTAACGAGAGCTTAGGTGCAACAACGGGTTTTGTCTGGGTATTTGGTGATGGGGGCACATCAACCGAAACCAATACTGAATATGCGTACGAATCTGCCGGTGAATATACTGTTACCCTCACCGCCTCCAACGCAGCCGGTTGTAACAATACGGCTGAAAAAACAGTTGTTATTTATTCTAAGCCCCAGTTAGACTTTGCCGTGCTTGCTCCGCCCTTTTCGTGTAGTGGCACGCCAACGCTTTTTAATAATACAACACCCAATCCTACCGATAGTAATATTGATTTTTGGAGCTGGGATTTTGGCGATGCAGGTAGTGCGCAAAACACATCACCCTTAAAAAATCCGCAGCATACCTATACAAATGCTGGTGAGTACCCGGTATCGCTTACGGCAACAACAAATTTTTTGTGCACAACTACGTTAACGAAAACCATAACCATTTTGCAAGCCCCGGTTGCAAATTTTACGAACAGCGCATTATGTGAAGATCAACCGGTTTCGTTCATGGATTCAGGCGGGAGCAACAAAGCCTGGGCATGGCAAATCGGTAGTGTTTTTTATACAACCGAAAATCCACAACATACTTTTGTGAATCCCGGCCATTACGATGTTACCTTATCTGTAACCGGTAACAACAACTGCATGGGCACAACAACACGTACGGTATATATCCCGGCCAAACTTACTGTTGACTTTACAGTGGCTAAGCCCTGCCGGGATCAGGAAACTGTCTTCACCAACATCACGAACGACACTACCGACCCGGTTACAGGTGTACTGTGGAATTTTGGCAATGGCAATACATCGAACGATAACCCGGCATTAACCTCGTTTAGCGCTACGGGTAATGTGAGTGTTGCTTTACAAGCTACCACACAATCGGGATGTGTGTTTACAACAACGAAACCAGTCCCTATCCTGGAAGGCCCGGTTGCCGCGTTTACGGCAACACCTCATACGGGCGAAGCGCCCTTTCAGGCTCATTTTGTAAACACATCGTTAAATGCCGGTATATATGCCTGGGCATTTAACGATCTGGCCAATACAACCAGCACACAAAACTCGCCATCGTTTGTGTATAGCCAACCCGGTATGTACAGGCCAACACTAACAGCCACGGATGGCAACGGGTGTTTCCACATAACAGAGCAACTGATTGAAGTGTTTGAGCCCGCTGTGGTGCGTGCGCCTTATCCGAATCCCGGTAGCGGTAATTTTTCAGTCGAATGGAAAACTTCGTTAGGCGTTCGGACGGTGTTGTCTGTTGCCGATGCTGTGGGGCACGAAGTACAGCGGTACGAGATTGTATCGGATGAAGGGATTAATCGTTTTGCCTTAGATCTGAGCAATCACCCCAAGGGCATTTACATCCTCACCATCAGGTACTTGGGCGCAGTAAAAAGCTACCGTCTGATGGTGGCACAATAAATTTTTGGGGAGTAAATTTTATCCATGCTTTTTTCTATTTTTACCAAATATTATTTGGTAAAAACTATTGTGCATATATGAAAACATTTAAGCTTGATGCGACTGATCGTAAAATTCTGGAGTTGCTTCAGAAGAACTCAAACATTACCAACGCCCAGTTGGCAAAAGAAATTGGCCTGTCAGCCGCGCCAACCTTAGAGCGTGTAAACAAGTTAGAGGCTGCCGGTGTAATCAAAAGCTATCATGCCGTGGTGGATGGCGCCATGGTAGGGCTAACAGTGAGTACGTTTGTTATGGCTTCGTTAAAGGGGCACAATAAAGAGAACATCGAAAAATTTGTAAATGCCATCCGCAAGATTGACGAGATTGTAGAGTGCCATCATATTACCGGTGCCGGTGATTTTATTTTGCGCATTGTGTGTGCCGACATTGCAGCGTACCAACAGCTCATGCTCGAAAAAGTTTCGAACATTGATGTAGTTGATGGTTTGCAATCCATGGTAATCCTTTCAACCTTTAAGGACAGTAAAGTATATCCGCTCCCAAACGCTTAACTCACACCTAACCACTAACACCCGAGCCCTAACACCTAAGTCCTATAATGGTAGCCGATAAAAATCTTATTCTTGATGCCGCGCAAGTGAAACAGAAAATTCGCAGGATGGCATTTGAGATTTATGAAAACAACTTTAAAGAAAAGAGTCTTGTAATTGCGGGTATTGACGGGCAGGGTTATGTGTTGGCCAAACAACTTTCGAAAGAGGTTGAAGCCGTAGCCGGTATTGAAGTAATTCTTGTAAAAGTATCGCTCGATAAATTTGCACCGCAGCAAGGCGAAGTGTCGCTTGACTGCGATATAAAAGCTGTTAAAAAGAAGTGCATCATTTTGGTGGACGATGTGCTGAATACCGGACGCACATTGGCGTACGGGTTAAAACCTTTCTTGGATACCGAGGTAAAAAAAATCGAAACAGCCGTATTGGTGAACCGAAGCCATACCTTGTTCCCGGTTTATCCGCAATATACCGGTTATGAATTATCAACAACAATTAAGGATCACGTGATGGTTGTGCTGGGTAAAGACGCTGCCGTGTATCTGAAATAAATCTTAAATCGTACTTCGTAAATCAAAAATTGAATGTCCGTTCACCGTTCTCAAAACGAAAAGAAGATCACGACCCACCAGCTTCAGGAGATGAAAAACCGCCATGAAAAAATCGCGATGCTTACGGCATACGATTACAGCATGGCGCGCATTATTGATGGTGCAGGTATAGATGTGATATTGGTGGGCGATTCGGCTTCGAACGTGATGGCCGGGCATACTACTACATTACCTATTACGCTCGACCAAATGATTTACCATGCATCGGGTGTGGTGCGGGCTGTTGGGCGAGCCTTAGTAGTGGTTGATCTTCCGTTTGGTACATATCAGGGTAATTCCAGCGAAGCGTTGCGCTCTGCTATCCGTATTATGAAAGAATCGGGCGCACACGCGGTAAAGCTTGAGGGCGGAAGTGAAATTAAAGAATCTATCGAGCGTATTTTAAGTGCCGGTATTCCGGTAATGGGGCATTTAGGACTTACCCCGCAGTCGATCTATAAATTTGGAACCTATACCGTGCGTGCAAAAGAAGAAGCCGAAGCCAATAAATTGCTGGACGATGCAAGGCTTTTACAACAATGCGGATGCTTTGCTATTGTGCTTGAAAAAATACCGGCCGAATTGGCTAAAAAAGTTTCAACAGAATTATACATCCCAACCATAGGCATTGGCGCGGGGTCTGATACCGATGGTCAGGTATTGGTTATGCAGGATATGCTCGGTATCAACAAAGATTTTAAACCGCGTTTCTTACGTCACTATGCCGACCTGCACGCCAGCATTACTTCGGCTGTAAGCCATTATGTGAACGATGTAAAGGCAAAAGATTTTCCCAACGAAAAAGAGCGATATTAAACCTTCATTGAATTGCGTAACCGAATTTTAATCTTTTCGCCAGTATTCTCTGCAACAAGTATAAAAGGAGGTGTTAATTCAAGTTGTTCTGATAAAATCGCATGAATGGTTTTTGTGTGAAATTCTGTTGCAATATGCCCCGGCCTCAGGTATATAATACCGATAAAATCGGATTTTGTAGTAAATACAATTTTCCCAAAGTCTGCATCCTGAGTGATTACAACGCTACCTGTTGAAAATGCGACCCTCAGAATATCTGAGTCAGGTTTTCCTAAAACCCCCACTTCATTAAGGCTTACGGTTTCAATACCCACCCCATTCAAATATGCACACAATCCCTGTGGGATATTTTCATCTGCCAGAAGTTTACAGGAAGATAACCTCATGTGTTCACTTCAATCAGGATTTCATTTTTCAGGTATTCCGTAGCGTAAAGAACAGCTTCTCTGACGGCTTCAACGGATAAGGCCGGATAGGTTTCTACTATTTCTTCAATGGAACTCCCGGATGCAATCCACTCCAGAATCAGGTCAACACTTATTCTGGTACCCGCAACTACGGGCTTCCCGCCAAGAATCTCTCTGTTAGAGGATATATATTTGAATTTTTTCATAGAGATCTGTTTATCAAAGATACATTGTTAATGATCACTTACAAATAACAGCCTTTTCATCTTCCAAATCGCCAAACCACACCACGCTGTAATCTTTATAGATGCCGATACCAATGGCGTTCCACGATATTTTTTTCCACGTGCCATCGTTAATAAGTACCTGGTTGTGGCCGGCACTTTCTTTCCATCCTTTTAAGCTGCTTTCAGGTGTAACCCCGGTGCTGTAATAAAACGAAATCTCATACCCGATGCTTTCATACTCGGCAATTTCGCGAGGCTTGTTCCACATACAAGCCGCCTCGGCATGGTCATCGGTATAGCAACAGGGTGTCCACGTGCCGTTTTTCGACCAACTGTGCAGATTGCATTTTTCGTTAAACGGATCGTGATACTCTGAAAGATCTTTGGCGTGTAACTGCGCTACCAGCGTGAGTTTGGCCGATAACGGAATGGCCGGAAGTTTTCTTTCTTTCCGGTATGCCACGATCAGGTCGTAAAGCTTCTGTTCATCAGCGGAAACACAAACGTTGCCGGTGTGCTTTATTTCGGTGGCAGCGGTAAGGGCAAGGGTTAAAAAACTGAGTAAAATGGCTGTTTTCATGTGTTTATTGCTTGACTAAGAACGTTCCACGGCATAAAAAATATTCTTTTGTGATAGTATTTTTTTAATTTCGAGCCCCTGAAATCAGGATAAACTAAATACTTTATGAGCGACCAGAAAATAAGCATCAGCAACGGTAAATTAACAGTTCCCGACAATCCTACAATTCCTTTTATCGAAGGCGATGGTACAGGCGTTGACATCTGGCCTGCCTCGAAATACGTGTTCGATCAAGCCGTAGAAAAGGCTTACGGTGGTAAACGTAAAATCAACTGGAAAGAGGTATTGGCCGGTGAAAAGGCATTTAACCAAACCGGTAACTGGATGCCCGATGAAACACTCGCTGCATTCAAAGAATATTTAGTAGGCATTAAAGGCCCGTTGACTACCCCCGTGGGTGGCGGTATTCGTTCGCTAAACGTGGCGCTTCGTCAGGATTTGGATTTGTACGCCTGCGTGCGCCCCGTGCAATGGTTTAAAGGTGTGCCCTCACCGGTAAAAGAGCCGCACAAAACCAACATGACAATCTTCCGCGAAAATACCGAAGACATATATGCCGGTATCGAGTTTCAGGCAGGAACAGACGACAATAAAAAAATATTGAAGTTCCTGGAAGAAACCTTCCCGAAGGCGTATAAGAAAATCCGTTTCCCCGAAACATCGGGTATTGGTATCAAACCGGTATCGAAAGAAGGTACCGAGCGTTTGGTGCGTGCTGCGATTGATTATGCCATCGCACAAAAGAAACCAAGTGTTACGTTAGTGCATAAGGGTAACATTATGAAATTTACCGAAGGCGGTTTCCGCGACTGGGGATATGCCCTCGCGAAAAACGAATATGGCGGTGTTGAAATTGATGGAGGCCCGTGGTTAGAGATCAACAAAGACGGTCATAAGATTGTTGTTAAGGATTCTATTGCCGATGCTTTCCTGCAACAGATTTTGTTGCGCCCGGATGAGTATTCGGTAGTGGCTACCCTGAACCTGAACGGTGACTACATCTCTGATGCGCTTGCTGCAATCGTAGGTGGTATTGGTATCGCACCGGGCGGAAACATCAACTACAAAACAGGCTTTGCGATTTTTGAAGCAACACACGGTACAGCTCCTAAATATGCTGGTCAGGATAAAGTAAATCCGGGCTCGGTAATACTTTCGGGTGTGATGATGCTCGAATACATGGGCTGGCAGGAAGCGGCCGACCTGATCGTTAAAGGATTAAATGGAGCCATTGCTTCAAAACGTGTTACCTACGATTTCCATCGGTTGATGGAAGGCGCCACATTATTAAAATGCTCCGAGTTTGGACAGGAAGTGGTAAAACATTTTTAGGCTACGGGCAGTAAAAATCCTGTTCATCCTTAAATCCGTTAATCTTGATGGATTTTATACAAAGGCTGTTTCTGAAAAGGGACAGCTTTTTTGTTTTTAGAAAGTAACCGTTACCAACAATTTGGCCGATATGTTTTTTGATTCTTTATCGAAAGCATACGAGCCATAGCGGTAAAACCCGCCCCCGCCTATGCCGAAATAAAAAATATTCACATAGTTGAAGCGTACAATATTGGTGAGTGTGAGGCCACTTTCAAAAAAACCTTTTTCGAGTGTGCTGAAAACTAATGCCTGATGTGCCTCAGGATTTTTAAGCGACCCGATACCCATGTTGTGCACAATAGAAAGTTCGGGGCGGAATATTTTACTCTTCGTGTCGGTTAGCCGGCCGAAGTTATGGTTGATAAACAAGTACGCATACCGGTCGGATAGGAATTCGTACAAGCCCATTGTTTGAAAGTGAAAGGCAACCATTACATTATTGAACAACGAATTACTGTAATTCGCCCCCTTGCCATTAAACAAAACCGGGTATGGCGCATCGCCCTGCAGCCATCCGCCTGTTAAATGAAATGTAGTTTGCCCGATGCCGCGAATCATAAACTTATGATCGAGCGATGCCGATGCTTTAGTAAACGCATACTCGCCTCCGGCAATACCTTTTATACCTTTCGATATAGATAGATTGATTTGTGGGTACGATATTGCCGTAACAACCGCAAAGTTTCCGATCTGCGTATATTTTTCGCGCGGCACAATGCGCAGGTGTGTACCTAACTCAGTAATTGTAAAGCGTGTGGCGTTTTCGGCAGGTTGATCTTCAGGAATAAAACTGTATGCGTATGCAGGATTATAGCGATCACGTTTGGCAAACAACACGAATTGTGTAAACCTGACCGGCCGGATATTTAATGAAGCACTGACCTGTTCAATACTGTCCATGCGTGAAGTCATCCAGTTGCGCAATGCCTGTCCGCCCGATAACGCAATGGGTGATTTGATAAACAACGGATTGGCCGGTTCGCCAACATCTTGTTTATAACCGAATTTCACGTACATATCTTTACGTTTCCACGTATTGATTTGCATACTGCCGCCATATTTCAGGGCTTTGTCTTTAAACCCATAAGCACCATACACTTCCCATTGAAAGATTTTTGAAATGGCCTCGCTGGTTTGCAGACCAATGCCAATGCGCAACCCTTCGTATTGATTTATCCGCAACAGGTGTTCGAGCGGCAAATAGAATTTCCCTACCCGGAATTTCCCAACGGTAAGGCCTTCAAGACCTTTCATGGTTGTGTTCAAAAAAGCTAATTGATCAGACAGCGAATCGTAAAGTTTAAACGTGTTGATTTCTTTTCGGCTTAACGAATCAATACGCTCATTCATCCAGAATGTTTCCGGTTGACGGCTTGATCCGTATGCAAATTCAGTGGTTAACAATCCGAATTCTCTTTTGGGAATGGCTGCATCAATTTCGGGCTGAGTAATGTAGCTGCTATGTTTATACACTAAGCTGCGGTTGCCTACTTTGTATTCTTTTAATGAGAAGGTTGTGTTTAATTGTTTGGGGAACCAGTGTCCGTGCGTGTAAGTGTATTGCTGTTGTACACTAATGGTTATCAACGCTTGCTCATCATGGGGTTGTGCCAATGCGTTTTCAATGGCATACCCGTTGGTATTGATGTGGAGTTGTCCGCGCAGGGCATCAAAAGTTTTTCCAGGCAGAGGTTCAAACTGTATAATGTAGGTGGTATCGCTTCCACGGAAAAGCGTGTCGGCCAGGAAATAATCGTACTTGCCAATGCTGCCCGGGCTGATGGGGTTACGGTATTTTTTGTCGAGCAACGTAATGTAATCTTCATAAAATGTAAACGGCTGGAAATCGGAGGCGAGAATAGCGAAGAACGGGTCTTTAACGCCCGACATGCGATTACCGATAACTGTTTCTTTATTGCGTCCCGGACGAATATATTTCCGTTCGGATACGCTTTCACTTACAAACAGGTGGCTGTTCTCTAAAAACCTGAGTTGTTTAACGGTGTCCGCGACAGCCGCATCGGCAAATGTTGCATACAGTTTATTGTATGAGCGATAGGTAAACGAATTGAGGTTTTCGGGATTGTTGATGTGCCGGTTAGCGGTGGCTTTGCGAATGATGGCGTGTGCCGGATTTTCGCCCGATAGGATAATTACATCCTCCAGTTCGGTTACGGATTCTTCGATTTCAATAACCAAATATGTTTGCTTCGAATATGTAGTGTGATAAATGTATTGTGTTTTATATCCGACATAACTAATGCGTACGGGCTTATCACCCGTTACCGTTAACGTAAAACGCCCGTTGATGTCGGTAGAGGTGCCGATGGTGGTACCCTCAACCGAAATGTTTACAAAAGCCAGCGCTTGTTTAGTTTGGGCATCGATAACCTTGCCCTGAATTTGTTGTGCGGTTAGCGTGAATCCGCACACGAGAAAAAGTAATGTGAGGGCAGGGCTTTTCATTAGCGGTTTAGGTAAGACACTACTGCATGTTAAGATACGTTAGACGCAAAACCAAACAAATTAAAATTCCCTTTTACTTTATTGCCAAATCGATGTTGGTGGTAGTTTTTATTTGAAATCTTTAACGTCAAAATTTATATAGTAGATATTTTCCCTGAACTTGTCTCCCACTTTTTCTTGCCTGGAAAAGTACAGTCGCTTTTCTTTTTTATGAACAAATGGGCAAAATTCAGCAGCCGCTGAATTGATTTTTTTGCCTAAATTTTTCGGAGTTGTCCATTTGCCCTTTTGTTTAAAAGAAATGTACAAGTCAACTTCACCAAAACCATTTTTGTCTGAAGAAAAATATACAATATATTTTCCATTAGGTGAAATATAGGGGTTTGATTCTCGTTCATCGGTATTGATTGGTAATCCGATGTTTATTGGTGTTTGATATTTACCATCTTTCAATTTTGAATAATAGATATCATCCTCTTTCATAAAAAAAATGGTTCCGTTTTTTGTCATGGAAGCATACGACTCCGATAACTCACTATTAATGTCCCCATCAAGTCTATATGGTTTTGTCCACCCTGTATCACTAAGTTGTACAGCCCAAATGTCAAAATCCTTCCTGTCTACTCTTCCGTTTGCATTTCTGTTCGATTGGAAAAGAACCGTTTTCCCGTCAGGAGAAAACATAGGGTCAATATCTTTCCATTCACCTTTATTGGTAGAGAAGGATGCAACAGTTGGCATTGTCCAAATTCCTCCGATATTTCTTGATTCCAATATTTTAAGACTATCCCTTTTGCCATTTGAGGAAACCCACAACGCAATTTTGGAATCGGGAGAAATAGTCAAACCAAATACTCCATCATTTGAAATTTTATTTTGTTCAAACAAAGTAGGAATTTCTTGTCCGTTTGAAAAAACTGTTTGGAAGGATAAAATGATAATAAATAAATACTTCAACATTATTAGTTAATTGATTTGCATTGTTACTTTAAATTACCGTCAACATCTTAATGGCCGTAATCGCAGCCTCTTCACCTTTGTTGCCGAATTTACCGCCTGCACGGTCAATCGCCTGTTGCTGGTTAAGGGTAGTGAGAACGCCAAAAATTACCGGCTTTTTGGTTTTGATGTTCACTTCGGTAATACCGTTGGCTACTGCCTGGCAGATGTAATCGAAATGCGGGGTATCGCCCTGTATTACGCAACCCAGGCAAATCACTGCGGCAATATCTTTTTTCTCGGCCATCCATAACCCGCCCAGCGTAAGTTCAAAACTGCCCGGTACGGTTTTACGGATGATGTTTTGCTTTTTCACACCATGTGCCAGCAATGAATTGTACGCGCCTTCGTATAAAGCCTCGGTAATTTCTTCGTTCCATTCGGCCACTACAATGGCGAATTTTTTAGTGCTTAGTTTTACGGTGGTCTTAACCTTGCCCGATTTTAATACTCCTGCCATTTCAATAACTATTTTCTTTTTCTGATTTCTTTTGGATTACGACTGGTGTGCAATACCGCAACCACGGTAATAATCTCTTGCTTCTCATACACTTTAAAATATACCAGAAAAGGATACCGGGGAATTTTTGAAACTCGTATTCCCACAAGACGTACGGAATAATGCAACGGGTTTTGCTGTATAAGAAGAAGCTTTTCTTTTAGGTTGTTATAAAATTCAGTTCCTAAGTTTTCTCTTTTACTGTTATAAAAAAGAATACTCTCTTTAATATTCTCTTCGGCTTTCGGTGAGAAAACGAGCGAATAACGCATTACAGTTTTTCTATTTTCGCCTGAAGCTCTTCCCAGGTAATAACGTTCGATGGATTCTTCTCATATTCTTCTATCCGTTCCATTACGATTTCTTTATGCCACTCGGGTATTTCATCCCGATGTTTGTCGGCCACGATCATTCCGTAAATGAGATTTAGAAGTCGGTCGTCAGCGTTTTCAATGGCTTCGTGAAGCTCTTTTTTTAAATTGATTTCGTCCATACACCGGATATTTTCTCTATAAAAATAGAAATAAAAAAGGGATCATACAGAAGCATGATCCCTTTTTGGGCTGTGAGTCAAAATTTAATTACGAATTATCCTCTAATCTTGCTTTGAGTTTTACGGCATTCTGATATTCCTGCGAATCCCAAAAATCAGTAATGATCTTCGAGTATGCGGCAATGGCTTTGTCGTTTTTGTTCAGTTTTTCGTAGGCTAAGGCGGCCTTCATTAAGTATGCAGGCGAGTAGAACTTGTTAGGCTCGTAAGCGGCAGCCTTATCGTAGTATTTGGCAGCGCTCTCGTATTCCTTTTTTTCCATGTAGGCATCGCCTATCAGGCTGTACGCACGCGGCTGTACCAGTAAATCGTTTGCTTTAAAATCTTCAAGGTATAAAATGGCCGCATCGTAGTTGCCTTGTTTCAGGTAGCATACGCCTGCATAAAAGTGTGCAAGGTTTGCTGCATTGCTGTATTTATAATCTTCAATGATGTTTAAAAAACCCAAGTTGTTACCATCACCGTTCAACGCTAAGTTCAGACTGTCGGCTTCAAAGTAATGCACCGCCTGAAACATCTGCGGCTGGGCTTCGGTATCCTGCGATTTTTTATAATAGCTGAATCCGAAATATCCGCCAACGGCTAATATGATTACCCCTACGATTCCAAAAACAAGTTTGGAGTTTTTTTCTGCCCAGTCTTCAGCGCTGCCTAAGCGTTTTGCCAATGCTTCGGGGTTTTCGAGTAATTCGTTTTTGTTCTCTTTTTTCTTTGCCATGATGTGTATAAAAGTGTTCCGTTCTGGTCGCCATAACGTAGCGGGGCAGGACGGGGCGCAAAACTAATAATTAATGGATTTTAAACAAACCTGCCTGTATCGGCAGACAGGCAGCCTGCCTGTCGGGCTTAATCATTAATTAACGGATAGTCAGGCTCTTGATAAATGTCTGTAAAGGCTTCTGCCGGTTCCGGGAAAGGTGATTCTTCGGCAAATTTTACCGATTCGGCTACCTGTTGGGCTACCTTTTCGTCAATGGCCTCAATCTCTTTTTCGGTGGCGAATTTTTTGTCTAAAACCTTTTTTCGGATCACTTCTACCGGATCGCGCTGTTTGTATTCTTCAACCTCATCTTTTGAGCGGTATTTTTGCGGATCGCTCATCGAGTGTCCTTTGTAGCGGTAAGTCCTGAATTCTAACAGGGTAGGGCCTTCACCGGAACGGGCGCGTTCGGCCGCACGGGCAACAGCGGTGTGTACCGCTTCAACATCCATACCGTCAACCGGTTCAGAAGGCATATCGAAGGCTTCGCCTAAAGTATAAAGTTCGGTTACGTTCGAAGTACGCTTAACAGAAGTACCCATAGCATAACCGTTGTTTTCGATCACAAAAATCACCGGTAGTTTCCATAACATGGCCATGTTCAGGGCTTCGTGAAATGCCCCCTGGCGTACAGCGCCATCGCCCATGTAACAGATACAGAGTTTACCGGTTTTATTATATTTTTCGGCAAAGGCCAATCCGGCTCCCAGCGGAACCTGCCCGCCTACAATACCATGGCCGCCTACAAATCCCACTTCTTTATCGAACATGTGCATAGAGCCGCCCTTTCCTTTAGAAACACCGGTGGCTTTCCCGTACAATTCGGCCATGATGGCGTTCGGGCTGGTGCCCAAAGCTAACGGGTGGGCGTGATCGCGGTAAGCGGTAATGTATTTATCGCCTTTTTCGAGGGCTGATACCGAACCGGCCGCGCAGGCTTCCTGCCCGATATATAAGTGACAAAAACCTTTGATTTTTTGCTGGCCATAAAGCTGCCCGGCTTTCTCTTCAAATTTGCGCATGAGCAACATGCTTTCGTACCAAAACAGGTAGGTTTCTTTTGAAAACCCGGTTTTGGATCCGATAGCTATCGGATCGCCCTTTTTGGCTGGCTCGCTCTTCGTGGCTTTGGTTGTCGCAGACATATCCCTATTTTTGATTTTTCGTAAAATGAACTGCGAAATTAACCCTGAAACGCGCAATAGCAAAGTAAATTACTGAATTCAGCGTTGTAGCTTCAAAACCCCGTTTTTGCCTGTGTACCTTGAAAAACTTACGCTTTATAATTTTAAGAACTACGAAGACGCCTCGCTTGATCTGCAAGCCGGGGTAAATTGCTTTTTTGGATTGAATGGCAGCGGTAAAACAAATTTGTTAGACGCCATCTATTATTTGTCGCTCACCAAAAGTGCCTCGCAGGCGTCTGATCTTCAGAACATCCGGCATGGCGAAAGCCAGTTTTTTATAAAGGGCGGGTTTGTTACGGGCGCAACCCGGTCTGAAATCCTATGCTCTTTTATACAGGGACAAAAAAAGATTTTGCGGGAAGACGGCCTTGAGTATAAAAAAATGGCGGAGCATATCGGTAAATATCCGCTGGTGATGATTGCCCCTAACGACATTGAGCTGATTTGGGATGGAAGCGAACAACGCAGAAAATTTTTTGACGGCTTGCTGTCGCAGATGGACAGGCAATACCTCGAAAACCTGATTACCTACACCCGGTATCTTCGGCAACGCAATGGTTTATTAAAACTGTTTGCCGAACGCAACACAGTCGATGCCCTGTTGTTGGCAGAATACGACTCAAAGCTTATTCCCGCTGCCAATTTTATAGTTGAGAAACGGAAAAATTTTTTGGCCGGTTTTCATTCGCAGTTTGAAGCCGTGTATCATCAATTAGCGGGCACAACCGTAAAAGAACGGGTAGGCATTGCATACCGGTCTGATTTAGATCAGCACGATTTTGCGGAATTGTTGAAAAAAAACCTTCAGCGCGACATCCTGTTACAACGAACCACAAGCGGTATTCACCGCGATGATTTTTTGTTTACCATCAACGAAAGTGAACTTAAAAAATTCGGTTCACAGGGGCAGCAAAAGTCTTTTTTAATTGGGTTGAAACTTGCTGAATTTCAGATTCTTGCAAAAGAAACCGGCAAAAAACCCCTGTTGTTGCTCGATGATATTTTCGATAAGTTAGACGATAACCGCATTACCCAGCTTATGGTGCTGGTATCGCAAGGTAGTTTCGGACAAATTTTTATTACCGATGCCCGCAGCGGGCGCAGTCGCGAAATACTGAAAGAGGGCAACATTAAAGCCCGTGTTTTTGAAGTAGATAACGGATCGGTAAAACAAGTGAAGTAGGTTTTTCTAATCCTGCCTATCTTTGGGCATGGCCAAAAAATCAGACGAGTTTCAATCCATAGGTGATGCCGTGCGGCAAATGCTGGGCACGTTTCGCATTGAGTCGAAATTTGATGAGGCTACCCTCGTGGCTTCGTGGGAGCGGCTGGTTGGTAGCCCTATTGCCAAACGCACCAAACGGGTTTATATAAAAGACAAGGTACTTTTTGTGGAATTCAAATCGCCTTCCATGAAAAACGATTTTCAGCTACACAAAGCAAAGGTGCTTGAACTTTTTCAGCAAGAGTTTGGCCGTGAAGTAGTTAAGGATATTGTAATTCTGTGACGGGTTGTAGCACAACCTGAAAGCCCGAATCTTGTAAATCAATAAATCCTTTAATCCTGACCCAAAAACCGGGTCAACCCTTTGACTATCCAAAAAAACCGTATAGTTTTGCACTCTCTTTTTAAAAGCCCCGCCCAAAACGGGGCTTTTAAGTCGTTCTTAGAAAGTATTGAAGCAGGTTTAATGCGGGGTTACAGCGTCCGGAAACGGGTAAAAACAGCCCGGTGTTAGGCCAAACCAACAATAAGGGGAAGTACCAAAGCGGCCAACTGGGACAGACTGTAAATCTGTTGACTTATGTCTTCACAGGTTCGAATCCTGTCTTCCCCACATCGGAATTTATGATTTACGATGTACGATTTATGATTTTTAAAAATTGTAAATCCGAAATCGAAAATTGTAAATCTAAAAAGCGGGAGTAGCTCAGTTGGTAGAGCGATAGCCTTCCAAGCTATAGGTCGCGGGTTCGAACCTCGTCTCCCGCTCTGAGTGTAGTTGTTCGTTGGTGGTTTTTTGTTGTTAGCGATCTGACAACAGGCAACAAACAACCAGCAACTAAAAAGCTGTTGTAGCTCAGGGGTAGAGCACTTCCTTGGTAAGGAAGAGGTCGAGAGTTCAATTCTCTTCAACAGCTCTGCTTCATTGTGAAGCATTTATTAGTTGATAGTAAACTAATAACGATTAACTGATAACGATCAACTAATCTTCCTGAAGATGTCAGGAAATTTTGTACTGGACTAAATGAATTTTTGAGTGCGGATGCGTAGCGACCATCTCTAACGCAGTCAAAAAAAGCATTTTTACCTGCCGAAAGGCAGGGAAATACCCTTATCCGAAAGGCTTAACATGTTTAGGGTGTAAACGTGTCGGTAACGATGCGTTGTTATTAGAGAAACATTTTAATAATAATTATACACTTTAAACTTTAACTGAATTTTCAAATATGGCTAAGGAAACATTCGACCGGTCCAAACCACACGTAAACATTGGTACCATCGGTCACGTTGACCACGGAAAAACAACTCTCACTGCTGCAATTACTCAGGTTCTTGCAAAGAAAGGTCTTGCTGCATTGCGCGACTTCTCTTCAATTGACAACGCTCCTGAAGAAAAAGAACGCGGTATCACCATCAACACATCGCACGTAGAATACTCTACCGACAAGCGCCACTATGCGCACGTTGACTGTCCCGGCCACGCTGACTATGTGAAAAACATGGTTACAGGTGCTGCCCAGATGGACGGAGCTATTCTTGTGGTAGCTGCAACTGATGGCCCGATGCCCCAAACCCGCGAGCACATTCTGTTGGCTCGTCAGGTAGGTGTGCCTGCGCTTGTAGTATTTATGAACAAAGTTGACTTGGTTGACGATCCGGAATTGTTAGACCTTGTTGAGATGGAAGTGCGCGAATTGATGTCTGCGTACAGCTTCCCTGGCGACACCATGCCGGTAATCCGTGGTTCTGCTCTTGGAGCATTGAACGGTGAGCCGAAATGGGTTGAAAAAGTAGAAGAATTGATGGACGCTGTGGATAACCACATTCCGATTCCTACCCGTTTGGTTGACAAAGACTTTTTGATGCCTGTTGAAGACGTGTTCTCGATCACGGGTCGTGGTACAGTAGCTACCGGCCGTATCGAACGCGGTGTGATTAAAACCGGTGACCCGGTTCAAATCCTGGGTATGGGTGCTGAAGACCTTACTTCGACTATTACAGGTGTTGAAATGTTCCGTAAGATTCTTGACAGAGGTGAGGCTGGTGATAACACTGGTCTTTTGCTCCGTGGTATCGAAAAAGAGCAAATCAAACGCGGTATGGTTATCTGTAAACCAGGTTCTGTAACGCCTCACTCTAAATTTAAGGCCGAGGTGTACGTACTTTCTAAAGAAGAAGGTGGTCGTCACACACCGTTCTTTAACAAATACCGTCCTCAGTTCTACTTCCGTACAACAGACGTAACAGGCGAGATCATGTTACCTGCTGGCGTAGAAATGGTTATGCCTGGCGATAACATTTCGATCGAAGTTACCCTGATCAACAAAATCGCTATGGAAAAAGGTCTTCGTTTCGCGATCCGCGAAGGTGGCCGTACCGTAGGGTCTGGTCAGGTTACTGAAATCTTAGACTAAGAGTATCAGTTTTGCCCCTAAAGGGCACGAAGCTGAAAATCAATAAGTAAGGCGTTTCTTAAAATTTAAGAAACGCCTTTGCTTTCTATTTACGGTTTTATACCTTTGCAGTCCTTTTTGGACTAAATAGGGCTAAAATCATTAATCCGGTGGGTTCAAAAAGGGGGCAGGCAGCGATGTTATGCTTTTTTAAACCCAAAAACGGTTAAACGGGCGTAGTTCAATGGCAGAATAGCGGTCTCCAAAACCGTTGATGGGAGTTCGAATCTCTCCGCCCGTGCGTAGAATTAAAAGGTAATACGGATGCAAAAAATTGGAAATTACTTTGCCGAATCATGGAGCGAAATCAAAAACAAGGTTTCGTGGTCAACGTATAGCGAGCTTCAAAGCAGTGCTATTCTGGTATTGGTAGCGTCAACCATTTTTGCGCTGGTTATCGGTGCTATGGATTGGGTTTTTAAAACCGGTCTGGAGTTCTTTTACAAGGAATTTTAATTGACCAGAACATGGCAGCCGGTGAACTGAAATGGTATGTATTGCGCGTGGTAAGCGGTCAGGAAAAGAAAGTAAAATCTTACCTGGAAAACGAAATCGAGCGCGAAAAACTAACAGACTATATTCCTCAGGTGCTTATACCATCTGAGAAAGTATATGAGATGCGTGGCGGAAAAAAACGTGTGAGAGAAAGAAATTTCTTTCCGGGTTATGTGCTTCTGTCGGCAGATCTTTCAAATGGGGAGGCTTATCATACCGTGAACAACATTCCCGGTGTTATTGGTTTTCTCGGCAACAACGGATCCGGAGCTTCCAAAGAGCCTGTAGCCCTTCGTCAGTCAGAGGTGAACAGGATTCTCGGTAAAGTTGATGAGATTGACACCTTCGAAGAAAAACTGGGTACTCCTTTTATTAAAGGAGAATCTGTAAAGGTAATGGACGGCCCATTCTCAGGCTTTACCGGAACCGTAGAGGAAATATTCGAAGAAAAGAAAAAGTTAAACGTCATGGTGAAGATTTTCGGCCGGAACACTCCGGTTGAATTGAATTACATGCAGGTTGAAAAACAAGAGTAATTATTAGCAAAGCAAAATGGCAAAGCAAATTACAGGATATTTAAAACTGCAGGTAAAAGGAAACTCTGCCAACCCGGCACCGCCAATTGGTCCGGCACTGGGTAGCAAGGGGCTTAACATCATGGATTTTTGCAAACAGTTTAATGCAAGAACCCAGGATAAGCCCGGGCAACTTTTACCCGTATTGATCACGATTTATAACGATAAATCGTTCGATTTCGTCATTAAAACCCCTCCTGCCGCTAACCTCATTTTAGAGGCTATGAAAAAACAGAAGGGATCTGCAGAACCTAACCGTAGTAAGATAGGTTCAATCACCTGGGATCAGGTGAAAACAATCGCAGAAACTAAAATGCCTGACCTCAATGCATTCAAAATTGAGTCAGCAATGAAAATGATTGCAGGTACTGCGCGCAGCATGGGCGTTACCGTGTCAGGTACAGCACCTTGGAACAACTAACATTTTTGAGGAATGGCAAGAATTTCAAAAAACAGAAAAGCGGTAGCATCTAAATTCAACCTTGAGAAATCATACTCATTGGATGAAGCAACCCAAATGCTGAAAGACATCACCTTTACCAAGTTCGATGCCTCAGTAGATTTGGATGTGCGTTTAGGTGTTGACCCGAAGAAATCCGACCAGATGGTGCGTGGCGTAGTAGCCCTGCCGCACGGATTGGGTAAAGACGTTCGCGTATTGGTGCTTTGTACGCCTGACAAGGTTCAGGATGCAAAAGATGCCGGTGCCGAACACGTGGGCCTTGACGATTATTTAACAAAAATCGAAGGCGGTTGGACGGACATCGATGTAATCATCTGTACCCCTACGGTGATGGCAAAAGTTGGTCGTCTGGGTAAAGTATTAGGCCCTCGCGGTTTAATGCCAAACCCCAAGTCAGGAACTGTTACGCTCGAAGTTGGTAAAGCGGTTAAAGAAGTAAAAGCCGGTAAAATCGACTTCAAAATTGATAAGACTGGTATCATTCACGTTGGCATCGGGAAAGCTTCCTTCTCGCCCGATAAATTAAAGGACAATGCTGTCGAAATGATTCAGACGATTGCTAAACTGAAACCCGCATCGGCAAAAGGTACATACTTTAAAAGTATCGCTATCTCTACCACGATGAGCCCGGGCATCAGGGTTGACGCAAGTTCCATTGCTGGTATTTAAAAAATTGTAACATGACCAGAGAAGAAAAAGCACAAATTATAGAGGAACTTAGCCAGAAGTTTGCAGACAACGCGCACTTCTATGTTACGGATGCCAGCGGTTTTACCGTTGAGCAAATCAATAACTTCAGAAGAATGTGTTTCAAAAGCGGTATCGAATACAAAGTGTATAAAAACACATTGATTCAAAAAGCGCTTGAAAAACAAGAAGGCGTTGACTACTCTCCGATTTTTAACGTACTCACGGGCTTTTCAGGCGTAATGTTCTCGAAAGAGACCGGAAACGCTCCTGCAAGAGTGATCAAAGAGTTCCGTAAAAAATTAGAAGGCAAACCTGTTTTAAAAGCTGCCTCGATCGGAGCCGATTTTTTTATCGGTGACGAACAACTTGATACGCTACATGATCTTAAATCTAAAAATGAGCTCATTGGCGAAGTTATTTCATTGCTCCAATCACCTGCCAAAAATGTTGTATCTGCTCTTCAGAGTGGAAAGAACAAACTGGCCGGTTTGGTGAAAACACTGGAAGAACGCGGTTCTTAAATAAACTTTACTTAAAACGAATTAAAAACTTTAAATCAAATAACAATGGCTGACGTAAAAGCTCTCGGAGATCAATTAGTTGAACTCACTGTAAAAGAAGTAAATGAATTGGCTGCATACCTGAAAGAAACTCACGGTATCGAGCCTGCTGCCGCTGCGGTTGCCGTAGCTGCTGGTCCTGCTGCTGGTGGCGCTGCTGCCGCTGCCGAAAAGACTAACTTCGATGTAGTATTGAAAAGCGCTGGTGCGAACAAACTTCAGATCGTGAAGCTTGTTAAAGACTTAACCGGTCTTGGCTTGAAAGAAGCAAAAGACATGGTTGATGGCGCCCCTAAAACAATCAAAGAAGGCTTACCAAAGGACGAAGCTGAAAACCTGAAGAAACAACTCGTAGAGGCTGGTGCCGAAGTTGAGTTGAAGTAATTTCTTCTTGAAGACGAAGGGTAACCGTCTCAAAAAACTCGATTAGGCCTCGTCCCGACACATGTCGGGATGCGGTCTATTCGTATTTGTACCCATTTATAATTCTCGATTCTCGTCCAGGATTTAAGAACTTAAACATTAAAGTACCTTGGCAAAGAAAACTAATACCGGTAGGATTGACTTTTCATCTGTAGAAAAAATCATCGACTACCCCGATTTTCTGGACTTACAGCTCCAGTCATTTCAGGATTTCCTGCAAATAGATACCCCTGCCGAAAAAAGGCAAAACGAAGGCTTATATAAAGTTTTCGCTGAAAATTTTCCGATCTCCGACTCACGCGAAAACTTCGTGCTGGAGTTTGTCGATTATACCATCGATCCGCCAAAGTATGATGTGGACGAGTGTATCGACAGGGGATTGACCTTTTCTGTTCCATTAAAGGCAAAACTTCGCCTCACCTGTAACGATGAGGACAACGAGGATTTTGAAACCATCGAACAGGAAGTGTTCCTGGGGAACATTCCCTACATGACCGAGAAAGGTTCGTTCGTAATTAATGGTGCCGAGCGCGTTATCGTATCGCAGTTGCACCGTTCACCGGGCGTGTTCTTTGCCATGAGCAAACACACCAACGGAACGAAACTCTACTCTGCGCGTATTATCCCGTTCAAAGGTTCGTGGATTGAATTCGCGACCGATGTAAACAGCGTGATGTACGCCTATATCGATCGTAAGAAAAAATTCCCGGTAACTACATTGCTCCGTGCGATTGGTTACGGTACCGATAAAGATATTCTTGACCTCTTCGGCTTGTCAGAAGAAGTGGAGGCCAATAAAAATACATTGAAAAAAGTGGTTGGCCGCAAGCTTGCCGCGCGGGTACTCCGTACCTGGACGGAAGACTTCGTGGATGAAGATACCGGTGAAGTGGTATCCATCGATCGTAACGAAGTGTTGCTTGAACGCGACCATCTGATCTCAGCCGAAGATGCTGATGTGATTTTGGAGTCGGGCGTGAAGTCGGTTATCCTTCACCGTGAAGATGTGAACATTGCCGATTACCTGATCATCTTCAATACACTGGCAAAAGACAATTCAAACTCTGAAAAAGAAGCGGTTGAGCAAATTTACCGTCAGTTAAGAAATACAGAGGCCCCTGATGAACAAACTGCACGCGATGTAATTCAAAGTTTGTTCTTCTCTGAGAAGCGTTACGACCTGGGTGAAGTTGGCCGTTACCGGATCAACAAAAAACTGGGTCTTGACCTGAGCTTTGATCACCGTGTATTAACGAAGGATGACATCATCCTGATCGTGAAATACCTGATCGGTCTGATCAACTCAAAAGCATTGATCGATGACATCGATCACCTTTCAAACAGACGTGTGCGTACCGTTGGTGAACAATTGTACTCACAGTTTGGTGTAGGTCTTGCGCGTATGGCGCGTACCATCAAAGAAAGAATGAACGTTCGCGATAACGAAGATTTCAAACCGGTTGATCTGATCAACGCGCGTACGTTGTCTTCTGTTATTAACTCGTTCTTTGGTACAAACCAGTTATCTCAGTTCATGGATCAAACCAATCCGTTAGCCGAGATCACACACAAACGCAGAATGTCGGCACTCGGCCCAGGCGGTTTGTCACGTGAACGTGCAGGCTTCGAGGTTCGTGACGTTCACTATACACACTATGGCCGTTTGTGTACCATCGAAACCCCGGAAGGCCCGAACATCGGTTTGATCTCGTCTCTTTGCGTTCACGCGAAAGTGAACAAAATGGGCTTTATCGAAACGCCTTACCGTAAGGTTGAAAATGGTAAAGTGAAAACAAAAGAACTTGTTTTCCTGACAGCCGAAGAAGAAGATACACACAACATCGCACAAGCGAATGTGAAGTTGAAACCAAATGGTGATTTCGTTGAAGAACGTGTGAAGGCACGTTTTGAAGGTGACTTCCCGGTGGTTGAGCCGAAAGACCTGAAGTACATGGACATTGCACCTAACCAGATTGTTTCGGTAGCGGCCTCGATGATCCCGTTCTTAGAGCACGATGATGCAAACCGTGCGTTGATGGGGTCAAACATGCAACGTCAGGCGGTGCCATTGGTACGTCCGCAGGCGCCAATTGTAGGAACCGGTCTCGAAGGTCGTGTAGCCTTGGATTCGCGCGCGTTGATTGTTGCAGAAGGATCGGGTGTTGTTGATTTCGTGGATGCGAAAAAAGTTGTTATTAAATACGATACCGATGAGGAGCGCAAGCTGATAACATTCGATAACGAATATAAAGCGTACAGTCTGATCAAGTTCCGCAGAACAAACCAGGACACCTGCATCAACCACACGCCACTTGTGCGCAAGGGCGAGCGTGTTGTGAAAGGCCAGCCATTGGTAGAAGGTTATGCGACTAACGATGGTGAACTTGCACTGGGACGTAACCTGTTAGTGGGTTATATGCCATGGCAGGGTTACAACTTCGAGGATGCGATTGTAATATCCGAGAAAGTTGTACGCGATGATATTTATACATCCATCCACATCGAAGAGTTTGAACTGGAAGTTCGCGATACAAAACGTGGTGAAGAAGAATTGACTTCTGAAATCCCGAACGTAAGCGAAGAAGCCGTTAAAAACCTTGACGAAAATGGTATTATCCGTGTAGGCGCAGAAGTGAAAGAAGGCGACATCCTGATCGGTAAAATCACACCGAAAGGAGAAACCGATCCTACACCGGAAGAAAAACTGTTGCGTGCCATCTTTGGCGATAAAGCCGGTGATGTGAAAGATGCTTCGATGAAGGCGCCTCCATCATTAAAAGGTGTTGTAATCGACACGAAATTATTCTCACGCCCGAAACGCGATAAGGATGTTCGTAACAAATCGAAGAAAGAACTCGATACCCTGAAGAACAAATACAGCAAACAGTTGAGCGACTTGCGTAACGAAATCGTGAAAAAATTAACCACGATCTTAAACGGCAAAACAAGCAACGGGGTAAAACACAAATTTGGTGACGAACTGATCAGCAAAGGCGTGAAGTTCTCTGCCAAGGTAATCGAGAGCAATCTCTTCCCGGACAAGAACATCTACCGCGATGAAAGTAATTACAGCGTTCCGGAAGAAGTAAACCTGATTTCGGACATCAGCTTGGAAAACTGGACAAGCGATGATCACACCAACGACCTGATCGCACAAACCGTTAAGAATTACTTAGTGAAACGTAATTCGTATGCCGGTGACTTTAAGCGTGAGCGTTTCACATTAGAAGTAGGCGATGAATTACCAACCGGTATTGTACAACTTGCCAAAGTTTATGTTGCGAAAAAACGCAAGTTGAAAGTTGGTGATAAGATGGCGGGTCGTCACGGTAACAAGGGTGTTGTAGCCCGTATCGTGCGCGATGAAGATATGCCATTCCTTGAAGACGGAACTCCGTTAGATATATGCCTGAACCCGCTGGGTGTACCTTCGCGTATGAACCTCGGGCAGTTATACGAAGCCGTGTTAGCATGGGCTGGTTTGAAACTCGGCCGCAAGTATGCTACACCAATTTTCGATGGTGCTTCTATCGAACAGGTACAAGGCGAACTGAAAGAAGCCGGACTTCCCGAATACGGAAGAGCTTACCTGTATGATGGTTTAACCGGACAGAAGTTCGATCAGCCGGTAACCGTAGGTGTGGCGTACATGCTCAAACTCGGTCACTTAGTGGACGATAAAATGCACGCACGTTCAATCGGGCCATACTCACTCATTACGCAGCAACCGCTTGGTGGTAAAGCACAATTTGGTGGTCAGCGTTTCGGTGAAATGGAGGTTTGGGCGATCGAAGCATTCGGTGCATCGCATATCTTACAGGAAATCCTTACGATTAAGTCTGACGATGTGGTTGGTCGTGCGAAAGCATATGAATCGATCGTGAAAGGCGAGAATATGCGTAAGCCAAATATCCCTGAATCGTTCAATGTATTGGTGCACGAACTCAGAGGCTTGGCTCTTGAGATTACGATGAATTGATTTAAGAATTGAGATTTAAGATTTGTGAATTCAAATCTTAAATCTCAAATCAATATTCTTAAATAATTGAAATAAAAATTTAAACACTGAAAACTTAGCTTATGTCTTTCAGAAAAAATAAAAAGATCAACAGCGACTTCTCTAAGATCACCATCAGTCTTGCTTCGCCCGAATCCATTCTGGAAAGCTCGCACGGTGAAGTAACCCAGCCGGAAACGATCAATTACAGAACCTACAAGCCTGAAATGGGCGGGTTGTTCTGCGAGCGGATTTTCGGCCCGGTAAAAGACTGGGAATGTCATTGCGGTAAATACAAGCGTATCCGTTACAAAGGCATCATCTGCGACCGTTGTGGTGTAGAGGTTACCGAGAAGAAAGTAAGACGTGAACGCATGGGTCACATCGAACTTGTTGTGCCCGTTGCACACATCTGGTATTTCCGTTCGCTCCCTAATAAGATCGGTTATTTGTTGGGTCTTCCTACCAAAAAACTCGATCAGATTATCTATTACGAGCGGTACGTGGTTATCCAGCCGGGTACAAAAGAAGAAGATGGTATCAACAGGATGGACTTCTTAACAGAAGAAGAATATCTCGACATCATCGACAAACTTCCGCGTGAAAACCAGATGCTGGACGATAACGATCCGAAGAAATTCATCGCCAAGATGGGTGCCGATGCGTTAGAAATGCTGTTGTCACGTCTTCAGTTAGATCAGTTATCGTACGACTTACGCCATCAGGCAGCAACCGATACTTCGCAACAGCGTAAAGCTGAAGCGTTGAAACGTTTGAAAGTTGTTGAGGCATTCCGCGATGCAAACACCCGTATTGAAAACAAGCCTGAGTGGATGGTAATCAAGATGGTGCCTGTAATTCCTCCGGAGTTACGCCCGCTTGTTCCGTTGGATGGTGGTCGTTTTGCAACATCAGATTTGAATGACCTTTACAGACGTGTGATTATTCGTAACAACCGTCTGAAACGTTTGATCGATATTAAAGCTCCTGAAGTTATTCTTCGTAACGAGAAGCGTATGCTTCAGGAAGCGGTTGATTCATTGTTCGACAACTCACGTAAAGTGAATGCTGTTCGTTCCGATGGTAACCGCGCGTTGAAATCGTTGAGCGATATGCTGAAAGGTAAGCAAGGACGTTTCCGTCAGAACTTGCTCGGTAAGCGCGTTGACTACTCAGGCCGTTCAGTAATTGTTGTAGGCCCTGAATTGAAATTGCATGAGTGCGGTCTGCCTAAAGATATGGCGGCTGAATTATTCAAGCCGTTCATTATCCGCAAACTCATCGAAAGAGGTATTGTAAAAACAGTGAAGTCAGCGAAGAAAATCGTTGACCGCAAAGACCCTGTTATCTGGGATATTTTGGAAAACGTATTGAAAGGACATCCCGTTCTTTTGAACCGTGCCCCAACACTCCACAGACTTGGTATCCAGGCTTTCCAACCTAAGTTGATCGAAGGAAAAGCTATCCAGCTTCACCCGTTAGTGTGTACAGCGTTTAACGCTGACTTTGACGGTGACCAGATGGCCGTTCACGTTCCACTGGGTCAGGAAGCAATTCTTGAGGCTTCGTTGTTGATGCTTTCATCGCACAACATTTTAAACCCTGCCAACGGTGCGCCTGTAACAGTACCTTCACAAGACATGGTGCTTGGTTTGTACTACTTAACAAAAGGCAGAAAGAGCACGCCTGAGCATCCTATTGTAGGTGAAGGCCGCAAGTTCTATTCAACAGAAGAAATCGTAATCGCACACAACGAGGGCAGGCTGTCGAAGCACGCCAACATTAAAGTGCGTGCACGTGTAAAAGATAAGAAGACCGGTGAGATCAGCTATAAACTGATCGAAACCGTAGTAGGTCGTGTAATCTTTAACCAATACGTTCCGGAAGAAACCGGCTTCGTAGATGAATTGTTAACGAAGAAAAAACTTCAGACAATCATCGCAGAAGTTTACAAAACAGCAGGTCCGGCAAAAGCCGCTAAGTTCTTGGATGATATTAAAGAACTTGGTTTCCAGATGGCCTACAAAGGTGGTCTGTCGATGGGCTTGAACGATGTGAAGATTCCGGTTGAGAAAGAGAAATTTGTAGGTGAAGCTCAGAAAGAAGTTGATGCCGTTTGGAACAACTACATGATGGGTCTGATCACCGACAACGAACGTTACAACCAGGTAATTGACATCTGGACACGCGCCAACACGATGTTGACCAACACGCTGATGCGCCAGTTGGAAGATGATAACCAGGGCTTCAACCCCATTTATATGATGATGCACTCCGGAGCCCGTGGTTCCCGTGAGCAGATTCGTCAGCTTGGGGGTATGCGTGGTTTGATGGCGAAACCGCAGAAGAACCTTGCCGGTTCGGTAGGTTCAATCATTGAGAACCCGATCCTTTCTAACTTTAAAGAAGGTTTGGATGTGTTAGAATACTTTATTTCTACACACGGTGCACGTAAAGGTTTGGCCGATACAGCGTTGAAAACTGCCGATGCGGGTTACTTAACCCGTAGGTTGGTTGACGTTGCGCACGATCTGGTTATTACAGAAGAAGATTGCGGAACACTGCGCGGATTGCGTGTACAGGCACTGAAAGACAACGAAGATATTGTTGAACCATTGTCGGAGCGTATTCTTGGCCGTGTAACAGTGCATAACATTCACGATCCGTTAACCGATGAGCTGATCCTCGCGGCTAACGAAGAAATCACCGAAGAGATCGCCAAGCGTATCGATGAAACTTCTATTGAAGAAGTGGAAATCCGTTCGGTACTCACGTGCGAATCGAAATTGGGTGGTTGTGCAAAATGCTACGGCCGTAATTTGGCTACTGGTAAAATGGCACAGGCAGGTGAAGCCGTGGGTGTAATTGCAGCGCAATCTATTGGTGAACCGGGTACGCAGCTTACCCTTCGTACCTTCCACGTGGGTGGTACGGCATCAAACATTGCGGTTGATGCCAACATCAAAGCGAAGTTCCCGGGTGTGGTTGAGTTCGAAGGCATTCGTACCATCGATACAACCGACCGCGAAGGCAATAAAGTAACGGTGGTGATGGGTCGTACCGGTGAAATCCGTATTCTGGATAAAGAAAACGGCCGCGTGCTGATCGCCAACAACGTACCGTACGGTGCTTACCTGCAAGTGAAAGATAAGCAGAAAGTAGAAAAAGGTGAACAGCTTTGCTTCTGGGATCCGTATAACGCAGTAATTCTTTCGGAATTTGAAGGCGAAATCGGGTACGAGTCAATCATTGAAGGTATTACCTATAAAGAAGAGTCTGACGAACAGACCGGTCACCGTGAAAAAGTAATTACCGAAACACGCGATAAGACTAAAAACCCGGCCATTGTTGTAAACGGTAAATCTGAAACCAAATCGTACAACATTCCGGTGGGTGCTCACTTAGCTGTTGACGAAGGCGAGAAAATCAAACCGGGTCAGGTGCTGGTGAAAATTCCGCGTACGTATGGTAAATCACGCGATATTACAGGGGGTCTGCCACGTGTTACCGAATTGTTTGAAGCTCGTAACCCGTCAAACCCTGCGGTAGTAAGCGAGATTGATGGCGTGGTAACGTACGGTGGTATTAAGCGCGGTAACCGCGAAGTGTTTATCGAATCACGTGATGGCGTACAGAAACGTTATTTAGTGCCGTTGTCGAAACACATTCTTGTTCAGGATAACGACTTCGTGAAAGCCGGCCAGCCGTTGTCGGATGGTTCGATTTCACCTGCCGATATTCTGGCCATTAAAGGCCCTACTGCGGTACAGGAATACTTAGTAAATGAAATCCAGGAAGTTTACCGTCTGCAAGGTGTGAAAATCAACGACAAGCACATTGAGGCCATCGTAAGCCAGATGATGCAGAAAGTTGAAATCCTCGATCCGGGTGATACAACCTTCCTGCCGGGTGAATACGTGGATAAACTGACTTTCCGTGAAGACAACGATTTGATCTTAGATAAAAAAGTTGTGGTTGAGTCGGGCGATTCTGATCGCTTTAAGCCAGGCCAGATCATCACCGCGCGCGAATTGCGTGATGAAAACTCAGGCTTGCGCAGAAACGACCAAAAGTTAGTAGAAGTGCGCGATGCATTGGCTGCGGTTTCAAGACCAACGTTGCAGGGTATTACCCAGGCCTCGTTGAAAACCGAAAGCTGGCTGTCGGCAGCATCGTTCCAGGAAACAACCAAAGTGTTGAGCGAAGCGGCCATCCGTGGTAAGCGCGATGCACTGATGGGCATGAAAGAGAACGTAATCGTTGGTCACCTGATCCCTGCCGGAACAGGCCAGCGCAGGTTTAACGATATGATCGTAACCCACAAAGATGAGTACGATGCATTCGTGAAAGCCAGCGAGTCAAAAGAAAAAGACCGCGAACGTGAGCTTCAGGATTAATACTGATTCGTTAATTCGATAATTTGAAAATGTGCGAATGGGGAACCGTTCGCACATTTGTTTTTTGTACTACCTTTATATTGTTTGGCCAGATCATCTGGCATTGTTAAATCGTTAAACTGTTTCAATCGTTAAATTATTATGGAGGATAAAAAAGAAAACATTCACCAGAACCAGATCAATATTGAGCTTACCGAAGAAGTAGCCGAAGGTATTTATTCAAATCTGGCGATGATTGCCCACTCGAACAGCGAGTTTGTAATCGACTTTATTAAGCTGATGCCCGGTGTACCCAAGGCGCGTGTAAAGGCGCGTATCGTGGTTACGCCCGAACACGCCAAGCGTTTACTCCATGCACTAAAAGAGAATATCGACAAGTATGAAGCAAGTTTCGGAACAATTAAGCAGACTCAGGGTGCGCCAAAATTCCCGATGAATTTTGGCGGAACGATGGGGGAGGCGTAATGTTTATATATGAAACCTACATTAGCATTTATTCTATGCGCCACACTCATTAGTTGTTCAAATAATGTTGAGAGGTCAAATATCCTAAATAATCAGGCAGCCGAATTGATTAATGCTGGGCAATATCAATTAGCTCTGGAACAGCTTCAGAAGGCGATTGATATAAACAGGGATAATTACATTGCATATAACAACTCTGCCACAGCTAAAAAGAAACTGGGCTATGCGTTTGAGGAAATAGAGTCAGATTTATTGCATGCGTTGAAAGTTGAACCCAATTATAGAGCAGGGTTAGAGTCTATTATGTCCGTATATTTTAACCATGGCCAACATGATAAGGTTGTAAAATACGCTGAACATTACCTTCAGTTTTATCAACTTGATGCCGATCGTATGAATATAGTTGGTGAATCATATAGAGTAATTAAAGATTTTGATAAAGCTCTGGATTTCCTTAAAACATCAATTGAATTGGATTCTACACAATGGGGAGCTAATTTGAATTTGGCGGAGGTCTATATGAATATAGATGATTACCAAGCCGCTTTATTCTATTTGAGAAGAGCAAAGAAATATAACAAAAACTACTCAGGTATTTTTAATGAGTTAGGGATTTGTCATTATGTTCAAGGAAGAGTTGATTCTGCGCTCGTTTATGTAAATCATGCTTTAAACTTAAAGAGTGATTCGGTCTATATGATCAATAAAGCTACATATTTAGTTAAACTTGATTCTATCAGTTCTGGGTGCGAATGGTTTAGAAAAGCGGAAACTATGGGGCGTTCAGTTGAGGAAATCTATGGAAATGAAAGTGAGCAATCCAAATTGAAAAGGAGGTACTGTAAATAACTTCGAGGTTTTTTTGTTGGTTTGCCTTCCGTCAAAAAGCATTATCTTTTCTAAAATAAATACAAGAGGCACCTAAGTTTCTGATGAGTTTTAGCGAAATGATGGTCTGTAAATACTAACAATAAAAGAACGGTAATAAGCGTCCACAAACGGAAGCCAGTCGCAATGAAAAGTTCGTAGTTTTAAACCGGTTTTAATCGAAATCGGTAATGCGTACACCGAAATATTTAATCTACGGGGTAATAGCCGCACTCGTGTTGGCTGTCGGGTGCAGTACCTTAAAGCGGATACAGTTTGCCAAAAACAAAGTGGTTGCGCACCGGGGAGCCTGGAAAAAAGACGGCCTCCCGCAAAATTCAATAGCCTCATTACAAAAAGCCGTTGCCCTTAAATGTGCCGGAACAGAGTTTGATGTACGCATGACAGCCGACAAGGTATTAGTAATCAACCACGACCCTGTTTTTTTTGGCGATACCATCGAACTGAAAACGTACCGGGAGTTAAGCCGGCATAAGCTTAAAAACGGTGAAAAACTGCCTACCCTCCGAAAGTACATCAAGGCTGGCAAACGCGACAATGAACAAACCCGCCTCGTGCTGGAGGTAAAACCATCCATCACCAATAAACAGCAGGGTATTGAAGCAGCCGAAGAGGCCGTAGAAATTGTGCGTAAAATGAAGGCTCGTTACTTGGCGGTGTACATCAGTTTTGATTTTGAGATTTTAAAACGAATCCTTGAGCTTGACCCGGCTGCGGTTACACAATACCTTACAGGCGATAAGTCGCCAGACGAAGTAAAAGAGGCTGGTATTTCGGGGATCGATTACCATTTTAACGTTTACCGGCAACACCCCGAATGGGTTGAGCAGGCACACCAAAACGGCCTGATTTTAAATGCCTGGACGGTAAACGATGCCCCAACCATGGACTGGCTGTTGAGCTTAGGCTTCGATTTTATCACTACCGACAATCCCGAACTGTTGTTAGAGCGGGTAAGAATTTATGAAGGGAAAGCCCGCGAAACAGCAAAACCCCTCTAAATCGCTTAAAATCGCCCCTCGGTCGCAGCGAAATCCTATAAAATTCTCAAATCACACATCCAAATTCTCAAATCTTTCTCTACCTTTGCAGTCCAAATTTTTGAGAGGTTCATCATAAATATTATAAATGCCTACCATTCAGCAACTTGTAAGAAAAGGACGGAAGAAACTTGAGTTCAAGTCAAAATCTCCGGCTCTTGATTCATGCCCTCAGCGCAGGGGTGTTTGTACACGTGTATATACCACAACGCCTAAAAAGCCTAATTCGGCCATGCGTAAAGTGGCGCGTGTTCGCTTAACAAACCAGAAAGAGGTTAACGCCTACATTCCGGGCGAAGGCCACAACCTTCAGGAGCACTCTATCGTGCTGATCCGTGGTGGTCGTGTGAAAGACCTTCCCGGTGTTCGTTACCACATTGTACGTGGTGCGTTAGATACTGCCGGGGTAAACGGCCGTAAGCAAAGCCGCTCTAAATATGGTGCAAAACGTCCTAAGCCGGGTGCAGCAGCGCCTGCAGCAAAAGGCAAAAAATAATTTTCAGAAGCGATGAGAAAAGCAAAACCTAAAAAGAGATACTTACTTCCTGACCCTAAGTTTCAGGACACGCTGGTAACCAAGTTTGTAAATTACCTGATGGAGCAAGGCAAGAAAAGTACAGCCTATACCATTTTCTATGATGCCGTTGAGCAGGTAGAGAAAAAAACAGGCGAGAACGGACTTGAAGTTTGGAAACGTGCCATGAATAACCTGATGCCATCCGTTGAGGTAAAAAGCCGCAGGGTAGGTGGTGCAACGTTTCAGGTACCGGTTGAAATCCGCCCGGAGCGTAAAATCAACCTGAGCATTAAATGGTTGATCGATTTTTCAAGACTTCGCGGTGAAAAAACCATGATGGACAAGTTAGCTGCCGAAATCATTGCGGCATCAAAAGGCGAAGGAGCCGCCATCAAAAAGAAAGACGATACGCACCGCATGGCCGATGCCAACAAAGCTTTCTCTCATTTCAGGTTTTAAAATTTAAAATTTGTGATTTCAGATTTTAGCATTACAACATCAATCTAAAATCCTAAATCTAAAATCAACAATACAAAGAATGGCAAGAGATCTTAAATTCACCCGTAACATTGGTATTGCTGCGCACATTGATGCGGGTAAGACTACAACAACCGAGCGTATTTTGTACTATGCCGGGGTGAATCACAAAATTGGTGAGGTACACGAAGGTGCCGCTACCATGGACTGGATGGCGCAGGAGCAGGAGCGTGGTATCACGATCACATCAGCAGCTACTACGGTACACTGGAACTACCGCAAAAACGAATATCACGTAAACATTATCGATACACCCGGCCACGTGGATTTTACCGTTGAGGTAAACCGCTCGTTGCGTGTATTAGATGGTTTGGTGTTCTTGTTCAGTTCGGTTGATGGTGTTGAGCCTCAGTCTGAAACAAACTGGCGCCTGGCTGATAATTATAAAGTTGCCCGTATCGGTTTCGTTAACAAAATGGATCGTTCAGGTGCTGATTTCTTAGCTGTTTGTAAACAAGTAAAAGAGCAATTAGGCAGCAACGCGGTAGCGTTACAGTTGCCGATTGGTGCTGAAGATAACTTCCGTGGTGTGGTTGACCTGATCAACAACCGGGGTATCATCTGGAACGAAGCCGATAAAGGAATGACTTTCCAGGAAGTTCCGATTCCCGATGATATGAAAGAAGAAGCTGCCGAGTACCGCGAAAAATTGCTCGAAGCAGTTGCCGAATACGATGAAACCCTGATCGAGAAGTTTTTTGAAGACCCTAACTCAATTTCTGAAGAGGAGATTCTTACAGCGCTTCGCAAGGCAACCATCGATATGAAAATCGTTCCTATGGTGTGCGGTTCATCTTTCAAAAACAAAGGTGTGCAAACCATGCTCGATTATGTGATGGAACTTCTTCCTTCTCCTTTAGATAAGGATGTGATTATCGGGACAAACCCTGATACAGAAGCCGAAGTTGAAATCCGTCCGAGCGAAAACGAACCATTTGTAGGTCTTGCATTTAAAATTGCTACCGATCCGTTTGTAGGTCGTTTGTGCTTTGTACGGGCTTACTCGGGCGTGCTTGATTCAGGTTCGTACATTAAGAATACACGTTCAGGACAAAAAGAACGCATCTCGCGTGTGTTCCAGATGCACGCCAACAAACAGAACCAGATCGAACGCCTGCACGCAGGTGATATTGGTGCCGTAGTGGGTTTCAAGGATATTAAAACCGGTGATACATTGTGCGATGAAAAACGCCCGGTAGTATTAGAATCGATGGTTTTCCCTGAGCCGGTTATCGGGTATGCTATCGAACCTAAAAAACAGGTGGATGCCGATAAATTAGGTATGGCCATTGCCAAGTTGATCGAAGAAGACCCTACGCTGCGCGTAAACACCGATCAGGAAACAGGTCAAACCATTTTACGTGGTATGGGTGAACTTCACCTCGAAATTATCATCGACCGTTTGAAGCGTGAATTTAAAGTTGAGATCAACCAGGGTGCTCCTCAGGTTGCTTACAAAGAAGCGCTTACCAAGGCTGTTGAACATAAAGAAGTATATAAGAAACAAACCGGTGGTCGTGGTAAGTTTGCCGATATTGTGTTTGAGCTTAGCCCGCGCGAACTCGGCCCTGAAGATAAACCAGGTCTGGAGTTTGTGAACGACATTGTGGGTGGTGTTATCCCGCGCGAATTTATCCCGGCTATTCAAAAAGGTTTTGAACAGGCTATGGTTAACGGGCCGTTGGCCGGTTACCCGATCGATTCGATGAAAGTGCGTTTGTTCCACGGATCATACCACGATGTTGACTCGGATTCACTGTCGTTTGAATTAGCTGCGCGTTTAGGCTTCAAAGAAGCGGCCAGCAAATGTTCACCGCAGTTGCTTGAACCCATCATGGGTGTTGAGGTTATCTCGCCCGATGAATATACAGGCTCTGTAACCGGTGATTTGAACCGCAGAAGAGGGATGATGAAAGGAATGGATACACGCGGTGGTGCTCAGGTAATTAAAGCTGATGTTCCGCTGGCCGAACTGTTCGGATATGTAACGGATTTGAGAACGATCACTTCAGGTCGTGCATCGGCTACGCTTACATTCTCGCACTATGCCCCGGTTCCTAAAAACCTGGCCGATAAAGTAATTGAAGAAGTAAAAGGCGCAGTAGCGGCTAAGTAAGATAGTATAAATAGGATTTAGACGATTTCCTTAACAACCAGAACATGAACCAGAAAATCAGAATTAAATTAAAGTCGTACGACCACACGTTGGTTGATAAGTCATCTGAGAAGATCGTACGGGCAGTAAAAGCAACAGGTGCTATTGTTAGCGGGCCAATTCCGTTGCCAACCGAGCGTGAAGTATTTACTGTACTTCGTTCGCCACACGTAAACAAAAAATCGCGTGAGCAATTTCAGCTTTGTACCTACAAGCGTCTGGTTGACATCTACTCAAACAGTGCAAAAACTGTTGACGCCCTGATGAAGCTTGAGCTTCCCAGCGGTGTTGATGTAGAAATTAAAGTGTAGTTCCTTCTATTTGTGAATAAGAAAAGCCCGCCTGATTACCCGGTGGGCTTTTTTATTGCAGTTGTTTGTGAAAATACAGCGAATAACCGGGCAGGGCTTCGGAATGGGCTATCTTCACAAGGTCTTTCAAAATTAAATCAGGGCGTAAATACCCAAGTTCTAAAAATTCGCTTCCGCCTTTCGCGCCTTTACGTGCATTGTAACTATAAACCTGTTGCTGTTGAAACGCCTTGAATTTTGCGTAACGCTGATCGGCATTTTGTAAATCCTGTAACGAGGTAAACGAGGCTACACCAATCCAGCAATCGGCAGCGTGGGCTTTTTCGTAAACCGCTTCAAAGCTTAACTGGATAGAACCTTTGCTCGAATCGGATGCCCACAGGTATTGGTAGCCGGCATCGTTCAATAATTTGGCGCCATAGTTTTGGCCTCCGGGCATATACCAAACATCGCCATACACTACACCGCTCAGTGCAGTTGGTTTTGTCGAATATGCCCCGGCCAGCGCTTTGGTTTGGTTGTATTCATTTTCAATGTATGTAAATACACTATCGGCCTGTTGCTCTTTATTAAAGAACAACGCCATAAACTTAATCCACTCGGCACGACCTAACGGATGCTCTTCTAAGTATTCGGCATTGATTATTACCGGTATGCCCAATTCTTCAACCTTGCGGAGTTGCCCGAAATCGGCAGTCATGGTATAGCTCATCACCATTTCGGGTTTTAACACGGCTAATTTTTCGATGTTCATACCCTTTTCGGCACCAAGCTCTTCAACGTAGCCCGCATCGATCAGTGCCCGCATTTTTTCGGAACTGATGTAATCTGTTGTAGGAAACCCAACAAGTTTTTCGCTTTCGTTTAAATAATCCAACAACGGAATGTGCGTGGTAGAAGTGCATACGATGGATGAAACGGGTGTAAAAATTACTTTTACATCGGGTGTATGATCGGGAACAGGCTCACCTTTATTTACTAATAAATAGGAATAACCAGAGGTAGCGCCTTTGTAGGGATATACTACATCCACACGTTTGGCGTTGCCTACGTGTGCAATACGAAACCCTGTTGCATACTTAATTGTAGCGAGGTGTTGTGTTTCTTGTTCCTTTCCCGATGGGGGATTACATCCTGCAAAACAGGTTGCTATTGCTATAATAATGATGAGGTGCTTCATAAGTACAATGATAAGTGAATTAAGCGTAGAACCATCTTATGATGATGACGATTTCTTGCAGAAAACGGGTTGCTGTTCGTGATAGGGTACATTTCAAATCCGATGGCTATCGGATGTTGGAGGTTGTTATAAATCAGACTTACCTGAAATTTTCCTGTGGTCATGCCGAGCGTACATATTTTCTGAAAATTACTAACCAGAGTTGCGAGGCATCTGCGAATATAAAATACACTAAGCCCGAAGGTGTACGCAGATCCCTCGTTCCTCGGGACGACCAGAAATATAGAGTTTGTAAACTAAAGGTGCGACAGGTAAAGATGATAGGGTATATATGGGGTTGTGATCTTTTTAGTATGTTTGCATCGGATTTGTGGTTTCTATACGCATACCGTGCTTATAGAATTAAAAGGGAATTCCGTGTAATACGGAAGCTGTCCCCGCAACTGTAATCCTTTTGTATTGTTCACGCAATACTCGTGTTAATAACCTGTGCCACTGTCCCGATGTTTCGGGATGGGAAGGCGTTAACACGACAGGAAAGCCAGGAGACCTGCCGCATGATTCTTAATGAGTGTTTTGACTTTCGGGTGAAAGGTCAGCAGTGTTTGAAGACAATAGTTTTTCATTCATCACGGCTTTACACCTGTCGCAACTGTTACCGCTATGCGCCTGCGACCGGGTATTTTACTATTGCTCGTATTTAACCTGTACTTTACTGTACAGGCTCAGCAAGATTCTGTTCGTTATTTGAATGAAGTAGAAGTTACCGGTACCCCTGCACCTGAAATAAAGCCGTCATCGGTGCCGCTTCAAAAATTTAATGCGAATGCGCTTGGAAGAATTCAGGCTGTACAGCTTTCGGATGTTATCAAACACTTTGCGGGTATTCAGGTAAAAGATTATGGCGGTGTTGGCGGATTAAAAACGGTTTCGGTACGAGGGCTTGGTGCAAACCATACAGCGTTTAGTTACGATGGCATAACCATAAACGATGGACAAACCGGTCAGGTCGATTTAGGTAAATTCTCGCTAAACAATGTTGACGAGGTAAGTCTTGAAACAGGTAACCCTTATGCGTTGCTGGTTCCTGCCCGAAATTTCGCTTCCGGCAGTATTATTAGTGTAAAGACAGCCCGCCCTGCCTTTAAAGACAAAGAAGTTTTTCATGCAGTTGCTAATGTACGAACCGGTTCGTTTGGGCTTTTCGCACCTGCAGTTAATGTCCAAAATAAATTTTCACCGAAGCTAACAAATTCATTTTTAGCCGAATGGCAATATGCCGATGGCCAATATCCTTATACGTTAGATTACGGAGGGATTACATCAAAAGAGAAGCGCCACAATACCGATGTAAGCGCCTGGCACGTTGAAGAGAACCTGTTTGCCGGAACGGGTGATCATAAATTTTTCACAAAACTCTATTATTATCAAAGCGAGCGAGGCTTACCGGGAGCAACAATTTTTTACAACCCGCATTCATCGCAACGTTTGTGGGACAATAATTTTTTCATCCACACACAACTTGAAAATAAGGTTTCAAAAGCGGTTAAAACGTTGGTTAATCTAAAGGCTACCACAACACGCCTGCGGTACTTAGACCCCGATTATTTGGGTACGACCGGAAAGATCGAAAACGATTATCAGCAAGAAGAATATTATGGTTCGGTTGCAGCGGTTTACACTCCTGTAAAGAAAATAGAGATAGGCTTGTCAGCCGATGGGTTTTACAATGTTATGGACGCAAACTTATATCAGTTTGTTTACCCCTCGCGCTTTACAGGGTTAACATCGCTTCATGCCAAATATAAAACGGCTTATGCCGATGTACAGGCCGGTGCGTTAACAACCGTTGTTGAAGAGCACACACGAGTGGGTTCTGCCGCAGCCGATCAGCAAAAACTTTCGCCTTCTGTTATTATAGGCATCAGGCCGCTGGGCAATGAAATTCTTACGCTCAGATTCTTTTACAAAGAAATTTTTCGGATGCCGACTTTCAACGATTTGTATTATTCGGGTGTTGGCAACAAAACCCTTAACCCCGAAAATGCCCGGCAATTTAATGCGGGTGTCGTATATGCCAATGCGTTTGATAAAATCGGTTTGTCGTTGTCGGGTAGTGTGGATGTGTACCACAACAAGGTTACCGATAAAATTGTGGCGATCCCGACTAAAAACCTGTTCATCTGGACGATGATGAATATTGGCGTAGTTGAAATTGATGGGGTTGATGTGGTACTGAAGGCAGGCCACGAGCTTGGCCGTGCTGTATCAATTACCCTCGAAGGTTCTTATACGCATCAGCAAGTGCTGGATAAAACCGATCCAAAAAGTAAAACCTACAACAACCAGATTGCTTATACGCCTGTTCATTCAGGATCGGCAACGCTTTCACTACGCAATCCGTGGGTGGATGTTTACTACAACGCACTTTTTTCGGGGCAACGCTATACACTCAATCATAACATCCAACCAAACCTGTTGAACGGATATTCGGAACACGGCATCACGTTAAGTAAAAAATTTACGATACGCAGGGCAGAAAACACGATCAGCTTCGAGGCTTTAAATATATCCGACAAGCAATATGAAGTAGTTCGCAATTTTCCGATGGCGGGCAGGTCGTACCGGATTTCAATGTCAATTAAAATTTAAACCAAATAATCATGAAGATGAAAAACCAAATTGGATTTCTGGCCAGCGTAATTGTTATAAGCGGCCTTGTAGTATTAACCGGATGTAGCGATGATGAAACAAAACGCGAACTTCCGAAAGTAAGCACCGGTGCGTATGTGTTAAACGAGGGGTTGTTTGGCCTGAACAACACAACATTAACGTATTACGATTTCGAAACGCAATCGGCCTTTACTGACTTCTTTCTGGAAACAAACGACAGGGGGCTGGGCGATACAGGTAATGATTTGAAAACCTACGGCTCAAAACTTTATGCTGTCATTAACGTGTCGAGCCAGCTTGAGGTAATGGATTTAAAAACAGCCACTTCGATTAAACGCATCCCTATGTTTGATGATGAAGAAGTACCACGCCAGCCACGGTATATTGCATTTCATAAACAATATGCTTACGTGTGTTCTTTCGATGGCACGATCGGGCGATTAGATACCGCTACATTAGTGTTCGATAAATTTATCCAGGCGGGTCGCCAGCCCGATGGTATTTGTGTGGCAAACGATAAACTGTATGTTTCAAACTCAGGCGGTTTCGATTATCCCGATTATGATAATACGGTGTCGGTGATCAATACCACAACCTTTGAAGAAATCAAAAAGATTACGGTTGATGCTAACCCGTACATCATTCAGGCAGACGAAGAAGGGGATGTGTATGTGGTTTCGCGTGGTAATTATGATGATGTTCCGGCCAGTTTTCAACGGATTGATGCAGCAACAGATGCTGTTACTACATTTGAGGGTTTAGAGGCATCAAAGTTCGCCATCTCAGGCGATTTGGCCTACCTGTACAATTATAGCTATGTTACAGGGCAGGCAACCATTAAAGTGTTGAATGTGAAAACCGAAACAGTAGTATCGGAAAATTTTATTACCGATGGAACAGAAATCGCCATGCCGTATGCGATTGAAGTTGACCCCACAAACGGTGATGTGTATATTGCCGATGCCATAGACTTTGTTACAACAGGCGATGTGTATTGTTTTTCAAAAGAAGGGAAGCTGAAATTTAGTTTTGAGGGCGGGCTTAACCCCAACAGTGTGGTTTTTATACAGCAATAAAAAATAGTATCTCTAAGAAAAATGCAGGCGGCCTGTCATGGGCTGGCCTGCATTGAGAAATTTGAAACAATCCTGTTTTTAGTTTACTTTGGTTGATATGAAATGAGTCCCGCTTTGGCGGGATGTCCACTAAAAAACAAATTATGATTATCCGCTTTTAGCCCTAAACCACATAGAAACATAGGGGCTGTTCTGCAAGATTAGTGTATTGTTAAACTATGCTATTGTGGTTTTTGCTTACAAAACTATGACCGCCTATTTGTTCCAGCTAAACATAGTCCCGATCCCGATAGCTATCGGGATACATAGCTGTCAGTTCTTGATAATGAATCAATAACAAGCTATGTTTCTATGTGGTTAAATATGATAGTTGGATTTTTTAGGAGTTGAAATCGATACTCACAAAACAAATTATTTACACATGAAAAACGAAAAACCACAACCCCAGCCGCACGAAGATTATTACTTCGAAAACGGGTTAATGGTTTTTACCGAAGCGTATCACCGCAAGCGCGGCTATTGTTGCAAAAGCGGATGCCGCCATTGCCCGTACAAAACGGGAAACAAGGTTTTGAAATAGCGTTTCTTGTGGTAGCTTTATAAACACTTTATTCCTAAAATCAGTGAAGATATTTTGTGTATGCGTTGTTTTTTGTCTTACAGTGCAGGGCGTACAGGCACAGGTAAAGTCAACAATCGACAGTCTGGTTGCAACGCTTGCATCAACCCGTCAACCCGATGTTCGCGAGGGTATCTATAACGCATTGGTATCCGAATGGGCCGAAGCGAATTTCGACTCGGCTTATCGTTACGCAAAACTTATGCAACAGAGTGCACGCCTGCGCGGCAACAAATCGGCCGAAATAAAATCGTCATTGGCCTTAGGTGTTACACACGATTACCATAACCATATCGATTCGGCACGTTTTTATTACCAATTAGCACGGGCACAAAGCGAAGAAGCCCGCGATGATGAAAACCTTGCCCGTGCCGACTTTAACCTGGCAGCCCTTGAATATGCAGCCGGAAATTATTTAAGCGCCATTGATGGCTATCGAAGAACCGAACAGGTTTTTAGAAAGCTGAACAACGAACGCGCACTTTCGCGTATTTATAATAACCTCGGGCAGGTTTTTTTACGGAGCGAGCAGTTTCAATCAGCCATTGGTTATTTTCAGCAATCGATCACGCTAAAAGAAAAATTGAACGACCCCAAAGGCAAGTTAAACTCGCTTACCAATTTGGCGATAGCGTACCTAAAATCCGAAAAATACGATACCGCCTTGCGGGTTTCGAAGCAAACCATTATGCTGGCCAAACAGTTGGGCGACAGTCTGGCGTATAAAGACGAGTTGGTTAATTTGGGTGGTGTTTACCTGAAACTCCATAAAACCGATAGTGCGTTTATTGTGTTTAACGAAGCCCGGTTATTAGTGCGCGAAAACGACCCGCTAAGTTTTACAACCAATCTTTGGATCGGGCTGGCCGAGGCACATATTATTCAAAAAAACTTTACACAGGCAAAAGCCTACTTAGCCAAAGCCGAAAAAGCTTATACCATTAATCCGGTTTATAAAACCGACTACCTCCGGCTTCAAGCACAATACTTTGCGGCCTTAAAACAGTTCGACCAGGCATATTATTTTCAAAGCCAGTTAATGGACGAAACACACAAACAGGCTGGTGAGGCCGTGCTTAAAAAACTTAAAGAGTACGAAGTATTGTTTGAAACCGAACATAAAGAAAGGCAGATCGCCAATCTTCAGTTAGCGAAATTGGAATCGGAGCGGGTTGCGCAGCAAAGGGCGTTTCAGCGAAATGTTTTGGTAGGGCTGACGGTTGTGCTACTCGGCATAGCCGGGGTTATATTTATGCAGTTCAAACAAAAAAAAGAAATCAACGCCCGGTTAACCATCGCGTTAAACGAGCGCGAAGTGTTGCTGAAAGAAATCCATCACCGTGTTAAAAATAATTTACAAGTAATTTCAAGCCTGTTAAATATCCAATCGAAAAGTGTTACCGATAAATCGGCACAAGAAGCTGTACGCGAAGGCCGCAACCGCGTAAAATCGATGTCGATGATTCACGAACAATTGTATCAAAAAGATAATTTAACCGGCATTGCCATGCCGCAGTATGTGGCCGAACTCAGCGAAAGCCTGTTGCGATCGTACGGAAAAGATTTTGAACAAGTAGCGTTAAACCTGAACATCGACCCCGTTACGTTAGATGTGGACACGGCCATCCCGTTAGGACTTATTTTAAACGAGTTAATCACCAATTCGTTAAAGTATGCTTTTACAGACAACAACCCCGGTGCTATCGCGGTAACCTTAAAACAAGAACCTCAACATTTAACATTGTGCGTGGCCGACAACGGTGTTGGTATGCAAGGCCAAACACAAGGCACAGGTTTTGGAACCGATCTTGTAAATTTACTGGCAACAAAATTGAAAGCAACCGTAAGTGTACAAACCGATACAGGCACAACAACCGAGTTGGTTATTAACAAATACAGACTTGTATAGGCTTTTTAACCACATAGGTACATAGAAAATTGTGGTTCAGTCATGCCGAGCCTACGCATTTGCTGAAAATCACCAACCAGAGTTGCGCGGCATCTTCTAATATACAGTACCAGAATAAGCTTGGTTAAGCCTAAAGGTATATGCAGATCCCTCGTGCCTCGGGAAGACTCGATTTAGTTATGCCGAGCCTGCCTTTGCCGTTCGGGCAGGCAGGGTACATAGCTGCCGGGGCTTGATAATGAAAGCAAAACAGCTATGTACCTATGTGGTTAAAGTTATATCCACAAAAAATACTATTTTGCCTTGATTGAACACGCCTAAATCCATATTTATTGTAGAAGATGAGCCCATCATTGCTGCCGACATCGCCTCTATCCTCAGCACAAACGGATACCGCGTAGCCGGAAATGCCGATAGTGCCGATGCCGCCCTGGAGCAGCTTCAGGCCGGTTTGCCCGATTTGCTTTTGCTCGACATTAAAATAGAAGGTAGCCGTAACGGCATTCAATTAGCAACCGAAATACGAAAGCACTATACCGTACCGCATATTTTCCTCACTTCGTTTTACGATGAAAAAACACTGGCACAAGCCCGCGAAACCGAACCACAGGCATACATCGTGAAGCCTTTTGAAGAACGCGACCTGTTGATTAGCGTTGGTCTGGCACTCCATAAAAAAACAATAACCCCGGCAGGCTCCGTACCGCCCGACAAGTTTTTTATCCGCAATAACAACAACATTCGCTCGGTTGATGTAAACGATATTTTTTACGTGCAGGCAGACGACAACTATGCAACACTGTTTACCCATAAAGAAAAACACATTGTAAGCCACACCCTGAAAAGCGTTGAAGAAAAACTGTTGTCGCACGGCTTTGTGCGCGTGCACCGCTCGTACATCATCAATTTCAGCGAGATTACCGCCATTAGCGATGGTTATATTTACCTCGATATACACAAAGTGCCGCTGGGCAATGCTTACCGCGAAGCCCTCATCAACAGGCTTACGTTTCTCTGATTAGCCCCGGTTTAGTATTTCGTTCACTCATTGAAAGCGGGTGTTTACTCGTTCGCGGGGCACGTTCACCCAAACCCGGTTTTATGGCGGAAGCTTTTTAACCTATTTCGGTTACCGAAAACAAATTCCACGAAGTTGATGTAACCGGTTACACAAAAGGCTTGTACTTAGTAAAAATCACATCGCAGCAAGGCGTTTTTGTAAAACGATTTATCAAAAACTAAATAAGTATGAACAGCAATAGAAAAATAGATATTGGTATGCGCATTTTCGGAATGTTATTTCTCATAACCGTTGCGTTGTTGTGCGCGTGTTCGGATGACGACAAGGAAACTGAAAGCAAAAACACAAAACGGTTAACAGTCGGTACGTGGGTAATACAATCGGTAACGTTAAACACCACCGACAACACTAATTTGTTTACCGGACTGTCGGTTACGTTCAGTGCCGCAGCCTACACCGCAACAAACGTATCGCCCGTATGGCCAACCAGCGGTACGTGGGCGTTTAACAACAGCACACAAACCCTGATGTTGCGCGATGGCAGCCTCGCAGTAGTGATAGACGAACTAACCGAAAACAAACTCGTGCTTTCGCCGCATTGGTCTGAACCCGGTGTATTATCAAAAACCACTTCCATAACGGGCGACTACGTGTTTACCTTTTCGCGTTGAAAAATTACTGTAAAATATCTACCATGTTCAGGAGGCTTTTAGTATTGGTGTTTTGGTGTGCTGGCTTTTATACCGCGCACAGTCAGGCACCAACGCTCGACTGGGTTAAAACGCTGGGCACAAGCACCGCTGAATCTGTCGCAACCGATACGCAAGGCAATGTGTATGTATCGGGGTTTTTCAACAATACGATGGATTTCGACCCGGGTGTTGGCGTTTACGAACTAACGCCATTAAATACTGACGGAGCCGGGTTTATTACCAAACTGAATGCAGCCGGTGAGTTTGTTTGGGCTATACAAGTAGGGGCAAACGTTACCGCTGTAAAATTTGACGATGCGGGTAACTTATTGGTAACAGGGGTTTATTATGGTTTCCCATATGTTTATGATTTTGACCCGGGTACGGGTATCGAAACACTAACGGATGAAGGCGAAACGATTTCCTTTCTGGGCAAATACGATACAGACGGAAATCTGTTGTGGGTTAATTCCTTCGGCTACAATTGTGACTGTGAGCTATATATTACCAACCTCGTGGCCGACATCGCTTCAGACGGATGGATTTATATAAGTTACCATACACAAATAAATGATTACTATGGCGAAAGATTTTTGAGCATCGGTATGGTTTCCGGTGATGGAAGTTCTTGGGGAGGAGGTTATTCCATACCTTATTATCAGTATGGTTCGGATATTGATGCCGAACTGAAAGCGCACAGTATTAAAGTTGATAGCGATTTTAATGTGTATGTAGCCGGATCATTTAAAACAGATCCGTTGCACGACCCCATTGATTTTACGGGTAACTGGGGTTATGGTACAGGGTTGTTACGAAGAAACGATAACGAATACGGATCGTTTATTCTCAAACTTACCGAAATGCTGGAGTACGACACGGTAATGGTTTTTGAAAGTTCCTATTACAACGAAGCGTACAACGTTAATACCGATGCCGCCAACAATGTGTATGTCTCTGGCTCGTTTTCGGGCATTTTCGATGCAGACCCCGGCAGCGGTGTAACCGAGCTTGTGTCGGAACCTGGTGAAACAGGTTCCCTTGGGTCCGCCTATGTTATCAAGTTCGATGCCTCCGGTAATCTTACCTGGGCAAGAGCATTTAACAATCGTCAATATCCTTATGAAGATTTTGCATACATATCCGCCACAGCGCTAAACAACCTGGGCGAGTTTTATGCTGTAGGAAGCTATCACGGCACCACCGATTTCGATCCGGCTCCAGACACAGAATTTCAACTGGCCGCTGTCAATTATTCTTCCGATATTTTTTTATTTAAACTTGATGCCTTCGGTAATTTTTCGTGGGCTGTTTCCATGGGCGGTGAGGATGACGATGGGGCTTCTGATTTGGCGCTTGATCATGCCGGTAATATTTATGTTGCGGGTTGGTTTAGTGAAACAGCCGACCTCGCACCCGGCAGTGCCGTACACGAGGTAACAGCACAGACCGGAACCGATGTTTTTATTCAGAAACTTTTAGTAGGCCCGCCAATCATACCAACCATAACCGCTTTTACGCCAACCGAGGGTATTGTTGGTACAGCCGTAACCATTACGGGTACAAACTTTAGCGTAACGACATCTGAAAATACTGTACGGTTCAATGGCGTTAATGCAACTGTAACCACAGCAACTACTACCCAGTTAACAGCCATTGTTCCGCCAACCGCTACAACCGGAAAAATTACCGTTACCGTAAATGGCAACACAGCCACAAGCGCGACCGATTTTGTTGTGCTGCCGAACATCATCAGCTTTACACCAACCGGGGGTACTGTTGGTACAACCGTAACCATTACAGGCACAACCTTTAGCGCAACAATTTCTGATAATATTGTACGATTCAATGGTATTGATGCAACCGTAACCACAGCAACTACTACACAGTTAACAGCCATTGTTCCGTCAACCGCTACAACCGGAAAAATCACCGTTACCGTAAATGGCAACACAGCCACAAGCACAACCGATTTTGTTGTGCTGCCGTCTATCATCAGCTTTACGCCAGCCGCAGGCATTGTTGGCACAACCGTAACCATTACAGGCACAACCTTTAGCGCAACAATTTCTGATAATATTGTACGGTTCAATGGCGTTACTGCAACCGTAACCACAGCAACTACTACCGAGTTAACTGCGGTTGTTCCGCCAACCGCTACAACCGGAACAATTACCGTTACCGTAAATGGCAACACCGCCACAAGCACGACCGATTTTGTTGTGCTTCCGTCTATCACAAGCTTTACACCAACCGAAGGCATTGTTGGTACTACCGTAACCATTACAGGCACAACCTTTGGTGCAACAACATCAGAAAACATTGTGCAGTTTAATGGCGTTACGGCAACCGTAACCGCAGCAACTACTACACAATTAACAGCCATTGTTCCGTCAACGGCCACTACCGGAAAAATTACCGTTACCGTAAACGGCAACACCGCCACAAGCACGATCGATTTTGTTGTGTTGCCGAACATCATCAGCTTTACACCAACCGAAGGCTCCGAAAGCACGGCTGTAACCATAACCGGAACAGGTTTTGAAGCAACGCCAGCAAATAACATGGTTTACTTTAACGGGGTACAGGCAGTTGTTTCGGCCAGTACCGTTACAACCATCGCTGCCGTAGTGCCGGTTGGTGCAACAACCGGTAAAATAAGTGTAACAACTCTTCATGGTACGGCTGTAAGTGCCGATGATTTTGTTGTAACCCCGCCAGTCCCGGTAATTACCGTTGTGCAACAGCTTCAAAATTTCAATGCCTGTTTAGCCAATGCGGCTACCTTTACCGTAACGGCAACGGGCGCACCCAACCTTGTTTACCAATGGCAGTTTTTTAATTCGGTAAGCGCAACGTTTGACGACATTGCTGATGATGCAAACTACGCGGGCACGTCAACGCAATCGCTTACTGTTTTGCTTGATGCTGATGATGTTACAGGAAACTACCGGTGTAGGATTTCGGGTGACGGAGCCGTTGACGGGTTTTCAAATACAGCCACATTGTTTGCCTGCAACAACAGCGCACCAGTAATTAGCCCGGTGTTGGGTACAACAAAAATCGGGAGTGTTGTAACCATTAATTTAAGCGCGTTCATTACCGATCCGGAAGATAACCTCGATATTTCAACACTTGCGATTGTTAGTCCGCCAATTAGTGGTGCCGATGCCTTGATCAGTCAGGATGTAAACCTCGTTGTGAATTATTTCGGAATTGATTTTTCGGGTGTCGATCGGCTTACGGTTCAGGTTTGCGATATTAAGAATGCCTGTACGCAAACAGAAATCACCATCGAAGTGGGCGGTGATATTATTGTGTATAACGCGGTTTCACCCAACCATGACGGGCTAAACGATTTCTTTTACCTTCAATACATTGAAGTGTTCGAGCATACAAAATCAAACCGGGTATCGGTGTTTAACCGTTGGGGCGACTTAGTGTTCGATACCCACGACTATGATAATGTTGAACGGGTTTTTACAGGCGAAAGCAACGATGGTAAACAACTTCCGTCAGGCACTTATTTTTATACGATCGACTTCAAAGGCAAACGCAGCAACCTTTCGGGATACCTGAGCCTGAAACGTTAAGGTTGTTTTTTGTTTTATGAGTACCCACTTTTAGATTTAAGCCACATACCTGTCTGCACGAATGGCACGGTAAAGGTAGGCTCGTTATAACTGAATCGAGTCATCCCGAGGAACGAGGGATCTGCACATACCTTTAGGCTTAACCAAACTTATTCTGGTACTGTATATTAGAAGATGCCTCGCAACTCTGGTTGGTGATTTTCGGCAAATGTGTAGGCTCGGCATGACTGAACCACAATTTTCTATGGCTCTATGTGGTTAAAAAAAATATAGTGCGGTTAAAAAATACGATGATAAATGGATATTCAGGTTTTGCTTTTTAAGAAATAATCGAACAACTGCACGGCAGCGTGCGGAGCGCTTATACTTTTTGCACGCACCTGTTGTTGCATTTTCTCAGCAAAAGAAGAAAGAGCCGATGTTTTACGAACATTGTCCATCACCAACTGCATAAAGTAATCGTGCATCCATTGAACATTCTGTTCATCGCGTACGGTTTGAAAAGTGCCACTCGCCAGCGTGTGCGAAAAAAACTGTTGCACCGTGTCCCAAACCTCTTGAATGCCCGTGCCGTTCAGTGCCGAGCACGTTAACACCCTGGGAACCCAGCCTGACGAACTTGTTTGAAAAAGGTGTAACGCACGTTGATAGTCAGTTTGTGCTGCTTTGGCGCGTTTCAGGTTATCGCCATCGGCTTTGGTAATCACAAGGGTATCGGCCATTTCCATAATACCTTTTTTAATGCCCTGAAGTTCGTCACCGGCACCGGCTAACATCAGCAACAGAAAGAAGTCAACCATATTTTTAACCGCGACTTCCGACTGACCAACACCCACAGTTTCAACAATAATAACATCAAAGCCTGCTGCTTCGCAAAGTAAAATAGTGTTGCGTGTTTTACCGGCCACACCGCCTAATGTATTACCCGAAGCCGTTGGTCGGATGTAGGCATGCGGGTTTTTGGCCAGCGCTTCCATGCGGGTTTTGTCGCCCAAAATACTGCCTTGTGTAAGCTGGCTGCTGGGATCGACCGTGAGCACGGCAACTTTTTTTCCGACATCCGTCAGGTGATTGCCAAAAGTTTCGATGAAGGTACTCTTGCCCACACCGGGCACACCGGTTATGCCTATGCGGATGGAGTTTCCCGTAAAGGGCATGAGGCGGTGCAGCAACGTGTAGGCTTGTTGCTGGTCATCGGGCAGGGTGCTTTCAACTAAGGTTATAGCTTTGCCAAGCACCACGCGGTTGCCTGCCTGAATGCCCGAAACATAATCATCTGTTGAAAGCCGTTGCTTCACGTTCCCGATAATTTTCTTAAAATTACAGTATTAAAACTCTTAAATTTAGGTAAAACAAGGTTCCCCATGAAAAGAAGAAGAGATTTCTGGTTAGATGCACTTGCGGCAACCATATTTACATTCTTGCTGATGGGCGGTATCTTAAAAATTACCGAGTTGAATGTTTTCAATGCATTCGATTCAATAGGCAATGCGCTGGGTGATGTTGAATTAACCGATTACGTTTTTTCAAATTTCCGCGATGATCCACCGTTAGACACCAATATTGTTGTTGTTAACTTTGGCGAGTTAAGCCGGAGGCAAATTGCACAGCAAATCGAAATCATTAGTCAGTTTGAACCCAAGATTATCGGGTTAGATGCTTTTTTTCATTGTAACGGATTGCCACGCGATACCGTTAACTGCCCTGCACTTGCAGACTCCGCAGGCAATGTCATGCTCAACGAGGCAATTAAAAAGGCCGGTAATGTTGTTTTGGTAACCAAACTGTTGCAGTCAAAAGCCTTGGCGCAAAGCGATGCCGAAGATGAGTTTGATTCACTGGCCGTTTCAGATCCTTTATACCGCAATGTTGCTTTTGCCGAAGGTTATGCAAGTTTGGAAACCGATGCGGCTTATCAGGATGATGTTAAAACGTGCCGTACGTTTAACCCGGGTATGGTAGTAAACGATGAACGCCATTTGGCATTTGCTGTACAGATGGCCATGATGTACGACTCTGCCAAGACAAACAGGTTTTTAGCACGCGATAATTTTTCAGAGATCATCAACTATCGGGGAAATATTGTTGACTGGTTTCATCAAACAAATTATCCCCAGGTTTTTTACACACTGGATGTAAACGATGTGTTTACCGGCAACTTTATGCCGGGCATGATCAAGGATAAGATTGTAATTTTCGGATTTCTGGGGCGCGAGCTTGGCGACCCCTCGTGGGGCGATAAATTCTATACCCCGCTCAATACAAAAATGGCCGGGAAGGCCAACCCCGATATGTTTGGAGTGGTGGTACATGCCAACATTGTATCCATGATTATGAATGGGAGCTACATCGATAAAATGGACGGCTGGCAGGAAATAGCGATGGCCATTATTTTATGTCTGTTGAACGTGGCATTATTTTCGCTAATTCACATCAAGCTACCCGATTGGTACGATGGCATTACTAAGCTCATACAGGTAGTTGAAATAACGTTGTTTACAATTATCATGGTAGAAGTATTCGCGTTGTACGATTTTAAACTGGAAATAACCCTTTCGCTGGCTGCCATTGCCCTGGCGGGCGATTCGTACGAGGTATATGTGGGTGTAGTCAAAAACCTGTACAACAAGCTTAAAAACGGGCGCTTGTTTACCAAAAAGAAGCGAAAGGTATTAACCGACTGAAACCATAAATATTTAGTAAATTAACCCCTAAATCGTTGTATTAAGAGTATGAAAACCAAGAAATTAAGTCTAATTGCAGCCTTTGTATGTATAAGCGGGCTGGTTGCCGGTCAGGATTTTGCCTTCAAGGTAATGGCCAATAAAGGCAGTAATGAAGTAAAATCGGGCGATACCTGGCAACCGTTAAAAACAGGCGCCAGTCTTAAATCGGGCGATGAACTTAAAATTGCACCCAATGCTTACCTGGGGTTGATTCACGCCAGCGGTAAGCCGGTGGAAATCCGCGAAGCCGGAACAGTAAAGGTAGCCGATATAAAAGTGGCTGAGGGTTCAACAGCACTGAACAAATACACCGATTTTATTCTTAGCTCGAATGCCGAAACCAAAAAGAATAAATTAGGCGCTACCGGAGCCGTAGTGCGCGATGTTAAAGATGAAATGCCCATTGCATTGATATTGCCCGGTAAAGAGTACGCAGCGGTTTACAATAACGTTGCCGTAATCAACTGGGATGGCGGCCAGGCAAAAGGCCCGTACATTCTTACCGTGAAAGATATGTACGAAGATGTTATCGCTAAATACGAAACACCCGAAGTATCGTATAAACTTGATCTTACCAATCCGAAATTTGCTGTTGAAGATGCCATCTTTATTGAGGTCATCAGCAAGGCCAATCCTAAACAAACATCGGCACGCCACTACATCAAGCGTATGTCAGCGGCCGAAAGAGAAAAAATAACCAAACTTCGCGATGAAACAATCGGTGATGTGGCCGATACGGAAGGAACAGCGTTAGGTAAAATTTTCCTGGCTCGCTTTTATGAAGAGAACGGCTTGTTAATTGATGCCATTGGCGAGTTTGAAGCGGCCGTTAAGCTGGCACCCGATGTGCCTTCGTTTAAAGAATACTATGACGATTTCCTCTACCGAAGAGGGATGAAAAAATAATAATACCGTATGGTAAAAAAATAAAGAGCTGCCCGTTGGGCGGCTCTTTAACTTTAAAAATCCAATTTTAGAAGAATATGCAACTACGTTCAATCATTTTAATTTTTGCATTCATCGCAACAACCCCTGCGCTTTTTGCACAAACATCGTCCTATACCTTTAAGGTTTTAGTGAGCAAAGGCAAATCCGAGATTAAATCGGCAAACTCCTGGGAAACATTAAAAATCGGTACATCCCTGAAGGCAGGTGATGAAATCCGGGTTGCCGAAAACTCATACCTCGGTCTTATCCACGCTACGGGTAAACCCCTTGAAGTGCGCGATGCCAAAACATACAAGGTGTCAGACCTGGTTTCGAAGGTGGGAGTAGGCGCCAGCGCGTTAAGTAAGTACACCGATTTTATCCTGAGTAAAGAAGAAGAAAAGAAAAACAGGCTGTCGGCTACCGGGGCCGTGGTGCGCGATGTAAATCTGGCGAAAGATATTATCCTCGTTTACCTGCCTGCCCGCGAAGTGGCCACCGTATATGGCAACAAGGTTTTCTTACAGTGGTCGTCAAAAGGTATGCAGGCTCCGTACGATATAATTCTTACCAACCTGATGGGCGATGAAGTAGGCAAAATAACCACACAAAGCCCTGAATATACACTGGCGGTTGGCGAAGGCGCTTTAAAAAGCGAATACGAAATCTTAGTGCGGGTTACCTCTAAAAATGCTCCGGGACAAGGCTCTAAAGAGTATATCATTAAAAAACTTCGCCCGGCCGACAGGCAAAAAATTGAGGCATCTTTAGCCGAGATCAAAGCAGGTGTTGACGAAACAACGGCTTTTTGGCAATACTACCTCGCAGGCTTTTATGAAGAGAACTATTTGCTGATTGATGCCCTTACGGCATACCACGAGGCTACGGTGCTGGAGCCGGATGTTGAAATGTACAAAACGGCCTATACGAACTTCCTGAAACGCCTCGGCTTTTAGAGAATAACGTAAAATCATTCAAAAGACCCGATTTACACCCTGTAAGTCGGGTCTTTCTGTTGATAAACATCTTTGGCTGAACCGTTTTAAATCCTATTTTTGTAGGGTTCAAAAAAAGCATCTTCCATGAGTGTATTAGTTAATAAAAATTCACGTGTAATTGTTCAGGGTTTTACCGGATCAGAAGGCTCGTTCCATGCCGGTCAAATGATTGAATACGGAACCAATGTAGTAGGCGGTGTAACGCCCGGCAAAGGAGGTACCGAGCATTTAGGCCGCCCTGTTTTCAATACCGTGAAAGAAGCTGTCGATAAAACCGGTGCCGATGTTACCATCATTTTTGTGCCCCCGGCTTTTGCAGCCGATGCCATCATGGAAGCCACCGATGCAGGTATTAAAGTAGTCATTACCATCACCGAAGGAATTCCCGTAAAGGATATGATGGTGGCGAAAAAATATTTGAAGAATAAGAAAGACGTTGTGCTGATTGGCCCGAACTGCCCTGGCGTAATAACCCCGGGCGAAGCCAAAGTGGGTATTATGCCGGGCTTTGTGTTTAAGAAAGGACGTATAGGCGTTGTATCGAAATCGGGTACGTTAACGTATGAAGCGGCCGATCAGATTGTGAAAGCCGGGTTGGGTATTTCCACGGCCATCGGTATTGGTGGCGACCCGATTATCGGAACACCAACCAAAGATGCCGTTGAGTTGCTCATGAACGATCCGGAAACCGATGCCATTGTAATGATCGGTGAGATTGGCGGTAACTACGAGCCAACCGCTGCGCGCTGGATTAAAGAAAACGGAAACAAAAAACCGGTGGTAGGATTTATTGCCGGGCAAACAGCGCCTCCGGGTCGAAGAATGGGGCATGCCGGTGCTATCATTGGCGGAGCCGAAGATACCGCTGCTGCAAAAATGGCCATCATGCAGGCGTGCGGTATTCATGTGGTTGAATCGCCTGCCGACATTGGCGATACCATTGTGAAGGTATTGAAGAAGTAAATTCAATAACAGTTATAGAAAAAGGGATGTGTAAGCATCCCTTTTTTGTTATAAGCCATCTCAAAAATAATCATAAGGCTGTCATCCCTCGTTATGATCGGATTTTTGAGATGACTTTTAAACGGTTACCGTAGTTGAACGTGAATATGGTCGTCATGGCGAACAGCATTACAGCCATGTAACCTGATTTTATTGCTGGTTAGTTGCAACCGTATTTTAAGGTGAGGTTCAATCAATATTTTTCCAATATTCTTTTCTTTCGTAAAAGAATTCACCATAAAGCGTGTTCGGTTTTCATCAAACAGAAAATCCTTCTTTGATGACTGAGGTAAATTTTCTTTTAATGCGCTATACTGCCAAAATCCTTTTTGAGCACATTCGTTTGGGCGGTTTACTTCATTAGGTTGAGGTTCCTCGCATATTCCATAACCAATCCAGGAAGGGACTTCATTCGTATCCAGTTTTGTTTTACTGTTTTTATAGAAGAAAGATATATCCAGTTTTTTTCCATCACTATGACTTAAATGTGGAGCTAATGGAAACTTATCGATGAACGGAAAATTTGCATCGAGATAATTTACGATGCTTCCGGGGTATTTTTCGTTGACACTCTCAGCAACAGAAAATACAATTCGCCTTAACTCAGGCTTTACATAATTCCGGTTCAATAGAAAGGTTATTGCATTGGCTGGCCGAACATGACCGCGCTCAAACAATGGTAACGGAACTCGTCCAAGTGGTTTTGCTACTGACGGGACTAATAAGAAAAGGAATAAAAAATAAATAATAGTAAAAATTCCAAGATGTACAGCAAGACGTTTCCACGCAACATTTACTTTTTTATTCAGCCGACAGCTTATGATGAGAGCGATTACCAAGACGATTCCACCAACTTGTGTTAAAATAGTTAACAGAAAGATTAGCAGAAGTATTAAAAGGACTTGGGCAATTCTGAAGAAGATTTTCATATAAATATATATATATAAGTAGATGATTTCTAAAGGGTCCGGTTATGCATAACTAACACTTGTAAGTTAAATTTTTTCAAATAATCATTGCTGTTACTCATAAGTTATTTGATATTGGCGATTGATTCGTGACTGGCATCGATCTATTCTTTTGCCATCACCCAAAACCGTCCCGATAACGCTATCGGGACGGTTTTGTTTTATAGAACCGTAAACAAACTAACGCTTGTTATTAAGCATGGCACAGCCCAAAACAATTTTTGAAAAAATCTGGGACAACCACGTGGTGAAACGTGCAGACGGTTACCCCGATGCTGTTTTTATCGACCGTCATTTTATTCATGAAGTAACCAGTCCGCAGGCATTTGACGGCTTGCGCAAACGCGGCATCGGTGTGTTTAATGTTAACCGCACATCGGCAACAGCCGATCATAACGTGCCTACCAAAGATCAGCACCTTCCTATTAAAGAAGCATTGTCGCGCCATCAGGTAGAAACCCTTCGCAAGAACTGCAAAGAATTTGGTGTTGAACTATACGATCTCGGTCATCCGTTTCAGGGTATCGTGCATATTATTGGCCCTGAGTTGGGCTTAACCTTGCCGGGCATGACAATTGTGTGTGGCGACAGTCACACCTCCACACACGGAGCGTTTGGCAACGTAGCCTTTGGTATCGGTACATCCGAAGTGGAACAGGTGCTCGCGACACAGTGCATTCTGCAATACAAACCCAAGACGATGAAGATCGAAATCAACGGCAAGTTGGGTAATGGCGTGGTGAGTAAAGACATTATCTTATATGTGATCTCGAAGATTTCGGCCAGCGGTGCTACCGGATATTTTGTAGAATATGCCGGTGATGCGATTCGGTCGTTATCAATGGAAGCCCGCATGACCATCTGCAACATGAGCATTGAAATGGGTGCGCGTGGTGGATTGATCGCGCCCGATGAAACTACTTTCAATTATATCAAAGGCAGAAAGTTTGCGCCACAAGGCGAAGCATTCGATAAGGCTGTTGAAGAATGGAAGAAACTCAGAACCGATGAGGACGCACAATACGATACCGTACTCACCTTCGATGCAGCCGACATCGCCCCGATGATCACCTATGGAACAAACCCCGGCATGGGCATGAAAGTTACCGACCGCATTCCAACTGCCAATGAGTTGAAGGAATTAAACGAACAGGTATCGTTCAAAAAATCGCTTGACTACATGGGGCTTGAGCAGGGTGCACAGTTGCTCGGCAAAAGCATTGATTATGTGTTTATCGGAAGTTGTACCAATGCACGCATTGAAGACTTGCGCGAAGTAGCCGCGATGGTAAAAGGCAAAAAGAAAGCAGAAGGCGTGGAGGTTTGGGTAGTACCCGGTTCCAAACAAGTGCAGGAGCAAGCTAAGAAAGAAGGTCTTGATAAAATTTTTGAAGAAGCAGGTTTTGAATTGCGCGAACCGGGATGCTCGGCTTGTTTGGGTATGAATGAAGATAAAATTCCGGCAGGTAAATATTGCATCAGCACCAGCAACCGAAACTTTGAAGGACGTCAGGGGCCGAAGTCGAGAACGTTTTTGGCCAGTCCGTTAAGTGCGGCTGCGGCTGCGATTACAGGTAAGGTAACGGATGTGCGCGAATTGTAATAACGTTGTCGGTTGTCAGTTGTTGGTTGCTGGCAGTCCTGAATCACACAACGAACAACCATCAACAAACAACGATCAACAAAGATGAAAGAGAAATTCACCACACTAACATCACGAGCCGTTCCGGTAGCAGTCGAGAATATCGACACCGATCAGATTATTCCGGCACGTTTCTTAAAAGCAACTACCCGCGAAGGCTTTGGCGATAACCTGTTTCGCGACTGGCGGTTTGATGCCGATAACAATCCCGTCAAAGATTTTCCGCTGAACAATACCGCATACAGCGGAAAAATTTTAGTGGCCGGTAAAAACTTTGGTTGCGGCAGCAGCCGTGAGCATGCCGCGTGGGCTATTTACGATTACGGTTTTCGGGTAGTCGTGTCGAGCTTCTTTGCCGACATCTTTAAAAACAATGCCCTGAACAATGCCGTGTTGCCGGTAGTGGTGTCGGATGCATTTTTGAATGAACTGCTGGAAACTATTCAGAAAAATCCTGACACAGAAGTAACGGTTGACCTCGAAAATCAATTTATCAGTTTCAACGGTAAGCAAGAAAATTTTCAAATCAACGCTTACAAAAAGGAATGCTTGATTAATGGGTACGATGATATTGATTACCTGTTGAGCCTGCGAAGTGAGATAAAAGAATATGATTTAGCGCACTAATTGTTAGTTGTTGGTTGATAGTTGCCCGTGCACTCTTAACCCAACAACAAGCAACGAACAACGAACAACAATGAAGAAAAAGATAGTCATACTACCCGGTGACGGCATCGGCAAGGAAGTAACAGCCGAAGGAAAAAAAATATTAGAGAAAATAGCCGGAATTTTCGGGCACGAATTTTCGTTCGATGAAGCGCTTATCGGTCACGATGCCATCGAAGCTACCGACAATCCGTTACCGGATGAAACATTAGCCAAACTTAAAAACTGCGATGCTATTTTATTCGGGGCGGTAGGCCATCCGAAGTACGATAACGATCCTACGCTGAAAGTAAGACCCGAACAGGGTTTGCTAAAAATGCGTAAAGAGCTTGGCCTGTATGCCAACCTACGCCCGATAAAACTGTTCGATGAATTACTCGAAGCCTCAAGCATCAAACCCGAAATCTTAAAAGGCTCGGATATTCTTTTCTTCCGTGAGCTTACAGGCGATGTGTACTTCGGTGAGAAAGGCAGAAAAGATGAAGGCAAAACGGCTTATGATCTGATGATTTATCAGAAGTATGAAGTTGAGCGTATCGCGCACAAAGCGTTTCAGGCCGCACAAACTCGCAGCAAAAAAGTTACATCGGTTGATAAAGCCAATGTGTTAGAGAGTTCAAGGCTTTGGCGCGAAACAGTAAACGAAGTAAGCAAACACTATTCTGATGTAACATTAGAACACCAGTTTATTGATTCGGCCGCCATGAAACTCATTCAAAACCCGAAGAGTTTTGATGTAGTGCTCACCGGAAATTTGTTTGGCGATATTCTTACCGATGAGGCATCGCAGATTGCCGGATCGATGGGCATGTTAGCCTCTGCATCCGTAGGCGATACCGTTGGATTGTATGAGCCCATCCACGGCAGCGCACACGACATCACGGGCAAAGGCATTGCTAATCCGTTGGCCTCTATTCTTTCGGTTGCATTAATGCTTGATATATCCTTCGGATTGAAAGAAGAAGCTGATGCAGTAATCAAAGCCGTAGCGCAAACATTGAAACAAGGCTGGCGTACAGCCGACATCGCAGATGCAAAAACTGCAAAAGAAAATATATTGAACACTCAGAAGATGGGTTTACAAATCACAATTGAATTAGATAAAGTTGCAAGTTACCAGTTACCGGTTGCCGGTAACCAGTAACAAGCAACCGGTAACACGAATAACTAACAACCATCAACTAAAAGATATGAGCAACAAAATTCAAATCTTCGACACAACCCTTCGCGATGGCGAACAAGTGCCCGGCTGTCAGTTAAAGACAGAAGAAAAAATAATTATCGCACGCGAGTTGGAAGCATTAGGTGTAGATGTGATTGAGGCCGGTTTCCCGATTTCAAGTCCGGGTGATTTTTTATCGGTAGTCGAGATTTCAAAAGCGGTAAAAGAACCTGTTGTATGCGGATTGACACGTTCTAAAAAGGAAGATATTGATGTAGCGGCCGAAGCGTTACGCCATGCCAAACGCGGACGCATCCACACCGGTATTGGCGCAAGCGATGTGCACATTCAGCATAAATTCCGCAGCACACGCGAGCAGGTGTTAGAGCAGGGTGTGTGGGCTACGAAGTATGCCAAAGAAAAAGGTTATGAAGTTGAGTTTTATGCCGAAGATGCCGGTCGTGCCGATCTGGAATTTTTAGCCAAACTGACCGAAGCCGTGATTGCAGCCGGTGCCGATGTGGTGAACATCCCCGATACTACCGGCTATTGCCTGCCGCATTTGTATGGCAAGCGCATTCAATATTTGATGGAAAATGTAAAGAACATCGACAAGGCCATCCTGTCGGTGCATTGCCATAACGATTTGGGTATGGCTACGGCCAACACTGTTTCCGGATTGATCAACGGAGCGCGTCAGGCCGAAGTTACCATTAACGGCATTGGCGAACGTGCAGGCAATACTTCACTGGAAGAAGTAGCCATGACGCTGAAAGTACACAAAGACCTTGATCTTTATACGAACATTAAATCTGAACGATTATTTGAGTTGAGCCATTTGGTTTCGAGCATGATGCGTATGCCCGTGCAGCCCAACAAAGCCATTGTGGGCAAGAATGCTTTCGCGCATTCGTCCGGTATTCACCAGGATGGTTTCTTAAAACATGCCGAGAACTATGAAATCATCAATCCGGCCGATGTGGGTGTTCCTTCATCATCTATCGTATTAACTGCCCGCAGTGGTCGTGCTGCATTAAAACACCGTGCCGAATTACTGGGTCATTCTTTTGAAGGAAATGACTTAAACACGCTGTACGAAAACTTTCTTATCGTAGCCGATGAGAAAAAAGAAGTAAACGATGCCGACCTGCTGGTGCTGGTAAACAGCATGGCTGTGCTTACCCGTTAAGCAGCCTGTTACTTAATTTTTTAAATTGCCACTCATGCAACGAGTGGCAATTTTTTTGAAACGGTGCTGGAAGATTTTCCGTAAAGTATTTCTTGTGCTTTTTATTGCGCAATTGGTTTACACGATTGCCCTGCGCTGGATAAACCCGCCTGTTACGGTAACGCAGCTTATCAGCTATTTTCAGGGACACGGCATCCACCGCGAGTTTGTTCCTTTTGATGAATTGCCGCCTGACATAAAGTTGGCTGTTATTGCGGCCGAGGATAAGAGTTTTCTGAACCATTCTGGCCTTGATCTTAAAAGCATCCGAAAAGCATACAAGCAAAACAAAACACAAAAAAAACCATTGGGTGCATCTACCATCAGCCAGCAGGTTGCTAAAAATGTTTTCTTGTGGCAGGGCGGTGGGTGGTTTCGCAAAACATTAGAAACCTATTTCACGGTACTGATTGAAATTTGCTGGAGCAAAAAACGGATTATGGAAGTTTACCTGAATGTTGCCGAAACCGGTAAAGGGTTGTATGGCGTTGAGGCAGCGGCACAACACTATTTCGGGAAATCGGCACGCGGGCTAACAACACCAGAAGCCGCTCAATTAGCGGCTGCCTTGCCGAATCCTAAGATTTACAGTGTGCATCCACCATCGCCTTACATTATACAGCAATCGAACCGCATTATTGTATGGATGGACGAACTTGGACAACGCGAAAAAATAAAAGCATTTATAGCGGACTAACGTGCGACAAGAATATTAATTTTTTCTAAAAACGATGGCGGGATTGTCGCCACCTTACGTTTGTCGTAATCGAAAAACACAATACCGGTTTTACCCAGCGCTACTTCTTTTTCCGTAACGGTGTTGGTAATGCGGTAAAACATATCAAACCCGTATTTACTGAACTCCCCAACGCCAATTTCAATAGTCCACACATCGCCCAAAAATCCTTCTGACTTATAAACAACTGCGACATCGGCAATAATGTGGCCTACCGCACCCTCAAAATTCAATTCATTTTTGTAACCCATACTTCGATAAAACAAAATGCGGGCTTCCTGCATGATTGTTAATATTGAGTCGTTGCCCACATGGCCGCCATAATTGAGGTCGGATGCGCGAACGGTAACTTCGCATGAAAAGATAAACTTCGCAGGCATATCGAGCTGAACACGGGGCATCTTAACCGGTTTTATGTTTCGGATTTCAAGTTAGCAGAAATATATTTGCGTAATGCAACAAATTTCACTTCGTCCGGCTACCGAAAACGACAAATCTTTTATTTGGGAAATGCGCCAGCTTACCATGAAAGAATATGTTGCGCTTGCGTTCGGCTGGAACGATGACCATGAATATGCGTATGCGATGGATAAGTTCGATCATATTCAGATTGTGGAAAGCAATGGCGAGAAAATCGGGATGATCAAAAGCTCGGAAGATGAAACGGTAATTCACCTCCATCAGATTCAGATTAAACCTAATTGGGCTAATAAAGGTATCGGGCGCTGGTTAATCGATAACCTGATCCGTACCGGGAAACAAAAGAACAAACACGTTGAGTTGCACGTACTCAAAACCAACCCGGTAAAAAAATTGTACGACCGCATAGGCTTTGTAGTGGTTGATGAAGAAGCGCACAAGTACCTGATGCGTTATACCGTGCAATAACCTTACGGGAATCCATTTTTGGAATAGTAACATCAATTTTATTACCGCAGAATTTTTTTGTCAAAATTATATTAAAGTGATCTCAAAAATATTCTGGTCGTTCCTCGGGAGGACAACAGTGTATATAGGTTTGCGACAACGTATTAATCACTTTGGCATTGCTGCGTTCTTTGCGGTTTACCGTTACTTTGCAGTACGTTTCACGAACCACGCAATGCCGTAAATAACCGATGCCACTGCTAAGAAAACCAGTACGCTCAGTTGTTCTGCTGCCGGAAGGTTATACAGAAACCATATCGTTACAACGATGGCCAATACCGGCACCAGCAAGCCACCGGGTATCGTAAACGATTCACCTTTTTTGTAGTTGCGTAGTTTAATGGCCGCTAACACCACGGCTAAGTATATCACCAACAACGATGCACTGGCTAATATGGCTAACTCGCGAAACCCTCCGCTTACCGAAAACAAAAATCCCGTTCCGGCAAACACGATAATCGACCAATACGGTGTGGCAAACTTTGGGTGAACCTTTGCTAAAAAATTGGGCAGCATACCATCGCGTGCGGCCGCAAACAATAACCGTGACGAAGCGAGGATGTCGCCACTCACTAATCCAAAACACGATATGGCAGCGCCTGCCACTAATAAGCCTACACCAAACGGCCCGATGGCTTTTTCGGCAACTTTTGCCAGCGGTGCTTCTTTGTGGATTGCCAACTCAGACCCTAACACACCTTGCGCGACTAAGTGAATGAGCAAATAAATTACAAACACAAAAAACACACCGATCAGTAACCCGCGCGGAATGGTGCGTACCGGGTTTTTAATTTCGCCCGAAGCGTTTAAGGTAGTTTCGGCTCCGCCACCAAACGCAAAAAACAAAATCAACGAAACTTCACCCAAGGTTGCCATGGAAGGTACATCGCTCCAGTTGTAATTATTGGTATCGATAAAAAAACACCCGGCAACAATCAGCACAAACAAGGGTATCAGCTTGGCCAATGTATTGATCTCAATTAAACGAACGCCCTGTTGTACCCCGCGCACATTCAGCCATGCGACAAACGTAAAAATGGCAGCCAGTACAGTAACGCGAACAGCCTGCTCTTTCAGTACCGGAAAGAAAATCGACAAATTATCGACCAGCAAATTGGCCACGGCTGCATCGGCTATGATACAGAAGCCAAACCAGTATAGCGAGTTGATCAGAAATCCCGCATACGGGCCGAAGGCATATTCTACATAAGCGTACGCTCCGCCCGATGTGGTGAGTTTTGTACCTAACGAAATAAAGCACAAAAGCATGAGCATCAGCAAAACCGTACAAACCATGTATGCGAGGTACGAGGCGGAGCCGAGATACCCCGCCACTACGGCCGGCAGCGCAAAAATGCCCGCACCTACTGTTAAGTTAATGGCGCTGGCGGCAAGCTGCCGTACACCAATAACACGTTTAAGACCTTCGCTTTCGGTTTGGTTCACCGGGTTTCTTGTTTACACTGCTTCGGTACAAACCTAATACTTTTACAGTTTCTTCAATCTTTATTTCGGTGTTGATGATTAATTTTGATTGACGGATAGGGGCTTGGCGTAGTGGCGGATTTTTAGCACTACCTTTGATACGAAGCACGAATGTTCAAATTTACGAAAAAGTTTCATACGAAGCACTTAACCCGCTCTCTTGCAAAACCCTTGTTATGCAATCGCCCTTTTTACGGTTTGTTTATTAGGTCTTTAAAATATCCATATTCTTTGTCCACTAAAATTCGTCTGTCGAGATAACAGTTGAATTTTTCGCAAGATGTTTCGGGTAATAATGTACAACTGAAACAAGCCGAAAGATTCAAATTTGCTACGCCTTGTCCGTGTGTATGGTAACAAATCGGGTCTGTCGCACAATCAATTGCACGAATCATTGCAGATTCAATTAGTTTTCCAATTCTATGGTCATCACAAATTGATGTTATTCCTCCGTAACTTCCTTCTGAACCTGCGATTGTGTATATCAAAACTCCGTTCATTTCGAGTTCTTCATCTATATAAAGTCGCTCTTGAATGGAAGTTGATGGATAACCACACAAATATTCCAATTCCTTGATGATTAAATGTGAAAAAGTATGTATTAAAACATATTTCGGATTTAATTCAAAATCTTCATTAAAATTAGATTCAAAGTGGTTTTGATTGCCGATAAGAATTTCAATTCGCTCTTTTATTTTGGGATTGTTTTCAATCCATTTATTTAGAATTTCATTGTTAAATTCAAAGAAAATTCCTTCTCCAAAACTTTCAATCGCTGGTAAATACTTTGTTGTTTTACCAAAAGTAGAAGTAAACTTTTTTACGATGGTTTCTTTTGTTGCGTTTTCAGGGTCTTCATCTTGTAAAATCAAACTTGCAGAAAGCGGTTCTTGTCTTGTGAAAGAAGTTTGCACCGATGAAATTTTGATTTTATCCATTTTGAAAACAGACTTTATCAAATCTTTTTGGAAAAACGAACTGTCAATTTTATTGAAGATTAGTTTGTCTTCAATTCGTTCGCTGCCTTTTTCCGTAATGAATTTGTATTCGTCAAATCTGTATTGATTTTCCGTTTTGGCAATTTCAAGTTCTCGTTCACTAAAATTGTTGTCAATCAATTTTTGAATAATTGCAGAATCAATTCCTATGTTTTTATAGCGTTTTAAATTCTTTGAAATTGTTTGTGCATTACTTCCGTCATTATGTTCTTCTTGAATCAATTTGATTGAATGTTCATTTAATTCATCATTTGCAGGAATGTAAATACTTGACAAAATGTTTGGATAATAAACGCTATTACTTGAACGAATAACAGGTTTAAACAAGATGTCTTTTTCCTTTGTATTCGGCAACAAGTCTTGAATTTTTACTCTTAAATTGAACAAACCCGAAAGCGTTGTGAAATTTAATTGCTCACCGTTTTTTCTTTTTGCAATTATCCAAATGCCTTTCAAATCATCTAATTTTCCAAATGTTTTATATTCAAAAATTGCATCTTCTGGAACTTGAATGTTTGCAAGCGTAATAATGTCTTCTTCGCTTACGGTTTCCTTAGTTTCTTTTTTGTCGTCTTTTTTCTTGTTGTTTAAAAACAACGCCCATTTATCCCAAGGAACATCGGCAATTTCACCGTTAGGCGATGTTAGAATAAAACGCACTTGTACTAAATCAAAAAACTTTCTTTTCTTCTCCCTGTTTTTGACATAACAATGACAACATTTTGGCGGATAAAAATGGTCTTTATGTTCAGAATTAACGTTGTTTTCCCAATTGCTTTTCCATTTGTCAATTCTGTCAAAACGGTTGCAATTATTGCAATAGAACCATTCAGGAAAATATTTTGCAGATAAAAAGGCGAATTGATTTTCGGGCTTAAAACCTTGCTTTAAGTCATTAACAGGAATTTTTACTAAGTGTTCCAATTCTTGAAAATATCTGCTTAAACGATTTTTAAAACGTTTATCAATAATGAAATTATGTTCTTCGAATTTGCCGTTTATCTGTTGGAAAAATGGCCACTCATTAAAATTATCAATCAATATAGAACCGTCTCTTGTTTCTATAATAGAACCAACACCACCATAAGAACTAATGGCTTTTCTTGTTTGTATTTGCTCAAATTGTCCCATTACTTGTTTATTATTTTTACGATGCTGTTTGTATCTATTTCTCGCATTGACATCATCAAACTCCAATCATCTAAATCGGACATTTTTTTAATCAGAATTTTGTATGTCAAATCACCTTCTTTACTTGTCCATTTTTCGGACAAAACTTTCAGTTTTCCCAAAGCGTAATCAAGTTGTTTTTTGTTTTTGATACGCTCTGAAATAAACGCTTCAAGTTCTTTATAGTTTCCTGTAAATTCTTTTGCTCGTTTATCTAAATACAAACCTTGTTTGTGTCTGACAAAACAAACCAACAAACTTGCTAAAACTTTGTCTAACGCAATTTCTGTAAATGGCGTAACGCTTAAAGGTTCAACGAATTTGTAATAAGCATTGTTGAACGGAACGTAATTTTCAAAATAGGATTTATCTCTTGAACGATTGGCGTCCAATAAATTTATCACAATCCCCTTATCTTTTCTTCCAACACGGCTTGATGCTTGAATGTATTCGGCAACGTTTTTAGGTTGTCCATTCATCAACATTACGTTCAATCGTTCAATGTCAATACCAACGGAAAACATATTGGAAGCCAAAACTAAATCAACCGAATTTTGAACAAAACTCATACTGTCTTTTGCAACTAAATTGAAAGGCATTTCCAATTCGTTCAATAGTTTTTTGATAGAATTACTTTCAATTCTACTTGTCAATTCTTTTGTTCTTCCTGCAAGTCCGAAATAATTAAAACCGTAAACTTGTTTTGGTAATTGATAGCGATTATGTAAGAGTTTTAAGAAGTCCGAAATTTCCGCAGGAACTTTGTTGTAAACTTTACCAACATCACGCAAACTATTGTAAAATGAAACAATCGTCCAAAAATTATTTTCTCTGTTAATCGCTTCTTCTTGCGTTAAATTTTCTTTTACTCTGTAATACTTGAACAATTCAATTCTCGCCAAAAGCAAGTTCCCTAAAATTCGTATTTGTGAATTTAAAGCCGTTTTTCCTGTTGGCATAAAGCCAATATGTTTTCGTTTGCTTTCATTTGAAACGTATGAAAAGAAGTTGTCGTCATAAGTTACGCCCATTGGCGGAAAAACGTTCAATTCTCTATTTCCATAAAGCATTGCAACTTGTTGTTCGGTATTTCTTGTTGTTGCTGTTGAAGTAATGATTTTGGGCTTTCTTTTTCCTTTTGTAGAAAGTAATTCAACGATTGATTCATACAAACCTGTGATTGAACCCAAAGGACCACTTAACAAGTGTAATTCATCTTGAATAATTAAATCGGGCGGTATCTTATTTTTGTCTTTTTCTTCTAATACGGAATTGAAAAGTTTATGACCTTCTTCTCTATGCGAAAGCATTGCGAATTTATCAACTGTTGCAAAAAGCAATGTTGGCGGGTTTTGATAGATTTTATCGTCCACAAAATAAATTGGCAATTCAGCACTAAACGCACAATTTGAATTTAAGCAATTTGTTGAAAATGTTTTGTCGGTTGCTTTGTAGCCCAAATCAAATTTTCCCGAATGATTTTGTGAAACCAAATTACAACCGCACCACGAACAACTTGTAATTGGAAAAGTGTTTGCTTTGCGATAATCTCCTGTTTTTTTATTGTTCAGTTTTGTGATTTCATCAAATACTTTTTTGAATAACTGTTGTGCTTCGTTGAATTTATTAGGTGTAGTGGATTGTCCAACCCACATTCCAATTGAAACTTTACTTTCTCCGAAAAAGTATGCTTCGTTTGATTTGAAAAATCTTCTTAAAAAGTCTAATGAAAGAATTAATTTTGTTGCACGTTCAAATTGTTGTGCGGTCAGTAAACGCAATGTATATCGCATTATTACAGAAACTCCGTCCGAATCTTTTCCGTGTAAAATTCTTCTGCTAATTATCGTGAACGCTGTAATTGCCAAATACGCTTCTGTTTTTCCTCCGCCTGTCGGAAACCAAAGCAAATCAACAACATTGTTTCTGTCGTCAGAATCTTCGTTGATTATTGATTCAAGATTCAACAAGAAAAACGCTAATTGAAAAGGTCTGTAATTTGGTTTGAATGTGTGATTTTTGAAAAAATCTAAATCATTGTATTGAATGCCCTTGTCAATTTCAGACAACTCAATTCCTTTCTTACCAAACAAATCTTTGTTTGATATTAGCATTTGAATATACATTGCTGTATTTGCCAACAAAAAGGATTTAAACGCAATCTCATTTTCGTTCAGAAAGTCTATATTTTTGATAAGTCTTTCATACGTTTTGTTCTGCTTTTCTAAAATTGTGCTTAAAGACTTTTTGTAATTGTCTTCTGCTTTGGTTTGTTCTTGCTTTGAAATCCAACCTTTATATTCTTGTGCAAAGAGTTTTAATTTCTGAACGATTGTTGTTTTATCTAAGTTTGTCCAAATCGAAAGATTTTTCAATTCAGTAATGTCTTTCAAATTTTCAGGAAAATCTTTTTTAAAAGCGTTGCTGTAATTTTTAATATCAACTTCGGGTAAAAACGTAGTTTTTAATTCAGTTGGATTTTTATCGTCATTCCAATTAACAGCACAACCGTGTCCAATGGCAAAAGAGTGTTCTTCTCTGTATTGAAAGTTGATTAAGTTTAGTTCTTCGTCAAACGGATTTGTTTCAGAAAGTTGTTTGTACGGTAAAAACGTTACGCCCGAAACAGAAATTTCGCCTTGAAAAATGACTCTTGTATTTAAAAGTTCGTTACCGAAAGAAAATCTATTTTTCGGGTGATTCAATCTGTTTGCCAATAAAATTTTTATGAATTTGCCATAATGGGTTTCGTAAATTTTCTTGTAATAGCAAGTAATAATAGAATTGTCTTCTTGATTTTTGTCTAACGGATATTCCTTTGATTCATCAACATTAATTTCTGTTAGATTTATAGGAACAATTGTAGGTTTTCTTTTCAATCTTTTCCAAAGTCGTCCTAAAAGCAATTCGCCCTTTTTATATGCAACACTGTCAATCAATTCCCTTTGTTGTTCGTTTTCCTTAAATCTGTTTCGGTAATTACGAACAGACAAGCCGCCTTTGTCAAATTCTTCTTTGTTTAAGGACATTAGTCCATTTTTGTACTTAAAATACTTTGTAACCGAATTGTATGGATTTTCAGCAAACTTTTTAAAGTCTTCTTCTGAAATTTCTATTGTTGCGGCTGTTGGTTCTATTTGTGCGTATTTTGCGTAACTGAAAGTTACGGTTAAACTTTTTGCATCTTTTGGAACACAAAAAGTTAAACCAAAATTTGTTGGAAAATATTGATTGGCTTCTGAATACTCTTTTTCGGGTTCTACATTTTTGCTTTTATCAATATCTTCGTCAGAATCATCATCTGTTTTTTCCGATTCAGGCGTTTCGGTTTCAAGATTGTCGTCTTCTAATTCTGCATTTGCATCGTGAGTTTCCTTTGCACCTATTGACACTTCTACATCACGTTCGGGAAACAAAATTCCTGAATAGTATCTACTCAAAGGATAATCGGAAATTATTTCGTTTTCATTATCGGTAATGAAAACATCAGAACCTGGCCCAATCAAATTGTTTTTGATTGTGTCCCGAAATATCAATCTTGGCTCATTTACATAATTACTCATCTACCAAAGTCTTTTTTGTTATTGTTTTTTCTTGAATTGTTGCAGTTAGTTTTTCCAAAATTTCATTGGGTAATTTTTTTAGTGAATCGCTTTTTTCTTCTTTGTTAGAAGCAACATAATCTAACAAGTCGTTTCCTAAAATTTTGCCTGCTTGTTGCCTTATGGAATGGTCTTTTTTAGAATAAACTTTGAATTTTTCAAATTCAGTTACGATTAAATCGCTTGAACGGTTGTTATTCAAACAAAACTCTCGAATAACTTCCAAAGTTTTCACTCTTGGAAACCTTGTTGATGATTTTTCGTCCAAATACAAACGAAAAGTATTGTAATTTATCTTGAATGATATAAACAAAGCATCGAATAACTTTTCTGTGCTATTAAAATTTGTGGATAAATCTTTCAAAGTTTGTTTCCAACTGTCAGCATATTTATCAAACGAATCCAATAAGTTTTCCGTATCAAATATTTTTAGGATTTTTCTAAATTCTTCTTTGCTGTTGTTTTGGTAAAAACGAATAGTTGCACCAACATAAACTTCTCCAATTGTCGTTTTGATTTGTTCGTTATTTTCAATTAGAAAAACGCCTTTTGAAGAATCAAATTTATCTTTTGTTCCGTCATTAAACTCAATTTCATAAATTGCTTGTTCCTTTGGTAAATCAATAGCTTCATAAGGATTGTTTTTGAAGTTTTCACTATTCAAGTCAAAAGAAAAAATATCATCTAATTCTCGTTTTTTTATTTCTGTTGAATGAGTGAAATTTGTTTTGAAAAAAGTTAATCTATCTTTATGATTCAGCTTTGTTTTTTCTTGGCATTGGTATGTTTGTTCAACATTGTCAAAAGAAATTTCATCTAAATTTTCATAACAAAGAATTTCGCAATTACCTTTTATGGATTTGATTTTTGCATACAAATCAAGATTATTTAAATAAGCAATAATTATAATTCGGCTTTCCGAATTTTGTTGTTCGTCATTTATCCATTTGTCTAAATAGAGTTTTGAATTATCAATTCTTTTGTCGCTAATTAGACGAATGTTGTTTATTCTTTCGTTTTTTATTTGATTATGAGTAGCATCGTAATTTTTCTTTTCTACAACCAAATAAATTGGTTTATGATTGTTTTCTTGTGCTTTTTGCTTGATGTGGTTCCACTTCAAGTTTTCTCTTTCCAGTGTGTTGGATATTTTTGAAAACAAATTGAAAATACGGTCAGTATAACCTTTGATTGTATCAGGGTTGTAAATGTCTTTTTCGTAGAAAAGATTATTTAGCTCATCTGAAAAATCTTCGTTTTGAAAATAATGATTAAGTCGGTCTAAATATTCTTGATAAATTCCTTTTGATAAATTGGTGTTGACCAAAATCATTCTCAAAAAGAAATTGGTGTACTTCAAAATGAAAGCGAGGTTTACCTTGCTTTCATCTTTTATTTTCTCAATTTCTTTTGAAAGTTCTATAAATGACGAATATAAATTGGTATTGTTTAATTTGACTTTTCTCGTTTCATTTGGTGTTTCGTTGTTTGCGATTTTCACTTCATCATTTGACCACAACCATTCCAAAAATTGATTTTCAGAACTTGGCTTATCTGTTCCTATTACAATTATATTTTTGTATTTGTCCCTATACTTTTCTTGAAGTATGAAGTCGAACGAAGTTCGATATTTAGAATCACCTATGATTATGATTTCATCAAATTGTTGATTTCCGTTTAGTAGAAAATTTTGTGCAGATGTAAAATCATTGCAACATTCAACCAAGTAGCTGAAAAATGGTAAATCATTGTTGATTTTTCCGTTTTTATTCGTGTATCTAATTGGCAAAAACTTACTTTCTTTGAAAAATTTCTTTTCTGCAATTACTAATGTTCTATTTTTAAAATCGGTTATAAAAGGGAAGTTTTCATTGAAAGTTGCACTTAAAAATGAACGATATGAGTCTATGTTTTTTGAAGTGTTTTTATTGTCAACTAAATTTGGATTTAGTTTTGTAAAGTTTGGTTTATCAAAAAAGAAATCGCTTATACCAAGTTCATTTTTTTTTGGAAATCTGAAATTGATTTTTACTTTTTCATTATAGTTACTTTTGACAATAAAAATCCGATGTTCTCTATTGTGTTTTTTGTAGATTAAGTCGGCATTATTTAACGTAGGTGTCTGTTTTTCGTAATTGAAAAAATTTTGATAGAGTTTGATTAAAACTATTGAATGAAAAACGGAAGTGAAAAAGTTTTCCCGATATTCATCTTCTGGTATGCTTATGAAAAAGTCGTTTTTTTCAGTATTGTCGTCAAGGATATATTGGTAAATCAAATGAAAGTTTGCAAAGTCAAAGATGCTGTACTTTTCAAAATCAGTTTCTCGTAAATTGATTTCATCTGAATAACATTCCTGTATTTCGGAATGGATTAGGTCTAAGTAATCTTTGATTTGTTTCTTCATTCAATGTCATTTCGTGTTTTCTACGCTGTTCGTTTAGGGTGTTGCATAACTCTCAAATATACTTATGTCTATGCGTATATCCAGTTCCAGAAAACGGATATACGCAAGTTTGTGTCTTTTCACTCAGGCTAAACATACCCAAACTATAACTTCTTCAACCCTTTTATTTGCTCTTTCCCGGCTTCTACAATACTAATGGCAAACCCGCCACCGGCTGTCGATCCTTGCGCCAGCTTCGATTTGTTGGTAACAACTACTTTGCGGATGGTATAAGCCTGTGGATTGGTTTTATAGTGCGCGTCTTTGGCATCGGCATAAATCGTGGCGATGTAGGTTTTGCCTGATTCTAAGAAATGGAATGAAACATTCGCGGTACGTGGAGTTTCACCGTTCACGTTCCCCACAAACCAGCTTGTTTTTCCTTTTGCCTTGCGGGCGATGGTAATGTACTGGCCGGGCTCTGCTTCTATGTACTTACTTTCGTCCCAGTCAACAGCTACATCTTTAATAAATTGAAAGGCATCTAAAAAGCGGTTGTAGTTTTCGGGCAAATCGGCTGCCATCTGCAACGGACTGTACATGGTTACATACAAGGCCAACTGGTTAGCCAGCGTGCTGTTCACATGCGAGTTGTTGTTCGGGTTTAATTTACTGATGTCCATCTCGAACACACCCGGAGTGTAATCCATCGGGCCACCGATCAATCGAGTGAAGGGAACAAGTGTAACGTGATTCGGTTTCGATCCGCCAAAAGCCTGGTACTCTGTTCCGCGTGCCGATTCATTGCCGATCATGTTAGGCCATGTTCGGGCAATACCCGTAGGGCGAACGGCTTCGTGTGCATTCACCATAATTTTATAGTCGGCTGCTTTTTCAATTACATATTGATAATGGTTGTTCGTCCATTGATCGTAGTGGTAATATCCTTTTGGAAGAATGGGGCCAACATATCCCGTTTTCACCGCATCGTAATTGTTATCTTTCATAAACTGAAAGGCTTTGTCTAAATGGCGTTCGTAGTTGCGTGTTGAACCGGAAGTTTCGTGGTGCATCATTAACGTAACACCTTTTGCGTTGGCATAATCGCGCAGTTCGGGTAGGTTAAAATCAGGGTAGGGGGTTATGAAATCAAACACATAATCTTTTGAATGGCCGAACCAGTCCTCCCAGCCGATGTTCCAGCCTTCTACCAGCACCGCATCAAAACCATGCAACGCGGCAAAGTCGATATATTTCTTAACATTGGCCGTAGTGGCTCCGTGAATGCCATTGGGTTTTGCTTTGTTGAAATCGGTTACGCCTAACTGTACCGAAGGCACATCGTTGGTATAAGCCCATGAACTTTTGCCGGTAATCATTTCCCACCACACGCCAATATATTTAACCGGTTTAATCCACGATGTATCTTCTATTTTGCTTGGTTCATTGAGGTTGTAGGTAATGCGCGAAGCCAGTATGGTGCGCGCATCATCGCTCACCATTACCGTACGCCAGGGCGATTGCGTAGGGGCTTGTAAATAACCTTTGTCGCCAACGGCATCGGGCGTAAGCCACGATTCAAATATTAAATTTTTATCATCGAGATTTAAGTGCATACACGAATAGTTAATGAGTGCTGCTTCGTGAATGTTGATATAGAGGCCGTCAGCGGTTTTCATCATCAGCGCTGTTTGTACGCCCGTGTCTGAAAACGGGGTTTGCGAAGCATTGGGTGTGATCGCACTTTTCATTAGCCCGCGTATTTCGGTAAGCTTTGATGTAGTGTAATCGTACTCTTGTGTATCGTAATCGCCAGCCAGCCAAAAAGCGGTATGGTCGCCCGCCATGGCAAACTGGGTGCGCTCTTCTTTAATAATGAAATGAACTAAGTTAGCCTGCGCTGGAAATTCGTACCGGAAGCCCAGCCCTTCATCGAACAACCGGAAACGGATTATCAATTTACGATTGGTTTCGTTTTGCGTAAGCGTTACAGCCAATTCATTATAATGGTTACGGATGATTTTTTCTTCGCCCCACACGGGTTGCCAGTTCGAGTCGTGCGAGGCCGTTTGGGTATCGGTAATGGTAAAATCGTTTAACAACGATTTATTGTCGTTCTTTAATTCAAGCCCCAGCTTGCTCGGTTTAATAACCGGTTTACCCTTGTACGTAAGTTCATAACCCGGTGTACCGTTTGCCTGTAACGAAAACGACATCACCAACTGCCCGTTGGGCGAACGCAACTGTTGTGCAGTAACGCTTGCCGAAAACAGGATGACTAACCATGCGGAAAGGAATAACGATTTGTTCATGTGTATATTAATGGATGAAGCACAATAATAAAGAGTTATTAGCCCGATTTCAATATCCCGGCAAATGGATCACGTTGTGCAACAACGCCCGGATATGCGCTATTTCCGTTGTGCAAACGTTTTAAGACGGCAATAAAAATTTAAGTAAGATCACTCCTCCGGTTCGAACGAAATGGAAGTAGAATTTACACAATACCGCTGACCGGTAACGGTAGGGCCATCGTCAAAAATATGGCCGAGGTGTGAGCCGCACTTCGCGCAAAGTATTTCGGTGCGGATCATACCGTGCGATGTATCGCGTACCTGCTTAATTTTTCCGCCTGCCACTTCGCGGTCGAAGCTTGGCCAGCCGCAATCGGAATCAAACTTCATATCTGATGAAAACAATTCGTTGCCACAAGCGGCACATGAATACATACCTTTTTCTTTGTGCAGGTAGAACTTCCCCGTAAAGGGGCGGTCGGTACCTTTTTCGCGCAGTACATAATACTGCTCAGGGGTAAGAATTTTTTTCCACTCCGCCTCGGTGCGGTTTATCTGAAGAGTATTGTCCATAGTTTTCTTTTTAGTGGCCGTTGTATGCTGGCTGTTGCCCGAACAAGCCGAAAACATCGCGACTGCCAACGTGATCATTATTTTAGTCAGGTTTTTCATTGCCCTTGTAATATCTGCAAAATAAACGATGTGGTAAATATTTTGGTTCGCGGATCATGGTGTAGAACACCGCTAAAAACGAAAAGCCCGATCTGACGGATGCGGGCTTTTCTACTTTACAGGACGGTTGGATGAAATACTACGGTTCATAACCGGTATTGGATCCCATAAAGCTCCCCCAGTAGTTGTTTGTGGCATCTAATCCATGTGCATTGGTATCGGGCCAGTGGTCTTTATCAAAGCCGGGCGCATTTTCCAACACTTCTCTTTTCTGATTTAAAATGAACGCGTGACGTTCCGTATCGATCTTCAGGGCTTTAAACGGAACAGCGAAGTATTTTTCACCAATTCCTAAAAAGCCTCCAAACTCAATCACTGCGTATTCGATGCGGCCATCGTGGATGTTCACCATCAGCTCGCGGATTCTGCCCATGTCTTCATCCATACCATTATACACTTTATCGCCTATGATTGACGCGGTGGTTAAATACTTTACCGGGGTATTGGCATAGCGGCCTTCATGATTTTTGCCCGTGAGGTTGTCGCGATCCAACGTTGTGAGTGCCATCGTGTTTATTTTTTTTATAAGCATAACACAACCTTCAGGCCAATACCCTAAAATGGATTTTTGCGTGAAATACCGTACAGGTTGTTCTTAAAAAATGTGGTGCGGTGTGGAATGCGTAGAGAACAATCCTCATCTTTACCTGATGAAAATGAAAGAATGCCCTTCGTGCGCGATGCAGGTTGATGCCGGAAGTAAAACCTGCCCGATCTGCCGCTACGAATTTACCGCTTCGGGTGGAGGGCGAAAATGGATTGCGGTTTTTTTGCTGGTACTGGCCATTTTATGGCTTCTGATCACAATTCTTTAATTATCAGTTCCATTGTCTTCGATCTGTTGAAATACGATAACCTTTTCATTTTTCTGAAAATAAAGGCGATCGTCTAAAATCTGATACGAGAATTGAGTATCATGATCGTACAGCGACAGGTATTGAGGGTTAATATCACAGGCATTATCCCATCCGGTTTTGTTGAATATATTAATGGTAATATAGTTTGTGAGAACGGAGTCGATTTCATAATACCCTTCACGCACTACATCGCGGTAACGCATTAATATTTTATTGTTTTGAGCGAAGGAAAGTTGCAGGTCACAGTCAGTGCCGGGTTGAGGCGAATACAATGCCCATAAATAGTTACCATCGGTAAGGGCGGTGTTTATCAATCGTGTCTGCCGCTCTTTTGTTTGATCGGTGGTTGAGCACGACATTATACCAAAAAGGATGATGATCGAAAGGAATTGAAAAGCTTTCATCGTTATTTAGTATTCAACACCAACTGGTATGCTTCTTTATAATGCTTAATCAAATTCGACCAGTCGAATACCGATGAGTTGTTCTCGACATTATTGCGCTGCATGATACGCTCGCGCCTCGATTGGTTCAGGAATTTATACATAACCTCCATCAACTGATTGGCCGACCACTCAAACGTGCGCTTGCCGCGTTCAATTACGTGCAGGCCGTATTGTTCATGCTCGGGCAAATGCCGCAGCAAGTAATCGCCAAAGCCCGACAGGTCGCTGGTAATGGAGGGCACACCGCTGGCCATACATTCTAATGGCGTATAACCCCACGGTTCGTAATAACTGGGGAACACACCCAAATGACAGCCGCGCACAAACTGGTGATACTCCATGCCAAACAACGGATTGCTGGGCGTGATAAAATCGGGATGATAGACTACCTTCACCGGGTCTTTCGGACTGTTCAGTAATTTTTTTGCTTGCAGAAACGACACAATATCATCTTCATTTTCGCGCACTAAATTATGCGTAACCACGGCCGGGTTTGTTTTTGTTTTCCATGCCTGAACGGTTCTGCGGTAACGCAGCTTCCAGTATTCATCTACAAAATCGTTCAGGTCGGGCAGTTGGTTATCAGTGCGTACGGTGCTTTCATAAAACAACCGCTTGCCTACCTGATTTTGGATAGCATCGCACGTTTGGGCGATTTCTTCCATCATAGCCTTGGCTTGCAGCACTTCGGGTTTAATGCTGGTAAACTCGCGTTTGGTTACGAAAAACATTACTACTGTTAAATCCGATTTTTCTTTTTTCAGACGCTGGTTCAGTTTGTTGAGCGCGTCTAAGGTTAAATCAAACCCTTTGTTTTTATACTCGTACCGCCCCGAAGTAAACAGGTAAATGGTTTTGTCGAGATTAAACGAATACGAATGAAAGAAATGCGACATCACAAACTGATGGATTTCTTCCTTGAATTTCATGTGCAGGTTTTGAAATTCATGCAGTGCCTCAAACCGTTCAATGTTTAATCCGTTAGGCAAAATAACTTCCGGTTTACGCTTTAACAGGTGCCTGCACTCACGTGCCGTAACATCGCTTACGGTAGTTAACAGATCTGCATTTTTTGCGCACGCAAATTCGATATGTGTTTCAGGCTCAATGCCAAAACGTTTGGCTTCGTCCTGCCACTTAAAAAACGGCAGGTGCGCATAAAACAGTGGTGAGTTAATGGCTAAATGTCGTCCTAATTGTGTAGCGTGTGTGGTGAACACCGTTTTCACCGGCATCTTCTCTTTCTTAATATCCAAAATGGGCAGGCCGGCCATCCATTCATGGAAATGCCCGATGATCGGATTTTTTTTATCCGACAGGTTTACCAATTCATCAAAAAACAGTTTTGTTAAATAGCTGAACGCAACTACCTGATTCACCAAAGCGTGATCGGTAGGTGTGCCTACGCTATGGTTTTTCCACAACAAATATTTAACAACGTTCAGGGCTTTGTCTTGTATGGCATTGGGATTTAACAACACCACGCGCGGTTTCCCGGTAATCAGCCATTGCGCATATTGCACATCGTAACCTTTTTTGCGCAGTGCCGCAGCGGCCTGTCCGAAAATATCTTCGGTATCATCCAAAGGTTCTAATTCGGCCTGGATGTTTTTATTCAAATAAGGCCCTACCAAACAATAATTGTTGTGCGCGTGTTCAACCATGCTGGGCGCTTTCGAGCGGATTACAGTGTAAATGCCTCCTACCTGATTGCACACTTCCCACGCCACTTCCACAATGCATGCGCTGGGAAATTCTTTTGACACCGGTGTTGTACGTTTTGACATTTGATGAGCCATATTGGCCGTTTTAGCTCGTTAAATCTATTAAAATAAATGTCAAAATTTCTGATTCGGGGAGTGAAATGATACTGGATTATGTTTTGATGCCGGAAGCCCGAGAACACAACATATATGAACTTTGAAAAATTTACCATAAAATCTCAGGAAGCCTTACAAAAGTCGGCCGAGATAGCCATGAGCAAACAGCAACAGGCCATAGAACCCGGCCATTTGCTGAAAGCGATTTTAGAAACCGATGAAAACGTTCCGAACTATGTGTTTAAGAAACTGAACATCAACGGAACCATTTTGTCGGACAAGTTAGACGAGATCGTTAACGCTTATCCGCGTGTAACGGGTCAGCAGCCTTATTTATCGGGCACTACAAATACCGTGTTGCAAAACGCAGAAAAAGAGCTGCGCGAACTGAAAGACGAATATGTTTCGGTTGAACACTTGTTGCTGGCCTTGTTAGCCACGAAAGACAAGGTATCGGCCATTATGAAAGACGCAGGCTTTGAACGCGCTGCATTGTTAAAGGCCATTAACGAATTGCGCGGAGGCTCAAAAGTTACCGATCAGAATGCCGAAGCCAAATACAAATCGCTGGAGCGGTATTCAAAAAACCTGAACGACCTCGCCAAAAAAGGTAAAATCGACCCGGTAATTGGCCGCGATGAAGAGATCAGACGTGTGCTGCAAATTCTGTCGCGTAGAACAAAAAACAACCCGATACTGTTGGGTGAACCCGGTGTGGGTAAAACCGCCATTGTAGAAGGTATGGCACAACGCATTGTTGATGGTGACGTGCCCGAAAACCTGAAAGATAAAATTCTGGTATCGCTCGATATGGGCTTGCTTGTTGCCGGTGCGAAATACAAAGGCGAGTTTGAAGAACGATTGAAAGCCGTAATCAAAGAAGTAACCGACTCGAACGGGCAGATCATTTTGTTTATCGATGAGATTCACACGCTGATTGGTGCCGGTGGTGGTGAAGGTGCGATGGATGCTGCTAACTTATTGAAGCCCGCTTTGGCGCGTGGCGAGTTGCACGCCATTGGTGCCACAACGTTAAAAGAGTATCAGAAGTACATCGAAAAAGATAAAGCGCTCGAACGCAGGTTTCAGGCTGTAATGGTTGATGAACCTACAATAGAAGATTCTATTTCCATCCTTCGCGGGATAAAAGACAAGTACGAGCTTCACCACGGTGTGCGCATTAAAGACGATGCCGTGATTTCGGCTGTTGAGTTATCGAGTCGCTACATCAGCGACAGGTTTTTGCCCGATAAGGCCATCGACTTAATGGATGAAGCCGCAGCCAAGCTTCGGTTAGAAATGGATTCGCTGCCCGAAGAGCTTGATGAGCTGAACCGTAAAATCATGCAGCTTGAAATCGAGCGTGAAGCCATCCGCAGGGAAAAAGATAAGGGCAAAGAAACTTTATTAAATAAAGAAATTGCCGAGTTATCCGAACAACGCAATTCCCTCAAAGCAAAATGGGAAAGTGAGAAAAGTGTTGTTCACGGTATTCAAAAAGCAAAAGAGAACATCGATAAGCTGAAGTTTGAAGCCGAACAGGCCGAGAAAGCCGGTGATTATGGAAAAGTAGCGGAAATCCGCTACGGAAAAATTACCGAAGCCGAAAAACGACTTAACGAGTTTCAGCAACAAATGAAACAGATGCAGGGCGAGAAGTCGTTGCTGAAAGAAGAAGTGGACAGCGAAGACATTGCCGAAGTGGTTGCCAAGTGGACGGGCATTCCGGTTTCGAAAATGTTGCAGAGTGACCGTGAAAAGTTATTGCACCTCGAAGAAGAGTTAAGCAAGCGCGTGGCCGGACAGGAAGAAGCCATCCAGGCATTGAGCGATGCGGTGCGCAGAAGTCGCGCGGGGTTGCAAGACCCGAAACGCCCGATTGGTTCGTTCATCTTTATGGGAACAACCGGTGTGGGTAAAACCGAATTGTCGAAAGCACTGGCCGATTATTTGTTTAACGATGAGAACGCCATGGTGCGCATCGACATGAGCGAATATCAGGAACGCCACAGTGTAAGCCGGTTGATTGGCGCGCCTCCAGGCTACGTGGGTTACGATGAAGGCGGACAGTTAACCGAAGCCGTTCGCAGGAAACCGTACTCTGTTATTTTGCTCGATGAGATTGAGAAAGCACATCCGGATGTATTCAACATTTTGTTACAGGTGTTGGATGACGGGCGACTGACCGATAACAAAGGACGTGTGGCCAACTTTAAAAACACGATCATCATCATGACTACGAACATCGGTTCGCAGTTAATACAGGAGAACTTCGAGAAGATCAACGATGAAAATTATTTTGATGTGCTCGAAACTACCAAAGACGAAGTGTTAACGCTGTTGCGCAAAACCGTACGGCCTGAGTTTGTTAACCGTATTGATGAGATCATCATGTTCCGTCCGTTGAGCGCGAAAGACATCCGCAAGATCGTGGACATACAAATTGACCTGATCCGCAAACGGTTAGACGAAGCCGGTGTGAAAATTGAAGTATCGGATGCGGCACGCGAACGGTTGTCGAAGTTAGGCTACGATCCGCAGTTTGGTGCGCGCCCGTTAAAACGTGTGTTGCAGCGTGAGTTGCTTAACGAGTTATCGAAACAAATATTGTCGGGCAGTGTGAATAAAGATTCGGTGATTTTTATCGATCTGAAAAACGAAACCGACTTTGTTTTCGAGAACTTAAATGAACCGCTTGCTGTTTTATAATTGGTTTAAGATAATATCCGTTTCCGGGCTGTTTTGCCCGGGGCGGGTAGGTTGAGGGGTTTGGTTGATGGCCCCGGGGTGGTTCCCGGGGCCTTTTTTATTGCCGGCTTTTTTCCATTGCCCTGAAAACAGTTGTTAAATATTTCTTAAAAAAATCACCGTGTTTTTCGATTTGTTGCGTTTCACTTTTTAGAAACCCCGGACTGGTTAATTTTTTAGGCACTACGTGATAATCGTTCAGCGCAATATCTTTCGATAACGAAAGCTCTGCAAACGACACGGCTCGCGGAAAATAATAAAAGAAAATAGCGAACTCCGCACCTGCCCCGATCATCACAAAGGGCAAAGACAGTCCGGCCAAACTCACCAACGCACCGGCCACTTGCTGGCCATTGGTAACTAATTGTGTTTCGAACACATGAATGGTAAGTGCTGCCGTACGCGGATTGTTTGTTTCTGTTGCACGGATTTTAGAACGAGAGGCATTTTGTTCGCGCACAAACGCTGCAACACTCTGGCGCAATTTATCCTGAACAACCTGCGGAACACCCGGTTCCATTTTCAGGTAAATACCCACTTCATTTACTTCGGCTTTTTTGTTTAAAGCAAACTGATTAACCGAGCATGCGCAACACGCCAGGATCAGTACACATAAGAATTTGTTCATAGGGGTTTAAGTAAAGAATTAAGGTGGCGGGATTATTGGTAGGGGATAAATATTTTGACTGTATAAGTGCTGTCAAGCCTTGGGTTAATTACCTTTTTAGTATAAAACTCAATTTGACTCCTGAGTCTAAAACCCGTTCGGGAAAATTATCTCCATCGGTTAAAAACAATCCGTGGAAATTCAAATAAGGGTTCAGTTGAATAGCAAATTTATCGTTAACCGGAATTTCTGTTCCGATACCGAGTGCCGCGCCAACGCCTGATTGGTTTGTGATGTGTTTTTCTTTTGTGATGTCGATGTCTGCAATGAATCCGGTGTTAATGAAAAAATATTTCGATACATCAACCTTTACTAAAAGCGGAAGGTAAATCAATTGCAGATCATATTTTTTTGGTGTCCTATCGATGTTCGGATTGGAAGCGGGGGTTATTGAAACGCTACCCCGGTACCAGTTCAGATTAGTCATTAGGTGAAGCCTGTTGGTGAGTTTCTTCGTGTATTGAAATCCAACGAAAAAACTCGTGTTCAAATTATATGAAGCACCTCCGTCTAACGCTTTATTTATAATCATCCCTTTTCCTACTCCTAAACTTATTCCATAGGTGTTGGTTTGTCCAAACGAAGCGTAGGTAAATGCTAAAAACGGGGCGAAAATCAATAATTTTTTCATATTGTTTCTTGTTATGCCGAGGTTGATATAAAGGTAAATGTTTTGCGTCTTAATCTCAAAATATCAGAAAGTTGATTTGAGGAATGGATAAGCCCATTGGATTGTTTGAGGAGGAGGTGTATATTGGGTTGTAATAGGGGTGTGATGAGTGTTTAATTACTTTAACGTATGGTATTTTCTGGCATATTTCTTTTATTAATATTGACGGTAAATTGGTTGAAGTAGAAAAAAATACTGACAAGCCAATAGTATTGTATTAAACAGAAGAAAAGAAAGATGGATATGAAGTTGAAAACTATTATGCTATTAATATTGTTGATTGTGACGACTGCAATCAAATCAAATTGTCAGGATTATAATATCTTTTTGAAGATAGATGGTATAGAATACGACTCTGCGGTAATAGGGTTTTCGTCTGTACAAAATGATGATGATGAAATTGAAGATGTCGGGATTATATCAAATGGTGTTCTAAAATATAAATTTGATGCTAAGGGGTTACATGAAGCCGTAATAATTCCATATAAACTAATTTCTAAGTTTGGCGGTGGCGCCAGTTATCCTTTACCCAATGCACGAATACATTTTTATATTAACAACGGGGAGGTTATTAATATTAATGCGACAGTTAAAGACAAAATCGTAACCTATGTAATTACGGGAAATGAGTTATCTAAACAAGGAGCAGAGGCAGATGTGTACATTAGAAATTCGGGAATTTACAAGGATAGGATTGAATTTGAACATCATTTCCATAGTAAAAATTATGACGATTGGACTAAGGAAGAAAACAAAGTTTATTGGGAAAAGCGAAATAAGAATGATAGTCTGTATTTGCTGAAGTGTGAGGAGTTTATCTTAGGGCATCTTAATTATGAATACTCACCAAGATTAATTCTTGAAATAAAAGACAAACAAAAGGCAACAATTTTATACAACAAACTGACTACTGAAGCAAAGAATAGTTATTTCGGACAAAAGTTAGCTAACCTGATTAATGGATGGGCAATTACAACTCCCGGAGCATTGTTTCCGAATTTTAGTGCAAAAACCGTATCTGGTGACGATTTCAATCTACAAGAACATAAAGGCAAATATGTACTACTTGATTTTTGGGGTAGTTGGTGTGCGCCTTGTATTATGGAAATACCTGACCTGAAAAAATTACAAAACGATTTTAAGAAGAAGCTTGTAATAGTTGGTTTAGTTTGCGATGACAGTAGAGAAAAAATAAATAATGCCATAAAAAAGCATGATATTGATTGGGTGCAATTATTCGATGATGAGAATAGATTTCCAACTACTTACGGAATAAAGAGTTTCCCAACAAAAGTGCTGATTGACGACAAGGGTATCGTTGTGAAGACTATTGAAGGGGCGTCCGAACAAATTATTGCAGAGTTACGGGGTGTATTGGAATAACGACAATGAGAAACCTGCCGCCATCAAGTATTACTACCCCGTTTATCTCTTGTATTTCATATTAACGACACAGATAAGCTCACCTGTTACCTAACCCGCTCCACGCCCAAGCCGGGCTTGTCTGAACAATACATGATGCCGTCTTTCAGGATAAAGCCGCCTGTAACTTCATCGCGGCCGAGGTCGAGGCTTCTGTCTAAGTCAATGTACTTGGTATGCGGGCACGCAAAGGCGGCACGGAGCGTTGTACATTCGGGTATAAACATTAACAAAAGCTAAAGCAATCTTAGTAACTGTTCTCTGATTCGGTTTTTATATAAAAAGAATGTAATCAACATTAACAAGAGGATTATTATTATGGAAATATAAATCCGAATAGAAAAAACCGATGTTAATTTTTGAATGCCCACAAGCGAAATAGCTAAAACCGGTAAAAACCAATTCAGCAAACTAATTAATAGATCAGCAATATGGTTTTTAGAATTAACGTATCGCTGGTTCAGTTCTTGGTTACATTCTTTTCGTATGTTTCTCTTTAAGAAAAAGTGTGCTCTTGTCCTCCTGTTCAATTTTATATAAGAATCGAAAATCACCGTAACTAAGCTATTCCATAGGTCTGAAGCATCGTTAATCTCATTTCTGTTTTTAATAAATGCAAGAACCTTTTTTGCGGCAAGGATGGCATTTTCATATTGATGTGTATTATAAAAACTAAATCCTAAAATTGACATGAACTCAGCATCATCGTCTGTATGAATGACGATATTGCGATCCGCAGAGAACAGAGCTGTTATTTCATCATACTTCTTTTGTTGAAAGAGCGTTCTGTAACTGTCTGTTTTGTTTATCATTTTATGCTATCAATGTAAAAATCTCGTGAACTTAATAATCCCAACGCGCATTCAAGTCAATGTTACCTAACTCGCTCAACACCCAAGCCGGGCTTATCCGAACAATACATAATGCCATCTTTCAGGATAAAGCCGCCTGTAACTTCATCGCGGCCGAGGTCAAGGCTTCCGTCTAAGTCGATGTACTTGGTATGATCGCACGCAAAGGCGGCATGTAGCGCACCGGCAATACTTACAATGCTTTCATCGTTACATCCCCAAAACAAATCAACCTTACCAGTACGGGCAACATCGGCAATTTTTAATGCCTCGTGAATGCCTCCGCATTTCATCAGCTTGATGTTAAAGATGCCCGAAGCGCGTGGTGGTGTAATTAGGTTCAGTGCATCGGTGGGTGTGAGCAACGATTCATCGGCTGCAATTTTTGTTTTGATTTCATCGGGCAGGGCTTTCATGTCGACAAGGGCTTTTGCCGGAAGTGGTTGTTCGATCAGTTCAATGTTTAAATTTTTTGTGCGGTTATAAAAATCAATAGTTTGTTGCGAAGTATAACCCTGATTGGCATCGATACGGATCGCCAGACTGTTGCCGAACACTTCGCGCAGTTTTACCATACGCTCAATATCTTCTTCGGGGTCTTTGCCTAACTTTACTTTCAAAATCTTAAAGCCTTTTTGTTTATACTCGCTGGCTTCCCTCAATGTATCCTCCACGTTTTTAATGCCAATGGTGTTGGAGGTGGGCATCGCATGGATTTTCTGCCCGAGGTATTTCACCAACGGAATGTTCAAATATTTTGTAAACGCATCGTACAGGGCAATATCGAGGGCAGCGCGTGCGGCAGGGTTTTTCGGGAATTGCTGCCAAACCTCGAACAACAATTGGTTGATTTCACGGATGTCGCGCCCGATCAAAAACTCCAGGTTCTTTTCCTGAAGCGCTTCCATCGTCTGGTTAAGGTTTTCGCCCGTAACATATTCGCTCGGGTTTCCCGATCCGATGCCCGTCAGGCCGTTGTCTAATGTAAACTCTACAAAAGCATTGCGTACGGTATCGACTGTTTTAAAGGCAATGGTATAAGGTTTGGTATTTTCAAGATCGGCTGTCCATACCGTTAAATGTTTTATTCTCATCGTGTGTGGTTTTGAATGATTTCTTTAAAGATGGCAACCAACCGTTCTACGCCATCTTCGAGAGGAAGGATGGTGGGGATGCCCAGCGCTTTTTCATATTGAGCCGCGTACGCGCGGGCCTGGTCTGTTTTCATCTTTGCCGTGTTCAGGGTTATGGCGAGGGTGGGTGTTCCGTACTGGCTGATCAATGCAATCTCGTCTTCAGGCTGCGCAACAAGAGCCGGATAATATTCCATGTCTTTATAGTGTTTGCGTACCGGGTTGTGTTGCAACACCACACCGGTGGCATCGGCCGAGAGCAGCCACTCTGCACCCGCAGGGCCGCTGGGGTTGCGCAACGATGATTGCCCCTCAATAAAAATAATATCGGGTTTCGCTTCGGTGTAACACGTATGGATGGCGTGTTCCAGTTCGCCCGAGATAAAATCGTTTAAGGTCGAGTCGAAAATAAAACCATACTTCGCACCCTGCATCCATCCGGTTTGACCGGTATAAATCATTTCGGCTTTATAGCCGGCTGCACGCATTGCTTCAACGAGTATGCGCGTGGTGGTGCGTTTGCCTAAGGCACAATCGGTACCCAGCACGGCAATTTTCGGGCACGTTACTTCTTTGATCTTGCCGCTCCAGAAATGGAGTTCGTTAAATTTTTTCGGCTTACGCACATCAATTATTTCCAATCCTTTTTGTCTGGCCAATGCGGCTAAGTCTTCGTGATCGGATACATGATCGTGCAATCCGTTTACAATGCTCAGGCCATTCTCTAAAGCAGTCCGCAGCAATGCGCGAAGCGACTCCGGGATAACACCTCCTTTGGTTGCCACGCCTACAATGCAATATTCGGCCAGCCGGTTTTGTACGGCTTCGGCTAAAGAAGCAAACACGGGCAGGTTACGGTTTTTGCCATCGAGTACCTCACCGGCATCTTTACCGGCATGTTTTTCGTCCACGAGAGCTACAATTTCAAATCGTTCTGATCCCCGGATAAGACCGTGCGCGGTTTTTGCGTTGTCGGTGTCTAAATATCCGCCTGTAATCACGATGGCTTTCTTTTTCATAATTGATTATAAAGTGAGAAAGTTACACGCTGTTGCGTGACTTTTCAACTATCCGCACGAATGCGATCATTTGCGTACCTTTGCGCTATGGTAGCGGTGAACGAAAAGCGCGACATCCGAAAGCTGAAATTAGACGAACTGAAAGCGTTTTTTGTTCAGCACAACGAAAAACCCTTTCGGGCGCAACAGGTGCATGAATGGCTCTGGAAAAAATCGGCAAAAGATTTCGACCAGATGACTAACCTTTCGTTGCCGGTGCGCGAATTGCTGAAAACGCATTTCAGCATCAACCATATTTTGGTAGATACCATGCAGCGCAGTGCCGATGGCACCATTAAAAATGCCGTAAAGCTGCACGATGGCCTGATCGTGGAGTCAGTTTTGATCCCTACCGAAGACAGGATTACAGCGTGCGTGTCGTCACAGGTAGGTTGCAGCTTAGACTGTAAGTTTTGTGCCACAGCTCGTTTAAAACGAATGCGTAACCTTAACCCCGATGAGATTTACGATCAGGTGGTAGCCATTAAACAACAGGCCGAACTGTTTTTTAACCGCCCGCTTACCAACATTGTTTTCATGGGCATGGGCGAACCCCTGTTGAATTATGCGAACGTTATTTCGGCCATTGATAAGATTACGTCCGAAGACGGGTTAAACATGGCTTCGAAGCGCATCACGCTTTCCACAGTAGGCGTAACCAAAATGATCGTAAAAATGGCAGATGACGGTGTGAAGTTTAACCTTGCCGTATCACTTCACTCGGCCCTGAACGATGTACGGTCTTCGATTATGCCTATTAACGAAACCAATTCGTTGGAAGCATTGGCCGAGGCGTTGAAATACTGGTATAAAAAAACCAAACGCAAAGTTACCTACGAGTACGTGGTGTGGCGCGGCATTAACGATACCGAAGAACATGCTCTTGCGTTAGCAAAATTCTGTAAGCACGTTCCGTCAAAAGTAAATTTGATCGAATATAATCCTATTGACGATGGTGAGTTTCAGCAGGCTTCTGAAAAAGCCATTGCCTTGTATCAACGGATATTAGAACAACACGGAACGCAGTCGTTTGTGCGCAGAAGTCGCGGGAAAGACATTGACGCGGCTTGCGGCCAGTTGGCAAACAAATCGTAACATTAACGGAATTGGTCGATAATTTTTGTCGGTTGGGCCGGTGCAGCGTAGCTTGTGCCGCTTAATGGCATTTACACGTTTATGCCGATTTTTTTTGCATGCCCCTACAACTAACAGCCGCTTTAAACTATCCTAACTGTATGGCTTTTGTGCGGAGTTTAATAGTGCTGATGGGTTTATGTATGCTGACAACCGAAGTGTTTTGTCAAAAAACCACACGCATTGTAGTGGTCGATTCGCTTTCGTTTGAAGCTTTACCGGCTGTTTTTGTGCGGATTAAAAACTCCGGCTATTCGTTTATGGCCGAGCCTTCAGGCATTTTTACCATTAAAACAAAACCGACTGATACGCTGATACTTTCGCACATCGGTTACCACGAAGTTACCCTTCCCCTGTTTTTTGAAGAAGATGCCGTATTGGTACGGATGCGCTCGAAGGCAATCCTGTTAGACGAAGTTGTGATAACCTCGCGTAAACTTTATCCCAACGAAATCAACCCGCGCATGAGTACACCGCCTAAAACCCGTACAGTAGGCGAATCGTTATCGCAGCCGTGGGAGTATTTCAACAAACGCGAAAAAGAAAAACGCAGGTTAGTGAAACTGATGCAGGAAAACGACAACATCAAAACCTTTATGGAAGTAATAACCGATCCTTCGGTAAAAGAGGAGTTTATGGCTGCGTATGATCTGGAAGAGGAAAAATATTACGACATCCTGGTAAAATTCAACCGGCAAAAATTCCCGGTAATTTACACGAACGATTCACAACAGATATTAGACGCACTTCATGTATTTTTTGAGCAAGAAACAGAGTAGAACTCATCTCAAAGATTCCGGTCATTCCGAGGAACGAGGAATCTTCAAATCTTGCCTGTCGGCAGACAGGTCTTACGTGTACTGGTAAATTCGAGGATCCCTCGTTCCTCGGGATGACAGCCTTGTAAATATTTTTGAGATAGCTTCTAAATTATTTTTTGCTGGCATTGAAAAGTTTTTCCTTTTCTTCTTTCGTGAGGCTTTCATAGCCCCGATCCGAAATTTTATCAAGAATGGCATCGATCTCGGCCTGCGTGGCTTTGGCCGAAGGGGCTTTTGCGGTCGCAGATCCCTTGGCTGCGTTGCCACGGTATGTAACTTTTACTTTTGGCTTGGCTTTAAACAAATCCTTAAACCAATCGAGGGTAAGGGTTATCCAACTTCCCCAGTTTATGCCAGCCTGAAGTTGTTTGGTATAAATAAACCCGATCAGCGCGCCTCCCAGGTGGGCAATGTTGCCTCCCGGATTACTGCCAACCGTGCCTAATACTGATAAGAATACGGCTACCATAGCGATGTACTTGATCCTTACCGGGCCAAGAAGCAACAGGTGAAAAGTGTAGTTCGGCAGTAGTGTGGCAATGGCAACAATGATGGCATCAACGGCAGCCGATGCGCCTACCATACCGTGACTTACCGCGTTCGACTGTTCAACAAAATAGGGGATGGTGTTATATGCCAACAGGTAAAACAGTCCTCCAAACAATGCGCCTAAAACATATACGGCTATCAGTTTATCGCTGCCTAAGTATTCAACAAACAAACGCCCGAACCAGTACAAGGCTAACATATTAAAAAGGATGTGAAAGATACCGGTAAGATCATGCGCAAACGCATAGGTGATGATCGTCCATGGCCGCGTAAAAAATTCGTTTAACCGGGCGGGCATCTCGAACTGGTCGTGGATGAACACGAACACGGCATCAAATCCGCCAATGCGTGTAATCACCATCAGCATACCCAGCACCACAAACACGGTCACATTGATAATGATCAGTTGTGCGTGCGCATTATTCGGTCGTTGAAAAGCCCTTTTAAATTCGTCAAACATTGTCCAACAATTAATGCCGTCCCTGGCTGCGCCAGTATAAAATTAAAATAATAGCTGTTACCATTCCGCCCAGGTGCGTAAGGTGAGCTACGCCATCGCTTGCGCCTCCGCCAAATCCGTTAACAATAGCCAAACTGCCTAATACCAATACTAAGTATTTGGCTTTAAACGGTATCGGAAACAGCAACAACCTGATTTCCATGTTGGCAAAGATAATCCCAAAGGCAGTCATTACGCCATACACGGCACCCGATGCGCCAATCATGGTTGAAAACGAACCGATACCAAAGAACAAATCCATGAGCACGTGAAAGGCTGCGGCACCCAGCCCGGCTGCCATATAAAAGAACAGGAATTTTTTCTGTCCCCAAAACTCTTCCAATACCGGCCCCGAAAACGCGAGCATCAGCATATTAAAAAATATGTGCATGAACCCATCGTGCGCAAACATATAGGTGAACAACTGGTAGGGCATAAAATACGGTGTGCGTATTCCATACAAGGCAATGTAGTTGGTGAGCAACGGCATTATCTGTTGCAGCACAAACACAACAACGTTTACAATTATCAGGTTACGAACTACGGGTGAGAGTCTGAACATTCAACAAATAATTTAAGCAAGTACGGTTATAGACGGTTAAAGTAGTTTTCGAGTTTACCAAGTTCAAAAATATAAAATACAGGTTTGCCCTCGGGCGAATAATTGGGGGTTTTACACAAAAATAAACTATTGAGTAGTTCCTGCATTTCTTCACGTTCCAACTTCTGCCCGGCCTTGATGCAGGCACGTTTGGCCAATGCCCGTGTTAAGTTTTCGTGCATGGGCAGGGTTAGCCCGGCCTGGTTATGTTTGAACTGATCGATCAGCCCTTCAAACAATTCCTGTTCGGTTGTGTGTTTCAGGTTGGCCGGTACACCACTTACCAATACGGTGTTTTTCCCAAAAATCTCGAAACGAAATCCCAAACCTTTTATTTCCTGTTCCATTTCCATGATCAGGGCGAAGTCGGCAGCCGGAAACGAAATGGCCTTCGGAAACAGGCTTTGTTGTGTAGCGGCCGACCGGTATTTTAAATCTTCGGTGAATTTCTCAAATAAGATACGTTCGTGCGCGCTTTGCTGATCAACAATCATGACTCCGTTTTTAACCTGGCGCAAAATGTAACGCTGGTGCAGTTGCCCGATAATCCTTTCTTCTACTTCGGTGTTTTGTTCGTTTGTTGAAAATTCCGATTCGATGCGGATGCTTTGTTGCATTACCGGCTGCACAAGCTTGCTGGAAAGTTCGCCTTCAAATAGTTTTTCCCATTGCTGTTGATTGCTGCGTGGCAATGAAGTTTGAAAGCGTTCTTCGAAATAAACTTTTTGCGCAGCCTCGCCCGAAGTATTGTTGAGTTTTGTAATCAGGTTGATGTCTTCCGTAAAGTCGATGGCAGGTGCTAAATTGTGTGCGCCCAACGCCTGTCGTACTGCGGCACGTACTACGGCATACACGGCACGTTCATCGTCAAACTTGATTTCGGTTTTAGTAGGATGAACGTTTACATCGATATGTTTCGGATCGATTTCAATGAACAGCACATAAAACGGAAAAGTGCCATCGGGCAACAACCCTTCAAAGGCGGCCATCACGGCATGATGCAGATAATTGCTGCGAATGAACCGTTTATTTACAAATAAAAATTGTTCGCCACGGGTTTTGCGCGAAAATTCCGGCTTGCCGGCAAAACCGGTTACGGTAACGTAATCGGTCGATTCCTGGCAGGAAGCTAATTGCTCCTGATAGTGTTTACCAAATAAATTAACAATGCGCTGACTGAGTTGTGCCGATGCGCCCGTGTTTTTTCCGGCAGGTAAATCATAAACCACTTCATCGCCTTGCACAAACGAGAACGAAATATCGGCATGTGCCAGCGCCAGTCGGTGAAACTCATCCAAAATATGGCGAAGCTCAACCGGGTTCGATTTCAAAAAATTTCTGCGTGCCGGTATGTTGTAGAATAAATTCTTCACCGCAATGCTTGTTCCTTTTTCGCAGGCAACGGGTTCTTGTTTTTTCACTTCCGATCCCTCAACCACTAACAACGTGCCCAACTCCTGGTCGGCTTTGCGGGTTTTCATTTCAAGTTGCGCTACCGCAGCCATCGAAGCCAATGCTTCACCGCGAAAGCCCATCGTACGGATGGTGAACAAATCTTCGGCCTTCCGTATTTTGGATGTGGCGTGCCGCTCTAAACTCATGCGGGCATCGGTTTCGCTCATGCCCGAACCATCGTCAATTACCTGCAACAGTGTTTTACCGGCATCTTTTACAATCAATGTAATGCGTGTAGCTCCTGCATCGATCGAATTTTCCATCAGTTCTTTAACAGCCGAAGCCGGCCGTTGCACCACTTCGCCTGCGGCAATTTGATTGGCAATGGAATCGGGCAACAGTTGGATAATGTCTGGCATGAAATACGCAGGGAAATTTCTAATTTCGAGGCTCAAAAATGCCTCTAATCGACATGAATTACAAAGGCAAACGGACGGATGGGTAAAAAAGTTTGGGTTGTTTTAGTGTGCTGGGCGCTGGCTTTTCCGGTTTGTGCGCAAACAGCAAAAAGTATTTGGGTTGACAGCGTTTTTAATACCCTGAGCCTGCCCGACAAAATAGGGCAGGTGTTGATGGTTGCCGTGGATGGCACATCCGACTGGAAGGATATTGAAAGGCTGGGCAATACCATCCGCAAAGAGCGCATCGGGGGTATTGTGTATTCGGGCGGAGGCCCGGTAATGCAGGCAAAAATCATTAATTATTTACAGCGTGAAGCGGAGGTTCCGTTGCTGGTAGGCATGAATGCCGAACAGGGCCCGGGCGCAGTGTTAGACAGTATTCAGAAATTCCCGGAGCCTATGCTGTTAGGCGCTATCCGTGACGACAGCCTCATTTATTTTTTGGGCGAAGAAACCGGTAAGCAACTCAGGGCGTTGGGTGTGCACATTAATTTTGCGCCCACGGCCGATTTAAGTTCATCGTTTCAGAACGATGAGTTGCTTTACAGCACGTATGGCGGAAACAAAGAACGTGTTGCTCATAAACTGGCTGCCTACCAGGACGGACTTAAACAATCGAACATTTTAAGTGTTGCCAAGTATTACCCCGATAACGGTATGCGCGTACAGGGTTTTCAAAAAGGGAAACCGGTATTAAAGACACAAACCGATCCGGCACGATTGTACCCGTTGCAAATTTTGAATGATCGTGGATTAACCGGTGTGATTACGGCATGGGAGCACGAGCCGATCTTCCCCGACAAAAAGAAAAAGTTTGCCAGCGACAAAACCGTTGTGTCTGCGGCCATGCCCACGTTGTATTCGGGTGAATATTTGCGCAGGCAGGTTAACCTGAAAGGATTGGTTTTCAGCTTTGTGCCCGATGTTCAATCGCTGGATAAAGATTTCGGGCCGGGCGATGCCGAGGTGTTTACCTTTCAGGCCGGTAACGATGTGTTGCTGTTTCCTGAAAACATTAATGCGGCCATCCGTAAAATGCGCAGGGCTATCCGCAAAGACGATGCCCTCGAACAACAATTAGATGCCAGCGTACGAAAAATCTTGGAAGCAAAATTCGATGCCGGGTTAAACCAGCGCCAATACTTAGATACCGATAATTTGTACAAACGGCTTAACAACTTTAATACCGCAGCGCTTCAATCAATCTTACTCGAAAAATCGGTAACGGTTGTAAAAAACAGGCAACAGGTTTTACCCATTCGCGAACTCGACAGATCGTTCGCTTTATTATCGATTGGTGATTCGGTAAGCCCAACGTTTCACACACACTTGTCGAAGTACGTGCCCTTTTCATCGTTTACCCTGCCTGCCGATACAACCGGGTTGCTAAAAACACTCAGCCGGTACAATGTAGTAGTGGCTGGTATATACCCGACTGTTGGCACGCGCGAAGCACTTTATACATCATTTTTGCAAGCGCTCAGTAAAAAAACCACGCTTGTTACGGTAGTGTTCGATTCGCCCGCCAAGTTGAGTTTGGTTGATAAACTACCCGTAATTGTGCAAGCCTACACTGCGGCAGACGAGATGCAAAAGATTGTTCCTCAAATTCTGTTCGGAGCCAAGAAAGCCGATGCCATCCTGCCAACGTTTATCAGTGATTCGTTGCGTGAAGGTGAAAGTGTCGAAACACAATCGTTAAAACGATTGGCATACAGTGTACCTGAACTGGCGGGCGTTCATGCCGAAAGGCTCAACGAGATCGAAACCATTGTGCGCGAAGGCATCGAACAAAAGGCTATGCCCGGCTGCCAGATTATTGTAGCCCGCAAAGGAAAGATTGTTTATGAAAAATCGTTCGGCTGGCAAACCTACGACCAAACAACCCCCATTACAGACGAAGCCATTTACGACCTTGCATCGGTTACCAAAGTAGCCGCAACGCTTCAGGTGTCGATGTTTCTGTACGAACACGATTTGATTGATGTTTACAAAAAGGCATCGCAGTATTTGCCCGAGTTGCTTAACAGCAATAAAAAAGACCTCATCATTAAAGACATTCTCACGCACCAGGCCGGGCTAATTCCTTTTATACCTTTTTGGATACAAACCGTGAAAGATTCTGTACTGATGCCCGAGTATTACAGTTCCGTGAAAAGCGATCAGTACCCGTTGCGGGTTGCGCCTACCGTTTACGGATTAAAAAGTTTGCCCGACAGCTTGTGGAAATGGAGTATCCAATCGAGGCTTCGCGAGAAACCTTCACGCACGCCTTATACCTACACGTATAGCGACATAGGCTTGTACATTATGCACCACATCAATGAGAAACTGATCAACCAGCCGCAACAGGATTTCTTAAACCAGAATGTATATGAACCCCTCGGAGCTGCCACAACCGGTTATCTTCCGCTGGAGCGGTTCCCTACCTCACGCATTGTACCGACCGAACAGGATAAGGTTTTCAGGCGCGAAACATTGGTAGGAACCGTACACGATGAAGGCGCTGCCATGTTAGGCGGTGTAGCCGGCCATGCGGGGTTGTTCAGCAATGCAAACGATTTGTTAAAGGTAGGGCAGATGTTGCTGCAACGAGGGTATTATGGAGGCCAGCAATATTTTAAGCCTCAAACAGTCGATTACTTTATTGCCAAACAATTTGATACCAGCCGCAGGGGGTTGGGATGGGATAAACCCGTACAAAGTGACTGGAACAGCCCGACTTCGATATTGGCCTCCCCGAAAACGTTCGGGCATACGGGGTTTACAGGCACTTGTATGTGGATTGACCCGGAATTTGACCTGGTGTATATTTTTCTGTCGAACCGGGTATATCCAAATCGCAGCAATAATAAACTTTCTTCACTCAATATACGTTCTCGCATTCAGGACACGATTTACCATGCTGTTTTCGATTACGAACAGTATGGCAACAATCAGTTCGATTCAAAATTGATACCTTATATTCTTAAAATAAGTAACTAAAACCCCGGTTTTTGTGGATCAGATTAAAATTGGCATCGTATGTTACCCGACTTTTGGGGGTAGTGGTGTAGTGGCTACCGAACTTGGCAAAGCCCTTGCCCAGCAAGGCCACGAGGTACATTTCATTACCTATTCGCAGCCCAGCCGCCTGGATTTTTTAAATGAAAACTTGTTTTACCACGAAGTAAACATCCGGTCGTACCCGTTGTTTGAATACCCTCCGTACGAGTTGGCGTTAGCCAGTAAAATGGTGAGCGTGGTAAAAAACGAAAAACTTGATTTGCTTCACGTGCATTATGCCATTCCGCACGCTTCGGCTGCCTACATGGCTAAACAAATTTTAAAAACGCATGACATTAGCATTCCCGTAGTAACTACGCTGCATGGAACCGATATTACGCTGGTAGGGAAAGATGCTTCGTACGAACCCGTGGTTACATTCAGCATCAATCAATCGGATGGCGTAACAGCCGTTTCGGAAGATTTGCGAAAAGAAACCTTTCAGCATTTTAAGATCAATAACGAAATTGAAGTAATCCCCAACTTCATTGATCTGGCCAAGTTTAAAAAGCAAAAAAAAGATCATTTCAAAAAAGCTATCTGCCCGAACGATGAAATGCTCATTGTGCATACATCGAATTTCCGGAAAGTAAAACGTATTACGGATGTCGTAAAAATCTTTAACAACATCCATAAAGAAATTCCGGCCAAGCTGTTAATGATTGGCGATGGCCCCGAGCGCGACCATGCCGAACAACTATGCCGTGAGTTTAACATCACACACGATGTGCGTTTTTTGGGAAAACTGGAAGCCGTGGAAGAAGTGCTTTCGGTTGCCGATTTATTTCTGATGCCTTCCGAAAAAGAAAGTTTTGGTCTGGCCGCGTTAGAAGCCATGGCTTGCGAAGTGCCCGTGATCTCGTCTGATACAGGCGGTATCCCCGAACTTAATATTGATGGTGTTACCGGCTTTATGAGCCCCGTGGGCGATATTGAAGGCATGACGAAAAACGCCTTAGTTGTTTTAGACAAAAACAACCTGCCCAAATTCAAGGAAAACGCTTTAAAGCGTGCGCGGGAATTCGACATCAGCCGTATTCTGCCGTTGTACGAAGCCTATTATCAGCGGATTATCGAGAAAGCAAACGTTAACATGGCGATGTGACAAAGGTCATGGAAAACAAACGGCTTTCGGTTTCGTGATAATGCATTAAGCCTTAAATTTGCATCAAAATCGTATTGTGATGGCGGAAGTAAAACCTCAAAATAAAGGAACAAAGCAACTTTTTAAGAACCCGATTCTCGAAAAACTAAGCCGAACGCACATTTCTGTTCCGTTGATCGTTTTCTTTTCGTTTTCGGCTGTTTTATTGTATTGGAGTGTAACGCACACCAGCTTAGCGCTCTGGCTCACGGTTGTTTTGTTTTTTGCAGGTCTGATTATTTTTACCTGGGTCGAGTACCTTGCACACCGCTACCTGTTTCACATGGAAACCTATACCAGGGCACGCGAAAAACTTCAATATGTAATTCATGGTGTACACCACGAGTTTCCAAGAGATAAAACCCGGTTGGCCATGCCCCCGTTGCTGAGCATTACCGTGGCTACGGTGTTGTTATTATTGTTTCGGTTGGCGATGGGCGATTATGCCTTTGCTTTTCTTCCCGGCTTTTTATCAGGATATGCTTCGTATTTGTGTGTTCATTACATGATCCACGCTTACCAGCCTCCAAAAAATTTCCTGAAATACCTTTGGATCAACCACGGTATTCACCACTATAAGAATGGCGAAATGGTATTTGGTGTTTCGTCACCGTTGTGGGATTACATCTACGGAACGATGAAAACCCCCATCCGCAGAAAGCACGCTGAATCGGTGCGTAAGTATGATGAACTGCACCCTGAAGAACAGGAGCACATGCATCATTATCACTAAAAGAAAATCAGATTTTTGTTTCCTTGCTAACAGGTTTCGCCTGAGGAACCTTGCTATACGTGGCGCAAGTGTAAGAAGCACACGATGCTGCTGTAAATGCAGCAAAAACGATTAGAGCCAATAGAGATTTTTTCATTGTGTTTCTGGGTTTTATGTCACAAAAGTAACCCGATTTTTTTACCCGAAAGTTCCGTTTATCCAAAATATAGTACATCTGAAAGTTTAAAACCGGGTAATTTCCCCTGATTCGGTAAACAAAATGCCGGTAATAACATCTGTAAAAACATTTTGTGAATATCCGTTTCAAGTCCTAAAGTTAGGGATGCGGCAGATTTTCATTAGGCACTTTAATAGTTAATACTTTCCTGCAAAAAAAGCCCGTAGGGCTGAAATGTTAATAGAATGAATTGAGCAAATAAAATGGAACTCCGTAGGAGTGGCATATATCACCCCTACGGGGTTTGCCTATCTTTCTGATATATTTCTATTAACATCTCATCCCTCCGGGATTAGGACAAGATGCGGATATTCACAAAACATTTTGCCCTTCTTAAACACCGGTTGCGTAAATCCCTTTTTGTAGAGTTTGTCCTGCCCGGTTCGACCGGATATATATACATACCGAACGGCCGCATATTGATGGGTGAGGGCGATAAAGGTATAAAAAAAATTCACTTTTCGTTCTCTTTCAAAAACGAACAGGTTTTTGTTACATTGAAGCGAACAAGTTCTTTGCAAAAGGTATGTCGAAAATCAAAAAAGAGAAGAAAGTCTTCGTGCTTGATACTTCTGTTATTATTTATGAACATAATTCCATCCTCAACTTTGACGAACACGATATAGGCATACCCATTACCGTTCTCGAAGAGCTTGACAATTTCAAGAAAGGTAACGACACTAAAAATTTTGAAGCCCGCGAATTTATCCGGCTGATAGACAAACTCGCCAAGGGTCAGATGCTTCACAACTGGAACCCCCTCAACGGCAAAAGCAAGGGTAGTTTCAAGGTAATCATGGATACGGGTGGCACCGATAAGCTGGATGCCAACAAGGTTTTTAACGAAGACAAACCCGACCACCGCATTCTCAACGCAGCGCTGTTGTTACAGAAAGAAGAGAAGGGCCGTAAGGTAATATTGGTTTCAAAAGATGTGAACCTTCGCCTGAAAGCCATGGCACTGGGTTTGTATGCCGAAGACTACACTACGGGCAAAATCCAGAACATATCATCACTTTATACAGGCCGTACGATTATCGAAGATGTTGATGCCAACATGATTAATTTGTTGTATGACAAAGGGTACTGTCCGCCAAAAGATATTTTAGGAAAGCTTGAGCCTGAGAAAAACCATTTCTATATTTTAAGGAGCGGTAAAAAATCGGTATTGGCGTATTACAATTCGGCCAACGAAATGATTGAACAGGTCGAAAAACGTTCGGTGTATGGAATCAAACCCCGCAATGCCGAACAAACTTTTGCCATCCATGCCGTGACGAAACCCGAGATTAAATTAGTTTCGATACAAGGTGTGGCCGGTACGGGTAAAACACTTATTGCGCTGGCGGCAGCGTTGGAACAAAAACGTGAGTTCAAACAAATTTATTTAGCGCGGCCTATTGTTCCGCTCAGTAATAAAGACATCGGATATTTGCCGGGCGATATTAAATCAAAACTGAATCCTTACATGGAACCGTTGTGGGACAACCTAAAGTTTATCCAAAACCAGTACAACGAAACCGACAAGGAGTATTCGAAGATTACGGAAATGGTGAACCAGGAAAAATTAGTGATCACACCATTAGCCTACATTCGCGGGCGCAGCCTGTCGAACATTTGTTTTATTGTGGATGAAGCTCAGAACCTTACCCCGCACGAAGTAAAAACCATTATTACCCGTGCCGGTGAAAATACCAAGTTTATTTTCACGGGCGATATTTACCAGATCGATACTCCGTACCTCGATTCGCAAAGCAATGGCTTGTCGTATCTTATCGACCGGTTAAAAAACAACGACTTGTATGCCCACATTACCTTAGAGAAAGGCGAGCGTTCAGAACTGGCAAACCTGGCGAACCAGTTGTTGTAATTGTTGGCATTTGTGGCAAGCACATAACCTTCTACAACGAAATAGCCTTCAGTACATCGTGCCGTGTAATGATGTGTACTTTTTGATTTTCGTCACGTACCAATACGGTTTTGTTTTCTTTGTTCAGGAAAGACGACAACACATCCAGCGTACTGTCGGGGGCAACAAACTGCATCGGCTTGTCCATTACTTCATAGATTTGTTTATGTTGAAGCTGCGGGTCTTCCAATATTTTTTCGAGCAACATGGATGAACTTACGCTTCCCACAAACTGATCGCCTTCGGTTACGGGAATCTGATCGATACCCTCTTTGTTCATTAACAAGATGGCTTCGCTTACTTTCGCATTGTTGGCCACGGTACACAACGAATCTTTTCCGTTACGGCTGTGGATGATGTCGCGGGCTGTTGAGGCAAATATCCTTGTTTCGAGAAAACCGTGATCTTTCATCCAGTTGTCGTTATAGACTTTTGCTAAGTAGCGTGTGCCGTGGTCGGGCAGCAGGATAACCATTACATCATCTTTTTTCAGGTGCTCTCTGGCGTACTCCAACGCTCCGTGTACGGCCGATCCGCTCGACCAGCCTACAAACATACCTTCTTCACGCGATAACCTGCGCGTCATTAAGGCGCCATCTTTATCGGTAACTTTAATGAACTGATCGATTACATCGAAATCAACATTTTTCGGAAGTATGTCTTCACCAAACCCTTCGGTGAGGTACGGGTAGATTTCGTTTTCATCGAAAATGCCGGTTTCTTTATACTTCTTAAATACCGATCCGTAGGTGTCGATGCCCACACTGATGATGTTCGGATTTTGTTCTTTCAAAAATTTAGAAGTACCGCACATCGAACCGCCCGTGCCCACAGTAGCCACATAATGGGTGATTTTACCTTCAGTCTGTTTCCAGATTTCAGGCCCGGTAGCTAAGTAGTGCGCTTTGGCGTTGGATGGATTATCGTATTGATTTGGGTAAATCGAATTGGGGATTTCTTTGTTGAGTTTGCGGGCTACGGAATAGTATGAGCGGGGATCATCCGGTGCAACGTTTGTGGGGCACACAATCACTTCGGCACCTACGGCTCGTAAAATGTCTATTTTCTCTTGCGATTGTTTATCGGCCATGGTAAAAATACAGCGATAGCCTTTTGCGATGGCGGCCAGCGCTAACCCCATACCGGTGTTGCCCGATGTACCTTCAATGATGGTGCCACCGGGTTTTAGAATACCTGCGGCTTCGGCATCTTCAACCATCTTTAAGGCCATGCGGTCTTTGGTTGAGTTACCCGGATTAAAGTATTCGACCTTGGCCAACACCGTTCCGGGAATACCCTTGAATATCTTGTTCAGTTTTACTAAAGGCGTATTGCCGATGGTTTCTATAATAGAGTTATAAATCATAACAATCGTTTGAAACGGTAAACTTACAAAAAAGCAACTAAAGGGGAGGTATGTCAGGCTGCACCGGCCAGCAGGTATAACACTGCCATGCGCACGGCTACCCCGTTTTCAACCTGATCGAGAATAACGGAATGGTGCGAGTCGGCTGCATCGCTACTCAATTCAACACCACGGTTAATTGGGCCGGGGTGCATCAGCACAATTTCTTTGTTCAGGTTGTCGAGCATTTTTTTGGTGATGCCGTAGTACAACGAATATTCGCGCAGCGATGGGAAGTATTTAATTTGTTGCCGCTCTAACTGAATGCGCAATACGTTGGCTACATCGCACCATGCCAATGCTTTTTTAACATCGTATTCTACCAATACTCCAAGTTGGTTCAGGTATTTTGGTAATAACGTGGGCGGTGCGCACACCATAATTTTAGCGCCAAGTTTTTGCAGCGCAAAAATGTTCGACAGGGCAACGCGCGAATGCAGGATGTCGCCAATGATGGCAATTTTTTTGCCGCTCAGTGTTCCTAATTTTTCACGGATCGAAAAAGCGTCTAACAAGGCTTGTGTCGGGTGCTCGTGTGTGCCGTCACCGGCATTTACAATGTTGGCATTGATGTGGCGTGCTAGAAAATGCGGGGCACCGGCACTGGCGTGGCGCATCACAATCATGTCCACCTTCATGGCCAAAATATTATTTACGGTATCGAGCAGGGTTTCACCTTTTTTTACCGAACTGTTGGAGGCCGAAAAGTTGATGACATCGGCCGATAGTCTTTTTTGCGCCAGTTCGAACGATAAGCGTGTGCGTGTTGAGTTTTCAAAAAAAACATTGGCGATGGTTACATCGCGCAGCGAGGGTACTTTTTTAATGGGGCGGTTAATGACTTCCTTAAAATTATCGGCAGTCTCAAAAATAAGGTCTATGTCTTCGCGGGTGATGTCTTTAATTCCTAACAGGTGTTTTTGACTCAGTTTTGACATAGCTATTAATCCTTATTGATCAACCAGATTTTATTGTTGTTTCCTTTTTCTTCTAATTCCACCAGTACCTTTTGCGAGGTCAATGTGTTTACCACTTTGCCCACGTAATCGGGGGCAACGGGTAAATCGCGGTTATATTTTCTGTCAATTAATACCAGCAACTCTACTTTGGCGGGGCGACCAAAGGCAATCATGGCATCTAATGCTGCGCGCACGGTGCGACCGGTAAACAATACATCATCGACCAGCACAACTTTTTTACCTTCGATAACAAACGGTATGCGGGTTTCGTTGGCCTTTACGGGTATTTCCCTGCGCCTGAAATCATCGCGGTGAAACGTGGCATCGAGCAACCCCAGCGGAATATCTTTTTTTAGGATTTTCTCAAGTTTTTGATGGATGATGTCAGCCAACAGTGTGCCCCGTGGCTGTAAACCGATGATGACGGTTTCTGCAAAATCGCGGTGATTTTCAATTAATTGCTGGCAAAGTCGGCTAAGGGTGATGTCGAGCAGGTCGGAGTCGAGAATTAGTTTTTTCTGCATAAGCCGGATGCAAATATACAGAAATTATTATCGGGATGCGGCAGAAAGATTACCGGGGCGTGTTTCGTATGGCCGGGCTTTAGGGGGCTTACGTTTTCATTCATTTATTCTATTTTTCAAATCCATACGTTCGTGCAAAATCCGAATGACTTCAACGTTTTTAGTTTCTAATTTTCGATAGAAGATGATATGCTTTCCAACAGGAAACCCAAAAATTTCTATTGAGATTTTGTCATAGTTTTTTCCGAGCATTGGTTTCTTGGCGATTTCTTCACAAGCTTCAATCAGCAGTTCATAATAATTATCGGCTTGATTTTCAGACCAGGCTTCATACGTGTAATCCCATATTTTGGAAATGTCATCAACAGCTTTGTTAGAATGTATTTAGCCATTTTTTCTCTTATTGGCTTTTAAAGCTTGTAAATGCTTTTTGGGGTCAAAGTCTTTTGCAATCCCACTATCAATTCCTTCTCGAATTGCATTTTTCAAAACCCGGACTTTATCTTCTTCTTCTTCTTCTTCTTCAAGCAAACGAAGACCGGCCCGGATTACTTCACTTGCATTTTTGTAACGTCCTTCTGTAATTCGGCTTTCAACAAAATCTTCAAAATAATCCCCTAACGATACCGATGTGTTGCGTCCCATAACTTTCAATTTATTATCAATGTTACCAAAATTTGGTAATTCACACAAATTTTGGTTGATGATTCTTTGATAAGCATTACGAACCCCACTTGGTTATGGATAATTTATTTTCAGTGTGAACACCCGATTATCGGATTGTTATCCGGTTAATGTAAAATACCGTCCGGGTTTTTTGCGCTGTACTGCGCACTGTATGGTAGCCCCATACATAAAAGTTATGACCATACCATTGCCTCACTTCGCCTGCCTTCTCTTCGTTGCGCGATGATTCGGTTGGTTCGTTCAATTTTATTTTTTGCTGGTACGAACGACTTTCTTCATCGGCCAGGTTTATGCTTTTTATTTTAATGACCGATTCATCTTTGTACAGAAACGTAAGGCTGTCGCGTGTAACATGAAAATCGCTAATCTGGCTAACAGCCGAACTTTTAATATCATCTAACTTTACCGCGTAATCTTTTGTAACATTCCCGTGCGCATCGAATGCAATCACAACCGATTGAATGGTTTTGATGTCGGCTTCGTTTACAACATTGTTGCCGTACATAGGCCGGGCACCATACAGATTGTTGTACGGATAGTACATACCATAAGGATTGTAGTAATACTGTCCGTAGCCGTACGGGTTACTATTGTACATCGGGTATTGATTTGTGCGGTTCGAAGGGCTGTATGTTTCGGCCAGTAATAAAAAACCATCAGGCCGTTCTACGATTTTGTACGGCATGATGTGGTTTGTATAAGGAGGGTATTTTTTGTTGGCGAGCGCGGCTTTGGTTTTTTCCTGTATTTGGGCAGCCCGCTTGGGTTTCAGGTAATCTAAGTAATGCGTGAGTTCCCCGAAAAAATTATACCGGCCTTCCTGGTCTTCAAACGGATTGATGCGGATGCTGTAAAAGCCCAGCGATTGTTTTGCGTTACGATCGCCCCACGATCCCAGCAAGATCAGGTCTTCGCGTTCCAGCGTACTACTGATGCCCGACAATAACGTGCGGTCTTTGATCGGGATAATGTCTTCAATCAATTGTGTTCCGTATGCATCGAATGTGCGGAAAATTACGTTACCGGCTTCGCGTATTTCGCGGTCAACCATTACCACATTAAATGTTTTGTTTTGATTGCCCCGTACGTCAATCAGTTCGGTATTTTTTTGAAAGAGGCCGGGCACAAGTTTTAATTTTTTTTCGGGGATGTTATAGATCAGGATAACGGGTTCCGAATCGTAATACCCGGCCAATACAAAGCATTGGTTTACTTTGATGAAGTGTGTTAGCTGAAATTTTATCTCTGCGGTTATTTTATGGTGTGTTACTGTTTTATCGGTAATGTTAACCGAAACAATTTCAAGCTCGCCCCGTGTTTCGTTTTTGCTGAATAAAAGATGCACCTCGCCCGGTGTGTGTTCGTAGCCTTTAAATTGCGATCGTGTTTCGACACGTGCCGTGAGTACGGCTTTTTCCCGGAGCAGGGTATCTAATAAAATAATTTCACGAACCTGATCGCGTTCCTGGTAATCGCGCAAATCGCGGTACAGGGCTATGCCATCGTGCCTGAGTGGGATTATGATGAAATCGGGGTCGAATAATTTTTGTTCTTTTTCGTAACGTCCGTGCTGTTCGGGCTGTGCTATACCGTAACCGGCCATAACCGATAGCGTTAGAGTGCATCCTACAAAAAGCCTGAACGCCTGTGTGGTCATTTTTTCAACTCGCTTAGTTTTAAGATCATATCAAATTCATCGGCTTTTACGGGTTGTACCGATAACCGCGAATTTTTAACCAGCACCATGTTGGCCAAACTTTTGGTTGCCTTTACTTGTGCCAGCGTTACCCGGTTTTTGAGTTTCTTTTCCGGAGCAAGATCAACGGCCGTCCAGGCGTTGTCTTTCGGATCGGGGTATCCTTCCTTTATAACTTTTGCTATCCCGATAACGGCTTTGTCGTCCATGCTGTGATAGATAAAAACCAGGTCGCCTTTTTTCATGGCGTTGAGGTGAAGGCGGGCACCGTAGTTTCGTACACCGTCCCAAACGGTTTTTTTATCGCGTACTAAGTCATCCCACGAATACGTGCCGGGTTCGGATTTGGCAAGCCAGTAGTTCATTGTATTAAAGCGTTAGAATAGCCATCCCAAAATACTAAATGACAGGTAGAAAAGCATAACGATCAATAAAAAAGCCGCTGAAGTAAGCGGCTCTGCAAAGGTATTCGTGCGAAATTAATACGCTCTCACCAATTTCCCGTCCATATAATTAACATACGCACGGTTCGCTACCCGCGTACCACCCACGGTAGGGTAGTTGCCGGTAAAGTACCAGTCGCCATGATGGTGCGGAATGGCTTTGTGCAAATTATCGACCGTTTGGAAAACCACCTGTACCTCGGCTTTCATATCGGCAGGTTTTACAATTTCAGAAATCTTCTGTGAGATTTGCTCGTCTGTAAACTGATTGTACAGTTGTTGTACATAGTTTGTTGGTTTTTCTTCGTGCTGCGAACGCTGGCAGGCTTCATATACTTCGCCCAGCAGGTAATCTTTGCCGGTATCTTTCAGCAACTCGATCATGGCGCGGAAGGCCACGAAATCGCCCATGCGGCTCATGTCAATACCATAACAATCGGGAAAACGAATTTGCGGGGATGACGACACCACAACGATTTTTTTCGGGTTTAACCGGTCGAGCATTGTTAAGATACTCTTCTCTAATGTTGTGCCGCGCACGATAGAGTCGTCAATAACCACTAATGTATCTTTATCTTTATGCACTACTTCGTACGTGGTATCATATACGTGTGCCACCATGTCGTCACGGTGCGTATCATCGGTAATAAAGGTGCGCAACTTGGCATCTTTAATAACAATTTTTTCGATGCGGGGTCTGAAGGTGAGGACTTCTTCCAGCGGATCGACCGAAGTTTTTCCATCAAGGAAAATTTCTTTTTGCTTATTGATCAGGTAATCTTCCACACCGGCCATCAATCCATAAAAGGCTGTTTCGGCTGTGTTGGGGATAAACGAAAATACGGTGTTTTTTAAATCGAAGTTGATAGATTTGAGCACCTGCGGAACGAGCAACCGGCCTAACTGTTTGCGTTCGCGGTAAATTTCAGGGTCGTTGCCGCGCGAAAAATAGATGCGCTCGAAACTGCACGATTTTTTCTCGCCCTGTTCAACAATAGGGTGTAACGCGAAGTCACCGCTTTTGTCGATCACCAAAGCGTTACCGGGTTTTATTTCTTCGATCTGGTTATAATTGATATTGAAAGCGGTTTTGATGGCGGGTTTCTCTGAAGCCACTACCACCACTTCATCATCGGCATAATAATAAGCCGGGCGTATGCCATTCGGGTCGCGCACCACAAAGGCCGAGCCTGAACCGGTTAAACCGGCCATGGTGTAGCCACCGTCAAAATCTTTACAAGCCCTGCGCAATACGTTTTGAAGCTCTAATTCTTCTTCAATAATTTCCGATACCTCTTTGTTCGAGTATTTCGTTTTGTATTTCTCGAACAGGTTCTGAATTTCTTCATCTAAAAAGTGGCCGATCTTTTCCATCACGGTAACGGTATCCACTTTTTCTTTCGGGTGTTGTCCGATGTTTACCAATATGTCGAACAGTTCATCCACATTGGTCATGTTAAAATTACCGGCCATAACTAAGTTACGACTGCGCCAGTTGTTTTGTCGTAAAAACGGATGCACGTTTTCGATGCTGTTCATTCCGTGTGTTCCGTAGCGCAGGTGTCCCAGCCAAAGTTCGCCTGTAAAGGCAACGTTGTCTTTCAACCATTTTTCGTTGCTGAATTTTTCTTTACCTGCCTTTTGTGCTTTCCTGAATTTCTTGCCGATTTTTTTAAACAGATCGGCAACAGGCTGCGATTTTATGGAGCGATACCGGCTGATGTAGCGTTGCCCCGGTTCGGTGTCAATTTTGATGTTGGCCACGCCCGCCCCGTCTTGCCCACGGTTGTGTTGTTTTTCCATGAGTATGTACATCTTACTCATGGCATACGTTGTACCGTACTTTTCAATGTAGTAGGAAAGAGGCTTGCGCAAACGGATTAGCGCAATACCGCACTCGTGAAGGATTTCATCGCTCATGAAGCCGTATTAAAGCACAAAGTTAATCGTATTCAGCCAACCCATCAACATATCGGGGCGGATGAATATGAACAGTATGGCTAAAACGAGGATTAGTGCTAAAAAATTCTCGAATGTTGTGTTTTGTGGTGTTTGCTGCGTGCGGGTATTTTTTAAGAATGCGTAATACGGGATTTTCAGGTAGTAAAACAGCGAAATCACCGTGTTTAAAAGGCCAAAAACCAATAATACCAGCAATACAATTTTTCCACTTTGTTCGTAACTGCCCCACAATGCCGCAAATACAAACAGTTTGGAGGTAAAACCACCGGTAGGCGGAATGCCCGCCAGCGAAATCAGACCAATTGCTAACAATACACTTAATAAGATAAAATAACGTCCCTGTCCGCTGAAATCGGGCAGGGTGTAAAGTCCGTTGCGTTCAAACACTTGCAGACCGATCAACACTGCGAAATTGGTAAGCAAATATACCGTACTGTAAAATAGCAGTGTTTGAATACCCTGTTCAGAAAAACATACCAGACCGATGAGCAAAAACCCCGATTGGGCAATCGAACTGTATGCCATCATGCGTTTTGCATTGTTTTGCCACAAGGCTGAAAAATTTCCAACGGTAAGGGTAAGCACGGCAACAACGCCCAGCACGAATTGCCAGTCGAATGCGCTTTCACCAAACGCATTTAACGCCACGATAAACCGGCTTAACACCGCTAACCCTGCCAGTTTGGGTACGGTCGAAAAAAATGCGAGTACCGGAAGCGGTGTAGCCTCATATACATCGGGCGACCATACGTGCATAGGAGCCGCTGCGATTTTATAGAGAAATCCGGCCAATGCCATAAGTCCGGCAACGGCTAACAAGGTTGATGGATGCGTGGTAAGTTGTTCGGCAAATTGTGCAGACGAAAAATCTACTGTGCCGGTAATGCCAAACAGTATGGAAAATCCGTACAGCATAATGGCCGATGCCACCGACCCAAACAAAAAATATTTCAGGCTTGCTTCCGCTCCTTTTTTGGCGAAGCTGTATCCGGCCAACAGGTATGCACTGATGGAAAGCAATTCGAGCGATAGAAATACCATCACGAAGTTGATGCTCATGGCTAACAGGTGCGCTCCCAGCACGGCCGAAAGTAAGAGAGCATAATATTCTGATATAAACTTTCCGGATGAGGTATCGCGATGACGCAGCGACATCAACACGGTAAGTATGCCCCCGATGCCAAACAACAGTTTGAAGAAAAGCGCATAATGATCTAACCGAATAAAGCCGCTAAACAATAATAGTGGCGATGTGTGCTGCGAAACATTACCAACAGAAAACACTAAACTCAACACAAATACCAACAAGGTTAGTATAGCGTGCAGGGCATGTTTTTTTGTACGCGAAAAAAAACCGCTCAGCAATACCGTAACAATGCCCAATGCCAGCACAACTTCGGGCAGGATGTGTAAAACGCCTGTGCGGATAGACTCTACGCTGGTATGCAGTGTTGTTTCCAACCGTTACGGTGTTTGAATGGATTTAATGGATTGTAAAACAATTTCCGAAAAATGCTGTGCATACGGATTGATATATTCTAACAACAGTTGCGGGAATATTCCGAACACCAATGCCAATACGGCAAGCGGCATTAGCATACTGAACTCGCGCCTGTCAATATCATAAAGCTGATCGGGCTGAATGCCCGCCTTTACGTGGAACGGCCCCATGAACATACGCTGGATCGTCCACAAATAATAGGCGGCTCCCAGTATCAACCCCAGTGTTGATACAACGGCAAAACTTTCGTGAAGCAATCCGTTAAAGGAACCTGAACGGAATGCGCCTAACAAAATCATAATTTCAGCAATGAATCCTGAAAAGCCCGGTAATCCGAATGAAGCAAAAAAGGCAACGAGCACGAAAACAAAATACATCGGCATTTTTGCAGCCAACCCTGAGTAGTGGTCAATCGATCGGTTCGTTGTGCGGTCGTACAATACACCCAAAATCAAAAACAACATAGCCGAAATAATACCGTGACTGAAAAGTTGATACACCGCACCCGATACGCCTTCGGGTGTAACCGAAGCAATGCCCACCAATACAAAACCCATGTGCGATACCGATGAATACGCGATCAGCCGTTTTAGATCTTTGCTGGCAAGAGCATTTAGCGCACCGTAAATAATCGAAAGCACACCCACGAAGGCAACAAACCAACTGAGTGAAAGTGCGACATCGGCAAATACAGGGTACGCAATGCGCAGCAATCCGTAAGCACCAACCTTTAATAACAATGCAGCCAGCACAACCGAAACAGGTGTTGGCGCTTCTACGTGTGCATCGGGCAACCAGGTGTGCAACGGAACGGCCGGCAGTTTAATGGCGAAACCAATAAACAACAATATAAAAGCCCACCAGCGCGCAGTGTGTGAACCGATCAGCCAGCCGGTTTCGGGGTGAAGTATCGAACCGGGCAGGTAGTTGGCCGCATCGGCCATGTGCAACAGGTTAAAGGTATGCACTAACGTATTGTTTGTTTCCGGATGGCCTACCGATACTAACAATGCAATGAGTACAATTAAAATGAAGATAGAGCCAAGCAGCGTGTAGAGTAAAAATTTGATCGATGCGTATTCGCGTTTCGGCCCGCCCCATATCCCGATCAGGAAATACATAGGCAATAGCATGAACTCAAAGAAGAGGAAAAACAACAGGAAATCTAACGCGGTAAACGTTCCGATAATGGTGCCATTCAAAATCCAGAACAGGATAAAGTACCCTTTTACATTTTGCTTGATATTCCACGAAGATATACCCGCGATCAGCATAACGAAAACCGATAACGTAACCAAGCTAAAACTCAGGCCATCCAGTGCTAAAAAATATTCAGCCCGGATAATGCCCCAGCTACCCAAGTCGATTGAAAACCACGTGTATTTTTCAACGAGGTAGAAAGTTTCCGCAGTTGTATGCACGTGCGGGATTGCCATTACCAACCATACCAATTGAATTGCCGAAACAACGAGGGTTAACAGGCGGAATGTTTTTTTGGCTTCTGCCGGAATGAATAAGGCTGCCAGGGCTACAACAACGGGCGTAAAAATTAGTAAAGTAAGCAGGTGCTGTGCCATGGTTTAAATCAATGCGAAAAATAAAGAAATAATCAGTGCGATAACTGCCCAAAAAATATAACGCTGGATTTTTCCGCCTTGAAACGAACGGGTGAACGACCCTACCCATCCTGCTATTCGCGCCATCAGGTTTACCGTGCCGTCAATTACATTCGTATCGAGCCAGGCAATGATGCGCGCAAAGCCAACGTGCATATAGGCAATCAGGTGCAAGGCTCCGTCAATCCATTTGCGGTCGATGATGATACTTTGTTTCGAGAGGCCGATCACCAAGCTGCCGATGCTTTTTTCATAAAGTGTGTCGATGTTCAAACCACTTGTAAATGCAGGTATGGCTGTCGGTATGGTTTTTTTGGAATAGAACAGGTAAGCGAAGCATAACGACAGCACGATCCATCCCGTAGAGATACCACTGATGAGTGAGTTGTGTTCAATACCCATGAAACTATTTGCAAACCAACCCGAAACATATACCGGGTTGTTCGAAATCAATAGCCAAAGCGAAGCACAAGCCAGCACGACCATCGGCAGTTGCATGATTACGGGTGATTCACGAACATCAACCGGGTTTTTCTTTTGGAAGAATGTGAACCAGATCATCCGGAAGGTATAGAGTACGGTTAAGAATGAAACAACAAACAGTACGATCACAACTAACCATTTCCACGAGAACGGTTCGTTTGTCCACGCGAATGCGGCTGTAAAAATTGAATCTTTTGAAAGAAAACCCGAGAATAGCGGAATGCCGGCTAACGAAGCCCCGCTCATACAAAACACCAAAAACGTTACCGGCATACTTTTTCGGAGGCCGCCCAAGTTGCGGATGTCCTGCACGTCAATCTGTTCTTTTGTTTGTTGCTGATGGTGAAGCATGCTATGAATAACTGCCCCGGCCGCTAAAAACAATGCAGCTTTAAAAAATGCGTGGGTAAACAAATGCAATAAGGCTGCGTCTTCGGCACCTACACCAACGGCTGTAACCATTAATCCGAGTTGTGAAATGGTTGAGTAGGCTAATATTTTTTTTAGATCGAATTGATGCAGCGCACAAACGGCTGCAAACAAGGCGGTAAGAATACCCGTGAGCGTTATTACAATTAATGCGCCTTCTGTAAAGAAAGGGAACAGCCGTATCAATACAAATATGCCGGCCGCTACCATTGTAGCCGCGTGCAACAATGCCGATACAGGTGTGGGGCCTTCCATGGCATCGGGCAACCACGAAAACAAGGGGAGTTGTGCCGACTTACCGATAACGCCACAAAAAATACAAATACCGGCAGCAGTTTGCCACGATGAGGTGCCTTCGGCCAACGCGAAACTATCGATGCTTAATGTTTGGGTATTAGCCCACACAAGCATGATCCCCACTAAAAAAGCGGCATCGCCAATACGGTTAAACAGAAACGCTTTTTTTGCCGCTTGTGCAGCAGCAGGTTTTTCGTACCAGTGTGCAATAAGCAGATACGAGGCAAACCCCACCAATTCCCAAAAAACAAATAACAGCAACAGGTTATCGGCTAACACCAATGCCAGCATGGTGAATGTGAAAAACCCCAGCATGGCAAAATATTGCCGGATACGCAAATCACCGGCCATGTACCCGATCGAGTAAACGTGTGCCATAAAAGATACAACCGTAACGATAACCAACATTAGCCGCGATAACGCGCTAAGCTGAATACCAACCGATAGATCGATGTCGCCTAAAACTAACCACGTGGTATGAAGGCTTACATCGGGAGCTGTGAAAAACACAAATACGCTAAGGCTTGCGCTGATGAATAAGCAGAAGGGAGCGATAAATGAAACAGCCCACGCATACCGTTTCGTTATGCATAAACTCACAACAAATGAAAGCAGCGGTAACGCGAGTATCCATACGGGCAAAAAATCTGATGTTAGTACAAAACCCATTCTTAATCTTTTAGCTCCCGGATTTCGTCAGGCACCGCTGTATGATAATATTTATACACGCGCAGGATAATCGCCATGCCTACTGCGGCTTCGCATACGGCTATAATAATCACAAACAGTGCAAACATTTGCCCCGATAAAGCGTTGGGCGAAAACCGGTTGAATACAATCAGGTTTACATTGGCGGCATTCAGCATCAGTTCAATGCCCATTAGTACCATAATGGCGTTTCGTTTGACGATAACAACCATTAACCCGATCGAGAACAGGATTGCGCTAACGTAGAGGGTGTGTTCAAACGGAAACATCAGTTATTTTTTACAAGGTTAAAAGATGAAACCGTAACGGCTGCCCCCAGCAACGCGATGAGTAATAACACGCCCGCTACTTCAAAGGCTAAAACATACTCGCTCATAAGCGAAATGCCAATGGCGTGAATCGGGTTTGCCGATGTTTGTACCGAAACACTTTGTTGAAAGAATTCCTGTTCAGAAAATAATTTGATCAGCAAGCCTGAAAAAAATATTCCGATCAATAAACCGCTCCAACCGTATTGATTGGTTACCACAAGCGGTTTGCCGCCCATGCGCGATGTTACCATAATGCCAAAAAGTATAAGCACCAAAATGCCGCCTGCGTACATCAGTATTTGTGTTACACCGATAAACTCGGCATGGCTCATCACAAAAATGCCGGCCAATGCCAATAGGCACACCAATAACATCAGGGCTGCATGAAATACATTTTTGGTCAGTAATATGCCAACCGCACCAACAATGGCAAGTATTTCAAATCCGTATAAAAGCAGCGTTAACAAACTCATGTGCCGGGCGGTTTAATTTTGGGTTTAAACACTGGCCGTACAGGTTTTGCCGTCCCGGTAGCAGGCGTTGCGGTTGCTGTTGTTGTTTGGGCGGCAGCTTTGGCTTGTTGGTACGCCTCTAATAATTGTTTTTTCTCTGCGATCTGTTCGACTGTCATTTCCGCGAAAGCGTAATTATGTTCACGAATATCGAACACGCTGAAGTCGTATGTTTTTGTCATGGTCAGGCTTTCGGTAGGGCACACCGTAGTGCATAATCCGCAAAAGCAGCATTTGCCCATGTCAATGTCAAATTTAGCGGCATAAATGCGTTTGGGTGTACCGTCTGATGTACGGCCAAACTCTTCGGTTGCCCTGATAGGTTCGATGGTAATGCAGTTTACCGGACAAATTTTTGCGCACTTGTCGCACACAATGCAATCATCGATCTCGTTGTGCAGTTTGTAACGCCCCGTATCGGGTACGGGCAACGATGCGTGCGGATACTGAATGGTGGCAATGCCTTGTTGCCTGTCGAAATAAGAAGCATCGCGAATGGAAACAGGCTTTACGCTGGTGCGTGCCTGTACGATATGCCGGAACGTTAGTCGAAGCCCGCTCCATACCGAGCGGGCTGCCGTAATAATGTTGTTCCAATAGCTGTATTGTTGCTTCATTTTCAGAAACAAAAATACAGTATAAAGCTGTAAAAGTTCAGTAAAGTGTTATGCCTTTGGCAGGGTAAACGAGAAGGTGCTGCCTTTGCCTTCGGTGCTTTCGACCCATATACGGCCTCCGTTTTTTTCGACAAACTCTTTGCAGAGAATCAGCCCCAGGCCGGTACCTTTTTCGTTGGCGGTACCACGGGTGCTGTACGGGGTAATTTCGTTGAATAACCGGGCTTGTGCTTCGGCATTCATACCAATGCCGTTATCGGTTACCGATACTTCAATTTCTTTGCCGTTGTCGCGGGCGCTTACGCTCACTTCACCGCCATCGTTGGTGAATTTTATACCGTTGGTAATCAGGTTACGGATAACGAGGTTAATGGTATTGCTGTCGGCATAGCCCACTAAGTTTTCAGGCACACGGTTAATGAGATTCACCTGTTTGGTTTGAAGCGAGGTTAACAGTTCAACATTTTCGGCCACGATTTTGTGTAGATAAACCGATCCGGCCTGCAGGTGGATTTTTTCCATTTGCAGCACGGTCCAGTCGAGCAGGTTGTTTAACAGCGTGCGGGTATGGTTGAAACGTTTTTTAAGTTCGGTAATAGCAACAGGCAACTCTTCGGGCGCTACGGCACCTTTATCTAACAAATCCATTAAACCCGCCAGGGCGTTGATGGGCGAGCGGAGGTCGTGCGAGATAATGGAAAAAAATTTGTCTTTTACTTCATTGAGTTGTTCTAATTCTTCACTTCGCTTTTGCATCTCTTCCTGATGTTTCAGCAACAACCCGTTGATTTGCTTTCTACGCTGACCGCTCCGGTAAACGGTAGCCAGCAGAATTACGCTTAATGCCACAAGTACCACTAAGATGTTGCGGATAAACTCGCTGCGTTTGAGTTGTGTTTCGCGGTCTTCCTCTTTTAAGGTTAAAGCCGCTAATTGCCCGCCTAATGCAGCGGTTTGCATATTAATCTGGTCGCGCAGCACTTTTTCCTGTATTTCGGTGCTGAACAGGCTGTCGTTAAGGGCATTGTACTGGCGTGCATAACCGAGGGCTTTTTTATAATCGCCTTTTATTTCCCAGATAGCCGAAAGCTGTTTGTAACAGGCTATTTCCAACACACGGGCATTGGCTTCTTTGGATGTGGCCAATACCAAAGCCTGGTTGGTGAAGGTGAGGGCTTCGTTGTATTTTTCCTGGTGCATATACACATCGCCACGGCCCAAATCAACCTCGGCAATGCCAAAACGGTTGCCGCTTACGTTGTGCAGATTGGCAGTAGAATCGTAATAGGCTAAGGCTTTCGTGTAATCGTTACGGATAGTATAGAGCTTGGCGATTTTAAGGAAGGTTTTGCTTTTAAGATGAGCCAGAAGCGGAATCTCAGCCAGAAGTTTGTTAGTTTCCGTTAACGATGCATTCAGGTAATACAGGGCAGAGTCGTACTCCTGCATTTTTAGTTTAGTATCACCAATTTCATCTAACGAATAGGGTTCGCCTTCGTAGTCGTTCAGTAAACGACTGATTTTCCGGGAAGCCTCCAGGTGTTTTATGGCGATGTCGTACTGACCTACCTCTTTAAAAACACGTCCCAGGTTGTGGAGGGCAACGTTGGCAGCAACAGAATCCTGATGTGTTTTTGCCGAACGCTCTAATATACTGTACGAATGGGTGAGGTGATAATAAGCTTCATCGTATTCACCGATTTCGTAGTAGTAATTGCCTACGTTGTTGTGGGTGGCGCCTATTTTAATGCTATCGCCCAATAGCTGGGCCGATTCTAAACCTGTACGTTCAAGTTCCATGGCATTGGTGTAATCACCTTTGGCATAGAATACAGCACCTGCCTGGCGCGAAATGGTATAAGCAAGTGCGTAGTTTTTAATTTTGTGCGCCAGGGCAAGGGCTTCGTCAAATGTTTTTCGGCTTTTTACAAGTTCGTTTTCGGCATACGCTACACCCAGGGCACTTAGGGTTTTGATACGGGTGGTATCGGCCAGGTCTTTTCGCAACACAACATTTTCAAGGCTGTCGATGGTATCAACAGTTTGCGCTGTACTTGGTTTTGCGGCCAGTACCCCAACAACAACAGCCAGCAAGGGTAAACACTTTTTTATACTCACAAATCAGCAATTAATCTCCAAAATCCGCACAAAATAACTAAAGCAAGGCTAATTGGCGTAAGATATTTCCAACTTAATTGCATGAGTTGGTCAATTCGCAGGCGGGGAAATGTCCACCGCACCCAGATTTGAACACCCACAAAAAACAGCGATTTACTCACCAACCAGAAAATTGCCCATCCGGTTATAGCCGCAGAGCTTGAACCGGTAGTCCAATCGGCTAATGTTATACTGCCTACGTTGGGCAGGGGGGTACTCCAGCTTCCGAAAAACAAAACAACCCCTAACATACTAACCAACAGCATCATAGCATATTCAGCTAACATAATGGAAGCCCAGCGAAACCCCGAGTATTCGGTATGAAACCCGCTTACCAATTCCGACTCGGCAATGGGCAAATCGAAAGGCGCCCGGTTCGACTCGGCCAACGAGGCAATGAAAAAAATAACCCAGGCCAAAAACAACAGCGGCATCTGAAATACATTCCAGGTTAAAAAACCGCCCGCCTGCGCTACTGCCTCGCCCCACGATTTTACCCCAAAAAAATACCGGTCGCCTGGTGCCAACAGGCTTTGCTGAAACGAAATTTCCTGCAAATCAAGTGTTTGCGATACCATGCACACACACAATACCGAAAGCCCCAGCGGTACTTCGTACGAAATAATCTGGGCAACACCCCGAAACGTGCCCAGCGTGCTGTATTTGTTGTTCGAACTCCACCCGGCCATTAAAATGCCCACTACATCTAACGATACAATGGCTAACAGAAAAAACAGGCCGGAATAAATGCCGGCTCCCGGCCAGGCCGGCCCTAACGGGATAACCGCAAACCCTGCAAATACAGCGATGAAAATAACGAAAGGCGCCAGCCGGAACACCGTTTTATCGGCTCGTGCGGGTACAATATCTTCTTTTTGGATGAGTTTGATAAAATCGGCTACCGATTGGATGATCCCGAACGGCCCGGTTTCCATGGGGCCGAGGCGGTCTTGTGCAAAAGCCGAAATTTTACGCTCGGCATAAATAGCCAGCATTACATATACCAGCAAAAAGGGCAGAAAGAAAATGAATGTGCTTAACACGGTTTGGTAAAGATCACAAATTCAATGTAAAAACAATGCTATGTTCCCCAAAGCGGATGTTTTTCGAGGGTAACCTGTTCGCGGAAAAAGAAACGGGTGGATGCCTCGAACGAAGGTGTATAGTCGGATACCAGAAACTGATCGGTAACGGGGCCAAGGCCGGGGTTTATTAAATTATTTTCTTCCAGGTGTTGTTTCAATGCCCGCGCCACAATTTGCGATGAGTCTAAAATGGGCATTTGGTGGTTATAAAAGGCATTGATTTCTTTTTTGATCAGCGGATAATGTGTACAGGCAAGAATAAGCGCTTCAATGTTTTTTAAACGCTCATCGCTAAGGTACTGGGCAATAATTTCGTGACTGATTTTATTGTTGAAGAAGCCTTCTTCGATCATGGGAGCCAGCAGGGGTGTGGCCAATGACTGAACGCTGATCTGTTCGTGCGCGTGTTTGATTTTTTGTTCATATACCCCCGATTGTACCGTTCGTTTGGTGCCAATCAGCCCCACGTGTTTACCGGCATAGTGGTCGATCACGAAATTCACCATCGGGTCGATCACGTTGATGATTTTTACCGACCGAACGTATTCGGTTAATAATTCGTAAGCGGCCGAGCTGGCTGAATTACAGGCGATTACAATAACCTTACAGCCTTTCATCAGCAATACATCGGCAATTTTTACTGAATACGCCTGAATGGCGGCTTCGGATTTATCGCCATAGGGCAAATGGGCGGTGTCGCCAAAATAAACTAAGCTTTCGTTGGGCAGCAGTTCACGAATGGCGTGCGCTACGGTAAGGCCGCCAATACCGCTGTCGAAAATACCAATGGGCGCGCTTGCAGATGTGTTCAAAACAAAAAGGTTGGTCGCAAATAAAACAAAGAACCCCATAGGATGCTATGGGGTTCTGTACGAATGATTAAAAATTCTATGCGTTGGTTGATTGCGGAGCAAGCCTTACCTCGTTGGCTTCGCGGTGCGAGCAATAGCCGCACTTGTAATGTTTTAGTAACAAGCCCTCTGTGCTTTGGGTAGGCTCTATTTTAATTTCTTCGCGCTCCATGCGCAACGTATAGTACCCGCAGGTTGGGCAACGTTCGGCATGTTGGTAGGAGTTGTATTTTTCGATTTTCTTATAGCCCGTTTTTTCGTCTAACCACACGTCATAGTCAACCGAGTGGATGTTGGCTTCTTCCTCAATCATGTGGGCTTCCATGTGCGCATCTTCTTCCTCTTCGCTCAGCTTGCGCATTTTGTTACCATCGGGCGAAATACGCGGTGTGTTGCGCAGTTTATCGAGCCGTTTTTCAATATATTGAGGGTAATAAATCTTAACTAAACTAAAGAATATGAAATAGGCGATAAAGGCGAAGCTGACGACCATAAACAGGCGGATCACAAAGAAGATCAGCCCGCTTTCCGCAACTTTCCCGGTAGCTAACGTATTGGCGTAAAAAGCCCCGGCAATAATAAAACACATAATAGTGTTCCAGAAATACTTGATTTCGTTGAGGTTAATATAATCGTACTTGTCTTTTAAATCCTTTACTTGCGAGGCTTTTACAATATAATAAAGGAAAATAAGTACCCCGATCCCAATTAAGGCAAAGCAGATGTAGATCATGTACGAATTCCACGACTGGAGAAAGGCATCAGATAATTGCATGGCGGTTTTTAAGGTTTTTGGTTATCAAAAATACTAAAATCTTTGAGAACTTCCCTATTCCTGAAAATACTTGTTTTTCCGCTTCCGCTACTATTTGTATAATTGTGGCATAAACTAAAAAAACATGGGTTATAATCTACTAAAAGGCAAACGGGGTATTATTACCGGGGCGCTGGATGAGAATTCAATTGCCTGGAAAGTTGCTTTACGGGCGCATGAAGAGGGTGCCACATTTGTGTTAACAAATGCCCCGATTGCCATGCGCATGGGCGAGATTAACAAGCTGGCCGAACAAACCGGCTCTAAAATTATCCCGGCCGATGCCACTAATGTCGAAGACCTCACAAAACTCTACACAGAATCCATGGAGCACCTGGGCGGTAAAATTGATTTTGTGCTGCACTCTATTGGTATGAGTGTGAATATCCGCAAGAACATTCCGTACACAGAATTGAATTACGATTTTTATCAGAAAGGGATCGATGTATCGGCACTAACCCTGCACAAGATGCTGGCCGTGGCGCACAAATTAGATGCCTTGAATCAGCATGCCTCTGTGGTGGCATTAACTTATATTGCTGCTCAGAAAGTATATCCTTTTTATACCGATATGGCCGACATTAAAGCGATGCTCGAAAGCATTGCCCGCACGTTTGGCTATCATTACGGTAAACGCAACCAGGTACGGATCAACACGGTATCGCAATCGCCAACAAAAACAACAGCCGGTGGCGGCATTAAAGGCTTTACAGACTTCTTTGATTTTGCGCAACAACAATCTCCGTTGGGTAACGCAAGTGCAGAAGACTGTGCGAATTATTGTATAACGTTGTTCAGCGACCTGACCAGAATGGTAACGATGCAGAACCTATACCACGATGGTGGTTACTCTTCAACCGGGGTTAGTACGGAACAGCTTACTCAGAAATAACATTTTAAATAGTTGCCAGTTACCGGTAACCGGTAACTGGTAGCCGGTAACTATGGTTTCGTTCCCTCCCTGCAAAATCAACCTTGGCCTGAGCGTGGTTTCTAAACGCAACGATGGCTACCACACTATTGAAACGTGTTTTTATCCCGTACCGTGTACAGATGCGCTTGAGATTATCCCGGCAACGGCAACTAAATTTACCCTGTCGGGAAATGCAATTCCCGGCCATACCGATGACAACTTGTGTTTAAAGGCGTACCGGCTTCTTCAACACGATTTTCAGTTACCGCCTGTACAAATTCATCTTCATAAAATTATTCCGACCGGGGCAGGGCTGGGCGGAGGTTCATCGAACGGAGCTTATACATTACGTTTGCTGAATGTGCTGTTTAAGCTGAACCTCAGCCACGAGCAACTGAAACAATACGCTTTACAGTTAGGCAGCGACTGCCCTTTTTTTATAGAAGATAAACCCATGTTAGGTACCGGCCGGGGCGAAGTATTAGAGGCCATCGACATAAATCTTTCAGGGAAATACATTGTATTGGTGAAGCCTGACATACACGTTTCAACAGCCGAAGCGTACAACGGTGTAGTGCCTTCGGGTAAAACCGGTGGCGTAAAAAATATTTTATTAAACATTCCCTTCAAAAACTGGAAAGATCAACTTCAAAACGATTTTGAGGTTTCGGTTTTTAAGAAGTACCCGCAGATCGATACACTGAAACAAACACTGTATGCGCAGGGTGCGGTGTATGCCAGCATGAGCGGATCAGGCTCAGCGGTGTTTGGCATTTTTGAAAAACAGGTTGCGTTACAACAACACTTTTCGGGTGTTACGTATTGGAGCGGTATGTTATGAGGGCAGGTCGCTCAGCGCATCGCGGTTGAACTTTCGTTTTAAAACCGGGTATGCGGCCACGGCCAGTAAGATCACCAGCGTGCCTATGTAAAACTGAACCGTCATGGTTTCGGTGTTTTTAAAGATGAGCACGGCCAGGATAATCCCATACACGGGTTCTAAGTTCAGCGTAAGCTGCATAAAAAATACCGGCAGTTTTTTCATAAGCCCCACCGAAACCGAGAAAGCATATACGGTACATACTAAGGCCAACAACAGTATAAACAGCCAGTCCCACATACCGGTTGTGAAATCGATGGTATGTTGTGTGTCGATTATGTACGTGTAAAACAACAGGAACAAGGCCGAGGCGATACACGCCCCGAACATTTCAAAAAATGTAATTTGATAGGAGCCGACCGAACGGCCTAACCGGCTGTTGATTGAGTAAAACAATGCCGATAAAAATCCTGAGAGTACACCGAGGAATAACCCCAACGGGTAATCGAAATCAAAAGCAAAGATGATGTAAAGCCCGAAAAGCACTACAAGCCCCAGCAACACTTCGTATAATTTCATCTTGCGTTTGTTCATAACCGGTTCAATAATCGATGCCCACAACGCGCCCGTAGCCGTGCCCACTAAGCTAACCGAAGCGTTCGATACACGTGCCGAAGCAAAAAAAGTTATCCAGTGTGCAGCCACAATAAAACCGGTCAGGATAACGTAGGTAAGCGTTCGGGGTGGTAAAACAAACTGTTGCCTGCAGATAAAAATAAGTGCGCCCATACCCAATGTGGCCACGAGTGTGCGCATAACCACTAATTCAATGGCGGGCAGGTTAATGAGTAAACCGAGGATAGCCGTAAAACCCCATAAGAAAATAATGAAGTGGAGTTTAAGATAATCGCTTTTGGTAGCCATTTAACGGGGCACGTATCGGTACATGATTAACGAAATGCCTCCAAAGAGAATGGCGGGTATCCACACCGAAATCATGGGAGGCAACGAACCGGTCTCTGCAAAAGTGCGGAACATCATAAAGAATAAAATGAAGATAAACGATAACGCAAACCCCAGGGCAATTTGTGAGCCTGTTCCGCCCCGGCTTTTACGCGAAGAAACAATCACGCCCATAAAGGTTAAAATGAAAATCGAAAAAGGTGAGGCAAAGCGTGTGTATTTTTCTACTTCATATACATCGATACCGGCTGAGCCGCGCGACCTCAACGTTTTGATGTATTTGTTCAGTTCGGTTAACGTTAGCCCGTCATACTTGCGGTAGTCGTTATCAAACTCGGTCGGGTGAATGGCCAGTGTAGTGTCTATCGGGGTATTTCCTTTTGTGTTGATGGGCGGTAATTCAACCCGGCCAACCGGTGTGTTGAGCGATGGATTGTGGAGTGAATCACTTACGGTTGAATCGGGGATGTTTTTTGTTGAAGATGCGTAGGGTTCAAAAATGTTGTTGATCTGTACGACCTCCCAATCGTACAGTGTCCATTTGTTTTTGGTGGTGTCCCATTCAATCCGCTTGGCGGTAAGTTTTTCGATGAGCTTACGGTTCTCAAATCTTTCTAACGTAAACTGCGAACCTTTATCGGTGTGGCTGTTATAGTATTGCAGGTACAGAAATGTGTTCTTGGCCACTTGCATGTGAATGTTGCGATGGCTCATGCTTTGTTTGGTTTTCAGGTACTCCAGTTCAAACTCTAACCGCGATTTGTTAGAGTTCGGTATCACCCAGCCGTTCAGCCAAAAGCTTACGGCTGCAATCATAAAAGCGCCCATAAAGTAAGGCAGCATAAATCGTTTAAAACTCACCCCGCTGCTGAGGATAGCCACGATTTCGGTGTGGCCGGCCATTTTAGCCGTAATAAAAACAGTTGCGATAAATACGGTGATGGGCGTGATCAGCCCGGCAATCCAGGGAATGAAATCACCATAATAACCCATGATTTCGATGAAACCTAAGTTGGCCTTGGCGTACTTGTCGGTTTTTTCGGTAAGATCGATTACCGTAATAACCGCCAGCAACAGCGCTACCACAAAAATGTAGGTACTTAAAAACTGGCGCAATATGTAACGGTCGAGTAGTTTCATTTTTTACGGTGGTGCCCTAAGTTAATAGCACACCTAATTATAATCGTGCTGATACCTTTTTAACCATTTCGTTTTTCCACGGAGCAAAAGTATTGTTTAAAATTTGCCTGCGGGCTTCTTTTACCAGCCAAAGATAAAACGTAAGGTTGTGTATCGAAGCAATTTGTGCGCCTAAAATCTCTTTATTAATAATAAGATGGCGCAAATAGGCTTTTGAGTAAAACGTGCTGGCATAACCGCCCAACCCGGCATCGATGGGTGAGAGGTCGTCTTTCCACTTCTCGTTGCGGATGTTTACAATGCCTTGTGTGGTAAACAGCATACCGTTGCGGGCATTGCGGGTTGGCATCACACAATCGAACATATCAACACCTAAAGCAATGCACTCTAAAATATTTTCAGGTGTACCAACACCCATCAGGTAGCGGGGTTTATCAGCCGGAAGGATGTTACACACCACATCCGTCATTTCGTACATCAGGTCGTGCGGTTCGCCCACCGATAATCCGCCAATGGCATTGCCTTGCTGATTTTGTGCAGCAATAAATTCGGCCGACTGGATGCGCAAATCTTTATACACACTTCCCTGCACAATGGGAAACAATGCTTGCTCATAGCCGTAACGAGGTTCGGTGCTGTCGATACGTTTAACACAACGCTGTAACCATTGGTGGGTAATCACCAACGATTTTTTGGCATAATCGTATTCGCACGGGTAGGGTGTACATTCATCCAATGCCATAATAATATCGGCACCGATCGAGCGTTGGATGTCCATCACGTTTTCGGGAGTGAACAAATGTTTAGAGCCATCGATGTGCGATTTAAACGTTACACCTTCATCGTTGATCTTACGGTTATCCGAAAGCGAATACACCTGATAGCCGCCACTGTCGGTAAGGATGGGTTTGCTCCAGCCATTGAATTTATGCAGGCCACCGGCTTTTTCTAACAGTGATGTGCCCGGACGCAAATACAAATGGTAAGTATTGCCCAGAATGATCTGCGCCTGAATATCGTTTTCGAGTTCGCGCTGGTGTACAGCCTTTACCGTACCCGCAGTGCCCACCGGCATAAAAATGGGCGTTTCAATATCGCCATGAGCCGTGTGCACAATGCCCGCACGTGCTTTTGATTGAGAATCGTTTGCAGAGAGTGTAAATTTCACGGCTGCAAAAATAACCGAATAAAAAGAATTATGATTATGCGCTGGCTGTTCCCAGCACCTTTCCGTTAAACAGGTTCATATTCATGCGTACCCTGCGACTTACACCTAAGGTTGTTGCGCGCACTAATTTTTCGACACCGTGTTTATGTTTAATGCGGTCGATGGCTTCGTATAAATGAATGGTTTCGGCTGTATCATCAAACAGGTTGATTTGATGATTACCGTGCACCAGGTTGCTTACACGCACACCTACCAACCGAATTAACATTTTTCTATTATAGAGTTTATCGAACAACTCTTGCACCACGCGCAAAATCACATGGTCGGAAGAAGTATAAGCAATGTGTACCTGTTTGGTTTCGGTATCGAAATTCGAATAGCGGATTTTTACCGTTACACAGGCCGCAAGTTTTTTCTGTTCGCGCAATTGAAACGTTACTTTTTCGACCATCGCAATTAAGATTGATTTCAATCGCTTTACATCAATGGTATCTTCTTCAAAAGTTGATTCGGTTGAAATCGATTTTTGTTCGGCATGGGGCACCACAGGCGATTCGTCAATACCGTGTGCTTTATTCCATAATGATACACCGTTCTTACCAAAGGCGCTGGTTAAAAACTTCAACGGCATTTCGCGCAATGTGCCTACGGTACGCACGCCCATATCGTGTAAAAAGGAAGAAGTTTGTTTGCCAATCATCGGAATCTTTTCGATGGATAGGGGCGCAAGAAATCCTTGCTCGGTACCCGTAGGTACAAGTGCCTGCGCATGGGGTTTCTTTTCACCGGTGGCAACTTTCGATACTAATTTGTTCACCGACATGGCCATGGAAATAGGCAGATTGCTTTCTTTGATAATCTTGTTCTGCAATTCAACAGCCCACTTAAACGCTCCGAAATATTTATCCATACCGCTGGCATCGATGTAAAATTCATCGATCGATGCTTTTTCAAACATCGGTGCCGAATCAGCAATGATGCTGGTCACCAAATGCGACTCGCGACTGTACGCTTCCATATCGCCCGAAATCACCTTGGCATCCGGACAAAGTTGCAGCGCCAAATACATGGGCATGGCCGAGTGTACGCCAAACCTGCGCGCCTCGTAACTACAGGCCGCCACCACGCCTCTGCGACTGCTGCCGCCTACAATCAATGGAATACCCTCTAATTTTTTATTGTTTTTGCGCTCTACGGCTACAAAAAACGCGTCTAAGTCTAAGTGTATGATGTTCCGATCCATGCGGGCAAATAACTAAAATTTTTAGTATTAAAATTATTTCTCAACTAAAATATTTAGTATTACATTTGTTCTATGTCGATGGTGAATAAAAACCTTAGATTCCTCCGCCTTCACAATGGATGGACGCAAAAGGAATTGGCCGAGAAGCTTACGCTGAAGCAGCCGGTAATTGGCGCATACGAAGAAGAGCGCGCAACGCCTCCGCTGTCGTGCCTGTTAGAAATCTCTGACCTGTTTAAGATCAGCATTGATGTGCTTTCGCGGAAAGACCTGAGCAAGCTACCCGAACTTGAATGGCGCGAAGCCGCAGCACAAGCCCGTAAAGAAGTGCTGGCCATTACGGTTGACAGTAACGATAAAGAAAATATTGAGTTGGTATCGCAAAAGGCTGCTGCCGGATACTTAAATGGCTACCAGGATACCGAGTATATAAAAGAGTTGCCCAAGCTGAGTTTGCCGGTGTTGCCGCGCCATGCCACGTACCGCGCATTTGAAATAAAAGGCGATTCGATGTTGCCCATACAATCGGGAGCGATTGTGTTTGGCGAATATGTTGAAAAACTGAGCGATATAAAAAACGGAAAGCTTTACATACTGGTAACCGAAAATGATGGCATCGTATTTAAGCGCGTGTTTATGAATGCCGATAAGCTGTTGCTGGTTTCTGATAATACCGAATACGAACCGTATTCGGTAGAGGCAACTGATGTGAAAGAACTTTGGGCGGTGAAAGCATTCTTTTCAACAAAATTCCCGGATGTTGATGCAACAATCTTTTCGGCCGATCAGTTAGCGGCTTCGGTGTTGAGTTTACAAGAAGAGATTAAGCAATTGAAAAAGAATAAAAGATAAGCCATAGTGCAGTGTCGGGCACTGGCTTCGTAGTGGTTGCTCCGGTGCCTGACGCTTGATCGTTTCCCTAACGCCAGGAAATGGATCCTAATTCAGACAATAAGAAGCAATGAGTAAAAAAAGAATACGTTAAAAAATGAACAACAACAGTTTAACAGCTTTGTGTTGTTTACTGCCGAAAATGGCAAGGTAAATATTGATGTGTATTTTCAAAACGAAACCCCGTGGCTTAGCCAAAAAGCCATAACAGCAGTAGGTTACAGAGTAAATTCGTTGCGTACTATCATAATTTGACCGCTTTAAAATGAAAATAATATGGCAAAAGACAAACAATTGCTTGTAAAAGAAACTATTGTTAAGGCCATAACTATAAATGGAGAAGATTATATAAGCATCACAGACATTGCGAAGCAAAAAAATCCGATTGAGCCTAAAGACGTTGTAAAAAATTGGATACGACTTAAAAATACTTTAGAGTATCTGGGGCTTTGGGAGCATTTGAACAACCCCAATTTTAAAGGGGTCGAATTCGACCCCCTTTTGAAAGATTCGGGAAGTAACGCTTTTACGATGAGTCCGACACGCTGGGTAGAATTAACAGGTGCCATAGGCATAATTACTAAAAATGGTGCGGGCGGAGGCACTTATGCGCAAAGAGATATTGCATTTAAGTTTGCCAGTTGGGTTTCTGTTGAGTTTGAATTATACTTAATTAAGGAATTCCAACGCCTCAAAGAAGAAGAACAAAAACAATTGGGCTGGTCAGCAAAGCGAGAATTGACCAAAATAAATTACCAAATTCATACCAACGCCATCAAACAGAACCTTATTCCTAAAGAACTTTCTGCACAACAAATATCCATCGTATATGCCAGCGAAGCTGATGTGTTGAATGTTGCTTTATTCGGAATGACGGCCAAACAATGGCGAGATGCGAACCCTGATTTGAAAGGCAATATCAGAGATTATGCAGTTATCAATGAGTTGATATGTTTGGCTAATATGGAAAACCTGAACGCTGTTTTTATCAACGAAAAAACACCTCAACAAGAACGCCTGATTCGCCTGAACAAAATAGCCATTCAACAAATGCAAATCTTACAGGAAGTGGAAAATAGAAAATTATTGAAATGAGCAGACAAATCCGAGAAATCCATTTGTTAGAAAGCCCAGCAGTAGAAAAATACATTACGAAATATCCCGAAAGTGGCAACAATATTGTAGCAAAACCATTATACAAAAACGGAAACGTTTATATTAACGACACACAATATTTTACTAATGTGCCACAAACCGCTTGGGAGTTTTACATTGGCGGTTATCAACCCGCCCAAAAATGGCTCAAAGACCGCACACTTGAATTTGATGACATTTTGCACTATCAAAAAATCATCGTGGCATTAAACGAAACAGATAAGTTGATGAAAGAAATTGATAAAGTTGTGATAGAATAAAAAATGACAAATACATCATTAACATATGAACGCAGAATAATTGCTTTTATAGACATTCTTGGTTTCAAGGAAATAGTAAAGCAATCCGAAACAGATACTTCTAAAATTGAGTTAATCTATTCGGTTCTTGAATATTTAAAGGATTGGGAAAAGACTGAAAAGTGGGACTTAAAGTTTATTGAAATTGAAGAAAGCGCACAATATAAAGGCGTGAATAATTTTGATCTACGTGGAAAAACAAATACAACTACATTTTCCGACAGCATTGTTGTTTCAGTAAAGGTTGATAGCAACGTAAATGAAATGGCGTCAACTTTAATTGTCAATCTTGCATATATTGGAACGGTGCTTTTAGAAAAAGGGATTTTATTTCGTGGTGGCTTGACAATAGGGAACATCATTCATATTGACAACGGAACTGTATTTGGACAAGGGTTGATTGACGCGTTTATGCTTGAAACAAGAAGCGCAAAATTTCCAAGAATTATTTTGTCAGACAAATTGCTTAATGAATTAAACTACCCATTAGAGGCAAAGAGAAATAGGTATCCTTATCACCAATATTTAGACAGATTTGATGAAGGTTGTGTAGGGTTTCATCAGTTGATTTACTACCAAGTAATAGAAAGTTGGACAGAAATGACGCCTGAATTATTAACCGAATCTTTAAGTAAAGTTCGTAAAGTAATAATAGGCGGACTTGATTCAAGTTTTGAAAAACCAGAGGTTTTTGAAAAATATAAATGGCTTAAAGACCAATACAACAAATTGATAATTCTTGGCGACTACGACCATAAAACAAAAACAAATGAACACATAAAACAGAAAATAAGAGAATTGAACGAAGGAATTGCAGGCCAAAATATTCACTACTCTTATACAGACAATCTTTATGAAAAGAGAAAAAGCAAAAACTAATAGAAATCGGCAAAAAAGCCCTTTTTTCGTTTTTTTAAAGAGAAAATATGAGCGAAGAACTAAGCATAATCCCCCAATACCTAAGTCCTGATCCCTAATTCCTAACCTCAATCCATTGAGATTTCCTCAACCCCAAATACCGCTCATTCTCGGCATCGTACATTAAATAATCATACACCTGCGGGATGGTGTTTAATCCTTTTAAGTTTACTAATCCGTATTTGCCATGTTGTTTTACAATAACATGGCCGTTTGCCAAATCGTGAATGTATTCATACTTCGCGTGCAACAGCACGTTGCCTTTTTCATCGGCAAGACCTTTCTGGTTATTCAGCGTAAGCAACAACCGGTTGGTGGGCAAAACATCAACGGCATCGTAACGGGTGGGCAAAACAACAATGCCGTGGTTGTTCATGTAACCGTACAATCCTTTTTGTTTGATGATGGAGTGCCCGTTAACAAAAGGTGCGGCATCTTCGTACACGGGCTGGATGATGATCTGTTCATCGCGGTTAATAAACCCCCACTTGTTGCGGATTTTAATGGCGGCCAAACCTTCGCTAAATGGTTTTAAATCTTCGTAGCGGTTAGCAACGCGTAGGCGGCCAAGGTCATCGATAAACCCGTAGCGGCCTTGCCGTTTAATACCGCGTAACCCTTCCGATGCCGGAAATATTTTTTCGGTTGATTCAACAGGCGGGAGCTGACGGCTTACAATCCGGCCATCGAAGTCGATAGTCCAGGTGCCTCCGCTTGAAATGTATTCGGTAAAATTATTTTCGTTAAGGGTAATGCGGTTGTTGGTGAAATACAACACCGTGCCATCGAACGACATCAGGAAAAGTGTTTCGTTTGTTTTTTTAAAATACCGGTCGTTGTTCAGTAACGTAACACGGCTTGTTTGCGGATATACCAACCATTCTTCTTTGGTGTTGATGATGCCATACTGGCCTTTAAATTTTACGGCAAATTGGTCGCTGTTCATTTGAAGAATACTGTCGTAAACGCAGGCAACCACTTCGCGCCCGTGTTCATTGATAACGCCCCAGTAGTTTTTACGTGTAACCGGAAATAAACCATTGCGTTGTTTTGCGATGGCATCGTACGCTTTAGAAGTTTTTTTGATGCCGGTAGTATCGCGTAATGCCCAGTAAAGCGAACTGTTGGTTTTTTCTTGTGTAAGGATGTATGCGTTTTCGAGAACAATATTTTCAAATTCGGGTTTTAATAAAATATTTCCGTTTCGCTTGAGTACGCCATGCCCCGATGCCGTTTTGTAAACCGCCAGCCCGTTTTGAAAAGGATAAATGTTTTTGGCTTGCAGTGTGCCGATGGGTTTAAAATTTTTATCGGCCAGGTAACATTGTGAAGCTGTTTTGATTTTATATCGGCCTTCGTTTAGCCAGGCGATCGAATCGGCCTCTAAGGTTTCAAGTGGTTTGTTATCGACATTTAATACTAACCACTCGTCAGGCATACGCGCGCGAATACCTTCGGGTGTGATTTGTATTTCCCTGAATTTTGCTTCCGACTTTAACTGACCTTCGCGATTAATCAACCCCTGTTTACCGTTTTCATAGATAATGGCGAGGTTGTTTTTAAATTCCGAGAGGCTGTCGATGGAAAAACCCGTGATTTGTTTTCCGGTATCGGAATAGATGGCAAGCTTTCCGTTGAAATCTTCAACGGCATACCGCAGACTGCCTACCGGGTAAATGTTTTTGTATTGAAAGGGGATAAGCGCTTTGTTGTCGAGGGTAATGAGGCCGTGTTTAAACAGGTTGCCCTCGCGCACGAACGCCACAATGCGCAGCGCGTGTACTTTAATACCTGCGTATGTAAACGGAATAATGGTTTTGCCTTCGGTATTGATACATCCCGTGCCAACGGCAATGGCCGATGATTTTTTGGTAGCGATTAACAAAGTGCCTTCGGCCGGGTTAAGCGAAAGGTAATCGGCCTGGGTGATGCGTTCGTTGTTCACGGTAACAATGCCCCAGTTACCGTTTAACTTGTACCCGGTAACTTTTCCGGTTACGGAAAATGTTCCGTTGCTCCAGCCCAGCGCGTCATATACAGCCGGGATAACAATTTGCCCGCTTTCGTTTTTTAACCCGGTTTTCCCGTTGTCTTCAAAAAGTGAATACGGTGCTGCAACCGATGTAAACTGGCAGAAAAAAATAAGAGTGATGAAAATCATGCGCATAGGGCAGCAAATATAGACTCGTTTTTAGGGAATTTTTCAGACCTTTACCGGGTTATTATCCGGTTAACATCAACTATTGCTATGTACATCGAACAGTTATACACCAATTGCCTTGCAGAGGCAGCCTATTATATTGAATCGGCCGGTGAGGCCGCCATCATTGACCCCTTACGTGAAACGGAGCCGTACATAGCGTTGGCCGAAAAACGCGGGGCCAAAATCAAATACGTGTTTGAAACACATTTCCATGCCGATTTTGTTTCCGGCCACATTGATCTTGCCCGTAAAGTAAATGCGCCCATTATTTATGGCCCTATGGCCAATGCAAATTACGATGTGATTAATGCAACAGACGGGCAGGAGTTTACCTTAGGCAAGGTTATCATTAAAGTATTGCATACCCCGGGGCACACGCCTGAGTCAACCTGTTATTTGCTGATCGATGAAAACGGTAAAGCACAAGCCGTATTTACCGGTGATACATTATTTGTGGGCGATGTCGGTCGGCCGGATTTGTTAGATGGCGTAATGACCCGTGAAGAGTTGGCCAGCATGATGTACGATTCGCTGAATAACAAAATCAAAACATTGGCGGACGATGTAATTGTATATCCTGCACACGGTGCCGGTTCGGCCTGCGGCAAAAACATTGGCAAAGAAACATTTTCGACTATTGGCGAGCAGAAAAAATTCAACTACGCCTTACAGGATATGAGCCGTGAACAATTCATCGAAAAAGTTACCGATGGTATTCTTCCGCCCCCTGCTTATTTCTTTGAAGATGCCCGCATTAACAAACAAGGTTATGAGTCGATCGATACCGTTATATCCAAAAATAAAAAATTACTTTCAGTAGCCGAATTTAAAAAAGCTGTTGCCGATGGCGCGGTGATTCTCGACACACGCCAGCCCGATGAATTTGAAAAAGGGTTTATCCCCACATCCATTAACATTGGCCTGAACGGACAGTATGCTGTTTGGGTCGGAACGTTGTTGGACATCAACCAGCCGCTGGTGTTGATTACCGAAGAAGGAAATGAAGAAGAAGCCGTGTTGCGCCTGGCGCGTGTAGGCTATGAAAACGTTGTGGGTTATTTAAAAGGTGGTGTAACTGCATGGGATGGCAAGCTCGACCAGGTAGAAACCATTACGCCCGAACAAATGAAAACCGAGCTGGCCAACGGTGTTGAAGTGTTGGATGTGCGCAAGCCGGGCGAGTGGGCAGTGAGCCATTTAAAAGACGCTACATTTTTACCGTTGTCGGATATTTTAACCAATACTCAGTCGTTGAATAAAAGTAATCCGTACTTAGTGCATTGTGCAGGCGGGTATCGTTCCATGATTGCCATTTCGATGTTAAAGCGGTTAGGCTTCATCGGTAGGATTGTAAACATTCAGGGTGGATTTGGCGCCATGCTCACGGCCGGATTACCTGCGGTTACCGAAGAAGTAACGGCTTAATGTTTACGGCAAACTTTTTGTTTTAAGTATGGAGTAAGGAGGTTCGGTTATCGTTTAGGATGTCCGGAACTGCCCCAAACAACTAAAAACCCGATCATGTTTATGAAAACCATCTTTTTTCTCTTCGTGTTTGCATTGGTGAGTGTAGAAATTATTGCCCAGCATAAAATCGAAGTTGTGGTCAACAATGTTGAACAGATTAAAGGCAACATGATGGTAGCCCTGTACAACAACGAAGCCGACTACATGAAAAAACATTATGATGTAAAAAAGGCAAAAATCACCGGTAAGGAAGTAGTGGTAGAGTTTGATAATGTAGTACCGGGCGAATATGCCGTTACACTTTTTCAGGATTTGAATGAAAACCTGAAACTCGATACCAACGTGTTAGGTATGCCCAAAGAACCTTACGGATTTTCAAATAACGTAATGGGCAACATGGGGCCGCCATCGTTCGCGCAGGCCAAGGTTAAAGTTGACGAGGATAAAAAATTAGTGATCAGTTTGCGCTAAGCGTAGTGCAGCTTTGCATAACCTTGCTGGCTTCGCTTACCTCTACAATACCACGATTGTGATCCCACGTGTTGTAGATGTACGTGGCAATTTGGGCAACCTCTAAATCGGTAAGTGAATTTACGCCCGGCATGGTTTGTATAAAACTTTTTCCGTTCACCACAATTTCCCCCTGAAAGCCGTGTTTCATGCCGCACAACACACGCTCGAAATTAGTTTCCATGTAATCCGACTTATTCAGCGGAGGATATACAAGTCCTAACCCTGTGCCGTTGGGCTGGTGGCAATTACTGCAATGTTGGGTATAGAGTATTTCTCCTTTTATATAGTATTGCGTGAATTTTACTGATCGCTCAGGCTTGGCTTCGTTTTTTGATTGATTGCATGAGAACATGAGAAGCGAAACAAAAAATAAAGAGGCAGCGATTCTCAAATCTAAATTCTCAAATCTAAATTCTAAATTCTTACGGTGCATATTCTTTTTTCAGTCGCTTCAAATCAACCAACAGGCGGTTAACATCATTTTCTAATGTGCCATCGTATTTTCCGCGCAGGCGGCCTTGTTTGTCAACCAATAAAAAAGCTCCGCTGTGGATAAACCCATCGGGTTCGGTTTTGTCTTCCATAGCGGTTGCAAAGTAGCTGGTTTGTGCAATGTTGTAGATGGAATCTTTTATACCGGTAACGAAATGCCACTTCTCGGTTTTCACGCCTAAGCGCGATGCAAAATCGTGCAACAGGCCAACGGTGTCGTATTCCGGGTCGATCGTGTGCGAGAGAATCAATACATCGTTATCGTTTTGGATGGAATCGTACACGCGCAACAGTTGGGTTTTCATTTTCGGACAAATGGTACGGCACGAGGTAAAGAAGAAATCGGCAATGTAAATTTTGTTCTCAAACGTTTTGTTGGTGACGGTTGCACTGTCCTGGTCAACAAAGCTGAAAGGTGCAATGGTGTGGTACAGGGTATCGGTAACCGTTTGGCCGTTTACTTCGCGTGTAACGATTTCGCGCTGCCCCAATACCGGCAGTGGTTTTTCTTTTTCAGGATTTGTGCAGGCAACGAGGCATACAAAGCCTGCAAATATGCAAAACGATTTAATCTTTTTCATAACACCAGAATTAAAGCTGTGAAGTTCCCGAATAATCTTTATCGAAACAACATAAAATTTAGTGCAGTGGTGAAAGGAGGCTGTATCAAAAGCGTAACGTCATGTCGAGCGCAGTGAGACATCCCGTCAATCAGCGCTCAAAACCGGGACATCTCTCCCGATAAATCGGGATCGATGTGACGTGGTTTGTTGTTTAAGCTTTTGATACAGCCTCCTGAAACTTGATTGATAAACTATTTATACAACCTTTCGTAATACTCTTTCGCCATGCGCCCCGAATCAAATTTGGGGGATACATCTTTCATACTGTTTTTGACAATGCGTTGCCACTTGGCGGGATTGTTGTAATACATCGGAATGATTTCGTTTTCGAGTACATCTAACAAATTGTTCGCTTCTTCTTTGTCTTTTACTTCCTGCGAAAGCGAATCGTCAGCAGTTTGAATGAGGAACGAATTTTTTCCGTGTTTCGCAAATTCGGGTACCCAACCATCGGGTATGGATAAGTTTACCGATGCATTCATGGCGGCCGTCATACCCGATGTGCCCGAGGCTTCGCGGTACAGGCGCGGGTTATTGAGCCAAATGTCTGACCCTTTTTTCAAATATCCGGATAACCATAACTCATATCCCGTAAGGATGGTGCAGTTCGGTAAGTCTTTCGTTTTCCAGTAAATCTCATTGAAGATGTTAATGGCAGCAAAATCTTCCGGGTACGGTTTGCCCGCCCAAATTATTTGCACGGGGTATTTGGTGTTCGTTACGATTTTCAAAAAACGTTCGTAGTCAAACATCAGCATATTGGCGCGTTTGTAGCCTGCAAATCGCCTCGCCCAAACAATGGTGAGTACGTTTTCATCAAACAGTTTACCGGTTTGGTTGGCAATGGTGCGGAAGAGTTTTTTCTTCAACTCTTTTTTCCGTTTCACTAATCCTTTGTCGTCATCTTTTTTCAAGGCTTTGTCTAAGCCTTCATCGCCCCAGTATGTTTTGTTTTGGGCATTGGTAATGGCAATAATGTCGCAGATGCCCTTGAAACCATTCCACATTTGTTTAGAAACCTCACCGTGCAGTTGCGATACACCGTTAGCGCGTTTGGCTAACCGCAAAGCTGTTAGGGTATAATTCAGTACACCGTTTTCGGGATATACATATTCCTGTACCTGTTCGGGTGTTAAGCCATTAAAAAAACTCATGCTGTTGAGCAACGGCAGGCTGTGTTCTTCGTTACCGGCTTTTTCGGGTGTGTGCGTGGTAAACACAACACGCTTCTTTACTTCGTCAATGTTTTTGTATTTATCCAACAGGTAAAAACACATCGGTAAGGCATGGCCTTCGTTCATGTGATAGATGTCGGTTTGGCGTTCGAGAATATCCAGCAGCCTGGCACCGCCAATGCCTAACAGAATGGATTGAGCAATGCGGGTTGTTTCGTTCGGATCGTACAACCGGTGACTGATGGTTTGTGCGAGGTAATCGTTTTCAGGGATGTCGGTGCTTAACAAAAACAACGGTGCCGACTGAAACACTTCGGGTTTCAACAGGTATGCTTTCACAAACACCCGCGCTCCGTGTATTGTAATCGGAAACACAATGCCGGTGTCGGTAACAAACGAATATTCTTTATCGCGGAAACTTACTTTCAGGGTTTGATCCTGGTTGCGCTCCTGGTCGTAGTAGCCTTTCTTCCAGAGAATGCCAATGCCGATTAAGTTTTGTTTCAGTTCGTACGCGCTTCGCAGGTGCGAGCCTGCCAAAAAGCCTAACCCTCCGCTGTAAATTTTCAAGGGCTGGTCGATGGCAAATTCCATCGAGAAGTAAGCCACGGGCTTTGCGTATTTTTTGTCGAATTTGTAGGGGAATAACGTGGTCAGGTCGATCATATAAAATTGTAAAGCCGACAACTTACTAAATATGCACGAGTGCAAATCACCAAACGATTAAAAATTTATGAGGATGGTTAGCGCAACCGTTTGAATGCCGTGTTTATATTTTTTGATGTTTGTGTTACCGTGTGATGAACGGCTTGGAACATCATCGGTACAAAAACTATATTACAGCGAAAAATCAGCATGATGAAGTTCCGGTTTATTGTTTGGATTGCGGTATGTATCTGTTCTTTCACGGCACGGGCACAACAGCGGCCGTATGTTGTCATGGTTTCGTTCGATGGCTTCCGCTACGATTATGCCGAACGGTATAACCTGCCCAACTTTAAAAAAATGATTCGTGACGGGGCTTCGGCCGAAGCGATGATTCCATCGTTCCCCAGTAAAACATTTCCCAATCATTACACACTCGTAACCGGTTTGTACCCCGGCCATCACGGGTTGGTGGATAACGATTTTTATGATCCCGATCAGAAAAAAATGTATTCCATTAAAAACCGCACAATGGTAGAAGACACTTCGTTTTACGGAGGCACACCGTTATGGCAACTGACGCAAGCGCAGGGATTAAAAGCGGCTTCGTTTTTTTGGGTAGGATCGGAAGCCAAAATAAGAGGCAGTTTCCCCGATTACTACCGGCTGTACGATTCGAAAGTAAAAGATGAGGAGCGCGTAACACAAACGCTCGATTGGTTGAAGTTGCCTGAAGCCGAACGCCCGCATTTTATTTCACTTTATTTTTCATTGGTGGACTCCGAAGGGCATACCAGCGGACATCAATCCGAAAAGCTGAAGCAAACCGTGCAAAAGGCCGACTCGCTGTTGGGTATGTTGTTGACGGGTGTGAAGAAAACCAAGTTGCCGGTAAATGTGGTGGTGGTTTCCGATCACGGTATGTTGGAAATGAAACGCGAAGAGCGCGTGTTTATTTATGTTAATAAGTTGATCGATACGAGTAATCCATCGGTGGTGTTTGCCAATGCGGGTTCGCAGGCGCACTTCTATACCAAAAATGTTGACTCACTGTATGCCGTGTTGAAGAAACAGGAACATCATTTTAAAGTATATAAACAAAGTGAGTTCCCTGAACGCTGGCATTACCAACACAAACGCGCAGGCGATGTGATGATCGTGGCCGAGCCGGGCAGTTACATTCTTACCGCAGCGCGTAACTTTGGCAGTTGGTTAAACAGCGGAAATTTTGGTGAGCATGGTTATGATCCGTACGTGGTAAACGATATGGGCGCGATATTTTATGCCACTGGCCCCAACATTAAAAAAGGTGTAAGGCTAAAACCGTTCGAGAACATTCATGTTTATCCGTTCATTGCTAAAATCATAGGCTTGCAAATCCCGGCTATTGATGGGGATGTGAAGGTGTTGGAAGGGGTTTATAAAAAGTGAACTAACCATTACTAACGGATTTCTACCATTTCGTAGTTACCGATTTTATCTTTTTATCCTTATCGAAAAAAATTGTTACTCGGTTTAAACCGATTGATGTGGAGTCATCCAAATCATAGAATCTATCTGTTATCTTCTTAAAATCTTCAAATTTTAACTTACCTTCGATTGCTTCTGAGAACTGTTCCAAGTCCCACTCGGTGGATTGATGTTGTCTTTTCAGGTGATATATTGATGAGTTTTGCTCAAGAATAACATAACCTAATGTAATTGTTGTAAAACAAAAAGTGGCAAGTAAAACCCAGAAGGCTGTTTTCCATTTGCTTTTCATAAATCAGAGATCTTATATGTTATTAAGGACATCGTGTAGCGATAAGTGGGTTTTGTTACCCATATTCCATTTGATTGAATTATCTATCTTTATTATTTCGATGGCAAACAGGCTATTGTTATCAATGCTGTACCCGTTTCGCTCCAGCGCATTCTTCGTCCACAAATACTCATACCCTTCACCTATTAGTTTAACAGTTTTATTCCGCCACGCCTCGTGCGCAACTTTCCCGGTTTTTAAATCAAAGCCTTTAAACTGAAAGATGTCATCAAACGATCCGTTCAACACGAGGTCTTCGGGTATGCCGGTAATAATTTTCTGGTCGCGCGTGGCTAACCAAACTAAATCGGCAGTTTGTAACGCCAGGTCAAGCTCGTGTGTAGCTACTAAAATCGCTTTGCCCGATGTGCGTGCCAACGTACGCAGCAAGTTCATGATTTCAACCCGGTTGTTCAGGTCTAAATGTGCAGTAGGCTCGTCTAACAAAATAACGGGTGTATCTTGTGCTAAGGCACGGGCAATCATCGCCATCTGCAACTGGCCATCACTCAACTCGTAAAGTTTTGTTTTCCGTAAATGCCCCGTGTGTGTTTGAACAATCGAATCTTCAATAATCGCAGTGTCCTTTTGCGTAAGCCGGATGCTCCAGTCGAGGTATGGGTATCGTCCGTAAACAATCAGTTCTTCGACCGTCATGTTTAGGGCATTGATACGGTCGGTCAATACTACGGCAACGGTTTTCGGATCAATAACAACTCCTCCGCTTAATGCGGGTTGCAGTCCTGCTAATGTGCGGATCAGCGATGATTTGCCAATACCATTGGCTCCCATAAAACAAACCAATTCGCCTGCGTGAAGTGCCAGGCTTTGATCCCGGAATAATACATGACGATCTTTTCCGTGCGTGTAGCCAACGGTCAGGTTTTGTGCCAATAACAAAACTTCTTTCATCACATCCTGATTTTTTTGTTCCGCATAACTACCCAAATCACAACCGGTGCGCCTAACAAAGCCGTAATGGCATTAATAGGCAATACAAAATCACTTCCGGGCAACCGGCAAAGAATATCGCAAAGCAACATAATGATGCCTCCCATCAGCAGTGTGGCCGGAATCAATATTTTATGATTGCTGGTATCGATCACCAGCCGGGCAATGTGGGGTACTGCCAATCCTACAAAAGCAATCGGGCCGCAGAAGGCCGTTACAGCACCCGTTAGTAGGCAGGTAGCTATAATAATAGTCAGTCGGGCGCTTTTCAGGTTAATGCCTAAGCTGGTAGCGTAATGATCGCCCAGCAACCAGGCGTTTAGCGATTTTATGGCCGATAACGCCATTATTGTGCCTGCGAAAACAACTAAGCTCAAAATCAGAATTTCTGTCCAGTTTAAATTGCCAATGCTGCCGAACGTCCATATTAAATAGTATTGCTGGTCTTCGGCACGGCTGATAAACTGTAAAACACTTACAATTGATGAAGTGGCCGCCCCGATCATCAACCCTATTATTAATAGAGAAACATTATCGCGGATCCGGCTGGCGATGGCCATGACTATTACAAAAATGCCTGCACACCCGATACTGGCCGCAAACGCCAGGGTAAACGATTTTGAGAAAAGAGCCATTCCGCTTCCGGCCATCAATACAATGGCTACGGCCAGACTGGCACCCGAGCTTAAACCCAGCACATCAGGTCCTGCCAACGAGTTTCTAAACAACGTTTGCATCATTAGTCCGCCTAAAGCCAACGCGCCCCCCGCCAATACGCAGGTAAAAGCTTTTGTAAGGCGGAAGTCAAAAATAATATCTTTCCAAACTGGGTTAGAAGGTTGCTGGCCGGTTAATGCTTTCAGGGTATCGGCAAGGGGAATTTGAACGCTGCCCAGCGAGATATTGATCAAAAACAGGCTTACCAGCAGTGCGGGCAATAAAATTAACCAATACTTTTGCAGGAGGTTTCGCATCCGATTTTACCGAAAAACACGTAATAATAGTGAATTTCGAGGGTTTTGCTGAGGTACCTGCGGAAGACGCTTTAATTGCCGGTAAAATTTTAGAACCCCCTCTTGTTACCTACACTTTGTTTCCTATCTTTGCAGTCCTTTTTGGAGCCACATAGGCCCAAATCCTGAAAAACAGACATTAAAAGGTTAAGACCATGCCTGGAATTATAGGACGAAAAGTAGGGATGACGAACGTATTTGGTGCAGATGGCGAGAACATCGCCTGTACTGTTATCGAAGCGGGACCCTGCGTAGTCACACAAGTAAAAAATGTAGAAACTGACGGTTATCGTGCCGTTCAACTCGCTTTTGGTGAGAAAAAAGAGAAGAATACTACAAAAGCTGCTCTTGGTCACTTCAAAAAAGCGAACACCACTCCTAAGAAATCGGTAGCTGAGTTCCGTGACTTCCGTCAGGAGTTTGACGGCATCATAGAGCTTGGAAAGCAAATCAACATTCAGGACGTATTTCAGGAAGGCGACTTTCTGGATGCAATCGGTACCTCGAAAGGGAAAGGTTTCCAGGGTGTTGTGAAGCGTCACGGCTTTAGCGGTGTAGGCGGAGCAACGCACGGTCAACACAACCGTCTTCGTGCACCCGGTTCAATGGGTAACGCATCGTTTGCGTCACGTGTACCAAAAGGTAAGCGTCTTGCTGGCCGTATGGGTAACGACCGCGTTAAGGTTACAAACCTTAAAGTGGTTAAGATCATGGCCGAGCAAAACCTGATCGTGATCAGCGGTTCAGTGCCAGGCGCTAAAAATTCAACTGTAATCCTCCAGAAATAATGGAAGTAGCATTGTTAACATATAGTGGTGCTAAGTCGGCAAAGAAGGTTACCCTTCCGGAGACAGTGTTTGGTATCGAACCAAACGACCACGCGATATATTTGGATGTGAAGAGTTTCCTCGCTAACCAGCGCCAGGGAACACACAAAGCCAAGCAGCGTAACGAAATTTCAGGTTCATCTAAAAAACTGAAAAAGCAAAAAGGAACCGGTGGTGCGCGTTCGGGTAACATTAAAAACCCTCAGTTCAAAGGTGGAGGACGGGTATTTGGCCCCACACCGCGCGATTATTCATTCAAACTGAATAAGAAAGTAAAAGACCTGGCGCGTAAGTCGGCTCTTAGCTACAAAGCAAAAGACAACGCCATTGCTGTGTTGGAAGATTTCTCGTTCGAGAAACCCCAAACCAAGCAGTACATCAGCATGTTGTCAGCCATTTCGTTGGCCGATAAGAAAACACTTTTGGTTCTTCCTGAAAACAACAAGAACGTAGTGTTGTCGGGAAGAAATTTAAAGAACGCAAAAATCACTACGGCCGATCAGATCAACACATACGATGTGATGAATGCCGACAACGTGATTTTCGTAGAGAGTTCAGTTAGCAAGGTTGAAAACTTATTAAATAAAGCGTAATGAGTGTCCTGAAGAAACCATTGGTTACCGAAAAAATTTCGGCCCTCAACGAAAAGGGAAGGTATGGCTTTTTTGTTGACATCAACGCCAATAAGGTGGAGATTAAGAAAGCGGTTGAAAAGCAGTATGGTGTAAACGTTACCAGCGTAAATACCATGAATGCAATGGGTAAATTAAAAACCCGTTACACTAAAACAGGCATACTTGCCGGCCGCAAGCCAAATTATAAAAAGGCCATCGTAACATTGGCCGAAGGCGAAGTAATTGATTTTTATAGCAACGTATAATTTTTAGACAATGGCGTTGAAGAAATTAAGACCGATGACACCCGGCACTCGTCACAGAGTGGCAGCATCATTCGATGATGTAACAACAAACATCCCGGAAAAGTCACTCGTAGTTACCCTGAAAAAATCAGGCGGACGAAATAATGACGGCCGTATGACCATGCGCTACATTGGCGGTGGCCACAAGCAGAAAATTCGTATCATCGACTTTAAGCGCGATAAAGCGAATGTTCCGGCCACAGTAAAAACAATAGAGTACGATCCGACCCGTTCGGCACGCATCGCGCTGTTGTATTATGCCGATGGTGCAAAAGCGTATATTCTGGCTCCGGCCGGATTACAGGTAGGGCAGAAGTTAGTTTCGGGCGCTGATGTAGCCCCGGAAGTAGGTAATGCATTGCCGCTTTCTAAAATCCCGGTGGGTACTATCGTGCATAACGTAGAAATTAAGCCTGGTAAAGGTGGTGCTATTGCCCGCAGTGCCGGCTCGTTTGTACAGTTGCTGGCTCGTGAAAACGGCATGGCAACATTAAAAATGCCTTCGGGCGAAATGCGTAATGTGTTGGATCGCTGCATGGCTACTGTTGGTACCGTGTCGAATGCCGATCACATGAACGAAAGCCTGGGTAAAGCTGGTCGTAACCGCTGGAAAGGTATCCGCCCCCGCACTCGTCCTGTTGCTATGAACCCGGTAGATCACCCGATGGGTGGTGGTGAAGGTCGTGCTTCGGGAGGTCACCCGCGCTCACGTAACGGCTTGTTGGCAAAAGGCAAGAAGACCCGTCACCCGAATAAGTATTCTGATGGTTTGATCATTTCTAGACGCAAAAAATAATGGGACGTTCGATAAAAAAAGGACCGTATTGCGATGCGCGTCTTACTAAAAAAGTAGAAGCCGCTGAAAAGTCAGGCAAAAAATCAGTGATAAAAACCTGGTCGCGCAGATCAACAATTATCCCTGAAATGATCAGCCACACTTTCGCAGTGCACAACGGAAATAAATTTATCCCTGTTTACGTGACTGAAAACATGGTAGGGCACAAGCTTGGTGAATTTGCGCCAACCCGTACCTACAAAGGGCACTCAGGTAACAGAAAAGATTAATAAAAGTCGCTTAGTGAATCATGGAAGCTACAGCTAAAAAAACAAAAAGGTCGGTTCTCAAAAGAGAGAAACGTGATGCCAGAAAAGAAGCGGCTAAAACCGGTCCGGTAACAGCCCGTTTGGCAAATGTGCCTACCTCACCGCGTAAGATGAGATTAGTGGCAGATTTGATCCGTGGTGTACGGGTTAACCAGGCCTTGAGTATTTTAAAATACGAACCAAAAAATGGTGCTGCCAAATTAGAGAAACTCCTCTTGTCGGCCATCTCAAACTGGTCTGTTAAAAACTCGGAAGAAAAGCTTGAAGAAGCCGATCTGTTCGTGAAAGATATTTTTGTGGACGGAGGCCGTATCTTAAAAAGATTAAGACCAGCACCACAAGGCCGTGCACACCGCATTCGTAAGCGTTCAAACCACGTAACGTTAGTGGTTGACAGCCTGAAGAAAATCGGAACTGAAGTAAAAACCACTGAAAAAGAGTAAGTAATGGGACAAAAGATTAACCCCGTAGGATTCAGATTAGGCGTAGTTCGCGGTTGGGATTCCAACTGGTTTGGAGGCAACGGCTTTTCAGACAAGCTTGTAGAAGATCACAAGATCCGCAAGTATGTTGATGCGCGTATTCAAAAAGGTGGTATTGCTAAAGTTGTTATCGAACGTACATTAAAGCGCATTACATTAACCATTCACACGGCTCGTCCGGGAGTGGTTATCGGTAAAGGCGGTACCGAAGTCGATAAGATTAAAGAAGAGTTGAAAAAACTTACCGGTAAAGATGTTCAGATCAACATCTTTGAAATTAAGCGCCCTGAGTTAGATGCGAAACTGGTAGGTGAATCTATCGCACAACAAATCGAAGCACGTATTTCATACAAACGTGCCATGAAGCAGGCAATCGCCTCGGCTATCCGTGTAGGAGCCGAAGGTATCAAAATCAAAACATCAGGTCGTTTGGCCGGAGCCGATATGGCACGTACCGAACAATACAAAGAAGGCCGTATTCCATTGCACACTTTACGTGCCGATATTGATTACGCAATTTCTGAAGCACAAACTGTTTACGGAAAAATCGGCATCAAGGTGTGGATATTCAAAGGCGAAGTATATGGCAAGCGTGACTTGTCACCGAACATAGGCGCCACAGCCAATACACAGCAAGGTGGAGCGCAGGGTGCAAGAGGCGGTAACGATCGCGGAGGCGACAGAAGAAGAGGCGGTGATGGCCGTGGTCGCGGGGGCGACAGAGGCGGGCGTGGCGAAAGCAGAGGCGCAGGTCGTGGTCCCAGAAAAAATTAATTAGAAACGAGTAAAGCACTACAGTAATGTTACAACCAAAGCGTACCAAGTTCAGAAAGATGCAGAAAGGCCGCGTGAAAGGCATTGCCACGCGCGGGCACTCATTAGCTTTCGGTTCATTTGGTCTTAAATCACTCGAAGGCGGTTGGATTACAGCCCGCCAGTTAGAAGCGGCACGTATCGCGGTAACACGCGCTATGAAACGCGAAGGTCAGGTGTGGATTCGTATTTTCCCTGATAAACCAATTACACGTAAACCTGCCGAGGTGCGTATGGGTAAAGGTAAAGGTGCGCCTGAATACTGGGTAGCTGTTGTAAAACCGGGTACTATTTTGTTTGAAGCCGGTGGTGTTAATCTGGCAACAGCGCGTGAAGCCATGCGTTTGGCCGAAGGCAAGCTGCCATTCAAAACGAAATTTACCGTTAGAAGAGATTACGTTGATTAATAAGCTATGAAAAGCACAGAAATAAAAGGATTGGGCATTGCTGAACTCAACGAGAAAATCAGCATCGAAAAAGAAACCCTGCGTAAATTAAAATTTGCACACCAGGTTTCGGCCATCGAAAACCCCATGAAAATGAAAGAAAGCCGCAAACTCATCGCTCGTTTGAAGACTGAGTTACACGCTAAAGAAATTCAAAAATAATTCCTATGGAAACTACCGAAAGGAACTTACGGAAAGAAAGAGTTGGTAAAGTGGTGAGCAACAAGATGCAGAAGAGCATTACCGTTGCCGTTGACAGACGTGTAAAGCACCCGATCTACGGCAAGTTTGTTCATAAAACAACCAAGTTCATGGCGCATGACGAGAAGAACGAAGCCGGTATTGGCGATACAGTACGTATCTCTGAAACCCGTCCGTTAAGCAAGCTGAAGCGCTGGAGATTAGTAGAGATCATCGAAAAAGCAAAGTAATATATGATAAGCACAGAATCAAGACTTACAGTTGCCGATAACAGCGGAGCGAAAGAAGTGCTTTGCTTGCACATCCCCGGAGGTACCGGTAAACGGTATGCTTCAGTGGGCGATAAAATTGTGGTAACCATCAAGTCGGCCATGCCCAATGGCCAGGTAAAGAAAGGAACAGTTTCAAAAGCTGTTGTGGTGAGAACCAAAAAAGAGGTGAGAAGAAAAGACGGATCGTATATCCGTTTTGAAGATAACGCAGCAGTTCTGTTGAACGCCCAGGACGAGCCACGCGGAACCCGTATTTTCGGCCCAGTTGCTCGTGAGCTGAGAGAAAAGCAGTTCATGAAAATTGTTTCACTGGCTCCTGAAGTAATCTAAGATCATGGAAACGAAGAAAGTAAAATTACACATCCGTAAAGGCGATACCGTAAAGGTGATTGCCGGTGATGATAAAGGTAAGCAAGGCAAGGTGCTGGAAGTAATCGTATCAAAAAACAGGGCGATTGTTGAAGGTATTAACATTGTTACCAAGCACCAGAAACCGTCAGCAGGTAAGCCTGAAGGCGGTATCAAAAAAACCGAAGCAGGAGTTCACATCAGTAACCTGATGTTGATCGACCCGGCATCGGGCAACACAACCCGCGTAGGCCGTAAGGCAAACGACAAAGGGAAATTACAGCGTTACTCAAAGAAAACCGGAGAATTCATAAAATAATGGCAACTCCAAGATTAAAAGACAAATACACGAAGGAAGTTGTAGGGTCCTTGAAGAACAAGTTCCAGTACAAATCCATTATGCAGGTTCCCAAGATCGACAAGATCTGTATCAACAAAGGTATGGGCATTGCCGTAACCGATAAGAAACTTATCGATGTGGCACTGGAAGAGATTACGACCATCACCGGTCAAAAGGCGGTGGCAACCAAATCTAAAAAGGCGATCTCGAACTTTAAGTTAAGAGAAGACCAGCCCATTGGCGTACGTGTTACCCTGCGTGGTAATACCATGTACGAATTCCTCGACCGTTTGGTGAGCATTGCCTTACCGCGTGTGCGCGACTTCAAAGGTGTAAACCCGAAAGGTTTTGATGGCCGTGGAAACTACACATTGGGTGTGAAAGAACAGATCATCTTCCCTGAGATTTCCATCGATAAGGTAACGAAGATCAGCGGTATGGACATTACGTTTGTAACCACTGCCCAATCGGACGAAGAAAGTTATGAGCTCCTGAAAGCACTCGGGATGCCTTTTGCTAACGCTAAAAACAACTAAGATTTGCTATGGCTAAAACATCAGTAATTGCGCGGCAAACAAAAAGAGAAAAGCTGGTAGCGGTGTACGCTTCCAAGCGTAAGGCTTTGAAAGAAGCCGGAGATTACGCGGCATTGGATAAACTTCCGCGCAACGCATCGCCTGTACGGTTAAAAAACAGGTGTAAACTCACGGGTCGTCCTAAGGGATATATCGGGAAATTCGGTGTTTGCCGTAACGTTTTCCGCCAAATGGCCTCAGACGGTAAAATTCCTGGCTTGACAAAATCGAGCTGGTAATTACCAAAAACCATGATTTTGGGTGTAAAACCCCGAATTTTGGATAGAACTACATATTGGTTGCTGAGTATCAAGGCCCCGATAAATTGGGGAACCGGGTAACAGTTTTGAATAGTAAAAATTGTTCAATATCTTTGCAGCCCGTTCAAAAGACGGGTTTGCTTTTTATAAAGGAGTAAGAAAATGACGGATCCAATTTCAGATTATTTAACAAGGCTGCGGAATGCCATCAAGGCCAACCACAAAGTGGTTGTGATTCCTGCCTCTAACCTTAAAAAGGAGATAACCAAAGTGTTATTCGATAAAGGTTATATCCTGAACTACAAGTTCGAACAAGGTGATAATCCGCAAGGCATTATTAAGATAGCCCTCAAGTACAGCCCTGAAACCAGGGAATCAGCGATTACAAGCTTAGAGCGTATTTCTACGCCCGGTTTACGCCAGTACCGTGGCATCGATAATCTGCCCCGAGTATTGAACGGTTTAGGTGTGGCCATCCTTTCAACATCAAAGGGTGTGATCACCGATAAAGAAGCCCGCAAATTAAACGTGGGCGGTGAAGTATTGTGTTACGTGTATTAATAGCGAAAAGAGTATGTCACGTATAGGAAAACAACCCATCTCATTACCGAAAGGCGTAACATTTACCTTTTCAAAAGAGAATAATAAAGTAACAGTAAAAGGCCCTAAAGGCGAACTGAGCCAGGTGATCGATGCCGACTTCACTATAAAACAGGAAGAAGCGGAACTGATCGTTGAGCGCCCGACCGAGCAAAAACGTCACAAATCATTGCATGGTTTATACCGCGCATTGATTGCCAACATGGTTGAAGGCGTAAGCAACGGCTACAAGGCCCAGCTTGAATTAGTAGGTGTGGGTTACAAAGCATCGGCACAATCAAACGTGCTTGAGTTGAGTTTGGGATATTCGCACAACATATTCCTGGCGATACCGAACGAAATTAAAGTACAGGCTACGCAAGAGAAAGGTCAGAACCCGACAATCGTACTGGAAGGTATTGATAAACAATTGATTGGTCAGGTAGCAGCTAAAATTAAATCACTCCGTGAAGTTGAACCTTACAAAGGTAAAGGTGTTCGCTTTACAGGTGAGTATGTACGCAGAAAAGCAGGTAAGGCTGCAGCTAAATAATTAAGCATCATAGATCGATAATACTATGGCAGGCAAGAACAACGAAAGAAGACAAAAAATTAAAGCAGGTATCCGCAAGAAACTTTCGGGCACAACCGAACGTCCGCGATTATCTGTTTTCAGAAGCAACAGCGGTATTTACGCACAGGTTATTGACGACTTAAAAGGCGTAACAGTAGCTGCGGCATCTACAAGTGAATTGGGCGACAAAACAGCATTGAATGTTGAAAGCTCAAAGAGCGTAGGTAAAAAATTAGCCGAAAAGGCAGTGGCAGCCGGTGTTCAAACCATTGTGTTTGACCGTAACGGATACCTGTATCATGGTAACATCAAAGCTTTTGCAGAAGGTGCAAGAGAAGGAGGTTTGAAATTCTAAGAATTAAGATATGTCAGTAAGCAATATCAGTACAGTTAAGGCCAGCGAAATCGATCTTAAAGAAAAGGTTGTTGCCATTGAGCGCGTAGCGAAAGTGGTAAAAGGTGGTCGCAGGTTTAGCTTCGCAGCAATCGTAGTAGTAGGCGATGGAAACGGTGTGGTAGGATACGGTTTGGGCAAAGCCAACGAAGTAACCGATGCCATTACCAAAGGCGTTGACGATGCCAAGAAGCACCTTGTAAAAGTTCCGATCATTAAAGGAACTGTACCGCACGAGGCAATCGGTAAGTTTGATGGTGGCCACGTATTGTTAAAGCCTGCATCGCCCGGTACGGGTGTAATTGCCGGTGGTGCGATGCGTGCCGTATTGGAAAGTGCCGGTGTTCACAACGTATTGGCTAAGTCGAAAGGTTCTTCAAACCCGCACAACGTGGTAAAGGCTACTTTCATGGCGTTAACCAGTATGCGCGATGCCCTGAGCGTTGCGAAAAGCAGAGGAGTTTCATTGTCCAAAGTATTTAACGGATAAGATCATGGCGAAAGTACAAATCACACAATCGCGCAGCGATATTAAAAGACCCGAACGTCAGCAAAGAACATTGCGTGCATTAGGGTTAGGCAAAGTGAACAAGTCGGTTGAAGTGGAGTTTACGCCACAAATCAAAGGCATGGTTCAGAAGGTAAATCATTTGGTTACTGTAAAAGAACTTTAAGATGAAATTGCATACACTAAAACCTGCGGAGGGTTCTACAAAAACCAACAAAAGACTTGGTCGTGGCCAGGGCTCAGGTGGCAGCACAGCAGGTCGCGGCCACAAAGGTGCTAAATCGCGTTCAGGCTATTCGAAGAAATTCGGTTTTGAAGGCGGTCAAATGCCTTTACAACGCAGGGTGCCTAAGTTCGGGTTTAAGAACAACAATAAAATCTACTACAAATCGGTAAACCTTGATTTGTTAGAGCAGATTGCAGAAAAAAATAAGAGTGCTGAAATCAACTTTGAATTATTGGTGAGCAATGGCATCATCAGCAAAAAAGACAAAATCAAAGTGTTGGGTAGAGGCGAATTGAAATCAAAAGTTAATGTTCAGGCACACGCTTTTTCAGAAACCGCTTTAAAAGCTATTGAAAAAGTAGGTGGTACCGCTACTAAAATCTAAGGATGAAGCGCTTTTTTGAAACGATACGGAATATCTTCTCAATCGAAGACCTCAGAATCAGAATCCTGAACACTATCGGGTTTCTGATCATCTTCAGGTTAGGTTCTTTTATTGTATTGCCGGGCATCGACCCTGAGTTATTGGGTGCGGGTGCACAAGGCGGTATATTTGATTTGTTGAACACTTTCCTCGGAGGGTCGTTTAGCAGGGCATCTATATTTGCATTGGGTATTATGCCGTACATCTCGGCATCCATCATCGTACAGTTGTTGGGCTTTGCCGTACCGTATTTTCAAAAATTGCAAAAGGAAGGTGATTCAGGCCGCAAGCGCATGAACCAGATCACTCGCGTCTTAACAATCTTCATCACGGCATTTCAGGCGTATGGTTATATCCGGGGTACAATCGATCCTCAGGCCATTCTTTCTAACGATTGGTTTTTCTATGCATCTTCTATCACTATTCTTATTGCCGGTACCATGTTCTGTATGTGGTTAGGCGAAAGAATTACCGATAAAGGTATAGGTAACGGTATCTCTATGTTGATCATGATCGGTATCGTATCACGTTTTCCGGGCGCGATTATTGACGAAGCCGTTAACAACCGGGGTATGCAACAGATGATTCTGTTCGTAGTCGAGATCATTGCATTGTTCTTTGTAGTAATGGGTGTGATATTGCTTACACAAGCTACCCGCAGAATTCCGATTCAATATGCCAAACAGGTAGTGGGCAATAAGTTGTACGGAGGTAAACGCGATTTTATCCCGTTAAAACTGAATTCATCAGGCGTAATGCCGATCATTTTTGCTCAGGCATTGATGTTTGTTCCGGCATTGATTTCAGGGATATGGAGAGATACCGATGCCGGTGCGTACATCGGGGCGGCTTTTTCAGATTTTACATCATGGCAGTATAATTTATTGTTCGGTTCGTTGATTTTGATTTTCACGTTCTTCTACACGGCAATCACCATCAACTCGAACGACATTGCCGACAACTTAAAACGTAACGGTGGTTTTGTGCCTGGTATTAAACCCGGCCACGATACCGCAAGCTTTATCGATACAGTATTATCAAGAATTACATTGCCTGGTGCATTGTTCCTGGTTTTGATCGCCATTCTGCCTGCGTTAGTAGTGCGTGTGGGTATCGGCCAAAACTTTGCGCAGTTTTTCGGTGGCACTTCATTGCTGATTATGGTAGGGGTTATCCTCGACACCTTACAGCAAATAGAAAGCTACTTGTTAATGCGTCATTACGAAGGAATGATGAAATCGGGCAGGGTAAAAGGACGTTCTCAATTTGCTGCGGCTTAAGTGCTGAATGGTTCACTTAAAGACTGATGCGGAGGTACAACTGATCAAAGAGAGTGCTCAGATTTTGGGCAAAGCTCACGGAGAAGTGGCCAGGCTGGTAAAGCCCGGTGTAAAGACCTCGGCATTAGACAAAGTGGCGGAAGAATACATCCGGGATAATGGGGGCGTGCCCTCGTTTAAAAATTATAACGGGTTTCCGGCAACACTTTGTATTTCGGTGAACGAAGTAGTGGTACACGGTTTTCCGGGTAACTACGAGTTGAAAGAAACCGATATTATATCGGTTGATTGTGGAGTGTACTACAAAGGCTTCCACAGCGACTCGGCCTATACTTACCCGTTGGAAGGTGTCGGCCAGGAAACACTGTTGTTACTGGAACGTACCTACGAATCGCTGTTCAAAGGAATTGAACAGGCTAAGGTTGGTAACCGGATGGGCGATGTGAGCTATGCGATCCAAAACTATGTAGAAAGTTTTGGGTACGGAGTGGTTCGCGAGTTGGTAGGTCACGGTGTAGGAAAAAACCTGCACGAAGACCCGGAAGTGCCCAATTTCGGCAAACGCGGAAAAGGCGTGAAACTGATACCGGGTATGGTGTTCGCAATTGAGCCGATGATTAACCGTGGAACGAAAAACGTTGTTCAGGAGAATGACGGTTGGACGATCCGCACAACAGACCGGAAACCGTCAGCGCATTTTGAGCACACGGTGGCCGTATTGAAAGATAAAACAGAGGTGTTAACAACACATCAGTATATAGAAGAAAATTATTCGTACAAGTGGCGAAACAAAAGTCGATAGAGCAGGACGGAACAATTTTAGAGGCGCTTTCGAACGCAATGTTCAGGGTGCAATTAGAAAACGGACACGAAGTGCTGTCGCATATTTCGGGTAAAATGAGGATGAACTACATCCGCATATTACCAGGCGATAGGGTGAGATTAGAAATGTCGCCTTACGATTTAACAAAAGGAAGAATTGTATTTAGATATAAATAACGGTTGATACGAGAGTTTCAATCAAAACGTGAACGAAAATGAAAGTTAAAGCATCCATAAAAAAGCGCAGTGCCGATTGCAAAGTGATCAGGCGCAATGGCAAGCTGTATGTGATTAACAAGAAAAATCCAAGGTTTAAACAAAGACAAGGCTAATATTATGGCAAGGATACAAGGTGTCGATATTCCGGATAATAAGCGTGGCGAAATAAGCTTAACGTACATTTATGGCATTGGCCGTAGAAGGGCGCAGTTTATACTTACAAAAGCCGGTGTTAACTGGGACAAAAAAGCTAAGGACTGGAACGATGAGGAGGCAAACGCCATCCGTAACGTGATCTCTGAAAGCTTCAAAGTAGAAGGAACACTTCGCTCAGAAGTGCAACTTAGCATTAAACGCTTAATGGATATAGGGAGCTACCGTGGCCTGCGTCACCGTAAAGGCCTGCCGGTTCGCGGTCAAACAACCAAGAACAACGCACGTACCCGTAAGGGTAAACGTAAAACCGTTGCCAACAAGAAGAAAGTAACGAAAGGTTAATCGATAAGGATATAAATAGCTGAACAATGGCTGTAGAAAAAAGAAAAGATAAAGCGAAGAAGCGTGTAGTAGTAGTAGAGGCAATGGGCCAGGCGCACATCCATGCTACTTTTAACAACATCGTTATTTCGATGACAAACTCTACCGGTCAGGTTATTACCTGGGCTTCTGCTGGTAAAATGGGTTTTAAAGGCTCGAAGAAAAACACTCCGTATGCAGCACAGATGGCCGCACAGGATTGTTCAAGCCGGGCATTTGAACTTGGCTTACGCAAAGTTGAAGTGTTTGTAAAAGGACCGGGCGCAGGTCGTGAGTCGGCAATCCGTACCATTCAAAACTCAGGTATTGAAGTTACGATTATCCGCGATGAAACCCCGCTGCCGCACAACGGTTGCCGCCCTCCTAAAAAGAGAAGAGTTTAGTTTAATTTAAGATTTCAGATTTTTGATTTAAGATTTGGAATCGCAGTAAATAGTAAAGACATGATTATGGTGGAGGAGTAACATCTGAAATCAGAAATCTAAAATCAACAATAAAAAAATGGCACGATACACAGGCCCACGAGCACGAATCTCAAGAAAATTTGGAGAGCCTATCCTGGGGGATAACAAAGCTCTTCAAAAGAAAAACTACGCTCCCGGTATGCACGGCAAAACCAAAAAGCGTAAGGTTTCTGAATACGCTACACAGCTTGCCGAAAAGCAAAAGGCAAAGTATATATATGGTTTGCTGGAGCGCCAGTTTGCCAAGTTGTTTGATAAGGCTACCCGCAAAAAAGGCGTTACCGGTGAGGTATTGCTTCAATTGTTGGAGGCACGGTTAGACAACACCGTTTACCGGTTAGGCGTTGCCCCTACACGCAGGGCGGCTCGCCAGTTGGTTTCGCACAAGCACATTATGGTAAATGGCGAAATCGTAAACATCCCGTCATACACCTTGCGTGCAGGCGATGTGGTGTCGGTGCGCGAACGTTCTAAATCACTCGAATCAATTACAGATAGCTTATCTATCCAGGGCGTAAAAAAATATGCATGGTTAGAGTGGGATGCATCTGAATTTTCCGGTAAACTAATTCATGTACCGGTGCGTGAAGATATCCCGGAGAACATCAACGAACAGTTGATCGTTGAATTGTACTCGAAATAATTCTAACATTTAATCAGCAAGAAGGTATGTCAATATTAGCATTTCAAATGCCAGATAAAGTAGTCATGGAGAAATCCGATGACTTCCATGGCACATTTACTTTTAAGCCCCTTGAAAAAGGGTATGGTGTTACCATCGGTAATGCCTTAAGAAGAATTTTGTTGTCTTCACTGGAAGGATATGCTATCACGGGCATAAAAATTCCGGGTGTGCTGCACGAATTTTCGACCATCGAAGGAGTGGTTGAAGATGTTGCTGAGATCATTTTGAACCTGAAAATGGTTCGTCTGAAAAAAATTACCGACAGCTTCGAAAGCAAGATTACGGTAAACATTAAAAAGCAAAAGCAGTTTAAAGCTGGCGATATTACCAAGTTTACCTCGGCTTTTGAAGTATTAAACCCTGAGCACGTAATCTGTAACATTGATGAGTCGGCTCAGTTTGAAATCGAACTTTCGTTAGAGAAAGGAAGAGGCTATTTGCCGGCAGAAGAAAACAAACCGGCTGAACAAGTATTTGGCTTCATTCCGATTGATGCGATCTTCACTCCGGTGAAGAATGTAAAATACAGTGTAGAGAACACCCGCGTTGAACAAAAAACCGACTACGAAAAATTAGTGGTTGAGATTCAAACCGATGGATCAATCCACCCGGAGAAAGCATTAGAAGGCGCTGCGCATATTTTGATCCAGCACTTCCGCTTGTTCTCTGATAAATCAATCGAGCTCGAAACCGGCAAAGATGCCGAGATTGAACAGGTTGACGAAGAAATGCTGCACATGCGCAAACTGTTGAAAACCGGGTTACACGACCTCGATCTCTCAGTTCGCGCGTACAACTGCCTCAAGGCTGCCGATGTAAAAACATTGGGCGATCTGGTAGAACTTGAAATTTCTGACATGATGAAGTTTAGAAACTTCGGTAAGAAATCGCTTGCTGAACTGGAACAATTAGTAGCAGAAAAAGGCCTTACTTTCGGTATGGACCTTGCAAAATATAAACTGGACGAAGATTAAGTAAGAACCGATGAGACACGGTAAGAAAGTAAACCACTTAGGAAGAACCGCCAGCCACCGTAAGGCATTGATGTCGAACATGGCCTCTTCCCTGATTTTGGAAAAACGCATCACAACAACGGTAGCGAAAGCAAAAGCATTGCGTAAATATGTTGAGCCTTTGTTGACCAAAGCGAAAAACGATACAACGCACTCAAGAAGAACAGTGTTCTCGTATTTGCAGAACAAAGAGTCTGTAAAAGAATTGTTCGGTTCGGTAGCGTCAAAAATCTCTGATCGTCCGGGCGGATATACCCGCATCATTAAGATGGGCGATGTACGTTTGGGCGATAACGCTGAAATGTGCCTGATCGAGTTGGTAGATTTTAACACACTGTACTCGAAAGACGAGAAGGCTGGCAAAGCGACCAAAACCCGCAGAAGCCGCAGGGCATCCGGTAAAAAAACTGAAGGTGCTGTTGCTGAGGAAGCCGCAGAAGAAACAACAGCAAAAGCTGAGGCAAAAGAGAAGCCCGTTAAAAAGGCTCCTGCCAAGAAAACTGCTGCTAAAAAGAAGAAAGAAGATTAGTGACACAATTCAAATACATAAAAGAGGGATTGGACTTCGGTTCAATCCCTTTTTTTATGGTACCGGGTGTACACCTCAGGCATCGTTTAAACAGGCAGTCTTTTTCCGTTCAGGTACATTTCAAACGTTTGGGGAGAAAAATACGGGGTTTAGTCCTCGTAATCCTGCGGGAATTTTAATTTTGTAAAACTTATAAAAAACGTGGGTAAAGCAGCATACTTACTTTTAGCAGACGGCCTTCTGGTAGAGGGTACAGCCATCGGTAAAACAGGAACAACAGGCGGAGAAATCTGTTTCAATACCGGCATGACGGGCTATCAGGAAATTTACACCGATCCTTCGTACTACGGGCAAATCATTATTAACACGACCGCGCACATCGGTAATTACGGTACGCTGGATGCCGAGCAGGAATCGGATTCGCCTAAAATAAAAGGACTTGTGGTGAATGATTTTTCGGATGATTTCAGCCGCCATACGGCCACCGAAAGTTTACAACAATACCTTGAAAAGCACCACGTAGTTGGTATTTCGGACGTGGATACACGCATGTTAGTGCGCCATATCCGTAAAGCGGGATCGATGAATGCCCTCATCTCATCCGAACTTACGCCTGATCAAATGCGTGAAGAGATTAAGAAAGTCCCTTCTATGGATGGCCTTGAGTTGTCGTCATTGGTAACCACCAAACAGGCTTACACCTTAGGCGATGAAGGAGCAACATTGCGCATTGCCGCGTTAGATCTGGGTATCAAGAAAAGTATTCTAACCAACCTGACCGATCGCGGTTGTTATGTAAAGGTGTTCCCGGCAAAAACATCGTTTGCCGAAATGGAACAGTTTAATCCGAACGGGTACTTCATTTCAAACGGCCCGGGCGATCCATCGGTAATGGAATACGCCATCAATACCGTGAAAGAAACGTTAAAATCCAACAAGCCTACTTTTGGTATCTGCCTCGGGCATCAGTTGTTGGCGCTGGCAAACGGTGTATCAACCTATAAAATGCACCATGGTCACCGTGGGTTAAACCACCCGGTGAAAAACATAGTAACCGGTTTGGGCGAGATGACCTCGCAAAATCACGGGTTTGCCGTATCCGAAAAAGATATTGACAAGAACAAGAATGTTGAAGTAACGCACGTTCATCTCAACGATAACACCATTATGGGCATTCGGGTGAAAGATAAAAAAGCGTTTTCGGTACAATACCATCCGGAGGCTTCGCCCGGGCCGCACGACTCACGCTATTTGTTCGATCAGTTCGTAACGATGGTCAAAGCCGACAAAAGGTCAATTAAGATTTGAGAATTTTGATTTTTAGTTGGACAATGAATAAGAGAGAATTAATTGAAAGGACGAGACAATTTGCAATCAGGGTTTTTAAACTGGTTGATAGATTGCCTAAGTCTGAATCTTCAAAGATTGTCTCATTCTAATTAAAGAACCCGAAGAATTTACAGCCATATTTACAGCGTCAGTCAAAACTTTTAATGCAAGCAAAAAATCTTAAATCTTAAATTTTAATTCTTAAATCTAAAATTTTTAAAAAATGAGTTTAATAGAAAGCATTCACGCCCGTCAGATTCTTGACAGCCGTGGAAACCCAACCATCGAAGTTGATGTAGTTACCGAAAGCGGGGCGTATGGCCGTGCGGCTGTTCCTTCGGGTGCATCTACCGGAACGCACGAAGCGGTTGAGCTTCGCGATGGTAACAAAAAGAAATATTTGGGCAAAGGCGTTTTAAAAGCTGTTGAAAACGTTAATACAAAAATCGCAACAGAACTGGTTGGTTTTTCTGTTTACGAACAGAACCTGTTGGATAAAATTATGATTGAGCTTGACGGTACGGCCAACAAGGGCAAGTTAGGCGCAAATGCAATTTTGGGTACATCGTTAGCGATTGCCAAAGCTGCAGCTATGGATGCCGGTTTGCCGTTATACCGTTACGTTGGCGGGGTAAGTGCTAACACACTTCCCGTACCGATGATGAATATTTTAAATGGTGGCAGCCATGCCGATAACTCCATCGACTTTCAGGAGTTTATGGTAATGCCAGTAGGTGCCGATACGTTTTCGCACGCCTTACAAATGGGTGCAGAGATTTTCCATACCCTGAAAAAAGTATTGCACGACAAAGGGCTTTCAACCAACGTGGGCGATGAAGGCGGTTTTGCACCGAACATCAAATCGAACGAAGAGGCAATCGAAATTGTGTTGAAGGCTATTGAAAAGGCTGGCTATAAACCCGGCTCGGATGTGTTTGTTGCACTTGACCCGGCCGCTTCTGAATTCTATGATTCAAAAACCAAATTGTATCACTTCAAAAAATCGAATGGTAAAAAACTGAAGCCATTGGAAATGGCCGAATACTGGACAACCTGGGCGAAGAAATACCCGATCATTTCGTTGGAAGACGGCATGGCCGAAGACGACTGGGCAGGTTGGAAAGCATTGACCAACAACATCGGTAAAAAAGTTCAGTTAGTAGGCGATGATTTGTTTGTAACCAACGTGAAGCGTTTGCAAAAAGGCATTGACGATGGCGTGGCTAACGCTATCCTCGTGAAAGTAAACCAGATCGGGTCGCTGACCGAAACCATCGATGCGGTAAATTTGGCGAAACGCAACTCGTATAAGAGTGTGATGTCGCACCGTTCGGGCGAAACCGAAGACAGCACCATTGCCGACTTGGCCGTAGCGCTGAATACCGGCCAGATTAAAACCGGGTCGGCCTCACGTTCCGACCGCATGGCCAAGTACAACCAGTTACTGCGCATTGAAGAGGAGTTGGGCGAAACAGCCTATTTTCCGGGCAAAAAGATGTAATTTCTGTTGTTTAGTTGACCGTTGCGGGTTGCTCGTGGAGCGCCATCAACGGTCAATTAATAACTATCAACATTTTTTTCCTATCTTAACGATCATTTTTTAAACTATATGTTGAAGAAACTGCCCAAAGCCTTCCGCAATTTTTATGTAATCACCGGGGGCATTTTTTTAATTTGGATGTTGTTGCTCGACTCGAACGACTTCGTTTCGCGGTATAAGTTAGCGTCCAAGCTAAGCGGGCTTGAGAACGAAAAAGAATACTACACCGGGAAAATTAAAGAGGTACAGAAAGACCACGAAGAATTGATGGGTACGCGCGACTTATTAGAGAAATTCGCCCGCGAAAAATACCTGATGAAAAAAAGCACCGAAGACATTTTCGTAGTTGTTGAAGAGTAACATGAAACACCATTTGCTGATACTGTTTTTACTGATTTCGGGTGCAGTATTCGCGCAACGCGATATAGGCTCAACCACTTCCGTTAAAGATCGCGGGTATGTGGGTGTTGGTTTTGGTGGATTGAGTTTTGGCGAGAGTAATTTCTACGGCCGGTATTTTTCGGTTGGGGTATCGGCATTGGCCGGATATATGCTTACCGAAAACCTGTCGGCAGGTGTGGGGTTCGATTATCAGTTCGATTCATACCGCGATGCCGATTTGCAGAACCACATTTTTGGCGGTTACCCGTTTATCCGGTATAACATTTCAGATTTTTTTATCCAGGCCGATTATGATATTTACAGTTTGAAGGCACTGGCAACAACCCAGAAAATACGGGTTACCGAAGAACGTTTCTTTCTCGGGGTAGGGTATTCGCCTCAATCGTACAGCCGTACCCGGTTAAATGCCTTGTTGTCGTACGATTTGCTTTACGATAACATCGGACTTTTTGCATCACCCATTTCGCTACGGGTGTTTATTACATTCTACTAAAACGTAAGCTCAAATTTTTTCGCGAGTTCGTTAAGATCGTCAACCACTTTAGGGTTGATCGGAATGCCTTCTTTTAATCGTCTGGCATTCATTTCACGTTCGGGATCGCCCGGAATCAATACCCGCGATTGTCCGGCTACGGTTTTAGCCGAACGGAAACGCGTAATCCAGTTATCCATGTGCGCTTTAAATTCTGCTGCGGGTCGGAAGGCATCTATACGCATCGCACCAAAGAAATGACCGATACCTTTGCCGACCGGATCGGCCGGAGGCGCAAGAAACGCGACAAAGGGCGGAACCCACGGGCCATAGTTTGCCCCGGATAACACGGCCGAAAAAATATCAACGATAGAACCAAGTCCGTACCCTTTATGGCTTCCATGCTCGAAATCGCTGCCGAGCGGCACTAATGCCCCGCCATCTTTTAGTTCATGCGGATTGGTAGAGGTTTTGCCTTGCTTGTCTTGTATCCATCCCTGCGGAGCATCTTTATTTTTTCGTTGCAGGATTTCCAACTTACCGTTGGCCGCAGTTGTAGTGGCCATATCGGCAACAAACGGAGGTTGCTTACCGGCCGGTACCGCTACTGCGATGGGGTTGGTACCCAATAAACGTTCGACCGACCAGGTAGGCGCTACCAACGGACTGGCATTGGTCATGGCAATGCCAATCATATCGTGTTCCAGCGCCATCATGGCGTGATAGCCCGCAATGCCAAAGTGGTTAGAGTGTTGTACCGATACCCAGCCGGTGCCGCATTGTTTCGCTTTTTCAATGGCGATGTTCATAGCATGCGGTGCAACCACTAACCCTAATCCGCCATCGCCATCGAATACGGCTGTGCTGGGTGATTCGTGGATTATTTTTGTTTGTGGCGTTGCATTGATGCGCTTTGCTTCCCACAGCCTGATGTAACCTGATAGACGTGCAATGCCGTGCGAATCAATACCGCGTAAATCGGCCGATAATAATACTTCGGTTGCCAATGTTGCGTGCGCATCGCTACAGCCTATTTTTTTGAAGGCAGCATACGCAAAGTTTTTCAGGGTTTCGAAAGGAAAGATTGTGTCGTTCATAAGGTAAGATTCGCTATGGTGCGTAAAGATAAGGGCTAAGAACGAATCTTGTTCTGAAATAGTTTTATACGTTCAACGTCCTCTGGCGAGTGACGTTGAGGGGGTGGAACGTTAGATGTCAGCTATCTACTCACCAGCAGCAACACCAGCATTATAAACTCGCCCAAGCTTGCCCGCAGGGTTTTTAACGCGGCCGTGATGTAATTCTCGACTGTGTGCTTCGATAGGTTCATCCGTTGGGCGATTTCATCAATCGACAGGTTTTCTATGCGGCTCAAACGAAATACTGTTTCTTGCTTTTGAGGCAACCGGGCAATCGATTCTTCTATGGTAGCCTGAATATCGCGCAGGTTTTGGTACTCTACATTAGAGTTGTCGTACAAAAAGCGGGCTGTATGCGCTGCGTAGCTATCGGCATATTGCTGTCGCACGCGGTTAGAACGCATGGCATTAAGCAATTCATATTTTGCACACGTATTCTCATTCAGTAAAGAGAAGTCCGAATTGAAGAAAGCGTTAGCATGGAGCAGCGCATCCATCAAAGATGAAAAGTTTAAGAAAATGCACTATGCTTTTATGGACACCTATGCTAATCTGCTATATAAGTTGGGAAGGAAAGATGAAGCGATTAAATGGGAAGAAAAAGCTCTTGCACTTTGCCCTGAGAAGGAGAAGAAAGCGTTTGAGGCAACGTTGATCAAAATGAAAAGGAAATGAAAAGTGTCAGCCTACTAACTAACACTCCCTCAACGTCACCCGCTTAGGGTATGTTGAGGAATGTGAGGACAGAACATGAGTTTGCAAAAAGAATATATGAAGTAAAGTTTAGGTTAAGTTAAGGGCGGCCTGCCTGCCCCGATAGCTATCGGGGCGGGTGTAAGCGCTGCCCTTTCTTTTTATGCTATGAGTATTCAAAAACACCTGTTAAAAGCATTGGTAAACTGCAAAAGCAAAACGAGGGTTTTACTTTTTAAATGTTTATGTGAAAACCGGGGCCTGGCGGTTATCCCAAAAACAAACCACCACTACGGTTTTGTCAATTATTTTATAAAGGAGCGAACAATTTTTGTGAAGAATGCACTTCCTGATTTCAGTTGATTCAACTACCACCGGGTATAAGTACGGAGATGAAGCGAGGGTGTCTAATGCTTTAGATAACCGCACTTCAAATTTCTCTACAAATTCATGCCCCCACCGGTGCAGCAGTTGCGCCACTACCGAATCATACGTGTCCTCGGCTTCAGGAGTAAACAGAATAGTATAACTCACCGCTTGATGAAGTGCTTGCTTTTAAATTCTTCCAAAGTAATGGTTTGCCCTGCTTCAAATTGCTTCAGGCCGGTTTGTATGCTTTTGGAAATATGGTCGGGCAAAGAAACAGATTGCGGCTCAAAAGGTATTCGCAAAGCTTTGAGAACAGCCTTTAAGGCTTTTAGCTGTTGTGTGTTCTTGGGGTGTATGGTAATCGCTTCCATTTCTTTTTGTGTTAATCGGCAGGGATGCCGTACCAATAAAACAAAGGTAATGAATAAAAAATTAAACGAAATACAGTTCAGGACGGTTTCAGGCAACAGGTTAGTCGAAATGAGATGCCTCCGAAGGTTAATTTTGAGCTCATCCCGGAATCTTTCTCTTTTAACGCTATGAGTATTCAAAAAGACCTGTTAAAAGCATTGGTTAGCTGCAAAAGTAAAAAGCTGCGCGGCCGTATTGATATATTGCTATGATCGGGCTGTTTAACCGTGATCTGTCTGTAAGCCAAATTGTAGATCGGTTCTACTACATCCAAAAACATCAGGAGCTTCAAACCTTAGAAGAAAAACTCGATGAAGCCGTGCAGCGCACCGTCACCCTCATGAACGAACTGGAGTCGTGCTATGGCGAAGTTTCGGCTAAGTGGAGGCATGATATGCAGTGGTTAAACAAAAGAGCGAGAGCACGGAATGAAACGATTTTCCACTCCCTCAACGTCACCCGCATAGGGGGTGTTGAGAACAAAATATGAGTTGGATAAAGAATATATTAGAAAGCATCAGCGTCCGCTTTGCGTGACACTGATGGGGTAGAACCAATAATCGAATAATAATTTTAAAACAGCGAACAAAACAGGGTCAAAAAAATGTTAACTTTAGCGTACTGAAAAATAAAGATATGGAAGGGATTAATTATTTAACGGATGACAAAAACGAAAAGATAGCCGTTCAGATTGATTTGCGGAAATACGGTGAGTTGTGGGAAGATTTTTATGACAGTTTGATAGCTGAAATGCGGAAGGAAGAAGAAAAGATACCGCTGGAAGAAGTAATCCGCGGCCTGAAGGCTAAAGGCAAACTGGCTGAAGATGTATAAAATCATTGTCAGCAAAACAGCATCTAAAGAGCTGGCCGGGTTACCGATTCAGGCTGTCAATCGCATTATACCTGCAATTAAAAAATTAGGAGAAAATCCACGTCCGGCCGGTAGCAAAAAATTAAAAGGAATGGAGGACACTTGGCGCATACGAATCGGAGACTATCGCGTGGTTTATACTGTTGATGATGTTATCCGTATTGTAGATGTGAGTAGCATAGGGCATCGTAAAGATATTTACGACTAAGCTCTTCCGCCCACTCAACGTCACCCGCTTAGGGGACGTTGAGGAAGGTGAGAACAAAACATGCGTTGGGGAAAGAATATAAGTAAAACAGAAAGCATCAGCCTCCGCTTTGCGTGACACTGATGGGGCAGAACTTTTCGGTAGCCCATTTTTTGATAAGCCTCTTACTATGTGCACGGGCTTCTTCAACGGAGAATGTTTTTTCCGGATTCTGCTTCAAAGCGGCTTTCTTCTGTAACGCCTGATAATTCTTTTCCGGAATGAGCACATACTTTTTATTGTCGATCGTTAATTGTGTCATAGCCATACCGTTGATTATGGAATGCGAAAATGTAGAATATTTTGTAGTTCAGCAATTATTACCAGTTATGTTTCCTTGTTTATTATAACCCCGCCAACACACCCTCCAACAACGAATACCGGGATACTCGCATGGTTTTGAACCGGTGCTTGTTTACTAAAAACTGAACTAAGCAACTGCCCGCGACAATCAGATCAACACGCAACTCAATCATGCCTTTTATCTGTAAACGCCCGGCTCTGTTTTTTGAAATTATCTCGCGGTGAATGGATTCAAAAGAATTTATAGCAAACGGTGTTTCGTCATCGTGTTCGCCAACGATAATGTTGCGTTGTGCACAGTATATATCACTGAGGGTATCGAACGTTCCGGACGATCCCGCAAGTGTTTGCGGGTTATGTTGTTTTAATGCTTCAATAAGCGGCATAAGCGATTCTTCAAAATAGACATGAAGGTTTTGGATGTCGCCCGGTGTGATAGGATCATGCAGTTTAAATTTTTCGATCAGCCGTTGTCCGCCAATTTCAAAACTTTGTTTCCAGTAAAGCGTGTTTCCGCTACCGATAATAAACTCAACACTGCCTGCACCAATATCTACGATCAGCGCTTTTTCATCGCCTAACCGTAAAGCCATGTTTACGCCCTGGTAAATAAGTTGCGCCTCTCGTTCGCCAGAAATAATGCGAATGTCGATACCGGTTTTCTGTTTGATTTCTTCGGCAAGAGTTTGTGCGTTACCGGCATTTCGCCAGGCACTTGTTCCGAAAGCGATGATTCTCGAAACATCAAACTGTATGCAAATCTCTTTAAAAGAAAGCAGCGTATCGATGGCGCGTTGAGCCGCATCGGGAAGGATGGTTGCATGGTTAATGCCGCCCCGCCCAAGCTTTACAGGCTTGCGGTCACGGTGCACGATGGCATGGTGAGAGTCCGTTTTTTCGGCTATCAGCAGGTGAAAAGTATTGGTACCTAAATCAAGCACGGCTAATCGTTCACGCATTTGTTTGAAATTGACCGGAAGGTAGCGAGGAAGCATTAAAAGCCCTCAAAAAATCATTGAAATCCAATAAATCCCGATATATTTCGGTTGTTAATATTACCGGTTTCAGATAGTTATACAGTATGGCAAAACGAACGCACAACGAACCTGCATTGCAAACCAAATACGATGAACTTCACCGTAAGAACGAAGAATCCCTGACCGGAGGCGGAGTTAAGCGCATTGAACAGCAGCACGCTAAAGGAAAACTTACTGCCCGCGAGCGGATTGAATTGCTCGTAGATGAAGGCACGTTTGAAGAGTTAGGCAAGTTTGTCATGCACCGGGGCAAAGACTTCGGCCTCGATAAAGAATATTATTTAGGCGATGGAGTGGTAACGGGTTATGGAAAAGTGAACGGCCGGTTGGTGTACGTGTTCTCGCAAGACTTCACCGTGTTTGGCGGATCGCTCTCGGAAACTCATGCCGAGAAAATAGTTAAAGTAATGGAGCTTGCCATGAAAAACGGAGCGCCTATTGTTGGGTTGAACGACTCCGGTGGTGCGCGCATTCAGGAAGGCGTTGTTTCGTTGGGCGGCTATGCCGATATTTTTTATCGCAATACGTTAGCGTCAGGAGTTGTGCCGCAAATCTCGGCCATTATGGGGCCGTGTGCGGGCGGTGCGGTTTACTCACCGGCCATCACCGACTTTATTTTCATGGTCGAAAATACTTCGTTCATGTTTGTTACCGGTCCCAATGTTGTAAAAACGGTAACACACGAAAACGTAACACCTGAAGAATTAGGCGGGGCATCGGCACACAGTACCAAAAGCGGAGTAACACATTTTTCATGTGCCAACGAAGCCGTGTGTATTAACGAAATTAAAAATCTGTTGAGTTATATTCCGCAGAATTGCGAAGATGATGTACCGCGTACAGCCCACACGCTTTCAAACGAAAGCCGGCCAGCTTTAAATACCGTTATCCCCGTTAATCCCAACCAGCCGTACGATATGCGCGAGGTGGTGAACGGTATTGTCGATGATGGAAGCTTTTTTGAGGTTCATAAAAATTTTGCCGAGAACATTATTGTAGGTTTTGCCCGCATCGCTGGCCGCAGCATTGGTATTGTGGGTAATCAGCCTGCATCGCTGGCCGGTGTGCTGGATATTGACGCGAGTGTGAAGGGCGCACGCTTTGTACGCTTCTGCGATTGTTTTAATATTCCGTTGCTGGTGCTGGAAGATGTTCCGGGATTTTTACCCGGTACCGATCAGGAATGGAATGGCATTATCACCAACGGGGCGAAGTTGTTGTTTGCCTTTTCGGAGGCTACCGTACCGCGCGTTACGGTTATTACCCGCAAAGCCTATGGCGGAGCTTATGATGTGATGAATTCCAAACACATTGGTGCCGATTTGAATTATGCCTGGCCGACAGCCGAGATTGCCGTAATGGGCGCGAAGGGAGCTGCCGAAATTATTTTTAAGAAAGAGATTTCAGAAGCCGCAGACAAACAAGCCAAGTTAGACGAAAAGGTAACCGAGTACACGAACAAGTTTGCCAACCCGTACCGGGCTGCGCACCGTGGTTATGTCGATGAAGTGATCTATCCCGATCAAACCCGCGAAAAATTGATCCGTGCATTTGAAATGCTTGAGAACAAAGCAGCTACCTTACCGAAAAAGAAACACGATAATATTCCGTTGTGAGAAGAGGTGGTTTCTATTTCGGTAAATTGTTAATGGATTTAGAAATGCCCGGAGGTTAGTCCTCAAGAAGTAGTTTTTCAACTTCTGCCTTTAAAACTGGTAAATCTCTGTTTATTATTTTCCAGATAATTATTTCATCAACAGTATCGTAACCGTGGATTACCTTGTTTCGCAGGTCAACGATTAAACGCGCTGATGTTATCGGAATGTTGCTGTCGATTTTTAAGATTCTATTGGTTACTTCACCTATTATCTCTAAATCTCTTTCGATCGCCCGCCTTACGGTAAGGCTCTTTACATAGAAATTAAAATCACGCTTGTGATTGAGGTGCAAGTCTATTGCTTCAAGAGAGGTAAGAATATCCTGTAAATACTTTTTGACCTCATTACTCATACAACGGGATTTTTGTCCGGTCAAGTTCTTCTATAAAATATTTATTTTTCAGGCTTCGCTCGGTAACCAAATCCACACTTCGGCTCAGAATATCCTGAAGTGAATACAGTATTTTAAAATAATTGTCACCGTATTCAATGGGGTCAAGCCCGTCTTCAAATGCAATTAATATATCCACATCACTTTCCGGGTTAAACTTGCCATGGGTAACACTTCCAAAGGCATAGGCTTTTTTTACACGGTTTTTTTTGAGGACATCAATTACTTCTGGTAATTTATTTTTTAAAAGTGCATTCATCAGATTTTAAATTGCCACTAAGATACTTAATTTTAGAGATTAAATCTTGAGTTATATGGATAAGAAAAGCAAAAGTTTCCTGTTTGAGTATCTCAACAATGCTTCCCCAACAGGTTTTGAACATTCCGGTCAGCAGTTATGGCTCGATTACCTGAAACCGTACATTGACGAGTACATGGTGGACGTGTATGGCACGGCCGTAGGCGTGATCAACCCGAAAGGAAAATACAAGGTGGTGATCGAAGCACATGCCGATGAAATTTCATGGTTCGTGAACTACATTACCGATGATGGCTACATTTATGTGCGCAGAAACGGAGGTTCCGATCACCAGATCGCACCATCGATGCGTGTTAATTTACAAGGCGATAAAGGCATCGTGAAAGGTGTGTTTGGCTGGCCAGCCATTCACGTGCGCGATGCAGGTAAAGAAGAAGCGCCTTCATTAAAAAATATTTTTATTGACATTGGTGCCGAGTCGAAAAAAGAAGTGGAAGCGATGGGCGTGCACGTGGGCACGGTAGCCACGTTTGTAGATGAACTGATGGAGCTGAACAAAAATTACCTTACCGGCCGGGCATTAGACAACCGTATGGGTGGTTTTATGATTGCCGAAGTTGCCCGCAGACTGCACGAAAACAAAAAGAAACTTCCATTCTGTTTATACATTGTTAATGCGGTGCAGGAAGAGATCGGGCTGCGTGGTGCCGAAATGATTTCACGCAGATTAAAGCCCGATCTGGCTATCTGTACCGATGTTACCCACGATACGCAATCACCGGTGTATAATAAAAAAGAAAGCGGTAATTTAAAATGCGGGTCAGGCCCGGTAGTGTGTTACGGCCCTGCCGTGCAAAACAACGTGTTGAAAGAAATTATCAGCGTAGCCGAGAAGAAAAAAATCCCTTTCCAGCGTCAGGCAGTAAGTCGTTCGACCGGCACCGATACCGATTCGTTTGCGTATTCGGCAGAAGGCGTAGCTTCGGCTTTGATTTCGTTGCCGTTAAAGTATATGCACACTACGGTGGAAACAGTACACAAAGAAGATGTTGAAAACGTAATCAGGCTGATATACGAAGTGCTGTTGCAGGTAAAGCCAGGCCACGATTACCGGTATATAAAATAACAGATCAATACGAATAGAATGAGCTGTCTCGAAAGTGTAGCGTCATGTCGAACGCAGTGAGACATCCCGTCAATTAGCGCTCAAAATCGGGACATCTCACTGCGTTCGATGTGACGTGGTTTATTATGTTGACTTTTGAGATAGCCTCATTTTCATTTAGATGCCAATCAAAGAGTTTATCGATCAGTTGGGAAATCCTATCGGGATTTCTTTTCCGCCTCAGCGGATTGTTTCACTCGTACCCTCGCAAACCGAATTGTTATATGATCTTGGTCTTGACAATCGCATTGTAGGCATTACAAAATTCTGCGTACATCCTGAACACTGGCGTAAAACAAAAACGATTGTTGGCGGTACAAAGAAGTTTGATTTTGATGTTATCCGGTCGTTAAACCCCGACCTGATTATCGGTAACAAAGAAGAGAACTACCGGGAGGGTATTGAAATTTTAGCGCGTGATTATCCTGTATGGATAAGCGATATTGTAACCATTCAGGATGCGTTAGCGATGATTAACGAGGTAGGCATCTTAACAGATCAATCCAAAAAATCATCACATATTACAGAAACAATCAGCAACGCATTCAAAACCTATCAGCCTCTGCCGCCCCTGCGCAGTTTGTACCTCATCTGGAAAAACCCCTGGATGGCTGCGGCTTCGGGCACTTTTATTCATGAAATGATGCTGCTTGCCGGATTGCAGAATTGTTTGGCAGACAGCCCTCGTTATCCTGAACTGTCTTCAGAAAATATCCAAACGTTAAACCCTGAATTGATTTTACTTTCTTCAGAACCTTACCCGTTTAAAGAGAAGCACATTGCTGAACTCCGGCAGGTAGCCTCCAATGCTAAGATTCTTTTAGTAGATGGTGAAATGTTTTCGTGGTACGGAAGCCGGCTGTTACACTTCGCCTCTTACGTTAGAACACTCAGGCAACAGTTGTGTTGATGCTATCTGACGTGTCGTTATTAAACAAACTTAGTGTTGTGTGCATTAACCTGCAATAAAAGGTGGTGTGTAGCGGTATTCAATTATAAATGCTGGTGACCACCAGACTCTCCCAATATAGATATAATTGTAATGTTTTGGTATGTCAAATGTAATAAGGGGCTTTTTGTTTGCTGATAATTGAAAATTACCTTTAATGTCGCTTTTTAGAATTTTTATTGTCTTATTCCCCGCTCTCCAAAAAAGTCTGGTGTTATACAGTATAGTGTCCTCTTTGGTATCAAGCCTGCCTGTCTTATTCCAAGATAGTTTAACTGTGTCGTTTAAGATGCTTGAGCCTGTGTGAATAATGATTACAATAAATTCCCTCTCTTTAAATTCTTCAGTCAAGATTGAATCAATATATTCTTTTGTCCTTCGATTATTTAGAAGATTATAATTATCTCGCTTGTCATTGGATACTACGAATGAAGATTTCAATTTTTCATATTCTGAGTCAAAGTCTGAATGTTCAACGCTGACTGAGAGTGCATTGCTGTCATTATTAGAATTAACGGAACTCTTGCTTCTTTGGCAACTCACTAATGCTAAATAAGCAAACAGTATTAATATGAGTTTGAGTATTCTCATCTTTTTATTGTCATTACATTGTTGCAATCCCGACAAGTTCAACATCATTCCAAAACTTTGGGTATGATTTACGTGTAACGGCCGGGTCTTCAATAATGATGTTGGCCTTCGTTGCTAAAGGCGCAAAGGCCATCGCCATACGGTGATCCAAATAGGTGTTAAAAAAAAGATTATCGGGAATGGCTGTTGATGCGGGTGTTAAAATCCATTTTCCGTTTGCTTCGGTAAACGATGCTCCAATCTTAGCCAGCTCGTTTTGCAGAGCCTTGATGCGGTCGGTTTCTTTTATGCGTAAGCTGTCTAACCCGGTAAAGGTTCCGGTAATACCTTTGGCCGCACATACTACGGCAACGGTTTGTGCGAGGTCGGGGCAGTCCGTAAAATCCCAAACTAACGCAGCGGCAGATTCTTTTTTAGTTAATACCAGGTCGTTGTTGTTTTTTAATGTAGCCTGTACACCCAAACGATCCATGATGTCAACAATCACCCTGTCGCCCTGTATGGATGCCAGCGTAATGTTGGGTAATGTAATTTCAGCTTGTTCGGCCAAAGCCGTAAAAGCAAACCAGTAGCTGGCAGCCGACCAATCTGATTCGACCGTGATACCGGTAGAACGGTATTGTTGGTCCGGGATGTTGATACCAGTATCCGTAAAGTCAACGTGTGCGCCAAACTGGCGCATGAGTGCGGCCGTCATCTCAATATAAGGCTTGCTGGTTACAGCGCCTTCAAATAAAATGTGTAATCCGTTGGGCAGGGCAGGGGCTATCATCATCAAAGCCGAAATGTATTGGCTACTCACATCACCGCGTATAATCACCTGTTGGTTTTGCTGGCCTTTAAAATTTTTAACGATAACGGGCGGGTAACCTTCCTGTCCGGCATATTCGATTTCGGCTCCGATGGTACGAAGGGCATCTACTAATATTTTAATAGGGCGTTGCTGCATACGTGCAGTTCCGGTGATGGTTTTGTTTTGTCCGCTGATGGCGTGAGAGGCTGTTAAAAAGCGCATGGTAGTTCCGGCATCTTCTACGTCTAACACGGGGTTGGCCGATGTAATGAGCCGCAGCATGAGTTGGGTATCGTTGGCGTCAGACAGGTTGTGAAGTTTACCTGTGTTTCCGGCTAAGGCATTTATAATGAGTGCGCGGTTGCTGATGCTTTTTGATGACGGGAGGTTAACCACGCGCCCGTTGATGTTGTTTTTCTTTTGTAAGGATATAGTGTTGTTCAAAACTATCGTATGTTAGGATGAGGTAATGAAAAATTAATCTATTTTTTATCGACTGCAAGGAAACAATTATAGGTAAATTAGAGTTATTTGTTTTATGAGTACAACAAGAAAAATATGGATTGGTGTTGGGCTGGCCTCGGGAGCGTTGCTGGCCACATGGTTGTTAACCGGAAGCCGCAGACAGAAAACAAAAAAAATGGTGCGCCAGGGTGCCCGCAGCCTGAACCTTTCGCTGCGTAAGCCTGAAGTTAAGAAAGTTGAAGAATCGGAGGCCGATTATTATGCTTAACACGACCGGTAGTATTGCAATGCTTCTACAATTTCGTTTAGGCTAACCTCCACATCCCATTGCGCTTTTCCAATTCCTTGCAGAAGAGCGCTGAGAATTTGCTTGCCCTTATTTTTCTTGTCTTGCTGGCATAACAATGCTAATGCAGGCAGGGTGCTTTCCTCCAGCGTTAATTTCCCGAACACATTCAGTATGTAGTCAGTAATCTGGACGAGTTCAGGCCGGGTCAGCAACCCCTTTTGTACGGCAATAAACGCTTCGGCAACCAAACCGGCCGCCACGGCTTCCCCGTGGGTTATGGCAGTGTTGTTGGTCAGGAAAAAACTTTCGATGGCATGCCCGATGGTGTGCCCGGCATTTAAGATTTTACGCAAGCCCTTTTCGTAAGGGTCTTGCTGAATAACCGAATATTTAAAAGAGGCCGATTGGTGGAGGAGTACATCCCAGTTCTGTTCGGCTAACGGTTTGGTACGGATAATATCCCAGAGGTTTTTATCGGCAATCAGGGCATGTTTAATAACCTCGGCAAAACCCGAACGGAGTTCGGCCTCGGGCAATGTTTTTAAAAAGCCGGTATATAATAGGGTAAGAGCGGGTTGTTGAAATACCCCGATGTGGTTTTTATAGTGATTGAAGTCAATACCTAATTTACCGCCTATGCTGGCATCGGCCTGAGCTAATAGTGTGGTGGGGATCAGGATAAAGTCGATACCACGTTTATAAGTGGCGGCACAAAATCCGCCCATATCGCCTAATACCCCCCCGCCCAATACGAGCATTACGGCATGGCGGTCTAATTGAGCATCGGTCATGGCCTGCCAGATAATTGAACACGTGTTGAGTATTTTATTTTCTTCGCCAGGGTTAACGGTTATCAGGGTGTGTGCGGGAAGCGCCCCGGCCAAGAGGGGGTAGCAAAAGTTTGCCGTGTGTTCATCGGCCAATACTAATATACGGGAGTAGTTTTTCCGGGTTAAAAAGCCGGTAAGCTCCTGTTCAGGTTCTTGTGTGAGGATGATGTTTTCAGCGATCATACGTGCGAATCCGAAAGGTAAGAAATACACGGCATACCCTTTTGCAAAGAGCGGGGATAAACGGTTTAATTTAAATACCCGGAGGTTATGAGATAGGTTACTGCCATACTATATTGGCACCCGAATGCTTGTTAGCATCCAATCCTGAAAACTTATTTTAGCCTTATATGATCTCTTTCGATGATACCGCAGTAGCATTTTCCTACAAATCGGACGGTGAATTAAAAAAAGCAAATTTCATTTTCTCGCTGGTGAGCAACCCGGTGGTTTCAAAATTAGCAACCGGCTCGGTCAGGGGTGCCCTGACATTGCGGCTTCCGGTAACCGGCCTGATCAAGTCCACAGCATTTGATCATTTCTGCGGAGGCGAAACCATCGAAGAAACGGGTAAAACCATTCAGCGGCTGAGCCAGTACGGTGTGGGAACTATTCTCGACTATTCGGTAGAAGGAGGCGAAACGGAAGAGGGCTTTGAACGAACAACCTCCGAAACCATCCGTACCATCGAAAAAGCAAGCCAGTCCAAAGGCATACCGTTTAGCGTATTTAAAGTAACGGGTATTGCTTCGCTTGCCTTGTTAGAAAAGGTTCAGGCCGGGCAACAGCTTACGCCTGCCGAAACGGCCGCCTACGAAAAAATTAAAGAGCGCGTTAACCGTATCTGTGCCAAAGCAGCCGAATGCCATGTGCCTTTATTGATCGATGCCGAAGAAACGTGGATACAAGATCCCGTTGATGCTATGGCATACGCTATGATGGAAAAATATAACCGTACCGAAACCATTGTGTTCAACACCTACCAACTGTACCGTACGGCCTCGTTGCAAAACCTGAAAGATGCCTGCGAAAAAGGAAAGCAAAAAAATTATTATGTAGGGGCAAAGCTTGTCCGTGGCGCTTACATGGAAAAGGAGCGTGAGCGGGCAGAAAAGATGGGGTATGAAAGCCCGATACAACCTACAAAAGAAGCCAGCGATAATGCCTTTAACGAAGCAATTGAGTTTTGCGTGGCCGAACGCGACCGGGTGTCGGTAATGTGCGGATCGCACAACGATTACAGCAACCAGCTTTTAGCGCAACTCATGGACAAGCACGGTATCGGCCATACCGACAAACGCTTTTGGTTTGCCCAGCTTTACGGCATGAGCGATCACATCTCGTTTAACCTTGCCAAAGCCGGTTACAACGTAGCCAAATATGTTCCGTACGGGCCGGTGAAATCGGTGATGCCTTATTTGTTACGCAGGGCTTCTGAAAACACATCCGTAGCCGGACAAAGCAGCCGCGAACTAACCCTTATCCGCAAAGAGCTGAGGAGGCGCAAAAAGGCATAGGGAATTGAACCCTATTCTCTTATTTTTGCGGAATGATTGTGACAAAAAATGATATTTTATCGTATTTGAAGCAAAATAAGACTGTTTTCGAGCGGGAATTTGGTCTGGAGAAGGTTGGTTTGATAGGGTCTTTTTCGCGAGGCGAGGTTACAGAGCAAAGCGATATTGACCTGATTGTTGAATTTAAACCAGGCACTATCAATTTGACTGATCGTAAAGATCGGCTTAAGGCATCCGTTCAAAAACAGTTTGGCAGAAGGGTAGATGTTTGTCGCGAGAAGTACCTGAAACCCTATTACAAAAACAGAATTCTTAAAGATGCCATCTTTGTCTGAAAAGGATAGGTCTAATCTCGAAGCAGTTCTTGACTCAGTAAAGAAAATTGCCCGCTTTACAAGCAATTTTAAAAATGCTGATGAGTTTTACGATGATGAGGTTTCGTTTGATGCCGTACTGATGAACTTTGTTGTAATAGGTGAGTCGGTAGCAAAATTAAGTCCCAATTTCAAACATCGTGAATCAACTGTACCCTGGGCAAAGATTAAAGCATTTAGAAATATTATAGCGCACAACTATTTTGGTGTTGATGCGGAAGAGATTTGGGAAATTATACATCATCAGTTACCTGAACTAAAAAATCAGGTATCAGAAATATTAACAAGAAGTAATTAACACTATGTCATTAACCGAGCAGGAAATCGTACGCAGACAGGCCAAAGAAGAGCTTGAAAAAATAGGCATTAACCCCTATCCGGCTGAGCTTTTTGAAGTCAACGCCTCTACAGCCGAAATCCTCGAAAACTACGAACGCCAGAAAAGCGATTACCGCCAGATTTCCATAGCCGGCCGCATTATGAGCCGCAGAATTATGGGCTCGGCTTCGTTTGCCGAATTACAGGACGAAACCGGTCGCATTCAATTGTATTTCCGTAGAGATGATCTTTGCCCTACGGAAGATAAAACCCTGTACAATGTTGTCTTTAAAAAGTTGTTAGACATAGGCGATATTATTGGCGTGAAAGGTTACGGGTTTACCACGCAAACCGGTGAAATTTCCATTCACGTTACCGATTTTAAAGTCCTTTCAAAATCGTTGCGCCCATTGCCGATTGTAAAAGAAACAACCGATGAGCAAGGCGTTGCACATAAACACGATGCCTTTAACGATCCCGAACAACGGTATCGTATGCGGTATGTGGATATGATTGTGAACCCCGAAGTGCGTGACACTTTTATCAAGCGTACAAAATTAGTGAACTCGATGCGCACGTATTTGAACGACAAAGCGTATCTCGAAGTTGAAACCCCAATCCTTCAACCTCTGTATGGCGGTGCGGCTGCAAAACCATTCAAAACGCATCACAATACGTTAGACATGACGTTGTATTTGCGTATTGCTAATGAGTTGTACTTAAAGCGTTTAATTGTAGGAGGTTACGCAGGCGTGTACGAATTCTCGAAAGATTTTCGTAACGAAGGCATGTCGCGTTTTCACAATCCTGAGTTCACCCAGATTGAATTGTACGTTGCGTACAAAGATTATTACTGGATGATGGATTTGGTAGAAGAGATGATTGAAAAGGCTGCGCTTGACTTACACGGTACAACCGCTGTACAGGTAGGTAACAACACCATCGACTTCAAACGTCCGTGGAAGCGGTTTACTATGTTTGAAGCTATCCAGCACTTTACCGGAATCGATATTTCAGAAATGGACGAAGCCGCCCTGCGTGAAACCTGTACGAAACTGAATGTGCCGGTTGATAATACAATGGGTAAAGGCAAACTGATTGATGCGATTTTTGGTGAGAAGTGTGAACCGCTGCTGATTCAACCAACATTCATTACCGATTATCCGTTAGAGATGTCGCCATTGGCGAAAAAACACCGTACCAAACCCGGTTTGGTTGAACGTTTCGAGGCGATTTGTAATGGAAAAGAAATCTGTAATGCTTTCTCGGAGTTGAACGACCCGATCGATCAGCGCAAGCGCTTTGAAGAACAGCTTGAATTAGGCAAACGTGGCGATGAAGAAGCCATGACGTTAGATGAGGATTTCTTACGGGCGCTTGAGTTTGGTATGCCGCCCACGGCAGGCTTGGGTATTGGTATCGACCGCCTGTCGATGATCATGACTAACTCACCGTCTATTCAGGATGTATTGTTTTTTCCGCAAATGAAACCTGAAAAACAGGGCGGAGGCTTTACCGAAAAAGATGCCGAACAATTAGGCATTCGCACGGATTTGTTCCCGATACTGCAAAAGATGGGCATTCAGTCGGTAGAACAATTAAAATCATACAAGGCATCGAAATTGTTTAACGATGTGTGCGGACTGCGCAAAAAATTAAAGCTCGAAAATGTGCAGAACCCTACCATGGAAGAAGTTGAAGGATGGCTGAAGTAAGCACACCCAACGCCATCGATTTTTCACAGATCAAAAAAAAGAGTGTTCGTAAACTATTTGCTAAAAATGGTTTACACACACTTAGCGATCTGTCGAAATTAGTTTCTTATTGTTACCATCCGGCTGACGGGAAAAAGTACCACAAGCACATCAAAACTTTTCTGATAAGTGCCTCCATCGAAAAAGTGTGGCAAACCTATAAGACTATTCCGCCTGCTGATACGTGGAATGGCCGCATGGTTTCGTTTGGAGTAATGTACAGCCGCTCAAAAAAACAACTCACTTTTCCAGACGATGCGTACGCAGGAATTGAAGCCGGCCAGCTTCTTTTCTTAAATCTGAACTTGTTTGCAAACATTGCGCACTTAGCCGTAGGGCATGAGGTTACCGGGGTGTTTGACGATAAAAAGCACATTAAAATCTGTTATGTACAAAACGGGGCATCGGTTGGCACGCAACTCATCCAGTTAAAAAAGATCAGCGATACACAAACCGAGGTGCTGCACGAAACCTGGTACACGAGTGGTTCATGGTTGCGCGATAAATTATTATACCCGGTATTTCATACCCGTGCCATTACCGAGTTTCATTTGAACGTAAAACGAAAAGCGGAGGCTGTAACCGGCATTCCGTAATATTATTATAATTGATCAAACGGAGGCTTTCTGCGCTCCATTTTTAAATCCTGCAGTACAGAGGCTTTTACACGAATAGTGAAATTATACGATGTATAGTACCCGAACGGAATCCAGTTTAACGAGGCAGTCCAGCAATGTAAATCGCGGGTAAGACTAATGCTGGTTTGCGTGAATTTTTTCTCTTCAAAATGATACCCCGAACTGAAATTAATTTTCCAGGCTTTTGAGAGGGCAAGATCGCCCGAAAATTGAAAGGCTTGCGTAATGTTGTAAGGATTGAGGGTGGTAACCTGCCGTGTCGGTCGCGAATAAGCTAAACTATAATTGATACGCAAACTCCAGGGCACATCAAAATCGATGTACGAGTTGGGGTCGTTTAACATCTGTTGCTTGTCCTGTTCGGGCAGGTTGGAGTTTGTAATCTTATCGCGGCTCGATTGCTCATTTTTACGCGCCTGCGGATTGAGGTTAGTGTTAATCGCTACCGAAGCGTTAGTAATGCGTCCGATACCTCCGTGTTTCCAGGCATATTCGTTTACCCTCCGTTCGTACTTCCGGTTTACATCATCGGTTAATTGCCGGTAGTGGTAGGGATCGAGTGTGGCGCTTATACTCAGGGCGAACAATCCGTTTAAGATGTTGGTGCTGGCCGCCATGCCAAAGTTGGCGAGGTTAAACGAATCGGCCACTAAGTTGTACGATGAACTGATGGATAAGTTATTCAACAGGCTCACTTTCCGTGAAACAGAGTCTTTCTCGTTTTTCACTTTCATTTCTAACGTATTGCCTAACCCAAAGCCGATGGAACCCGAACGGCCCGTGTTTGATCCTCCATATACAAACCCTTCGTGCCGCGATTTGTAAATGGTTTTTCCGTTTTGTTCGATAGCCTGAAAGTAATTATCGTTTTTAGAGAAATCAGGTGTATAGCTAAACGAAACATTGGGGTTGATGACGTGACGGATCGCCTTCACATTACCTTTTTTAAACAAGTACATCCCATACAGGCGGGTGTTTAAAGCCGTGCTGACCGAATAGTTTGATATGCGGTTAAACTGGTGGATGGTATCGGCCTGGATTAACGATGGCGAACCGTTTACCATATCGTACTTCCAGTTGAGCTTTTCAAAATACCATTTCTCTTCAAAGTTAAATGAAGGTGATACGGTAAAAAACCGCAATGCCTTAAACGAATACCCGATGGGTATGGAATGGCGAATGCCCTTTTTACCGTTTTCAAACAACGAACCAAAGTTATTGAGGTTAAATGGTACAATGTTGGGTTCTTGTTTGGTGGTTTCGCCATCGGTAACGGTGCGCGTGCCTAAGTTGTTGGTTAGCCTGTTACTGGCCACCATCGCATAACCGACAGAAAAATTATCGAGTACGGTGGTTGTTCCGTCTTTCCGCTGAAAAGGATAAAGGTTTTGCATGTTCACCGTAAGGTTAGGCAACTGCATATCTACCTGGTTGGTTTTTAAATCCTGACTATGGCTGATATTCAACCCAAGACTAAAAGGAGTGTTTCGTAATTTTTGACTGTACGAAATATTCGAGCTCATCTTGGCGGTAATGTTGCTCAGCGAAGTAGCATCCATTGGGTTGCTGTACAGGTAGGTAAGGTTGTTGTTACGGTTGTAGGTAGAGGTAGCCATGTTTACCGAGGCCGAGAAACGACCGGGGCCTTTCGATTGTGGTGTGTGTGTCCAGCTCAGGCTGTAATCTTTTTGTTCGCTTTCGTCTTCAATTTTATCGTTTACTGTATTTTTCGAGTAGCTGAAATTGAAGTTACCGTTGTACTTATACCGTTTAATGTATGGCGACTGTACATACAGGGCGTGCCCGCCTTTTGAATAAATATCGGCCGTAAGGGCAAGTTTAACATAATCGCTGATGTCGAAATAATAACCGCCACGCCTCAGGTTAAATCCGCGCCTGCGTTCTTCACCATACGATGGAACGATTATTCCCGATTTGCTTTCGCGTTGGGCGGGAAACATCCCGAAAAGAAAACCAATGGGTAAAGGAATATCGTTGAACTCCATATAAAATGGCCCCGAAACTATTTTGTCGTCAGGTATGGCTTTTGTTTTGGTGGACCGGATGCGAAAGTGCGGATGTTCGAGGTTACAGGTTGTATAGCTGTTGCGCAGACTTAGCAACTCACCTTTTTCATTTTTAAAAACCGTTTCGCCATGCAAAAAACCCTCGCTTTGTTCGGTTACTACTTCGGTAATGCGGGCGCGGCCGGTTTTAAAGTTGTAGGTGATGTCTTTCATCTCATATACCTGCCCGGCATCTTTAAACACCGGAAACCCCACACGCCTGCCTAACGAGTCGCGTCTGCCGTTGGCGGTCATGGTGTGATTTTTATAATCGATGGTTATTTCTTCGGCTTCCAGTTCAATCTTACCATATACAATCTTGGCTGCGCCAAAAAGTTTAACGATCTGCCCGTCAACACTGGTGGAAATAGAATCGTTGGCCTTATAATTGATAGTTGTTTCAATATCGCTTTTGGGCAATTTTTTTAAACTATCGGCTGCCGGTTTCAGGGTATCTGCGGCAGGCAGCGTGGCCATATTTTTTAAGGTGTCGGCCTGCGACTGGATGAGGGGAGCGGTTACCGCCCGCTCAGGCCGGGTTTGAGCTTGAATCCCGAAGGCACGCGAGGCGAACAAAACCACAAAAAAAATGAATAAAACAGGCCGCACGTTTCGGGAGTTGGGTCGCAGATGCTTAGCTTTTAGTGAAAAATTCACAACTTTGGGCAAAGTTATTCTAAATACACTGAACATCGTACGCACATCCGGGAATATTGGATCAACAGAGCTGTTTTTAGCAAGAACCTTGCTAATTTTTAAGGCTGTGCCCAAAATTAATGAGATATGAAGCGAAGAGAATTTATTCAGAAATCATCAGCACTAGTTGCCTTGCCGTTTTTTCCGTTTCCAACCGATTTTAAAATCCGTACCGTGGTAATCGATGCCGGTCATGGCGGGAAAGACCCCGGCACGGTGGGCAAGGTATTCAAAGAAAAAGATGTAGTGCTTAACATTGCCCTAAAGGTGGGCGAATACATCGAAAAAAACGTACCCAACGTAAAAGTTGTTTATACCCGTAAAACCGATAAGTTTATTGAACTGGCCGAGCGGGCAGCGATTGCTAACCGCAATAAAGCCGATTTGTTTATTTCCATTCATGCCAATGCCATCTCGAACCCGCAAACGTATGGAACAGAAACCTGGGTGATGGGGCTGCACAAGTCAGAAGAAAACTTAGCCGTTGCCAAGCGCGAGAACTCGGTAATTATGCACGAAGATAATTACGAGGAAAAGTATGAGGGGTTCGATAACAGCCCTGAGTCGTACATCATGTTTTCGCTTATGCAAAACGCCTATCTCGAAAACAGCTTGAAGTTTGCCGATAAAATTGAAAGGCAGTTTAAACACAAAGCCGGTCGCCATAGCCGTGGCGTGAAACAGGCGGGGTTTGTGGTATTGTATAAAACAGCAACCCCCAGCGTATTGGTCGAGGCCGGTTTTTTGAGCAACGCCACCGAAGAAAAATTTTTAGGAACAACCGAAGGACAGGATTTAATCGCTTCCGGTATTTATCGTGCTTTTAAAGAGTATAAAAGTGAAGTAGAATCCATACATTAGATGTTTAAACGTTAGCGCAGCAACATGAAGGTATCGAAAGAAGTAAAAGTTGGCTTGTTCATGGTGGCGTCTATCGTGTTGCTTTACCTTGGGTTCAATTTTCTGAAAGGCATCGATTTTTTTTCGTCCACCAATAAATACTACGCTGTATATGCCAATGTGGACAAGCTCATGCCCTCTAACCAGGTTTATATTAACGGGTATGCCGTGGGGCGTGTCAGTAACATACAGTTTCAGCAACGTAAAAACCGGGTATTGGTCGAACTGGAAATCAGTTCCGATATTGTACTGGGCGACTCTACCGTAGCCATACTCAATGGCGATATTCTTGGCACCAAATACATTCAACTGAACGTGGGGCATATCAGCAATCCGCTGAAATCGAAAGATACATTGCGGTCGCTGGTAGCCAAAGGCATTGCCGATTTTCTGGCCGAGAATGCCGCGCCCGTAGCCGATAACTTAGAAGGAACCCTGCGCAAGCTCAACACTATTTTAGATAACTTAGCCGCCAACTCGGCTAAGTTAGATGTGATCTTTGATGAGTTTAAGAAAACCCCGGTGGTATTAAACAATACATTAACGAACACAGGCCGTCAGGTTGATGCCCTGGCCGGGAACATTAAAACCGTTACCGTAAACCTGAACAATACGCTGGCCGAACTCAAGCCCACGCTTACCAACTTGCAAACTTTTTCCGATTCGTTAAAGAACCTCGAAATACAATCGACCATCCATCAGGCGAAAACTGCACTGGCTAAATTAGATGCAGCGGCCGGTAAGTTTTCAAAAACCGATAATACGCTCGGTAAGCTGATGAACGAAGACAGCGTGTATGTTAACTTAAACGCATTGCTTGTTAACCTCGATGCTCTCGCCAAACACCTCAACGAAAACCCCAATCATTTCTTTGCCCCCTTAGGCAAGAAGCGCGAAAAAATACAACGCGATTTGGAGCGCCAGCGCAATGAGAAAAAATAATGCTCATCAAACCAACCCCAACTGCCATGTCAGATAAGGATTTGGAATTCAATAAAAACGAAGATCAGAACAAGCAATCGGTTTCGTTGCTCCGTACAAAAGAAAAAAAGACAAAGCTGGGCGGAGGCGAAAAGAAAATAAGCGAGCAACATCAGAAAGGAAAGCTTACAGCACGCGAGCGCATTGCGTATTTGTTGGATAAGCAGTCGGAGTTTTTAGAAATCGGATTGTTTGCCGGTGATGGCATGTATGCCGAAGTAGGCGGATGCCCTTCGGGCGGTGTGGTTACAGGTATCGGGTACATTCACGGACGGCAGTGTGTTGTGGTGGCGAACGATGCCACTGTAAAAGCCGGGGCGTGGTTTCCCATCACCGCGAAAAAAAACCTGCGCGCGCAAGAGATTGCTATCGAAAACCGGTTGCCTGTTGTTTATTTAGTAGATAGTGCCGGTGTGTTTCTGCCTATGCAGGATGAAATTTTTCCCGACAAAGAACACTTTGGCCGTCAGTTCCGGAACAACGCAAAAATGTCGGCTATGGGTATTGTGCAGATTGCCGCCATCATGGGAAGTTGCGTAGCCGGTGGTGCGTATTTGCCCATCATGTCAGACGAGGCGATGATCGTTGATAAAACCGGTTCTATTTTTTTAGCCGGATCATACCTGGTAAAAGCTGCCATCGGTGAAGACATCGACAACGAAACTTTAGGTGGTGCTACAACGCATTGCGAAATATCGGGTGTTACCGATAACAAATTTCCGAATGATGAAGCATGCCTGGATTACATCCGTTCGTTGTTTGATAAAATAGGGCATTCCGAAAAAGCCGCGTTCGACCGCACAACACCCGCAGCACCACAAGAAGATCCGAAAGAAATTTACGGATTACTGCCTGCCGATCGCGCCAAGCCGTACGATACACTCGAAATCATTAAACGATTAGTCGATAACTCTGCCTTTGATGAATACAAACCGCTTTATGGAAAAACCCTGATCTGCGGTACAGCCCGCATCGATGGCTGGGCGGTGGGCATTGTAGCCAACCAACGCAAAGTGGTGAAAAGCAAAAAAGGCGAAATGCAGATGGGTGGCGTTATCTATTCCGACTCGGCCGACAAAGCTGCGCGGTTTATCATGAACTGCAACCAGCGAAAAATTCCGTTGGTGTTCTTACAAGATGTAAGCGGCTTTATGGTAGGCAGTAAAGCCGAGCATGGTGGCATCATTAAAGACGGAGCCAAAATGGTGAATGCCATGGCCAATTCTACCGTGCCCAAGTTTACGTTTATGATTGGCAACTCGTACGGGGCTGGCAATTATGCCATGTGTGGTAAAGCGTACGATCCCCGGTTGATTTATGCGTGGCCATCGGCACAAATTGCTGTGATGAGCGGGGCATCGGCTGCCAAAACGCTGTTGCAGATCCGTGTGGCTTCGTTGAAAGCACAGGGCAAAACCATTACCCGTGAAGAAGAGAACGCCTTGCTGAAAGACATCACCGACCGATATAACGAGCAACTGAGTCCGTACTATGCCGCCTCGCGCTTGTGGGTTGATGGTGTAATCGATCCGCTCTATACCCGCACGGTAATTTCGATGGGCATTGAAGCGGCCAATCACGCGCCTGTCGATAAATTTAATGTGGGAGTTATCCAGACTTGATTATTTTTGAGGGAATAAGGTAGCGAATGAGTGAGCATAAATTAAACGATCGTGAGTTAAAAGCATTGGTATCGTTATTAGACGATCAGGACGATGACATCGTTTCGCAAATCGTTGATAAAATCCGTTCGCTGGGTAAAGAAATTATCCCGTTTCTGGAGCATGAATGGGAAAACAATTTTAACCCCAATGTGCAGCGCAGAATTGAAGAACTTATCCATGATTTACAGTATGAACTGCTGAAAGGCCGCATCCGTGAATGGTACGAAAGTGCCGACCAGGATTTGTTAACCGGCTTGTGGTTGGTGGCCACGTACCAGTACCCCGACCTGGAACTGACGAAACTTAAACAGGAACTCGAACAGATTTATTACGATACCTGGCTTGAATTTAAGCCCGACCTGCACCCGTACGATCAGGTAAAAATCCTCAACAGCGTGTTGTTTAACAAACTGAAATTTGGCGCCAACACTAAAAATTTTCATTCGCCCGGCAACTCCATGATCAACATAGTGCTCGAAACCCGCAAAGGCAACCCTATTACGTTGTGCATTATTTATATGCTTGTGGCACAAAAATTGAAAATGCCTATCGAGGGTGTTAACCTTCCCAACCTGTTTATTGTTACCTACAACGATCCGCAAAACCGGTTTTACATTAATGCTTTTAACAAGGGTTTGATTTTTACCCGTCAGGATATTGAGAACTACATTCACGAACTGCGGTTAACACCGCAAAACTCGTTTTTCGAGCCGTGTGCTAATTTAGAGATCATCCGCAGGGTATTCCGCAACCTCATCATGTCGTTCGATAAAATGGGCGAACACGCCAAAGCTGAAGAAGTGAAAGAACTCTTTCTCATCATTGCTGATGGCTCGGATTTGGGAGTTTGATTTCATAGACAAACCTTTCTAATGTTCGTGTAAGAGGGAATATGTATATTCGGGAGTTAGTGGTACAGTAAGGAATAAAAACTTAAAGTAATGGCAAACACAATAAGGGTTTACAAAACTGGTGGTAAATGGCTTGCCAAAAGAGACGGGGCAAGCAAGGGAAGATATTTTGCCACTCAAAGAGAGGCATACTTGTATGCAAGAGATGTTGCATTGAATAAAAGTATAACCATTACTGTTTATTATCCAACCGGTGGAATTAAAGCCGTTATTAACCCAAGAAACCGTGAGGAAGAAAGCAACTGTTTTATTACAACTGCTTGTGTAAAGTATTACGGGTTGAAAGATGATTGTTACGAGTTGCAAACACTTCGCCATTTCAGGGATACTTATCTTTTGAAGTCAGACCAAGGCAAACAAATGGTGAATAAATATTATGAAGTAGCTCCTGCGATTGTAAAGTCACTTGAAGCAGATAATGAAAAGAAAATAATTTTTGCAGATATATTTCTTCAAATAAAATCAGCGTGTAGCGCAATAGAACATCAGGATTTTGAAAAGGCTACCAATATATACAAATCCACAGTGGCTAATCTTTATCACAAATTCAATAAAGGATAGATGGCTGTTAGCGCAAATACCTTATTCCATTTTACAAGCATAAAAGGGCTGAAAGGGATTTTATCTTCCAGGGGCTTTTATTGTCAGTATTCCGATGAGCATTTTGAGAATATACTCCCCTCAAGAAGCAAATATCGTTTCACGTATATCCCAATGATAAGTTTTTGCGACTTAACCATTATGCAATTAACAAACGATTCTGTTCACCGGAAAGATTTCGGAGAGTTTGGAATCGGCCTTACGAAAGAATGGGGAATTCGCAACGGGGTTTCGCCAGTAATGTATGTGCATAAAGAATCACAACAAACTAAAAGGGTGTATCGGTTAATTAAAGCCGTTAAGGGTTTTCGTAAAAGAACAAAAGATGATGAATCAATGGACAAGATTAGACAGGAGATGATAGACTCTTTCAAGTACATTAAGCCCTACTCTGGCAATTGGCAGAGAGGGAAGAAAATTAAAGAGAAAATTGTTTTCTATAATGAGCGGGAATGGAGATACTCGCCTTTGTTAGAAGAGCGAGCAGTTTTTTCAGCAGTTACTAAGAGAAATAAAAAGAAAATAAAAGAACTAAATACAGAGTTAAAAACGAAAATTATAAATTTTGAAGTAAAAGATGTAAAATTCATTGTTATTAAAAGCAAGAGAGATATTCAGGTCATTGCAAAGACTATTAATGAGATGGCAGAAATAAGCGATGCACAGAAAAACGAGCTAATCACAAAGATTATATCCTTTGAAGAAATAAGGGAAGATTTCGGGTAATAATAAAATATAGATGGTCAACGATCATTAAACACAAACAGGTCAGTTTTTTTCCATGAACCCCACACCCCTTACCCATTCGTTATTCGATAGCACCTTGTTTAAGAAAACAATAACCATTGAGCGCAACGAGTTTTTAAAAACCGGTAAAACAACCGACACCAACGTGTATTTTATCGAGAAGGGGAGCTTGCGGATTTTTGTGCTTGATGGTGAGGAGGAGCGCATCGTCAGGTTTGGGTATCCGGGCAACATGATTGTTGCGTTAGATTCGTTTTTGACAGACCGACCATCTGATTTTTTTATTCAGGCTATCAAAAAATCAACCCTGCACATGGCACGCAAAGCCGATGTGGAAAAGTTTATTCATGCCAGCGAAACAAATTTAAAATGGTGGAACGCTATACTGGAAGACCTTGTGTTGCAACAAATGGAGCGCGAGAAAGATTTGCTCACTAACTCGCCAGCCGAACGCTATAAACGTGTGCTGAAACGCAGTCCGCAGTTGTTTCAGCAAATTCCCAAAAAACATATTGCCAACTATTTGCGCATGACACCCGAAACGCTGTCGAGAGTTAAAAAGTCTTGATCTTGATCAAGGTTTTGTTCGGCAATACGCTCAATCTTTGCAGAAAAAACGGAAATGAAAACCGAGGCATTGCTCACCGAACTTACAATGTTAGTCACACAACACCGGCAGTTTGCAGAAACGTTGCTAATCCGCACGGATGCAGAACTAAATTATCGCCAGCATCCGGCAAGCTGGAGTGCGCTTGAATGCCTGGAGCATTTAAACCTGTACGGAAATTTTTATTTACCCGAAATCGAAAACAGAATACGGGCGGGCAAGCCGCAGCCCAATGCTGAATTTCACAGCGGTTGGTTAGGCAATTATTTTGCACAAAGTATGTTGCCGAAAGCAAAGCTGAATAAAATGAAAACGTTTAAAAACATGAACCCGATAAACCGCGCGTTGGACAAGTCGGTGTTGGAAACGTTTATCCGCCAGCAAACCAAATTGCTTGAGTTGTTGAACGAGTCGCGCACGGTTGATCTAAGCCGTGTAAAAACAAGCATCAGTATTACCAACCTTATCCGGTTGCGGTTGGGTGATACGTTCAGGTTTATGATTTATCACCAGGTGCGGCACATTAAACAGGCGAATGATGTATTGTTGTCAAATACGAATCATGCAAGTAAGCGGGAGGTTGGTCTTTGACAATTACAAGCCAATTAGCGGTATTCTTTTGTATGTGTTATATTTGCGCGATAAAAACACAAACTAAACTCAATAATGAAAAACACTAACACATCACGTATTACGCTTCTGGCCTTCGCCCTACTATCCGTTTTTATGTTTTCGTGTGACAACGATGACGACAAAAAGCCCGCCAACACCCTGAAAATAAACGGCACATCACACACCATCAGTGGGGCGTTTCACCAATCATGGGATGCAAGCCTCGCTAAAACAGCGGTTGTTGCAGCCCAAGAAACAACAGCGCACACTCTGTATATCGCTACCGAAGGCCTTAGTCTTTTAGAAAATGGCAGTAATTTTTCCGGAACGGGCAAATTGGTTTATGTCTATTTCCAAAGCGAAGGCAACAACAGTACGATACCCGGTGGAGCTGTTAGTGATGCTTCTTTATATTACTATTCCGTAACCGATGGCGATTGGGATTATATTGATGGAATAAATGAGGGTGTAAACATATCGGTTTCCAAATCGGGTAATACCTACACCATTACGTTCAGTGCTGAGGGGGATGGCAGCACCTATGAAGTTTCTTTTAAAGGCGAGATAGGTACTTGCAACATGGCTTTGTAGAACAAATTTCTATTTTTGATCAATAACAAAACAAGACCTCTAAGGCATTAATACTTTAGAGGTCTTGTTTTATCAAAGCGTTAAATAACAAATCAATCAATTCATCTTCCGGATGCTGCACCCCACGGGGCGTATGTCGGTAACATCAATTTTTTCGCCTGCCAACAGTTTCAGGGCGGCATCTTTCAGGTACGTATTTTTTGCTTCGCCTGCCGATTGCGGGTTGTCGTCAATTGCACCGCGATACACGATGGAAAACTGTCCGTTGGTTTTTTGTAGTAAAAACGCTTCGGGACTTTTTCGCGGATTGAACATGGTTAACACCTGTTGATTTTTGTCGGCTAAGTAGGGAATAGTAAATTTGTTTTGCACGGAAAAATCTTTCATGCGGGCAAGGGATTCGGTATCGTCAATGCCTGAATTGATTAGCAACACAGGAATTTTGGAATTGAACTGTGTGGCGAGATCGTTTATGCGGCCTGTGTAATAATTATCGTACGGGCAGGTATTGCTTGTGAAAATAACCATAACGACCGGAGCGGCAGCGAAGTCAGTCAATGAAACATTTTTCCCGGTTACGGCATCCGGTAACGTAAAATCCTGAATACGTTGCGCGGATGTTGCAGCAGTAATCAGCAGAAATAAAAACGCAAACACAAATCTTTTCATAACCTCAACTGTTTAAAACAACTACAAAATTATCGTGTACTTCATACTGTAAGGGTACGGTTGTTTCGGTATCATTTACAATAATCTTGCCGGTAATCGAACCTTCATTGCGCAACGTAAAAGGCGTAATAATCAGGTTTTCGGCAAAGGTCAGGTCTTTTTTACCATAAACCTTTACCAAGGTTTCTTTCGCGCACCAATAAATACAATGTTTTGTTTCGTGCAGTCCGGCATCGAGCAATTCGGTGGGATGTAAAATACGCGGGGCAATGCGCAGCAACTTCGGTTTGATTTGTTCCACATCAATACCTGCCGAAGTATGTTTATCAACTAATGCAGCAACATACGGATACGAATGGCTGAGCGACAACTGAAAAGGATTGTTCCTGAAAAAGGGTTTTCCGAAAGCATCTTTAACAATGCCTTCAAACGGAACGGCTAATTTTCCGAGCAGGGTTTTCGCTAACAGTCGGCCAACGCAAAACTCTAACCGCTTTTGTTCGTGCGTAATGTGTTCGGGCACTGTTTCGTAAGGCGCAATGTGCGGAAGCAGCTCGGCCTCCGGTTCGGTAATATGCCAAAGACCCCAGGCGCGGTGTTCGGTAGGGTGTTCTAATTTTACAAGGGGCATTGATAATCGTTGTTAATGTGTCAATTTTGTAAAAATCTGTCGAAAATCGTTTACAAAGGTGCACAAAGTTAACGTTGTAAAAATACACGCTTTTACAGGGCATCGCGATAGCGTATATGCCTTGCAGCCTTCGGGTGTGCCATCGGTTTTTTTCAGCGGTGCTGGCGATGGCATGGTGGTGCGCTGGGATATGCAAAATCCCGAAGCCGGTGAACTGATTGCAAAATTGCCCAACTCGGTATATGCCCTGCATTATCATACCGAAAGCAACTTGCTGTTGGCAGGCCATAATTACGATGGCATTCATTTTCTGGATTGGGAGAATAAAAAAGAAACGGCTTCGTTACATATTACAACCGCTGCCATTTTCGACATACAATCGTACAAAAATTTGGTGTTTGTGGCGTGTGGCGATGGCAGCATCATGCGGGTGGATGCAGAACAGGTTTCGGTGATGGCTAAGGAAAAACATTCAGAAAAAAATGCCCGGACGATTGCCATACACGCTAACCGGGGCGAGGTGGCCGTTGGGTACAGCGACCATTTTATCAGGGTGTTTGATGTCGATACCCTTGCGCTGAAGTATGCGTTCCGGGCACATCAAAACTCGGTATTTACGCTCCGCTACTCGCCCGATGGGCAGTATTTGTTTAGCGGTTCGCGCGATGCGCGGCTAAAAGTATGGGATGTTCAGGCCGGATATACGCAGGCGGCCGAGGTGATTGCGCACATGTATGCAATAAATCACCTCGAATTTAGCCCGAATGCGAAACATTTCGTAACTTGTAGCATGGATAAGTCCATCAAGGTGTGGGACACCGAGGCGCTACGGCTGTTGAAAGTGATCGACAAAGCGCGCCATGCCGGGCACGGCACTTCGGTAAACAGGCTTTTGTGGACATCGTTTGAGTCGCAACTTTTAAGCGCCAGTGACGATCGCAGTATTTCGGCCTGGCAGCTATTTTTTTAACTGTTAACACGCACACGGGTGCGTCATTTTTTTAAACTTTTTAAAAGGTAAAGACCATGAAAATTACACCTTTAGAAATCCGCCAGAAGGCGTTTGAAAAAAACTTCCGTGGATACAACCAGGACGAAGTCAATGCGTTTCTGCAAACACTTTCGCAGGAGTGGGAGCGTATGTATGACGAAAACAAAGAGCTTCGCATAAAATTAGAAGCTACCGAGCGCGAAGTATTGAAACTGCGCGAGGTTGAAAGTTCGTTATACAAAACATTAAAAACAGCCGAAGATACAGGCGCCAATGTTATTGAACAGGCGCGGCAGGCGGCCGAGTTAGGTATGCGCGAGTCGCAACTGAAAGCCGAAGCATTGTTGAACGAGGCTAAGACAAAAGCCCGCAATGTGATTGAAGAAGCCGAAGTGCGTTCTAAAAACACTTTAGTGGAAATGGAAGACCGCCTGCGGGCGATGATCGACAGTTATAAGAAATTAGAAGGCACACGCGATGATTTGTTGCAGGATTTGAAACGCATTTCGCAAGACACCATTGAACGGGTAGAGCGCATTAAAAGCGGACAGAAAAATTTTGATGTGGACAAATATGCCATCGAAGCGAAAGAAGGTATTCAGCGCAGTATTTTCCCGAATGCTGATTTTACCGCTGTACCTGTTGAACAAAAGCCGGTTCCCGTATCGCCTGCACCGATTATCTTAGAGTCGGGCGAAGAGTTTGTAGTCGAGCAACAGGCCGTTGTGGAAACAGCTACCCGAAAAGTAAAATCTTTTTTTGACGAGATTGAATGAACGGACGCATAGCGCTTGAGGGTCTTGAGTTCCATGCCTTTCATGGTGTTTATCCGCATGAGCGCGAGTCGGGCAACTGGTTTGAAGTAGATGTTTTTATCGATACCGATTTTTCGCAGGCCGCGCAATCCGATGAACTTTCGGGAACGGTCGATTATGAAGCTATTTACCGGGTAGTAAAAACCGAAATGGAAAAACCATCGAAGTTGTTGGAAACCGTAGGCGAGAACATCGTACGCGAAATTTTACAACAGTTCCCCGAAATCAAAAATGTAGAGCTGAAACTTTCAAAGATCAATCCGCCTATTGGCGGAAAAGCCAAAAGGGCTTCGGTGTTTATTGGTAAGAAGCGGTTATAATTTAGGATATAAACTCTTTGAATCTGTAAGTTCGATACTACAATGTCGAATCATTGACAGCGTGGGAGGTAATATAATTCTGATGAGAGTAACAGAAAATAATCATTACGGAAAATATTTAAAGGATGGTTTTGCTCTCTTTTTCTCTCAGACTACCAATTATATATATGTTGGATTAATTATTCTGGCGTTTGGACTTTGTTGGAATAAGGATGGACTTGGAGTGACTTTCAAGATATTTATAATATTGACGAATGGTTTAATGGTAGCATCTTTTTTAACCGAATTACTGATGACTTTAATTTATAAAGTGGTTAGAAGAAATAAATACATAACATGTATTTTGGTAATCGGAAGTTTAACAATAGTAAATATTTTCAGCTTTGATGATAATGCTCTCTATTGGTCTTTTGCTACTGGTGTTATTTTTTTTGTCCCGATTTTGATTTTCTTGTTAGTAAAGAAAGTGTTCAGTTGACGGCACTAAAACTTTTCCATAATAGTGAAGCAAAGGATAAATACAGGCAACCTTACACCGGTGCGTTCTCTTTCTCTTGCGGATCAACAAACATAAACCCGCGCGCATCGGCACCTTCGTAAAAATCAACCTCCTTGCCGATCACGTACATCGTATGCTTTTTCTCGACCAGCACCGGAATGCCCTCAACCGAATAGGCGAGGTCGGTGTCTTTTTGCTTGTCGAACCCGATCATCAGCGATACACCGCCACAACCGCCTCCGCGAATGCCCACACGCAGGGCATAATCGTCCGGGATGTTTTTGGTTTCCATGATCTTACGAATCTCTTCGGCCGCTTTGGCAGAAATGGTAACAGGATTAATCGGTGAAAACATCGGTACAGATTCGTGTTGATGGCTTAAAATTATCTAAATTTCAAACACAATCAGAACATGAATAATTCCTATGGATGCAGTTATTGAATTTGGCAAAATACTGATACCGGCCTCAATTGTGCTTTATGCCGCTTATTTGCTGGTACGCTCATTTTTAGCCAAAGAAATTGAATTGAAAAAACTCGAAATACGCGGTCGCAGTATTGAAACGGTACTGCCCATGCGCCTGCAGGCATACGAACGTATGTGCCTGTTTTTAGAGCGCATCAGCCCGCAAAACCTGTTGGTGCGCCTCAATGTCGGCTCGATGCCTGCCAAAGAATTCCAACAGATTTTGTTGAACGAAATCCGCAACGAGTACAACCACAATGTGTCGCAACAGGTGTTTATGACCGAAGCCGTGTGGGAGCACGTAAAAAACGCAAAAGAAGATTTGGTGATGACCATCAACGATGCAGCCTCTGAACTGGCAGCCGACTCGTCAAGCCTCGATTTATCGAAAAAAATATTCGAGCGGTATATCAATAAACCGGTCGATCCCGTTGCGTATGCATTAAGCGAACTGAAACGCGAAATCCAGATAACCTTTTAAATGAACCCGTATTTTTCCATAGCCTTAAACAAAGCGGCACGCATGGCCGGTAAGCCCGGTCGTATCAGCTTGTTGTTGGCGCGGCTCGCAGCCAGAATGGCTACCGTTGACTGGCACAACGTTTCGATTGCCGGTGTTAAAGAAAAGTTGTCGGTTTTTGCACGGCTTGCAACCGCGTATGTCAATGGCAGGTACCGGGCTGTGTCGTGGAAGTCTATGCTGATAGTGCTGGGCGCGCTTATTTATTTTGTAAGCCCGCTTGATTTTATCCCCGATGTTATTCCGGTTGCCGGTTTAACAGACGACTTCAGTATTTTGTTATGGGTTTATAGTACCGTGCGCCATGAGGTTGATAAATTCACGGCATGGGAACGATCTATCAAAACGCCAGCGGTAAGATAGTTGTTCAGTATATAACGACCTGTATTTAAAAAGCTCAATAATGAAAACCGCTCTTGTGGCCGGTGCAACCGGATTGGTAGGGAATCAACTGTTACAGCTATTGTTGGCCGATGGCTATTATAGCCGGGTAATCGCCATCAGCCGTAAACCGTTAAACATCAGCCATGCCACGTTGGAAAATGTTGTGGTTGATTTTGACCGTCTTACCGAATACCACGACAAGCTGAAAGCTGATGACGTGTTTTGCTGTTTGGGGACAACCATAAAAACAGCAAAAACAAAAGAAGCATTTCGCAAGGTTGATTTTGATTATCCTGTTGAGTTGGCACGTATTGTTCACGCTAACGGGGCGCAACAGTTTTTGTTAGTGTCGGCTCTGGGGGCCGATAAGAACGCATCGGTATTTTATAACCGGGTGAAGGGCGAGGTTGAGACCGCTGTTGAAAGTATGGGTTTTAAAGTCTGTTACATTTTCCGGCCATCGTTATTGTTGGGGTCGCGTAGCGAACACCGGTCGGGTGAGGAGGCGGCCAAAACATTTTTTAAATTATTCGGCTTTTTGGTTCCGGCAAAGTATAAAGGCATTGAGGCAGTTAAAGTTGCACGGGCAATGATGGCGGAGGCCAAGTTTGAAAAAAGAGGAAAGCACATTCTCGAATCAAAAGCATTACAGGGATATTAGAAACTATCTCAAAAATATCCCGGTCATTCCGAGTGCAACGAGGAATCTTCAAATCTTGCGTGTTATGTATATTTAAAGATCCCCTGCCTACCGTCAGGCAGGCTCGTTCCTCGGGATGACAACCTTGTATATATTAAAGTTGTTTACGCCAGTATATGATTCCAGCCGTGTACATCGGCTTCGCCACCTAAACGAATGTTGTTGAGTTTGTGCTTCAGTTTCATTTGCAGGCTGTTGTCGGTTACGGCCGGTAAATGGTAATCTGTTCCGTGAATGTTAATGGTAGCCACGGGCGAAACTACTGCCGCAGTGCCCGCACCGAATGCTTCCGTTAGTGTGCCGGTCTGAAAGGCTTTCTCAATTTCTTCAATGCTGATTTTGCGTTCTTCCACAACAATGCCTAAGTCTTTGGCTAAGGTAATCAATGTGTTTCGGGTAACGCCATCTAAAATAGATGTGGTGAGTTGCGGAGTTACCAATTTGCCATCCAATATAAACATGATGTTCATAGCGCCCGATTCATCGATGTATCGATGTTCTTTGGCGTCTGTCCAGATAACCTGATCGAAACCCTGTTCGCGTGCAAGCTGGGTCGGGTAAAATACACCACCGTAATTACCGGCACATTTGGCAAAGCCTGCACCGCCTTCGACTGCACGCACATACTCCTGTTCGACTTTTAAGCGAACCGGTTTACTGAAATACGGGCCAACGGGGCTGGTCATGATCACAAACAGGTATTGGTCGGATACTTTTACACCTAATTTTGATTCGGAAGCAAACATAACCGGCCGAATGTACAGCGAAGAGCCATCGTCTTTGGGAACCCAGGCTTCATCGGTTTTTACAATCGCCTCTAAACTTGCTGTAAACATTGCTTCGGTCATGGCGGGCATACACATCCGCTCAAGCGACCTGATCATGCGCTGGTAGTGACGCTGCACCCTGAAAATACTGATGCGGCCGTCCTGCATACGAAAGGCTTTCATACCTTCAAAAATAGCCTGTCCGTAATGCAGGGCTAACATGGCGGGTGTCATGGGTAAGTTACCAAAGGGCATGATGCGCGGTGCCTGCCACGTACCATTATCGTATGTAGCTACCAGCATATGATCGGAAATGTGGTTTCCAAAACCTAAGTTGTTGAAATCAACATCGTTTAAACGTGAGTGTTGTGTGCGTTCAACAGCAATGGCAGAGGTTGGAGTAGTCATACGAAACAAGTTTGGCTCAAGTTAGGAAAACAAAATGTTAAAACATCAATCATCTGGCAGATGTGGGTCTAAAACTAATGGAACGATCAATAGTTATAAATCTTTTTTTAACAAAAAATCGGTTTGTGCATCATTGCCAACCATAAAAACGTGCGAACTGAATTTTCCGAAACCAAATTTTTGATAAAAAGCCTGCGCACGGTGATTATGCTCCCAAACACCCAGCCAGAGGATGTTATAACCCTGCGCACGGGCAAAGGTTAAACAATGCTCTATCAGCACTTTGCCGATGCCCGAACCGATGTGCCGGTTCAGTACATATAAGCGATGGAGCTCAATTAGTTTTTTATCGGGAAATGTGTTGTTCACTTCAGTGGATAACCTGAGCCGTGCATACCCTGCGGGTTGCTGGTCGATGCAGGCAATAAAAAACACACTGCCGTATTCTTCCAGGTCGCGGATGATTTGCGCTTCACTGAAGGCTTCATCCACATAGGTTTTAAAATCTTCCGGGTTGTTATCTTTTTCAAACGCCTCGCAGAAAGTCTGTAAACCAAGCTGCACCAGAAGTTTGCTGTCTGCCCGGTTAGCTGTTTTAATGGTAACGTTAGTCATGCGTGATGGTTTGCGCCTGATGGTGTATCGGAAAATTTACCGAGCGGGCAATGAAGCATTTAGCGTTGGCCTGATCATGCAGCGTATTGGCACGGGCAATCATATCGGCATGTGCTACCGTAACCGTGGGCTTTAGTGTGGCTTCCAAAAACTGACCGCTGCCGTCAGGCTCTTCCTGCATAATGGCAGTCGCATGATCTTCGTATGCCAGAACAACCACATTATTTACGGTACACAAGTGTAAATACCACAACATGTGACATGAAGCGATAGCATCTAACAACAACTCCTCTGGATTGTGTTTATGCTTATCCCCCCGAAAAGACGGGTCTGATGAGCCTTCAATGATTTTCTTGCCATCATGCGCCAGCGTAAAGTCGCGGCTGTATGCCTCGTATTTGTTCGTGCCGGAGCCCAAGTTTCCCGTCCATTGAAGATGCGTGGTATAGGTGTGTTCTTTTTTCATTTATCACTTTGCTGTTCCCGGTTTCCATAAGCGTTGTTGCTGGTAGCCCCGGTTCACTAAATAAATTCCGGCCACGGTAACCAATATCGCTAATCCCATCAGCAACGAAAGTTTTTCATCTAATATAAGCCAGCCCAACAGTACAGCTACCAGCGGGTTAATGTAAGCATACATCGAAACGATAGTCATCGGTAAGGTGCGCAGGGCATAGGCATAACATCCGTAAGCGATCACCGACCCAAAAACAATCAGGTAAAGTAACGACCACACGGCTTCGTGCGTCCAGGTAACAGCGCTCAGGTCGTCAACAAACCAACTGATCGGGAACATCAACAATCCGCCAAACAGCATTTGCAAGGCAGCGTTAACAAAAGCATTGGTATCGCCATTGTATTTTTTTAACCAGATGCTTCCGCCTGCCCAACTTAATACGGCAATAAAAATGGTAACGATGCCCAATACATAATGCATGGAAGAGAACTCGCCTAAGTGTTCGCTGAAGATGGCAACAATGCCCGACAAGCCGATTGTAACGCCCAGTACAATTAACAGGTTGGGCTTATCATCACGGTTAAGCGCGAGGTTAATGAGAATGACCATCAGTGGCATGAGCGAGCATATAATAGCCGCCAATCCGCTGGGAACGTACATTTCGCCCCAGGCTACCAAACCATTGCCCAGCGTAATCAGTAAAAAGCCCCCAATGGCTTGCCGGAATATGTGAATGCCGGAAGGCCGGCTGACGTTAAGAAAGGCGAGTACAAACCCGCCCAGCAATAAACCGGCTGCCGTTTGCCGGATAGCGGAAAACAAAAACGGAGGAAAATGCAATACGCCAATGCGCAAGGCTAAGTAAGTAGTACCCCAGATAATGCACACTGTTGCCAGGGCTAAGTATGGGATGTAAGGGCTGCGTGAACTCATCGCTAAAAAAATGAATGGTCGGTGTTAGTACAATTAAAAATGGATTAAGGTTTCAGGGAATCGACTTAACGTAAATTTTTTGTGGAGGTTGTTTCCATCAGGTTTAGCGTTCAACATATACCCATGTTTTGCCGCCCGAACGAAGTGAAACTTCAACACGTTTATAGTCGCTTACTTCGTAAGTATCGGCAAGCAATAACTCTTCACGCGTGATGCAAAATACCGTTCCTTCAACCTGATCTTTAACGTTGCCTGTAAATTTTAAAATAGGGTGATGGGTCTTTCCGCTGGTTGCTAATACATGCGGATCGGTTATTTCAATCCACGAAAGTGAATAGCCTGTAATGGCATCAGGCTTCCCCTGCAACAACCGGCCAAATGTTGCTTGTTGAACCGGTTCTAATTGAAGCGTTCCGTAAGAGAATAAGTTTTCCATCAGGGAAATACCTCAGGCTTTTGCCTGATGTTTAATGTTGGGCAACAAGGCTGTTACAATACCCAGCAACGGTAAAAACGCACATACCCTGAACACATAACCAATGCTGGTATGATCGGCTAAGTTGCCGAGCAATGCCGAGCCAAGCCCGCCCATGCCAAAGGCTAAACCAAAAAATAACCCGGCTATGGTACCTACTTTTCCGGGAACCAGATCGGTTGCGTAAACCAGGATGGCCGAAAAAGCCGATGCAATGATAACACCAATGATCATGGCTAAAATGATTGTCCAGAACAAACTTACATACGGCAATAACAGTGTAAACGGTGCGGCACCCAAAATAGAAAACCAGATAACCATTTTCCGGCCAAAGCGATCGCCCAATGGCCCGCCCGCAATGGTACCCGCTGCAACAGCGGCTAAAAAGGCAAACAAATAAACCTGCGACTGTTGTGCCGTTATGGAAAATTTATCGATCAGAAAAAAAGTAAAATAGCTTGTCATGCTGGCCATATAAAAATACTTCGAGAACACCAGCACCAACAGCACACCAATGGCAACGGCAATTTTTTTATTCGATAGTATAGAACTCCCCGCAACGTGTGTAGTTTTTCTTCGCTTTTTCAGGTGCAAACGATGGGCATACCACTTACCAACCTGCCATAATAAAATCATCCCGATCAATGCGGCAACAGAAATCCAACTCACACTGAGCATACCGTACGGCATCACCAGCAAAGCAGCGAGTAACGGCCCTAAAGCACTGCCGGCATTACCACCAACCTGAAATATCGATTGAGCCAGTCCGCGTTTACCGCCCGATGCCAACTGGGCTACCCGCGATGACTCAGGATGAAAAACCGAAGAGCCCATCCCCACAAATGCAACCGCGAACAAGAGCATCACAAAGCTGCTGGCTAACGATAGCAAAATCAGCCCGATAAACGTAAAACCCATACCCATAGCCAGCGACATCGGGAAGGGCTTTTTATCGGTATAAAACCCGACAAAAGGTTGCAGCAACGAGGCCGTTAACTGAAACGTAAGCGTAATCAGCCCGATTTGTGTGAACGACAGACTGAACTCATCTTTTATAAGCGGATAAACAGCCGGGATGACCGACTGCATCATATCGTTTAACAGGTGCGCAAAGCTGATGGTGAACAGTATGGGGAAAACGGTTTTTTGAACCGAAAGGGGTTCGTCAGGCAACGATGCTTCAGCGTGAGCTTTCATACAGAACATCACCGGTTGGATATTTGGAGCGGCAATGCAGTACAAAGGTATGAAGTGGAAACGAAAATCCGTTATTCCGGTAGTTTTTAGAATTAGCGCTTATGCAAACAAAGTATGTTTCTGCCACAGAAATCATTTACTCTCTGTGAAAGGCTACGGATGTTAAGGTAAAGCGAGGAGGGTGTTTTGGTCTTTTTGCGGGAAGTTTTTGGGATGAATGTTGCTGATAACGTTTTGTAGCTTGGCGTAGTGGCGGATTTTAGCACAAAAGTTCAATTGAAGAACTACACTTGAACCTACCACAAAACTGTCATACGAAGCACTGCACCCGCCATTACGCCAAACCGCTGTGTGTGCCCAGCATGGCACAACTGTTTTCCAGCCGGGAAAATAGTTTGATTAT
>CAYOJW010000003.1:0-700216 GCA_964404445.1 uncultured Roseivirgaceae bacterium | reverse complement strand
CGGAATAAAATAAATTTCTAATTAAATGTCACCAACCATTTTTGGCACCATTACCTCACTTTACAAAGACTGCATAAAAGTGGTTGTTCCGCCTGATCTACTGTTGAGTTAGCCATCAATCTCTTGGAATGACCTTAAAAGAGAAGGGGCTATCCCTATAAGACAGCCCCTTTGACCATTCCAGTCGGTAAACCCTATTGCTGGTAGGTTGCTCTCCAGCAGAGCCTACTTCCTCTTCAGATTTACACGGTAGTTTAACAGTTATTCCAGTAAAAGTCACCAACTATTTTTCAGTACATTACCCTCACTTTTCAACCAGACAATGAGTTAGTTTCATATAACGGTCTGACGAAACCGCCCAACCGGTAATCGAGTAGAAAGGCTGTTCTACAAACTTCTTCCGTGTAACGGTGACTTTGTACTCGCTGTTCTGCTCCAACTCACTCACAAATGTGCCTGCATCTTCAAGCACTTCTTTTTCCACAAGGCTGTCCATAGAGGCATTGGCTTTAATGAAAGCGCTGTCAACACACTGGCGTTTGCCCCGCACCATGCCTTTGGCCACCATCGTATTGGCAATAGTCGGGGCGAACGGCTTCGTATCAACGGAAGTGCAAAATATCGACTTCTGTTCTTTGTATCAGCGTTAGTGCTAAAAATCCCGTCCATCGCAGCCGCCCACCTTTAGAGAGAAACTTCCTACTATTTTAATTATGATTACCTCCATCAATTTTAATAACTTCTCCTGTAATGAAATTTCCATCTGCGGAAGCTAACATGGCAACTACGCCTGAAATATCTGCCGCTTCACCCATAGGCATACCCATTCTTCCTAAGTGTTCAAAGAGTTGGTAATCTACTTTCTCGCTAATGTGTTCCAAAGGATCTACACTTGTCATTCCTGTTGATATTCCACCGGGAGCCACGGCATTTACTCTAACCCCGCTCTTAAGATATTCCCACGCTAAAGCTTTGGTCATTGCTACTACGCCACCTTTACTTGCAGCGTAGCCAGACATATAGGCATGACCAAAAAAAGCAGATGTTGAAGCGCAGTTAACAATATTTCCTTTACTTTTTATTAAGTGAGGAATTGTTTCGCGAATAGTAAGAAAAGTACCTAACAGGTTTACTTGTATTGGAAGCATAAATTGCTCAACTGTAGTTTCTGCTGTTATTGATGATCTCAGAATACCAGCCATATTTACCAGCACATCTATTGAACCCTCTTTAGAAACTACATTTTCTACCATTGTTTTCACTTCTTTTTCGTCACTTACGGAAGCCTTTATATACCGTGAGTTGTTTCCCGCCAATTGACATGTCTCTTTAAGACCTTCTTCGTTTAGATCAACGGCAATTACTTTTGCACCTTCCTGAGCAAATCTAATGGTACAAGCTCTTCCCATTCCGGAACCTCCGCCTGTAATAATGACTACTTTGTTTTCAAATCTTTTTAAATCTTTCATAATTTTATTTATTGAATAAATTTTAAATCCTTGAATATATAACTCACATAATCCCTGTTACCGACAGCAAATAAAAATTAAATCTTAGTTTTCATATTAGAAATAATCTTCTTGCTACTTTACAGTAGTGCCTCCATCTACTGGTAAGTTAATACCTGTAATATACTTAGCTTCATCAGAAGCAAGAAATAGTGCAGCATTGGCAATATCTTGGGCAAGACCCAATGCTTTCATAGGTATGATGCTTAAAAAATAATCTTTGTAATCAGGATGATTTAAAAAATCTTCACTCATGGGAGTTAGAATATACCCCGGATTAATAGCATTCACTCTAATGCCAAATTCCCCAAAATCTGCCGCTGCACCCCTTGTAAACGCTGAAACACCCCCCTTAGAAGCAGTATATACACCTGCCCCAGACATACCTGTAAGTGCAGCTATAGAAGAAATATTAATGATACTTCCACCTTCTTTTTTCAAATGCGGCAGAACCGCCTGTGTGCCTAACATCACACTGTTCAGATTAATATTATATGCTTTTGTCCAATGACTTTCATTTTGATCATCAAAAGGTACTGGCATAGAAATCCCCGCATTATTAACTAAAATATCAATTTTTTTGAAGGCGGTAAGTGCTTCGGGTATAACCTTATCAAACCATGTTGCCCTATCAGAAACATCGTGTATTACGCCTATTGCATCACCTCCGTTTGCATTTATTTTCGCAACCAATTCTTCAAGCTTCTGGCTTTGAATATCCGTAGCTACTACTTTAGCTCCTTCTTTTGCAAATGTAATTGCAGTGGCTTCGCCCATACCGGACGCTGCTCCGGTTATGATTGCCACTTTATCTTTTAGTCTCATATTTTTTTATTAAGATCGTTTTTTTTGATTGTGTTTACTTTGGTTTCTTTTTTCGTCCTATCGGGCTTTTTTTAACCAATTTACGCTTATTTGAGAAAAGGATCAAGATTAGAAATCTAAGCCTTCACCTTTTAATATTAGATTTTAGACTTAAGCTCTTCTAATTTTTCTGTCTGATATTTAATTCTTTTTTGCAGAAATTCTACTCTTTTTTCTTCCAGCTCTTCTTTCACATCTTCAACTTTATCTTTGATTTTTTCTTTTAATTCCCCGATCCAATTTTCATACTGTATTTTTTGCTTTTTGAATCCGTCAGAGAGAATATTTCTTATTTCGTCTCTCTTTACCTTCAATTCTTCAATTTTCTGATTCAGCTTTTCTTTGGTTTCATCAATGGCAGTGTTTTCAACTTTAATTTCCAATTCATCAATTCCTTTATTCAACTCCGCCAACTCTTTCTCAATGTTTTTCTCGAATTCTTCGTCTATGTTAATCCTGGAAGTTGTAATGTCCAATTCCTTGGAAATAGTATCCAATGGAACTTCCCAGTCTTCATCAATATGAGCGATTAAGAATGACTTTCCATCTGGAAGCGCTTTGATGATTTTATCAAGATAATCGCTTTCAGCACCTTTTTTTATTAAATCACCTGTAAATCCGATAAGTGAACCCAAAGAAGCACCTATCATCATACCAAATGGCCCACCCAGCAAACCCAATAAACTACCTGTTAAAGCACCTCCTATTGTAAAAGGAAGCACATCGCCTTTGCTGTTTTTAAGTGTTGTTTTACCATCATTATCTTTTATTACAATGATATTCTCACCAAGAGAAATATCACCATTGCCGTTCAGTTCATTGATTTTTTGTGATAACCTAAAAATCTCTGTTTCTGATTTTCCTGAAAAAATTATTGCTCTGTTCATTTTGTTGATTTTTTAAATTTTAAAATTTCATATTCTATTTACTCAAACCTTGTTTAGTGTTGGTTCCCACTTTGGCAATACACATCTTATCCCATCAGGATCACCCATTAGCGTTGCGCAGGTATTACAATGGTCGCAACCATTCACATACTTTGATTCATATTCTTTTAAGTGATTGACCATAGCTGGATCTCGCATAAGCGGGCGACCGGATTGCACAAAGTCAAATCCTAAATCCATCACTTTCTCTATACTTTCGGTTTCGGTAGCTCCACCTATATAGATTAAGTTACATTTTACAACTTCGCGAACTTTTTTGGCAGCTTCCATCAAATACAGTTCTTTGTAAGGATAATCCTTGAACATAGAAGAACTCATCATTTTCATACCCATTTTCAAAACCGGGCTGGTTTCAAATTTTAACAGTCCTTCCAAAAGAGATTTTCCATGAAATAAAAGCATTGGATTTTGGCTTGACGTACCGGCACTAAGTATGATTCCGTCAATTCCTGCTTTGTCCAATATTTGAGCCGATGCTATTCCGTCTTCCAAAGAGATGCCTCCTTTTACATCATCGTACATGGTTATTTTTCCGAGAATAGGAAAATCATCTCCTACCGCTTTTCTTACAGCCTCTAAAACCCGAACCGGAAAACGCATTCTGTTTTCTATGCTACCCCCGTATTCATCTTTACGTTTATTGGTTAACGGGCTAATGAATTGACTAAGCAAATACCCGTGTCCAAAATGAATTTCCACGGCATCAAAACCAGATGATTTCATTATGGAAGCAGTTTTGGCAAAACCATCAGCAACTTCTTGCATCAATTTTTCATCCATCGTTTGTGAGAAGAACATTCCGTAAGGAATTCCCATCATATTCAGCCCACCCGATGACGTAACGGGGCGTTTTCGTTGCAGTGCAACGTTCCTGCTGAATGCTCCACAATGTGCTATTTGTCCTGATAATTTGGTGCCGTATTGATGTACCGTATCTGCTAATTTCCTTAATTGTGGAATTACTTCTTCACGGATATACATATAGTGTGATTGCATACGCCCGTCCGCTTCGGGAGCACAATATGCCAAAGTGGTCATGCCGACACCGCCCTTAGCGAAGGATTCGTGAAAATCAATACACCGCTGAGTAATGTTGAAATTATCATCGAGCATAGACTCGAAGGTTGCTGCCTTTATCAAACGGTTTTGAAGTGTCAGTCCGTTTAATTTTGCTGGCGAAAGGAATTTATTGAGGGAATTGCTCATCACCTTTTTATTTAAGTTTATTAATTAAATATACGAAAGAAAATAAATAAATGTTACGCTATGTAACATTTATTTATTTAAATTTGGAGATGCAAAATCACAAGGTTGGGCAAACACGGGCGATTGAGGCAACCAGAATAGATTCGTTACAGAACAAGGAAATTTTGCTTGTTACTGCACGTAAGCTATTTAAGGACAAGGGATTAGAAGTTCCTTTAATAGAAATTGCTAAGGCCGCAGGAGTAACCAGAATGACCTTTTATCGACATTTTCCAAATCGAAATGCAATCATTGATGCTGTTTTTGATCAAAACCTGGAGCGTCTGGCAGTATTTACCCAAAAGATAGAAAATAGTGAAAATTGCTTTTTCAAGCTTTTGAATATTGTGTTAAGGCAAAGGGTGGAATACAATTTATACTTACCCTATGTATCAGAAGCTAAAGGGAAAATACACGTTGAACGACTAATTAAAATATTTGCAGAACCTATAAAAAAAGCGAAGCAATCAGGGATGTTACGAAATGATTTTGATGGCCACAAAGATTTGCTGTTACTGATTCTGATGATGGGAGGGGCAGTTGGCTATTCTAATGTGCCAGGAGGAAACCCAACAACTAAGCGGGTAATGAACTTTATTATTGAAGGTATAAAACCTTAGTTGCCAATGCTTATTTCAAAAGAAGTAACCAATTGAGTTTAACCAAAACAAGAAGGCTGCCACAAGGCGGCCTTTTTTGTTGATCAGGCTCATGTAGGCATATTTATCACAAAAAGCCATCCGGTTGGGATGGCTTTTTTGTTTGCGTAATGAAACCAGCTAAACAGTTTGCCGTGCTGCCAGTTCTTTTTCCCTTCTTACCAAATGGCGGTCGAGAATGAATGTTCCGAACGGAATTAACGAAGCTGCCCAAGCAATAAACACCCACAATACGTTCCAGTTCATAGCACGTTTGGCTAACGGTACGGCTATAATGTATAAGATAAACAACAGCCCGTGTGCCCAGCCGGTGTATTTCACCGCAAGGGGCATATCCCACGCATACTTTAACGGCATAGCTATACCCAACAACACCAAATACGAAATACCTTCGAGGATACCGATGATCCTTAAATTCCTGATACTGCCCACACTCCTAATTTTACCTTATTTAACTACTAAAACACCATTTGCCGTTACACGGATTTCTTTTTTTGGTTCGGTAATAGCATCAATTTCTTCTTTCGATTTTTTGGCATCTTCGGCATAGTGCTTTAATTCATCAACCGAAGTTTCGATTTTTTTGGCTTGCCCTTCAATGACCACCTCTTTGCCGATCAGCTCTAACGGAACGAAGAAACCGTAATCTTTGAACTTCACAAACGTTACCGATTTATCGGGCATCTCTAACGACAGCCAGCAACCTTTCTTGGGGCAAACTTCCAGCACCTTTCCGGTAATTTTCACCTCGGCTGTTTGTTTGTCGGCCATAAGGTTTGGTAATTCGGCAACAGCCGTTGCATTGCTTGCCGTAACGGCTTCGCCAAAGGTAGTGCCCGGTGTAGCCGGAGTTTTAGGTGGCTGGGCCTGTACTGCAATTGCCATGAGCAAAAGCACGCTAAAAAGAGATATTTTAAGTGATTTCATAATATTATTAAGTTTGGTGACAAGATAAGCATCTAATTTCGTTTTACCAGATTCCGGGCTTCGAGGATTAATTGCGTACGGGCATATAATTCGGCCAGCTCGTCTAATTCATCCTCACGAAAAGTCAGGTACAAATTGCTAAACGGACTGGTGAACACCCGTTCGCGGCCATGCGGCATAGGCCAGTAACTTTCGTAGTCATACCGTGCCGTTAAAATCCACTCGAAGAAAGCGCACAAATTCTCTTCCGCAAACGTGAGCAAAATGCTTTTATATGCCACGTTAAATTTCTGGCAACACGTACACTCGCCAATATAGCCGTTGGGGCACTCGGCCAAAAGCTGGAAGGAAGATTCGTGGTGGATCATGGTAAAAGAAAGGAGGCCATCTCAAAATGAAACGGCCTCCATAAAATTATTCAGCTTTTTTCACCAATGCGTATTCAATGGCTGGCCGACCGCGTTCGCCACTCTGAGTTAAGGCTGTAAACTTAACTTTATAGATATTCCCATCAGCATCTTTTACTAAGTAGAAACGATCGGTACGTAATGAGGGAGGCGTAGAGGGTCCACCACCATTACGCCAGTTTGCTCCTATTGCCGCCTGATCAGCCGTAAATGTAATCCCGGTAAGATTTTCTTCAGCAAATGCTTCGTACGAATGGGCTGATATAAGCACCTGTGCTGTTTCCACACCCGAACGATTCTGGATAATAAAATCATTGTAGCTGTATGGCAAGCCAATCTGGGTTATAAACACAGTATATGCTATATCCCATTTACCTGTTTCCGGTTCAACAGTTACTACGGAATTGTCATCAAGGCTTACATAATTAAAAAGATGATTGGCATCGCGCGTTACCTGAACGGTTTGAAATGTAGTCGATCCAATATCAGCATGTTGAACAGTATATCCGGTACCGTTACGCAAAATTTTTACTTTTTTCCAAGAACGCTGAGTACCCTCTACACTTTTACCACGGTTAATGATGTACACAACATTTTCTCCGTCTGTTGCAGAAACAGGCGCAAATGCTAATTGGCTCATATCACCTGAGGGGTGATCCATGAACGGCAGGTTATCAGCCGAATATGCATCGGTAGTGAAAGTTAACCCCATACCTACCGTATCGGCAGATGTAACAGCACCTAACGTGGTTTTGTCTAACGGTCTTGCTAACATCGTAACAGCGGTATTCAATACAACTTTGAATTCGCCATTAGCGGTATAAAATCCTAAGTCCCAGGTATCACGTTTAACAGCCGTTTGACGGTTAGCACTTAAATCGATAAATACACGATTGGCAAAAGTGGGGCCTCCTCCCTGTATATTCATGGTCGCATCTGCTACCGTAATTTCTGAGAACGACACAATTATCTCTGCATTGGCCCCTAAAACAACTTCACCAACAACATCTGTAATCGTAAACGAAATCGTTTCATCTCCAGCAAAACCTACACCATCAACTTTAGTTAGTGTAACACCAGCATTTGTTTGTCCTTTAGGGATCGTTACATTAATAGTGTTTTCTGTAACAGACGGGTTAGTTGTATAATCTGTTCCATACGCCAATGTTCCGGCATTCACAATCAGGTTCAAAGTAACATCTGTTGCTGCTGCTCGCGACAGGTTAATATTTATTGCAAGGGAATTTTCATCGGCAGATAATCCAGCTACATTAGCCTCAAATTCGACAAGGTTGGCTGGCATCTTTGGATCGTCATCACAGGCAGTGAACGTAATGACAAATGCCAGCAATAAAAACGACAGCAGGCGATACGGTTTATAATTCATGATTTTTACTTTTATATGGTTTAGAAATTAAATTTTAAAAATTATAGGTCAGGGTAAGATAGTATGAGCGTCCTGAGCTTAGCGGGTTTGTTCCGCCTCCGCTATGTGCGCCAGAATCAACTGCTGTACTCATAATCTGTGTAACATTAAAGAGGTTGCGGCTCCCAATAACAGCACTCAATTTTTTAATAAAAGTCTTTTGGATACTGAAATCTGCCCAATGATAGGCTTCAGTCTCGGCTAAATAAACCGCTGTGCTACCCAATACATATCGTGGTGTAACTCCGGTAAACTTGTAGTATGCACTCGCTGTTACACCTGCACGAGCAAACAGATAACTAAGTGACCCATTTACTTCCGGAGACCAGGTGAATTGACTCATGTCATCACCTGTTTCATAATACTTATTATATCGTCCGGTAATGCCACCACCTATTGCACCGGTAAAGTGAGCAATGGATATATTGTTGGTTAACGTAATACCTTGTGTTTTGTACTTACTGATGTTTCCATACGTAGTTATATTCGTACCTGATTTTATAACATTTTCAATCATATTATCCACATCGTTATAAAAACCACCCAATGAAAGATTATATCGCCAGAGTAGTTTTTTAACAACTTGCCAGTTCCATGATCCATTAAAACTGTGAGAGAGTTCAGCTTCAAGGTTTGGATTTCCATCAATAGAGTGATTGCTATCATAAAAATAAAAATACAACTCGCGCAATGATGGTGCTCTGAAACCACGACCGTATGAAAGTCTCAAATCATGGCGTTCTGATAATTGAAACTTTGTGTTAACCGATGGAAGAACCGGAGGTGCCTTGTACACCGAATTTTTGACAAACCGAAAACCTGGCCGAATCGATAAGAATGAGAATGGGCGTACTTCTGCTGAGAGAAATGCTGCATAATCAGACATGGAGTTTGTACCTTTTAAAAGTCTGCCACCTGAACCAGATTCAATGTTTATATCAATACCGGGTTGCAATTGAATATAATCATTGATCTTATATTGGGCAGTAGCCCGAAATGTAAAGCCGTCATACTTAGTAGTATCCTGCCGCCCAGGCCCAAGTGCAAGTGTTTCCTCACCGGTTGCTTTGTTAACTGTTACTGTTTGAGTTCTTCGTTGAAAATCAGTATAGGCAATGGCTGCATTAAAACTTAATTTATCAGAAACTGTAGCCATACCCTGAAGTTGGTGCATAAACCGTGTGGTCAGGTAATTCTGATCCAATGCTTCATTACCTCCAAATTCGGCTGGGTTATATAAATCTTCGTTAAGGAAATCTAACCGATATGAAATGTTAAAATTATCACGTTGCAAACCAACTGTTCCGCTACCCAGCCATTGCTTTTTAGGATTATACGTTTTTTCCCTTCCTACAGAATCACCTTTCCATCCGCCCGAATAAAAATGACCAAAATCTACCAATGCATAAAGAGACTTTGCTCTATATTGAACTGAAACATTTTGTTGATGAATACCTTGTTTAAAAAAGCTATACTCGTTGCCAACATTCTCTTCGTGTATTCTTACAGAGCCTGCTAATTTATCTTGTTCAGGTTTCTTTGTAATAATATTAATTACACCAGCAAGGGCATCGGCTCCGTAAATTGTTGACATGGGGCCCTCAATAATTTCAACGCGCTCAATCGTATTAATGTTAATTTGGTTAATATCAATTGCATTGCCTGTTCCCTGCCGACCGATAACAGGGATACCATCAATCAATACTTTGACATTCTGCCCGGTTAAACCCTGTACCTCAATATTAGTTACACCAATAGCCGGGTCCATTGAAAATCTGAAGTTCAACTCAGTATTTAATACGTCCTGTAAACGCGTGGCACCCCTGGCTTGCATGGTTTCCATGGAAATGGTACGTACTTTAAATACAGATTTACTTACTGATTGCGGTTCAAACTGACCAGTAACAACCACATCTTCAAACTGCTCAACTGATGGATATAATTCAAAACTAAAATCACCGGCATTTGGAATCTCAATTTCACGGGACTGATACCCTAAGTGGGAGGCTACTAAGTGTGTCGGAAACTTATCGGTATTAATATCTACAATCCCTTTTTCATTCGACACACTAACCTTATGATTTTGCTTATCATAAACCGAAACTCCCTCTAACGGTTTACCTGTTTCATGATCTTTAATCACTACACGCACCTGCGCATAGCCAACGGAAATAATCGTTAAAAAAATGAACGTGATAATTATTCTTTGCATTGCTTTGGCACACTGTGTGCCCGTTTAAAAAACAGTGCAAGAATAGAAAGAGTCTAAATAATAAAATACCTCTATAAGTATCATTAATAACCCTACCAAAATATTATACTTTAATGGGTATTTATGATATAAATCATGGCAAAAACTGATTATTTAATAAAAATTAAGCGTTATTTTTGCAAAAAGAATCCACCATGACCGAAGTGTACGATCACCCTAAAAATATCCATAAAAGTATAGAACAGATTCTCTTCGACCAGGACCAGATCCGTCTGATCACTGTTGAGAATCCGTCAACCGAAGCGGTGTTGCTTCGCAATGAACTGAGCCGGAAAATGGTTCATTTTTATTTTTGTATCGAGGGCAGCGCCACCTTTGAGTTTAACCCGCATTACAGCCGTGAAATTCAAAAGCCTCGTAACTACTTCATGTACAATCCCGAAAGCGACCTGCCGTTTACCGTAACGGTAGCGCCTCAATCGAAAATGGTTTTTCTTTTCATCGCGTTAGAAAACCTGCACAACCTGTTCACGCACGAGCCTCTACCCTTTTTAAAAGCCGAGAACGTTAACTACAAGTTTTACGATGAGCGTGAAATCCCTTCGATGCTGCTCGTAACCCTTAACCAGCTTTTTCATGTACAGCTTAGTGCAAATGCCCGGCAGCTTTACCTGCAAGGCAAAGTTTTTGAATTATTAAGCCTTTACTTCTCTGAAAAAAAGGCCAATACCGAAAGCTGCCCGTTCTTAAACAATGAAGAAACGGTACGCAAAATCAAACATGCCAAAGAGTACCTGTTAAAAAACCTTGATAACCCGCCCGGCCTCAAGGCGCTCGCAAAAGCGGCAGGCTTAAATGAGTTTCAGCTTAAAGTCGGGTTTAAAGAAATTTACGGTAACACCGTATATGGCTATTTACTCGACCATAAACTTGACTACTCGCGCCTGCAATTAGATACCGGAAAGTATAAAGTGAATGAGGTTGCCACACAAATCGGTTATACAAACCCCAGTCACTATATCGCTGCCTTCCGGAAAAAATACGGCATCACACCTAAGAAATACCTGATGCAGCTTGCCAACTGATGCTTATAGCTTAACCAAAGCATCAACAACAGTGCGCCAGCCTTCCAGTTCGGGAATACCCGGTTTGCGCAACCCGAAAAACTGTGATGTCATGTTTTTCTTTGCATCAAATACTTCAATGCTGGTAACGATACCTTCAGTTGTAGGTTTTTTCACTACCCAAACGGTGTCCACCAAATCTTCACGCAAGTGCATATTAAAATCGGGGTCAAGTACATTTAACCACTGATCCATAATGCGGATGGTTTGTACTTTGCCCTGATGGATTTGAATGTTGCCGTTGTTACCTGCAAAAATCATAATGGGAAGTTTTTCAGTAGCCGCTGTTTCCAATATAGTGCGTAGCGAATCTTTCTGAATTTGATAGGCATAGTCTTTAGCAAGATACAAGGCATCCAACCGGTTAATACTGTGCTTGCGTAACATACCAAAGAAATCGTGTGTGTCTTTCATGGCAACCCAGTCGTTCAGCAATGCGGCTGCATCAATTTCGTGAATGGGTTTGGTGGGGGGCTCCGGAACGGGTTGTGTTTTTATTTCGGTTGATTGTTCGGGTGCTGTAAAATCGCTTACCAATTTATCGAATGCTTCCTGGTCGCTTCCTTTTCGGTTACCCTGCTCCTCCTGCAAAAATATTTTTGTTACGGCTGTTCCGGCCGGGTCGAAAACCTGAATGCTTTGCTGTAATCCGCGCGGTGTTTGCTGGCGTACGGCAAAACCAAATTTCCATCCGTTAAAAAATGTGCGCCATTCAATCGGGCCAACTACCGTTGCCATGCGGTACGCTGGCGAACCCATGATTTCAATTTTCTGAAACGTGCCTTTATTTTCGAGCACGCAACCATCGTTACGGGTTAATGCCATTACCCGGCCAAGTTCGGGTAAGCGTTTTAGCAATTCTGTCCAGTCGCCTTCGAGTTTCGTGGTGTATTCACCTACGGTTGTCGCCAACAGTTCGGCTTCGCTAACACCTAATTGTTCGGCACAATCACGGATGCGAAGGCCGGGGTTGGTTTGCTGTAAGTTTTTCCATGCTTCACGAAGTGTTGATGATGTAGGTTCTGCGAGTGTACTCATATCGTTAGATTTTAGATGTTAGACCTTAGTTGTTAGTTGTTGGGTGTTAGGTATTAGTGGATGTTAAGAAAAGTTTACAGTTTGATGTCGGTTTATGTGTAATTCAGTATTTGTGCGTTCGGGAATAATGTACGGGCAGTTGTTGCACGGATCGTGATATACGTTTACCCGGCAACAAAATGTTTCTTCGATGTTCGACTTGGTAAACACATCTTTTGCCTCGCCCGAAGCCGTTACTTTTCCATCGCGTAAAAAATAAAGTTTATCGGCAAACTGCACGGCCTGGTTCAGATCGTGTACAATGGCCAATACACCAATGTTGCGCGTACAGGCCATTTTCGCCAGGCTAAACATCTGTTGTTGCTGGGCGATGTCCATGTTTGAAGTAGGCTCGTCTAATAAAATATAACGGGGATATAGGGTTTCTTCCCAAACCTGTGCTAACACCCGTGCCATTTGTACACGTTGTTTTTCACCGCCCGAAAGGGTCATGTAGCTGCGCTGGCTGAAGTCGCGGGTGGCGGTTAGCTCCATCACTTCGTTAACAATGCGCTTGTTTTCAATCTTGGTTGACTGGTGCGCATGGCGACCGAGGTTCACGATTTGTTCGACCGTAAAGGCAAAAGGCACTGTTGAGCTTTGCGGCAATACGGCACGCACCAACGATAACGACCGTGCCGAATACGATTTTACAGGTTTACCGTTAATGTTTATTTCGCCCTGAAAGCCCGTTTCGTTCGCTAATGCTTTCAGTAACGTACTCTTCCCTGCCCCGTTAGGCCCCACCACAGCTGTAAACTCGCCCGGTTGAAATGATAAATTCACCTGTTGAAGAATAATCTTATCGCGAACACGAAACCCTATTTCTTTTGCCTGATACATTACAATTCGTTTTTGCGTTTTGCCTTTACCAATAACATAATAAAGAACGGTGAACCGATCAGCGCGGTAACCACACCAATGGGCAACTCGGCCGGGCTTACAATAGTGCGGGCGATAATGTCGGCTGCAATCAGTAACCAAGCTCCGCCAATTACCGAAGCCGGCAACACTAACCGGTTGTCGGCATGAAACAGTACACGCACCAAATGCGGTATAACCAAACCAATGAAACCAATCATCCCCGCAAGGGAAACACTCACGCCCACCGCCAATGCACTAAAGAAAATGATGATGCGTTTTGTGCGTTCAACATCAACGCCTATATGGTACGCTTCGGCTTCGCCCAACGCAATAGCGTTGAGTGTACCTGAATAAAAAAGCAACGCAACAATGGATATGATCAGCAACGGTGCCGACAGGATAAGTTTAGAAACCGTTGCCCCACCTAAATCGCCCAGCGTCCAAAATGTAAAGGTGCGCAACTGGTTATCATCGGCATAAAAAATAGCCAGCCCGATAATGGCACCGGCCAATGCATTGATGGCCACACCTACCAATACCAAAACGGCTATGTTGGTTTTTCCGGCCTGGTTGCTCAGTTGCAATACTAATAACGTAACGGCTAACCCTCCTGCAAATGCCGTAATCGGGATGATGGCGTTAAACAAAAAGCCTTCTTTGGGCAATGCCAATACCGCACCGAATACTATTACCAGCACCACGCCCACTGCCGCCCCGCCCGATACGCCAATTAAGCTCGGTTCTACCAACGGGTTGCGGAACAATCCCTGCAACGAAGCACCGCTAATGCCCAATGCGGCACCAATCAACAGTGTCATTAATATCCGTGGAAAGCGTATGGAGGTTAATACTATTTCGTGAGTGCTGTCCACCTCAACGTGCGAAAACAATCCAAGTTTTTGAAATAGTATCACAACAACATCCTGAGCAGGAATGGCAACCGCACCAATGGTTAGCGAAAACAAAGCTGTACACACTAACATGATGCCGAGTGCTGTGATAATTACAGCCGTACGTGATTCGCGTATGGTTAAAGCGATGTTCACTTAGCTTTTAAGTTCGGGATGGATGAGGTAAATAATTTCTTTAATGGCTTTGCCCACACGCGGCCCGAAATTGGTGAGCATGAGTGTGTCGATGGCAATAACTTGTTTTTTACGACCGGCCGTAGTTTGTGCCACACCCGGTATTTTTAAAAAGCCATCGATGCCGCCAATGCTTTCTAATCCGTACGATGTTGTAATCAGGTAATCGGGGTTACCGGCAATCAACGCTTCGGTGTTCAAGGGTTTATACCCTTCTACGGAAGTAAATACATTTTGTGCACCGGTGTAGTTGATTATTTCGCCAAAGGTATCTTTACCGGCCATGCTGATGGTTGATGCACCGCGATTATACACGCCTAATACTTTCGGTTTGGAGGTTGCCCGGCTTATTAACGCTTTGGCTTCATTCAGGTCGGCATCGATTTCGGCAATCAGCTTTTTGCCTTCGGCCTGGCGGTTTAATACTTCGGCTATTTGTGCAATATATTTTTTGGTATCTTCAACCGTCATTTTACGGTCGATGATGAGCAACTTAATGCCGCTCGAAGTCAGTTGTGCCAATACTTCGTCTTTCACATAATCTTTCTCGGCAATGATTAATGTAGGTTTCAGGCTGATGATACCTTCGGCACTGATACTTCCGCGATAGCCGATGGATGGAAGTTTCTGAATCGATTCGGGATATAAACTGGTGCGGTCGGAGGCGACAATCTTATCACAATCGCCAAGCGCACAAACCGTTTCGGTTAAGGCGCTGCCGGCCGTGATAATCCGCTGTTGCGAAAATGCCGAACCAAACGCCAACATCAATACGAAAAAAATACCGGTTCTACGTTTACTTATATCCATTAAGGTATTTAGATTATTTCTAAACAAAGGTAAGGCTGGCAAAAAGTGCTTACAATAGCCTGAAAAGGGGAAAATACCCATACCCTTGTAAGGGTATATCGTTGGTATTTTTGCTTAAACACCGGTATTACTCCGCAGGGTCATCAGGCCAAAATCGAGGGCGTACAGCACAAACTCGGTAGGTGATTTTATGTTCAGTTTTTTAATGATACTCTTGCGGTGCGTGTGGATGGTATGCGGACTAAGATTGAGTTTATCGGCCGCTTTTTGTGTAGAGAATCCTTTCGCCAACAATGTTAGCACTTCGGTTTCGCGCAGTGTTAGCACGGTAGGCTCGCACGCCTGCGTTTCGCTTACTGCGGGTTGCTCCATAATTACATCAAGAATTTTATGGCAGAAAAACTTCTCGCCTTTGGCCGTTGACCGGATGGCCAACAATATTTCTTCGCGGCTGCATTCTTTTGTGATGTATCCCTTCACACCTGATTTCAACGATTGGCGGATGGTGTCGTGATTGTTATCGGAAGATATGATCAGCGTATTAACATTTGTGGTGTTGATAATTTGCGACAGGTTATTGAGGGTAAGCGATCCCGGAAGGTTGTAATCGGCAATCAGCAAATCGGGTTTTATGTTTCGTACCATATCGGCCACCTTATGCGCATCTTTTGCAGTACCAATAATGGTTGCCTCCCGGCTCGACTCCGCCAAAAAACGAATGCCGGCCGCTGTAAGCGGTTGAGTGTCCGCCAATAAAATGGTAATGGGTTTCACCAGAAAACCTTAAACAATGAATTTGAGAGCAAATTACAGTTTAATTTAGAATTAATCCAAATAAATACGAAGTAGCCTGGCACACCCTGTACAATTAAAAAGTGCTTAAACTTTTTTACCTTGAACCACACCCAAACAGCCGACTACCAACTTATGAAAACACTGTTCATCATCCTTTTCATCAGCACGCTTGCGTACCATCAAACCTCGCTTGCGCAAACTGTTTCAAACGATACTGTTAATGCCAACCCCAATTACGATGCGGCTCTGGCAAAAGCCGTAGGTGCCGATGATTACGGCATGAAGAGTTACATCTTTGTGATACTGAAAACGGGAACTGCCCAGCTAACCGATAAGAAAGTAATCAGCGAGCATTTCAGCGGGCACATGGAAAACATTAACCGGTTAGTCGAACAAAAAAAACTGATCGTGGCCGAGCCTTTTGGTAAGAACGACAAACAATACCGTGGGCTGTTCATCCTTACCAACATCGCTAACCACGAAGAAGCCAACGCAATACTGCAAACCGACCCTGCCGTTAAAGCGGGTTTGTTGGATGTTGAGTTATTCGATTGGTATGGTTCGGCTGCCTTATCGGAGTATTTAAAAAGCTCCGATAAAGTATGGAAACGTAAGCCCTGACAAGGTTAACGCTTCATTCCCCGCCCGGCATTGTACCCGAACTGACAATAGTCATTTTTAAGTACGCAATTTCCTGTTAATCTTAACACGCATCAGGGTAAATAGAATATATCTATATAATCATAAAAACAATCAATTTGATTTATTGCTTGATAGCCCATAATATTGATGGCAGAACGTGTAACTATTTAATTCTATTCAATACTTTATGAAAGATCACTCAGAATTAGCTGACCTGAACAGCTCGGATGCAAAATGTCCGTTTACCGGAGCCGTAAAGCAAACCGCTGGCGGTGGCACACAAAACCAAAACTGGTGGCCTAACCAGTTGAAAGTGAACCTCCTTCGCCAGAACTCTTCTCTTTCCAACCCGATGGATGAAAAATTTGACTATGCCGAAGCGTTTAAAAGCCTCGATTTGGCAGCGTTAAAGAAAGACCTTACGGCATTGATGACCGATTCGCAAGACTGGTGGCCGGCCGATTTCGGTCATTATGGCCCCCTCTTTGTACGGATGGCCTGGCACGCGGCCGGTACATACCGCATTGGTGACGGTCGCGGTGGTGCAGGCACAGGGCAACAACGTTTTGCCCCCCTCAACAGTTGGCCTGATAACGGAAACCTTGATAAAGCCCGCAGGTTGTTGTGGCCGATCAAGCAAAAGTATGGTAAGAAAATTTCGTGGGCCGATTTACTCGTACTTACCGGAAACGTAGCGTTAGAATCGATGGGCTTCAAAACCTTTGGCTTTGCCGGTGGCCGTGAAGATGTGTGGGAACCCGAATTAGGCGTGTACTGGGGTTCTGAAACAACGTGGTTAGCGCCAACCGATAATCCGAACAGCCGTTACTCAGGCAAACGCGACCTTGAAAATCCGTTGGCTGCCGTGCAGATGGGGTTAATTTATGTAAACCCTGAAGGCCCCGATGGAAATCCCGATCCGATTGCCGCTGCACACGACATCCGCGAAACCTTTAAGCGTATGGCCATGAGCGATGAAGAAACCGTAGCACTGATTGCCGGTGGGCATACCTTCGGTAAAACACACGGTGCAGGCGATGCCGCACTTGTAGGTGCCGAACCTGAAGCGGCAAGCATCGAAGAACAAGGCTTGGGCTGGAAGAGTAGCTTTGGCTCCGGTAAAGCGGGCGATACCATTACCAGTGGTATTGAAATTATCTGGACTTCAACACCAACTAAATGGAGCAACAACTTCTTCTGGAATTTGTTCGGTTACGATTGGGAGTTAACCAAAAGCCCTGCCGGTGCGCACCAGTGGCAACCCAAACACGGTGCCGGTGCCAACTCCGTGCCCGATGCGCACGATAAATCAAAACGTCATGCACCCAAAATGTTAACGACCGACATCGCCTTGCGTGCCGATCCGGATTATGAAAAAATATCCAGACGTTTTTATGAAGACCCTGACGCTTTCGCGGATGCCTTTGCGCGTGCCTGGTTTAAACTCACACACCGCGACATGGGCCCCGTTAGCCGTTACCTCGGCCCGGAAGTACCGAAAGAAGAATTGATCTGGCAAGATCCTATTCCGGCAGCTACGCACAAACTAACCGATAAAGACATTGCTACTTTAAAAGAAAAAATTGCAGCATCTGGTCTTACGGTATCGCAGTTGGTATCAACTGCATGGGCTTCGGCTTCTACGTTCCGTGGATCAGACAAACGAGGCGGTGCCAATGGTGCCCGTATTCGTTTAGCTCCGCAAAAAGACTGGCAAGTGAACAACCCCGCACAATTAGCAAAAGTGTTGCAAATCTTAGAAGGCATTCAAAAAGATTTCGGTAATGTATCGTTAGCCGATTTAATTGTGCTGGCCGGTAACGCAGGTGTTGAAAAAGCGGCTAAGAATGCCGGCTTTGATATAACCGTACCGTTTACACAAGGCCGTGGCGATGCCTCACAAGAGCAAACCGATGTTGAATCGTTTGCCGTGATGGAACCAATTGCCGATGGGTTCAGAAACTATCTGAAAAACCCCGGCATTCCTGCCGAAGCATTGCTGATTGACAAGGCACAACTGTTAACCCTTACCGCGCCCGAACTTACGGTATTGATTGGCGGTATGCGTGCGTTGAATACCAACTTCGATGGATCGAAGCATGGTGTGTTCACCGAACGCCCGGAAACTTTAACGAACGATTTCTTCCTGAACCTGTTAGACATGGGTACTGCATGGACTCCCGTAGATAAATCGAAAAACCTGTTTGAAGGCCGCGACCGCAAAACAGGCGATGTAAAATGGACAGCTACCCGTGCCGATCTGGTTTTCGGTTCAAACGCTGAGTTACGCGCCCTGGCCGAAGTGTACGGAAGCGCTGATGCCGCTGAAAAGTTTGTGAAAGATTTTGTAGCGGCCTGGGCGAAGGTTATGGATGCCGATCGCTTTGACGTACGTAATTAATTCCTGATTGTATAATTGTTTAAAAAGCGGCCTGACAATGGGCCGCTTTTTTTATGGCATACATGTGACTGATATTACACACAATTTTTCTGATCATACTCTAAACGCTCTGTAAACTTTGTGGTACCCCGGTGCTCTCTGTGGTGAACAGATATTTCCATTAAGGTTCTTTAGCCGAAACTTTGTTTTGGGTTTAACCACAGAGAACGCTGAGAAATATTAGTAGCCTTTCACAGAGAAAATCCAGAGAAGTCGTACCGGCCGGTTCGTAGTCTTTTTAAATCAATCATAGAGTTTTGTATCAAATGCTCCTTTTCTCATCCATTTAAAAGCACCGTTCTGAACTCATTCAGCATCATGGCGGTTGCACCCCACACAATTTCATTTTCAACTAAGAAGTGTGGGGCTATCATCGGGTAGGTACCGGCCGCTAAAATTTCCTGTTCGTGAATGGCATCGTCACGCAGCAACTCATCCACGTTGGCATAGATAATCTTATCCACTTCGCGCGGGTCAGGGCTAAGTACAGGTACATAGCTTAACGTACCGATAACGGGCGTTACCAAAAAATTACTGGGTATTACATTAAAATCGCTTAACTGGCCAATAATTTCTATATGCTGACGGGCAATGCCTATTTCTTCCTGGCTTTCGCGCAAAGCCGCTTCGATTACGTTCTCGCCCGCCTCGGCTTTACCGCCCGGAAAACTAACCTGCGCGCTATGTGCGCCTTTATAGGCCGAGCGTTTGATCAACGGAAACCTGACAGTGCCTTCCTGTTCATATAACAGGATCAGCACACTACCAGGTTTGGGCGGCAACGTATGACCAAAATCGGGAAACGCACCGCGTACCGGGCGCGCACGCAAAGCCTCATGCGCAGCCGCTGCCGGTAATGGCCACCTCAACCGTAGTTCTAATGTATCAATTACCTGTTTCAGATTCATGTGATCAGCATCCGGCCATGATTGTGCCCCGGCTCATTTTTTCGTTTTGTGCCAACGATTTTTTCCATGCCTCGCAAGCCTTTGTTTTATCGTTCAACTTTTGGTAAACGTATGCTAAGTAAAAATAACCATCTTCTACACGGTTATCCAATTCCAACGCCTTGTTTAACAACCGGAGGGCATTATCGTAATCGTTAGTCATCCAATAATAAATACCTTTATTCCTGTACGCATAACTGTTGTACGGATCACGGGCAATGCTTTCATTAATATACGGTAAAGCCTTTTCCGGCTCATTCATCTTCAGCAAAATGTACCCTTTGTTGTTCCGGTAAAACGCATTGCCGGTTTGCAACGCCAGTGCTTTGTCGATATGCGTTAACGCAGAAACAAAATTACTTTCGGCAACATCAACCAGCGTTAACGTGTTAAAAGCATCGGCTTGTTTGGGATTCAGTTCAACAGCTTTATTCAGGTAATTTCTGGCTTCGGTATAGTTCTCTTCATAAAACCGGATGGTGCCCAGGTTTGTCAATGCTTCGACATTGCCCTGATCTAACGCAAGCACACGCAAAAATGGCACGGATGCTTCGGCATAGTGCTGAAGCTGCGTGTAAATCAATCCCTGTAAAAAAAGTCCGGCTAAAGTATCCGGCCTGTTTTTCAAAACCACGCCAATGTCTTTTAGTGCATCGTGCGGGCGGTGAAGTTCATAAAACGTATTGGCACGATTAAAATAAGCATCGATAAAACCGGGGTTACAGCCTATTGCCTGACTATAATATTGTATAGCCTGACCGTAATCTTTCTGCCGAAAAAACAGCGTTCCCAGGTTGTTGTGCGCATCGGCAAAGCATGAGTCGATCTTTAATGCTTCTGTAAAATACTGGATGGCCATTTCGTTGTGCTGATCGCGGAGCGCGGCATTTCCTTTTAACAAAAAGCGGTGTTTTTTGGTGTTGGCGCTGTCGCTGCAGGCCATTACCATAACCAGCAGCAACAATAAATATAAACGGGAGCCTGTCATCATGGTACGAAACATACACGTGTTAGGGTGTAAAATTACGAAGGTTTAGGTGTAAAGTTTTTGATAAGTCGAAATTGTTCTATTTATTTGAGACACAAAATGAGAACAACAACCGTACATCTGCACCACCATCACGTAAGCATCTCGATGCGTGGCAGGTTTATGCGTTAACAATAAACTAAAAGACTTTTAAAAAGGCTTGCCGCGATCCGGTAAGCCTTTTTTGTTTGACCTCTCCCGAAAGGGAACAGAGAAAATGTAAAATGTGACAAAACAAATTGTATGAATACACTACTCAGAATTGCCATCCAAAAAAGCGGACGGCTACAGGAAAGTTCGCTTGAACTGTTACGCGAAAGCGGATTAGCGTTCAGCAACGGAAAAGACCAGCTTAAAACACAAGTCCACAATTTACCGATTGAGCTACTATTTCTGCGCGATGATGATATTCCGCAATATATTGCCGACAAAGTGGCCGATGTTGGCATTGTGGGCGAAAATGTTTTCGTTGAAAAACAAAAGAATAATGCAATCATTAAACGGTTAGGCTTTTCAAAGTGCAGGCTTTCCTTAGCGATACCGCGCGCTGAAAATTACACGGGGCTGTCGTACTTCAACGGAAAAAACATTGCCACATCTTACCCGAACATCGTTCAGTCGTTTTTGAAGAAAAATTTCCTTGAAGCCGGTTTACACGAAATTAGTGGTTCGGTTGAAATCGCACCCGGTATTGGCCTTGCCGATGCCATTTGCGACATCGTAAGTACGGGCAGTACGTTATTAAGCAACGGATTAAAAGAAGTTGAAGTGGTGATGCAATCGGAAGCCGTGCTGATTGCCAATCCTGAGATTGATCCCGATAAAAAAAATATTTTAGACAAGCTGTTGTTCCGCATCGAAGCGGTACAAAAAGCCCGGAACAACAAATACATTTTATTGAACTGTCCGAACGATTCGATTGAAAAAATAACCGGTATTATTCCCGGCATGAAAAGCCCAACCATTATCCCGTTAGGGAAAGAAGGCTGGAGTTCGTTACACTCGGTTGTGGATGAAAACACATTCTGGGAAAAGATCGATCAGTTAAAATCATTGGGTGCCCAGGGCATTCTTGTTATCCCTATCGAAAAAATGATTCTGTAAGCTATGCAAACATTCATTAACCCTTCGCCTAAGACATGGACTGCATTAAGTCAGCGGCCGCAGGTTGAACTTGAGTTTTTGGAAAACTCTGTTAAAAATATTTTAGATCGCGTAAAGCGTTCGGGCGATGATGCGTTGCGCGAACTCACCCGGCAATTCGATAAAACCGAACTGACTACTTTACAGGTATCTGCACAAACCATCGCGGAAGCAACAAACACATTACCGACAGCATTAAAAGAAGCCATTCAACTTGCGGCTGCAAACATTGAAAAATTTCACGCGGCACAAAAACAACCGTTGCCCGTTGTAGAAACCATGCCCGGTGTTACCTGTTGGCGCAAGGCCGTAGCCATCGAAAAAATAGGCATATACATACCGGGCGGAAGCGCACCGTTGTTCTCGACCGTTTTAATGTTGGGTATTCCTGCAAAGCTTGCCGGATGCAACGAAGTAGTTTTATGTACTCCGCCCGATGCAACCGGCAACATCAATGCAGCCATATTGTATGCCGCACAACTTACAGGTATCACAAAAATTTTCAGTATTGGAGGCGCACAAGCCATTGCCGCTATGGCGTTCGGAACACAAACTATTCCCCGTGTTTCAAAAATATTCGGGCCGGGAAATCAATATGTAACAAAAGCAAAACAACTTGTCAGCCAACTTGGTATTGCCATCGATATGCCTGCCGGGCCATCGGAAGTGTTAGTGATCGCTGATGAAACAGCTAACGCGGCTTTTGTTGCAGCCGATTTATTATCGCAAGCCGAACACGGTGAAGACAGCCAGGTAATGTTAGTGGTGAACAATCAGGTTGTATTAGACGCCATCAATACCGAACTTGAAAATCAATTACAAAACCTGCCTCGCAGGGCTATTGCCGAACGTGCTTTACAGCAAAGCCGTGCGCTGATTCTTACTGATCGGCAACAGGCTGTTGAATTTGTAAACGAATATGCACCCGAACACCTCATCATCAACACAAAAGATGCCGATGTTGTGGCCGAACAAATTATCAATGCCGGTTCAGTTTTCATTGGCAACTATTCGCCCGAAGCCGCTGGCGATTACGCTTCGGGCACGAATCATACCCTGCCTACCAACGGTTATGCAAAAGCCTCGGCAGGCGTTTCGCTTGAAAGTTTTATCCGGTATATTACATTCCAAAAACTTACGGAAGAAGGGCTGATAGAACTGGGGCCTGCAATAGAAAAAATGGCTGAGGCAGAGCAACTTACCGGGCACCGGGCGGCTGTAAGCATACGATTGAAAACTTTGTTAAAACCGCAGATACCATAACTGTATGGCAAAACGATCGAAATCTTTTATCGACATCAGCACATTAGTAAGGAAAAACATCCTGAACATGAAACCGTATTCATCGGCACGCGATGAGTTTAGAGGCGAGGCACAAACCTTTCTGGATGCGAACGAAAATCCCTACTCCTCACCATACAATCGCTATCCCGATCCGAAACAACGGCAACTGAAAGAAAAGATTGCCGAATTAAAAGATGTTCGGCCGGGACAAATATTTTTGGGTAACGGAAGCGATGAAGCTATCGACTTGTTAATCCGTGCGTTTTGTGAACCCAACCAGGATTCGATATTGGTAACCGAACCAACGTATGGTATGTATTCGGTATGTGCCGAAGTAAATGCCGTTAACGTTCAACAGGCATTGTTAACGCCCGATTTCGATATTGACCTCGACACATTCCCCAACACGTTCGATGCAAGTACAAAAATTTTATTCTTGTGCAGTCCTAATAACCCTACCGGGAATTTATTCAGCCGTGAAAAGATCAACGAAATTTTAAAACGTTTTTACGGATTGGTTGTAATCGATGAAGCATACATTGATTTCGCCCGAAGTAAAAGTTTTATCCATGAGTTAGCTAAGTACCCTAACCTCGTTGTACTGCAAACATTTTCAAAAGCCTGGGGGCTTGCCGGTCTTCGGTTAGGGATGTGTTTTGCTTCGGAAGAAATTATCAATCTCTTAAACAAAATTAAATATCCGTACAACGTGAACGTGCGCACACAAGAATTGGTACTCGATGCCCTCGAAAGCACTATGTTTAAAGATTCGGCTGTAAAAGAGATTATTAAAGAACGGCAGAAACTTTCGCGCAGTTTACTCAACCTCCCTGCCGTAGAAGCGGTTTACCCTTCGGATGCCAATTTTTTATTGGTACGCATGAACGATGCTTTTCTTGCATACCAATATCTGATGGAAAAAGGGATCATTGTGCGTGACCGCTCGAAAGTTACTTTATGTTATGGCTGCCTGCGGATAACAGTAGGCACACCGGAAGAAAACCAGCGACTTATTAAAGCGCTGAAAAAATTATGAAGAAAGTTTTATTTATCGATCGTGACGGAACGCTGATCCTTGAGCCGCCCGATGAACAAATAGACAGTCTGGAAAAGCTTGAATTTTATCCGGGCGTATTTACGTGGTTAAGCAAAATTGCAACCGGCACCGATTTTGAATTAGTGATGGTTACCAATCAGGACGGGTTGGGTACTGACAGGTTTCCCGAAAACACTTTTTGGCCTGCGCACGAAAAAATGATGAAAGCATTTACCAACGAAGGCATTACGTTCTCGGCCGTTTACATCGACAAATCGTTTCCGCACGAAAACAAAAATACCCGCAAACCCGGCACGGGTATGCTCACCCAATACCTGTCGGGCAATTACGATCTGGCAAATTCGTTCGTGATTGGCGACCGCATTACCGATATAGTATTGGCTAAAAACCTTGGGTCAAAAGCCATTTTTATTAACGATGGAAAATTAACGAAAGATGTTCATGCACAAGGTCTTGAAAATTTTTGTGCGCTAACTACCCTGTCGTGGAAAGACATCTGCACATACCTTACGCAAACACAACGCACGGCCGTTGTACGAAGAACTACCAAAGAAACCGATATAAACATTTTAATTAATCTTGACGGTACAGGTCAATCGAAAATTTCGACCGGACTAAGTTTTTTTGACCACATGCTCGATCAGTTAGCACGTCATGGCAACATCGATTTGGATATTCAGGTAAAAGGCGATCTGCACATTGACGAACACCATACCATCGAAGATACAGCCCTTGCCTTAGGCGAAGCCTTTTATAAAGCGTTAGGCAACAAACGCGGTATTGAACGCTATGGTTTCTGTCTGCCGATGGATGATTGCCTCGCACAAGTTGCCATTGATTTTGGCGGACGGCCGTGGTTAGTGTGGAGTGCCGATTTCAAGCGCGAAAAAATCGGTGAAATGCCAACGGAAATGTTTCTGCATTTTTTTAAATCGTTTTCCGATACCGCTAAATGTAACCTGAACATTAAAGCCGAAGGCACAAACGAGCACCACAAGATTGAGGCCATATTCAAAGCATTGGCAAAGTCGATAAAAATGGCGGTGAGAAAAGAGGGAAATGAATTGCCGAGTACGAAAGGAACTATTTAGGGGTTAGGTTTTAGGAATTAGGTGTTAGGGATTAGGACTCAGGTGTTAGGGATTAGAGAAATATGGTCGCTGTAATAAAATATAATGCCGGAAACATTCAATCTGTATCGTTTGCGTTAGAGCGGTTGGGTGTTGATTTTTTGATAACGGATTCGATTGAAGAAATCACGAAAGCCGATAAAGTAATTTTTCCGGGTGTGGGCGAAGCCAGCACAACCATGCAGTATTTGCGCGAACGTCAACTCGATCGTGTAATTAAAACACTGCAACAACCTGTATTGGGTATTTGCCTCGGTATGCAACTCATGTGCAAACACTCTGACGAGAACGATACTCCGTGCCTCGGTATTTTTGACGAAACCGTAAAACGCTTCACCCCCACTGCCGATATGAAAGTACCGCACACAGGCTGGAACCAGATTACCTTAACCAATAGCTGGATCGATGCCTCACTCAATCAGCAAAGCGTGTATTTTGTTCATAGCTATTACGTTCCGGTAAATGCTTATACCGCAGCCATTACAGATTATACCGTTCCGTTTAGCGCAGCCTTGCATAAAGATAATTTTTATGCTGTTCAGTTTCATCCCGAGAAATCGGCAAAGGCCGGGGAAACTATTTTGAAGAATTTTTTAATATGATTATTCGCTTTTACTCCTTAACCACATAGAAACATAGCTTTTAAGCGAAATATAGACAAAATAAATTTTGTACATAGCAGGTGTTATGTGTAAAGCGAAGCTTTCTTATGAATATCTTGATAAGAACAGCCCCTATGTTTCTATGTGGTTAAATATGATGTTCGGATTTTTAGGACTTGAAACAGATGCTCACATTTTTTAACTTTATAGATTATGAAAATCATCCCTGCCATTGATATTATGGATGGAAAATGTGTGCGGCTAACGCAGGGCGATTTCGACAAGAAAAAAATTTACAGCGAAAACCCGTTAGAGGTTGCGCTTGAATTTCAGAATGCCGATCTCGAATACATTCACTTGGTTGACCTGGATGGAGCCAAAGCCGGTGAAGTCGTAAACTGGGATGCCCTTTACGAACTCCAGGAAAAAACAGCATTACAGATCGACTTCGGAGGCGGCATTAAAAGCGATGAAGATGTGCAGCGTTTGCTCGACCTCGACATCTACCAGCTTAACATTGGCAGCATGGCCATCCGCGAACCAGAAAAATTTAAACGCTGGCTCACGGAATATGGTGCGAATAATTTCATTCTCAGTGCCGATGTAAAAGACGGAAACGTGATGATTGGCGGCTGGCTTGAAAACACATCGCTTCGTTTGTACGATCTCGTGGACGATTATATACAGCACGGTTTACAGTTTTTAACCTGCACCGACATCAGCACCGATGGAATGCTTGCCGGGCCTAACTTCGGTTTGTACGAAGATCTGTTAACACGTTTCCCTAAACTGAAAATTACTGCGAGTGGCGGTATCAGCAACATTGACGATGTAAAGAAACTAAGGACTATCGGTGTGCACGGAGTGATTATCGGAAAAGCACTGTATGAACACGCCATCAGCTTAGACGAACTCAAAGCGATTAAGTAAATGCTTACCAAACGTATTATTCCCTGTCTTGATATTAAGGATGGCCGCACGGTAAAGGGCACTAACTTTGTAAACCTGCGCGATGCAGGCGACCCGATCGAACTGGCTTCGATGTACGCACGCCTCGGGGCGGATGAGTTGGTGTTCTTAGACATATCGGCAACCGATGAAAAACGGAAAACATTTGCAACACTCGTAAAAGAAATCGCACGGCATATCAATATCCCGTTTACGGTTGGAGGCGGCATTAATTCGATTTCCGATGTCGCTCCTTTATTAGAAGCGGGAGCCGACAAAGTGAGTATCAACTCGGCAGCCGTAAAACGACCTGAACTGATCAACGAATTGGCAACAGCCTTTGGCGCTCAGTGCATTGTTGTTGCCATTGATGCCCGTAAGATCAATAACCAATGGATTGTGCACACGCATGGCGGAAAAAACGCTGCCGACAAAAAATTATTCAGTTGGGCAAAAGAGGCGCAACAACGTGGCGCGGGCGAAATTTTATTTACCAGCATGGATCACGATGGAACCAAAAACGGTTTTGCCATTGATGCACTTGCAAAACTTCACGATCTGTTAACCATTCCTATCATAGCCTCAGGAGGCGCAGGCCATGCCGGGCATTTTATGGATGCTTTTGTCTTAGGCAAAGCCGATGCCGCACTCGCTGCAAGTATTTTCCATTTCGGGGAAGTAAAAATAGCTGAATTAAAATCTTATCTGCACACTAAAGGGATTCCCATACGAATATAGTTATGAGTAACACTATTGATTTTTCGAAACTTAACGGGCTTGTGCCCTGCGTGGTGCAAGATGCCGTCACGCATAAAGTGCTGATGCTCGGCTTTATGAACGAAGAAGCCTACGCTAAAACAAAACTCGAAAAGAAAGTAACGTTTTACAGCCGCAGTAAAAAAAGGTTATGGACAAAAGGCGAAACATCAGGCAACAGCTTTGATGTTGTAGAAATCTTACAAGATTGCGATAATGATACGTTACTCGTTAAAGTTAACCCGAAAGGCCCGGCCTGCCACACCGGCAGCGACACCTGTTTTAACGAAAAAAACGAAGCCTGGGATTTAGCTGTTCTTGAAAACATCATTAAAGACAGAAAGGTTAATCCTAAAAAAGACTCTTACACTACTACATTGTTTGAAGCGGGTATTAATAAAATCGCACAAAAAGTAGGCGAAGAAGCCGTTGAATTGGTAATCGAAGCCAAAGACAATAACAATGACTTATTCTTAAACGAGGCAGCCGATCTACTCTATCACTATTTAATTCTGTTACAGGCTAAAGGCTCATCCCTCAACGATGTAAAAGAGGTTTTGAGGAAACGGCATAAATAGTAAACTTCTTAATTATAGCGCAGCCCACTGGCGCGAAAGTTACTGCCGGTGCGGAACAATTCTTATTCCTTGATTCTTAGCTTTCTGTTATTAATCACAGAAAACTTATTTCTCATTTCAGGGTAATGTTTTTTAATAGCCTCCGTTGTTGTCGTTATTTTTTGCTCTGCTTCATCTACCCGTATCAACAATATTCCACAATAGAATAAACACTCATTCCAATTGATCTTAAGCTGATAACTATTCTGTAATGCTTTCATCAGCTACCAATTGATAAGCCACCATTGCATTTTACATTACGCTACGACTAATGTTTTTTCGTGTTTTGCGTTATCGGCTGCAAATAACAGGCACGCCTGTATATCTGTTGTAGTAATTCGGGGATATGCCTGTTTTAGCTCCTCAAAGGAATTCCCTGCCGCCAGCTTTTCCAATATAAGTTCTACCGGAATCCTTGTTCCGTTGATTACCATTTTCCCGAACATGATGCCAGGATCAGAGGTTATGTATTCTTTCCAGTTCATTTTTCGTTTTCTTCAAATCTACAAAAAATAGTAGCGGGGTTTTAAAATTTATACTTCACGCTCATTACCCCAAAATATAAAACAGGTAGTAATTCCTCACAACCTCATAAAAAAAGACCAAAAGTGAATGCTCTTGGTCTTTTTTATTAAAACTAAACATAGATTAATCAATTCTCTTCTTCATAATAGGTATAAGAAATAACTTCAGTATAGGGACCACCAGAACTTGTGCCATTTTTTGTTACTTTAGAAACTCTGTTACCATCAAAATCATAGACAAAAGTAACACCATAAGCGCTCGTAGGATCGGCAGTTATGTGACGAACAAATGAAGCAACAAGTTTCGCACTTTGCTTACCATAAAGGCCACCTACCCACCTCCACTCTGAGTCAACAGCATAAACCTGGTGAATCTGACTGGCGTTATCACCAGAGGTATATAAAAATTCTCTATCTTCTCTTATTTCCGATCCATCATACCTTATCCTATGTGTAACATTCTTTTTATCAATTGTCAAATCATACTTCAAATGATCTGCTCCATCATAATGCTCATATATTTTAGTCATCATACCATCTGCATTATACTCATAAGTATCCCAAGTTTCCGAATCACCATCATCACCCATCTCTTTAATAACTCTTCCTTCACTATCCAAATAATATAACAAGCCATTGTTACCATTCCTTGTTATTGTTAGTTGGCCGTTTACTGAATAATCATACTCTCTCGTACCGTCTGGTTCACCATCCCAAAAAACATTAATAGATGAAACACGACCTTTATCGTCATAAATAAATTCCCAGGATTCAACTCCGTATTCGTTTTCAAAAGAAATTGTTTTTATAGGGTCTGGCGGAATAACTGCTTTTTTTCCTCCATCATCATCATCGCTACACGCGCTGATAAACACCGTGCTAAACGTCAGCACTGCCGCACTTAAAAATAACAAGCTCTTTTTCATAGTTTAATTTGTTTTAGTTGTTAATAAATATTCAAAATTTAATTTCCACCGGACATAATAATCAGTCCAAGACCGGTGATGAACAATACAAACATTAAGAAGAGCAGGATGTTCACGTTCCTGCCTGCGCCTTTAAATTCTTTCCAGATAAACACACCCCAGAATGCCGCCACCATAGTTGCACCCTGCCCTAACGCATACGCGATGGCCGCACCGGCTTTGCCCGAAGCCATGTAGCTCAACACGGTGCCAAGTCCCCAAATCAATCCGCCAATAACACCTACCATGTGTGTTGACATGCTTCCGCTGAAATAGTCTTTATACGAAACCGGTGTGCCTACAAATGGTTTCTTCATAATAATGGTGTTGAATACAAAATTGCTGGCCAGCATACCGATAGCAAAAATGAAAAACGCTGTATAAGGTGTAGCCATGCCCGGTGTGGGCGATTCAAAATTATTGATGTCCATTGCAGCCGCTACAAACCGGTAAAAGAACGACATGAGTACACCGGCAACAATGGCTAACCATATTCCCTTAGAAGATGACTTCTTTTCACCTTTCGACATTTTGCCCGAGGCAATACCGTTAAAAATGATTGCCACAACAATCAACGCCACACCAATAAACAACACCACCGGGTCGCCTTTGGGCGTGCTGATGTAGTTGATGATTACACCCAGCACCAGCGCAAGCCCGACACCCAACGGAAACGCTACCGCCATACCAGCAATAGAAATGGAAGCCGACAATAAAATATTAGAGGCATTAAAGATAATGCCACCAATAATGGCGCTCCAGAAATTCGCGCTGCTCACCTGCACCAGGTCGGTTGTGAAACTCCTGCCCTGCTCGCCCATGCTGCCTAACGTAAAACCAAACAACAGCGACAACAGCACAATGCCAATCACATAGTCCCAATAAAATAATTCATAGCGCCAGTTTTTGGCAGCCAGCTTTTGTGTATTTCCCCACGAGCCCCAGCAAAGCATGGTGATAATACAGAAGAAAACTGCGAGGGAGTAACTACTTATAATGTACATAAATTAGATTTTAGGTGTTAGGTTATTTATCGGTGAATTTTTCGTTGGGTAAAATCAAGCGCTTCATTCAAACTCCGAAGCGCCCATTCGGTATTGGCCTGCCCTCCGCTCACGCGGTATTCGTGATATACATCCTGCTCGCGCAAGGTGATGTGGGCACACCCGTTGTTTTTATAATTTGTGCTTGTATCGGTTGTTTTTATGTAAAGCCATGTACGCGCCAAGGCTTTCTTATTGTTCGTTAAAACGTTTGTTAACGCCTCGCAATCCAATGGAACATCGAGCAATACACACGCTGTAAACATTTCGGGATTAAGCACAAGCCTGAACGCTGTTGCTCCTGCCTGCCCCGCTCCCAGCAACGACCTGAAACGGTACCCTGTACGTACCCTGTAATTTTTTTCTACTTCAGGGATTACATGATTCATAACATCCTGCCCGGATCCGCTTATAAAAACCGTAATAACAGGAATGAACGATTGCTGAACGATTGCCTGTTTGATGTGTGCAGCAATGCCGGCTTCTGTTTCGCTTTGCGCGATAACATACACAACAGGATACAGGCGTTCTTCCTTATGATAATTAAAAGGGAGTAAAACGTTATATCCATTGGCTTTGATTAGTTCATTCGGTTTAAGGACAGGCAACCGCTTCGACAGTTTCTCAACATCGCCACGATAAGGCTTGCCTTCAACGGCATCGCTTATAAAGCGTAATCCGTTGGTAAGCGCCTCGCGCCAGTATGAAAACTCATGCCCTCCGTTGCGCACGCGAAACTGGTGCTGGAAATTTCTATCGCGCAACAGTATATGCAGCTCTTCGTTACTGCGGCATAGCGTGCCTTCATCATCGCCATTGTCGATATACAGCTTAATGTTTTTTAATGCTGTCAAATCTCCGGCAAAAATGTGAAAAGGTGAATGTTGTTTATAGTATTCCGTAATGCGGTCAGCGCCCGTAGTACCCTCACCGCCAAACAATCTTCCCCATTGTTCATCCCACACCTTGCCCACTTGGTCAGGCGGGTGAACATCTTCCGTCATGTACTGTTCATCTGTTCTGACAGAAATACTTAGCGGAACACTAATCGTAAAGACATCAGGATTTTTTACAGGCAAAATCAACGCACCAAATCCCCCCATCGAATAACCCAATGTTGCACGGTGTTCTTTGTCGGCAATGGTTCTGTACCGGCTGTCGATATATGGCACAAGCTCCTGAACGAACATATCCATGTAGTTAAATTTTCCGGCATAATCATTCACATAATAGCTGCGGAAGCCCTGCGGCATTACATAAATCATCGGAACAATCTCTTTCTTCTTTACTGCGGCATCTACGTATTGACTTACGTTTCCGTATTCCAACCATGATGATTCGTTATCGCCCAAACCATGCAACAAATACACAACCGGGTATGCCTTTTTAGAAGCATAATAATTTTCGGGAAGGATGATTGAATACTTCACCTCCTGGTTCAAAACACGGCTGTTCATAGCAAGCCCTTCCACAATACGCGCATTTTGCGCACACAGCGGAAGCACATTTATCAGAACAACAAAGAGTATAACCAGCTTTTTCATCGGTTTAAACTTTCTTTTAAGAAGGAAAACGATTCTGTTAAACCATTCAAAAATGACTGATAGGATTCCGCCCCTTGCCGCACACGGTATTCGTAGCCATCCGTACCGTCTTTTCTTATTTTCGTGTATAAATTCTCATACCCACGATAGCTTTCACCTTTATCCGTGATGTCTAAATAATAAAACACCGTTACCGAAACATCGTGTGCCGCATCAGGAAGCTGACCATTGTAAATAAAACAATCGCTAAAAAGGTTTGTGGTGTTGGCCGCCTGCAATGCCATTGGCGCACCTGCACCGTTACCCATAATAACGCGGTTATCGCGGATATCTTTGGTTCGATAGTTTTCATCTATATATGAAACAACGGTTTCGATAAATTCAGCATCCGTAGTTTCATCAACGGCTACTTCAACCACAATCGACCTGGTGATCTTCGAAGCCTCCATACCATTACGCAGCATGGAAAATGTTTTAATCAGGTTCTCATCGTGTTCGGCAGCTGTAGTGTGATGAAAGAAATACAAAACCGGATAGTTTACTGTTGTTGTTCCGTAATCGGCTGGTGTAAGAATATTAACCATCGTACCCGCCACATCAACGGCTGTATAATCTGCCGTAGTGATTAATGTGCCAACGGGTGCTGCAACAGGCTCAGCCGGATGCGCGATTCCCTGCACGGCATTGCTGATAAATTGCAATGCTTCGCGGTACGATCTCTTCCAATAATCAAACGAATGACCGCCACTTCGCACGCGGTATTCATGCGCAATGTTCTTATCGCGCATCAGCGAGTGCAAACTGTTGCTTGTGAAAGTCAGCGACTCTTCATCATCACCGCAATCAATCAAATATTTTAAGGTGTTATTTGCTCCGGCAGGTTCGTTAAAGAAATGAAAAGGACTATGTGTTTTGAAATAATTAGTGAGCCTTGCCGCACCCGAAGCTCCCTTGTTGGGACCAAAGTTTGGCGCCCATTGTACATCGAACGACCCTTGTGTTTCGGCCATGTATTGCTCATCGGTACGGAACGACATACTAAGAGGAATACTAACAGAAAAAACATCGGGGTTCAAAGCGGGCAGGATAAGCGCACCGTACCCTCCCATGCTATACCCCATAACGGCACGTTGCGATTTATCAGCTTTGGTTCTGAACTTCCGGTCAATTTCGGGCACAAGTTCGTTTACAAACATTTCCATGTACGGATAATTACCGTTGTAGCGATTGATGTAGTACGTGTTATTGGCTTCGGGCATTACATAAATCATCGGCACGGTTTCACCCGCATACAAATCCACATAATATTGCAAACCACCGTTGGTGTACCAGGCTGTTTCGTTATCGCCATAGCCGTGAAGAAGATATACTACCGGGTAAGACTCGTCTGATTCTTTATATCCTTCAGGAAGGAAAACACTATATTTAATTGTCCGACTTAGAATTGTGCTTTGCAAGGTTTGGTCTTTCACCAATCGTACAAACGGCAGGTCTGGTTTTTTAGGATCATCGTCACCGCACGCACCGATAACCAATGCCATCAGCAACAAAACAACACTCGATATAAACAGCCTTCCCCTCATATTCTTCTTATTTACCCGCTACCGGGTTTATAGGTTGTGCCGGTGTGTCGGCATAGGTTATGTACGATTTGTGGTAAATCCTGAAATCAGGATTGGGATTTACCCATTTGATTTCCACTTTATGATTACCCTGCGGCAACAGATACTTATGGAAGATGTCGTACTTCCGTACGATATAATCGAACGGCATTTTAACTTGTTCAGTCTTCTCACCATCGATATACACATCCAATAATGCCACATAGTCGCTTTTTGTTTCACCGCATACACTTTTCACATTGCCCAGCACCACAATACCATTACCGGTAAAGTTTATCATGATAGGTTCTTCAAGATGGTCTTTGCGAACCAACAATTCCGAAGCGGGATATAAACCTTCAAACGATTGTTCGAACCGTAAAACATCAGGCTTCTGCACATTAATTACAATACCCTCACCCGATACCTTACCATTATTACGCTCAACAGCCTGAAGCGTGTGCTTGTAACTTAAATCATAGACCTCGTTCAGAGTAATTTCCATATATGGAAATTTTAAATCTTCCACCATTTCGAGAGCGGGTTTCCAGTAAGACGGGATATTGCTGTATCCAACCATTACACCCAGAATACCGGCCGCAGTAGCGGGGTTGCAATCCGAGTCCTGACCGCAGCGTGTGGAAATATCAATCGTTTTGAAAAAATCTTTTTCGCCATACAACAAGCCGATAACAACGTATGCAGCGTTTATACTTGCATCAATATTAAAAGCATTAAATACACCTTCCGAACAACCTACATCTGATGAATGTTTCTTTTCAACTTCAAACCAAGTTTTCTTCCAGTCATCAGGATATTGTTTGTGCCATTTAATAACATCGGCAATGGTTTGATAGAACTTGCTTTGCGCAGGAATAATGTTGAGCGCTTCTTCCACTACAAAATTTATATCGTCAGAGATATAGGCCAATGAATACATGGCCGACATAAACGCTCCGCCATACCAGCCATCACCATAATTCATAATGTGTCCGATTCGGTCGCATAAATCAGACGAAGTGTTGACCATACCGGGCGTCATCATCCCGATAAAGTCAGCCTCGATTTGAAAATCAATATCATCGGCATGAGGGTTGTTCATCCAATGTCCTGAGGCAGGAGGCATAATTCCACTCAATATATTATAACGTGCCGCCTGGTTGGCATGCCAGAGCTTGTAATCATCTTTCGCAAACGAAATGGCAAATGAGTCTGTCGGTGCGTCAATTCCCAGCCGTTCAATAATCTCAACAAACGTCAAATCCATGTACACATCATCGTACAATCCAGGGTCTTCTTCAAACGTATCTTTAATGTAATCGTCATACCAGATAATCGGCTGGTAATCCTGGATAAGTGTTCCTTTAAATTTAAACTCCGTAGGCCCGCCATACGTGCAACCAATGGTTTGGCCTGCCCATCCACCCCTGATTTTGTCTTTCAACACATCCGTTGCGATAGACACTTCCTGCCCCCAGGGCGCAGTAGTTGTATTGTTGTTGGAACAAGCTGCAACAAAAACTATTGATACTACAATGCTATAAAAAAATCCTCCCTTCATATCTTAATGGTTGTGTGGCAAATTACTAACCGGTTGTTTTTCAGAATACACAATCAAATCATTAATCCGGTATTCATATCCGGGGTTGTGGTTAATCCATTTTAATGTTACTGTATGACGGCCTTCTGTCATCTGGTATTTCCATGCCGGTTCAAGCCTGCGCGAAGAATTTTTCATCGGCAGCTTTATGGTTTCATCCAGCACACCATCAACATATACTTCCATGATAGCCACATAGGTATCGTTTAATTCGGCCAGGCCAAGCGGTTCGGAACCATACGTGCGTTTTGAAATCCGGTCGATGTAATCGCCATCAATTTTAGAACGCTTCACCATGTTACCATACAACAAATACCCGTTGCCGGTAAATTCAAATGTTATTTCATCGGTAAACGACTCATCAATTTTATTTCGCTCAATCGGGAATGTGTTTTCAAAGTTTTGCTCAACCGCTACCGCTTTGGGTTTTTCGAGCGGTATGGTTACCGATTCACCTTCTGCACTACCGCCTGCTTTTGTGATTAATTCAAGCGCGTGTTTAAAACTCCATTGATAGGCTTTCGCCAGCGATACTTCGGTGTTTTCAAAATTATCATTCTCAATCTCTTGTAAGGGCTTCAACCAAAAGTCGGGGATTTTATCATACCCAAGCATAACGCCCAGCACCCCGCCTACCGTTGCCGGATTACAATCTGCATCCTGACCGCAACGCGTAGCAATATCAACCGACTTGGTGAAATCGCCATTGCCATACAGCATACCAATAGCCACGTAAGCCGAGTTAATTTTCGCATCGATGTTGAAGCCTAAGAAAACTCCTTTCGGACAACCGACATCTTTATTCCATTTCTTCTGAGCCTCAAACCAGGTTTGTCTCCAGTCGTTGGGATATTGTTTGTGCCATGCAATAACATCGGCAATGCAATCGTAAAACTGCGTGCCTTGCGGAATGGTTTTTATCGCTTCGCGAACAATATAAACCGGGTCGTTCGATACAAACGCAAGCGAATACATGGCCGACACAAATACGCCACCGTAATATCCATCGCCACTGTTCATAATGTGCCCTACGCGGTCGGCAATATCGGTAGCCTGGTTCACCATGCCGGGTGCCATCAACCCGATGAAATCGGCCTCAATCTGGAAATCAATATCATCGGCATGAGGATTATTTTTCCAATGGCCGGAAGCGGGCGGCATAATGCCGTTCAATATATTATAGCGCGATGCCTGATTGGCATGTGCAAGATGGTAAGCAGTATTCGACCAATGCTTAGCGATGGAATCGGCAGGAGCATCAAGTCCGTACACTTCAAATGCGTGTACAAAATTCAAATCCGTATAAATATCATCGAACAAGCCGGGTTTTTTATCCCACCAGTATTTAACATAGTGTTCGTCCCACGGAATGATGTGTGCTTCATCAATAAGCGAACCCTGGTATTTAAACTCAACCGGAGCGCCATACACTACGCCAATAGTTTGGCCTGCCCAGCCTCCGCTGATTTTATTCTGAAGCTCGGCCTTTGTCAACGTAATAGAACCTTTCGCCAGCACATCGTCAGAAGTTGTTGTTTCGGACGTACATCCGAAAACAACAACCGCTAACATCACCAAACAACTAACCCTAACTATTATCTTCATGCTACTTACTTTCTGATTTATAAACACTCAATTCCGTGATAGATGTAAATCCCGATACATTCTTTGTGTACAAATGCCAGTGATCTTGAATGGCCGCATCGCCAATAATGCGTATGGCTTTTGTTTTAATCGGCTTAAAGCTGATTACATACTCAACAAAATGAGGCTGAAAGAAAACAATATCCGTTTTCGGTAAATACGGATTAATATCTATTTTCTCTACCGGAACCCATTTGCCTTCTCCGTTTTTATACTGAACGTTCAGCGAAGTGAACCAACCGCCAAACTCTTCCATACCGCCTGTAAAAAACGCCAGCATATCTATCGATTGTTCATCCTTCCACTCATACCCGTAGTAATCAACTTTAGGAAGTTTCGCTTTAGCTGCCAGACTGTAAAATACCGAGCCTGTTGTTCCGTAAATATTTCCATCGCGAATAACTTCAGGAGTTTTTGCGTACATCGATTTTCCAAACGTTACCCATGCCGAATCAATTACGCCTTCATTCAACTGCTGAATGTTTGCCAGCACAGCAGAAGCTTTATATGCAATGTTTTCGGAACGAACCAACAACTCGAAATTCTTCTTTAAAAATTTCTTGCCGTTATCTAACTGAACAGTAATGTTATACTTACCGGGTGTAGTTGGTGTACCCGAAAGTTTACCGTTGGTAAAGGTTACACCTACCGGAAGTTCACCTCCAATGAGTTTCCAGTTATATTTTTTATTGGCATCGCTGTAAAAATTAAAATCAACAGGCTTGTTTACTTCCATACGCACGGCAGGGCCAATATAAAATTCAACCGGCACATCAAATGTTGCCGTTGTGTTAATGGTAACTTTTTCGGTACCGGCTTTACCTGAAACCTTTCCGCCTTTAGCTTTAACCAAATCAAGCGTAACAGCCAGCGTTCTGTCAATCATATCATTAATGCTTGCATCGGGCAGCTCGTGTCGGGTAATGTTAATATAGGTGTCGTTAAACGGTTTTGTCCAGCCTTCAATCGGTAAATACAAATCGGCAGGCAATCCTTTCAAGCCGCTGATTACGCCCAAAATACCCGCTACGGTTGCAGCCTGGTTGTCGGCATCAAAGCCCATCGCACACGACAAGTCGAGTGTCCGTTGAAAATCGCCATTGCCATACAACATCGCCAAAATGCCACACGCACCATTCAGATTTGCATTCCAGATTGTTTTGGTAAGGTCAGGCTCGTTGATATAATATTTCCCGGCCATTTCCTTCCACGCATCCTGCCATTTGTTGGGATATTTTTTATGCAGCGCTATCATATCACGAATCGTTTGCGTATAGCGGCCATTCGCAGGTAATTCTTTCAACCCGATGTCGATGAGTTTGCGTACATCTTTCTCGAAAAATGCCGCAGCATACATTGCCCCGTAATGTACGGTTGGCTCTGCGCCCCATTCATCACTGGTGATTAATGCCGCCCAGTCTGATTTTTGTGCGGCATACTTTACCATACCGGGCGCTGTATAAGCCCATATTTCATTAATCAACTGCGGGTCGATTTGAAACCAATGCGGGTTAATGTTTTTGTCGCCTGTAAACGGAGGCGTGAACCCAAAGTGCATCAACCCCAACGCCCCACGGTTAGCAAGCCACACACGATCGCGGATATGAAACATCCACGCTTCACGCATTTGTTCGTATGTGGGTTCGTACCCGAATTTTTCCATGGTGAGCAAATACATATACTCAACATCGGTATCATCATCCGAAAACGCACCCTTGTATTGCTTTAGCTTATCTAAGTTTTTGGTATAGCCATACGGCCATTTGCTTTCATCGCCCGGTGCATTGATGTATTTGTTTTCGTGTGGCAGGCCGTAAATGTTACCAATCATCTGACCAATCCATGCGCCTGCAATTTTATCGCGCAGTTCGGCCTTCGTTATAGTCTTCTTTTGCGCATAGGTATTTTGCCCCGCAAAAAGAAAGGCTATGATTATTATTGATATGGATATTTTAGATTGCATTAATCCGGGTTTTGTATCAGGTTCGGGTTTGTTACTATTGCGCTTGCGGGTATCGGGAATAACTTTTTGTTAGGGCCTGATGCAGGTTTTTCCCACCAGGCATTTCCCCACACGCCAAAGCGAATTTGATCCTGGCGTCTGTGGCCTTCCCATGCAAACTCACGACCGAGTTCGTCTAATAATTCAACATCGGTAATATCTGCAGGGGTATATGGGGCAAGACCTGCGCGTGTTCTGATCTTTTGTAGATCCGGATCGTTGATAAAGCCGGCAACCGAGCCGCCTCCCCGATGCAGTGCTTCAAGTTTGGTGTACAGTACATCTGCATAGCGGAAGAGCACGAAGTCATTCTCCATATCTACTACATCGTACTTGAGCCCTTCCTGGTATTCGTACTTGGCACACCGCACACCTTCCCATTTTTTTCGAGCCTGGTAGTTTACAATGGTTGGTGTATAGATGAAATTTTCGCCATTTACCACAATCGGGTTTCCGCTTTTATCATACTGCTGGCCGAAGAGAAATGAGTTTCTTCTTAAATCATTAACAGCATAGCGGTTAAAAAACTCTTCGGGCACAATAAATCCATCCCATGGTTTTTCTGCCATATTAAACGTTGGCATACTTGCTTCGTTCAGCGTTAAGTGTGCCCAATAGAAGTGCTCATCGGTAAGCTGTGAGTGGTAAGGGATAACGAATATGTTCTCTTTTGACCCTTCGTTATGAACTTTAAAGTTTGCAAAATAGTCGTCTTCAATTTGGTAGGCATTCAGGGCTATGATATTATCGCAGGCAGCTACGGCTTCGGCAAACTTATTTTGTCCGACCCACTCCTGCGCATTAATGTACATTTTTGCCAACAACATATAGGCCATTGGCTTGGTTACACGACCATAATATTCGGCATTGGGCAACTCCTGTAACTCATCGAGGTTGCTTTCAATTTCTTCAATGATAAAATCATAAATAAACTGCCTGTTCTTTTGTTCGGGTAATTCTTTGCTTCCGTACACTATCGAGAACGGAACATTTCCCCAATAATCTAATGCCCAATAGTAATAGAAGGCTCGTAAAACTTTGATCTCTGCAATTACACGTGCTTTATTTTCAAATTCAATTGGCGAAAGAACCAATAAGATTTCGTTACACGCCGAGATACCCTGAAAAACCATATCCCATGCTTGTGTCAGAATTTTATTTGTTGCCGTAGAGCTACCAAGCGTGTGCTTATCGATAACCTGCCACCGGTCGCCTTCCTTCCACTCGTTGTTATCTTTTGCCGGGATCGCCATTTCGTCAGAAGCATTTTGACCCAGCGACCAAAGGCGTTGCTCTTCCGGGAACGGCTGAAGCCCTATGTAGGCACGGCCAGCGTACGCAATAATGTCCCTTTCGTTACGAAAAAAATTTTCAACCGGAATTTTTGAATATACATTTTCCGAAAGATCAAAACAGGAAACCGTTAAGAAGACCAATACGATAGCGGGTACGGATTTAATGATGTGCTTTTTCATAATGTTCATCTTTACCTTTTAAAATGTTGCATTTATGCCAACTGTAATGCTGGTGGTTCTTGGGTAATAGGATGGCCTGTCAATACCCGGCTCAAGGCCGGAAAGGCTCACTTCAGGGTCTATCCCTTTATATCCGGTAATCCAAAAAACATTTTGAGCTGAGCCGAATACATTTAAGCGTGAGATGTATTTCGAGTTCATGTTAAAATTGTACGCAAGTGTAACGTTGTCGAGCTTGAGAAATGTTGCGTCTTCTACATATTTTGAAGAGTAAACAATACTTCCTGAAAACTCCGGGTTTTCATATTGTGTATGCACAATGTTGGTAAGCCCCATACGCTGCCACGACTCGTAATAAAGGCGGTATAAGTTTAACACCTTACCCCCTATGCCTGCACGAAAGTTTACATTGAGGCTCCAGTTTTTATAGGTGAAATCATTGCTCCACCCAAGTGTTGCCAAAGGGTTTGCGTTCCCAATATCTTCCCATTTAGTTTCATCAACCTGACCAACCGGGTTTTGATTTTTGAACACATCATTGCCATACTCATCAACCCCGAGCCAAACAGGCCCGAAAAAAGTTCCCAATGCTTGTCCTTCCTGAATGCGTTGGGTGTAGGTAACAAGTATGCCCGATGTAGTAGCCCATGGGTAAGATGTTCTGGGGAACTCACCATTGGATATTTTAACCAACTTGTTTTTGTTATGGCTGCCGGTTAGCGTAGCGTTCCACTGAAAATTCCCTTTCTTTATCAACTGGCTGTTCAGGGTAATTTCAATACCTGTGTTGCTGATAGTGCCTACATTGGTAAACAATTTGTTATAAAGATAGGGCGGAACCGATACATCAAATCTCCAAAGTAGGTCTTCTGCTTTTCTTTGGTAAAATTCAATACTTCCCCTCAACCGTTTGTTCAGTACCGAAAAATCAACACCTGCATTAAATTCTTTCTTCTTTTCCCAACGCAGGTTCGGGTTTGGGTTTTGCCCGGGCCCGAACGAAGTGATCCATTCCTGGTTATAAAACAAGCTGCCAACCCGCTCCAATAAAATTAGTGATTGATAAGGGGCAAAATCCTGGTTACCCGTAACCCCATAGCCTGCCCGTAACTTTAAATCGCTTATCCATGTTACATTTTCCATAAATGCTTCCTCGTTCAATCTCCAACCCACACTTACCGCAGGAAACAAGCCCCATTTATAGTTATCGCCAAATTTTGAAGAACCTTCTCTTCTGAGCGAAACAGATACGAGATATTTTTCTTTATAATTGTAAGCCACCCTGCCAAACAAAGCTATAAGCCTGCTGGATTGTTTGCCCGAGCTCATGTCAGCAGTGCCGCCTACCAATGAAGCGCCTACACCAATATTATTATAAAGGAAAACATCCGTATCGAACCGGGAATTTCCCATATACGAGTTGCTTTGCTCAAACTCCTGAAAAGCGTACCCGGCCACGGCCTGAAGATTATGGTCGCCAAACGATGTATCGTAGTTAAATATGCTTTCAAACTGGTTATTGATACTCCTGCCGTTACCAATTTCGGCTTCCCCTCTGCCCAGCGTGGTAGGGTAGTACCGTGTTTTATAAGAATTTTCTTCCCACTCCGACCGCTGTGTTGAGATGAAATTATCCCAGTTAAGGTTATCGGTAATTTTAAGAGTTGCCCGCAAGTTCAATACAATGTCGTTTGTTTCACCATCGCGGCTCCGCTCTTTCAGCATGGCAACCGGGTTGTAATATTCTAACCCCTGTCTGTATGAATATCCGCCTGTACTTGGGTCTGAATTCTCGTAAACCGGCTGGGTCGGGTTTTGAATAAAAGCCTGACGAAAGACATCATAGTTTGCAGGCTTATAGCTGCGCATATTATTGGTTAAGTTAAAATTCAACGTAAGCCTGTCGTCAATAACTTTTTGCTGAATGTTTGTCTTGAACAGGATGCGCCTCGATTCATTATTTAAAAGCAAGCCCTGATCTATGCTGTGGGTTAACGATGTACGGTGCGAAAACTTATCGGTTCCGCCCGAAAGTGCAACATTTTGCTGATAACTGATCGGGGTATCGCGGGTGATCTCATCAAACCAATCAGTTTCACTTCCAAAAAGACTTCCTGCGGCTAAATCGGGTCTGTATGTTTCAACGGCATTTTTAAATTCTTTGGCATTTAAGTTTTGCACCCCGCGAGGCGCTACTTGCGTGGAAACCTGCGCAGAATATTCAAAGATTCCCTTGCCTGACTTGGCTGACTTGGTTGTGATAATTATTACGCCATTGGTACCGCGTGTTCCGTATATCGCTGCGGCTGAGCCGTCTTTCAACACATCAATAGACTCGACATCCTGAAAGTTGATGTTCTTTAAATCTGCACCGATTACACCATCCATAATGATCAGCGGTCCCTGACCGGAGGTAAGCGTATTGGTTCCACGCAATAAAATCTGATACCCGGCCATAGGGTCGGCACCGTTTGGTTTAGTGATTGACAGCCCGGCTACTTTTCCCTGCACTAAACCCATTGGGTCATTGAACGTACCCGTATTAAAGTCCTTTTCTTTTAACGATGTTACTGCACCGGTAATTTCCTTTTTGGTTGATGTACCGTAACCGATCATGACTACCTCCTCTAACGTGGTAACAGCTTCAACCAAATCAACATTAATTATTGTATTATTCCCGACTGCTACCTCAGTTGTTTCATAACTGATAAATGAGAACACGAGGGTAGCACCCGGCTGTACATTTACGGCATACTTACCATCGGCATCCGTCATCGTACCCGACTGTGTTCCTTTTACACTTACACTAACGCCCGGCAAGACTTCGCGTGTAGCCTTATCTCTTACGGTGCCGGTAACTTCTATGGTTTGTGCCTGTACTGTACTTTGAATAGTTAATACCAACAGTACAGCACCCAAAACCCGCACAAGTGAGCCTTTAAAAACAGAATAGCTAAAGTTTGATTTCATAGCAACGCCCACGTTTTAGTTTTCTACTTCCAATAATGTTAGTTCGTTCCTGAATGGAATGGACGATTGCGCCCCCATTCGCGTAACCGTGATAGCGGCAACACGTGTTGCGGTTTTAACCGCATCAAGTATTGATTTTCCTTCAGCCAGGCCAACACAAAACGCACCGCTGAACGAATCGCCTGCAGCAGTTGTATCGATGGCCGTTACGTGTGTAGCCTCTACGGTGTAGTATTGGTCTTTCTCTTTTACAAAAGCGCCTTGCGCTCCCATGGTTATCACCACGTTATCAACTCCCTTCTCGCTGATTACATCGGCAGCTTTTTTGGCACTGTCCCAATCGGTAACCTTTACGCCCGAAAGCATTTCCGCTTCGTGTTCATTGGGTGTGATTACATATAGGCATTTCAATAGTTTTTCAGATAATGTTCTGGCTGGTGCCGGATTCAGAATTACCGGAATTCCTTTTTTGTTAGCCAATTCTGCCGCATACTCTACGGTTTCAATCGGGATTTCGAGCTGCATTAATATGAAACTTCCACTCTCGATTTCCGCCTTTGCACTCTCAATATCGTCCGGTGATAAACTGCCGTTTGCCCCTGAAGCAACCACGATACAATTCTCACCGTGCGAATCGACCGTAATCAATGCCACGCCTGAAGGGTTTTTAGGATCAGAAAATATGTAATCGGTGTTGATACCTTCCGAGTTGTAAAGCTCAACCGATTGTTTGCCGAATACATCGTTACCGGTTTTTGAAATGAGCGTTACCCGACCGCCCTGTCGTGCAGCGGTAACGGCCTGGTTAGCGCCCTTGCCCCCGGCATTCATCAGAAATGTTCCTCCTAATACCGTTTCGCCTGGTGTTGGAAGCCTGTCGGTTTTAATCACCATGTCGGTGTTACAACTTCCGATTACTATTATTTTTTTCATGCAGAATACTTTTTCGCGTGGAGTATGCTTCAAACGTATGCACTTCAAACGATTGAATTATCCAAAAATTGATTAATTTCAGTAATTATAAAATAACTAAAATCTAGTTATTTAACTGATAATCAATTTTTTAAACAGATAATTAGTTGCTAATTTGACATAAACACAATTGAATCAAACCCCTCCTATTCTCCCAGCCAAATTTTAGAAATCGATAGCGGTGTGCAGGGAACGACACCAGAATACTTACCGATTTTTACCTTTTAGAAACATGTCTTAAAACTAAAAAGACTGCAAGATGCAGTCTTTCGGATAAGGTTACTGTACCGCTCGTATAAGTCACCCCTCAACCTTACGCACCACATCCAATACAGTGCCGTCAACCCATTTTACAACTGCTACAATGGTATCGTCAAATTTTTGTTTGGCAGGTACGCCACAAATCTTATCGGCTTCGGCTTTTAACTCCTGAATAGTTTTGATTGGCAAGCCGCTGTTTTTGGTTTTCTCAATAAGGTCGGTACGCAACGGGTTAATAGCTATGCCGCGCTCGGTAACAATTACATCAATCAACTCACCGGGGCCGCATATTGTTGTTACTTCATCGCGGATAACCGGAATACGATCTCTGAATAACGGAATCGGAAGAATGGTACATTTTGCAAATAAACAATTTTGCCATCCGCCAATGCCGTGAAGCAACACACCATCCGAATGCGTAACCACATTCGCATTGAAGTTTACATCTACTTCGGTTGCTCCGAGAATAACCACATCTAACATCGAGGCGAAATTACCTTTGCCATGATAGTTATAACTTGTAAACGGACTTGTATTAACGTGCCTCGGGTTGTCGCGCATAGACCGGACACCATCTAAATCAAATGTTTGTCCGTCTAAAATATATTCGACCAACTCCTCTTCCAGCATATTCACTAAGTATTTATTGCTTCCGCCACGTGCAAACCTCGCTTTCATACCTTTTGCCTTTAACATTTCGGCAAAGTAAATACCTATGGAGAGTGACGTTCCGCCTGCACCGGCCTGAAACGAAAAACCATCACGAACAATACCTGCAGCTTCACAAAATCTGGCAGTCATTTCTGCCAAAAACAAACGATCAGGGCTTTTGGTTATCTCGGTTGTACCCGATACAATTTTAGAAGGGATACCAACCTGTTCAACTTTCACAACATAATCAACATAATTGCCTTGTATCTGCCACGGTACGCACGGAAACGGAACCACGTTATCTGTTACCACGATTACTTTATCGGCATACTGCGAATCAGCCAACGCAAAACCCAACAGTCCGCAGGCTGCCGCACCTTCTACCCCATTTGCATTACCAAAAAAATCGGCCGTTGGTGCTGCAATCACAGCTATATCAATTTCAACTTCGCCATCCTGCACGGCCTGGTAACGCCCTCCATGTGAACGCAACACGCCTACACCTTTCATCTTCCCTTCTGATGTAAATCTGCCAAGCTGCCCGTTCATGCTTCCTTCGATGTGATGGATGGTTCCGTCTTCGAGGTATTTGATTAAAGGAGCATGGCATTCAAACGAAGCGGATGGAAACCACACTAAGTTTTTAACACCCAACGCTGCGGCAATCTCAAAAATCTGAACGGCTATCACATCACCGTTACGGAAATGGTGATGTGTAGAGATAGTCATACCATCGCGCAAGCCGGATTTAATAAGTGCTTCCTTTAACGTAGAAACCAATTTATTTCCGTCTTCGGGATAATCAACACATGAAGAAATACGCGGGCCATGCTTTCGGCCATCGGGCTTATGCTGACCAACTCCTTTATAGGGAATAACAGCTTTGCCGTTTACTTCTGTTGGCACTTCGCGGCCAATGGCATTCTTTACAAGTGTAGATGATTTTTTCATTTTCAGTTTACTGTTGGATTTCTTGTTTCCAACCTTCGTTAAGCTTACCGGCAGCAACAGCAAGCGTTATCGTACGCACTGCCCGCTTTACTACGGGCGCATCAATCATTTTTGTGCCGAGCGAAACAACACCCAATCCTTTTTCGGTAGCCTCATCAAACGCCAATACAATTCGTTTGGCTTTTGCGATTTCATCATCATCGGGCGCAAAGTTTTCGTGGATAACTTTTATTTGTCGCGGGTGAATACAACCCATGCCTTCAAAGCCCAACGCTTTCGACTGTAATACATTTTGTTTGAGTGCTTCCATATCGGAAACATCAGAGAAAACCGAATCAATAGGTTGTATGCCTGCGGCTTTACACGCATTCACAACCTGGCTTCGTGCGAATAACGACTCAGTGCCTGCGGCTGTACGGTTCACGCCCAAATCGGCTGTATAATCTTCAAGCCCGATAGCAACAGCAACAACATTGTCGGCTGCTGTTGCTATCTCAAACGCGTTGATCACACCCAGTGCGCTTTCAATAATCGGCATCAACCAAACGGTTGACTGTTGTTTTGTTTTCTGTTGAATTTCAAGAATACGATTATTCACCTGGTGAAGTTGCTGCGCACTTTCGCATTTGGGTACAAGCACTACATGCACCTGGTGCGGAATAATAAAATCGAGGTCATCAAGTCCCAACGGAATCTGGTTAATCCGCACCATCCGCTCAACGCCCATAAAATCAATACTGCGTAAAGCATTGCGTACTAAAAAACGGGCTTCGTGTTTTTTGGTAAAGGCTACGGCATCTTCCAGATCAAGAATAATGGCGTGCGGTTTATGAATACCCGCGTTAATCATCAGGCTGGGTGTATTGCCCGGCAGGTATAATCTTGAAAAACGTTGCCGGTCTTTTGTGGTTGTGTAATTATTTTCTGTTATCGCTTCCGGAAGAAATTCTTTATCAGTTTCAATAACCTGCTTAATGGCCGCTTCGAGTCGTGCCATAATAACGAAAGGCAATGCGCCTTTGTCTTCGATGGTTAGCAAAGCATTATCGATACCAAAATAATGAAGCACCGTATTACATAATGCTGTAATCGAATCGCCATACAGGGCTTTTACTTTGCTTTTCAGATTGATTTGAACACCCCCAGCCTGTCCGGCAGGCAGGCCTGTTGTTGTAACCTGTAAAGACACAAAACAATCCGACCGGTCTTTATCACCGTTGTTTCCTGCTGTTGCTGTTTTACTTTCAGACTGCATATCACATCTTATTTAGGCATTGCCCACGTTGGCAAGTCAGGCTCTAATCCCAAAACCGGTAATGCAAAGAAATAGAAAATAAGTGTAAGCAATACGAAGGTTATCAGGTTCAGCCAAAATCCGGCTTTCATCATTTGCGATACCGTCACCCGCTCGCTGCCCAACACCACCGTGTTAGGCCCCGTAGCCGCTGGCATCATAAAAGCGCAACTACACGCAAAAGTAGCCGGCAGCATAAGCATAAGCGGATTAATACTGGCTGCTACTGCCGTGCTGGCTAATACGGGCAAAAGAATATTGGCCGTAGCCGTGTTTGAATTAAATTCTGTAAAGAAAAGTACGAACGCCAACACAAAAGCAAGAATGAAAAATGTTGAAAGACCTTCGACAAACGATAACTGGCCACCTAACCAACCGGCCAATCCGCTGGAAACAAAACCTGATGCTAATGCATAACCGCCTCCTACAATCATTACCACACCCCACGGCACCTGGCTTGCTTCCTTCCATGTTATCAACCGATTACCTTTACCATCCGGCATGGCAAACAAAATCAACGCACCTGCCATAGCAATCGTACTGTCGTGAATGTAGCCCTTCAGGCCAATCAAACCCACCCAGCCCGGAATAGTAAAACTTCCTAATGCTAAATCATCCTTCCACACCCAGCCCAACACCATTAGTGCGGCAACGAATAATACCCTGCGTTCACCTGTTGTAATTTTACCCAACGCCTGCAACTCATCTTTTATAACAGATACGTTGCTTCCCAGCGAACCCTCAACTTTAAAATATTTAATCAGGAAAAACCACAATATCGGTAAGAAGCAAAGCACCACCGGAATACCCACCTTCAGCCACATAAAAAAAGTTATTGGAGGCGCCTCCGGAAAAAGGTTTTCGTAAATGCCTACAAATATCATGTTTGTAGGTGTGGCGATAAGTGTACCCAGCCCGCCAATGGTTGATGTATAGGCTATGGCCAACATTAAAGCTGTTGAGAAATTCTTACCGCCTTCACTACCCGATTGTTCATCTTTTGCTGCGATGGCCATTCCAATCGGGAGCATCATAAGAGCCGTTGTTACGTTGGCTATCCAGAAAGAAACCAATACAGTGGCAATCATTGTACTCAATACTATACGCTTACGGTCTGTACCGAAAAAATTTATAATAGACAGTGCGATACGTTTATGCAATTGTTGTGTTTCAATGGCTTTCGCTAAAAAGAATACCGCGAGGAACATTAACGCATAATTGTGCCCGTAGTTGGAAGCCGTTGCAGCCGGTGTAAGAATTTTTAATGAAGGATATACAACCAACGGAACAAATGCTGTAACGTACACGGGTATGGCTTCTGTTATCCACCATATACTCATCAACACCACTACTGCGGCCGTGTACATTCCCTCTTGCGAAAGCCCCTCCGGTGCGGGGAGCAACACAATTACAATAAAGGCCGCTATTCCTAAAAATAACCCGATATAACGCTTTAACATATCATAGATTTTAATCTGGCCTATACTGCATAGACGGTCAAAACTATTCTTTCAAACGTTTGTGATAATCCAAAAAATGGCCGAAAATGGTAACTTCAAAATGTATCATAAAATTGTATATGATTGTGAATCAATGTGATATATTAATATACCGGTTTAATAACCACATGCATAATACAGGTAATGCTTAAATCCTCTGCCCTTATCTCGCTAATCCACTCCATGTCGAAGCCCGAAAAGAAGGCTTTTAAAATGGCGTTGCCTCAATCGGGGCCAACACCTTATTATATGAACTTGTATATGCTGGTCGGCAAAGACAAAAACATTACGCCTGATATTCTGCGCGAAAAATTTCTAAAACAACATAAAGGTGCTTCGTTCGACACTACGGTAAAATACCTGTACCAGGTACTTTTAAATACCATGCTGGAATTGCGCACCGAACAAGACAGCTATTACTCACTCTTCGATAAAATTCTTAAAGCACGCATTCTTTTTGAAAAATCGTTATTTGAAGAGTGTTTCGATTTACTCGAAAAAGTTATTGTTAATGCGCGTAAGCTCGAAAACTACTATGCACTACTCATCGCCTCACGGTTAGAGTTAGAGTATTTGCTTGCGCTGAACTTTCCGCACATTGATGAGAAAATGTTGCTCAACAAACAATTCCGGCTTAACGAGGTTATGCGGATAACCCAGAAGATAAATCAACAATCGGCATTATACGAGTTATTAAAACACCGTATGCTATACAAAGGCAACACACGGTCGGAACAACAAAAAAGTGAACTAAACGATTTGGTTGTAAGCGAAATGAGCATTGTCGCTTCTTCTAATGTCGATAATTTTGAAATACGAAAACTACACCAGCTTTTCCAGGCAAACTACCTGATTAGCGTAGGCGATTATAAATCGGCATTGCATTCTTTCTATGAGCTCAACAACCTGCTCGAAAGCAACAAACATCTTTGGTCGAACCCGCCCATCTACTATCTGCTTACGCTTGAGGGTATATTAGACAGTCTGCGGAGTTTAAAAAACTACGAAGGCATGAAACACTTTATCGACCAGTTGCGGAAGCTTAACAATCCATCGTTAAACTTTAGCACCAATGTTACCTGCCTGATATTCTTGTACGAACTTTTTCCTTTTTTGGATAAGGGCGATTTCTTTACCTGCGAAGTGTTGATGCGCAAATATTCAGAAGACCTGTATAAGAAAACACATTTGTTAAGCCTCGCCCGCAGTGCAGAGCTTAGTTTATATACAGCCCTTATCCATTTCGGGCTGCGCGATTACAGCAAAGCGCAAAAGGCATTGAACAACATCATCTTCGTAGGGAAAAATTATTCATACCTCCCGCTTTATCGTACCATCCGGTTGGTTAACCTGATGATATTATACGAGAAAAAAGATTTCGACCTGATTAAATACGAAAGCCGATCCATCAAACGCGATATGCACGTAGTGGGTAAAGAATATAAAATAGAACGGAGTGTGTTGAGTTTTGTAAACAAACAAAACCTGCCCATCTCGGGCATGAAACGCAAAGCACTGTGGGATAAAATCCGCACCGACCTTGAAAAAATGCAGCACGATGTTTTTGAGCAACAAATCAGCCGCCTTTTCGATTTCTCGGCCTGGATAGAAAGTAAAATCAGGAGAATACCGTTGTCGGAAGTTTTAGCTAACAGGAATCATCAAAACTGAATATCACTATACTCACCCACCGAAAACGTTCGGCACGACAACCGCCCTTTAAGGGCCGATGGCTTAAATAATGACTTACCCATTAACATACGCACACATTCCTGAATGCCTTCGGTAATGGATGGATGCGGATGAACACACTCGGCCAGTTCTTCAATGCCTTTATCCATCGAAATAAGCAATGCTACCGCCTGTATAGCACTTGAAGCCTGATTGCCAATAATTTTAACACCCAAAATTTTCATCGCTTCATCGTTTGTTACCAACAGCTTAATAAAACCCTGCGTATTGCGTTTGGCAATAGCACGTGGTATGCAACTGTAATCAAGCGTTACCACTTTATACTCAATACCTTTTTCACGTGCTTGTGTTTCATTTAACCCGACTCCTGCAACCTCCGGACTCAAAAACATAATGGTGCTGATGTTTTCATATACCAATTTACGTTTAGGCTTACCAAAAATGCGTTCAACGGCATACCGGCCCTCTAACTCGCCCACATTAACCAATGATATATCGGCTGTAATATCGCCTACGGCATAAATATTAGAAACACTGGTTTGCGTATCGTTGTCTTCGATGCCGCGCTGGGTCATGTTTACCGGAACCCGGTCACTCCACAAATCTTCATAATTAGGAATACGCCCCACCGAAACTAATGCCTTCTCTACATTAAAAACTTCTTTGCTGTTGTCGTCATACTCTAACTCGTACTCAACCCGGTTGTTTTTAATTTCCATGCGCACTAACCGTGAGTTACGGTGAATAAGCACCCCGTTATTTTCCATGTTGCGTTCAATCACCTTCACCACATCTTCGTCTTCAAACGGAAGTATGCGCGCTCCCTTATCGATCAAATGCACTTTGGTTTTTCCGAAACCCGAAAAAATGGTTGCATACTCGCAACCGATTACCCCTGCACCTACAATCACCATGCTTTCGGGAAAATCGTTCATGCTTTCAACGCCATCGCTGGTCATTACAATGCGTTCATCAATGGGCAACTCAGGCAAATAACGCGGACGGCTTCCCGTAGCCAATATCACGTAATCGGTTTGAACTACTTCTTTCTGCGAACCATTGGTTATCTCAATTTCGTGTGGTGTAAGCAACCGGGCTGTTCCGGTTTTAAAAGTCAGGTATTCCGAGCGGTTCGAGTTTTTCAACAACTCCATGTGCTCTTCCAGCATACCTTTCCGTTCTTCAACCGCACGCAAAACCTCGGCCTGTATTTCTTTATACGAGATACTGGGCGCCTGTATGTTATACCGTTTCAGGTTTTTGCGGAAACCCGATGCCTCCCTCGAAAGCTCCCACCAGGTTTTTGACGACAACGCGCCATTACTCACGCCTGCACCACCTACTTTGTTTTTTTCAATGAGCAATACACGCTTTTTAAAATCAAGCGCACGCATAGCTGCGGCATACCCCGAAGGGCCCGCACCGATAACTACCAGATCAAATTTTTCCATGTGGGATTACTTTAACTCAACTACAACTACGAAAAATAAGAAATTCTTCATACAAAGAAATAACTGTTTTTGCTTATACTTGCCAAACAACCGTTTTTTATGCCTGAGCCAACCCCTGTGTTACAGAGCGACTATTCACTGCTTCGTCATGTAAAAATTGCCAACCGGGTGGCCTGGTTTTTTGCTATTCTGGCGGTACTACTCCAACTGATCACCATTTTGCGCTTTGGTACAAACACGACTACCCCTCTGGGCATGGCCATAGCCGCCTCGTATCTTTTTGTACCGTTGTTAAACCGCTTAGGGTATATGCACGTTAGCCGGGTACTACTGTGCAGCTTTATGCCCATTGCAGCGTTCGTGCTAACGGTATATCTGAAATCAACAGGTAAGCATAGCGACATCCTATACTACGACAGCCGTATTCTTTTACTGACATCGGCACTGATACCCTGCTTAGTATTTCATACCCGCGAACGGGTAAAACTGGCAGCCATGTTAAGTGTTGGCTTTTTATGCCTGGTGTTGTTCGATCCTGTACATGAAGCATTCGGGCAGGGGTACTACCAAAAAGGATTTACCAATCCTTCTTATTCCTACATTAATACTGTGTGCCTTGCTGCATACCTCGCCATTACTGCTGGCGGGTTAGTGCTTAAAATCATTAACGAACGAGTCGATGAACGGAACACCCGGTTGATTGAAGAAAAAGAAATGTTCAACAACTCGCTCCAACAAACCAATGCCGAGTTACAGGTAGCCAATGCGCTTATTCTCGAACAGCAAAACAAGTTAAGCGAAAGCAATCGCCTGCTCGAAGAGGCCGTGCAGGATAAAACCCAGAAGCTCAGCGAAACAAACGAAGAGCTTATCCGCCATAACCATGAACTTCAGCAATTTTCTTATACCGTTTCGCACAATTTGCGCGCACCCGTAGCCCGCCTGTTAGGGCTTACCAACTTGGTGGCCACAGAGGCTAACCAGGCTCCCGAAAGCGTGAAAAAACTGACTGAACTTATCCGGGAGTCATCGCTTGAGTTCGATCGTATTATCCGCGACCTGAATAAAATCATTGACGTGCGTAACACGTTTTACCGGATCAAAGAAAAGGTGATGTTCGATCAGGAGCTTGCGCTGGTAAAAAAAACCATCGATGAAAACTTGTTTAACAACGTACAGCTTACCACCGATTTTGCACAAGAACCCGTTGTTTATACCGTACAGCCTATCCTGAACAGCATATTGTACAACATGGTATCGAACGCCATCAAATACAAATCGCCTCAACGCCCGCTCCAGCTTTCGCTCAAAACCTATAAAGAGAATAATTTTATTGTGCTGGAAATAAAAGATAACGGTATCGGCATGAACTTAGAATCGTACGGAGGGGAAGTTTTCGGGTTATACAAGCGTTTCCATGCACATATTGAAGGCCGGGGCATCGGGTTATACCTGGTGAAATCGCAAATTGAAAGCTTAGGCGGAAAAATAGAAGTTAAAAGCCGGCTAAACGTTGGCACTGCTTTTTATATCTACTTTGAAATAACCACCGATATTGACGGCCAGGTGATTCTCAACAACAATTGTTGCAACTTGTTTTACAACGCACGGATCAGCACGATGGGTATTATTTGGAAACGGCAACCCGAAGTACACGAATACCAGAGTGTTTTTAACAAGAGTCTTGAAATGATGGTACTGTACCACACACCCCACTGGATTTCGGATATGCGTTTACAAGGAAAAATTGCTGAAGAAAACCAACGCTGGCTCTTTGCCGAAGTATTGCCTGCTGCCATACGGTTGGGCTTACAAACCGTGTTGTGCATTTGCGATACGCACCAGCTTACCGAAGATTACCGCATTAACTTAAAAAAAATCTCGAACAAATTAGGACTCGATACCATTTATTTTGAAACGCAAAAGGCAGCAGAAGAATGGATCGATGCACACCAGCACAAAAAACCGGTCGTCAATTCGTAAACACACCTGCCACCATGCACCGCACACTGCCTCCCCCGTATTGTTCAATGGTGGGGATAGACAACGCAATGGGTTCGGCCAACTTACTTAACGCATCTAACTGGCCGGGAAGTAAACTTTTATAAGCTTTGTCAGACAACAACACCAAAGGCTCGCCTGTTTTTGAAAGCACTTCGATCATATTGCCTGCAAACAATTTCATCTGTTCGTAACTGATGGCGATCACCCGATGGTTGGTTGTGGTGAGCGAATCCAGCACAGCTTCCTGGTCGGCATCGTTCTTAATGGCATCCAAACAAACCAATGCAAACCGGCTACCCACACACATCATTACATTGGTATGATAAATAGCCTGGCCTTGTTCATCTACCGCATCAAAGACAACGGGTTTAAAATTTAATACAGCGCAAAGCTCTTTCAATACGGTTTCATCGGTACGGGGCGACCGGGCCGCGTATGCAATCTTATGCACGTAATCGAAAACAATACTGCCGGTTCCTTCCAGAAATTTTCCTTCCGCTTCATGCGGTGTTAAATCAATTAGTTGCTGGGGAGTGTAATAATGTTTCACGGCATCTAAAACCGGCAACAGTCGTTCGTGTCTTCTGTTTACGGCCATCATGGGGTATAATACCACGCGCTCATCGTGGTGAAACGAAATCCAGTTGTTGGGAAATACGGCATCGGGCTTAACAGGCGTTGGTGTGTCGGCTACGACAACAACTTCAACATCGTTGGCACGCAGCACGTCAACCATGGTATCGAACTCGCGAAGCGCCTGCCCGTGAATAGCTATGTTGGATTGTTCTGAAGAATGCTGAAACGCATTGGTAGCCGCTGTTTCGGGGTTAAACCCAAAGGCTGCCGGCCGCACCATGCATACAACCGAAGGTGCTTGTGAAAAATTCATATCGAAAGTTACACCTTTTGGTACAGACTTCAGTAAATTTGAACATAAACGCACGTTACATGATCGACTGGCTAATTGAACGGGATAAAGAATTGCTCGTTTACCTGAACAGTTTTCACACTCCGTTTTTAGACCCCGTTATGTTGTGGGTAACCAAAACACTGTTTTGGCTGCCGTTGTATTTATTCCTGCTGTACATCACCATCCGGTATTTTAAGCACGATGCCTGGATTATACTGATTGGTATTGCTGTTACCATTTTACTGACCGACCGCATCACCAGCGGTTTTATGAAGCCCTTCTTTGAGCGGTTTCGCCCTTCGCGCGAGCCGTCATTACAGGGCATTGTTCACTTAGTGAATGGTTATACAGGAGGTAAGTACGGCTTTGCATCAAGCCATGCGGCCAATACGTTTGCAACAGCCATGTTTTTCTGGCTGATTTTCAGGAACCGTTTTACGTGGATGTGGACACTCTTCGTTTGGGCTGTGGCAATGACCTACACCCGCATTTACTTAGGCGTACATTACCCGGGCGATATTCTTGTGGGGTTATCGATTGGGCTGCTTTGCGGATGGATTGGCTTTAAAACACAACAATTTGTTTGGCTGAAAAGACATAACGTGCCGCAAATTTTACCCACACGGTAATTACACCGGCAGCAAAGGCAACGGAATATTATGAGCAGTGTAATCTTTCGGTAATTGCCGGAGGTAAGCCATGCCCAAAATCAACAGGAAAACAAACGATAGAACCGTTGCCTCTGCATACGGATTAAAAAAGCCCAAGCCGAGGTAATCCATCACAAAACAAAACACAAACGCAAAGGTTACCAAAGCGATACTCCAACGAGTGAGCTGTTTACGACTACCCCCTGTTTTATATACAGCCTTGCTTTTATCTTTTAAATGATAATGCAGCACACGCACAAACGTACTATATACACGCGAACGGTCGTCCACCTTACCATCCATTGAAATGTACACATTACTTACCATTACTGGCGGCTGATTGGTACACGTAATCAGCATTTGAAAAACCTGTTTCGAGGTTTTAAACAGACGTACCGAAACAATATTGGCATAAGGCACAACGGTTTCGTTGCCCGAAACCCGTACCGTCATATTATAATCGTTCAGTAAAATGGTATGGGCGGCATCGTGGGCGGTATTTTTAAAAGTGTATTCCATAGCAGACCAATTTTACAGGCTAAGTTGCCCGCAATACACACACCACGAAATACGTATTTCATTGTATTTTTTAATACCGGGAAAACGGTATATCCCCTAAAAACAGCAAAAACCGCGCATTTTCTAACGGTACAATCACGCCCTGCCCAAAAGGCGTTTCACGTATTTCCCGATTATATCAAACTCAAGGTTTACACTATCGCCCGCCTTCAGCGATTTAAAGCTTGTGTTTTCATAGGTGTATGGAATGATCGCAACTGTAAATCCATTATCGGTTGAATTAAAACAGGTAAGGCTTACACCGTTAACACAAATAGAACCTTTCTCGACCGTTACATTACCCGGTGCGGCATCGTATTCAATCGTAAACAGCCAACTACCATTTAGTTCCGTAACCGATTTTACAATACCTGTTTGGTCAACGTGTCCCTGAACAATGTGACCATCAAACCGGCCGTTGGCGACCATGCACCGTTCGAGGTTTATGCTGTCGCCCGGTTTGAGTTTTCCTAAGTTCGACTTTTGAAGGGTTTCATCAATAGCCGTAACCGTGTGTGTATTACCTTCTGCCTGTACTACAGTTAGGCACACGCCATCATGCGACACGCTCTGATCCACCTTCAATTGGTTGCTGATGTCGCTCTCAATCAAAAAATGTTTATTTGAACCTTCCTGCCGGATAGATTTCACCGTACCAAATGCCTCGATAATCCCTGTAAACATGCCCGAAATTAATCAGAAAAATTACATTACGATTAACTGATAACTGATAACACTAACAGAAGCAGCTAAAGTAACCTCCCTATTCGGTGAATAACAATTCGTAATTCTACATTCGCAATTCATCATTTAATTATACCTTCGCTCCCGTTTACATATCTATGACACTGTACGAAAAATACCCCGTTTCTATATCAAACTCCCTGAGCGGTGAGAAAGAACTCTTTACACCCGTAAAAGCACATTTTGTAGGCTTATACTCGTGTGGGCCAACGGTTTATAACGAAGTACACCTTGGCAACCTGCGCACGTTTGCTTCCTTCGATGTGGTTTTCCGTTACCTCACCCATCTGGGGTATAAAGTGCGGTATGTACGCAACATTACCGATGCCGGCCACCTCACCAACGATGCCGGTGTAGGTGTTGACCGTATCGAAGAAAGCGCGAAGCTCGAACAGCTCGAACCGATGGAAATCGTACAAAAATATACCACCGGTTTTCACGATGTGTGCCGTATGTTTAACATCCTTCCGCCAAGCATTGAACCCACCGCTACCGGGCACATTGTTGAACAGGTCGAAATGGTGAAGAAAATCCTCGACAACGGTTATGCTTACGAAGTAAACGGATCGGTGTATTTCGATGTGCGCAAATACAACGAGAAACATAACTATGGCGAGTTAAGCGGTCGTAACATTGACGAGTTGCTGGAAGGCACGCGCGAACTCGACCGACAGGATGAAAAAAGAAATTCGATTGACTTTGCGATATGGAAAGCCGTATCACCCAACCACATTCAGCGCTGGGCATCACCGTGGGGCGAAGGCATTCCCGGCTGGCATTTGGAATGCTCGGCCATGGGCATAAAGTACCTGGGCGAACAATTCGATATTCACGGAGGCGGTATGGATTTGAAGTTCCCACACCACGAATGTGAGATCGCACAAAATGTTGGTGCATTGGGCAAATCACCGGTGCGTTACTGGATGCACACCAATATGCTTACCGTAAACGGTGAAAAGATGAGCAAAAGCAAGGGCAACTCATTTTTACCCCGTGAGTTGTTTGCAGGTTCGCACCCCCTGTTAGCAAAAGCGTATAGCCCGATGGCCGTACGGTTCTTTATGTTGCAATCGCATTACAGCAGTACGCTCGATTTCTCGAACGAAGCCCTGAGTGCTGCCGAAAAAGGCTTCAAAAAATTATCGAACGCATTAGCCACTGTAAAAAATTTAGAACATACCGGTTCAGGTACGGACGATGCCGCGTTAACATCCGATCTCAACCGCATGGTAAGCGAATGCTACCTGACCATGAGCGATGATTTTAATACGGCTAAAACATTAGCTGTATTGTTCGAGATGTCGGCACGCATTAACGATTTCAAATCGGGCAACCTGAAGTTCGCTTCAGTTAGTAAAGAAACTTTCGATTCCTTTAAGAATACCTACATCGCCATCATGGAAGATGTGCTGGGCATTAAAGACGAAGAAAGCCACAATCAGGAATTAATGGATGGTGTAATTAACGTATTGATCGACCTGCGCAAAAAAGCCCGCTCCGATAAAAACTTTGCTTTGTCCGATAAAATCCGTGACGACCTCAAAGCGCTGGGCGTTCAGTTAATGGACGGCAAAGATGGCGAGATGGGATATACAATCGACAATTAATTGTTAAAGGTCGCCCTTATCGGTGACTGATACGAAATAGTACGTTATTCCCGTCTGCACATAAATTTCAAATTTTTCACCAAAAAAATTGAGGGATCGCTTTTTCTTTTAAATGAATATTCTATATTTGTAGAATATATTCTAACCTAATAGAAAATGAGCCTTTCCAAAGCAGAAGAATTGGTAATGGAACACCTATGGTCAAGCGAAAAAATATTTTTTAAAGAGTTGCTTGATAAATTTCCAAATCCCAAACCAGCCGCCACAACAGTAGCCACGCTATTGAAACGTATGCAGGATAAGGGTTTTGTTGGGTACACACTGCACGGCAACTCCCGGGAATATTATCCCTTAATAAAAAAAGAACAATACTTTTCGAAGCATGTAAACTCCATGATTAAGAGTTTCTTCAATGACTCGGCCTTGCAGTTTGCCTCGTTCTTTACAACAGCTACAAATCTTTCAGAAAAAGAACTGGAAGACCTTAAAAAATTAATCGATCAGCAACTTAAAAAGAAAAGGAAATGATTGCATACCTGATCAAATCTGTTTTATGCTCGGCTTTATTAATCGCTGCCTACTATATTTTTTTAGAGAAAGAAAAGATTCACACTTTCAAAAGATTTTATTTACCCCTATGCCTGATTCTTTCTTTGCTATTACCACTTGTTACTATTGAAACTCCTTTACCCGGGCAATGGCTTGAAGAGATAACCGTGCCGCAACAAAAGATAAATGAAACCATCCTGTCAACTCCCCATCCTATACAGCAAGCTTCTGAATTTAGCCCGTACAGCTTACTGAAATTTGCGTATATACTAATCTCTGTTATTCTATTGTTTCGTTTCACCGCTAATCTTATAGCCTTGCTATCTAAAATCAGGAATCATAAAAAAATCGCTTATCAAAATTCTTTTATTATTCTGGACGATAAAATTTCTGTACCCTTTACATTTCTGAACTATATATTTCTATGCAAAAAAGATTTTGATAATCCCCAAATACTTACACACGAACTCACACACGTAGATCAAAAACATACACTCGACATTCTGATAATTGAATTTATGCAGTGCCTGATGTGGTTCAATCCCGCGTTACCCTTCTACAAAAAAGCCATTCAATTAAACCATGAATTTATAGCCGATCAGGGAGTGCTTAAAAACTATCCCATCAATGAATATCAGCTTATGCTACTGCATCAATCTTCATTACATCCAATACCATTAACCAGCAGTTTCAACTATTCTGTTACCAAAAAACGATTCGTTATGATGACCACAACAAAAAATCACTTCCGTGCAATGATTAAGGTTATAATGTCCCTAATCATCATTTGCTGCGCTGCCATAACTTTCCCGCAAAGGGTTTATTCTCAACCGCCATTTCAAAAAACAATCATCATTCCTGATCCTTCGACACAACAATCCGATACGCTGGAATTTGATGTACTCATTGAAGAAACAAGACAAGTAAGAAAAAATAAAAACGGCCAAACCTATGCTTACTACGATCTATCTTCACTAAGTGCCGAAAAGAAGAAAAAAATGATTGAGCTTTATGAACAACTGTCGGAGGAACAAAAATTGGTTAATTATCGCTCAACGTATGCCTTTTTTCTTTACCCACGCCCGATACCCATCAAACAATCGCCCGGCAGCACACAATTTGCCTCTTGGGAAGATGAAAAAACGTACGGTGTCTGGCTTGATGGTAGAAGAATCAGCAATAGCGATCTGAAAAAATATATCCCATCTGATATTGTGTACTTTTCTCAAAGCAGGCTTCTCAAAAATGCCGCCCATTACGGCCAGTACAAGTTTCAGGTCAATTTAATGACACACGCATATTTCGACAAAACATATACAAAAAAATCAAATTGATCGCTTTACTTTTGCACCGGACATTATAATAAGTCCGGTGCTAAAAAAACTTTTCATACTGCCCATCCGCTTTTACCAGCTTGCCATTTCACCGCATTTGGGAGCGCACTGCCGGCATACGCCTTCGTGTTCGCAGTATGCTATCGAAGCCATCCGCGAATGGGGCGTAATGAAAGGTATCTGGCTGGGAACCAAACGCATTGCACGCTGCCATCCGTGGGGTACAAGCGGTTACGATCCCGTTCCTAAAAAACATCACCACAACCATTCGTAAGAAAGTACCCTGTTCAGGGTAATCTTTATCGCAGAAACCATTAGCTTTCGGCAAACCTTTACCTGATGGCTGATCTGCAAATAAAAAAATCAACCAAGCAATATGATGTATGCATTGTAGGGTCTGGTGCCGGGGGCGGCATGGCCGCGTACATATTAACACAAGCCGGTTTAAAAGTGCTTGTGCTCGAAGCCGGCCCCTGGTTCGACCCCGCTAAAAACGTAACACAACTGAAATGGCCATCGGCATCCCCGCGCAGGGGCGCTTCAACAACGTTCAGGCCGTTTGGCGATTTTGATGCCGCGTATGGCGGTTGGGAATTGGAAGGCGAACCTTATACACACGTAGCCGGATCAAAATTCGATTGGTTTCGGTCGCGTATGTTAGGCGGGCGCACTAACCACTGGGGCCGTATATCGTTACGCTTTGGCCCGAAAGATTTTAAAGGCAAAAGCCATGACGGCCTGGGCGATGACTGGCCTATTAGTTACGATGACATCGCCCCTTATTACGATAAAGTGGATGATCTGATTGGCGTATTCGGCACGAAAGAAAATTTACCGAACGATCCCGACAGCAAATTTCTTCCGCCTCCAAAGCCCCGCCTGCACGAACTTATTATCAAAAATGCCGCAACAGCATCGGGTGTAACCGTTATCCCGTCACGGTTATCCATTCTTACCAAAAAAATTAATGACGATCGTGGCGCATGTTTTTATTGCGGCCAGTGCAGTCGCAGTTGTACCGTGTATGGCGACTTCTCATCATCGTCATGCCTGATTAAACCTGCCGTTAAAACCAATAACTTAGAAGTGATCAACAACGCCATGGTACGCGAAGTGCTTACCAACAGCGATGGATTGGCCACGGGTGTTTCATACATATCGAAAGATGATATGCAGGAGTACGAAGTAAACGCCAAAGTAGTGGTGCTGGCGGCCAGTGCGTGCGAGTCGGCACGTTTGCTGTTGAACTCTAAATCATCGGCACACCCCAACGGGTTGGCCAACTCCAGCAACGTAGTTGGCAAATACCTGCACGACTCAACCGGTGTGGGTATGGGCGGTATCTTACCCTCGCTTTTTAACCGTAAACGCTACAACGAAGATGGTGTGGGCGGTATGCACGTGTATTCGCCCTGGTGGCTCGATAACAAAAAACTCAACTTTCCGCGTGGGTATCACATCGAATACTGGGGCGGTATGGGAATGCCCTCCTACGGGTTTGGTTTTGGTGTTCAAAACTACAACGGAAAATTTCCCGACCGCAACGGCAACATGAAACCAGCCGGTGGTTATGGTGCATCGTTAAAAGACGATCACCGGTATTTTTACGGATCGGGTGTTGGCATGGACGGTCGCGGTGAAGCCATTCCGCGCGAAGACAATTATTGTGAGATTGACCCGAACGTGGTGGATAAGTTTGGCATCCCGGTGTTACGCTTTCATTACAAGTGGAGCGATTACGAAATCCAACAGGCTAAGCACATGCAGGAAACCTTTCAGGAAATCATGCACAAAATGGGCGCAACCATTACTTATGGCATTGCCGGTGCCGACACACATTACGGGCTTCAAACACCCGGTCGCATTATTCACGAAGTAGGCACCGTACGCATGGGCAACGATAAAAAACGATCGGCACTCAATAAATTTAACCAGGCGCACGATTGCAAAAACCTGTTTGTAGTCGATGGCGGAGCCTTTGTTTCGCAAGCCGATAAAAACCCTACGTGGACTATCCTTGCGTTATCGTGGCGTGCATCCGATTATATTATCGAACAGATTAAACAGCAAAACATTTAACAAATTCCTCCTACTCCCGGAGGTGAGGTATTATGAAAAGAAGAGATTCCCTTAAAGCCATAACACTCGGAACGCTGGGCGCGGCAACCATGCTACAATCGTGCGAAACCGAAACAAAAAACGAAACGCAGGTTAACCCTGAACACACATTCGGTTACGACCGCCATCCGTACGAAAAGCAACGCGATGAAAAATTGTTAGCCGAAAAATTTTTCGATGATCACGAAATGCTGACCATCGCTGTACTGGCCGACATCATTATCCCCAAAGACAATGTTTCGGGCAGCGCTACCGAAGCCGGTGTGCCCGCCTTCATCGAGTTTATTGTTAAAGACAAACCCGGTTATCAATTACCCGTGCGGGGCGGGTTAAAGTGGCTTGATCTTCAATGCCTGAAACAGTTCGGTAAACCGTTTATTGATTGTTCTGCACAACAACAAATTTCGTTGGTCGATCAAATCGCTTATCCCGAAAAAGCCAAGCCCGAAATAAAACAAGGTGTAGCCTTCTTTAATGTAATGCGCGACCTGGTAACCACCGGTTTTTTCACCAGCGATATGGGTATTAAGGATATTGGTTATGCCGGCAACATGGCCACGCAATGGGATGGCGTGCCGCAGGAAGTGCTCAATCAAATGAACCTCGCGTATGATGAAAAAACGCTGCGCGAAGCAGTGAAATTTGATAGCTGATTAAACCCACGCCATAACACCCGGCCAAAGGTTTTTTCTTATTAGTAAAATACACCTGAACCAAAATACCGGTATATGTGTTACCTTTGCGTTAGAAATTCCGGAAACATCAAAAACATTGGATCCGATCAAAACATATAATCCCGTTTCTGTACACGCATACCTGCGAATGGCCGGATTATGTTTTTCCAGCAATAAAGCCTTTGTTCAGTAACCCTCCGTTACCGCTGCCTTAACGGAGGATGTTCCATCACCTGTATTTTATTTATTTCAGCCCGAAAGACTGTTAGCTGTTTAACATGCTTTCCGGGAATAAAGCTTTACACACCTGTAAAGTTTTCAGGTTTGCAGCAGCCTGCCTGTTTATATAATCTTAACATTCCATCATTATAAAAAAATGAAACCGATACTATCTACAACCGATTATAACATACTACGCGAACTGATCAAAAACACTTCGGCCTCGCAGCGTACAAAAGAAATAAAACAACTTACGGAAGAATTAAACAAGGCCATTGTACTGGATGACAACCAGGTCGGAAACAGCGTAGTCCGGCTTAACTCTATCGTTGATGTAGTGAACATTGACCTGGGAAAACGAATGTCGTTTAAAATTGTATTACCTGCGGCTGCCAATGTGCAGGAAAACAAAATTTCTGTTTTTGCCCAGATGAGCATCGCCTTAATCGGATTTAAAGAAAACGATGTGGTACAATGGGAAATGCCATCGGGTAAAACATACCTGAAAATCATTCACGTTAACAACGAAGAAACAGAAAGTAAACTGACAACTGATACCATAGCGCAAAAAAGTTAAGCGTAACGCCACCACCGGCCAACCCCAACCTTCTTTGCGGGCAAAGCCTTCGCCTGCAAAAAGGTTTCCGGTTGGTTCATTCATTATAGTATTGATTTTGAATAACATAACCTGTACCTGAATACAAAATCCAGGCTGTGAGCATTCATCAAAAACGAGCGGTACCGCACTTCGCATTACTAACGCCCGATTTTATATATTGCAGAATTGCTTTTTCGCGATATGCTCAAAATCGATACCCATACGCATATTTTGCCCAAAAAACTCCCCAACTGGAGCGATAAATTTGGCTATGGCGATTTCATTTACCTGCAACACCATAAAAAAGGCGCGGCAAAAATGATGCGGGGTAATCAGTTCTTCCGCGAGATACAGGAAAACGCCTGGGATGCGGCCGTTCGCATAAAAGATTACGCAAAATTCAATACACAAGTACAGGTTGTGTGTACCGTACCGGTAATGTTCTCGTACTGGGCTAAACCCCTCGACTGCCTCGATGTATCGAAATACCTCAATGATGATTTAGCCGAGCTTGTTCTTAAATATCCTAAAAACTATATCGGGCTGGCAACCATCCCCATGCAGGACACCGAATTAGCCATACAGGAATTAGAGCGCTGTAAAAAAATCGGGTTGAGCGGCATACAAATCGGGTCGAACATTAACGAACTGAACCTGAACGAAGAACGCTTCTTCCCTATTTTTGAAGCCTGCGAAAGATTAAGCATGGCCGTGCTGGTGCATCCGTGGAGTATGATGGGGCAAAAAGAAATGCAGCGTTACTGGTTGCCGTGGTTAGTGGGTATGCCGGCCGAAACTGCACGTGCTGTTTCATCGATGATTTTTGGTGGCGTGTTTGAACGCCTGCCCAACCTGCGTGTAAACTTTGCACACGCGGGCGGATCATTCCTGCCTACCATTGGCCGCATTCAGCACGGGTTTGATTGCCGCCCCGATTTAGTGGCCATCGACAACCCCGTTCCGCCCAAAAACTATATCGGTAAATTTTGGGTTGATAGCATTACACACGATCCGCTAATGCTTGAATATGTATTAAAACTTCAGGGATCGAAAAAAATAACATTAGGAACCGATTATCCGTTTCCGTTAGGCGATTTGGAAGTTGGCAGGTTTATTGAAGAAATGGATATTGACCAGTCGGTTAAAGAAGATATTTTTTGCAACGCACCGTTAGCATGGCTGGGCATTTCAAAAGAACGTTTTTTATGATGTATCGAAAGCAGGGCACGATGATGAATAAAGCCATATTGTTTATTGGTTTGATGTTGATTACGGTTTCACTTGCCGCGCAAGACCGCGAGTTGGCCGAAAAATTCAGACTCGAAGCCGAACAGCGCAAACGCGCAGCCATCATGCAGGTGATGGACTCGGCTGTTATACAAATGAATGCCGGTGAGTATGCGGCAGCCGATAAAAAACTCCTGTATGTACTAAACAACCTGAAAAGCGTACCCTCCGATCTCACCTTCTATTTCGGAAAAAATTCCTTTCATCAGGAAAAATACAAACAAAGCGTTGACTGGCTGAATAAATACATTCAGCTCAAAGGCACATCGGGGCAGTTTTATACCGAAGCGGTTGACATCCTGAAAAAATCTGAAGCCGGATTGTTAAAAGAGCGTGCCGCGCAGGCCGTAAAAGCCGAGCAGGTGTTGTCTGCCTCGTTCGATATTGATTGCGGGCCTTCCGGAAAAGTGATTTGCCCGGTTTGTAAGGGAACCACGGTAATCATCAAAAAGAGTTTCTTCAGCGGCAACGATGAATACAAAACCTGTCAGTTCTGCGACAAACACGGCAACCTCACGTGCGAAGAATACAACCAGTTGATCCGTGGCGAACTAAAGCCGAAGAATCAGTAAATAATACACGTTGTTTCTTCTACTCAATATGGATGATCTTCAAATTCCTGACTGGCCAAAACAAGAAACCCTGAAAAGACAGGCACACATCAAAAACGGGTTAAAGTATTAAAGTTTCATAATGATAAGTATTGAATCAAATTTAATTTTTAATGAATAACTTCTTGGAGACTGACTAAGTGTGAACTTAATGCTGATCAACATGCAGATACATCTAAAAAATAATTTATTAAGCGTGTCGGTACTCTGCCTCATGCTTTTTGAAGTTCAAGCCCAAGAAAATGTAGTATTCAAATCGGGTGAAGATGGTTATGCGAGTTACCGGATACCGGCAATCGTAAAACTAAAAAACGGTAACCTCATAGCCTTTGCCGAAGGGCGGGTAAACCATGCCGGAGATTATGGCAATGTTGACATCGTTTCTAAAATCAGCAACGATTCAGGAAAAACATGGGGAAAACTTCAGCAAGTTATAGATTATACGAACCTGCAGGCAGGCAATGCCGCCCCTGTTGAAGACCTCTTCGATCCTAACTATCCGCAAGGCCGGCTCTTTTTGTTTTATAATACCGGAAACAATCATGAGGGTGAAATAAGAAGAGGCAATGGATACCGGGAAGCATGGTATGTAAGCTCAACCGATGGCGGGCAAACCTGGTCTGAACCCATAAACATTACCCCCCAGGTGCATCGCCCCAACCAGCCCATCGTAAACGAGGCGTACAACTTTAAAGAAAACTGGCGAGCGTATGCCAATACACCTGGTCATGCCTTACAGTTTAATTCAGGAAAGTACAAGGGAAGAATTTACATAGCTGCTAACCACTCCGAGGGCGATCCGAAAAAAGATTTCTCCGATTATTTTGCTCACGGATATTATTCGGACGATCATGGTAAAACCTTTAAACTTGCTCAAACCCTGAACATGGCCGGGAGCAACGAGAGCCAGGCTGCACAAATCGGCAAGCGTGAGTTGTATTTTAATAGCCGAAACCAAAAAGGAGATTTAAAAAACAGGATTGTCGCTTATTCAAAAGATGGAGGTGAAACCTGGAATTCTTTTTTCTTTGATCAAAATCTTCCCGATCCTGTGAATCAGGGCAGTACCCTGTCCTGGAAAAAGAGATCAAACTATATATTGGCTTTTTCCAATACCGCGCACGAAAACAAAAGAGACAACCTCACCCTGCGCATTTCAAAAGACAAAGGAAAAACCTGGTACTTCAATAAAGTAATTGCCCGATCAGAAACAGGAAACCAAAACGATTTCGCTGCCTATTCTGACTTAGTGCTTTTAGGTGAAAACAAAATCGGAATTCTGTATGAAAAAGACGGATACCGCACCATCGTTTTTGAAACCATCAGTATCAAATAAGATATAGCAGGATTGCTAACATTGTACACGAAAGGAAAAATGGTAATGACCAGGGTTCCGATAATGTTTCGCTACACTACTTTTTAGCCCTCCTTATCCCGCATAAACACAAACATCTAAACTAACCACCCTTAACCGGCCTCGCACTCATATAAAACGTAAGCTTACCTCCTGCCATAATTTCGCTATGGGTAATGTACCTGCGATTTAACGGTTTGCCGTTTAACAACACCTTCTTCACATATACATTTTTATCGCTTTGCCCGATAGCCTCTATGGAAAACGATTTTCCGTTTTCAAGTTTCATGTCGGCTGTTTTTACTGAAGGACTGCCTAACCAATATTGATCAGAACCCGGTGCTACCGGATAAAACCCAAGCGCACTAAAAATATACCACGCACTCATTTGTCCGGCATCATCATTACCGCCTAACCCGGCAGGGCCATCGTGGTATTGGTGTTTTAGAATCATACGAACACGCGCTTGTGTTTTCCACGGCTGATCAGTCCAGTTATAGAGATATGCTACATGGTGCGCAGGCTCATTGCCATGCACATAATTACCGATAATCCCCTCGCGGGTAATGTCTTCGGTTTCGGCAAAAAACTCATCGGGCAAGTGCATGGTAAACAACGAATCGAGGCGTTGGGTAAAACGTTTCTTTCCGCCCATCGCTTCAATCATTGCTGTTGGGTCGTGCGGAACGTATAAACTAAAGTTCCACGTATTGCCTTCAATAAAACCCTGTCCATCGGTTTTTAATAAATCAAAATCTTTCTTGAACGATCTGTCACTCAGGCGCGGACGCATAAACCCGATCGAGGCATCATAAACATTCTTCCAGTTTTGCGAACGCTTTATAAACGTTTCATATACATCGGTACGGTTGAGTTTCTTCGCCAACTGCGCAATACACCAGTCGTTATAGGCATACTCTAACGTTGTAGAAACCGACACTGCATTTTTATCCTGCGGAATGTAGCCCATATCCATATAATACCCGATACCCTCATAGCTTCTGCGTGTTGCCGTAGCCACGCAGGCATCGAGGGCTTTATGCAAATCGAACGAGGCATTGTCTTTCATGGCTGCATCGGCAATAACCGATACGGCATGGTAGCCGCTCATGCACCAGTTGTCGTTGGCATAGTGCGACCAGATCGGCAGCATATTCAACGCGCTTTGATCGTAATGCGCAAGCATAGACTTAACAATATCATCGTTGCGTTTCGGGTTAATGAGGTTCAGGTACGGATGAAACGCCCTGAACGTATCCCACAACGAAAGCGAAGTGTAATTCACAAAACCATTGGCACGGTGTACGTTCTGATCAAGCCCTTTATACTCGCCATTTACATCCATATACACCGATGGCATAATGGCCGCATGGTACATGGCCGTATAAAAATTCACTTTCTCTTCTTCGTTTGTTGTTTGAATGGCAATCTTATTCAACTCAACATTCCAGGCTGCTTGTGCTTCACGTTTGGTTCGCACAAAATCCCAATGCGGAATTTCCGTTTGCATATTTTCGATAGCATTGCGTGTGCTCACGGGCGACAACGCAAATTTTATTTTCACCTGTTCGCCTTCCGTAGTTTTGAAATCGAAATACATACGCAGCTTTCGTCCGGCTAAATCAGGAAAATTTTTCGTTTGATCGAACTTACGCCAAAAGCCCCTGTACGCTTGCGCTTTATCATAACTTTTTGCTCCGTATTCAACAACAGGTTTTGAAAACGACATAGCAAAATAAACCGTGCGTGTTCGCGCCCAGCCATGCGTTTGCCTGTATCCGGTAACGAGGGTATCGTTCTCAACGCGAACAAACGTCCACACATTTTTATCGTCATAATTATAAATACCTGCCATCAAATCGAGAATGATGTGCGCATTATCGGCTTGTGGAAATGTATATTGATGAAACCCAACCCGTGTAGTAGCCGTGAGTTCGGCCGTGATGTTGTGATCGTCTAACTTCACACGGTAGTAACCCGGTTCGGCAACTTCATTCTTATGCGAAAATGCCGAACGATAACCGCTCTCAGGTTTATCTTCCGTTCCCGGATTAAGTTGCAATACCCCTGTTGTAGGCATAATCAAAAAGTCACCCAGATCGGAGTGCCCCGTTCCGCTAAAGTGAGTATGGCTAAACCCGACAATGGTCGGATCATCGTATTGATACCCCGCACAATATTTATAGACCGTGCCCGTGTATTTGTTATTCACCTCATACGGAATGGTGTCGGTATCGGGGCTTAACTGCACCGCCCCAAACGGCATTACTGCACCCGGAAAGGTATGCCCCATTTTTTCGGTACCGATGATAGGCTTGGTGTATGGAAGCAGGTTTTGTTGTGCATACAGATTACAACCGCCTATGGTTAAGAACGTTGTATATAAAAAAAATCGAAAATTCATTGTTAAAGTTTTTCTTGTAATATTTTTTCTAACTCATCAGGCTTAGGATCAACAGCCAATATAATTCCATTCCGATCTACCAACACCATAAGCCCTGTACCGTTGCTTATACCGTATAAATTCCAGATATTTTGTTTGTCATCTAATTCAACAAGATTAACCCATGAGAATTGCTCTTTGGTCAACCTTCTTTTCACTGCATCGGTAGATTTAAACTCACGTGCAATTCCAACAACCTTAAACCCGCTACGTTTATATTTCTCATAAATCGGAACCACTAACCGGCTTTTTGCAATACACGGTCCGCACCACGATCCCCACAAATCAATTAATGCAATTTTTCCGCTGATCAAATCAGATAGCGTTAAGGTTTCGCCATCAACAGAAGGCGCACTAAAATCAATATATGTATAACCTGGCGCAATGGTTCGAAGTCCAACTAATTGATCTTTAATTTTCTTAGTATAAATATGATCAGGATATTTTTTTTCAAGAAGTGGAAAAGCATCTGCAACAAGTCGGGCAGTAAAAGCATTGTTTTTTATTTCCATTTCAACATCTGTCCATACCAGATAGTACGAAACAATGGACGGGTTATCGTTGATGTAGTTATACTTCCATTGCATCTGCGCTTTGTTAAGTGAATCTTGCGGGTTACTAACTAATTCTATGGCCTTATCGGTGTAACGTACCCAAGTCTTCTGCATTTCATCCATCTTCTGATAAATCGGGGTTCGCGCATCGTAATCATCCAATTTAATAGCGCTTAATTGCTGACGTAATGCCTTATACTCTTGGCTTTCAAACTCATCGTTTTTCATTAAAGAATCACGTACAGAACTAATCCGTTTCAATTCATTGTCAAACAAGTTCGTACGACTTGTTTTATATGCAGCATATTCTGCATTAAGATCACCTCCTTCGATCACATTACTATCCCATTGCTGAAAAGGATAGAGTACGAACCGAATTGTTCCGTCAACAGGGAAAAATACAACAGGTTTCCACACTCCCTTCTTCAATTCATCTTCAAAAACCAACTCATAAGCTTCAGTATCTGAATACGAAAAAGTATAGATAAACTGATTCTTCTTTATATGTATTTTAACCGGGTTCTCATAAAGAGTTTTTGAGCTCTCCGAACACTTGCGCAGAACAAGCGCCTTGCTGTTTCTGTTTAATACCTTTCCGGTAATTGTACACTCGCCCGCAAAAGCAGAGTAAGTAATAAAACTAACGAGTACCGTAATGAAAAATTTATTCATACATCAATTATTTGTCTTTTAAAAAAGAATACGTTTTGTATCAGAGGCAATCTCGTCAAAATTAAGCACTAAGGGTAAAAAACAAAACCACGTGCACATCATAAAGATTTACTCATCCTTAAAATATAGTGCGTATGTTTTCGTATTTTTGGGCATTATTTGGTTTTTCCTGCGAAAGAAACTCAAATAAAATGGCACATTTACACAACCGCGTTGAGGGCAAAGTTCTCAAGGAGAAACTTGCCCAGGCCGAGCAATTAGCTCGCACCACTATTTCATTTTATAAGTACCACCACATTTTAGATCCAGCGCAGTTCCGCGATGATCTGTACAGGCAATTCGATAACCTAAGCGTTTTAGGGCGCATTTACGTGGCGAACGAGGGCATTAATGCGCAAATAAGCGTGCCCACCGAAAACCTTGAGGCATTCCGAAAACAACTGTACACCATTTCGTTTTTGAACAACGTGCGGCTGAACATTGCCGTGCAAGACAACGGCAAATCGTTCTTTAAACTCAAGATATTGGTTCGTAAAAAAATCGTAGCCGATGGGCTTGACGACAATTCGTTTGATGTAACCAACTGCGGCACACACGTAAATGCCGAAGCGTTTAACAAGTTGGCCGATGACCCCAACACGGTAATTGTTGATATGCGCAACCATTACGAAAGTGAAGTGGGTCATTTTAAGAATGCTATCCTCCCCGATGTAGATACCTTTCGGGAAGAACTTCAGGTTGTTGAAAACCTGATGGCCGACCAGAAAGACAAAAACCTGTTGATGTATTGCACGGGCGGCATCCGGTGCGAGAAAGCAAGTGCGTGGTTCAAACACATTGGTTTTAAAAATGTATTTCAGTTAGAGGGCGGCATTATCAAATACGCGCAGGACGCAAAAGCGCAAAACCTCGAAAACAAATTCATCGGGAAAAATTTTGTGTTCGATGAACGCTTAGGCGAACGCATTTCAAACGACATCATCAGCAACTGCCACCAGTGCGGCAAGCCGTGTGACGATCACACGAATTGTAAAAACGATGGCTGTCACCTGTTGTTCATTCAATGTAAGGAATGTGCCGAACAGTTTAACGGATGTTGCTCAACCGAGTGTAAAGATATTCTGGAACTGCCCGAAGAAGCCCAGAAGGCAATCCGTCAGGGCGTAAACAAAGGCAGGCAGGTGTTTAAAAAAGGGCGTGCTAACCTCATCAATACCAAGATTTAAACCTGTTTAAGGATATAAAAAATCTTTTATCTTTGTCAAGCGTAACACTTGAGAGCCATGGATATAGCCGTAAAGAAAGTTGAACTTATTGAATGGTTGACCCGCTTAAAAGACCAATCGATGATTACGAAAATCGAGAGCCTTAAAAATCAATCAATAAAAGCATCATACGAAGCAAACTTAAAACCGATTAGTTCAGAAGCATACCGGGCAATGTTAGAGAAATCCGAACTGGAATACCGTCAGGGCAAAGTCACTCTTCAACAGGATTTAGAAAAAGAATCTGAAACCTGGTAATAGTGAAAGTAGTCTGGAGTGAACTTGCTAAGTATCAACTAAAAGAAGTATTCGAATACTATAAAGAGACTGTCAGCATAAAAATTGCCGGTCGATCAAATCCAGTATTTACGATAAAACAAAAAACTTATCGCAGTTTCCCGAAATAGGCTCAACGGAAACCAATCCGCTCGTAGCTTCTATGAATTATCGTTATTTGGTTTCCGGCAATTACAAAATTGTTTATAAGATTATTGCTGAGTACAGCATCGTACTCATTGCAGCTATTTTTGATACCCGGCAAAACCCCGATGATTTGAAAGTACAGTAAACCACCTGCCGGAAAGCCTTTTGCCGATTAACTTGTAAATTAATACTATCTTTGTGGCACCGGCTAAGGTTATCGTTAATAACACCCCCTTAACGGCCATTTTTGCAGTAAATCTGTAACAAATACCGTTTACCGGGCGTAACAGATTCATGGCTTAACCAGAGCCAGACAATGCGTATAATTGCAGGTTTTTATGGCTAAAATCAGATATTACTACGACACCGAAACGTGTAAATACGAGCGGGTTAAAACCAAAAGATCCGACATCGTTCTCAACACCTTAGGCTTAATTGCCCTGATGGCCGTTATGTCGAGTTTCCTGTTGTTTTTCTATATGAGCTATTTTGAGTCGCCCAAAGAACTCATGCTCAAAAACGAATTAAACGAGTTGAAGTTTTACTACTCGCAACTAAACCAGGAAGTAGAAATCATGCACAAAACGCTGGAAGGCGTTGAAGACCGTGACGATAACATCTATCGCGTGGTGCTGGGTACAGAACCTATCGATAAAGCCGTGCGCAATGCCGGTGTAGGCGGTGCCGAACGCTATACCGATATTCGTGAGAAAAATTTAAACTCGGAAGATGTATTGGTTAACCTCTTCGAAAAGGTTGACAAGCTCAAACGCAAACTGTACATCGAGTCCAAATCGCAAGATGAAGTTGTAAACCTGGCCGAGAAAAAGGAAAAACTATATGCGGCCATCCCGGCCATTCAGCCCATATCAAACAAACAATTAGTGGCGCTCGCTTCGGGTTTTGGTTTCCGCATCCACCCAATATACAAGGTTAAAAAGTTACACACCGGCATCGACTTTGCCGCACCCATTGGCACGCCCATTTATGCAACAGCCGATGGCAAAATTGAAGAAGTGAGCGTAAAGTTTAGCGGTTATGGTAAAATGATCGTTATCGATCACGGCTTTGGGTATAAAACACGGTACGCACACATGCACGATTTTGCTGTACGTTCAGGGCAAAATGTTAAGCGTGGCGAGTTGATCGGCTACGTTGGCGATACCGGAATATCCACCGCGCCACACCTGCACTACGAGGTGATGATGAACGGAGTGCTCATCAACCCGGTACATTATTTCTTCAACGACCTCACACCTGCCGAGTACGAAAAAATCGTAGAGCTTTCATCCATCGAAAACCAGTCGTTAGGGATGTAATCCGTTACGATCCGAAAATCATCGATAACCCGGTTTGTTCATCCGGGTTATTTTTTTCTATTTTAGAGAAATACCAAACCTATGAAGAGAGCATTAATCGTGCTTGTATGCCTTGTTTGCGCAGAATTCTCGTATTCGCAGGGGTGCAGCGATGCCGGCTTTTGCACTATGGGCGCCATGAAGCCCGACCAGCCGTTTAATAAACTCAGCCCGGTACGCATGCACTCGATCGAGTTAAGTTTCTATCGTGGAAAAACGACCATGACTCCCATCGTTTATGTGGCCACGTTAGATGCCAACCTGAGTATCGGAAAGAAAAATTTTGTGCAGGTAAAACTGCCGTTTCAGGCCGTAACCGGAAGGCTTGCCAATACATCGGGCATGGGCGACATATCGTTGTGTTTCACCCGTTCCGTTTTATCGTTCGAAAAGTTTGATGTGAACGTATCCGTTGGAAGCAAAATACCAACAAACCAATCAGACAAAACCGAAAATGGTTTGCCCCTGCCCATGTACTACCAAACCAGCCTCGGCACATTCGATGCCATTGCCGGCCTGTCGGTTATCAATAAAAAATGGTTGTTTGCCACCGGCATTCAAATACCGCTCAACAAAAACAACAACCAGTTTTTGTGGGGAGCATGGCAAAACAGCGGTGAAGACATGGCCTACATACGCGATTATCCAAAGGCCAACCAGTTAAAACGGGGTACTGATGTGATGCTGCGCGTTGAACGCAACTTCCGATATTCGCGGTTCAATTTTTCGTTAGGCGTGTTGCCCATCTACCGCATCACCAACGATCAGATCATCGATCCTGGAATCGATACAGAGAACCACTCAAAACCGAATGGTGCAAGAGGTCTTGCCCTGTCGGGCATTGGTACGGCCGGTTATAATTTCAATGTTAAATCAGGAATTAAACTGCTCGTAGGGCATAGCATCGTGCAACGCGATGTTAACCCCGATGGTTTAACGCGCAAATTGGTTTCGTCTATAACCTATTCTTATCGTTTCTGATGATGAAGAAAACCCTCATCCTAATTTTCGCCATTGGCAGTATCACTGTCCATGCGCAACAAGCCAATTTGGCGTTGGCCGATTCACTGATCCGTAACGGCCGTTATACCGAAGCTGAAAACGTGTTGAAAACGCTCGACTCATCGCTGCCCAATGTGCAAACGCATTACGGACTTCTATACCTGAACCAAAACCGCTACGACCACGCCCTTGATATATTGCAACAGGCACTAAACGGTTTCCTTCAACAAAACGATAAGGGGCTTAACATGGCCGAAGCACTCGTACACATCGGCAACGTTTACCGGATAACAGGCAAGTTCGACCAGGCCGAAGAACATCTGTTACAAGCCCTGCGCATTCGTGAGCAACTGCTTCCACCAACCCACGAATTAATAGCCGCTACCTATAACGATTTAGGGTTGGTTTACACCCACATCGATACCGACAAATCCATTACCTATTACGAGAAAGCGTTAGGCATTTATCAAAATTTACAACCGCCCGACCACGCTAAAATGGCCATCGCAAACACTAACTTAGGTTACGCCTACTACCGCGATAAACTTTATGGCGATGCCATCACCCATTACGAAGTTGCGTTAAAAACATGGGAAAGTATTTATCCGCAAGCGCATCCGAACAAGGCTTATGTACTCATGGCACTGGGGCAAACATATTCGGGTATGCGCAACCAGCAAGCCGCGCTTCAGTATTACGAAAAATCAGTAACGCAATACGAGGCATCGCAAGGCAAAAAACATCCTGACCTGGCGTATATCCATAATCTCTTGGGCAATGAAAAATTGGTACAACAAAAATTCAACGAAGCCATTCAGCATTACCAGCAAGCTATCGAGGCAAATGTGCCTGATTTTAACAGTACCGGAACAACCACCAACCCGCAAATCGCAACCTTTTATAACGGCATACAATTGTTATACTCGCTCATGTATAAGGCCGAGGTGCTTGAAAGCCGTTATACCCTAAAAACACTTCGTGAAACCGACCTTACGTTAGCGCTCGCTACCCTTCAAACTGCCGACACACTGATCGATAAACTGCGACAAACCACAACACGCGAAAGCGATAAATTAACGTTAGGCGTTATCGCCAGCGAAACCTATTCCGATGGCGTACGTATCGCTTACAGGTTGAGTGAAGTGGCCTTTCGCAACCGGAAAAAATACCGCGAACTAAGTTTCTATTTTTCAGAAAAAAGTAAGTCGGCTGTATTGCAGGATGCCATTGCCGACACCCAAGCCAAATCATTCGCCAATATACCCGCTGCACTGTTAGAGGAAGAAAAACTGCTCAAAGCCAACCTCGCATTGGCCACGCAAAAGCTGGCACAAAAGCCGGGCGATGGTGAAGAAAAGAAACTGAGAGAAGACGTCTTTGAGTTAAATCGTTTATATGCTGAGTTTACAGAAATGCTTGAAAATCAATACACTGAATATTTTAACCTCAAGTACAATTCAGCCATTCCATCAACACAAAAAATCAGGGAAAACCTCGATCCCAACACCGCGTTAATCAGCTACTTCATTGACGAAAAAAACAACCGACTTTACCTGTACACGATCACCCGGCAAAAGTTCACTATCACATCACGCGCATTGCCCGAAGAATTTAACAAGTACATTACCGGCTTGCGAAACGGAATTTATTTTCAGGAAATCAATGCCTTTACCCGTGCCGCTGGTGAGTTGTACCCATTACTCATCCCAACAAATATACCCCGAAGTGTGAACGACCTCGTGATCATCCCTACCGGCCGGTTATCAATTGTTCCATTTGAGGCGTTGATCACCCGAAAAGCCACGGTTCAAAACTTTCAATCCCAGTCGTACCTCATCCAACGATTCAGCATTCGGTATGAGTTTTCGGCCGGTTTGGCCTTACAGAAAAAGCCAACAAAAACAGAACAGCATACAGCATTGCTTTGTGCGCCTGTTTCATTTTCTGCCACGGGTAACCTGCCTGAACTACCCGGCACTTCGCATGAAGTAACCACAATTGCCAATCTCTTTAACGGAAAGAAAATCAACAACTTAATTTACCTGAACGAAACAGCTAATGAAACCCAAATCAAAAACAGTAACCTGAAAAATTATACCTTACTTCACTTAGCCACGCATGGAATTGTAGATGAAAGCAAGCCCGAATTATCGCGCATTTATTTACATCCCGGCTCGCCTGCCGATGATGGCGAACTCTATGCCGGTGAAATATATAACTTAGAATTAAACGCTGATCTCGTTACGCTGTCGGCCTGCCAAACGGGGCTTGGCAAAATCTCGAAAGGCGAAGGTTTGATTGGCCTCTCACGTGCGCTCGTATATGCCGGTGCGCAACGCATAATTGTTTCGTACTGGAGCGTTGCCGATGCCTCTACCGCTACCCTGATGACAGATTTTTACACGCATTGGCTTAACAACCCTCAACAGGGTTACAGCGAAGCCCTGCGACAAGCCAAACTTAAACTGTTGCAAAACGGACAATATGCCGCCCCCTACTATTGGGCACCGTTTGTGTTGATTGGATTTTAATCGTTGTTAGTTATCAGTTGTCAGTTGATAGTTATTAGTTAACTCATAGGTTTTATCCCCGGCAACTATCAACTGACAACAAATAACTCATTACTTAATCCTGAACCTGAAACCTGCATAGGCCATTCGGCCGAACACCGGCCCCCAAACCATTGAGGCGTCAAAGTTTGAACTGAACGGGTCGTTGGCGGCAACAATCGGATCGTCTAATTTAAAATCGGTGATGTTTTCAACACCTGCATACACACTCCACTTCTCACCGAAATCTTTGCTGATTTGCGCATTCATCAAAACATAACCATCCGAATACGCAGGGCGCTGGTATTCCGGCAGGTTATCGGAAGTATCGGGCAACCGTTGCTTACCTAACCATTGCACGGTATAGTCGAACGTCCACTTATTTTTTGTTGCGTAGGCAAGGTTAACAAAGGCACGGTGTTGCGAAATCAAAGGGCGTAACAACAACCCTTGTGTATAATCGGTGCGTACATCGAGCCATCGATACGCCATGCGTAAATCAAATCGTCTGAACAATTCGTAGTCAACCTGAAACTGCATACTATGCGAGTACGACTTGCCGGTTAACCCGAAAAACCTCACCTCGCGTGCCGTGTTATCCAGATCAACCACGGTTTGATTGGTGAAATCGGTATAGAAATAATCTACCACAACAGAGCCTGAACGGTAATCCAACGTAAACTCTTGCGACAGGTTTACCCCGTAGTTCCAGGCTTCATCGGGTTTAAAACCATACGCATGCCTGCTTTGCAGATTTGAAAACACAAACGTACGGGCCGAAGCCAACACTCCGGTGTTTTCGGTAATTACATTCGCTACACGTGTACCCTTCCCTGCCGATGCCCGCAATGATGTTGTGGGCGTGAAATCGTATTTCAGGTGCAGGCGTGGGGTAAACAATGTACCAAACAAGTTATGCTGATCGACACGCACACCGGCTACCATCGAAAACTTTTCAAGACTGTTGTAAGTGTATTCAAAGAATGCTCCGGGTACAATCTCTGTACGATCAAAACTATTGATCGCTATAAGAACATTGCCAATATCTCGCTCAAAAAAAATCCCGTTCTGTACCACAAGCAACTCATCGTAATCGTCATACAAAAAACTAATACCCGTCTTAAACTTATGCGATGTATTTGAAATAATCGACTGATAGATCAGGTTTGAATAAAACGACCTCTCATCGGCATTATGCATGTTAAAACCATAATAGCTGTCGTGTTCATGCCATGTTCCGGAAAGCTGAAGGCCGATGCTTTTATACGGTTTATCGGCAAACTGGTAGCCCAACTTGCCCCATAGTTCATAGCGTTTGGTATTGATTTCTAATCCATAGCGGCCAGGGTCACCCCCTTTTTGTCCGCCTTGTTTGGTATCGGAAAGCACTTTAATACCGATTTGCCCTAACAAGCCTTTACCGTTGTGATAGACCCAGCGGTTAATAAAGTTTAACTGCTCACCGGTCGGGAAATCGAGGAACGAGTCCCCGTTCTCATCCATTTCTACCGGGCGCATACTGCCGTGCAGTAAAAATGTAGTAGCCCACTTGTCGTTTATATGGGCTGTATAGTCCACGTTCAACTCCGACCGTGCCGATTGGTTGATGTAACCATTCAGGTAGAGTTTTTCGCTGTCTTCGGGTTTTTTCAACTCGACATTTATCTGCCCGGCAATACTCTCATAACCATTTACAACAGAACCTGTGCCTTTTGTAACTTCCATCGAGTTAATCCACGTACCGGGAATCAACTGTATGCCCTGGCTGGAGGCAAGCCCGCGAACACCCGGCATATTCTCGATCGAAATCATGGTATTAGGGCCGGCCAATCCTAACATTTGAATCTGCCGTGTTCCGGTAATGGCATCTGTAAAGGCTACATCTACCGATGGGTTGGTTTCAAAGCTTTCGGACAGGTTACAACAGGCGGCTTTAAACAACTCTTTCTCTGTCATGATAGATGTGTTGATAGGCCGCATTTGATCCATCCGTGTGGAGGAGCGCCATCCTTCGATGGTAACCTCCTCCAACACCTGGTTCGATACCAATGTTACTTTTACGCTGGTTTGATCAACAACTTCAACCGTATCGCTTCTATACCCCACAAAACTGATTACCAATTTTGTAGCGCCTGCAACGCGGTCGATCATAAACACACCGTTATCGCCCGTTACGGCTACGGTTGATGTTCCCAGCCACACAATGTTTGCACCGGGTATCGGTTCTTCCACGCCTTTCTCGTTCAACTCAACCACCAGGCCCAATAAACGCTGCGCCTGTACCGGGTTAAACGACAATACGCTTCCTGCCACCAGTATTATGGCGGCACATAATCTTACTATGCGCATCACGATGATTATTTGCGATCATCACTCATACCGCCATGATCGTGGTCGCGGTACAGGCAGCAAAATGGAAGTTTGCCATACACTTCATCTTTCGCTTTGGCTTTGTCGGTATCGTGGCCAACAGCAGCAATCAGGTCGTGTATCTTTTGCTCATTGATTTTAGATGGCACATACGTTACCTCCAGCATTTTAGTTGAAGGGCTCCACTTCGATTGTTTAATGCCTTTGTGGTCGAGTGCGGTTTCGATCCGTTTCTTACACATACCGCAATTACCATACACTTTAATGCTGGCGGTTATCACCTTACCATCTTCCTGTGCTGTCGGTTCTGGTTTGGCCGTTTGTGCAAAAGATGTTGTAGCGAATAAAAGAAAGAATGCAATGAATATGTTCGTTTCCATAACGTTGAAAAATTAAAATAATAGTGAATAATGTAATATGAGTTTGTTTGATGCTCCCAACAGGTGCATAAACAAGTTAACTCAATTCACTATCGTAGAAAACGAAACTACAATGGGTAATAAAGAGAGGTTCCTTGGGAGGGGGTGATAAATCGGGAGTAAGATATTGTGTACTCGTGTGGACAAATATTTGTTCGGGCTGATCATGATAAACTGCACCCATCTCGAAAAAATCGGGCATCGGAGGCACAAAAGTCAGCGTTTGGCTCTGCGAATCGTCAATAATCAGGATTTCGTGCTTATCGTGGCAACAGTCGTTTTTAGGGAAAAACAGGCTGCATTCGCACTTTTTAGCTTCGTACGAAAAAATTTTTGTGGATTTTTCCCTGCCCATGCAGTAGTGTGTGGTTTTCACCACACCTACTGACATTAACAGGTAAATACACATGAACGCTATGGCAAAAAGCTTATTCATTGTGCATGAGAGAACCATAAAGTAACGGGGTTGGTTTCAATTTTCCTAAGAATTATCAGAAACTTTGTTTGGCGCTAAAAAATGCGTTTTTTGCGCCCAAATCGCATGTTAGAAGACAATTACAAACAGCGCGGGTTGCGCAATAAACTGGTCAAAATCCTTGAAAAAAAGGGAATTTCAGACCCAAAAGTGCTTAAATCGATTGGAACCGTGCCCCGGCACGTTTTTTTTGAAACCGCCCTGTTAGAACATGCCTATCAGGACAAAGCCTTCCCCATTGGCGAAGGCCAAACCATCTCTCAACCCTATACCGTGGCTTTTCAAACCGAAAAACTGGAAATCAAGCCGGGTGATAAGGTACTGGAAATCGGGACGGGCTCGGGCTACCAGGCTTGTGTGTTATTAGAGCTTGGTGCCACGGTCTATACTATTGAGTACAATAAAAAGCTATACGAACGCACCAAAGCCATGCTCCCCAAGCTGGGCTACAAACCATTCTTTTTTCTGGGCGATGGGTCGAAGGGTCTTCCGGCCAAAGCCCCTTACGATAAAATTATTGTAACGGCCGGTGCGCCCGTAGTACCTGCCCCACTCACCGATCAGTTAAAAGAAGGCGGCATACTCATTATTCCCGTAGGCGACCGTACCAAACAGGTTATGCTGCGCATCACCAAAAAAAACGGTGAGCTTATCCGGGAAGAGTTCGAGAATTTTGCATTTGTTCCCCTGTTGGGAAAAGAGGGTTGGGCAAGTTAACCCGCTTTCACCTGCATTCATTAGCTTTGCACATCCATACACTATGAGCAAAAAGAAAAAAAAACCAAGTGAATCGTTTGTGAGCATGACCGAACTCGTACTACCGAACGACACCAATACTCTCAACAACCTTATGGGCGGGCGGCTCATGCACTGGATGGATATTGTATCGGCCATTGCCGGGCAAAAACATTCCAACAGCACCGTTGTAACAGCCTCTGTTGATAATATTTCGTTCAGACATCCCATCCGGCTTGGCAACGTGGTAACACTCAAGGCTCAGGTTACCCGCGCTTTTAACTCATCAATGGAAATCCGTATCGATGTAGAGGCTGAAGATGTTCCCGCTGCACACAAGTTTGAGAGCAACTCGGCCTATTTTACATTCGTAGCCATCGATAAAGATGGGAAACCGGTAGAAGTACCAGAAGTTGAACCCGAAACCCCTACCGAACAGGAGTATTACGATGGTGCCCTTCGCAGAAGACAGCTACGGCTTATTTTAAGCGGCCGCATGAAGCCTGCCGATGCCAAAGAGTTGAAATCAATTTTTGATATAAAAGATACCGTATCATGAGTGCTTCGGACAGCCAGTTTATTTACTCCGAAGATTTGTACCAACTGCCGGGGCGCGTGCTGGTTATATTGCCTGTTGCGTGGGCGGCACTTCCCGAAAACGACCTCGCGCTTCTCCATAAAATATTGGGTTCGGTACGCCTTTCAGTTGACACCGTTCAGGTGGTGCATCACACCGAACCAACACAAGCACTTTTTACGGCATTCAAACCGTCACTGATCATTTCGTTTGGCAGTGAGTTCAGGCCATCGCTTGATCCCTATCAGGTGCATGAACTCAACGGTATGCGTATCATCCAAAGCGATGCCCTGAACGCCCTCGATGATGTTAAAAAGAAAAACCTCTGGAATGCCCTCAAACAAGCCTTTGCTGCCTGAGCTTTTCTACTTAAAACCGGCATTTTAGGCTTTATTGGGTAAGTTTTGCGGGTTTTCATACTTATTATATCTTTGCAGTCCTTAAAAAAGCCATCCGCTAAAAACAGGGTGGTTTTTGTTATGTATAACCATTTTCTTAATCATGAATAGTATTCTTTATCTGATCCCCGCGTTTGGTGTTGTGGGGTTGATTATCATGGCCGTTAAATCAGCGTGGGTAAGCAAGCAAGACGCTGGCGATGCCAAAATGCAGGAACTTGCCGGCTATATTGCCAACGGTGCAATGGCTTTTTTAAAAGCCGAGTGGAAAGTGCTTAGCTTCTTCGTAATTTTTGCTGCAGCGCTTCTCGCCTATTCCGGAACGATTCACGAAGTTAACGGCCGCGAAATTCACTCAAGCTGGATTATCTCTATCGCCTTTATCATTGGCGCTGTGTTTTCAGCAGCAGCCGGCTACATTGGTATGAAGGTAGCTACCAAAGCTAACGTGCGTACAACGCAAGCGGCACGTACCAGTTTAAAACAAGCATTAAAAGTTTCGTTTACAGGTGGTACCGTAATGGGGCTTGGCGTAGCGGGACTTGCCGTATTGGGATTAGGCGGATTGTTTATCGCTTTCTTAGCCATATTTGCCGACTTAGGCGCAAATACTGTAAAGACTGCTATTGAAGTATTAACCGGTTTCTCATTAGGGGCCGAATCAATTGCCTTGTTCGCCCGTGTAGGCGGTGGTATTTATACAAAAGCAGCCGATGTAGGTGCTGACCTTGTAGGTAAAGTTGAAGCCGGTATTCCCGAAGACGATGTTCGTAACCCTGCTACCATTGCCGATAACGTAGGCGATAACGTGGGTGATGTTGCCGGTATGGGTGCCGATCTTTTTGGATCGTATGTAGCAACAATTCTGGCTACGATGGTACTTGGTCAAGAGATTGTGGTGACAGATAACTTCGGAGGCATGTCCCCTATCCTGTTACCGATGGTAATCTGCGGATTGGGAATCATCTTCTCAATTGTAGGAACCTGGTTTGTAACCATTAAAGACGAAAAATCGAACGTTCAGAACGCCTTAAACTTAGGCAACTGGTCGTCAGTTATATTAACCGTTGTCGCTTCATTCTTTGTGGTGCAATGGATGTTGCCGGAAACCCTCACCTTACGCGGAGAAACATTCTCAAGCATGGGTGTGTTCTGGGCAATTTTAGTTGGATCGGTTGTGGGTGCGATCATGAGCATCGTAACCGAATACTACACGGCTATGGGTAAAGGCCCTGTATTGTCCATCATTCAACAGTCTTCAACAGGTCATGCAACCAACATCATTGGTGGTCTTTCGGTAGGGATGAAATCAACCGTAATTCCAATCATTACATTAGCTGCCGGTATCATGGCATCGTATTACTTTGCCGGCCTTTACGGTGTGGCGATTGCTGCTGCCGGTATGATGGCCACAACAGCCATGCAGTTAGCGATTGATGCCTTCGGGCCGATTGCCGATAACGCGGGAGGTATTGCCGAAATGAGCCAGCTTCCTCCTGAAGTTCGCGAGCGGACTGATAACCTGGATGCCGTAGGTAACACAACGGCCGCAACCGGAAAAGGGTTTGCGATTGCTTCGGCTGCCTTAACATCGCTTGCGCTCTTCGCAGCATTCGTAGGGATTGCCGGCATCAGCGCAATTGATATTTACAAAGCCCCGGTATTGGCCGGGTTGTTTGTAGGCGGTATGATTCCGTTCATCTTCTCGGCATTGTGTATTCAGGCCGTGGGTAAAGCAGCGATGGACATGGTACAGGAAGTTCGCAGACAGTTCCGCGAAATCCCGGGCATTATGGAATACAAAGCCAAGCCTGAGTATGAAAAATGTGTGGCCATCTCAACGCAGGCTTCTATCCGTGAGATGATCATGCCGGGTGCGATTGCATTGGTTACTCCGGTTGTTGTTGGATTTGTGTTTGGCCCCGAAGTATTGGGCGGTTTGTTAGCCGGTGTAACGGTATCGGGTGTGTTGATGGGTATTTTCCAGTCAAATGCCGGTGGTGCTTGGGACAACGCTAAAAAGTCGTTCGAGAAAGGTGTGGTGATCAATGGTGAAACGTATTACAAAAAATCAGAGCCGCACAAAGCATCGGTTACAGGCGATACCGTAGGTGATCCGTTCAAAGATACATCAGGTCCTTCCATGAACATCCTCATCAAACTGATGAGCATTGTATCGTTGGTGATCGCGCCTTACATCTATCAGGGTAATAAAACCACTGCTGTAAAAGAAGTTAAACCTGTTATTGAAACGGTAAGCGAAGTGCCTGCACAAAAGGCAGCCATCGAAGTTACGTTGTAACATTACTCAGACAACATATCAAAGCCCTGGCTCCGCAAAAGTCAGGGCTTTTCTTATTTTTAATCTCACAAATATGAAATACGTTATATTACTTTTCCTGCTCCTGCCGTTTTTTGGTATGGCACAACAGCTATCAGTAACTGGAAATTGGAAGACCATTGACGATGAAACCGGAAAGGAAAAATCGGTTGTCGAGATTTTTGAACGTAATGGCTTAGTAAATGGTAAGATTGTGAAGCTCTACCCCGCTCCGGGCGAACCGGCCGACCCGGTTTGTGATGCATGCGACTCAAAAGATGCCCGTTACAAGAAAAAGGTAATCGGTATGGAAATATTGCTGAACATGAAAAAAACAGGAGGTGAATATTCCGGGGGAACCTCGATCCTAAAAATGGCAAGGTTTACAGTTGCAAAATCTGGCGCGAGGGCGAAGATTTAAAAGTACGCGGCTACCTGGGGCCTTTCTTCCGGACTCAAACGTGGAAAAAGGTACATTGATCTCACATTGCTTATATTTCATCGATAAAACCCAATAATTAAAACCAACCAAGGTTACCAACCCCACTTTCATGGCATTCAAGTCGAGCGCAACAATGACAGAACAGGAAATATTTGATCGCATTTGCAAAGGCGATGAAAAAACGCTTGAATTTCTGTACAAGAAGTATTACCGGATGATGACCAAGCTGGTGATCACCAACAGTGGAACGGAAGAAGAAGCAAGGGATATTTACCAGGACGCCCTCATCGTATTCTGGCAAAAAGCGACCTCCGGCAAGCTGGTGATGACGGCCAAAATGAGCACCTACATTTACAGCATTTGTCAGAATTTGTGGCGCAAGGAATTAGACAGGAAAAAGCGTTTATCGAATGAGGAAAAAGATGTTGCCGTGATGCCCGATACGGAATCGGAAGAACGAAACAAGATCATCGCCCGTTGTATTGAACAATTAGGCGATACCTGTAAGAAAGTGTTAATGTATTATTATTTCGAGGAAATGTCGATGCAGGACATCGCGGAAAAGTTAGGCTTTGCCAACACCGATACCGCCAAAACCAAGAAATACAAATGCAAAAAGAAATTAGATGAATTAGTTAAAGCTCAATATTCTGAGCAGGATTTTTTAGATTAATAAAATGGCAGTAGAGAGAGATTTTGAATTATTAGACGACTATCTGGCAAACCGTCTGAGTGCAGAAGATGCCACCGCGTTTGAAAAGCAATTACAAGCCGAACCGCAGCTTGCCCGTGAACTGAACATCCAGAAATCCATAACGGAAGGAATACGACAAGCGCGTGCGGCCGAGTTAAAAGCCATGTTAAATAATGTGCCTGTTCCCCCCGTACAGGGCGGGCAAAGCCTGTTGACCAAAGTAGCCACGTGGGCTGTTGTTGCCGGGTTGGTAGCTACCAGTGTTTACCTGTACCTGTCGCAGGATGAAGAAACAGCAACAGATGTTGCAACCGTAACCAGCCAACCAGAAATTGCCCCGGTACTAACAGAACCGAACGAAAATACTGCGGCAACAACGGACGATGGTCAGGTTATGGAAACTCCGGCTCCGCAAACCGGTGTTGAAGAGAAGGAAAATACCACAAAAACAACGCGTACAACCGAACCTGCTCCGGTAAACATTAAGCCGATTGAGGTCTATGACCCTTCGCAGGAAGAAAGTACCGGAAGCACATCACCTGTACACAACGATCACGCAAAAACTGTATCAAAATCGTTTGTAACCTCATCCATTGAAGTGGAAATGGAATCGATGAATAAAAAATATGCGTTCCATTATACATTCCAGGATGGCAAATTGATTTTGTACGGTGCGTTTGAAAAAAACCTGTACGAAATATTAGAGTTTATCGGTGACGAAAAACGTACGGTGGTTTTGTTCTACAAATCGAGCTACTATTTGTTGGATGTAACGAAAACCGAGCCTACTAAATTAACGGCCATCCACGACCAAAAGCTCCTGAAAAAGCTGCAAAGTTTGCGCAGCAATTAAAAAGCAAAAACTGTATCAAAAAAGTATTGCGTCATGTCGAACGCAGTGAGACATCCCGTCAATTAGCACTCTAAACAGGGACATCTCACTACGTTCGATGTGACGTGGTTTATTATGTTGACTTTTGATATAGCCCCTGCTTTTATTTTATACCGATTAAATTATACCTTTGGGGCTGTGCAAAAAACAGTTACACGCAAAAAATTAGGCAGTTACCCCTCGGTGGGCGTAATTATCAGCATTACGCTGGCACTGTTTGTAACGGGTTTGTTTGGCCTGCTGATTATTTACTCGCAGGAGTTAGAGCGTGTGGTGCGCGATAATATAAAAGTTCAGATTTACCTGAAAAATAACCTTACACAAACCCAAATCACGCAAGTCGAAAAAAAATTAGAAGCCCTGCCCTACATCAACAAAGGGTTGGCGGACGAGAAGCCGCTTACCTTTATCAGCAAAGAAGAAGCCGCTAAAAAATTCATTGCCGAAACCGGTGAAGACTTCACCAAATTATTAGGCGACAACCCCCTGCACGATGCTTACATGCTCAGCATCGACCCGGAATACCACTCCTCCGAAAGCATGGAAAAAATCAAGGCCGAACTAACCAAAATGAATGGTGTGTTCGAGGTTTTTTATGTGCAGGGATTGGTAGAATCCATCAATAAAAATGTTACTCGACTGGGTGTTATTCTGGCAGGCATTATCGCGTTGTTGTTACTGACTGTCGTACTACTTATCAACAGTACATTGCGGTTAGCATTGTTCTCGCAGCGTTTTCTGGTGCGGAGTATGCAACTGGTAGGTACGCGTAAATGGTTTATCCAAAGACCGTTTTTAGGACGTGCGGTATTATACGGAATGCTTTCGGGTGTTATTGCCTCGGCCGGTATATGGGCGCTGGTGAATTATGCCAACAAAACCATTGAAGACCTTGCGCTGATACAAAACCGTGAGCGCATGGTTATCCTTAGTGTATGTTTAATTGTAGTGGGCATGATTGTAGCCGTTACCAGCAGCTACTTGGCTATGCGCAGGTATTTAAAAATGTCGTTAGACGAATTGTATTAATTATTGTTGTACTCATGGAAAAATTACCCTTCGGCAAAAAAAATTATAAATGGATGCTCATCGGGCTGGCGTTGTTAGTGCTTGGCTTCATCATCATGTCGCTTGATAAGCAAACATTCGGGTTTGGCTTTTTAGGATTAACCCTTGGCCCCCTTGTGGTGATGGCCGGTTTTATCGTTGAAATTTACGCCATCCTCATTAAACCGGAGGCTAACAAGTAATTTACTGTTTTGTCGTTACTGCATTCGATCATCTTAGCCATTATTGAGGGCCTGACGGAATTCTTACCGGTGTCTTCAACCGGGCACATGATTATTGCTTCGTCTGTTATTGGTATCGAAGCCGATCCGTTTACAAAACTTTTCACCGTTGTTATTCAATTGGGTGCCATCCTCTCGGTAGTAGTGTTGTACTGGAAGCGTTTTTTTCAGTCATTCGATTTTTATTTGAAAATAGGGGTTGCTTTCATCCCTACTATCATTGCAGGTTTGTTCTTTAAACGCTATGTCGATGCCCTGCTCGAACGGGTTGATGTAGTAGGCTATATGCTGTTGGCCGGGGGTATTTTCTTTTTGTTTATCGATACACTATTCAAACAAAAAGAGCACGATCAACCTCAGTCCATTTCGTATCTGCGGGCATTTAAAATCGGGTTGTTCCAGATTATTGCCATGATACCAGGGGTATCGCGTTCGGCCGCAACCATTATTGGCGGGTTATCACAAAAGCTCACGCGCAAAAACGCTGCGGAGTTTTCATTCTTCCTCGCCATCCCTACCATGTTTGCCGCTACAACGCTAAGCCTGTATGATTTTTACAAAAGTGGTTTAACGCTCTCATCAAACGAGATCAATCTCTTATTGGTCGGTAATGTTACGGCCTTTATCGTTGCCCTGATCGCCATCAGGTCGTTTATCAGTTTCCTCACGAATCATGGCTTTAAAGTGTTTGGGTATTACCGCATTGTTGTTGGTATAATCATACTCGCGCTGTACTATTTCGGCAATAACCTTACCCTGCTGTAATGGAGCCTGCGCTGTCGCCCGATGCCGGACAGGTATTGCTCATCAACAAGCCTTTGACGTGGACATCGTTTGATGTGGTAAACAAACTTCGGTACAGACTTAAAATCAAAAAAATCGGCCATGCCGGTACACTCGATCCGCTGGCTACCGGGCTGCTCATCATCTGTACGGGAAAAATGACCAAGCGCATTGAAGAGTTCATGGGCTTTGAAAAAGAGTACACCGGGGTCTTTACCATCGGCCAAACTACGCCATCGTTCGATCTTGAAACAGAAGTTACCGAACCGGTTGACATAGCGCACATTACGCACGAAAACATTATGAAGGCCATCCGGCCGCTTACGGGTAAGATCAGTCAGTTGCCTCCGCTTCACTCGGCCATAAAAGTTGGCGGAAAGCGTGCCTACAAATTCGCCCGGCAGGGAAAAGACCTTGAACTGAAACCGCGCGAAGTTGAAGTAGCTGAATTTGAAATCACCGACTTTACCCCGCCTCATGTCGGCTTCCGCATTGTTTGCTCAAAAGGCACGTACATCCGAAGTTTAGCCCGCGACCTCGGAGAAAATCTTGGTGTTGGCGCATATCTTTCACAACTTTGCCGTACCCGGATCGGCCCTTATAAACTTGAAGATGCCGTTTCGATTGATGACGTGAACCCTCCAGATGCACATTTATTACAGTCTTGATGATTTTAGTCCCGTTACCAATGCCGTTGTTACCAGCGGAACGTTTGACGGTGTACACGTTGGCCACAAAAAAATACTTTCGCGCTTAAAAGAAGTCGCACAAAAAAATGCGGGCGAAAGTGTGGTGATTACTTTTTGGCCTCACCCCCGCTTAGTGCTTTACCCGAACGATACCGAACTTCGTTTATTAAATACGTTCGAGGAAAAAGCTGAGCTTTTAAAACAACAAGGTGTACAGCACTTGTTGCGCATACCTTTTACCAAAGAGTTTTCGCAGCTTACTTCGGAGGCGTTTATTACCAATATCATAGTAAAGAAAATCGGCACGAAAAAACTCGTTATCGGGTACGATCACCATTTTGGGAAAAACCGCGAAGGAAGTTTTGAACAATTAAAATTAAACGGCCCGAAATACGGTTTTGATGTTGAAGAAATTCCCCGGCAGGATGTTGACCATGTTGCCGTGAGTTCCACAATTATCCGTAAGGCGATTGAATCGGCCGATATTGATACGGCCAACCAATTGCTTGGGCAACAGTATAGCATCAGCGGGCGGGTTATAAAAGGCGATCAGTTGGGACGAACGCTCGGCTACCCTACGGCAAATCTCGAAATTGATTCCATCCATAAGCTCATCCCAGCCGATGGTATTTATGCCGTTCGTGTACGTTATGGCAACCAAAACTTTAACGGTATGTTATATATTGGCAACCGGCCTACCGTAGCGGGAACAAAAAAAGTAATCGAAGTAAATATTTTTAACTTTAACAAAGATATTTATGGCGAATCGCTTACGGTAGCGTTTGGCACATACCTGCGGGGCGATTTAAAATTTAATTCGTTAGATGAATTAAAACACCAGATGGAAGTTGACAAACAACAGGCGATTACTGCCTTAGCAAAATAAATTCGTATGATCAACAAAGTTGTACAAAATGCCGATGATGCCGTGCGCGATATTCCCGACAACGCAGTATTGATGTTGGGCGGGTTTGGATTAAGCGGTATTCCCGAAAATTGCATTACGGCTATCCTCAAAAAAGGTATTAAAGGACTTACCTGTATTTCAAACAATGCCGGAGTGGATGATTTCGGGATCGGATTGATGTTAAAAACCCGTCAGGTGAAAAAAATGATCTCGTCTTATGTTGGTGAAAATGCCGAGTTCGAACGCCAGTTATTATCGGGCGAGTTAGAAGTTGAGCTAATCCCGCAAGGCACGCTGGCCGAGCGCATCCGTGCAGGCGGTGCAGGCATACCGGCATTTTATACGCCCGCAGGCTTTGGAACCGAAGTAGCCGAAGGTAAAGAAATACGCGAGTTCAATGGCAAAAAGTATTTGCTCGAACACTGGCTCCGTGCCGATTTTTCGATTGTAAAAGCATGGAAGGGCGATACTTCCGGAAATTTAGTCTATCGGGGTACAGCCCGAAACTTTAATCCGATGATGGCCGCAGCCGGGAAAATCACCATTGCCGAAGTAGAAGAATTAGTGCCTGTCGGTGAGCTTGACCCTAACACCATTCACACCCCCGGAATTTACGTGCAACGGATTTTTCAGGGGAAAGATTATGAGAAGCGGATTGAACAACGAACGACCTCTAAATAATTCGTTTATTCGTTAATTTGATGATGATGGGAACTCCAAAAAAATACAATCCTGAGTTGAAAGAAAACCTAATCGTTGTGCTTACTTTTCAGTTTGCTCTCGACATCGTTAAATTAGTTGAAATACTCGAATCAAATAGAAAATATGCAGTAGCGAATCAACTGATCCGATCAGGTACTTCGATTGGTGCGAATGTGCGAGAAGCACAGAATGCTGAATCAAAAGCCGACTTCATTCACAAATTAAAGATCGCAGCAAAAGAAGCAGATGAAACAGAGTACTGGCTGGAAATCTGTAATCAATCAGATAATTATCCTGAATGCGAAAAATTACTTGGTGAGATACTGAGCATCAAAAAGGTCTTATCAAAAATCATTGCCACCACCAAGAAATCAACGAATTAACGAATCAACACATAATCGAATCAATTATGTTAGACAAAATAGGGATCGCAAAACGTATTGCACAAGAAGTAAGCGATGGCATGTACATTAACTTGGGTATTGGCATTCCTACACTTGTTGCCAATTACATACCCAAAAACCTGAACGTTGTACTGCAATCTGAAAACGGATTGTTAGGTATAGGCCCTTTTCCTGACGATGAGCACGTAGATGCCGACCTCATCAATGCGGGCAAACAAACCGTTACCATGTTGCCCGGCTCTGCACTTTTTAGCTCGGCCGAAAGCTTTGCCATGATCCGGGGCGGCCATGTCGATTTAACCATTTTGGGCGCTATGGAAGTATCGGAGCGTGGCGACATCGCCAACTGGAAAGTTCCCGGCAAAATGGTAAAAGGTATGGGCGGGGCTATGGATCTGGTGGCTTCGGCCAGGCATATTATTGTGGCCATGCAGCATTGCAGTAAAGATGGCGCCTCTAAGCTGTTGCCAACCTGTACATTACCCATAACAGGTTTACAGTGCGTAAAAAAAATTGTTACCGATATGGCCGTGTTAGATGTATTACCCGAAGGCGGTTTTAAATTATTGGAACGCGCACCGGGTATTAGTGTAGAACAAATAAAGAATGCTACTGCCGGCAAACTGATTATTGAAGGTGATATTCCGGAGATAAAAATTAACTAATTTTACATTTCTGTACCGATCAATCTGCACATGAAAAAATCTGAAATCAGCTTTACCATTAACCTCGACAACAATAACGTACCCCAAAAAATACACTGGCACGCATCCGATAAACCCGATGCAGCACCCACCGAAACCAAATCGGTAAGCATTTCATTGTGGGATGAAAAACAGAAAAACACGTTGCGTATCGACTTATGGACCAACGATATGCCCGTGAATGAAATGAAACGTTTCTATATCGACTGCCTCGGTGGCCTGGCACAAAGCATCCTCACCGCTACCGGTGACGAGCACATGGCCAGCGAAACCAATGCTTTGTGTGAGCGGCTCGTACAGCACTTAGTAAAAAACCCCGAACAATAATACCCGCCCAACAAACGGTTGCAATTTCGCAATTTTAAACCGCAATCGATTTCGTAAATTCTAATAAAATTTTGTACTTTTCAGTCAGGTGACCGTAAGTGTTGCCCCGTTGTCTATGTACAAAACCTAATTTGAACGCTTAATCAAAATCTAACAAACAACTATGGAGAAGTTCTACAAACGTATGGGACTGTTGGCCATGATGTTACTGGCAACATCATTTGCTTTTGCCCAAACAAACATTTCGGGAACCGTGAAAGACGCAGCCGGAGAAGCCCTGCCAGGCGTAAGCATATTGGTAAAGGGTAAAGTTATTGGCACTACTACCAATGCCAGCGGCCAGTTTAGTTTAAAGGTAAATCAGGCACCGCCCCTCACCCTTGTTTTTTCGTACGTGGGTTACCAGGCACAGGAAATCGAAATTACCGATGCCAATACAACCGGCCTTGCCATTGCACTTGAAGAGCAAACTATATTGGGACAAGAGGTAGTCGTGTCGGCATCAAGGGTGGAGGAAAGCATCCTTAGATCTCCGGTTACTGTCGAAAAAATGGATCTTGTTTCCATTCAACAGGCTCCTACTCCCGATTACTTCGATGCCTTAGCAAACGTAAAAGGTGTACAGGTATCTTCCAGTAGTTTAAACTTCCCGGCAATCAACACCCGTGGTTTTGCCACCATTTCAAACGACCGCTTTGTGCAGTGGATTGATGGGATTGATGGTTCTGCCCCGATCCTGAACTTCCCTACCGGTAACATTGTGGGGATTGGTGAGTTAGATGCCGAAAGTATGGAACTAATTCCCGGAGCTGCCTCTGCATTGTATGGACCTAACGCTTTCAATGGTATCCTCATCATGAAAAGTAAAAGCCCTTTCGAGTTTCAAGGACTGAGCGCACAATTTAAAACAGGTGTTACCACCTCCGATGCACAGGGTGAAGCTTACCCAATGTTTAATTTCGGTGTACGTTATGCAAAAGCATTCAAAAACAAATTTGCCTTTAAGGTAAACTTCTCTATTCAGGATGCAACCGATTGGAAAGCCAACGATTACAAACAAGACCGTTTGAGAGCCAATTCAAAAACAGACCTATCCGGATCGCATGATTTTGATGGCGTTAACCTTTATGGTGATGAGGCAATTATTCCTCCACCGGGATTTGGTTTTACGTTAAGAAGAACAGGCTGGAAAGAAGAAGATATTATTGACGATTATTCAGCAAGAAGTATCAAAGCTGATGTTGCGCTTCATTACCGATTGACCGATAGATTAGAACTATCGTATAACTATCGTTTTGGTTCAGGCGATGCCGTTTACCAAGGCGATGCAAAATATGCACTTCGTGGGTTCACACAAACTTTCCAAAAACTTGAGCTCAAAGCAGATAATTTCTTTGTTCGCGGTTACTTAACACAAACCGATGCTGGGGATTCATATAATATGCTCGCTTTAGGCTCTTATATGAATGAGCGCATTAGCCCATCTGCGACTCAATGGACACCCGATTACCTACAAGCTTACTTAGGGATTATTCCGGGCATCAATCCGGGCGATCATGATGCTGCCAGGGCTTACGCAGACCGCACAAGGCCAGCCGTTGGCAGTACAGCTTTCAACAATTTGGTAAATTCTGTGCGCAAAGATCTGTTTCAGGGAAACCCTCCGGGCGCAACATTCAAAGACGATTCACGTATCTGGCATGGTGAATTTAATTACAACTTTAAAGATCAAATTCAGTTCGCAGAAATTATGGTTGGCGGGAATGTACGGCAGTATGATCTGTCAACCGGAGGAACCATTCTAAATCAAGACCCTGATGCCCCCAGCAGAGCCGATGCCAATTTTGAAAGAATCAAAATCAATGAATTTGGAGCTTACACGCAAATCGCAAAAAGTTTTGGCGGATTAAAAGTAACGGGTTCAATTCGATACGATAAGAATGAGAACTTTGACGGACAAGTAACACCTCGTGTGTCTGCGGTATATACATTCAACGAAAACCACAACATCAGGGCTTCATTCCAAACTGGTTTCCGCAATCCACAGACCCAAGCGCAGTTTATTTACTTCCCTGCCTCAGATGCTATTCTATTAGGAAGTACAGAAGCCAATGCCGGGCGTTATGGTGTGCATAATGGCGGGTCATACACAAGAGATTCGTATAGAGCTTATCAGGCTTCAGGCGGTTCGCTTGACCCTACTACCGGTACACCTGTTGGAGGAGATGAGGATTTGTTAGTTGATTCAAATGTTCCGTATGTTCAGCCCGAACAATTAAAAGCCTTTGAAATAGGTTATAAAGGTTTATTCGGTACGGACGTACTCGTTGACCTGAATGCGTATTACAACATCTACAACGATTTCCTGGGTACTGATTTCGTAGCAAGCAAAACACCATCAACACATCAGGGCAACACACTTGCTCCCGGAACGGTGTTCAGTCTTTATTCAAACTCGCCCGAAGAAATCAAATCGTTCGGTATTGGTTTGGGTGTAACCTATAACCTGCCGCGCAACTTCTCGCTTACCGGTAATTATAACTATGCCGATTTCTCTCAAACAGAAGTGCCCGGCCGGGCTTACAATGCCGGGTTCAATACACCCAACAACAAGTTTAGTGTTGGGCTGAGCAACCGTAAGCTTACCAAAAACCTTGGGTTTAACTTAACCTATCGCTGGCAGCAGGGCTTTGCCTGGTTCTCATCGTATGGTGCATGGGACGTACCCGAATTTGGCGTGTTTGATGCCGCCCTTAGCTACAAAGTATCGTCTATCAAATCCATTGTTAAGTTAGGCGGTACCAATCTGGGTGGTGGCGATTACCGAACAAACATTGCCGGACCATTCGTAGGGCAGATGTATTACATATCTGTAACATTCGATCAGTTCTTACGATAAGAAACATATATAATATAATTAACTACGTATGAAAAAGTATTTTAAACCATATATACTGATAGCCGCACTCTTAGTTGCAGGTTGTCAACAAGAAATACCAGAATTAGAGCCACCTGTTGAACAGACGGGTGAGCCTGGCAATGCAAACTTCACTATGTTTGTTTCTGTCGGTAACTCGCTAACCGCAGGGTTTCAGGCAGGAGCATTGTTTACCGAAGGCCAGAACAATTCCTTTCCTGCAATCATGGCCAAACAATTTGCTCTTGTTAGCACAAACGATGCGTTTGACCAACCCGACATCAACTCTGTAAACGGATTTAACTCAACCTATTCTAATGTTGGAGCAGGAGTAATATTAGGCCGTCTGGTTTTGTTTGATGCAGATGGTCCAGGACCCAAAACCCCTGCCCCGGCACCTGCCGGAGCGCCCGGAGTTCCTGCACCATTCAACACTGCGGATTTACCAACTCCTTACGCAGGTGACAAAACAAAACTTAACAATTTTGGAGTGCCGGGAATCTTACTAAAACAAAGCTTAGAAGCAGGTACTGGAAATCCCGCCAGTCCATATTACAACCCATTATGGGCACGGTTTGCATCTGCACCAGGCGTAAAGTCTATCATTACCGATGCGACTGATAAGGAACCCACATTTTTTTCGTTTTGGTTAGGGAATAATGACGTGCTGGGATATGCTACTTCCGGAGGAGTAGGTATAACTCCATTAACTGATCCAGTTCAGTTTAAAGCTGATTATGAAGAGGCCATTGAAGAACTGTTAGGCGTTAGTGCCAATACAAAAGGTATTGTTGCAACAATACCCGATGTTACCTCCATACCCTTTTTCACAACTGTTAAATGGAATGCGATTCCGTTAGATGCAACAACGGCCGGAGCAGTTAACGCTGGATTTGCAGGATATAACGCAGTGTTAGATGGCATAAAAGCTAATGCAGGTTTAATGGCCGCGTTTGGTCTAACCGCAGCAGGACTTGATGCCCGGAAAGTTACTTTTGCAGCCGCCACTAACAACGCTATACTTATTACTGACAAAGATTTAATTGACTTAGGACCAGTATTTGATATATTACTTGACGCGGAAATTATTACTCCAACAGAACGTGCTCAGTTAACTCCTTTTCAAAAAGCCAGACAAGCCACCAGTGAAGACCTGATTACACTGAGTGCCGGTGCCGTATTGGGTACTACCGTTGGTGGAAATCCCCTTTTAGTAAATGGTGTCTCTGTTCCCTTAGCAGATCAATACGTTCTTGTGAAGTCCGAACGTGATGCTATTAGTGCAAGTACAACCGCTTTCAATAACATCATTAAAGGTGTTGTTAACAATAATCCAACACGTCTTGCCTTAGCCGACATTAACACTAAGTTTAAAGATGTAGTTACTGGTGCCACCCGTATGGTTGACGGCATACCTGTAAATGCTACGTTTGCACCACCGGCTGGCTTATTTTCGGAAGATGGTGTCCACCCTAATAACCGGGGATCAGCCTATATTGCCAGAGTATTTATTGAAGCAATCAATGCTAAGTTTAACGCAACTGTTCCGCTTCCAAATATTGCTACATACAGAGGCACCGGGTTACCCGTAAATTCGACCCTTGTACCTTAATCATACAGTTTTATACAAAAAAACAGGCCGCATATACGGCCTGTTTTTTTTATGCCTTAAACATACCCCGCTGCCCAATAGGCCGCAATACCGGTCCATTCTTTGAACATTTTTTGCCAGAGGCCGATCGACTCTGCACGGGGAACTAAAAAAGTATCGACCGTAAAATAGGTTGGATGGGTATAAAAATCGGTACTGAATGTATCTAATGTAAACCCCGCCTTTTCAAAACAGGCTTTTGACCTCCGCATGTGAAAGCCCGATGTTATCAGCAGGTACGAGGCGTTGGTATCTCCCAACATTTCTTTTACCCGAACAGCCGATTCATGCGTGTTGCGCGATCCGTTTTCGATCAGGATGTCTTCGGCAGGAATACCAGCCATCAGCATAAATTCACGCAACTCGGCAGCTTCCGGACGTGCCTTGGTAACTAACCGGCCGCTTCCTCCGCTGATTATAATTTTTTTTACGATACCCTTCTTGTACAACTGAACCGTATGCGTTGCCCGGTCGGCACCGTGATGAAAATACACACGGTCGGCAGGCTGGCGGTCGTTCAGGGTTATGCCGGTAAGCACGATGCCATAATCGTACGTTTTGGTTATGGATGCGTACGGAACAGGCTTAACCTCCCACGCGCTCATGGCTTCGTTGGCAATAAATTCGTTCGAGAAAAAAAATAACAGCGACAGTCCAATCCTAAAGCAACGCTTTTTCCAAACGGCTTTTTTGGTCAGCACGGATGCTGCCAAAAAACCAAACACATAAACGAGTGGGTTGGTAAGGAAGTTGAGGATTTTCGAGAGAACGAAAAACATATTAAACCGGTTTTGACAGGTTGCCTATACCATCGATTATTCTGCGGAGCACATCGAAATACAACGCCAGGATAAGCACCAGCGACATCGACCAGATAACCCCCAGATTAAATCTGAATGTATCGATGTCGCGATTCAGGAAATGCTTGGCCGGCATATAAAATTGTGCATCGAAATCAATAATATGATCCGGATCGGGCTTTTTGTATATCGGATAAATCTTCTGGATCAGCTTACCGTTTTGTTCAACCGTACGGTGTGTTTCCGAAAGGTTTTTTACGAGGTCGGCAATAACTTCGTTATGGTACGCTGCACGCATCCGCTCAAAAGCCTGTTTTTTTTCTGGCGTGCTGGTCAGCTCTTCAATCAGCTTTTGTTTATCGGCATCGGCATTGTTGTACCGGTTTACATATACATGCCTTAACTTTGCTAAGAAATCGCCTGCCTCACGAAATACGGTCGAGTCGAATTTTTCCGGTATCAACGAATGTACAAACGGTAAGTCGCCCGCGTGCACTTCGGTTGCTTCGCGGTTGATTTCATGCTGTATCAATGCCAGGTTGGTTTTATTGCTCTCTTGTATGGTTGCATCGGCCGAAGTCATGTTGGACAAACTATACTGAAGCCTTGTTTCAAGTTCGGGTATAAAATACACCCGCTTATAGTCTGAGTTGGCCATCCGCTTATCAAATTCATAAAACTTCTGTTCGTACCGGTTATCCTTAAACTGGGTAACCATAGCCGCTTCAAAAGCCCAGCGCGAGGCCATCAGGTCGCCCACAAACGGCACCGTAGTGTTATTACCAATGGCAGGGTTCAGTTTATCGAACTTTACCACTACCCCGCTTAAAATCAACTGCGGAATCAACAGAATAGGTATAATAATGTAGATGGTAACTGCCGAATTAAATGCCGAGGATATGTTTAATCCCAATACGTTGGCAAAACACGAGGCCGTAAACAAAATAGCCCAATGCTCGATGAACATTCCTTTAATGCCCAAAATTAAATTACCCAATACCACAAACATGAGCGTTTGTATGGCCGACAGTACAAACAGGATCGAAATTTTCGACATCAGGTAACTACTGCGGCTCAGGTGCAGGAAAGCTTCGCGCTTCAGGATTTTCCGGTCGCGGATAATTTCTTCGGCACTTACCGTTAACCCCATAAACAGCGCCACGATAACACTCATAAACAGGTATGCAGGCAGGTTTGGGTTCTTAGCAAACGAATAGGTTGCCGGGGCTGCGTCCACATTATAATACCGCACAATAAACGCCAGGATAAACGCCAGCAAAGGTGCCTCCAGCAAGTTAATGATCATGTATTGCGTGTTGTGTATTTTGGCCTGTACATCGCGCAAGGCAAAAATAGCGGTCTGTTGCAACCGCCCCGGAATGCGGAGTGAAGACGGAAGCTCTTCGCTGGCCATTTCGGGTATATTCAATTTCGTTTCACGGTTGTACACCTTATTCCATTGCTCGGCCGTAATTTTGCGTTCGGATGTAAAGTGCCCGTATTCGTTAATGACTTTTGTTTCAATGATGTTGAATATCTGTTCGGGATTAACATTACCACACTCCTGGCATTCGCCTTCGTTACTGTTAATCAGGTTGATGCTGCGTTTAAAATACACAATGGCATCTACCGGGTTTCCGTAATAGATCTGGTAACCGCCTGTATCTAATATAACTAACTTATCAAATTTTTTGAAGATGTCGGACGAGGGCTGGTGTATAACCGTAAATACTAACTTGCCTTTCAGCGAAAGTTCTTTGAGCAGGTCAATGATGTTTTCAGAATCGCGCGATGACAGACCACTTGTAGGTTCATCGCAAAACAATACCGAAGGTTCGCGCAGCAATTCGAGGCCAATGTTAAGGCGTTTACGTTGCCCTCCGCTGATGGTTTTCTGTAACGGTGAGCCTACTTTTAAATCTTTCGTTTCCGAAAGCCCCAGGTCTTCTAACACCCTGAGTACGAGGAAATCAATCGCTTCTTCGGTTTTATCGTTAAAGCAAAGTTTGGCCGCATAATACAGGTTTTGATAAACGGTGAGGTCTTCAATAATCAGGTCGTCTTGCGGCACAAAACCGATAACACCTTCAATGCGGTGAGGTTCTTTGTGGATGTCGATACCGTTGATAAGCACCTGCCCCTGGGCGGGTTTCTCGATGCCGTTCAGCACGTGCAGCAACGTGGACTTACCCGAACCACTGGCGCCCATAAGGGCAATCAAATTCCCCGATTCTTCAGCGATGTTGATATTCCTCAACCCAAGCTTACCGTTTCTGAATTTGTATTCGATATTCTTTGCCTGAAAGCTGATACGGTTGCGATTTTCAAACTTTTTGAACTTAGCCAGCACATCGCCATAATAAACCGGGTCGTCTTTATCCCAACGCAGGGCGCTGCCCACCGCCAATACGTTAATGGTATTGGGCTGCACGGGTACACTGTTAAGATATACATCGCCCCGGCCCATGTATTTCATAAAATACAACTCGGCTTGCTGGATGTACAAAATTTCGATGAAGCCTTTCAGGTGTGGTTTACGGATGTGCCGTGCGCGTACAAAGTTTGTGTCGTCTTGTGCATCGATAATCAACAACGCCTGATCGTCTAACTCGGAAGCCTCCTGCCCTATTACAAAATGCCGGATAGATGCCAGGTCTTCTTCTTTAACTTTAAAAGATTCGCAGATGATGCGCATCAGCTCTTCTTCACGAGCCGATATTTTATCATCGGCCAGCACAATGCGTTCGAGCTCTAATACAATAATAACTTTTTGCTTTTGGGTAAGCCCCCGGTTAATCTCGTCACACTCAAGTTGTAACACCTGGGTATCAGACAGACTACTGCTGACCGCTTTGGTGTATTTATCAAATATTGCCAGGTAGTAATCAACCATACCTTCGACAATATGGTCGTTCAAAAATGTTCGTATTTGTTCACGTTCCTGCAGGGTAACACCATCCTGGCGTGCCACCACTGCAAACAACCGGATAATTGCTTTGAGGATGAGTTCACTCATAAGTTAAGTATTGAATCAGAATGTTAAATATACGCCTATCTCACAAAAGAAACAGGGATTGACTCCTTTGCGAGCCAATCCCTGCAACAAGTTTTTAGCAGCGGTTACGCTTAATCAACGATTGATCCCCGCAGGCGCTCAACAATGCCCGTGATGTTTAATAAATTTTTATCATTCAACACCTGGTCGGCATGTTGGTTTTTCAGTTGCTCTTCAACATTGAGGGCTGCGTATGCGTCTTCAAGAGCTTTTAAATCAGACACGATGCTGGCTACCGGGCCGGTTTGCTCTACGGTGCTTAACATTTTCAGCAAATCAGACACCGACTCTTTTTGCTGGATTACCACGCGCATCAGCGGGCCTAACACTAAGTTACGGTCTTCATCGCTTGGCAGCATATCCTTGGGATACGTTTTGATCAACGCGGTAGAGATATAAAGTCCTTCAATGAAGCTGCCGGTTACTACCAATGCCGCCAGTTTGTTGCGGCTTTCGTCACGCAAAAACCTGTCGGTTTGCTTAATGGTTTCATCGAGCAGGTACGAAAGCGAATCTTTATTGGCAATGTTTGCTTCAAAACGCTTTAAGATCGTTACATCGAACGTGCCGATCACCCCCAAACCATCGGCCAGGGTTTTGCTGGCATTGAGGTAATCGATCGACTCCTGAGCTTTTTCGTACGAGCTTAAATACCCGATGTCGGAAGCATAAACCCCCAGATTAAGGGCAGCCTTATCGGTATGGGTTGTATATTGGTCAGCCTTGTTACGCGGGTTCACCAGACCGGGGTTATAATCGGCACCCGTGGCCTGTAACAGGTATGGGATTTCGGTCGGTGACGGAATATTATAGACAACATCTTTAATCTGGTTCTGCAGATTTTTTTCGGCATCTTTAAATTCGCTGGAATTTTTGTCTTTATCGCTGTTAGACGAACCGCACGAGGCTAATCCTCCTATTAAAAAAGCACTTAGAACAAGGTGGGTTGATGACTTAAAGTTCATAGTTGATTTTAGGTTTAAAAGGCAATTTTAGTATATTTTTTACTGCTTTGAAACGATTAGATTTACAATTTTAATGGATTTTTTCGGCTTTTTCAGGGTTTTTATTTTAAGTTTAAGCGAATAGTTTTGAGTGGCCATCCGAATTTAACATCTAACCCATGGTGAACAGTGCGGTACTTATTGACGATAGTGACATAGACCTCTTCATCCAGAGAAGATTTCTGGAGGTTTATAGCTTTTCGAAGAAGCTGGTTAGTTTTAAATCGGCTGAAGATGCGTTGAAAGAACTGGAGGCGAATTTCGACCGGCTTTCACCGGATGTTATCTTCCTGGATCTGAATATGCCCAATGTAGATGGTTTTGGCTTTCTGGAAGGGTTTAAATCGCTGCCGAAAAAAGTCCAGGAAAAATCGAAAATTGTTGTGCTCACCAGTTCCAACAGCCAGAAAGACCGCAACCAGGCGTTCACTTACAAAAACGTTATCCACTTTGTAACCAAACCGCTCAAACAGGCCGACATCGAAGAACTGAAAAAGCTTTTCTAACGATCGAGCCACTGCCTGAACTCCTGCACACGCTCGCGGGCTACAATTATATCTGTATCTTTTGAATTTCTTAATATCAGTTTCAGCCGACTGTTGCTGTACGAAATAATATCCTGAATGCTATCGCTGCGCACTAAGTATTTCCGGTTTACCCGGAAGTAGTCATTTGGGTTCACAAGTGTTTCGAGCTGCTCAAGCGTATAGTCAAGAATATGATTGCGAACATCGCCCGTATGGCAGAAGGTGGTTTTATCCTGACTGAAAAAATACAGAATCGTTTTAACATCGATGGTTTTCAGGTGCTCTCCCACTTTAAGCACAAATCGTTCTTTGTATTTCTTAGTCAGCGCATCCATGACCTGACCCAGATTTTGCAACAAGGTTTCGGGCGATGGTTTGGTGTTCTTTAAACCATCAAGTTTGCGCAAGGCATTAGCAAACTCGGCTTTATCCACCGGTTTTAAAATATAATCGATGCTGTTTACTTTAAAAGCTTTTAGCGCATAGGCATCGTACGCTGTTGTAAAAATCACAGGCGAAGTTACGGTGCACTGTTCAAAAATCTGAAAGCTTAGTCCATCGGCCAGTTGAATGTCCATCAGTATCAGATCAGGAGCCGCATGGTGAGTTAACCACTGAACGGATTTTTTGACCGAATCGATCCGGCCAACAATCGTGGCGTGCGGCAATATCACCCCGATCAGCGATTCCAATCGTTGCACCGCCAGCGGCTCATCCTCAATAATCAATACATTCATCAGCTATTTTCAATTAAAGGCAGTTTTACACGAAATACTCCGGCTGTTTCTTCAATTATTATTTTTTGCTGACTCACAAACTCGTACCGTTTCGAAATATTTTCTAACCCGATACCGGTACTTTGCTCATGCGGCAATTCCTTTCGTTGCAGGTTGTTTTCTACTATGATATAGTTATCCTGAACCAAAAGTGTAATCGTTAACGGGTCGTCTTCAGAAATCACATTGTGTTTAATTGAATTTTCAACCAGTATCTGTAAAGCCAGGGGCGGAATAAGACTATCAACTCCTGCTAATGAATTTTGCACGATCAGCTTATCACCAAACCGGATTCGTTGCAGGTATAAATAGGATTCCACAAATTTTAATTCATCCGCCAGCGGCACAAGTTCTTTACCGCGCACGTCCAGCACATACCGGTAAACTTCCGAAAGCTGTTTAATGAATTTTGCAGACCGGTCGGCATCGGTGTACACAAGATTGGTTAGCACATTTAAACTGTTGAATAAGAAATGCGGGTCGAGCTGGCTCTTCAACGATTCGTATTTTGAGGTAAGGTTTTCGTTACGCAGCGTAGCGGCATCCAACTCAAGCTTACGCCAGTTCAAAAAGAATTCGCGCCCGTGCAGGAAAACCGAAATCATCAGCGTGATCACTACCGAAATAATAATAGTCGGTTGAAGGCTTCCGCCAAAGCTGAAATCGAATACCCATTTAAAACCATACATGGTAAGCGTTATAATGCCGGTGGTGTACACCACGGTTATGATAACACCTGCCACGAGGCGCTTAATGGGTTGTTCAAGCCACGATATTTTGGTATCGGCATAATCGGTAAGCAAGGCATTGCCGCGCCACAGGAAAATCCACATGCACAGGCAAAACAAGCTTACCAATGTGTATGACCGCACATCTTCATGACAGCGACTACACATAAAACGTGTTTGCACAATACTGATCGTCAGCACGATTGCCAGAAATTTAAGCTCGTTGCGCGTTCCCTGCCATTGCTTCCTCAGAATGGTTAACATGCTGTTCTACTATTTGTTTAGCCGAACAAGGTCGGTTATTCGGATACCGTTGTCAAGTTTTTTTGTGACCTGCGTAGCATCCGTTAATATTTACACTGGCTCTTTAAACGCTCTGCCAGCGGTTTACCCCACTGTGGTGCCAATGCATTTTCGGTTTCTGCTGTTTCAAATTTTTCAAGGGCTTTGATTACAGAAGTGCAAGCCTCATCGGTAGAGCTTCCAAAAAATTGCGCGGTTCCGTATTGCATCTGCGCCAGCAAGGTTAAGGCACGCGGATTCTCCGGGTTTTGCGCCACCGCCTGGCTTAACGACCGGAACGCCAAGCCTGAAAACGACTGTCCGCGTTCGGCCGGATCAATCGTAACGCGCATCATATAAATAAACCCTTCGAGTGCCGTAATTTCCGAATCATTTTTCAGAATAGCTTTTGCCTTGTTGTTTGCTGTTGTGGCTAAATCAAGGTAAGCGTCTTTTTTTGCATTATCCTTCTCTGCATTTGTCATCATAATATAACTGTACGCTTCATAATAATACGGTTCCCATTTGGTTTTTTCAGCAGCAGCAATACGCGCAAAGGTGTTGGCTGCACCTTGGTATTCGGCAACTGTTTTTGCCTGATAAACTAAGTTAATTGTTTGCGACATGGTTTCGGTGTACTTGTCCTGAGCCGTGAGTGTTGAAACCATTGAAATGATCAAAAGTGTTAATAGGATTTTCATTGTTATGTGGTTTTAGTTAAGAATTAGTTACTTGTTATCCGTTAAATAGTTATCCGTTAATAGGTAACCGATAACTATTAGCTATCATAAATTAGGCAATTGATTAACTGATTTATTTTTCGACAGGGTTATAAAAACACCGATCAGCAAAAAGTGTTTGGCCGGTTGTTTAATGGCACGTGCCGCATACTCACCCTGCACATCGGGTGTTTGGCTGTATTCATAGCCAAAAATGTTATCACGCGCCAGCAGGTTTGTACACGATACATATACGATCAGCCAGTTTTTGGGCAGAAAGCTGATGTTCGCGCTCAAATCGTGGTACGAAGGCGTACGGCCTGCATTAAATTTTTCGCTGTTCGGATTATTATAAGGGCGTGGCGAACCGTACGAGTAGGTTACACCAAATTGCGAGCGCAATACAGTTACAAAATGTTTATACACTACCGACAGGTTATGCTTTGAAGCAAACGCAGGCATGGCTTCATACGGATAGTTCAGGTACTCACGCTTGGTATCGAGAAAAGAATATGAAACCCAGTAATCAACATGCTTCAAGGTTTTGCTGTCGCGCCAGAAAAGTTCTGCCCCGCGTGCATACCCGTTTCCCTGATTGTTAATCAACAGCGGATTGTTATTCTCAAACTTTACGAGATCGGCATACTTCTTATAGTATGTTTCAACCCGAAACGTTCTTTTGTCGGTAATCACCTGGTAATTCAGTATGAAGTGTTCGGCCTTTTCATTTTCGAGGTTGTTGTTTACCCGAACATATTGATTCTTCGCGCTTTGGCGGAAAATTCCGTATGCAAATGAAAACTGACCACGTTCAAACGGCTTGTAAGCCACCGATACACGAGGATCAACAGAAAGCTTATCAAGCAATGAATTGTATTCCGCACGTGCGCCTGTGCGGGCAACTACACGCTTGCCCAGGTAAAACTCCGTTTCGGCAAACAATCCGGTTACGGTTTCGCCAAAACCCTGTGTTTGAGTTTCGTTAGTCTCTTCATTATAACGGGAAGCCTCATACCTGCGGGCGATGGTTTCGGCACCAAACCGGATTTCAACCTGGTCGGTTAATGAGTGTTCGGCAGCAAGCTTTGCGTGAAGCCCGTTTTCAACTTCGCCCATAGGCGTACCGTCTATAACAATACCGCTGTCGTTAAACGAATACGAAAGCCCTCCGCGCAACAACCATTTTTCATTTAACGGTTGGCTGTACGCAGCGTTACCATAAGCGTATTGGTTTGCTATATCGTATAATTGTTTATTCTGAACATTATCAATATCGTGCTGATAAAACGAAAGGTCAGCTTTACTGAAGTTTCCGTACAGTTTTAAATACCCACCGTTGTTACCGATTTCTTTGCGATACGCAGCGTGGCCCTCCAATCCCACATACGGATCTTTCCAATCCACACGCTGGTTGATCACGTTATAATACGGTGAGATGTTCGTGTAGGCGACCTTTCCGCTTAACGATGATTTTTCAAACACCTGTGTATGGGCAACCTCTCCGCCTACCGAAAGAATACCTATATCGGTTTGGTTCATCTGCGCTTTATCTTTCGAATTCAAAATCAGCGCTGAGGATAACGCCTGACCATACTCAGCCGAGTAGCCACCGGTGCTGAAACTTGTTCCCTTAAACATAAAAGGCATAAAGCGATTGCGTGTAGGCGTATTGGGTGCCGATACATCATAAGCATTTAGCACTGCCATGCCATCGATGAACGTGCGGGTTTCATTATCGTCACCACCGCGCACAAACAACCTGCCCGTTTCGCCTACTTTGGTTGTGCCGGGCAATGTATTTAATGCGCCTGCAATATCAGCCGTAGCACCGGCCGTAGTGGCAATGTCAATCGCTTTTAAAATAGTTCTTCGTTTCTCTTCACCGGCTGTAAACGATCCTGCCGAAATAACCACGGCTTCCATTTCGTTAAACTCTTCGTGCAAGGTTACCGTTAGCGCAACAGGCTGCCCGTCCAACTCCAGCGTTTTAATGAAAGTCTTGTACCCGATAAACGAAACCACCACCTGCCGACTTCCCCTTTCGGTAGTTATAAAACTGAAACTTCCATCCGCGCCAGCGCTGATGCCATCATAAGAATCTTTGATCACGATGTTTGCGCTCATAATTCCCTCGCCCTTACTGTCAACCACTTTACCGGATATGCGGGTTTGCGCCCAGGCACAGGTAGTAAGCAGTATCAATGTCAGGGTATAAATAAATTTCATGGCTGTGTTTTTGGCGATTACACGGTAAAGGTTCGCCCTGCGGCAGATGTTTCATAAAAGGAGTTACCCAACTGTTGCACGAAACGGATGAACTGTACAAAACCCCTGATAGGCATTTTGCCGGATTGGATTATTTTTGCGGTTGCTTTCCGGGAATCCGGAGGCTTTTGAACCGATTTTGCAGAGAAACATGGCCGAATACAACAAAGAAAAGATCAGAGAGATTGAAGATAAATGGCGTACCGAGTGGAAAAAACGTGGCGTTTATACCGTATCGAATAATTCCGACAAGCCTAAATATTATGTGCTCGATATGTTTCCCTACCCTTCGGGAGCCGGGCTACACGTAGGCCACCCGTTGGGTTACATTGCTTCTGATATTGTTGCACGGTATAAACGGTTAAAAGGCTTTAACGTACTGCACCCGATGGGCTTCGATTCGTTTGGCCTTCCGGCCGAACAATATGCCATCCAAACCGGGCAGCATCCTGAAAAAACCACTAAAGTCAACATCGAAACGTATAAACGCCAGCTCGACCAGATCGGCTTTTGTTTCGACTGGGATCGTGAAGTGCAAACCTCAAGCCCCGAATATTACAAATGGACGCAGTGGATATTCATGCAGTTGTTTAATGCGTGGTATAATCTGTCAACGGTCAACGGCTCACAGTTGACTGTTGACGGTGGACTGTCGACCGAAACAGGAAAGACAGAACCTATTCAAACATTAATCGCTGTATTAGAAAAAGAGGGAAACAAAAATATCCATGCTGTATGCGATGAAGACACTCTCCTTATTACAGCCGAACAGTGGAAAAATTTTAACGAAGCCGAAAAAGAAAATTTCTTACAAAACTATCGCATCGCATACCGTTCCGAAACCATGGTAAACTGGTGTGCCGCGTTAGGTACGGTATTATCGAACGATGAAGTAAAAGACGGTGTAAGCGAACGTGGCGGCTACCCTGTTGAGCGCAAAAAAATGTGGCAATGGAGTATGCGCATTTCAGCGTATGCTGAACGTTTGCTGACAGGACTTGATACGATTGACTGGCCTGAGCCGGTTAAGGAAATGCAACGGAACTGGATTGGGAAATCTGTTGGGTGCGAATTACAATTTACAATTAACAATTCACAATTAACAATTGATGTATTCACCACCCGCATCGATACCATTTTTGGCGTAACGTTTATGGTGCTGGCGCCCGAACACGAATTGGTTTCACAAATCACAACCGCTGCCCAAAAAGAAGAAGTTGAGAAATATGTTGAGGTTGCCAAAAACCGCAGCGAACGCGAACGCATGAGCGAAGTGAAACGCATCAGCGGTGCGTTTACCGGAGCGTATGCCATCAATCCGTTTAACAATGAAAAAATTCCGGTATGGATTGCCGATTATGTATTGGCCGGTTACGGAACCGGTGCTGTAATGGCCGTGCCCAGCAGCGATACCCGCGACTACGCTTTTGCAAAACATTTTAACCTGCCTATTATTGATGTACTGGAAGGGTCAACATCTGACATCACGAAAGATAACTTCGATCCGAAATCAGGTTCGATGATTAATTCTGATTTCCTAAACGGATTAGATTGGAAAACAGCGATTGAAAAAGCCTTAGCGAAAGTTGAACAGCTTGGCATTGGCAAACGCAAAGTAAACTTCCGTATGCGCGATGCCATCTTTGGCCGCCAGCGGTACTGGGGCGAGCCATTCCCGGTTTACTATAAAGATGGTATTCCAAAACTCGTTGAAGAAAAAGATTTACCCATCACACTTCCTGAGATTGATGAGTACAAGCCGACCGAAACCGGTGAGCCACCGTTAGGGAGGGCAAAAGATTGGAAGTACCATGCCAAACAAAATCTAATTCAGAGGTCAGTTGGTTTGTTAATTGGTCAATTTGAAAGGCTCTTACGAGGAAAGAATTGGACATACAAAAATAAATTTGATTTTGAACTCACCACCATGCCCGGCTGGGCTGGTTCAAGCTGGTATTGGTTTCGGTATATGGATCCCAAAAACAACGAAGTGTTTGCCGGCAGCGATGCCATCAACTACTGGAAAGACGTTGACCTGTATATTGGCGGAAGCGAACACGCCACCGGCCACTTATTGTACTCACGTTTCTGGTGCAAGGCGTTGAAAGACCTGGGATATGTGCAAACCGAAGAGCCGTTTAAGAAACTGATTAATCAGGGACATATTCAAGGTATATCTAAATACGCCTATCGTATTAATGGAACAAATGTTTTTGTTTCAAAAAACGAATATAATATACTTAGCAAATTGAACTGGATTCAAAATGCAGAGGAACTCACAAAAAAAGAAAATGAATACAATAAGGCTCTCGGAATACAAGTTTTTGGGGTAAAACCAAACGAAGAGCAAGGCATTGAATCACCTTACTCAAATACTTGGATTGACATTACCTCATTAAGTGCTCTACCCATCGACATTAATTTTTATGATGAGAATAAAGGTTTAGATATAGAAGCTTTCAAAGAGTGGCGAAACGATTTTTCTAATGCAGAATTTATATATGAGGATGGCAAATACATCTGCGGTAGTGAAGTCGAAAAAATGTCGAAATCGAAGCACAACGTAGTTAACCCCGATAACATTGTAAACGAATACGGTGCCGATACGCTGCGCCTGTACGAAATGTTTTTGGGGCCGTTAGAACAATCCAAACCCTGGAACACCCAGGGCATTGATGGCGTGTTTAAATTCTTACGGAGGTTCTGGAATTTATTTCATGATGCAAACGGAAACCTCAGCGTAAGCGATGCCGAACCCACTCAGGAAGAGTTGAAAGTATTGCATAAAACACTAAAGAAAATCCAGTACGACATCGAAAACTTCTCGTTCAATACTTCGGTGAGTGAGTTTATGATTTGTGCGAATGAATTAAGCTCGATAAAATGTAACAAGCGGGCAATACTGGAGCCGTTGGTAATTGCCCTCGCTCCGTATGCACCACACATTGCCGAAGAATTATGGGAACAGTTAGGGCACACCGAAACCATCTTCAACGCCTCGTTCCCGCAATACGATGAACAATATTTGATTGAGAGTTCGTTCAACTACCCCATTTCGATCAATGGTAAAGTACGGGCGCAAATGAACTTCGCCCTCGATATGCCCAAAGAAGACATTGAAAAGATGGTTGTAGCCTCAGAAATCGTACAAAAATGGAGCGAAGGCAAACCGCCCAAGAAAGTCATTATCGTGCAGGGTAAAATTGTAAACGTGGTGCTGTAAACCGGTTACCAGTTTCCGGTGACTGGTAACCGATACCCCCTAACAACCATTAGCAATCCGGTAACAATTCCTTACCTTAGCGTGGTTATATAAACTTTCAACCGGATGCACCATTCTAAAATTGCGGGCATCGGCCATCACGTGCCGGAAACCGTTATCACCAACGAACACCTCTCAACTTTAATAGATACAAACGATGCCTGGATTACCGAACGTACCGGCATCAAAGAAAGACGCTGGATAAATCCTGAAACCGACACGGTAGCCAACATGGCCGCGAAGGCTTCGCGCATGGCCTTAGAGCGTGCCGGGCTTACCGCGAAAGATGTGGACTTCATCATCTTTGCAACCATTACCTCCGACTATTATTTTCCAGGCTCCGGTGTGCTGTTGCAACGCGAGCTTGGCCTCGAAAGCATTGGCGCGTTAGACATTAAAAATGCCTGTTCGGGCTTTATCTATGCCCTTTCCATTGGCGATCAGTTCATCAAAACCGGCATGTACAAAACCGTGCTGGTAGTCGGTGCCGAAATCCAGTCCAGCGCACTCGATATTAGCGATGCCGGTCGCAATACAGCCGTAATTTTTGGCGATGGTGCCGGTGCAGTAGTGCTTCGCCCTTCCGATAAACCGGGCATACTTTCTACACACTTACATTCCGATGGCCGCTTTGCCGAAGAACTGTACGTGAAAGACCCGGGCGGAAGCCGTGCGCGGGAAGAACGCCAGCCTGCGCAGTTTCTCGATACATCAGGCTTTAAAGTATATATGAACGGAAACCAGGTGTTTAAACATGCCGTAGTGCGGTTTATGGAAGTGATTAACGAAGCCTTGGTCGCTAACAACATGACCAAAGAGCAAATAGACCTGTTAGTGCCACACCAGGCGAATTTAAGGATCAGCCAGTACATACAGGAAAAACTTTCGTTGCGCGATGATCAGGTGTATAACAACATTATGCGCTACGGCAACACCACGGCCGCATCGATACCCATTGCCCTGAGCGAAGCGTGGGCTGAAGGGAAAATCAAAGAAAATGACGTACTTTGTTTGGCAGCGTTTGGAAGTGGCTTTACATGGGCTTCTGCTTTGATACGCTGGTAATTTCCGTTGATGGTTGCTTGCCATTACAAACAACCATCAACGAATAACTAACAACCAAACAAATGAAAACATCGACCTACAATCCCAGTCCGCTCGAAACAGATTTCGCCAATGCTTTGTTTATTCTGCAAGATAAGATACAGAAACACCTGCAGGACAACGAGGTTATTAACGTAGAAACCGATTTAAGCAAAGACAACCCGGTTGTGAAGTTCAGTTTGCTGGATAAAGATGGCGACCCGCACGAAATCGTGATAAAAGTCATCCAGATACCCGATAAATTTTAAACAGTACAGAATTTTTCGGCCTACCTTTGCGTTTACACACTGTAAACCCAATTGTATGGTTGAAACCGTCCGCCAATCCAAATACGAAGAAATAGCCAATGCCATTACCCACGGTATCGGGGCTGCACTGGCCATTGCCGCGTTAGTTATTTTAACGGTGTTTTCGGCATTACAGGGTAATGCGTGGCACGTGGTAAGTTTCAGCATTTTTGGCGCAACGCTGGTTACACTCTACTTAGCTTCTACCCTTTACCATAGTTTCCGCAACGAAAAAATCAAAGTGCTTTTCCGCAAGTTCGATCATATGTCGATCTACCTGCTGATTGCCGGAACATACACTCCCTTTTGCCTTACGGTGATGAACAACTGGATCGGCTGGACACTGTTTGGTATTGTATGGGGCTGCGCCCTGTTAGGCATTGTGTTAAAAGCATTTTATACGGGCAAAAAAGAATTGCTCTCGACCATCATGTACGTGATTATGGGCTGGGCAGCCCTGTTAGCCATAAAACCATTGTTCAATGCCATGTCGCTCACAACGTTTATCCTGCTGATGACGGGCGGTGTTTTTTATACGGCCGGTACGTATTTTTTCACCAAAGATAAGATCCGGTATTTCCATAGCATCTGGCACCTGTTCGTACTGGCGGGCAGCATATTCCACTTCTTTGCGGTACTAAATTTGCTGAATTAATCGCATTTGGGATATGCGGCATCCACAATCGATGTACGGTATTCCACATCAAAACTTAAATACCGATATTACCGTATCAATTAGGGGTAATTAGCTGCGTTTGTATGAAGAAAAAAATCCTTGTGTTTGCACTGCCGGTTGTGGCGCTGGTTATTTTTTCGTTCTCAACGCCTGCTGAACGTTACTTCGAGATCGCCAAAAACCTCGACATATTCGCTACGCTTTTTAAGGAAGTCAATGCCTTGTATGTCGATGAAGTAAACCCCAACGCCACCATCAAAACCGGTATCGATGCCATGCTCGAATCGCTCGATCCCTACACCAACTACATACCCGAAAACATGGTAGAAGACTTCCGTACCCAAAACACGGGACAATACGGAGGCATTGGCGCTTATACCCGTAAAATCGGTAACCGTACGGTTGTTACCATGCTTATGGAAGGATATGCCGCGCAGCGTTCGGGTTTAAAAATTGGCGATGAGGTTTTAAAAATCGACCAGGTTGAACTCGCCCGGCTCGAATCCGGACAGGAAGGGCAACTCATGAAAGGCCAGGTTGGTACTCCGGTAAGCCTTACGGTAAAACGGATGGGTGTCGATCAGCCCATTAAAATTGATTTCAAACGCGAAAAAATAAAAGTGAGCAACGTGCCATACTACGGTATGCTCGAAAACAACATCGGTTACATTCAATTGCTGGAGTTTACACCCGATGCCGGCAAAGAAGTAAAAGCGGCCTTTACTGCCCTTAAAGAAAAAGGCGCTACGGCTATGGTGCTTGACCTGCGCAGTAACCCGGGCGGCTTGCTGCACGAGGCGGTAAACATCTGCAATATTTTTTTACCCAAAGGCAAATTGATCGTTAGCACAAAAGGAAAAATACAGGAACACAACCAAAACTACGAATCACTCAACACACCGGCCGATACCGAAATGCCGTTGGCCGTACTCATTAACCGGGGCAGCGCCTCGGCCTCTGAAATTGTAGCGGGCACGTTACAGGATTACGACCGTGCCGTAATTGTGGGCGAAAAATCGTTTGGTAAAGGATTGGTACAGGTTAGCCGGCCGCTCTCGTACAACGCCCAGCTTAAAGTAACAACAGCTAAATATTATACCGCTTCAGGTCGGTGCATTCAGGTGTTGGATTATTCGCACCGCAGGGAAGATGGCAGCGTAGCCTCCGTGCCCGACTCCATTAAGCAAGCGTTTAAAACCGCCAACGGTCGCACGGTATATGATGGCGGGGGCATCGACCCGGATGTAAGCCTTAAACCGATGGAAGCCCACCCTATTACGCAAAAGTTGTTTCAGGATGGTTTCATATTCGATTACGCCACGCTGTATGCCTCCAACCATACTACAATTGCACAACCCAAAAATTTCAGCTTATCGAATGATGAGTACCAGCAATTTGTGAGCTGGATGAAAAACAAAAATTATGCGTACACCTCGGCTTTGGATTACCAGTTACACGAATTAAACCGCGAAGCAGAACGCGAAAAGTATTATGCCGATTTAAAGCCCCAGCTTGACCTGATCCGCAGCAAGGTAGAAGACAGTAAAAAGAATGAATTGGTTTTGTATAAAGATCAAATCAAAAAACTGTTAGAGGAAGATATTATTGCCCGCTACCACCTCGAAAAAGGCAGTGTTGAAGCCAGCTTCAAGTACGATCAGGAACTTAAAAAAGCTACGGAAGTATTATTGAACCGCACACAATACGCAAAGATTTTGAAGCCATAACGTCTGGCTATGTGCAGTAGTGGGATTTTGAAACCAATCTACTGTCCCACAATCCAAAACGTTTGAACGAATATAGCACTTCATTTTTATACATCACCCCACCATTGCATATAGCCTGTATTAGCGGTAGTGCGTTCACCTGTCTTTTTGTTTACACTAAATTCGGCTGTTTTACCCGTGGGTTGGGCAAAAACGCTTGTTGCACCATCAGTAACAACAAATACAAAACAATTTTATTTTTCATCATTATATATTGATACGTGCCAAATTCAAAACGGGCACTCATGGCCGCTAACCCTGAAATATATTCTTTACGGCATACAGCGGAAAAATTTTTATATTTTCAAACGCACCAAAATTTTCCATTGAGCAACGGATACCGTAAGCCCTTTGTTTTTCGGCAAGGAACAAAAACATACTTTGCATGGCGCCTTTGGTTCCTGCTTTTACTTCCACGGGTACTATGTCCTGCCCCAGTTGAACAAGGTAATCCACTTCGGCCGCACTTCCGCTCTTTTCACGTTGCCAATAATATAACTCCGTGGGCAGGCGGTTGTTTTGCGCCTTCACCATCTCTATGCCCACAAACATATCGGCTATGGCGCCTTTGTTCACCTGTTCTATTTTATCGTCTAACAAAAGTTGGCTGAGGTCTAACCGCAAAAACCGTTGATAGATACCCGTGTCAAACAACATTAGTTTTTGATAGCGTGGGTTGGTTTCGGCAGCCAAAGGCAGGCCGTTGCCCGAAGTGTGCGTTGCCGAATACACCAATCCCGCCATTTTGAGCAGTTCGATGCTTTCTTTTAGTTGACCGTAATTGGCCGAACTTGCGGCCTGTGCATAGGTAAATTTTGTTCCGGTTTGAGCCACCACCGCAGCAAAAATTTCTTCCAATCGCGTGGTGGGAACCCGCTGTTTATACTTGGCAAAATCGTTGAAGTAGGTTTCGGTCAAATCGTCCAATATGTTTTGGCATTCGAGTAACGAAGCCCCCGAAGCATAGTTGGCCACCACTTCGGGCATACCGCCAATGACCACAAAGCGCAAAAAATAATCGTTCAGTTTTTTGTGTACTTCTTCCAACAGCGGCCTGGCGGGCGAGGCATTTTGCAACTGTCCGAGCAATGCGGTTTGGTTGATGGCCGTTAAAAATTCTTCGAACGAAAAAGGGTACATATACAACGAGCGCACCCTGCCCACGGCAAACGAAGGTATTTTTTGCAGGGCAAATTCGAGCAGCGAACCGGCCGCCACTACGTGCAGCCGGGGCATTTGCTCATAAAAATAACGCAACGCGGCAATGGCATCGGGGCAGGCCTGCACCTCATCTAAAAACAGCAGGGTTTTTTCGGCCTCAATGGGCGTTCCGTAAATAACGGATAGTTCTTCGCAAATCAACCGGGGGTTAGAGTGACGTTCAAAAACCTTTTTGGCTCCCGCAAAATCTTTGTGTTCAAAGTTGATTTCCAAAAAATATGCAAACTGCCTGCCCAGCTCCTTTACTGCCGATGATTTGCCCACCTGCCGTGCGCCCCGCAACAGCAGGGGTTTTCGCTCGGGGGTGTTTTTCCAGTCGGTGAGCGCAACATCAATATTTCGCTTAAAATAGGTCATTCTTATACTTTATGACCATCAAATTTAGGTAAATTTTAAATTATTGGGTTCAATAATTACAATAATATTTAAAAAATTAAGCCCAATATATTTGTTAACCTGATGATTGCAGCCCACAATTGAGGTTAATTTTCGCTGGGATTTTTGACACTTGACACAACGGGGCTGTGCAACACCCCCTTGTTCGGTTTGGGGTTTGGCGGGAATTTCGAGACGAAATTCCCGTGTAGAACGTCAACTCACCATCGAATATACATCTTGTTGTGTGCTGCGCAATTTCTGCTAATTCTTTAGGTCAATAATAACCTTCTCTCTATTCAAATCTTCTTCCCACCCTAAAATTCTAAGTTTATACATAATAATGATTGTCCCGTACTCAAAATCACCACTAAAGTCGCATGATAGTCCACAATATGCTATCTGATCTTTCGATTCTTGCCATATCACAAACTTCAACAATCCACTAACCTTACGTTGGCTTTGCGCTATAAGGCGATCCGCTCATGTTTAAAGTTCCTTTACAAGAACCCTTAATTCATCACTTGTCCTCTGTAATCCCATTAACATTTCTTCTTTCTCTGCCTGAGTCAGTTCTCTTATTTTTTTACTTCCGGTTGTCGCGACTGTCGGCTTGGAATTAAATACAACCTCGGTTATAATACATCTTCTTTCACCATGACATGTATAGCATTTATCAAGAGATTTATGTCGAGAATAATAGCCTGTCCAGTCTTTATTGGAGTCGAAAGAAGCGCTTATTATGAACACTTTTTTGAGAATGTCATCCTTATAAAAATACAATAACTCAGTCCCGGCTTCTTCCGCGTCTGTTAAACTATTGATCAGCACAAGTGAATCCTTGTTATAATATGCTGTAACAGAACCAACAATTGTCTTGTCGGTGGAAGATTTTGTAGTCAGCTTTCCTTTAATTCTTAGTTCCTCGATTTTCTTTACATAATCGTCCACTGATTGCGACCACAATTGCCCAAATACCAAAACTATCAATGCTGTAAATAGAAACCTCATTTATTGTATGCGGTTTTGGATTGTTTTCTTTCCACCATAGCCCACGGTTTAAACCGTGGGCTATGGTTTATAGTGAGATTTTATTTAGCGTACAACTTCTTCGCTGCTACCTCAAACTTATCGCCTGCTTTCCATGTCGGGGCCTGGGGCATATTGGCCAGCAAATAGTTAGTGTAAACATAAGCCCGGTAATATTTTTCGAGGTAGTCAAAATCAAGCGAGCTTACTTCATCGGCAGGCTGGTGATAGTATTTGTTAAGTTCGGCATCGAACGCTTTAATGCCGGGTGCAAAGTCAATAGCCGGTACACCTTTTACAGCAAAGTTGTAATTATCTGAACGTTCGTAGAGATTTTGTTCCGGAACAGGATCAAGTGCTGCCTTGATACCAAACGTTTCGCACGCTTTTTCAATTTCAGGTCCGGCCGTGGTACGCTCTAACCCGATTACCGTGGCAATGGATGTATCGTTATACCCTGCCCCATCGCAATTAAAATTAAATACCGTTTGCTTCAACGGAACGAGCGGATGCCCTGCATACCATGAGCTGCCTAACAAACCCTTCTCTTCGGCTGTTAATGCCAGAAACAATACCGAACGCTTTTGCGGATATTGCGCAAAGAAACGTGCTGTTTCCATCAGGCCAACCGTACCGATGGCGTTGTCGCGCGCACCGTTGTAAATCGAGTCGGACTTATCGGCTTTTGGTGTTACCCCAACATGGTCGTAGTGTGCCGAAACAACAATGTATTCGTTCTTTAAAACAGGATCGGTTCCTTCAACCACGCCCGCAACGTTTTTAGCCGGAATGGCATCGGTCTTTGACCCGCTGATGGTTATACTGCCTGTTGATTTCTTTTTTTCTTTCAGGGTTGTAAGTGCGGCTGCTTCGCTGTTCTTTATCCAAATGTGCGGCAGGGCTTCATCCTGTTTCAGACCTATGGTTGGTTTGTGCAAATAGTTTACAATAGCGCCCCAGGGCAAATTGGGTACGGCTAAAATTTCGACTAATGCAAGAGCGCCATATTCTTTGGCAAGTGCGTTTTTAGCGGTGCGGTTTACAAGAGCCGCCATAACGTTGTTCTCATCGGCTGTTCCGCTAAAGGCCACCACAATTTTCCCTTTTACTTTTCCTTTTTCAAAGTCGGTTTTGGAGCCGTAGCCAACAAAAACCACTTCGCCCGAAACGGTTGCATCGCCACCCGCTACTTTAATAACATCGTCTTTCACTTTAAACGTATGCTTGTCGAGCGTGAAGTCGAGTGTGGTTACCGGGTATGTTTTCTGAAGTTCAACCTTCTGAAAATAATTTACAGTGCCCGGTGCAGGCTTAATACCCCACTGTTTAAAATGAGCGGCAATGTAATTTGCGGCAATGTCGATTTCAGGCGAGCCGGTATCGCGCCCGCGCATTTCATCGGCAGCGAGAAAGGTTAAGTGGGCTTCGGCATCTTCTTTTGTAATCAGGCGTTTTACTTCCTCTACCGGGTTTTGTTGTGCTATGGCGGATACTGCAAATGACAGCGCCAGTATGCTGGTAAACAGTTTTTTCATAATCTAAATTGAGTTTAATCAGAGTTCAACTTACGAAAATCGTGTTATTTCCCCTCACCCAATTATAATTCATTTTATGAATCCTACTGGCCTGCCCTCTCCCCGGGGAGAGGGTATGAGGCAAGTAATCGGTAAATAAATTTGATTTAGGGTGAGGGGAATCAATCGGTAGAAAGAATCAAACAAAGGGGATTGCTGCACTGGGTTGGGATGGCAACAAAAAGGCGGATTGTTTTGCAACAATCCGCCTCTTCTTAGGTTAGGTTTAGGTAAATTACTTAGCGAAGGAACAAAAGTTCCCGGTATTTTACAAGCGGCCAGTCTTCATCGTCAACCAATAATTCTAAATGATCAACCGCGTAGCGTATTTCATCGAAATAACGCTCTTTTATGTTTTGGCAGTACCCCACCGCACGCTTATAGGTATCGGTAAGTTTGTTCAGGCGTTTACGCTCTTCTACCATATTGTGTACACTGCTTTTAATGGTTTCGATGTAACCCGAAATTTCTTTAATAGTTTTTACAACTGCCTTATTGTCAATACCCAATCCTTTTAAGCCATTGGCGTTGACAATCAGTTTATTTTGATACGCAATAGCCGTAGGTATAATGTGGTTAATCGCGAGGTCGCCCATTACACGTGCCTCGATCTGCACCTTCTTAATGTAGCTTTCGTACCTGATTTCCTGACGTGCTTCTAATTCTTTATGCGTTAGCACGTTGTGCTTTTCAAAAATCTTAACCGATTTGGGCGCTAAGTAAGCATCGATGGCATCTACTGAGTTTTTCTTGTTTGACAGGCCACGCTTGGCGGCTTCTTTCACCCACGCATCGGAATATCCATCGCCTTCAAACCGTATCGATTTCGATTCTTTAATGTACTTCCGCAGGATGTTTACAATAGCCAATCGTTTTTCAGTACCTTTTTCGATTTCTTTTTCAACGGCATCGAAGAACAACGTAAGCTGATCGGCCACGATCAGGTTCAGCACCGTCATGGCGGTAGCGCAATTATCACTTGAGCCTACCGCGCGGAACTCAAATTTATTTCCGGTAAAGGCAAACGGTGATGTACGGTTACGGTCAGTATTATCCAAAATGATTTCAGGAATACGGTCGATACCCAGCTTCATATACATATTGTCGCCCTTCTCGATTTTGATGTTCCCGTTTTTCTCTAACTCATCGAGCACGGCACTCATTTGCGAACCCAAAAAGGTTGACATAATAGCCGGAGGTGCTTCGTTCGCTCCCAGACGGAAATCGTTACCGGCCGTAGCAATGCTGGCGCGTAACAAATCGGCATGTTCATGAACTGCTTTTACGGTTGTTACAAAGAAGGTAAGGAACATTAAATTATCGCGTGCGCTACTGGAGGGCGCAAACAGGTTAACGCCTGTATCGGTAATCAGCGACCAGTTGTTGTGCTTGCCGCTTCCATTAACACCGGCAAAAGGTTTTTCGTGGAACAACACTTTCAGGCTATGCTTTTCCGATACACGCACCATCAAATCCATCAACAACTGGTTGTGGTCGTTGGCTACGTTTACTTCTTCAAACAAAGGAGCAACCTCAAACTGGCTTGGCGCCACTTCATTATGGCGGGTACGCAACGGTATGCCCAACTTCCATGCTTCGATTTCAAATTCTTTCATGAAATCATACACGCGCTGCGGGATTGAACCAAAATAATGATCTTCTAATTGCTGACCACGGGCAGGCGAATGGCCAAACACCGTACGACCACCCAAAACCAAATCCGGACGGGCATTGTACAAGGCTTCATCTACCACAAAATATTCCTGCTCGCATCCCAACGATGCATTTACTTTTTGAATGTCCTTATCAAACAACTGGCAAACTTTTACGGCAGCCTTATCAACCGCCAGCAAAGCCTTTAACAACGGGCCTTTGGCATCGAGCAACTCACCGGTATAGGAAACAAATATTGTAGGAATACATAACGTTTTGCCATAAATAAACATAGGCGATGAAGGATCCCAGGCGGTATAACCGCGTGCTTCAAACGTACTGCGAATACCACCGTTCGGAAACGATGACGCATCAGGCTCTTGCTGAACCAGCTCGCTGCCTTTAAATTTTTCGATACCGGCCAAACCATCAAAGAAAGCATCGTGTTTCTCGGCTGTTCCGCCCGTAAGCGGCTGAAACCAGTGCGTGAAGTGGGTAGCACCTTTCGACAAGGCCCATGACTTTGCCGCCACGGCTACGGCATCGGCAGTTACGGTATCTACCTTTGCCCCGTTTTTAATGGCCTGGCTAACCTGTTTAAATACATCAGACGAAAGCGTGGCTTTCATCTGTGTCAGCCCGAATGTGTCTTCCCCAAAAAATTCTGAAGCTTTGGCCGAAGGGGTTTCAACATGAATTTTCGGCCTGTTGTTGAGCTGTTCTAAAGCCCGAAAGCGTAAGTGCGCCATAAAGTGGTTGTTATTTAGTGTGTACGGCATCAAAACTATGTAATTTTTTATTTGATAGGGTTAATTTTTAACCTGTTTTTATAAAATATTGAATTTTTAACAGAAACGAGGGTAAAAAAGCTCATTTGAATGCCTATCAACTGTTCGGTATTCGCGCAACTGTATTTCAGGTTTTTTCTATATTTGGCGCCATGAGAAAGTATGTGTCCATCGGTATCTTGTGTTTGTTCGTAACCGAACTCACGATCCCCAACATGGATATGTGCGAAATTGCCAAAATCCCTAACCTGATCGAGCATTACTTAATGCACCGCTCGGGTGATGGCCTCTCGCTTATCGATTTTCTTGAACTGCACTACGGTGATGAGCAAAATCAGCAGAAAGACCCGTTTCACGCCAAACTTCCGTTTAAAGATCACACCTGCGCAACCACGGTAGTTTTTATTGCACCGCAACATCAAACCATAAACGCTAACCTTGACGATACCCCGGTAAAATGCCAGTCGTTCTATACGATTACTTTTACATCAGGCATTACCAACGTTATTTTCCAGCCGCCAAGAGCCTAACCGCTCCTTCCCTTTCAGGTTTTATTATCCGGATGCAAAACGTAACAGGTTGTTGTTCAGCCTGAAGACTGATGCTATCCGTCCTTTTTTTCATTTATAGATTTTACCACTATGCTGGATAAGATTATCCGATTTTCGATCGACAATAAACTCATTATAGCCCTGTTTACCGTTGCCCTGATTGCCTGGGGAAGCTATTCGCTTGTAAACCTGCCCATTGATGCCGTGCCCGATATTACCAACAACCAGGTACAGGTTATTACGGCTGCACCTTCGCAGTCGGCATTGGATATTGAACGCTTAGTTACGTTTCCGGTCGAGCAAACCATGGCCACCATTCCGGGCATTGAAGAGATCAGGAGTTTTTCACGCTTCGGTCTTTCGGTTGTTACCATTGTATTTACAGAAGCTACCGACATTTACTGGGCACGGCAGCAGGTAAACGAACGGTTAAATGCCGTAATCGCCCAGATACCGGCAGGCGTTGGCTCACCCGAAATGGCACCCGTAACCACCGGGTTGGGTGAAATTTATCAGTACATCATCCGCCCGAAAGAAGGTTATGAAAATACATACAGCGCCACCGAATTGCGCACCATACAAGACTGGATCGTACGCAGGCAGTTGCTCGGTACACCCGGTGTAGCCGATGTAGCAAGCTATGGCGGTTTTCTGAAACAATATGAAATAGCGGTCGATCCCGATAAGCTGCGCAGTTACAACATTAGCATACCCGAACTGTTTACCGCGCTTGAACAAAATAACCAGAATACAGGCGGTGCTTACATCGATAAAAAACCAAATGCGTATTTCATCCGCAGCGAAGGGTTGATCTCTTCTGTTTCGGACATCGAAAAAATTGTTGTCCGTAATTCAAGCAACGGCATACCTATTTTAATCTCGCACTTAGCCGAAGTTCGCTTTGGCCATGCTAACCGTTATGGCGCCATGACCTACAACAACGAGGGCGAAACAACCGGAGGCATTGTGCTGATGTTGAAAGGTGAAAATTCAAACACGGTTGTTGAGCGTGTAAAAGAACGTGTAGCACAAATCGAAAAAACATTACCCGAAGGCTTAACTATTCACGCCTTTCAGGAACGCAGTGGTTTGGTGAAACGTGCCATCCACACGGTGCGCAACAACCTGATCGAGGGCGCTCTCATTATTATTGCCGTATTGGTTTTATTCTTAGGCAATTTACGGGGCGGACTTATTGTAGCTTCGGTTATTCCGTTGTCGATGTTGTTTGCGGTTGCGCTCATGAATGTATTTGGCGTATCGGGCAACCTGATGAGTTTAGGCGCCATCGACTTCGGGTTGATTGTGGATGGCGCGGTTATCATTGTCGAAGCCACACTGCACCAGTTAGGCTTATCGACCATAACCACGCGGCTCACGCAACGCGAAATGGACGATCGTGTGCATAGTTCGGCTTCAAAAATCATGAGCTCTGCTGCATTCGGGCAAATTATTATCCTGATTGTTTATCTACCCATTCTGTCGTTAGTCGGAATTGAAGGAAAAATGTTCAAGCCGATGGCACAAACCGTAGCGTTTGCCATTTTAGGTGCTTGTATTTTATCGCTTACCTATGTTCCCATGATGTCGGCACTGGCATTGAGCAAAACTACCGGGCATACCGAAAATTTCGCTGACCGGATGATGAAGTTCTTTCACAAACTTTACGCTCCGGTGCTTACGTTTTCTATCCGGCATAAGTTTGCCGTTGTTGCATCGGCTGTTGTTATCTTCTTTATCAGCCTCGGCATATTTACACGCCTGGGCGGAGAGTTTCTTCCAACGTTAGAAGAAGGCGATCTTGCCATACAAACCCGTGTACTCACCGGCAGCAGCCTGTTGTACACCATTGATAACGTACAGAAAACGGCCGACATCTTATTGCAGGAGTTTCCCGATGAGGTGATCGAAGCCGTTGGCAAAGTGGGTACTTCCGAAATCCCGACCGACCCCATGCCGCTTGAAACCTGCGACCTGATTGTAATGCTTAAACCCAAAGACGAATGGACAAAAGCAAAAACACTCGATGAACTGATCGGCAAAATGCGCACGAAGTTAAGCGACATACCGGGCGTAGCGCACGGCTTTCAACAGCCTATCCAGTTACGCTTTAACGAACTGATGACGGGTGTGCGCGAAGATGTTGCCGTAAAAATTTTCGGTGAAGACCTCGAAACACTTACCGCTTTATCGCAACAAATTGCAGGCATTATACGCACAACACAAGGTGCGCAGGATTTATACCTCGAAGAAGTTACCGGCCTGCCCCAGATTATTGTTGGCATACACCGCGATGAGGTAGCCAAGTACGGCTTAAACATCGAAACCATAAACCAAACACTCAATACCGCTTTCGCGGGACAAACAGCCGGCATTGTTTACGAAGGCGAAAAACGTTTCGACCTCGTGGTGCGGTTACACACGGCCAACCGGCAGGGCATCGAAGATGTTCAAAACCTGTTCGTTACCACACCCACTGGCGTGCAGGTTCCGCTCAACCAATTAGCCGATGTTTCCTTTAAAGTTGGCCCGAACCAGATACAACGTGAAGACGCCAAACGGAGAATTATTGTTGGGTTTAATGTACGCAGCCGCGATGTGGCCGGAGTTGTTAAAGAAATCCGCGAACGCATCGAACAGGAAATTAAATTCCCGGCAGGCTATTATCCCACGTATGGCGGGCAATTTGAAAACCTGCAACAGGCGCAGGCACGTTTGTCTGTTGCTGTACCGGTTGCGCTTGCGTTAATCTTTATCCTGTTATTCATGACGTTTAATTCTGCAAAGCAATCGTTGCTGATTTTTTCGGCAATACCGATGGCTGCCATTGGCGGAGTGTTTGCGTTGGTATTGCGCGGTATGCCGTTTAGCATCTCTGCCGGGGTTGGCTTCATTGCCTTGTTTGGTGTAGCCGTACTGAATGGCATTGTATTAATTGCCGAGTTTAACCGGCTAAAGAAAGAAGGCTTGACTAATTTAGAGGACATCGTACGCCTTGGCACACAGGTACGCTTACGACCTGTATTAATGACTGCGATGGTTGCTTCGCTGGGGTTCTTACCGATGGCATTGGCTACCAGTGCCGGAGCCGAAGTACAAAAACCGTTGGCAACCGTAGTTATTGGCGGGCTGATTACCTCAACTTTATTAACACTCGTTGTGTTGCCGTGTCTGTATTTATACTTCGAAAGATCATCTTCCAAAAAAATGACTGTTAAACCTATGGCTATGCTTGCTTTACTGTTTGCTGTTATATCCGTTCTGCCCGCTCAGGCACAAAACCAGCCGCAACCGGGCATTACCTTACGGGATGCCATTGATCGTGCGCTGAAAAACAACAAATCCATCGAAGCCGCTTCGCTGAATGTTGCGTATCAACAACAGGTAAAACGATCGCTAACCGATATTGGAAAAACTAATGTCGAACTGATGTACGGACAGTACAACAGTTATGCCCGTGAGGATAACAATGTTACCATCACGCAAACCATACCTTTTCCAACAGTGTTTGCCGCACAAAACAAACTCGGTAATTCATTAGTTAAAGCAAGTGAACTTCAAAAGGCTTCTGCCGAAAATGAACTCGTGTACCAGGTTAAACAAGTATTTTATCACTTGAGTTACCTAAATACCCGGCATCAACTGTTAAAACAACAGGATAGTATTTTTCAGAATTTTATACAGGCCACCGACCTGCGGTACAAAACCGGTGACGCACGGCTTCTTGAAAAATCTACCGCCACGTTGCAACATCATGAAGTGCAAAACCTGTTGATCCAAAACCAGGCCGACATCAGTATTTATGAACGTATGTTAGCTACGCTTTTAAACAGCAACCAACCCGTACACATTGCTTCTGCCGAAATCAGCGAACGTGTTTTACAAGTTCCCGACAGCCTGACGAACAATCCGCAATTAGCTTTACTGAAACAACAGGTATTGGTTGCCGAACGTGAACGAAAAGTTACGGCTGCCAAAATGCTGCCCGATATTACCGGGGGATACTTTAATCAAACCCTGATAGATACCCAACGAAGTGCCGGAAGCCCCGACCTGGCAACAAAGAGCGATCGTTTTCATGGTATGCAAATCGGACTTGCCATCCCCCTATGGTTTGGGCCACAAACAGCACGTGTAAAAGCGGCCGGCATTAACGAACAAAAAGCACAAAAACAATACGAGTACAATTATCTGTTATATAACAACCAATGGCAGCAAGCCTTGCAGGAATACACCAAAAACAAAAACAGCATAACCTACTATCAAACTTCGGCTTTACAGAATGCCGAACTCATGTTGAAACAATCGGCACTTGCATTTACCAATGGCGAAATCGGTTATACCGAATACTGGCTGGCGATACGCAACGTAATGCAACTCCGCGAAAACTATTTAAACAGCCTCAACCAACTAAATCAATCGGTTATTAACCTCGAATTTTTAGCCGGTATTCAATAAGTAATTTTTTAAGATTATAGATTATAACGATATGAAATATATATTCAATTCCATCCTGTTAATCGTAATATGTGTGTTTACATTAACCCGTTGTACTACCAACGAAACAACACAACAAACTGAAACGGAAGCATACAACCATGCGGGGAACAACATTGCGTTAACAGCCGCACAAATTAAAACAGCCGGTATAACCACGGGAACGGTGCAACGCAAACACATCAGCGGAGTTATTAAAGCAAACGGTATGCTTGACGTTCCGCCCAACCAGATGATCAGCATATCTGTTCCGTTTGGGGGCTTTGTAAAAAATACAACCATGCTTCAGGGTACACGTGTAAAAAAGGGCATGGTGATCGCCACTATTGAAAATCCTGAGTTCATTCAGTTGCAACAGGATTATGTAGAAGCCATCAGTCAGTTAGAATTTGCTCAGGCTGATTACGAACGGCAACAAGCGCTTGCCAAAGAAAATGTAAACGCACAAAAAACCGTTCAGCAGGCAAAGTCAACTTACCAAAGCTTGCTTGCCCGTAAAAACGGATTACTTGCAAAACTCAAAATGGCTAACCTGAACGCGGCACAAGCCGAAGCCGGTACGCTGGTAAGCACTGCCAATGTATATGCCCCCATTGACGGTTACGTTACCGAAGTAAACGTAAATGTGGGAAAGTATGTAAGCCCTACCGATGTATTGTTTGAGATTGTTGATACCGAACACCTCCATGCCGAACTTACCATCTTCGAAAAAGATGTTATGCACGTAAAAGTCGGGCAGAAAGTATTGTTCACGCTGGCAAACGAAAACAACGTACGCACCGCTTCCGTTTATCTGATCGGTCGCGAAATTAAAGCCGACCGCACCATACGCATACATTGCCACATCGATGAAGAAGATACCGAGATGTTGCCCGGTATGTATTTAAAAGCCTCTATCGAAACTTCGGGCGGTACACCGGTTATAGCCTTACCGGAAGATGCCGTTGTTGATTTTATAGGAAAGAAATTCATTTTTGTTCCCGTTCCAAACAAAAGCGAAACAGAACAGGTGTTTCAGCTAACCGAAATAAAAACCGGGAACACCGAAGCCAGTTTTACCGAGATTATTTTACCCAACTCTATAACCGAAACAACACCGGTTGTAACACACGGTGCGTATGCGATTCTATCCGCACTTAAAAACAGTAACGAAGACGAGCATGGTCATTAAAAACAAAAAGTCCCGGATGTTTCATCCAGAACCTTAAAAATCAACATGAGCATCCATTTCAATTCCTAAAAAACCCGAACATCATATTTAACCACATAGAAACATAGAGGCTGTTCTTATCAAGATATTCATAGAAGCTTCGCTTTACACATAACACACACTATGTACCCCGACTTTGTCGGGGTCTATGTATTGCTTAAAAGCTATGTTTCTATGTGGTTTAGGATTAAAAACGGATACTTATAAAAATTAATTTGATTTCTTAACCGACCCTCCGCTGCTGGAGTTAGTATGGCTCTTGTCGGGGTTACCACGGTACCGGATACTTCCACCGCTACTCGCACGGGCCGTGATCTCTTTTAGGGCATGTACCTTTACCGAGCCTGCACTGCTTACACCGGCCGACACCGCATCGGCTTCAAGTTCGTAGGCATCTACCTCACCGGCACTGCTGGCGGTAACATCCACGCTCTTAGCACTACCTTTTACCTGTACATTGCCTGCGCTGGAAGCACTTGCTTCAAAATTTTCGACCTCAACCTGTACATCAACCGTACCCGCACTGGACGAACTCACCGATAACGATTTTGCTTTGATAACGTTCTCTGAAAAAATATTGGCAGCCGAACTGGCCGACAGCTTCGTAAGCTCCACATAGGTTACATATACCTTCACCGTTTTGTTGCGATAGTTGCCGTCTTCCATGTGAACTTTCAGGAAATCGCCCGATATTTCGGTAAGCACCCTGTCTAGTTCAACACCGGTAACCTCCACACGTACAGACTCTTTGTCGCCTTTTTTCAGATAAACATCCACACCCTCGGCAGCCTTAACGCCTTTAAAAGGGCGAATAGAACGGGTTTCGGATTTTTGTGCATTTGCCAAACCGGTTACCGTTACCAGTACAATGATTAAAAGCCTTTTCATATATTTCCACAATTTATACCAACGACACGGCCGTGTTTAAAAGGTTGCACGAACCCCTAAAACGGCCGCATTTTTTTGTTGATTTGTCAAAACATCATAAATTTCGCTATATTTCAAAGCTTATTCAAACAAATCGAATTCAAAAACATCGTTTCAACCTATGGCATTCAACAAAAAAACTGAGCTGAATATTTTGATTAACCTCGCTGCCAGCGACAGCCGCATTGAAGAACGTGAAGCCAAGCTCATCCACATGGTGGGTAAAGCAAACGGCTTCAGCAAAGATGAAATAGATGCCCTGATCAAAGACCCTCAGCCTATTGGTACGATCAGCGCGTTAACATCTGACGAAAAGTTTGAGCACCTGTACTACCTGATCCAGATGATGAAGATGGACGGCCAGGTATTTAAAAGCGAAATTACTTTTTGTGAAAACATCGCTGAAAAGATGGGCTACAAAAAAGGTGTTGTTGGCGAACTCTCGCAACACATTTACAGCGACCCTTCCATTACAGCCGACCGCGAAATGCTGCGCAAGAAGGCCGAAAAATTTATCGTGTTTTAACTAACCTAACCTATACCTAACGAGAAAGGGAGCAATCGCTCCCTTTTTTATTATATAATTCGTCATTTCGAGCGAGCCAAATCAAGCCATGAAATACAACGCTTACCGCGAGAAATCCCGAACAAAGCAAAACAATCGCGGCTTCTCGCATGTAGTTCCGTTCCTTGCTGAACACTACCAGCGCTCGAAGTGACGTGAATTTTGTATTTTAAATACACTAAGGTCTTAAAGTTTATTCTTCAATCTTCTCAAATACTACCTTCCCTCCTACAATGGTCATCACCACTTTGGCAGATAAAATTTCGTTATCGGGTATGGTCATAATGTCTTTTGAAAGAATGGCTAAGTCGGCCAGCTTACCCACTTCAATCGAGCCTTTAATCTTTTCTTCAAAGGCTCCATAGGCAGCATCGATGGTATAAGAACGCAATGCCTGTTCGCGTGTCATTTTCTGTTCGGGTTCATAACCGCCTTCGGGTTCGCCTTTCAACGTCATCCGGGTAACCGATGCATAAAAACTTGGAATCGGGTTTACCGGTTCAACCGGTGCATCGGTACCGTTCACAATTTTAGCGCCCGACTTCAACAGCGATTGCCACATATACGCGCCTTCCTTAATGCGCTTTTCACCTAACCGATCAATCGCCCACGGTCTGTCGCTGGCCATGTGTATTGCCTGCATGGCCGGAATAACACCTAACTTACCAAAACGCGGAATATCGTTGGGATGAAGATGCTGCGCGTGTTCGATACGAAAACGCGGGTCTTTCACTTCAGGATTTTCGTTCATAGCCATCTCATAGCGATCTAATATTTCGCGGTTTGCACGGTCGCCAATAGCATGCGAACAAACCTGAAATCCCGACTTCAACGCCTGGCGAGCTGTTGAAAGTACGGTATCCATCGGGAACGTGGCCATACCAAAAAAACCGGGGCGGTCGGTATAGGGTTCCTGCAACCACGCACCGCGAGAACCCAAAGCGCCATCGCAATTCAGTTTGATCGAACGGATGGTAAGCCAGTGTTCGGGATCGATGTCGGGGCCTTTCTTCATCCACTCATGCACCAGTTCGCGGTCAAAGCCCGTGAGCATCACATACAAACGGACACCTAATTTTTTTCCGTTCTGAAAAAGTTTATACAACGCAATGTTTTCGCGTGAAACACCGGCATCGTGAAAGCTGGTTATACCGTTACGCCAACATGCCTGTTGCGCCAGCTCCAGCGCTTGTTTGTGGCGTTCAATATCATTGTCGGGTATATGACCGGCAATGAGCGACATGGCGTGTTCGTTAAAAATACCGGTTGGGTTTCCGAGTGCATCGCGGATAACCTCGCCTCCATCGCCCGACTGTTGCTTTAACGTTTCTTTCGATAGCTGGTTAATACCGGCTATGTCCATCGCTTTTGCATTGGCCAGTGCTGCATGCCCGCTGGCATGGCGCAGAAACACCGGGTTATCGGGCGATACCTTGCTTAACAACTCATGTGTTTGAAAACCCTTCACCATGTTATCGGGTTTTACCTCCCATTTATCCTGGTGCCAGCCGCGACCTAAAATCCATTGCCCCGGCTTTGCGTTCGCAACCGCTTCGCTTACTTTTTGTACGAGTTCATCGTAATTTTTTATATTCATCAGGTCAAGCTCAAGCTCGTTGTAGCCAACACCCATAAAATGCCCGTGGCCTTCAATAAAACCGGGCACTACGGTTTTACCTTCGAGGTTGATGATTTTTGTGTTATCGCCCGCCCAGGTTCGTGCATCGGTTTCGGTTCCCGCAAAGGCAATGGTATCGGCATTGATCACGATGGCCTCCACAATAGGTTGTTTACTGTCCATTGTATAGATAGTTCCTCCGGTGATAATCATGTCGGCAGGTTGTTTATGGGTACAGGCTGCCAGCACGGCAAGCATGAGAAACGGCACTAAGGATCGTTTATTTATCATAAGGTTTTTATTATGCAGACATAATTTTACAGATATTTTAAGGTAAAATCCAAGTAACTGTATCTTTACGGTTTATTAACTCACTATGCGCGAACGTTTAAGGGTACTGCTGCGGTTGGCTATTTTTTGGATGGTTTTCATGGTAACTGCGCGGATTTGCTTTCTTGTCTATAATTACGACTTAACCGCGCAACTTTCGTGGACCGACATTGGCCGAAGCCTGTTGTACGGTTTACAGATGGACATAAGCATGACGGGGTATTTGCTGATGCTGTCGGGGTTACTCTTAGCCCTTTCGGTGCTGATCACCGGCCGCTGGATTTATTACCTGCTGAACAGCCTTACTATTATAATAGTATTATTAGCCTGCATCGTTATTATGGTTGACCTGGAGCTTTACCATCATTGGGGGTTCCGGTTAAACACAACTCCGTTTTTATATATGGGATCAGGCGCGGCAGGCAGTGTTAGCGTATGGCTGGCCATACGGCTGATCGCCATTGCTACAACGTTGTTTACATTATTTACCTACGGTTATTTAAAATGGATTGCACCGTATATAAACTCGTTTGGCCACGCCAAAAAGAAAAGCGCATTGGTGTTATTGATTATTAGCGGCTTGATGTTTATCCCTATCCGTGGAGGTTTTAGTGTTTCAAACATGAATGTGGGTTGGGTGTATTTTCATAAAACGAATAACTATGCGAATCACGCTGGCATTAACGTGGTGTGGAATTTTTTGTACAGTCTGCAAAGCGATACGAATACACTGTACCCGGAAGATTACCTTGACCGGACATTAACCGAAACGTATTTTCAAAAACTGTACCCGGCCAGCGATTCAACGGTTAATGTATTAACAACCAACCGGCCTAACATTATTCTGATCGTATTAGAAAGTTTTACCGCTAACGTTATTGAAACCTTAGGCGGGAAACCCGGCATTACGCCTAACCTCAATCAGTTAAGCCACGAGGGAATTCTCTTCGATAATTTTTATGCCAGTGGCGACCGCACCGATAAAGGGTTGATAAGCATTTTAGCGGCTTACCCTGCGCAGCCTCAACGTTCGATCATTAAATATCCGGGCAAAACACAAAAGCTGTCGTACCTGAGTCGTGAGCTTGAAAAAATCAACTATAAAACATCGTTTGTTTACGGAGGCGATGCCGACTTTGCCAACTTCCGTTCGTTGCTAACGTATGCCGGGTTTAATCACATTACTTCCGTAGATGATTTTGATGACGACTTGGATAATTCAAAATGGGGTGTTCACGATCAGTATATGTTTGAGCAAGCCAAGCACGAATTAGATACTATCGCATTAAACAAACCATTCTTTAAAACATTACTCACGCTGAGCAGCCACGAGCCGTTTGATGTACCCCTGAAGCACATTCAGGGCGATGATGATGCATCGCTTTTCCTGAACTCCTGTTATTACACCGATAAATACTTAGGCGAATTTATTGCGTACTGTAAAACACAACCGTGGTGGAACAACACGCTCATTATCATAACTGCCGATCACGGCCATCGCCTGCCGGACAAAATCGATGCCCGTGTACGCGAACGTTTTCACATTCCGCTGCTCTGGTTGGGAGGTGCCATCAAGTCCGATACGGTTATCCATACCATGGGCGGCCAAACCGATATTGCCAATACCGTGCTGGCACAACTCGGTTCATCTTCGCCCGATTTTATATTCAGTAAAAACCTGTTGGGCAACAATGTTCGGAATTTCGCTATGTATATTTTTAACGATGGCTTCGGATACGTGACCCCCGATACTTATGTTGTATATGATAATCCGGGGGGAATATACTTACAGGAACACGGTATAAAAACCGAAGAAGACCGGCTAACCGGAAAAGCCTATTTGCAAAAACTGTACTTAGACTATAATTCAAAAAAATGAGAAAGACTTTACTCTTTATTATACTGTTGCTAAGCATAACACCAGCCGCACTGGCACAACAGTTTGGGTTATCGTTTTCGTACTTCATTCCTAAAAACGGTTACCTGTCAACACCTGTAAGTCCGTTTTCCATTCGTGGTGTGGGTGTAAACCTTACCGATTTTTTAGCGCTTGAAACGGGCGGATCGTTATACCGCATGAGCGGCCTTAACCTGAAAGACCTTCCGTTTGAAAGCAAAGACCCGCTGATCGGACCAAACTTTACGTTGTTTGTTCCGGCCGAATTAGTGATCATGCTCAAGGCCGGACGTGTTGAGTTTGACATCAAAGGTGGCGGTTTTTTCTTTTACGGATTCGATAATAAAATCAATTACGGAAATTTCGACCGGGCAATTCGTGCTCACGAGAACCTCGACATTGTAAACTCTAAACTTTCGTTTAACAATCATCCCGGCTTTGGGTATCATGGTGGTGCCGAATTAACGGTGTATCTCACCGATCAGTTTGGGATTTCGCTTGAAACCAACTACTTGGTGGGGCAAGCCAATTTCCCGATAGAAGGAACTTACACCGGAAGCAACGGTGGCGCGTTGATCACCGAAATAATTACCTACAACAATGCCAAAGTCGATTTTACCGGATTAGAATTTTCGATCAGTTTATTGTTTGATACCGGAGGCGGGCCTGCACCGGGCAAGAAAAGCACTAAAAAAAGAAGAAGGTAAATCGAACGGGCAATCAAGGCCGGGTTTTCTTACCCCTTCCCCTCTTTCCGGGCAGAAATAGCTGATTCAATAAAGAAACGTTTTATCCTCGTTTGTAAAACCAATACACCCAAAATGAATGCTAAGAATAAAATAAAAACAAATTCGACATTTAATTTATCATTGCGTAAAAATTCTTCCTGATTATCCACAAAAAGGATCGAAACAAAACAAAGTATGTAGAGAAACGAAAGGCAGTAAAGAATTATCGATACCATAAAAAAGACATCCATACTAAGATCGTCTGTTATATATTTAAGTACGGAAACTAATACCGTAACTAAAACCACATAACCAAAACTGATTACAAATAAAGTATCAGATCTTTGTTTATCATCTGGTAAGTTTTCGTTTAAACATTTTCCCAGCACATATAACCATCCTAAAATCACAATGTTTAATAAAATCAAAGCCGCAGTTTGCAGCAATTGATATTCATCAGGGACAATTCTATAAAAAAGCATTGCAACTATAAACGTGGCAAAAATCTGCCATGGTTCAGCCTTCACAATAAACATCTTTATCCGTAACATATAGTTTACTCCTCCTCTGGTTTTAATGCTTCGGATTGTACAGCCGGTAAATGTTTTAACTCATTCAGGTGAATGTTGTATTTGCCAAACAGCCTGCGCGAATCATCTATAAATGTTTTAAACAAAAGTCGCGAGGCTTCGTCTTTAATAAAACCTGTTGTGTCGTTTTCAAACGAAGGTACGGGTAATACATAATAATTCCGTTCAGCATCGGCCGTGCGGTAAACCCACTCTAAAATATACCCGGCCGAATCAATTACCGTAGCGGATGTGCTGTCGTGTGTTATCTTTTGTAACGCAACCTGTACCATCGCTCCGCCATTTTTATACCGGTCGCGCTGGCCGCTTACAAAGTTACCCAGCGAGTACACCACTAACTGATCGGCCGCTTTACGCCACTCCATAGGCTGCAATACATGAGGGTGTGCGCCAATTACCAATTTGACTCCCAGCTTAAAACAAAATTCTGTTAGCCGCTTTTGCTCTTTCGAAGCCATCGACTGGTACTCTAACCCCCAATGCATAAACACAATAATGGCATCGGGCAATGCTTGTTTCGCTTTGAGAATATCTTTGCGGATTACAGCCGTATCGATCCGGTTTACCACATTGGGTTTGGTTACGGCAATACCGTTTGTACCATAGGTGTAATTGAGCAAGGCTAATGTAAACCCGTTCTTTTCGATGATCAACGGGTAATCGTTCATCCGCTCAACCGTATCGCGGAACGTACCGGTATGCAAAATATTTAAACTATCAAGCATCATAATGGTACGCTCCAACCCTTTTTTACCCCGGTCGAGGCTATGGTTATTAGCCGTAACCAATACATCCATACCGATGTCTTTTAAGGCAAGCGCCAACTGATCGGGCGAACTAAACTGGGGGTACCCTTTATAGGGCGGCCCGGCCAATGTTACTTCAAGATTGCCAATGGCTAAATCGACCCGTTCGGTATAGGGTTTCACAAACTGAAAACAAGGTGCATAATCGTATTGTTTCGTTGCCGGGTTGTATGCGTCTTTAATCTGCGAATCGTGCTGCATAATATCGCCTAAAAACAACAACGAAAGCCGTGTGGTGTCTTGCGCCTGCACATTGCACGACATCCAGCCGAAAAAAACTATACAGCAAAAGCGAATCATCCGCCCAAGATACTTAATGTGCCGGATTATGCACAAAATCATGACCTCCTGAAAAGACCTCCGCTAACGATTGCAAACATCACCCGGAATGAGGTCTTAATATTGTATTAATTTTATAATTACCTGAAAATCAATACCCTATCAAGCCATGTACTTTTTTTAGCGTAAAAGTTAACATTGGCATAACAACGCAACCAAAAGTAACGGTTAGATTGCGCATCCAATTGTAACGTCTATATGTTCGAATTAGAGCTTTCCTACTCGATACTCCTCGTTGTTTGTCTTATTGCTGCCTGCGGATTTGAATTTGTAAACGGTTTTCACGACACGGCCAATGCAGTGGCTACGGTAATTTATACCAATTCGTTAAAACCCTGGACAGCCGTAATTTGGTCGGGCATCTGGAATTTTCTGGGGGTTGCATCGGGGTTGTTCATTGGCGTTAAAGTGGCGATGGGCATTGTAGCATTACTGCCCGTTGAGTCGTTAATTGACCAGAACCTTGCGCATAGTTTAGCGATGGTAATGGCCTTACTCATCAGCGCCATCGTATGGAATTTGGTAACCTGGTACTTCGGTATTCCGTGCTCAAGCTCGCACACGCTTATCGGGTCAATATTAGGCGTAGGCATTGCCTACTCGTTGTTGCCCGGAAACTCCGAAACGGCAGTTGACTGGTCGCAGGCCACTAAAATAGGTTCGTCATTGTTAATATCACCGTTATTCGGGTTTTCGATGACGATCATCATCATGTTTATCATACGCAGGTTAACACGCAAAACCGAATATGGTGACGCACTATTTAAAGAACCCAAGAAAAATTCGCCTCCGCCTACGTGGATCCGCGCTATTCTTATCTTAACCTGTACCAGCGTAAGCTATTATCACGGCTCGAATGACGGCCAAAAAGGTATTGGCTTAGTGATGTTAATTTTAATAGGCATTGTGCCTGCGTATTTTGCGCTAAACATATCGGTTAACCCATCATCGCTAAACGAGCCGATGACAAAGATCGAAGCAATCATCAATTCGATCGACCCGGTGCCGTTATCGGAACCCGATCGTGAAAAATTTTACCAGACCCAAAAGCTCAGCCACGAGTTACAAGCAACGGTACTGGCAAAACAGGATGTTGAAAGTATCGATAAAGCAAAACGATTTTTGGTACGGAAAGATATACTGATGATAGATCGTAACCTGAAATCGCTTATGGAAAAACCCGAATTGAAAATAAGCGAAGCGGAACACGAAACGATCAAGGCAGAAATGGTGAAGGTGAAAAAAATTACCGACTATTCGCCCAAATGGGTTGTGGTGATGATCTCGCTGTCGCTTGGATTGGGAACGATGATCGGCTGGAAACGCATTGTAAAAACCATTGGTGAGAAAATCGGTAAAGAACACCTTACATACGCGCAAGGTGCGGCAGCCGAACTTGTAGCGGCAAGCACCATCGGGCTTTCTACAAACCTCGGCCTACCGGTAAGCACAACGCACGTGCTTTCATCGGGCATTGCCGGTAGTATGGTAGCCAACAAGGGGATCAAAAATTTACAGGCCGATACCGTTCGCAATATTTTGATGGCCTGGCTGTTGACACTCCCCGTTGTTATGCTCATGTCTGCGGCATTATTCCTACTGTTCAGGGCTATATTTTAACGGTTGATCTCTAATAATCTATCCACTTCCAGCAACCCGTTAGGCACTCCACGGCATTCGTGTTATTTTTCGAATTCATCCCTAACCACATGAAGCGTATTGTACTGGCTTGCTTTTTTGTTTGTTCGTTCGGCTTGCATGCCGTAGCGCAGTTAGGATCGCAAATTCCGTACTTCATATACGGTAAAGGGTTAGGCATAACTTCGCCCGACAGTTTGTTTTTGATGAACATTCGTTTCCGAATGCAAAATCGTGTTGGCCTTGAAACCAAAAGCGCAACCGACTGGAATGCGGAGGATATTGAAGCACGTGTGCGCAGGCTGCGTTTGCGTTTTGATGGTTATGTCTATAACCCCAAACTCACGTATGTGCTTCAACTTTCGTTTTCGCGGGGCGATATTGATTTTGAAGACAGCGGTTTTCCGAACATTATCCGCGATGCGATGGTGATCTACAACTTCAACAAAAATTTTGCGGTGGGCATCGGGCAAACCAAACTTCCAGGTAACCGCCAGCGCGTTAACTCATCGGGCGATTTGCAACTCCCCGACCGCTCTATCGTAAATTCAGAGTTTAACATCGACCGCGATTTTGGCATACAACTCTACTACCAGAATAACATTAAAGGGTTTCATTATGTATTGCGCGGTGCCGTAAGCTCAGGCGAAGGCCGAAATTTTAACGATGCCGGAACCACAACAACAACCAACAGTAACCTGTCGGGAAACGGTTTGGCCTATACAGGCCGTGTTGAGTTGTTGCCCTTTGGTGAGTTTTCAAACAATGGCAATTATTTTGAAGGTGACCTTTCGCGCGAGGCAAAACCCAAACTATCCATTGGCATGGGTTACTCGAACAACGAAAATGCAAAACGCTCGGGCGGACAACTCGGAAAGTTCTTGTACGAAACCCGCGACATCGAAACCACCATGGTTGATTTACTGTACAAACACAACGGCTGGGCTTTTGCTGCCGAGTACCTGAAACGTTATGCCTTCGATCCGGTTACCGTGAACCCGAACGATGCCACCCAGGAACAGCACGTATTTGCAGGGCACGGACAAAACTATCAGGGTAGTTACCTGTTCCGCAACAATTATGAATTAACAGGGCGGTATTCGATGGTTAAACCCGATTCGGAAATCCAGGATATTGAGCCGCAGCTAAAACACTATACAATAGGTGCAAGCAAATACCTGCACGGCCACCGTGTAAAGTTGCAAACCGAATTTACCTTTGCCCAGGATATTTGGCTGAAGGGCACTACGGCTGATAAAGATTATTTTATCGTCAGGTTCCAGGTTGAGGTTGGGATTTAATAATCAGGACTTAGGTGTTGGGACTTAGGGATTAGGAATTAGGAAATTATGGAGTTAAACATTACAACGATCATCATTATTGTTACCACCGGGGTTAGTTTATACACCATGAACCAGCCCGAAGTGTTATCTAAACTTATGATGAACCCGTACTTCGTAACACAACGCGGACAATACTACCGGTTAATCGCCTCGGGTTTTATCCATAAAGATTTCACCCACCTGTTATTTAACATGATCTCGTTCTATTTTTTCGGAACGAAACTCGAATACATTTTCACGTACATCTTTAACGACCTCGCCCCGGTATATTTTATTGCACTGTATATGCTGGGCATTGTTGTATCAGACCTTCCTACCCTGTTCAAACACAAAAACAATCCTGCGTATAACTCGTTAGGTGCATCGGGGGCAGTGTCGGCTGTAATTTTTGCCTGTATTTTGTTTGATCCGCTCTCCGATCTTTACCTGTACTTCGCAATACCGATCAAAGGTTTCATTTTTGCCGCGTTATATTTGGTCTATTCGCATTACAGTTCAAAACGTTCGCGCGATGGCATCAACCACGATGCACACCTGTACGGTGCATTGTTTGGTATATTGTTTTGTATTGTGCTGTACCCGCGTTCGATACAGATTTTTATCCAGCAAATTGCTGATTGGAAAATCTTCTGATTTGGAAACCGGCATTATACAAGAACGAAACGATCTTTTACAAAAGCGCACCTCACCCCTTAAAATAAACGACCAAAACCGCAATCAACTGGCTGATGCCGTAAACAGCCGCAAAAGCTATCAGTATTTTAATGAAACGCGAAAAGTGAAAATTTCTGCGCACCGGCCAGGTAAGTACCATAATCATACCGGCCACCGTCAGGTTAATGAGCAACAAAAAAACAAAAAAGACAGCCATCATACCTGCCGTAACAGCGGTTTGGTAAGCTAATACAACTGCCTGCGCCAGCACGATCAACAAAAATATTCCCCAGTGTTGCTTGTAATCTTTAAACCAATGTTCTTTCATTTCTTTAGGACGCATTTAAAATTGTAACACTTATAATTTTTACCTATTGCTTTTTGGTTTACAAACTTCATACAGACGGTCATACCGAGGAACGAGGTATTCGCGTATGCCTTTAGGCTTGAGTATCTTCATTTTCGCAGATGCCTCGCAATCCCGATTTGCGATTTTCAGCAAATGTGCAGGCTCGGCATGACCCTGCAGGAAAGTTTCAGGAAAACCTGATACATACTAACCTGCGACAATTCGAAATACACACTTCCTTTACCAACTTCAAACCTTAAAGATAGGCAGAACATTATATTATTATTCAACCATCTGTTTCCCTGATCTATTTTCTATTTTTAAGCCAGTGTTAGGGATTAGGACTTAGGTGTTAGGGGTAACGAAAGATCATTAAATTATTATCCATTGAAAATTGCCATTATCGGTTCGGGTATTTCGGGGTTGGCGGCTGCCTGTTTTCTTGCACGCGAGGGGTACGATGTAACCATCCTCGAAAAAAACGGCTCGCCCGGAGGCCGTGCCCGGAAATTTGAGGCCGAAGGTTTTACGTTCGATATGGGGCCAAGCTGGTACTGGATGCCCGATATTTTTGAACATTTCTTTAACGCCTTCGGCAAAACAGCATCCGATTACTATGAGCTTGTCAGGCTCGATCCCTCCTACCAGGTATTTTATTCAAACGATGATGTGTGGCCGATACCAGCTTCGCTCACCGAATTAGGCAAACTGTTTGAACGTATTGAACCGGGAAGCGAAACAAAACTGCTACAATTTTTAGAAGAGGGGAAATTCAAATACGAAACCGGCATGAAACGGTTAGTCTATAAACCGGGGCTTTCCGTTACCGAATTAATCGACAAGGATTTAATTAAAGGTATGTTCCGGTTACAGGTTTTTCAGTCGATGACAACCCACATTAAAAAACATTTCACCGATCCGCGTATCATTCAGTTGCTCGAATTCCCGGTATTGTTTCTGGGGGCTGCCCCGAAAGACACACCCGCGTTATACAGTTTGATGAATTATGCCGACATCTGTTTGGGTACGTGGTATCCAAAAGGCGGTATGTTCAGGATTATTGAAGGCATGGTAACCTTAGCGAAAGAACACGGTGTTACGTTTAGATTTAACAGCACCGTAGAAGAAATAAAAGTCACCAATAAACACGCATCGGAAATTATCGTCAATGGCAAGTCCGAAACGTTTGATTACATCGTTGCCTCTGCCGATTATCACCACATCGAGCAAAACGTGTTGCCAAAACAATACCGCAATTATACCGAAGCCTACTGGCAAAAACGTGTGCTCGCGCCTTCTTCGGTAGTGTATTATGTTGGCGTTTCAAAACGGTTAACGAAACTGCTGCACCACAATCTTTTCTTCGATCAGGATTTTACCGTACACGCCAACGAAATTTACGAAAACCCGGTATGGCCGAGCAATCCGTTATTTTATGTGTGTTGTCCTTCCAAAACCGACAATACCGTTGCGCCAGCCGGGTGTGAAAATTTATTTATCCTGATTCCTGTTGCGCCCGGTTTAACCGATACAGAGGCTTTACGCGAAAAGTATTTTGATGTAGTGATGAATAGGCTTGAATCGTTAACCGGACAATCCATCCGCGAAAGCATTGTCTATAAGCGCAGTTACGCACACCGCGATTTTATAGTTGATTACAATGCCTTTAAAGGCAACGCCTACGGATTGGCCAACACATTGATGCAAACGGCTAACCTCAAGCCATCTATCGTAAACAAAAAGGTTAAGAATTTGTTTTATACCGGTCAGCTTACCGTGCCCGGACCGGGTATGCCACCTGCGTTGGTTTCGGGTGAAGTGGTAGCGAAAGAATTGATTCGCAGGTACCGAAAGTTGCGCTGAAATTTTAAGACAGGATCATATTTGCTGTCATACGCAAGTGAAATAACTAATTGATTTTGAATTAGTTATAAGCTAATTACTACTTTAGAAAGAAGCCCGCTGATAAACTTCAATAGTTTTCCTTGTAATGGTCTGTCTATGCAGGAAAAATCAGTAACGATAAGTCATTTCGTTTTTTATATGATCAACTACCCTTTACTTCATTAAGTTGTTATGATCTAACATACGGTTGTAGCCTTCGGCTGCTGCACCGTTTCCCCAATCGTAAATGGTAAATTCGCCCATGCCTTCGCCTTCAGGGCTTGTTCTGCCGCCATGACCATAGTTTTCCATTGTAAACCCGAAGTCTTTCTCGTTAAAAAACGGCCAGACTTTCTCCCATTGCTTTTTTGTTACCGGGTTTTCAGGGCTATACATCATGGTAAATGCCGAACGTAACGCAGCTTCGCCACGCTCAATATACTCTTTGTTATCAAGCTCTTTTCCATAACGAATAATTGTTTCGGCAAACAAACTCGCCCGCGAATCGTTCCATTCGCCATCGGTATTTAATACACCAAATCCACCCAAAGCTTTCACATAAATATAAGGCGGCTGCCACGAGGCTTGTGTCATCAGTAATTCATCTACAACGCGCTGACCCTGTTCCAGATATTTTTTCTCGCTTGTTGTTTTATAAGCTTCCAGCAAGGCTTCTGCCGTCCAGAACATTGAAAAATTACATTGCTTATACATATTGTTCCGCTCAATTTTTCGTCCGACATATACATCCGAGCCCCAACGAGAGCAGGACCAATAGGTTTCAAAATCTTCCCACCTACCGGTTGGAACAATTTCTTTACTCACAATTTCTATTGCTTTCAATGCTGATGCCTTGTATTGTTCATCTTTTGTTAGTTCGTATAATTTCAATAAAAAGGTAGCCGACATGGATGTTTCTGGGGATTCATTTAAGTGAGCCATGGGCTTTAGTGTCGTCAAATCTAACCAGCCAGGAAAGTATCCCTTCGCGTCCTGTATTTTCAATAAAGCATCAGCATAATCTCGTGCATACTCCAACAATCTTTCGTCTTTATCGAGTTCATCATACCAGCGAAGCATCAACAAGGCTGTCCAACTCATATCCAAAACATGAAACGGAGCGTGGCGCGCATCCCATGTATATGGATTTCTGTTTGAGTTGCCCCAATAGTACGTATCCCATCCTTTGGCACGCCTGTATTGTTTACCGGCTATGGTCACATCTTCCATTTCAGTTGCAATCAATCCGTAAAAGAAACCTTCCTTTTTAGGTGCTGTCAATGCCAACTCTTTTGTGAGGTTAGCTCTTCGAAGCAAATCTGCATTACCTGTACGTTTCGCATACCTGTACAATCCGCTGGCAGAGCGTAAAGAACTAAACCATGCCTGATTCCAGATCGAAAGAAATTCCCTGAAATTAGGTTCGCCCGGATAATTAGGGCTTTGTGTAGTGTTTACAATAAAACACGGGGCGCCTACTTTTTTTCCGTCTAACGTAAACTCCTGCCACACATATTTTTCCCATGTATCAAATGCCCAGTTATAGGTATGTTCGATGTATGGATTAAGGTCGCCCGGCAAGGGGTTATCGGCATGGTAAAGTGTATTGCCCCATCTTTTCCAGAAAAAATGGAGGGGCTTGCGAAAAGGATTAGCAATATCTTCTTTATTGTTCGATTTAATCAGGTAAAAACCAAACTTCACTTCACCCTTTAAGTATGTTGCACCGGGCGCTTTTTCAAATAAAACATGGTCGGTGACAGCAACATTGCTCATACCTAATGTAAGGGTGTTACTATTTGCGTTTACATCCATATACCACCGCGCAGGCGAACCTTCTCCGAGCACTTCCACATCAGGGATTACGGTGAGTTGCCGTTCTGCATTTGCAACAATCATGGCTGGTGTACGAAACACATGCTGATCGATAACGTGGTTATCGGTAGGTGTAAGGTGTGGCGACCAATGGAAAGACGGATCGAAAGCCGGTTTGATGGTAACCTGCCAGTCATCCTGCCGGATTGAGTCAGAGAAATGAAAGGTTAATGAAACCCGAGTGGTGTTCTCATCAATTTTATGATACTTCACGTTGGGTTTTACATTGCCTATATCAGCAATATGAATATGTTCGATAAATTGAGAATAACTATCGGGGATTTGCTGCCTGGATTGTGACCAGGCGAAAACTATGCCTGTCGCTAATGCTATTATAATCAACACCAAAGCGACCTTGATTTTTTTTCCTGATTTCATTGAACTATCTGCTCTACTGATAAACAACCATAAATCGTTAAAATATCTATCTATCGTGATTTGATATACGATTGAATAAACATTTCAGGTGTTAGTAAACTAATTCCAAACACAAAGCGATCTCCCTGTTTGAAACGCTTGTTTAATTCAAAATTCTCAATGGATATTCCGCCCGGAATAGGCTTATCGCTGGCCCAATATGTATAACGGCCACTAACGATGCCTGAAAGCGAATTATCTGAATCTTTGCTGTACCAATATTGTGTTACGGGCAATCCGTAATAAAACCAGTTGCTTGTAGTTCCTTTAGCATAATCGGCATCCATCAGGTTTTTTTCATCCGGTGCGGCAATAAAATATTTATGTCTGTTTTTCCCATTTAAGAATTGCGCTGAAGAAATTCGTTCTCTGTCTGTAAAATGTACGTCTTTATAATCAGGCCAAATATCAAGAGATTTTTTAATCCCGTCTTTCAAATACAATTTCCTTAGACGGGCATAGTTTCCCATCGTTGCTGTAACAATGCAATAATCTAACGCTATGGAATCATCGCGCTTAAATGTTGTTACTTCAACTTCGTAAGGATTATTAGCATAAAACGTTGCTTTCACATAAACTTTCGCTCCATTATCGAAAGGTTCAAAAAAGAAATATACGCTCAGGGTTTCAACCCCAGTTTCGTTGCTGATAACACCGCTCGCTCCAACAAGTTCATCTGTCGGTTCAAACGCTTTATCATTATTCGCACTCCAGATACGTTTACCCCGCTTATTATCAAGCTTGCTCCACTCAAGTTCAGAATACCCTCTTTCGGTTTCACCTTTGGGTATTGGCTCAACAGCAAAAAAGTTGGTAACCCTGTCGCTCTTTTGCCCAATATAGTGAGCGTGCAAAGAGATCAGCCCACGGATTACAGTCGGTAGAACCCTGATTTGCAGTCCGTCACGAAATCCCCACACGAGTGCATAATTATTCTCTTCGGAAGGTCGTATCCAGATACTGTTCTCCTGTGTTTCGGTTCTTGTATCGGCCAGACTGACAGAAATGCTTAGAAAACCTAACCAGGCATAAATCAAACACTTCTTAAAAGATAAATTCTTTAAAACACGCATTATTTTATAAACTATTGTCTTAGGATAGTTCTTCTATATGTTTACCCAAATGCCTGTATTTTTCGTACATCTTCATGTATTGTGCATGGTTTTCCATATTGGGTTTGTATTCATATTCAAAACCCTGCCCCATAACCTGTTGAGCATGTTCAATAGTAGGGTGTACACCTGCGGCAACAGAGGCAAACATTGCAGCCCCTAATGCACAAGCCTGGCTCGATTTAACTACTTTAATAGGAACACCAAGTACATCGCTAAGCACCTGCATAACGAAAGGTGATTTTTGTGATATACCACCTATCCCTATTACCTCTTCGATCTTTATATTGTTTTCAATAAACCTGTCAAAAATAGCTTTAGAACCGAAAGCCGTTGCTTCAATAATAGCACGATAAATAAGCGGGGCTGTTGTGCCTAAGGTCAACCCGGTTATGCTTCCTGTAAGTAACTGGTTGGCATCGGGCGTTCTTCGTCCGTTCATCCAATCGGTAGCAATCAATGAGCTATCCTGTAAAGGAATCTTCTCAGCTTCTTTTGTGAGTTCCGATAAGATATTGTTTGATATTTCGTCATTCAGTTGTTGTTTTGTTTTTTCACCAATTGCCTTCGATTGATTTATAATCTGTAATGGCGCCCATTCCAAAATTCTTTTATACCAATCGAATAAATCACCAAAAGCCGACTGACCTGCTTCCAAACCAACTAATCCAGGAATAACCGAACCATCAACCTGCCCGCAAATACCGGGAATAAGTTTTCCGTTCATTTCATCGGGGTTCACCACCATGATGTCGCAGGTTGATGTACCGATAACCCGAACAAAACTGCCTTCTCTTATTTGCGCTCCTACCGCACCCATGTGGCAATCGAGTGCCCCGACTGCGACAACCACATTGGTGGTAAGCCCTAATTTTTCGGCCCACTCCTCGTTCAGGTTTCCAATAGCTGTATCGCACGTAAATGTTTTATCATACAAGCGACTGCGAAACCCTTTTAGCAACGGGTCTAACGCTATTAAAAAATCTTCGGCAGGAAGCCCGTCCCACGTTTCGTGCCACATGGCCTTATGCCCGGCAGCACAACGGCTTCTTAACATGGTTTCGGGCTTTGTGTTTCCGGTAATCAGGCCGCATATCCAATCGCAGTGTTCAGCCCATGCGTATGCTTTAAAGCGAAGGGCGGCATCTGCGCGCAATACGTGCAATATTTTCGACCATACCCATTCGGAAGAATAGATTCCTCCCGAATAGGCTGTGTAATCAACACGCCATTGCTTTGCCAATGTGTTGATTTGTTCCATTTCGCGAACAGCGGTATGGTCTTTCCACAAAACAAACATGGCATTGGGGTTTTCAGAAAACTCCGGCAGTAAGGCTAAGGGTGTGCCGGATTCATCGGTCAACACGGGTGTTGATCCGGTTGTATCGAACGCTATCCCTACAATATTTTCTTTTACCCCGGCCGGTGATTGCGCCAATGCTTCGCGTGTGGCGTCTGTTAATGTTTCAGTATAATCTAACGGATGCTGCCTATATTGATTCTTTGCAGGATCGCAATACTTCCCTGACTGCCAGCGTGAATAATACTTCACTGATGAAGCCACTTCATTCCCGTTCGCCACATCCACTATCAGCACACGGCACGAGTCGGTTCCATAGTCCACTCCTATTACGTATTTTTTCATCTTCTTATCTCCATATCACCGAATCGTGTTTGTTGTGATTCGTGTTTTAATCTTTTCTCAATCGTTCATTTTCAAAAAAAATACCTGATCAGTTTACACGGTTAAAAAACAGATTTAATCTGTTCGATAGAAACCCCTAAGAGTTTTTCGGCAACAGGGCTTAAATCCTTTTCATCGCCCATAAAATGATATACGGTATGCTGGTGGTTCAGGGAAGCATTCGGTTTTAAAAATGCCGCAGGCGATACGCTTTCCAATTCAAAGAAAGGCCCCATAATGCTACCGTCTTCGAGCGGGCCGTCATTATAGGCATTCATCGCATCTCCTTTTAAAGGATCGCGTTCGGGGTTCCATTCCTGGTTCAGGTAAACAGCATTTTTATCGACATCGTAGGTTGTGATAACCAAGTGCTTTAAGTCAGGATCATAATTCGCAGCAATGGCCGTTGTGCGCTTAGCATTCATACCTAATTTGCTTCTGAAATTACCATCGGTTTTCAGATAGACAATGCCATCGGATATTTTCAGGCGGTCAGCCGGAATTTCTCCGAAATAATCAGTGGTGGCCGTTACGCCCAATTCGTTTTCTTCTCCCTGATTAAACGGTATGATCGTTAACGCATTGGGGCCAGGAATAAACATATCCAACATCCAGATACAGATAGTACCTGTTTGAGCAGTCCATTCAAAATCGTTCAGGTTAGTGATTTTATTTTTGGTGGTATAGGCTACCACGTTTACGTTTTTATTTAGTGTTACACCTAACGATCGGGCAATTGCATCGTTTTCAACCAAGGCAACTTTACGGTCAACGTTCAGTTTCAGATCGTAACCCTGATAGTTCGCTACCGTCATTTCTTTTTTCATCGTAACCTGTTTGGCATCGGATGAAACAACATCCCAAGTTTCGGTATCTATGGGTTTAGGTGTATGCCAGTTTTCAAATGCCTGCCGTTTGCCTTTCTCAAAATAAACAGAATACCTGCCGCCTTCGGGGCCAAGCCAAAAACGGTTTTCGCCTCCGTAAGCATTCATGTGTTCGTCATGTGCTTTAGCTTCAAATGCTTTGTACCCAACAAAGCCGAGGCTTTTTCCCGACTTACCGTTAGCTGTACTGGTAAATACTTTACCCTGGTACTTAGCCGACACAAGCACGATCGATTGTTGATCTTCTCCGCCTAATACAATCAGGTTATTATCATTCTTTTTTAGAAAATCAAGATCATACCCAAACGTTCCTTTATCATGCTTATCCATATTCGCTTCTTTTTTTGAATCGTTACAACTTAGTAAAGCCAGCAACAAGGCTGCTGTTAGCAGGTTTTTTTTCATATCAAAACTATATAGTGATCCTTTTTATAATTAAAACTTTCGCGACATAATAACTTCACCACAGAGTAACACGGAGCAACAATATTCACAGAGAATTCACAGAGGCATATTTTATCCCCTGTGAAACTCTGTGTAACCACCTTAACCCTGTGTTTAAATAACGTTATGCGTAACATCTATTAGGAAATACTCTTTAATTCACTTCAAGCTCTTGCCAGCTTGGCAACTTGGGAAATCTTGCATGTGGTTCGGTTTGGTACCAAAACACAACAGACGCTATATCTGACTTTTGCGGCAGATAGCGGCCACCATGATGCCAACCCAAATCCTGAATAGTTATTTTCAAATCTTTCTCGAAACGGATCGGGTCGTTGATGTGCCAGCGGTACATACCAAAACGTTGCTGCGAACGGTACGTGCCATCCGGGCGAATCACCTGGTGCAGTCCGGCATAAGCTGTGCTAAACTCTTTGTACTGCCCTTCTCTGTCGAAATTATACGATCCGCAGAAATAATCTTCGGTGCCGGTTCCGCAAATTGTAGGGAATTTTGAATCACCATCCATAAAGAATTTTATCTCGCCTTCGCCCCACCAGCCGTTATTGTTTACGCCCCAGGCGGTGTAAAGACCAACAAAGTGTCCTTTGCCTTTTATGCCATCTACGATGGTGTAATCTGAAGTTGCGTTAGGGTTTGTTCTTCTGAATTGCGCATGAAAGTAGCCGGCATCTTCCGGTACTTCAGTCAATGCATAATCGATCTGGTAATACAGGTTCATAGCATCTTGATCGTTGATGTTTTGCATTGTGATTTTACACTTCTTACGAAAAGGCATTGTCCAGTAGCAATTGAAGGCGCTGCCCGGGTTTACGGTTACCGGTAACGAGTTTAGTGGTGCATAAACTCCCCAGCCCATACCAAAAAAATCTCCCACGGGCACCTCAACCGAAGGTTCTTTTTCATCGTCCCAATAAATGCGAATAATGGAAAAGCGCCAGTTTCCTGTGGGTGTCATCCAAATATGTTGAATCGCCCCGGGCCCTTCAATCTCTGCAAGCGTAAAGGTTTCGTTTGGTTTGATTTTGATGTATGGATTGACTTTCCAGCCTTGCCCTAAATCGCGTGCCTGCCATGCAGCGTTAGCCTCATTGGGTTTATCTTTGTCTTTAACCGGATCGGCCATGCCGCCTTTTCCTTTTTCACCGGTAAAGTTTTCGGGACTGATAGAACGGGTTTTTGCATTCGATAGCTGATACAAATTTCCCATGTTGTTGTTTAACCCGTTGTACGGATACTTTTGTGCGCTAACGCTTAATACAATAAACGTTGCCCATAAAAACAGCATTAATTTTTTCATAGTTGATTTATTTACATTTTCGATACATACACTATTTCTATCAATTCATATTTCATAAACCTGTATGGCATTACAATACCCTGTCGTTAATCAGTAAAATTACCCATATCGGCAAGTTCTACTTTCATCAAAAAAACATTATAAGGAAGCCACATTGACATGAGAAAATAAAGATTATCACCGTGTGCAGATAATGGATGGAAATACGATCCGTACAGTTGGGGATATTCACTTCCCGTAGCCAGCACATAAGGTTCGCTCCACGGCCCGGTTATATCTTCGGCTAAGCGCATGGTAATATTGTAACTGCTGCTGTTGAAATAGGCGATAATCCATTTTTGATGTTTGTCGTTATAGATAAAAGAGAGCTCACCTATTCTGCCATCAATTATGTTTGTAGCTTTGCTTTCATCGCTTTTCACCCATTGGTTTGTTGATCCGTTCCAAAATTCATAGTCTGCCTGATTTTCTATATCCGATTCGAGAAAACGAGCCAATCGTGCATTACTCTCACGCCCGGTTTCGGTACCGATCATATACACGTAGCCGTCTTTCTTGAAATAACCGGCCTGGCCGAAATTACTGTTCGATGAGAATGATACATTTTCGCATTTTGTCCACGTTTGGCCGTCATCAACAGACTTGTACATGCCTGAATAGTTGGTAACCCAGCCTGTCCAGGTTTTGATATTAAAGTAATGCACATAGTCAATTCCGTTTGCACGGATGGCGGCCGTAGGAATTGATGTAAAGTTTCCGTTACCGGATGTGTCTTTACCGCCATATACAATTTCGCGGGCATCGCCACGTACATCGGTAGCCATGCTGCTAAACAAAAGGCCGTCTTCTAAATTACCATCCGTTGAAAATGCCAACACATTGCTGCGCCAGCTTCCGCCATTTGGCCCGGGGTTAGCTGCGTTGGGTTTGAAGTTTCGGCCAAAGGTATCGCCAAAAAATATTCCGTAGTTGCCGGGTTGCATTTCCCACACAATGCCTAAATCGGTACCGCCTACATTCCAGGTTAAGGGTGTGTTGTTGGGGCTGGGCAAGGCTTCGCCCAACATGGGTGTACCGGTAACGCGGGCAATACGGGTAATGTTGCGTATGAAAAAACCCCAACGGTTATCAACTTCCAGAAAAAAATCTTTAGATGCGTTACTGTCTTTGTAATAAGCCTTGAACACTAATTTGAAATTTTCCGGGTCAACCTGCTGGATGGTATAGCTAAAATTATAGGATGAAGAAAGTTCACTCCTTTCTATTTTTCTGGAATAACCATCGCCACCGCTTTTCCGCACCATCAGGTAATCAATGGCTTCAAGGTTATTAAATGTTAAGCTGGTTGTAACCTCTTTTGTGTCTTTATCAGGAACTAAAATTGTTTTTGATGAGAATATCTCATCGGCAGGCACGTGCGGTTTAGGTTCATCGGCATCGCATGATGCCCACAAAAATGCAGATACCCCAAAACTGGCCAATACGATGTGTTTAATTACTTTATCAGCTATCATCCGGAAAACAATGCGTTCACAATTTGTTTGTAAATATTCAAGTAATATTCAGTTTATGAAGGTGTCCTGTATGTTAATTATACAGAACACCCTCAATCACTTTTAAATGCGGGTTATTGAACCCTACTGTATGCACAAAACTGCACACGCTCACATCAATCAACCACAATAACCTTTCCTTTTGAAAATACCCTGTCGGGTCGGCCTGTTTCCATCGCCTCGGGCGTTAAAAATCCCAACAGTTTTACCACAAACCGGTATTCCCTGTTATCATTAACGGAAATATTTACTGTTGTGCCTTCGTTTAATACCGCAACCTTTTGCTTGTAGATATTATTTTCTACTACCTGTACGCTTACTTCAACCGGTCTGCGAAAGTCAGACGAAATATTGTCGGGTATTTGCCAGGTTAAGGTAACAACATTCCCTGTTTTTGTGTAGTCCAGGTTTTGCACTTCGGGCAACGGGTGGTGAAACCCTTTGTCGTCAATAACATCCCGGTCGTAACAACCGGTGAGCAGAATACCAATCAATGTTACGCTAAGTATTTTTAGTATATTTTTCATAACTGTCAATGTTTAAAATAATCCGCAATCAATACCCTGGGTTTTGTGTATAGTTACCCTTTGCCCACTTCATTTGGTTTTGTGGTATCGGGAAATACTCATCACGACCGGCTGTAAACCGTGCGTTGTTCATCCAATTAAAGCGTTCTTTTTCTTTCAGGAAGTAGCTATTCATGGTTTCTTCCAAAACTCCCCAACGTTGTAAGTTGAAGAACCTGCGGCCTTCACCGGCCAGCTCAATGCGGCTTTCCCATTGCAGGGCTTTCCAGGCGAAGTCTTTATCCCATGTACAGTTTACGCCCGGCTGATAAGTTTCAACAACATAATTCATTATAGGATCGCCATTGGCTTTTACCAAACGGCTTACGCTGTTGGCGGCCCGTGTACGCAGTTTGTTAATGAGAGGCAATGCTTCGTTATGCCTGTTTAGTTGAATAAGCGCTTCGGCCTTCCATAACAATACTTCATCGTACCTGATCATCCGTTTGTTCATGGAGTTGAACTGCCAACCGTCATATAAAAGACAACCACAACCCGGGTGCGGGAGTTCTTTCACAGATTTTAACCAGCCATATTCAAACCCGTTGCGAATACCACCGGCTGCAAAAATCAGGTTCGGGTCGTACTTCCACGGGTGCCCGGGCACGCCAATGGTGTGGCTGAAACGCGGATCGAAATTATAGCTGTTGAAGAAATCGGGGTTTCCGGCTTGAACAATATCGGTATCCACCACTCCATTCACATCTTTAATATAATCACCGTAGCTGTCGTCATTGTATGTATCGAACAGTGGCAAACCGTTGGCATCGGTTTTAAAGGCGTTACCCATGTTATAGCTTATGTGATGAAAGCCACAGCAAATAAACCCTCCCCAATACCAAGGGTGGTTCAAGCCTTCGCCCCGGTTTATCTTCCCTCCTGTAAAACTGTTATCGTCAATGGAGTATTGTATTTCCCAAATCGATTCTTTGGTGTTGTTGTCGGATTCGGCTACAAAATTTTCACCGTAGTCGGCACACAAATCAACAGCTCCGCCTTCCTGATCGGTTATTTTATTGAAATACGTAAGTGCCTCGTTCAGTTTTTCCTGACTGATGTTTACTACCTGATGGTTATCATTTTGTTCATAAGCCATAAACAGTAAAACCTGACCTACCATAGCGGTAGCTGCATTTTTATTTACCCTTCCTATTTCGGGTTGCACAACCGGAAGTCTGTCTTCCGCATCTTTAAAGTCTGCTAAAATGCGTTCCCATATATACAAGTCATTAGGCTGATTTTTATCTCGGTTGGATATGGCTTCAAACTGAGGTGTGCTGCCCACAACGGTTTCATCGATATAGGGAATGTACTTAAAGAATTCTTTCAAACGAAAATGAACAAAACCCCGGATGAATTTCATCTCACCGATTCTAACACTCTTCATCGGAAATTGATCATCCGAAATTGCTTGCATTTTTTGAATGGCTGTATTGCAACGTTGAATAACCTGATATGATATATACCATGGGTAGTCAATCGGCCAACCATTCGGAGTCAGGTTTACGAAGGTTTCCATAAAACCCCAGCCATCGCCTCCGTCCCAAACTCCGCCACCGCCTTTATAGGAGTCGTCCGAGCGCATGGAGCCCGACCACCAGGGTGAAAAGGGCGAGTCCCAACTGGGCATATCTGTAATACGGGCATACGCTGCCGTTACAAAGCCTTCCATGTCATCGGCTGAATTGAGTAACCCCTCATCCAACACCTGCTTGGGGTTTACTTCTAAGTAATCCGCACAACTGCTTATCGTAAACAGTATGGTTAAGATTAATAGTATTGCTTTAAAATTTTTCATAACAATTAGTTTTAAAATTTAACATTAAGCCCAAGCGCAAAGAATGCAGGCGTTAAATATCCATAGCCTGGCATTTCAGGATCGAAGCTGGTATAGCTTGATTTTTTGAACGTGAGTACGTTACGTGCCGATGCATACACGCGCAGGTTTTCGATATACAACTTGCTGGTAAGTTTTTTGGGTACGGTATAGCCCAGTTCGATGTTACGCAATTTCATATACGAGCCGTTTTCAACATAGTACGAAGAAAACACCTGTTCGCTATTTACATTTGAATTGGAAATAGCCGGGATGTTTGATTTCGGGTTATCGAAATACCATCCATCCAGTATTCTTACGTCATGGTTTTTTCCTGATGGAACCGATATGTTCCACAGGTCGCTTTCGCGTTTCCAATCGTTAACAACCATGTTGCCAAAAATGCCCTGGAAAAATATATTCAGATCGAAGTTTTTGTAGCTGAGATCGAAGGTAACACCACCGAAGAAATCGGGGTCACTTATACCAATAAACGTTCTGTCGTTCAATTCATTGACTACACCGTTGCCGTCTAAATCCTTATACCGTATCCGCCCCACTGCCTTTCCGGTTTGCTCGGCATGGTTATCTACTTCTTCCTGAGTTTTAAAGATACCGTCTGCCACCAATCCATAATAGATATTAGGTGTGCGGCCGGTTACAAAATCGCGCATACCATCGCCCGCATAACGGTTAATAACATCTACAGGGAGGTCAACCAACTTAGTTCTATAAGTACCTACGTTAAGCGAAATGGCATATTGAAAAGCCTTTTCACGATTATTCTTATAGGTAATATCAAATTCAATACCCTGGTTATTCATGCTGGCTCCGTTAATCCAGGGTTCGCCCCCCTCACCCATGGCTGCGATGTACGGCACCTGAACAAGAACGTCTTGTGTTTTCTTGTAGTAGTATCCAAACGATCCGTAAATGCGCTGATTCAAAAATCCGTAGTCGATGGCTATATCGGTTTGTTTGGTTGTTTCCCATTTAAGATTGGGATTACCTAACCAGGTTCTTCTGTAGCCCGACCAAAGCTGGCCTGATTCGTTACCCTCTATCGGGTAAGATGTTCCGAAATAATCGGTTGTAAACGGAGTGGTTGTGTAGCCTCGTGGCAACCCTTGTACGTTTCCATTTTCGCCCCAGCTTGCACGTAATTTAAGGTCGGATATAAAACTATAATCTTTCATAAACGATTCTTCACTAACGCGCCATCCGCCCGAAACGGCCGGGAATGTCGCATAACGGTTATTGCTTCCGAAAAGTGACGATCCGTCACGTCTTAGTGTAAACGAAAGCAGGTACTTTCCATCGTAGGCATAGTTGGCTTTACCAAACACCGAGAAATAAGCGTACTCATCGGCCGAGCTTCCCAGCGAATATTTCGAGCCAGTTGTTACACCGATGTGCGCGAAATCTCTGTCTTCAAGATATACACCTTCTCTTCGTGCCGAGTATCCCTCTTGCACGTAACGGGTAAATTCAGTTCCCAACACGGCATCAACATTATGCTTGCCTTTACTCAGGTTGTACGATAAGGTGTTTGTCCAAACGTAATTTAAGGTGTGCGACTGGTAGCTTCCTACATAATTTTCGCCATTGCTGTTACGGCCACCTGTTTCAGACCAAAGCCCATCAATCGCCCGGTTGTAGGCATTGCCGTAGTCAACACCAAACTGTGTTCGTGCCGATATTCCATTCCAGATATTCAAATCCATGTAAATGTTACCGAGTACTTTCGAAAAGTGGTTTATGTTATCCTTGTTCATTTTCAACAAACGTACAGGGTTTGAGAAATCGTCAAAACCCGTTGCTCCTGCCCAGTTTCCGTTAATGTCATACACAGGGCTTGCCGGTGGGTTAATCATAGCCCATCGGGTTTCGTTGGCATCGCGATACTGCAGGTACGAAACGGCCAGGTTTTCACCGATTTTCAAACGGTTCTCGATCAGGTTGTACTCTGTATTTGAACGAACCGAATATTGTTTGAAGAAAGTGTGTATCTGTGTTCCTTCGTTGTTATAGTAACCTAACGAAAGCAGGCTCTTGGATCTGTCGGTTCCGGTCGAAACGGTAAGTTGGTGGTTTTGCATTATCGCTGTTTGAAGTATCTGATCGAGCCAGTTAACATCCGAACCGCGTACGGTTTGTTCGGGGTTCAGCCATTCGGCTACTTTCACGTCATCCAATACAGCCCGCCCATCACCATCGCGGTGCCATGTGAAATCATAAGTAGTGGGCAACGACATCGCAGTACCATATACCTGCTCGTCATAAGCTTGCGCCCTAAAAGCTGCAATACCGTATTGCTCGGCATTCATCAGCGTAGGCTTGTTAAGCACTTTACTAAACGAAATACTGTTGTTGTACTCAACGGTTGTTTTTCCGGCTTTTCCTTTTTTAGTCTGGATTAATATTACCCCTCCCGAAGCCCGTGCCCCATAAATACTGGCCGAAGCGGCATCTTTTAATACCTGTATCGACTCAATGTCGCTACCGTTTATATCGCGAAGGTTCAAATTGGCAGTCGGCATACCATCTAATACAATTAAAGGCCGCACACCTCCTGAAAGCGATGACAGTCCCCTGATTTGTATATTAACACCTTCGGCAGGGTTACCGCCATTGGTAGTAATTAACACACCCGAGAGTTTTCCCTGTAATGATTTCAAGGCATTGGCCGAGGGGTTTTTGGAAATATCGCTGCCCGATGCCATCGCTACCGAACTGGTTAAATCGGCTTTTCTCTGGGTCATATAACCGGTATAAACCACTTCATCCAACAGCGTGGCATCATCTTGCAAAACAACATTGATTACCGAATGGCTACTAACCGAACGTTCTTCAGTTTTTTTACTGATAAAAGAAAACACCAGTATGGCAGCATCAGAGGGTACGCTAATAACGTACTCTCCGGCAGCATTCGTGCTTGTACCCAGCGTGGTTCCCTTCACATAAACACTTACCCCCGATAGCGGCTGGCTAGTCTCTTTTTCGGTAACTACTCCCCGAACCTCTTTTGCTTGTTGCTGCACGACAAGTTTTCTTGAAGCATTTGAATAAAATGCAATACTCGAAAACAGGCTAATCAGCAATATTTTATTAATCGCACTCGTAAAATTTTTCATAATATTATCTTTTAAGTTCACTACTCATTTCCCCAAAGTTTTGAGTCATTCCCTTTTGCCTTACGCCACGCATCTCTCCACTTATGCATATCCATGTGGTTAATAAATGGTTTGGGCTTACGCATTTCTTTTGTGGGGGCAACCGGAAGCGCTGTCGATTTATCCTGATACCAGTACGCAACACTTGCCAGATCAAGCGTAAGGTTATTGTCATGTCCCGATTCGATCGTTCCCCTTACTTCTTTTTCGAAGAAGATGGGGTCATTAACAAAGAAACGGTAAACATGTGTGCGCCCTAACCAGCCTATGTCGTTGTTTACCCGTGGATAACCAAAATAAGGATGCGAAAACGGTTCTTTCGGACACCAGGAAGTGTTGAAAAAATCTTCGGTACCAGTACCGATCAGTGAAGGTGTTTTTTCACCATCAATAAACCACATATCATCTCCTTCGCCATACCACATGGGCGTGGGTGAATGAACGTAATAGTTAATGCCTACAAAATGGCCTTTACCTTTCGTTTGAATAAATACATAATTCCTCTCACCTTTTGTATTAGGCTTTTGCGGAGCCGTAAGCCCCCATTCGGTTTCCCCTTCGGGAAGAGCTTCGGTAACATTGTGGTTATACCAGGCGTGGAAACGCCCCATGCCCTCGGGCAATTTGTTCATTTCAACGTAGTCGATATAAAAATAAAAAGCATTAATTGTTTTATCGGTTTGGTTTTCTATTTCTATTCTTGCCCCCTTTTCAAAAGGCATGGCAAAATAACTCGACATTCCGGTTCCGTTTTCGGGACCTGCCGACAACGGAAGAGAGGCATAGTTATACCGTTCGTCCCACCCCTGTCCAAAAAAAGGCCCGATGGGTGATTCAACAGATGGATAACTGTTTCCATCCCAATACATGCGAATGATAATATCATTGCGACTCAATTCACCTGGAGGCGGTGCAATGGTAACCCAAATGTGGTTAATCACCCCCGTTCCTTTTATATCGGCAATGATCCTTTTCTCTCCAGGTTGAAACGGTTCAAGATGATCGCGGTTGCCACCCGTTGGATCGGTACTTGAAACACGTTTGTTTTTTACTCCTGCCTTCAATTTTGCCAGATCAAACATTTCCCCCGTCAGGTTGGTTTGGGAAAATGCAGGGTAGCAAAACAGCAGTGCCAGCAGGATACCGAAAATTGTTTTTGTCTTTGCTTCTTTCATAGGCATACTGGTTTTTTAGGTTTGGTTTATTTATACAGTGGTCCATAAGCGGCACAAGCTCGGTAATCAGAGCCCTCACCGTCTGATCCAAAAGCCGACCAGGCCGATGGACGGAAAATTTTTAAGTCATCTACATTATGCATGTTCACGGGTATTGAAAGGATTGAGGCTAACGTGATCAAGTCTGCCCCAATGTGCCCATAACTGATCGCTCCATGATTGGCTCCCCAGTTGTTCATAACCGAATACACATCTTTGAAACGTCCTTCACCGGTAACGCGTGGAACGAAGAAGGTAGAAGGCCACGTTTTATCGGTACGTTTGTCGATAACATCAAACACTTCTTGGGGAAAGGTTGCCGTCCAGCCCTCGGCTATTTGCAATACAGGCCCTGCGCCTTTTACCATATTTAAACGGCACATGGTAACGGGCATCCCGGCTTTCGACAAGAGTTTGGAGGAATAACCACCACCACGGAAATATTCGAGTGATGAAGGCCCCCATTGTGTTGCTTTCAGCATGGCGTTAATTTCTGCTTCGTTGATTTTCCAATACGGTTTCATAACAGGCTTACCGGCTTCCGTTTGTTCTCCTGTAGCATCAAGGGTACAGGCTCCTGAATTAATTAGGTGAATTACTCCGGCTTTTAATATCCCGTCAGGTCTCCACCCTGTTACACGTTCGATCGACTCCGGACTCCAATAAGTTCTTACATCGGCAAAAATTTGTGCAGTATTCGTTAGCAGGTTGCCAAAAAGCATTGATACCGCATTGAGATAGTCATTCTCTGTGGCAAATGTGAAGGGAGCGCGAATCCCATTCCAATCGAAGGAAGTATTCAGGATTGCTTCAGCGAAATCACCGTTTGGTAGAAAGTCCGTCCATTGGCGTTGACCTTGAAAACCTCCTGCAATTGCATTGTGCCCTAATGCTTCTTCACCAAAGCCCATATCGTTCAGTTTCTTGTTCCCGATCATCAGGTCACGCATGATGATTGTCATTTTCGTAACATACTTCCAGTCGGCATCTTTTTGTGCGCGACTACGCACTAAATGTTCGGGGTTGTGGTCGGGCAGTTCGTTAGGCTTGCAATTTTTCTCTACCCACGCAATGGCTTTCTTATATTCGTCTTTGTCGTAAATTTCTTTTTCTATTCTTCGGATGATTTCCGAGCTGTCAACATATTCGGTACGCATACCCAGGTACTCCTGTAAAAAATCAGCATTTACGATAGAGCCTGCAATGCCCATACAAACCGAACCGATGGCCAGATAAGATTTTCCCCGCATCAGGGCTACGGCCAATCCGGCACGTGCAAAGCGTAAAAGTTTCTCCTGTACATCTTCAGGGATAACTGTATCGCCAATATCTTGCACTTCGTGCCCATAGATACCAAAGGCAGGAAGTCCTTTCTGATTGTGCGCGGCCAGCACAGCGGCTAAGTAAACTGCCCCCGGACGTTCGGTTCCGTTAAAACCCCAAACAGCTTTAGGAATCAGCGGATTCATATCCATGGTTTCAGAACCATAGCACCAACAAGGCGTAACGGAAAGCGAAAGACCAACGTTTTCGCGTTCAAATTTCGATGCGCAGTCGGCCGCTTCTTTTACTCCGCCTATACAGGTATCGGCTATTACACATTGAACAGGTGTACCGTCTGGGTAATGAAGGTTTTTTTGAAAAAAAGCGGCTGCATTTTTTGCCATGTTCATCGTGGTTTCTTCCAGCGATTCACGGATACCTCCCCTGCGGCCATCAATAATCGGGCGGATGCCAATTTTAGGGTAATTTTGCTGTGCTTTCATCTTTATAGTATTTTGATAGTAGGTTGTTTTTTAAGTGTTATTACATTTTATATCCCTTCACTCCATAGAAGAGAATAAACAGAAAACAAAACAGTGGAATGGTAAACCCGATCGCCATATTGTGTTCACCGATGTAACCCATGAGGATGGGTGAAACTGCTCCTCCGGCAACAGCCATGGTCAGGAATGAAGCCGCGCGTTCGGTATGTGTGCCCATGCGTGCAAGCCCCAAAGCGAAAATGGTGGGGAACATAATCGACATAAAGAAGAAGCTCACATACAATGCATAGAGTGATATTGCCCCCAACTCAAAAACCACCAGCACCATGCAGATAGAACAAACAAAGGCATAGAGCGACAATATTTTTTCAGGCTTGAATTTCCCCATAACTAAACTGCCCGAAAGTCTGCCAATCATGAAAAGCAACATACCCCCGAATGCCAGAAAACGTGAGGCCACTAAAGGCGAAATGGTTGAATCTAATTCCGTTACATAGTTGATGAAGAATCCGAACACACCAGATTGCGCAGCCATGTACAGAACTTGGGCAACAACGGCCAAAACAAAATGCTTGTGCGCCCATAACGATTTATTTTGACTGGCATCAGGGTTGTGACTATTAATATCATCTTCTGTTTCTTTTATTTCGGGTAGCTTGATGAAGAAAAAACAAATGGTGATGATTAAAATACAAATGCCAATTAGGATATAAGGCTTGGTGAGTGCCATTGTATCACCTTGTGTAGCACCTAATATTAACTGCCCGCCAATAAATGGCCCTAACACCCAGCCTAATCCGTTAAACGATTGAGACAGGTTGAGCCGTTGTGCCCCGCTTTCTTTGGGACCCAATACTGTTGAATAAGGATTGGCTGCAGCTTCTAAGAAGCAAAGCCCGCAAGCAACAACGAACAAAGCAATTAAAAACGGGTTTGCCGAATGTAACCAGGCTGCCGGAATAAAACTGAAGCAACCAACAGCATACAGAAACAATCCGAAGATAATCCCTTTCTGATAACCATAACGTTTCATGAAGTAACCCGCAGGCACACTCATCAATCCATAGGCAATGTAAGTCGAAAACTGAACCAGCCCTGATTGGGCTTTACTCATCGAAAATGCAACCTGAAAATGTTTGTTCAATACATCTAACAGGCCGTGAGCCATGCCCCACATTAAAAATAAACTGCTCACTAAAATGAATGGCAGCAGATAACTCTTGTTACCAGAAGGAGAAGAGAAAATAGACTTCATAGGTTCGTTTAGTGTTATACATTTTAAAAGTGCCCTCGTTTGCTCGCTTTTATATTGGTATTAAAAAAACATTCGTTCATTAACCCAAAATTGCGTTGGATATATATTATTAGTTAAACGTTTAACTACGTGTTTTACAATGAATTTCAATTTTATACTTTCCATAAATAATAAGTTAAACGTTTAACTTATTACGCAAATAATTAATCGAGACAAACCTCCGCCAACAGTTCGGATCGCAAGTTTACCCCATATCCTTTTTCCACTTGGTGCAACAACAAGTCAACTGCCCGTTTGCCCATTTCCGGTATCGGTTGATGCACATGAGGTATTTTGGTATTGAAAAAATCGAACACATCGCTTTTATCAAAACAGGCAACCCTAATCTGGTCGGGTATCTTCACGTTCAATTTTAACAAGTGTCTGATGCCCACAGTAGACAAACTATTGGTGGCAAAAAAAATGCCGCCAATTCTATTTTCTTTCTCCGAAACCAACTCTTCAACAGCTTTTGCCACTTCTTCGTGCATGTTTTCGTAGTTGATGTATTTTACCAACGCATCGTCACGTAAACCTGCTTCCTGTAAAGCATCGATATATCCGCGCTTTCGCTCCTGCATGTGAGCCAATGTATTGTTATAACTAACCAATGCAATTTTCTTACAACCGCTTTGGATTAAGTATTGGGTTATCTGCTTTGAGGCGTAATGGTTATTTACGGAAACATAGCTGGCTTCTATATCCGGAAAGTAACGATCCATAAGCACCACGGGTACTTCGTTTGCCACTAATTTCCGTATAGAATCTTCTCCAAATTCTGTTGGTACAATTACATATCCGTCCACCTGGCGTGATTTGAGCACATCAATCATCTTATTCATTTTGTCAACCGACTCGTTAGTGTTGGCAATGATAACCGCATAGTTCAGGCTCTCGGCATATTCCTGAATCTGGAAAGCGAGGTTTGCAAAAAAACTGTTTGTGATATCGGCCACAATTAACCCGATGGTACGGCTCTTGCCCATCCGTAAACCCCTTGCCAGGTTATTCGGTTTGTAATTCAACTCTTCCGCAACTTCTAATATCTTTTTAGATAACTCTTTGCCGACACGCCCCTCCTTGCCATTCAAAACGAATGAAACCGTGGCATTTGAAACGCCCATTCTTTCAGCTATGTCCTTTATGAGTATTTTTTTGCCCATATCAGCAAACGATTGCGTGAAAGTATTTTAGTTAAACGTTTTATCAAAGTAGAATTGCATAATTATTTTTAAAATGGGTCTATTACCAAATTTTATTCTGTTAAAATAGGTAATTATGGTCTATTCGAGGCATGGCATTGGTATTGTAGAACCTCTTCTTATATATAATAAAACCATTAGTAGAGCCATAGAACTCAATCGACCAGGTTTCTTTATCCTTTTGATTTTTGATAAAGCCATAACTCATTTTACTTTTGCCCGAATGATCTACATCTGGTACATATCCCTGATTTTTATCGCATTTGCCGCGATGGAAGCCATTGCCTGGGCTTTGCACAAATATGTGATGCACGGCTTTTTATGGTACATGCACGAAGACCACCACCGCCCGCACGATCACGCTTTTGAAAAAAACGATTTCTTTGCGGCAGTGTTCGCCATCCCATCTTGGCTGTTTATCATGTTTGGCATTATGGACGGACTGGATTACAAACTCTACATCGGCATTGGCATTACCCTGTACGGAATTTGTTATGTATTGGTACACGATGGATTGATCCACCAGCGCATTAAAGTTTTCAGGAACGTTACCTCACCGTGGCTTATTGCCCTGCGCAAAGGCCACAAAGTACATCACAAAAAAAGCCGCCACGAAAGCGAGTGTTACGGTATGTTGCTCGTGCCCTTCAAATACTATCGCGAAGCAAAAGCTTATACGAAGAAACTGAAGCAAGTGTAATATATAGTATCGTACATTCAACCAAAATGCCTCTTATGTCGGAAAACCCATTCATCAACAAATACAAAACTTTATCAAATTATGAATTACTTGACATTGTAAACAAAGTTGATGAATACCAGCCCTTAGCCGTAGAAGCCGCTAAGCAAGAACTCAATGCCAGAAACCTAAGTACAGATGAGTACGAACTTGCACAAAGAGTATTAATCGAAAGCCAATCCGAAACTTCTCATTTGACCGCAACAGAGAGGATTATAATCAGGTTAAAAGAAGTTTACAATAGCATTACCGCTCAAGACAGAAGATTAACACCTTCTGGAATTATTGACATCATATCAATAATCATTATTGTTCAATTCGCTTACAAAATCATTACAAGTTTTTCGTTTTTAACACTTCTGATTTTCGATGGCGGATCGTGGGATATTAGCACCCTCTACTATGTTCTTCCTTTTGCAATACTTCCAATAGCAGGTATCACATTAATACTCAGAAAACAAATTGGTTGGATTTTAACTGTAATCCATTTTTGTTTTTTAGCTGCTTCAAGCATACCAATACTGATATTCGAAATAAGAATGTCGCAGCAAGAATCTACAATATTAGATAGCTTGTTCCCCTCACCATCACCAATAAGCCTCATTTTAGCATTTATAATATACTCTCTATTAGTATGGACAATGTGTAAGAAAAACATTACAACAGTTTTTAAAATAAGTAAATTAGAAATCGCTATTTCACTCGGTATTGGGGTAGGTCTGTTGGTTTTACAGCGTATTTAATTATTATAGTATTTACTACCCCAACACCTTATCCATAATCTTGGCTGAGTTTAAACACATGGGGATACCCGCACCGGGATGCACACTTCCTCCCACAAAATATAAATTCCTGAGCTTGCGGCTGAAGTTCGGATGACGCAAGAACGTTGAGAATTTGCTGTTTGAACTGTTGCCAAAAATCGCCCCAAACGGACTGCGGTAATTTTTCTCGACCACCAATGGCGTAAGCACATCTTCGCACACCAAATGTTTCGCCACATCAATGCCTAACATTGTTTTAATCTTGTCCATTACCTGTTGCCGTACACGGTTCACCAATGCGTTCCAATCCTGACCGGTGTTATTCGGGGCAGTAACAATCACAAACCAGTTTTCACAACCTGCCGGTGCATCGTCCGGAATATGTTTTGCGGTAATACATATATAAACCGAAGGGTCGTTGCTGATCGTACCCCGTTCGAAAACCGCTTCGTATTCTTCCCGTTCATTGCCTGAGAACAGCATATTATGCACGCTCAGTTGTTCGTGTTGTTTGTTAATACCCCAGTAAAAACCAAGTATCGAACTTGATTTGGTTTGTCGTAAAATCAGTTCGGGTTGCTTTACGTTGGGCAGTAGTTTACGGTAGGTATGGTAAACATCGGCATTGCTCACCACCACATCGTAATGCAACGCACCGGCATCGGTACGAATGCCCGTTACTTTTTTGTTTTGGACAAGGATTTCGTGTATCAATGTATTGTAATGAAACTTCACACCCATGTCTTCCGCAAGGCGTACCAACGCCCGCACTAATGAATACATACCCTTGTCGGCTATGAACACTCCCTTGCTGATTATAAAATGTGAGATCACATTTAACGTAGCCGGAGCCACCAGCGGGTTTGATCCCACATACGAGGCATAATGATTAAACAACTGCACTAAGTTCGGGTCTTTGAAGAACTTTTTGTTACCGTTGTTCATCGTGGTGAATGCATCGATACGGTAAAAATTTAAAATACCGTACAATACCCGCTTGGTCAGGAAGTTTTTAAATACGTGAATCGAGTTTTCAATAAACACTTCGTTGGTGATGTTAAACTTCGTTTCGATGTTTTTCACATAGTTATGAAAACTCGTTGGCGGGTCGGTCGATTTTTCGGCTAACTCTTTCGAGAACTTATCCACATCTGCGTAAGCGGTAATCGAGGTGCCATCCGGAAAGAAATATTTGAAGTTGGTTTCCAATCGTTCGTAACCAAAATAATCGCGCGGGTTTCTCCCGCACAACGTAAACAATTCATCGATGAGGTGCGGAACGGTAAACACCGATGGCCCCATATCAAACCGGTATCCGTCCATGCGCAGTTCCCGGAGCTTTCCACCGGGGTAATCATTGGCTTCAAACACATCGGTATGGTAGCCTTTTGCGGCCAGCCGGATAGCCGATGCCAGACCGGCAATACCCGACCCGATTACGACTGCCGACTTTGTACCTGAATCCGGTTTTAAATTGCTATTCATGGATAAAAAATGACCGTCAAAAATAATGTATTCAACGTGGCAATCCACATCGGGTTAGGAAGTAAATCCATAAAAAATTAGCTTGCCGGTTCATTGTATTATCAACGAATGCTCACAGAAACAGCAATAGCCGACCGGTTAAAAAAATATATCAGCGACTCGTTGGTTGATGCTTCTGTTTCGATCAGCAACAACACATCATTCCATTCATTGGGCATCGATTCGATGGGTATTATTGAGTTGGTTTTGTTCCTCGAACGCACGTGCGGCATTACGCTTCCCGAATCGGAACTTAACCCTGCCAATTTCAAATCGGTAGAAACATTGGCTGCGTGTGCCTTTAAACATCAGCAATCCTAATCTTGGCCACACCCCTCCATACCATTCCCTTAACCGCTGCCGATTGTTTTATGCTGGCGCTCGACCAGCAACACATTGTACCCAGCGGACAGTCGAGCAACACCTGCCATTACGTGCTTGAACTGGATGGAACACTGAATAAAACCTCTTTTGAAACCAAACTCAATGCTCACCCCGATGTTCAACGGTTGGCTTCGATAAAACCCGTTAAAAAATTTATCTTCTCGCGCCCTGTATGGAATGTTTCAGTACCGGTACGCATCGCTGTAACCGAACACAAAACCGATGCGTTATTACCGGAAAGTGTAACACAAAACAAAATTACGTTAGCACAAGTCCCGTTATTCAGGTTTGATCTGCTACACCGCAGTAATGGAAAAACAGCATTGGTGTTTTCGTGGCATCATTTGTTGATGGACGGGTATGGGGCCACCTTATTGTTACAACAATTAGCTTCGACCGAAGCATGGCCGCAACTTACGTTGAGTAATACTATTGATGGATCATTACATAAATTCAATTTAATAGCTGCCATACGGGCAAAACGTTTTATCGACCGTACATCGGCTAAGCCGTTAGCCTCTATCGCCCCTGCCAAACCAACATCAGCCAAACAAAAAACTCAAACCATCCGGTTTACCGCAGAAGAAACCAATGCCATTGATCAAACAGGCATAACCTTAGGCGCGCAGTTTGGAAGAAGTCCGGTTTACTTGGCTGCCGCTGCACGTGGCATACATACGCTCTTGCACAAGCGTGGCAAAGCGCTTCACGATTTTTGGGTTCCCGTGCCTCGTGATCAGCGTAAGAAAGGCGCACAAGGCCCGCTGGTTGGCAATCATCTGTCGTTTTTGTTTTACCGGTTAACTGCAAAAAATCTTCAGTCGATCAGCGAAAGCGTACAGTCGATCAATAATCAGATGGTCGATCAAATCAAAAAGAAAACTTTTGCCGATTACGATATTCTGATGCACGCATTGCGCAGAACACCCCTGCCCCTGTATTACCATTGGATAAAAGGCCCGCAGGGCGGATCGCTGTCGAGTTTTTTATTTACAGTCGCAGCCGATCACCCCGATAGCTTCACACATTTTAATGGTCACGCTATAACCGATGCCTGGAGTTTTCCTTCCAGCATTCACCCGCCCGGTCTTACCTTTGCGTTCATGCGTTTTCAAAACCAGTTGCGTTTGATGATCTTGTATTTCGATGATGTGATAACACCGCACGAGCTTGCCATGCTGGAACAAAAATTAAAATACGAACTAACAACAGGATTACCGTTTCATGACTGAGCTGACAACCGATATTGTTGTAATAGGCAGTGGCATGGCCGGTTATGCCGCAGCGATGGCCGCAGCCGAAACACATTCCGTTATCGTGGTTGATAAAACCGGCACACCGGGCGGTGCCGCTACCCACACCAATGTGGGCACGTTGTGCGGATTGTATTTTCGGGGCAATGAAGCCGTTGCCGTGAACCATCCGTTTTGTAAAAAATTTATAACTAACTTACAGAACTACGATCAGCACGCAAAAATTATTTCGTTACCCGATGGCTTGCACGTAATCGCTTACGAATGGAGCAACTTGCAGAAACTCTTAACGAACAACTTAACACAATCGAAAAACATTACGCTGTTATTCGGGCATGAAATCGCTCACATTGCAACGCAAAATGCTGCAATCAATACATTGATTATTGAGGGGAATTCATCACGCAAGCAAATAAAATTCAAAGCCGTTATTGATTGTACCGGAAATGGCTTTGTTGCACAAATGCTGAAACACCCGATGCTCACTGAGCCTTCGTACCAGGCTGCCGCACAAGTTATCCGGTTAAAAAACATTGGCGAAACAACAGAATATGCACTGAACCTCGCCATCCGTAAAACCATTATTAAAAATAAGGGCACGCACGCATGGCCTGCTAATTACACCATGACCAGCGTAATACCCGGTTCGCTTCGGCATAGCCAGGTTGATCTTAAAATACCGTTATCCGGAAACGTTACGGATGCTGCTACACAAGCAAACGATCTGCAAGAGGAAATCAAAATTCATCTTCCATCATTACTCAAGTCGTTACGGGAAATACAAAGTTTAGAAAACGCAAAAGTAGAAACGGTATTTCCCGCACCGGGCATTCGTATTCAACAACGTCCGCAAGGAAAATACATCCTGACAGAAGAAGATGTACCGAACGGCAAATCCTTCGATGATTGTATTGCAATCGGTACATGGCCTATTGAGGAGTGGGATTATTCAGGAAAAGTAATGATGGAATATTTTAGAACAGGCAACGCTTATGATATTCCGGCACGATGCTTACAATCCCCTGTTTATGCCAACCTGTTCTTTGCCGGAAAAGGGATCTCGGCCGAAACGAAAGCCATTGCCAGTGCGCGGGTAACCGGAACCTGCCTGCAAACCGGTTATGCCGCAGGTAGATTAGCCGTGTGCGAATCAATCCGCGAGCAACAACACGTTATACAACAAATTCAACGCGCACTAAAAGCATGAATCTGTACCAGACATTATGTAATAGTGCAATGGCATGGCCTGATACAGTAGCCATCCGCGATGAAGCGGGCGCGTTAACATACCGGGAGCTGCTTCAACAGGTCGATCGTTTAAAAAATCAACTTACTGCTTCAGGTATTATCCCTGCATCGGGCATTGCCCTGATCACCAAAAACAATCGGTATTTTATCATTGGGTTGTATGCAGGTATTGCGTGCAATGCCGTAGTGATACCGATTGCACCGCAACAACAGGATGTTGAGATCAGCACGGCTATACGTGAATCGCGCATCCATTTCATCCTGACGGATGATGACCGCTTTGCTGCGTTCGGTAACAAACAATCAATGCTTGATATTCCGTTTAGCATCAGCCGGACAGGCTTTCCATTAACCGAACGAACCGTTCCTTTTATTGACAATGTAGCTTTTATGCGTTATACATCGGGCACTACCGGACAGGCCAAGTGTGTGATCCTCTCACATCAAACCGTGAACGAACGCATTGAAGCGGCTAATGCTTCCTTACGGATTTCAAATATTGATACCGTGATTTGGGTGCTTCCAATGGCGTATCATTTTGTTGTATCGATTGTATTGTATATCAGGTACGGAGCAACGATCACGATTTGCAACAGCTTTCTGGCTGAAGATCTTATCCATACCATTCAACGCGATAAAGGAACATTTCTATACGCTTCCCCAATGCACATCCGGTTATTGGCTGCACATGAAGGTGAAGCAAGTCTGCCCTCTTTACGGAAAGTAATCTCCACAACCACTGCAGTTAATCCCGAACATTGCAAAACCTTTGAGCAGAAGCATCACATACCCGTAAGCCAGGCATTTGGCATTATCGAAATTGGACTGCCTATCATCAATCATGAAGAAGCGGGCAAACACCCCGGAGCCGTAGGCCGCGCATTGCCGGCCTATACCATTGCTATGCTGGACGATAATCTGAATGAACTCCCCGACAACACCATTGGTTTGTTAGCGATAAAAGGCCCCGGCATGTTTGACGGATATTTATCACCGCCAACGTTTCGCGAACAGGTTTTACAAAACGGCTGGTTTTTAACAGGCGACTATGCCATACGACATTCAAACGGGTTGATTGAAATTACCGGTCGCAAAAAATCGATGATAAGCGTATCGGGTAATAAAGTTTTTGCCGAAGAAGTTGAAACCGTGATCAATGCGTTTCCGGGTATCAAACAATCAAAAGCTTATGCCAAAAAACACATACTGTTTGGTGAAGTGGTTGCTGCCGATATTGTGGTTGAAGATCAAAATTCGTTTGATGAAGATGCGTTACTACGCCATTGCCGAAAACTCCTTTCGGGATTTAAAGTACCGCAACAGGTTACGATTGTGTCTGCTATTGACATGACGGGGAGTGGTAAGGTAAGAAGGACATGATTAGATTAAGATTACCTTAAACAACCAATAATACACTATGAGGTTAAATTTTGAAAAAACAGTTAGACGTAAAAGACTTATTGAAAACAACCGCAATTTTGATAGGAAGAGCGAAGTCTTTATAGGCTATCTCATTAGCATTTTATGGATTGGATTGTTAGTATTCATATCGCTTTTTACTCTATGGAACAACTTAGAAGAGGGATTTATTCTCGTTTGGTTATTATCACCTTTAATATTAATAACAATATATGGAATTCTAATGCGTGACCGGCTACTCTCAATTAAAGCAACCAATAATCTTGAGTTAAACAAAACTATAGCTAAAAATCACCTCAAAAAAGTTTTCAACAAAAACACATTTATTGATACTGGAGCAATATGGACTTCCCGTAGGTATTATAAATTCATGAACAAAAATCATACAATCGTATAACAATAGTATTTAACAATAACAACATACTGTTCAATGGCGAGTTTGTTGCCGATGGAGGCATTCAATCACCACTTCATCCGATTCTTTATTTATTAAAATTCATTCAACTAAAGAACAGAGTCGAAAAAGATTTAAAAAAATTTAAGATATAAAAGACCCCTAATATGTACCTACTAACTGAAAAACAAAAAGAAACTATTCAAGAAGCAAGAAAACAGATTGAACTTGGCTTACTCTTAACAGACGAAGAATCAAATAGTGAAATCAACGATCTTCTGAAAGATGAAGACTATTATAATTATTCCCAAGATAATACTATTCAAGGTTAAACACTATACCCAAACGCATCAAACGCAAATTTCCACTGGCTTGCGATGCGTTCGCGTGTTGCAACGTCTATTGAGTGATAGACGTTTTTCTGGTAATCGCGTGTTTCGGCAACTTCTTTTTCAAGAAACTTTTTAGCATTGTTAAAACCACCCAACGAAAGCTGCTCGTAGGTTTTTTCCATCATCGCGATGGGGTTCGCCACAAAATCGGTATAGGAAAATTCAATTAGCTGATTAGCCGGAATTGTTTCTTTATCGCGCAAGTATTTGCGGTACATCATTTCATAGAAATAAAAAATATGTTCTTTCACCATCTGCGGATCAGCCCGCTGAAAACTTACTACCGGAAGTATCTTTTCATACAATCGTTCTGTTGATTGATACACTTCATACGGATGGCGGTGAATGTGTACAAACTTCGCATCGGGAAACAATTCATGCAGCTCACGAAGTCTGCCTGTATTGGCCGGGCTTTTCAGCAATAATTGTTTACCGGGATATTTATAGGTAAGCTTTTTTAAGAAATACAAAAAACGTTTTTTCCAATGTTCAACTTCTTTCGTATCGGCAAACACTACCGCCTCGTTAAACACACGCTCCAGCGATTTCGGAAAATACAATCCATGCACCCACGAAGTACGGCTGATATTCGCCATCGCAAACTCCTCCTCTACCGGCAGCGTAGCGCTTACGCGCACATTGTCCTGCGGCCGTGTGGCGGGCATCACCTGCTGCATCGCCCATTGTAACAGCTTACCTCCCGACAAAAAAATATGCGGTACAAGTCCTTCAAATGTTGAGCAATACGCAAAGGCCGGGTCTTGCCCCAACAGGTATTGCAGATAGGTAGTGCCGCTTCGCGGATGCCCCAAAATAAAAACCGGGTTCTTTACCTGTTGTTTGTTGATGCGTGTATCGTACAGTATTTTTTCAGTCAACTGAAACGGTGCGTTAAACATGGCCGTAGCCGTGATAAACAATGCCTTCGGAATAAAAGGCGGTTCGATGGCATACTTGTTTTGCTTCAATACGTGCAGCCAGGTAATCAAATCGGTACCCATAGCCGTGTGACCGGCAAGGTTTAAAAAATCGCGTGTCTTATAGGTAAACTGCATCCCGAACAAACTAAGAAGTGCAAATAAAATCAATCCTTACGGAATAATTGTTGTTTATAAAAGAACACCCGATTTTGTATTTTTGAAACCTGATAGAATTGTTTGTGAAAAGCTTTTTGGTAAAACCGTTTCTGCTGTCCGCCCTCCTGCTTGTTTACCATCTTACCCTGGCGCAAACCACAACGGTTGAGGGGTATGTACTGGAAGAAGGAAGCAAAACCCCGCTCATGTTTGCGCACGTTTTCTTTAAAGGAAGCAACACGGGCACCCGCACCGACACCACGGGGTATTTTAAAATCCAGATACAGCAAAAAGACAAAAAAATGGACTCGCTGGCCATTACCTACCTCGGGTATTATTCAAAAACCGTGGCTGTTACGCCAAACACCGATCAAAAAATCACCATCTGGCTAAAGCCCCAGTTTGCATACTTGCAGGAAGTATCGGTGAGCTATGATGATAACCCGGCCTTCCCGATCCTCGACCGGGTAGTGAAGAATAAAAAAACAAACAATCCCGATAACCGCGACAGCTATGCGTGCGAAGAATACTCAAAAATCAGGTTTGACCTGAACCACCTTACGGAAGGTTTAAAGAAAAGTATGTTGCTGCGCCCTTTCGATTGGATCTGGGAAAATGCCGATACCACTTCCGATGGTGTATCGTACCTGCCCGTATTGTTAGTGGAAAAACATATTGATCACTTTTATAAAAAAAATCCGGTTGACAGGCGCGATGTTGTGAAGGCTACCAATACCACCGGTTTAAAAGGCCCGAAGATCATGCAGTTTGTAGATGATTTGTATGTTACCCCTAACCTGTACGACAACTTTGTGGTGATTTTAGATAAAAGTTTTCCAAGTCCTATCCACGACAACTACAAAAATCATTACTACTATAACCTCGAAGACAGCGTGATGGAAAACAACGAAAAGGTTTACATCATTTCGTTCATCCCAAAACTTAAACGCCAGCTTGCCTTTACAGGCGATATGTATATCGATGCCGAAACACACGCTTTGCGCAAGGTTGATGTCCGCTTTGATATTTTTGCCAACGTAAACTTTGTACGCAGTTATTGGGTAAGCCAGAAATACCAGAAAGTTGACGGCCGGTACTGGATGCCCGAAGCCTCGCAGGTATTGGGCGATTTTACCGTGGTGGAAAACTCGGCCACCTTTACCGGTTTTTTTGGCCGGAAAACTTCTACCTACCGGAAGTATAAAGTTAACGAACCCTTGCCCGCTGCCGTGTTCAAAGGCAACGAAATTATTGTAGAAAGCGACAGCGCCCATCTGCACAACGAAACCTATTGGAAAACCAACCGCCACACGGCCTTAACGGCCGAAGAAGAAAAAGTGGTAACGATGGTTAACCGCATCGAAAACGATCCGGCTTTTATCCTGCGCAAAAACATTATCCTCGCAGTAGTAACGGGTTATATACCGGTTGGTAAAATCGAAATCGGGAGCTTTTATTCGTTTTACAGCTACAACCAGGTTGAACATTCGCGTTTTAAATTCGGACTGCGTACCAATCAGCGGCTTGCCATGCCTTTCAACTTTTCGGCTTACGTGGCTTACGGTCTGCGCGATGAAAAATGGAAATACAAAGGCGATTTCTCATGGAACTTCAGTAAAAATCTGCGTAAGCCTCACCGCGTTGGTGCATCGTACAAATACGACATCGAACAGCTAAGCCGCAGTTTCAACAACATCGAAATCGACCACATCTTTGCTTCATTTGTTCAATATGGCGGTACATCTTCACGCAACTATGTACGCGACATCAACACCTACATCGAAACATCGCTCGCTACCGGATTAATGCTTCGCGCAAACTACTTCAACAATACCATCGCCCCTACCGGTACGAATACCTTTACGGAAGTGGGTGTTGTACTTCCGGTAGAAGAATACAATGCCGCAGGCATCGGCTTAACACTGAAATACAGTTGGCAAAACTCAAACCTTACCGGTGAATTTTACACAGCCGAAAAGAAAAATTATTTCCGCAAATTTCCTGATATGGCCATCCAGTGGCGTTGGGCTGATGAAGAATTGTTTAACTCAGGATTGAACTTTCAAAAATTAAACATTCAACTGCGCCAAAATGTGCGCATGAACAAATTAGGCTATACACGCTATTATGTGGAGGCCGGAAAAACATTCGGCACGGTTCCCTATCCGTACCTGAACATTCCGTTTGCCAACCAGATTGTTTTCCATGACGATTACGCTTTTAACCTCATGAATTTTTTAGAGTACGCCAGCGATGAGTTTGTCACGGCTACCGTACACCATCATTTCGATGGATTGATTTTCGATCGCATACCATTGTTAAACAAACTCAAGTGGCGTAGTCTTGTATTTGCGCGAGGCTGGTGGGGCGGCATCAGTACCGAAAACAACGAGGCGAAATACCTGTTTACCGAAAAGCTCAATCCGCTTAACAAAGCATATTACGAAGTGGGCTTTGGCATCGAAAACATTTTTAAAATTGCCCGCATCGATTTTACATGGCGCCTCACCGACCTCGACAATCCGGGTGTTTATGGTTTCATTGTAAAACCTTCGTTCAGGTTTTCGTTTTAATACACGTTCAGACCTTTGGTCGGGTGTACGACAGTTTTGCGAAAAAATATCCAAAATCCCGAAGGGATGAAATGTTAATAGAAACCAAATTGGAAAGATGTGCGAACCCCGTAGGGGTGATATATCCCACTCCTACGGAGTTCCGTTTTATTTACCCTATTCATTCTAATATCCTTTCAGCCCTACGGGCTTAAACATTAACTAATTGAAGCCCTACAAAACTGTCGCACACCCCCTTTTGGTCAGACCGTATATTTGTTTAGAGGAAAATGATTATTATTGGAATAATTAATGAATCCAAGAATTAAAACGGTAGCCTATAAAAGCCCTTACAAATTAGAGATCACGTTTGTAAATGGTGAGCGAAAGGAGTTTGATTTAACTCCCTATCTTAACTACCCAGTATTTGAAAAACTAAAAGACGAATCGTATTGCCGAAAAGCAAGAGTAGCCTATGGTACTGTACTATGGGATGAAGAAACGGATTTTGACTCCGACACACTTTATTTAAACAGTAAAGAACTTAACGCTTTGACGTTATAACCCTTCCCTCGCTGACATAGGCGTCAAGACACTTTGAAAGTGTCAGACGCCTCTTAATTCTTCCTTTTATACAAAACCATTTCACCGCCCTCGTCACCGTTTACTTTAAGCGGGTTGCCTAAGGGTGTTTGGTCAGACGTTTCGGAAACTTTCAGTTTAACGTATTGTATCAGTTCCGATATGGCAACTTTATCTTTTTTGTTGTCATTTAAAAAAGTAAGTGTGGCCGTAGCAAACGGGCTGTTCTTACCAATAGCACCATCCGAAACCGTTTCTAACCGACCCGAGGCCAAACCCCACCGCGATTTAAAGCGCTCTACGTTTTCGGCATAGCCGCGTTTCGATTCTGAAAACAGCGAGCCCGAAAAACACGCATCGGCTATCAGAAAGGTATGTTGCGAATCGATATTACCGATGATTTTAAGAAGATCGGAGTTTGAAAGGTAATCACCGCTGTTGTTAAGCTCGGCATCAACGGGAATCCAGTAGCCCTCGTTCAGCCGACCGTCAAAATAGCCGTGCCCTGAGAAATAGATCAGCAAATTATCCTGCGGGGTTACCTGTTCGATTAACGAGCGTAAACTCTTATAAATATTAGAACGTGTAGCCTGTTCATTTTTAAGCATAACGAGGTTATCAAACTCAAAGCTGTACTGCTTTAAAAGCGCATTGGCAATATCGTTGGCATCTTTAACGGCATTGTTCAGCCTGGGGAAATGCTCGTAATCGTTAATGCCCACTACAAAAAGATAGTTCGTTGCTTTGGCCGCGCTGTACTCTTCGCCTGTCATGTTTTTGCGCTGCACGGTAAAGCGTTTTACCGATATATTATCGTTAATATCTTTGGCCTCAATCACCACCGCATTATCGCCCATGGCAAGGGGCAGGTGAATCACAAAGTTGTTGTTTTCTTTGAGTGGCACGTCTTTCCCATTTACCCGCAGGTTTCTAATGCCCGACTCGTCCATAAGCGTACCGCGTATGTCAATCATATCGGTGTAAACCCTTGTTTTATCGTCTTGTATATTTTGCGGACTTGAAACATATATTTGTGGCGGTGTGTTATCTTTTTGGTCTTTTAAATGATATGCAGATGCTATCTGTAATTTTGAAACATCCACGCTTTTTACCGCTTTTGTAACAATCGAATTAACAAGCGATAACTCTTTACCCTCCGGGCTAAAAACAAGTGCGGTTACAGGCGATGAGCCTACATTGTATTTTTCAGTTAACAACCCATTTTCCAAAGAATAGACAAATACATTACCATACTCATCACCAAATGCGAGATATTTATTGTCCGGGCTAAACTTAATAGACCTCACCCACCCTTTTGCTTGCGAGAACATAAATTTTATCACCCCTGTTAAATCAGTTACCAGTACGGCTCCTCCGTCATCACCGCTGGCAATCAGCAGCCCGTCAGGGCTTATGTCCACTGCCCTGACAAGGTTTGTGTGAACTGCATATTGATTTGTTGTTTCGCCTGTTACTGCATCCTGAATAATCACGCTGTTGTCACCGCCCCCAGTAACAATAAATTTTCCGTCTGCCGAAGAGGCTACACACCGGATAAACTTTCCGTGCTTAGATTTGGTGAAAATCGTTTTCCCCTCGTCTATATCAAATACGTGCAGTTCCGAATCTGTAATAAAGGCAACGTGCTTATTATCTACAAGGGTGCTTGCAAGGATGGTTTTTTGTACTTCCCAGTTTGCTATTCTGACTTTGTTAGTAAAATTCCAGATGCTAATCCCGTTTTCCGAAACAGAAACGATCTCTGTCCCCTCTTTTCTGAAAAACAGAGAATTTATATCAGCCCTGCTGCTTTCAGATAGCTTGACAGAGAGTGTTTCTGAATTTACAGGATATACAAATATTTCGTTGTTCTTCGACAGAGCTATATACTGTTGTTCAGAATATGCCACGGCAGCAAACCCGCTATGCTTCCTTGTATATTTAGCCTGGCTAAAACAAACGGAACACACGCTGAACGCAATAACAAACAATAATGCTTTTTTCATAGGTTACTTCTCTTTAAGAAACATGAAAATAAATCCACTCTCAAATCCAATAAAATGTCCACTACCTGAACTGTTACCATAGTTTTTACTTAACAAGCCGCCCTTTACATCAAGCAGGTTAAATACAATTGATCGGGTAATTCTCACGCCAAGCCCTACACTTGCTGAATACGCTAAACCAGAAGGCGAAGCATTTATCTCGGGCAGGGGGGTATATATGTACTCATCTGAATCAGGATCGTATATAGATTCATATCCTGTTAATGTGTATGTTTCTTTCATATACGAAAGCCCAACAGTACCATGAAGCCTTATCAGCTTTTGACGATTTGTTGAAAAATGTGCTGATATTCCTGTATTAAAAATTTTTGCATCTCCTGATTCATACCTTCCATAAGGAGCGTTGTAAAACGGGCTATTAATATAAAGTGGAATGCTAAAATTCAAGCCTACCCCAAAACCCGGTTTTATATAATATGTAATTTCGGGCGAAACAAAATAATTAAAACCACTCACAATACCTGGCTCTTTTAGTTCATATTCCATGAAATTCAAAGAGCCTTTCAATGAGATTTCCAATTTTCGGTTCTGGGCTTTCCCTGTAAAGGAAAGGCTAATCAGCAACAGCATTAACAGATATAGTTTTTTGCACATATTTTGAGGTTTAGGTTTTAACTGCCTGTTGCTGATCTTCTAACAGTTTACCATACAAAGTATGGCGCTGTTGGTAATCAAAATTATCAATATTTTACATTATAGCAAATATGCTATAATGATTTTAAACTTAACTGGTGTCTTTCGTTGCGTGAATTTTCGTGACGAAAAACTGTTAAAAAGCTTCGGCAGGCATTTGCAGCGGGTACGCCAGGCAAAAGGCATTACGCAGGAAGACCTTGCGTATAAATCGAACATCAGCCTGTCGCAAATAGCCCGTATTGAAACAGGCGTTATAAACCCCACACTGTGCACGCTGGCGGCCATTGCCAAAAATCTGGGCGTGAGTCTTAAAGAGTTGTTTGATATTTGATAGTTTGGTCATCCCGAGGAACGAGGGATCTGCGTATGCCTTTAGGCATAAACCAAGCCTATTTTGGTACTGTATATTAGAAGATGCCCTGCCTACCGTCAGACAGGCTCGCAACCCGATTGGGTGATTTTCGGAAAATATGCAGGCTCGGCATGACACGCATCAGATAAGTCTGATTCACAACAACACGCGACATCCGATAGTTATCGGGTTTGAAATGCACCTGTTAACGTTTCAGCGGGGTCTGCGTAGCGACCCCGCGTTGCATGAGCGTAGGGGTCGCTGCGCAGACCCCTCCTAAGACAATAGTTTTTTATGTATCTTTGACATAAACTTTGAAACCATGAAATCGCTTGTAATAACTCCCAAAGACAATAATGAACTGAAATTCGTGGCCGACCTCCTAAAAAAACTTGGCGTTAATGCTGCGGCCATCGACCGCGAAGAACTTGAAGACATCGCACTTGCCGCACTCATGAAAAAAGAAGCCACCGGCAAGCTGGTAAGCGAAGCCGAAGTAATGAAAGCGCTTGGCCAATGAACGTTGAATATGACGCATCTTTCCTAAAGAGTATTAATAAACTCAAAAATAAATCCGTGGAGGAACAGATAGCAAAAGCTATTGCCAACGTTAAGAATGCCGAAACCATCGCCCAAATACCCGGCAACAAAAAACTGAAAGGTTATAGCCGCTATTATCGCATACGCATTGGCAACTACCGGATAGGGTATGAACTGACGGGACAAACCGTGCGGTTTATTATTGTAGCCGACAGAAAAGACATTTATAATATGTTTCCGTAATGCGACTTCAGGCACTCGTTGCCTTCGGTCAGATCGATAAAAAACAAAAAGTCTGGCTAAAGCCTGACTTTGAGTCAAACCAGACCGATACAATTCCACAAAAAAGCATCACCTCCAATCCATGTATTTTCCATTTTTTTTCGGAAATTGCGCAGTAAACTAAACCTGAACCGCCACACGGCCTTTTACGCTCCATGAAATCGCTTTACGATAGTGTTTCTATCAAATGCAGCCGCCTGACCACGCACACGTACAGTACATCGTTTTCGATTGGCATCAGGTGCCTGAAAGGCGAACTCCGTGACCCGATTCATGCCATATACGGTTTTGTACGGTTTGCCGATGAGATTGTGGACTCCTTCCACGATTTTAATAAACAGCAGTTGCTCGACCGGTTTAAAGAAGATACCGAACGTGCACTCGATGAAAAAATAAGCCTCAACCCTATTCTCAACAGTTTTCAGGCTACGGTTAATCATTATAACATCGACCGGCATCATATCGAACTTTTCCTGAACAGCATGGAAATGGATCTCGATAAAAAAACGTACGATCCCGAAAAATTCAACCAGTATATTTTAGGTTCGGCCGAAGCCGTAGGTTTGATGTGCCTGCGTATTTTCTGCAATAACGATCATACTACATACGATAAGCTGAAAGCACACGCCATGAGTTTAGGCGCTGCGTTTCAGAAGATCAATTTTTTACGCGACATGAATGCCGATTTCAACGGCATGGGCCGGATGTATTTTCCAAACCTGACCATGGAAGAGTTCAACGAAACTTCAAAACGCGAAATCGAAGCCAGCATTGACCGCGACCTCGAACACGCTTACGAAGGTATTATTCAACTCCCGTCATCGGCACGTTTGGGCGTGTATGTGGCTTATAAATATTACCTGGCGTTGTTTAAGAAAATCAAGAAAACCGCCCCGGAAAAAATCCTCGAAAGTCGCATCCGCATCCGTAACCGCCATAAAGTAAGCCTTCTGGCTTACTCGTATGTGAAGCACCAATTTAACTTGTTATGACTGAACAGGTTATTCTGGTAGATGAACACGACAACGAAATTGGCTATGCCGAAAAAATGGAAGCTCACCGTACCGGGGCATTGCACCGCGCTTTCTCGGTTATAATTTTTAACAAATCCGGTGAAATTCTCTTGCAGAAGCGTGCTGCAAATAAATACCATAGCGCAGGATTATGGACGAATACGTGTTGCAGTCACCCGAGGCCAAACGAAAATATGCCCGATGCAGTTCGCAGAAGATTACGCGAAGAAATGGGCATCGACATCGTACCAACGTTTGCTTATACGTTTTTGTACCGTACCGAACTCGACAACAATTTAATCGAGCATGAACTCGATCATGTATTCGTGGGTGAGTTTAACGGTACGCCAAAAATTAATACGCAGGAAGTAGCCGACTGGAAATTTATCGCGATAGATGAAGTAAAAGCCGACATGGCACTGCATCCGCAACACTACACCCACTGGTTTAAATTGATTGTGAACAACCCTGAGTTTAACAAACATATCCGTTAACGGCACACAACCGATCTGTTATGTTCAACAAGCACTACCTGTACTTAGCCATCAACTTTTTATCGTTTATCTTTCCGTTTTTACTGAGTTTTCATAAAAAATCGGCCTTCTACAAAACATGGAAACCACTGATAGCCGCTATTGTTATACCGGGCATTGTATTTGTCTTATGGGATTCATATTTCACACAATTAAAAATATGGGGTTTTAATCCTGAGTATGTTACAGGTTTACACATCGGTAATATGCCCATCGAAGAAATCCTGTTTTTCATCTGCATTCCGTATGCGTGTGTGTTCAGCTACTTCATTATCATTTACCTGATCCCGAAAGATTACTTTGCACCGCGTCAACGTATCATTTCCATAATCATCATCGCGCTTATGCTGATTGTTGGATTTTTCAACATCGAAAAGCTATACACATCCGTTACGTTTATCGCCCTGGCAGGTTACATAACTGTGTTGGAGTTTATTTTTAAATCGAAGTTCTTAGGCAGATTTTACTTCGCCTACCTGTTCATGCTTGTTCCTTTTTTCTTAGTAAACGGCATTCTTACCGGAAGTTTTATTGAAGGCGAAGTTGTATGGTACAACAACGCCCACACGTTGGGTATTCGCTTAGGCACTATTCCGGTAGAAGATATTTTTTATGGAATGCTGTTGCTGATGATGAATGTTTCGGTTTTTGAGTGGCTACGCCAACCTAAGAAACCCATACCCGGTTCGTAAATAAAAAAGAGGCTGTATCAAAAGTCATATAATAAACCACGTCACATCGAACGCAACACTTTTGATACAGCCTCTTTTTTCAGCAGATTCTTCACACACTAAACTGCCTTAACGGATTTCTTTTCCTTCTTCGCTGTTTTCGCAAGTTCTCTATCAAGCGCCTTTAAAGCTTTCTTGCTTTTCTTCTCTTCTTTTTTTGTCTGTTTGACAACAGCCGATGCAATTTTCTTTGATGACTTACTGATCAGCTTCCTAACCTTTTTTGATTCATCGGCTGCCGGCTGTACCGTTTGCCCGATTGATAACTGAAGTTTTCCGGCCAATTCTTTCTTTAGCGATTTCTTCTCTTTCATAATACTCGTTATTAGAAAAGAAAATTAGCGAATGGTTACGGAAAGGTTAATGACTTAACAATTATTTAATATTGAACAAAATAAACCACTAATTACTAATCACTTACAAAAACGCGTTACTCGTGCCGCAACGAATTAATGGGGTTTGATATAGCAGCCTTCAACGACTGGTACCCTACCGTAAGCCAGGCGATCGCCAGGGCGACACACGCGCTCAGTACAAATACCATCGGGCCAACTTCTATGCGATACGCGAAACCGCTTAACCATTGGTCGGACACGTACCATCCCAAGGCAATGGCCGGAACAACAGCAATGATAACCAGCACGGTAAACTCTTTCGACAGCAATACCGCAAGGCCAAAACTTGAAGCGCCCATTGTTTTACGGATGCCGATTTCCTTCGTGCGTTGTTCGGTTGTAAACGCTGCCAGTGCAAACAAACCAAGACACGCGATAAGAATAGCCAACCCCGAAAATACTGTGAACACATCGCGCAGGCGCATCTCGGAACGGAACAGTTTATCGAACTCCTGATCTAAAAACGAATAGGCTATAGGTGTATTGATCGCCTGCTCTTTCCACAACGCTTCAATAGAAGATATTACCTGTTGAGCATCCCCGTTGTAGCGAACAATCAAATGGTTACCCTCATCCCCTAACCTGATAATCATCGGCCGGACTTTGTCTTTTAACGATTCAAAATTAAAATCCTGAACAACGCCCACTACACGGATTATGCTTGGTTCTGGCCCGTTAAAATCCATAATCTCTTTTCCAAGGGCAGAATCTACCCAGCCAAATTCGCGTACAGCCGCTTCATTGAGCACACACGCTAATGTATCTGATCTGAACTCGCGCGAAAAGAAACGCCCTTCCCGGATTGTAAAGCCCATGGTTTTCTGGTGATCCCAGTCAGCCCAATATTTCCCCATCATCTTCTCGGCTTTAGAATTCTTTTCCATAAAGACGGTTGTATTGTTTACACCGGGAAAAGAATTATTCGTAAAGCTGGTTTGTTCAACACCGGCCAGTGTTTTCACTTTATCGCTGAAAGCCCGTTGATTATTGCCCAGCCTGTTAATACCCTCTACGTTAATAATGTGGTGATGATCAAGACCCATGTCTTTATTCTGTAAATAGCTTAGCTGGTTATACACCACAATTGTGGTAGCAATCAAAAAAGTTGAAACTGTAAATTGTACCACCACCAGCGTACTGCGTACGCCCTTGCTTTTCATGCCGGCACGAACCTTTCCCTTTAATACTTCCACTGCATTAAACGATGTGAGGTAAAAGGCGGGGTAGCTTCCGGCAATTAATCCCACAAATATAATAAGACCGAATACAATAGTAATAAACGCTGGCTCACGCAACACACCCAAAGTCAGTTCCTTACCCGACAGGGTATTAAAAAACGGCAGTAACACATAACTGAACATGACCGCAATCAATACTGATACCGCACTGTAAATAAATGATTCGGCCAAAAACTGGCCAATCATTTGGCCGCGTTGCGAGCCTAATGTTTTGCGTAAGCCAACTTCTTTTGCCCGGCCTGCCGACCGTGCCGTAGAGAGGTTCATAAAATTGATACAGGCAATAACCAAAATAAATAAACCCACCGTTCCGAAAATATATACATACCGAATATCGCCTTTAGCCTCCATATCATGCATTAAGTCATTCGTATAAAGATGTGTATCCGTCATCGGAAAAACATAATAACTGTAAATGCCACCCTGTTCTCTGAATTTATCGAACGAAATACCTAAGCCGCTTTCTAACTCAGGGCCAACATTACGCGCCACCATATCTTCGAGTTTGGCGTTAATATCGGCTACGTTAGTGTTCGGGTTTTTAACCACATAGGTATAGAACGAGTTATTAGTCCATCCGCCCCGGTTGCGCTCCGGGTACGAACTCCACGACAATAAGGCATTGTATTGAATATGCGAATTGGCAGGCGGCATTGCGCTGATTCCTGTTATTTTAAAAGCACGTTTTTCGGTATCGACCAAAAGTGTTTTACCCATTGCTTCCGGAACACTTCCGAAATATTTTTCGGCTAAGGCCGAAGTAATCACTATGCTGTTGGGTTCGATCAACACGGTTTTGGCATCGCCATACAACAACTCAAATGAAAATACCTGAAAGAAATTTGAATCGACCGCCAGTACATCGTTTTCGTTAAATACTTTGTCTTCAAAACGGATCACACGATCGCCCCGATGATCAACCCGAAGCGCCTGCTCAATACCCGGTATTTCTTTTTGCATGGCATCGGCCAACACCGGGTTTGAAGCTAACGTGAGCATTTCCTGGCCTCCAATTCGCCCGTGTAGCTTTACACGGTAAATATTATCGGCTTGTTGATGAAACCTGTCGAACGACAACTCATCTTTGATATAAATAAATATGAGCAGGCAGCACGTCATACCAATAACTAATCCCGTAATGTTGATCAGCGAGAAAAATTTGTGTTTCAGAATGTTTCTGAAGGCTACCGTGAGATAGTTTTTAATCATATATCAAAGATTATTTTAGGCAAGACGCGCAACCTTTAAAAAGGTTGCACCAACTCAATCATTTTTTAAATTTTCTACGGGGTTAATAAAACAAGCCTGCACCATTTGCGAGCCGATGGTTAATCCGCCAAAGAAGACGAGTATAAAAATACCGGCCATTACCGTAACGAAATCAACCGAAACATGAATTGCAAACCGTTCTAACCACATCGTATTGATAAAACAGGCTAACGGAACAGCCACAATAATGGCGATGATCAAAATGACCATATACCCTTTCGACAAAACCATTACCAACGCGCTGTTTGAACTTCCCAGCACTTTACGCACCGCAATTTCTTTTTTACGGCTTTGAATGGTATAGGCCGCCATACCCAGCAACCCTAAACATGAAATGATGATGGCCAACAGCGAAACAAACGTTAGCACTTTAAGCATCGTTCCGAATACAATATCGTACAACTCTCCCATCTCTTTTTTGAAGTCGCGCACATCTACTTTAAACCCGGGGTTAACATCAGCCCATACACGTTCAACCGAAGCCACGGCATCCTGGTAACTACCCGTGTATTTTACCTGAAGGATTGAATACTCTCTGGGATTATAGATTAATGCAAGCGGTTGGATGCGATCGCCAAACAATTCGTGGTAATAATTTTTTACAACACCGATAATCTGATGCCCGGCTGAGTCATAACTTTGGGTTAGCATTTCCCCGATGGCATCATTTGGCGTACCAAAATTATATGCCTTAACGGCTTCTTCATTCAGTACGATAAAATTCCTGTTCGATGCCCCGGCATCGTGCGCGAAAAACCTTCCCGCCACTAAGGTTAAATCCATGTTACTGAGATAATCCTCATCAACAGCGTAATACATCAGGTTTTGGGTGTCTTCGGTCGATACTCGTTTAAAGTCGCTTCCTCTTACCAAACCGGCCATCGGAATGTGCGATGCAGCCGAAACGCTTACCAGATTGGCTTGTTTCTCAAGCGCGGGTTTTAGCACATCAAGTAAAACTGATCCCTTTTGTACGATCAGCTTTTGCTCAACACTAAAGCCGTTGTCGTTATACAAGAACAGGTTTACCTGCCGGTATAATACCACTACGGTAAGAATGAATATCAGCGACAGCGAAAACTGGATGGCCAATAACGCTTTGCGCAAGCCAATTTTCGACATCAGCTTAGCTTCAACAACATTTTTTAAAACCTTCACCGGCTGAAAGCCCGACAACACGCCTGCGGGGAACAACCCTGCCAGAATACCCACTACAACTGCAAACAAAACAAACACACCAAACACCATGTAATTGGCGGTTAAATCCCATTTAAGCAAGCGCACAAAAGCAAGATCAACAATTAACGGACGCAATGCGTATATCATCATCAACGCCAACAACAAAGCAAACAAGGCAATGATAACAGACTCGCTTAAAAACTGTACAAACAACTGCCACCGTGCCGCCCCGGTAACTTTGCGCACTCCTATTTCTTTTGCCCGTGTAAGTGAACGTGCGATAGACAGGTTGGTGAAATTAAAACATGAGGTAAGCAAAATAATACCGGCAATGGCCGATAAAAAATAAATCAGGTACCAGGGCATAAACGGCCCGATGGGGTTATTTAACATCGGCCCCGGAACAATGTCTAATAAATTCTGCAACACGAAAGTGAGTACAGTGCCCTCATCCGGTTTAACATGGCCAAAATGTTTTTGGGTAATGTTATCCAAATGCATCTGTACACCGGCAACGGTAGTACCTTCGGCAAGCTGGATATACACCCATCCGGGGAAAGGATTATTCCAGTCGTCCAGCACCTTATTCATAACACCCGCTGTTTCCAACCCTTTTACGGTTGACATGCTGGCGTACGCTTCCACTACAATATGCGAACGGTTTTTCGTTTCGCGTATCACACCGGTAACAGTATAAACACCCAGTTTGCCAACCTCTAATGTTTCGCCAACCGGGTTTTCCTTTTTGAACAGTTTTCTGGCAGCCTGTTTGGTTAGCACAACACTGTATGGTTCAACCAATGCCGTGGCGGCATCGCCATACTCCAGTTCGTGATTAAACATTTGCAAATATTCTGCATCGGCAAAATAACCGCTCACTGGAACGTTAATGTCGCGGCCGGGTTCTAATTCAATCCAACTGTTACCAAAGCCACGCAACAACCGCACGGCACGTTCAATACCGGTGTACTCATTCAACAACGCATCGCGCAAGGGCAGCGAGGTTGATGCCGACTCCATTCCTGGCTGGCCGTTACTGTCTTTCCAGTACGGAACGGTGTTAACGCGGTAAATTTTGTCGGCCAATGGGTTATGCCGGTCAAGCATCATCTGGTCGGCCACCAGCATGATAATACCCATGCAGATAGTCATGGCCACGGCAAGACCAAAAATGTTTACAAACGAAAACACCTGATGCCGCAGGATGTTCCGGATCGCAATTTTGATGTAGTTTTTTAACATAAAACGATGTTGATAAAGCGTAGTGCAACAAATAACTAAAACAAGAATCTCTATGTTCCAGTTAGACGCACCTGAAACACTCCACGTTACAGATGTACTGATTATTGTTGTATGAAATATTTGTATGCATCATCTCGATACTGTAAACAAATACTTCGCACTGTTGAGTGTATGAACAAAGAAAAGCCTGTTACACTATGTGTCGTAACAGGCTCTTTAGTTTTAAAACAGCAACATCCAATTAAATATGGAATTGCTCTTTAATGTTTTCGGTAACCACCTTACCATCGAACAGGTTAACGATACGGTGTGCATAGTTGGCATCGTAAGGCGAGTGCGTTACCATAATAATGGTTGTTCCCTCTTCGTTTAACTGCGAAAGAAGTTTCATTACTTCTTCACCATTGGCCGAATCGAGGTTACCGGTAGGTTCATCGGCCAGGATTACCCTGGGCTTGGCAACAATGGCACGTGAAATGGCCACACGCTGTTGCTGGCCACCCGATAGCTGTTGCGGGAAGTGGTTTCTGCGGTGCATGATGTTCATGCGTTCGAGAACTTCTTCCACCCGTTGCTTTCTTTCGGATGCCGGTACTTTCATGTACAGCAACGGAAGCTCAACGTTTTCGAATACGGTAAGTTCATCGATCAGGTTAAAGCTCTGGAACACAAAACCAATGGAACCTTTGCGCAACTGGGCACGCTGGCGTTCGGAATACTGCGCTACTTCGTGATCACCGAAATGATATTCGCCACCGGAAGGATTATCCAGCAAGCCAAGAATGTTCAACAAGGTTGATTTACCGCAACCTGAGGGCCCCATAATGGCTACAAACTCACCCTCTTTAATGTCGAGGTTAATGCTGTTGAGCGCAGTTGTTTCTACTTCTTCGGTAGTATAAACTTTTTCAAGATTTTTAAGCTTAATCATAGCAGGTTATTTACGTGGTTGAATGAATGATGTGTTTCGTTAACAAAAGGTTGCATGTATGAAGAAAATATACTCGTTTTCAATAAAAAGGTTACACTAATTTAAAATCAGCACTTCGTTGTCGCCAAAGTTCTCGTACGATGAGGTTATTACCCTGTCGCCCGGCTTTAACCCTTCCAGCACTTCAAAGTTCTCGGTATTCTTACGACCCAGTTTGATGCTTTTTTTCACGGCACGGTTACCGCCTTCTTCCACAACAAACACCCAGTTACCACCGGTGTCTTTATAAAATCCGCCTACGGGCAACAACAATTCTTCAGAAGACTGGCTCAACTCAATGCGCAACCGTAGCGACAACCCCCTGCGCAATCCTTCGGGCACCGCACCAACAAAGTTCATGTCAACGGCAAACCTCCCTCCGGCTGCAACATCGGGGTAAATGTATGTTATACGGAGTTCGTAATCTTTATTGGCGTAAGTAGTAGTAGCACGCAAGCCGGTTTGAATGCGCGGCAAATAAATCTCATCGATTTCCACACGCACTTTATAGCTGCCGATCACATCGATTTGCCCTAAACGCTGGCCGGTGTTTACATTCTGGCCTACATCTAATTGCGGACGCGCCAACTGGCCATCAATCGGGGCACGGATCACAAGATTGTCTAAAATTTTAGACAGCCCGTCTAAACTGGTCATCATTTTCCGTTCAGAGTCGGCCGTAAATTTTAACTGACGGATCCGATCAACCGAATCGGCTTTATACACTTCATAAGCAATGCGCATACGCTCTTTGTTGAATTTGTAATTTGCTTCTGTTTGTTCAAACTCCTGTTTGGCGATCAACCGTTTTTCGTATAGTTGCTTTTGACGTTCATATTGCGGGCCCAGAATATCAAGCTGGTTTTGTATGGTTGTGAGCAACTGGCGTTGTTCCAGGTCGTTGCGCATAATGTTCAGCTTTGTTTCGCGGGCGCGGTTAATACTTTCGTTGAACGATGCCTCCTGTTGTAATACCGAAAGCTCGCGGTTCAGGTTAGTAAGCTCAAGAATAATATCACCTTGTTTTAAAATAGCACCGCTTTCGGCCACTACGCGCTTAATGGTTCCGCCCTCAACGGCATCCAGATATACGGCACGGCTGGGTTCGACCGTACCGGTTTGCGGAATAAAATCCTGAAACACACCACGGGCAACGGTAGCAATGGTTATTTTATCCTGATCGACTTTAAGCGTTGATCGTCTTTCTGCAAAAAACAACTGGTAACCAATGAAGAGTACGAAAACCGTAATACCTCCAATCATGCTGATGCGTTTCAGCGTCCATTTTTTCTTTTTGAGCTGCCTGTCCATGCCTTGTTTTTTCAGAACATTAACTCCCGCACACCGGGAATTTCACCGGTTATTGCCAACAAGTGTGCCAAGTGGCTGAATGGCGCATCAAAAGCCCATTCGGCAAGAATTACGAATATATTCCGTTCACATCTGAACGTAAGTGTTCGCATGCGGACACGAACTTCGTACCTTTGCGCCTGTATCCGGCCAATTTAAACAGATTTAACACGTGCCTGCTTTCGGTATCAGTTTTGCCAGCGTGAACGGCAGGTAAGTTCAATAACGGACATAAATGATCGATCATGGAACAAAAGCATGGTAAAATTTTAATTGTTGACGATAACGAAGATTTGCTGAAGGCAGCCAAAATGTTTTTGAAACGGCACTTCGCCCAAGTGGACATCGAAAAAAACCCGGAGGCCATACCCGCCCTGCTCAACAACGAAGATTACGATGTGATTTTGTTAGACATGAACTTTACCAAAGATGTGAGCAGCGGCAGCGAAGGGTATTACTGGCTCGAAAAAATTTTACAGATCGATCCTTCTTCGGTTGTTGTATTGATTACCGCTTATGGCGATGTACAAATGGCCGTGAAAGCCATTAAAGCCGGGGCTACCGATTTTGTATTAAAGCCCTGGGAAAACGAAAAACTGTTAGCTACCCTGTTTTCGGCCATGCGGTTACGCGAGTCGCGCGATGAAGTGGAAACGTTAAAAATCAAGAACCACGAAATCAACCAGGCTATGAACGACCGGTTCAGCGAAATTATCGGTCAAAGCAATTCCATGCAAAAAATATTTCAAACCATCGACCGCGTAGCCGGCACCGATGCCAATGTTTTATTGTTAGGCGAAAACGGAACCGGCAAAGAATTAGTAGCACGTGCCATCCACCGGAACTCATCGCGCAAAAGCGAAAACTTTGTAGGGGTCGATTTAGGGTCTATTACCGAAACACTTTTTGAAAGCGAACTCTTCGGACATAAAAAAGGCGCTTTTACCGATGCCAAAGAAGACCGTGCCGGACGTTTTGAGTTAGCCAATAACGGCACATTGTTTTTAGATGAAATCGGCAACCTGTCGATGCCGTTGCAGGCGAAACTCTTAACGGTGCTTCAAAACCGGAAAGTAAGCCGTGTGGGCGCAAACAAAGACACGCCCGTTAACATCCGGTTGATTTGCGCCACCAATATGCCATTATACGACATGGTTAAAGAAAACCGTTTCCGGCAGGATTTATTATACAGGATCAACACCATCGAAGTTGAAATACCACCCTTGCGCGATCGCCTCGAAGATATTCCCCTGCTGGCCGCACACTTTCTGAAACATTACGCAGTGAAGTACGAAAAAAATGTAAACAAAATCAGCGAAGGCGCAATGACTCGCATGCACAAACATCCGTGGCCGGGCAACATCCGCGAATTGCAGCACGCCATTGAGCGAGCGGTAATCCTGAGCAACACCAGCGTTATCCAACCCGAAGATTTCAATTTTACCCCGGCCAACAATAAAGAAGACGGGCAGTTAAGCTTAGAGCAATACAACCTGGAAGAAGTAGAAAAACTGCTCATCCGCAAGGTGCTAAAAAAATACAACGGCAACATTACGCAGGCGGCAACTGAGTTGGGCCTCACCCGTTCTTCGTTATACCGCAGGCTCGAAAAATACGGACTGTAAGTATGCTGCCGATTCGGTACTTTGCATACGAGAACTAAACAGATCGGCAAAACATCTTGCCTAAGTATTGCGTTTAAACACCATGTTAAAAGATTTCCGGTCGCGGGTTATACTGCGCACATTATTTCTTGCCCTTACCATTTCGTTAGCCGTATTCATGATCGGCAAAACGAATATGCTTTTTGCGGGCATCTTACTTGGCCTGGCGATCGTATTTCAACTGATCGGGCTTTTTCAGTTTGTGAGCCAGACTAACCGCAAGCTCACCCGGTTTTTAGAGTCGGTTAAATATTCCGATTTTTCATCGGGCTTTGCTGCCGATAACAAATTAGGCAAAAGCTTTAAGGAACTGAATGTTTCATTCAATGAAGTGCTGGAAGCTTTTCGTAAGGCACGTTCCGAAAAAGAAGAACACTGGCAATACCTGAACACCGTAGTGCAACAGGTGCGCACGGGCATTCTTTCGTTCGATGCCGAGGGCGAAGTTCAGTTGATTAATATGAACGCCCGGAAATTCATTCAGGTGCAAAACATCAAAAACATTCATGAGCTTAAAGAAATAAACTACAAACTTCACCACATCCTTACCACAACGCTGCCGGGAAAAAGTTCGCTTTATAAAGATGCCAACGAGTTCAGCCTTACCATTCAGGCTACCGAATTGCGCATTCGCGGAGCCGATGTAACGCTGCTTACGCTGCAAAACATTCAGCCCGAATTGCAGAAACAGGAACTCGAAGCCTGGCAAAACCTCACCCGCGTTTTACGGCACGAGATCATGAATTCCATTACGCCCATTTCATCGCTTACTTCTACCCTTAAAGATATTTTGCACTACGACCTTATACAAAAAGACAATCATTACGAACTTAAAACCGAAAGTGCCGAAGATTTACAAGAAGGGTTAAACACCATTGAAAACCGGAGCAAAGGCTTGATTAAATTTATCGATGCTTACCGCGAATACACCTCGCTGCCTAACCCCCGGTTAAAGACCATCCGGCTCAAGAGCCTGATCGATAAGGTAGCTATGCTGATGCGCCAGGAAATGAAAATCCAACGCATTGCCTTTCATGTCGAATGTAACTCCGAATACCTCACCATTCAGGCCGATGAAGAAATGATTGAGCAAGTGCTGATCAACCTGCTGAAGAATGCTGCCGAAGCCGTTGCACACCGCGAAGATGCACAAGTTGATTTGCATGGATATTACGATGGTTCACACATAAAAATTGACGTAACGGATAACGGCACGGGCATTATTCCCGAAGCTATCGAACGTATTTTCGTACCCTTCTATACCACCAAAAAAACAGGTTCAGGCATCGGTTTAAGCCTTTCCCGGCAAATCATGCAACTGCACAACGGTACTTTAACAGTTGAGTCGGAGCCTGATGTAAAAACAGTGTTTACGATGAGGTTTTAACAATGCCAGACCTCCGGCCAGACTTAGTTAGTTTTCGCCACGAACACAAAGTCGCTGAGTTTTTCATCAGCCCCGAACGAACCAAAGCGTGGTACCTGTTTGAGCTTTTCCATATTTACTTGTAGTTCAGCAAGGGTCAGTATCCTGTCATCTCCGCCATAGCTGCGCAACGATTCGATCAGCTTGGCCGCAAAGGGCGAGTGTTTGCCCGGAATACCATCCGATACATATTCTTTACCACCTGAGGTTAAATACTTTCTGGTTTTATACGAAAACTTGCGCGCCAGCATCTCGCGCTCCGAAACTTCATCGGGTGAGGCTGCACGTGCCCTGGCAATAACGGGATCCAGCGTTCCGCCAAAGCAAACGTCCATCATCAGCATGACGTGCCGGCACGGTATGTTGTCAACAATACCACGCAACCGCGCGTGCGAAATGTACGAGGCACGCGATTTATCGTTGGCGGCCGAGTTCTTCGCCACCACGTAACCCTCGCCAAAGGTGTCATCAAACATGCCGTGCCCCGCAAAGAAAACCAAAAGCTGGTCTTGTGGTTTGAAGTTACGTTCGTTGTAGTCGCGTAATTTTTCGAAAACTTCTTCGTACTCGGCATTGGTTACGATCTCTACCTCAAAGCCGTATTTTTCTTTCAGTTCTTTGGCGATGGTTTGGCCATCGTTGACCGGGTTGACCAGATCGCCCCAGTTATCGTAATTATCAGTGGCGAAGATCAACGCATAATCTTTGCGGTCGGCAGCGATATAATCCAGCGCATCTTTCCCGGCAATGATGCTGCGCCTGCCCGATACCGTGCCGCCTGTTTCGTTGGTGGCCGTAAGCTCGATATAAAACATACCGTCATGCACAAGGGTGATCGGCTGCTCTACCGCATACACCGTTCCCTTTGCATCGTTGTACGTTTTCTCGGATATAACTTCGTTTGTTTTGCTGTTGCCCAGCACTAATTTTAAGTTGGTAAGGTTTACTTCCGACCCGATGGTGGCACGAACAACAATTTTGCCCTCAAAAATACTGGAGTAGTCCATCGCGGGCGATACCCACGTGATGTCGGGCAAGGTCGTGGTCTTTGCAGGTTGTTTGTAGTCTAAATGGATGTCGCTGCTCTTCCACGAAAGGGTTTGGGCAGTGAGGCCAATACTCGCTACGAATATCAACAGGGTTGGTAGTAGAATTTTTGTTTTCATAGTTAAGCGGGTTTCAGGTTGCCAGATGCCAGTCACCGGTTACCGGTGACTGGCATCTGTAAATTGTTCATTGATAATTTTAGGGCTTATCATGCGGATCGGGTATCTCACCAAGCCCACCTTCACCCCCGCCCATAAACGCTATTGCACCGCCTGCGGCCACCACCGGCAACGCAAACAGCACTAATGGTACTTTGCGTTTTACGGTAAACCTATTGCTGAACACTACCTGGTCTTTGTTCTTGCTGTCAACGATCTTAAACCGGTAATCTTTCCCTGTCTTTATCTCGGTTGGGATAAACATATTGTAATGCCCCGGCCCCGATGGGATGTTGGCGAACGTATGCACTTTCTCGTCTTTGTGGTTGTAAAGCTCGAAGTTCAGTATGTTCTGGCTCTTGCCTCCGCGCCACGTTATTTCTTTAGGCTTGCCCCGTTTGATCTTCTCAAAACCATCGAACTGGATAAACGGTATGTACGCACGGGCGCGTATCTCTACCGAAACCTGTCCCGTAAACGATGCGCCCAGTTCTTCTTTGGCGTTCCAGACAACTTTCAGGTTGTTACCCGGTTTTACCTCAAGCCCCAAATCGCCACTTACACGTGTTAATGGGTTCACATAATTGTCGCGTGAGGCGTACAGGTTAATGGAATAGCCCCTGCCGGGAATTGTATCGGACAAACTGTAATGGAAAATTATCTGCTCGCCATGCAGTTCTACCTGTTTCACCAACAGTTGCTGGGCACTCACCGTGCCGGTAACCAATAACAGCAATAGCATCAGGTAATGGTGTGTTTTCATAAGCCTGTTCATTGTTAATTTGTAATTGGTTATTGTTTCACGATTTTACCCATGCTCACATAGCTTTGCTTGCCGCTGTTGAACACCACTTTATACACATACACTCCGGGAGGAAGGTTAAACCCGTTACTGTTTGTGCCATCCCATACGGGTTGTAACAGTCCTGTTGTTGATGTAACGATTTTCTCATTGTGAACTTCTACACCTGTAAGGCCGATGATGCTCACCGTTACGGTTGCCTGACCTTCGGCAGTGTGCAAATAACCCGGCAGGTTTATTTCTTTGATAAACGGGTTGGGGTACGCTTTGCCAAGCTCGCGGTTGCCGGCATAACGCTCACCGGTGTTGAAGATAAACTGCAATTGCCGGTTGCTGCCGTTGGGTGTTGTATAGGTTGCCGTGGTGCGCATATCGGTAAGCTTGCCTGCGGCTGCATCGTAGAGCAACAACTGGCTTTTGCTGTTTTGTATGGCTTCGTTGTTCCATTGTATGGTTACGGGTTCGTTGCCGCTGGCATCGAGGGTGAACGGCCACACGTATTGTTCCTGCAACGGAACCACATCGCGCATGAGGTACGGAATGAAGCTGTCTTCGCGGGTGGTGGTCAGGTCAACATATTCCATAAAGCGTGGCAGGGCTACGGCATCAAATCGGTCTTTGCTTTCGCTGGCTTCGCTGTGCATACCAAAGGCGGTAAGGGTGTTTTCAAAACCGCCTTGTTTAATGGTAAGCGGCAACAGCCAGTTACCCTCGCCCGGAAGAGAGGTAAACTGTTCGCGCAGACCTTTGCGGCCGCCCGGTGTACCGAAAACTACGGGTATCTGTAAGGTTATTGCGTTATCGGACTGCACAAAACCGCCTTTCCAGGGTTCAAGGTTATCGCTTGTGGTGTAGCCTGTGCCATTAAACACATGGTAATCGCCCACGGCAGGGTTGCCATTGTATTCGAGTACATCATCCCAGCTTATGGTGAACGGCCACGGGGTGGAAACCATGTTCCAGCCTTGCCGCAGTGACAGCTCAAAAGGTTTTGACTGGTTATTTTGCGATACCGTGCCTTCGCCTAATGTTATGGTGTGTTGTGCGCGGGCATTGAACCAATAGCCCTGACCTGTGGCCATGGTGCCGGTGAAATCGTTATAACTGTTGCCGTTCCAGTTTACCAAACGCCATAAGGTTTTATCGAACGGCAATAGTGTAGCAAATATGTTGCTGACTGCATTGGCATTGGCGCCTGCCACAATGTATGGCAAGGATATAATCCGGTAATCGCCTACCGTTCCGCCAAAGGGAAGGTTTAATGTGGTGTTGGTGGGGATGGGTTTGTAGGTGTATGCATTATTGATTTCAGGTGAGCGTTTTGGTGTTCCAACTGTTGCGTCTTCTGCCGTAAAATAAAACTCAAGGCCAAGCTCATCCAGATCGGTATGAGGAACAGTAACCTGATAGGCATCTGATGCAGAGTTAACAATGGTTTGTGAAAACGCATTGCCCCGTATGCCTCTTGAATAAAATTTTACCGTACGCGCACCATCGCCCCCGCTGAGGGTTACAGAAAGCTGTGTGCCATTGCTTTGCGGAGCTTGGGCAACCGCGCCAATAGTCAAGACCGAGCCTCCCTGCGATAACGTGGTAGCGGGTTTCCACACCGAATTGGGCGACTCGCCATTGGCATTAACCGCACGCATCCGTACATAATATTGTGTGCTCGACTCAAGGCCGGTAACATTAAACTGTAAGGGCGGTGTAGTTGGTATGTTTCTGCCATTATACTCCTCTACAAACGAGCTAAACGTATTGTTTTTAGAAACATCTAACTTATACCCGGTGGCATCGGGTATGGCGTTCCAGTTCACATAAAAATTAGAGGACGATTGCACGTCAAGGGTTATGGATGGGGCTGCCGGGCGCCAGTCGATATACGCCCAAAAAAAACCTGCCCGGCTGTTGTTGGTACCGCTTGCCTGTATCAATGCGTTGCCTACCGCGCCAACATGCGTAAGTATTCCGTTATCGGCTTGCGAAGGGGTAACACCCCCGCCCCCTGCCGACTGGAATAAAATAACCTGCGCACTACACGGCAACACACACGTTAATACCAAACACAAGAGTAAAATATGTTTCATGCGATGTTGGTTTATCGTTTTTTGTTCAGTTAATTGTTATCAGTTAATTGTAACCTACTACCTGATAATTGACTTCTGTTATTTTTTCATAATAAACGCCAGCACATAATAAGGCGGGCGGTTTTCGTGTGATTCACCACCGCCTTGTGAAGGAATAGAGTGACTATGGCTTTCATTATCGCTATTCCACCCTAAAGCTCCCATGTCTCCCAACAAAAACTTTCTTTCCCAGTGTTTTGTCCTAGTCGCTGTACTGCCTGTGTTTCCATTATGATTATGGCTTGGCATCTCATTTATTGTTAATGTATGCACGTGAGTACCACCCGTGTTGCCTACCTTTCCGTAGTTAATCTGCTTACCCGTTGTAACATCTTCTGGCGTTGTGGCAGCACCTGACTGATAGCCCACAATAAAACGGCCCTTTAAATCGGGTGTACCGTTTTCGCCATCGCACAACAACCAACCGTCCGGTATGGCTGTTGGCGAGCCTGACCACATAATGATGCCGCCCGGAGGAACAGGCCCGGGGCCGCTAAAGGGGTTTTCTTCAACATACTTGGCTCTATAGGCATACATAGACGGGGTAAGCTGTGTGCGGGGAGTCATTTCAGCGCCTCCGTCAACCGCAATGCCCATATTCACCTGTTGTGAACTAAGTATATTCATTTCGGTAGGGTCAAACACCCGGTTATCGCCCGCAGCATCTGTACCAATTACGCAGGTAAACAATCCCTTTTTTGTTTGAACAGTAACCTTGCGAAGGTTAAGCTGCGTACCGCCTGTGTTGTAAAATCTGAAATCAATTACATGTGAACCATCGGCTATCGGGGTAATACCATCGTTCTGCATGAGTATGCCCTGGTAGGATAATGTTCCGGGCACCCCCTGTGCACCGGCATAATACATTGCAAAAACAAACAGAATAGTTAATAACTTCTTCATCATTTGTAAGGGTTAGGTTGTTTATGGATAGCTAAGTTACAATATATCTTAATAAATCAAACAAATATAACCGCAGTATATTGTTAAGTATTGTAAAAATGCGAACCACGGTGTGTGAGCGTTATTTTTTTAACGGATATGTCTTATATTTTTTTTACCACATTGTTAAATAAATATGCAAAACATGAATATCTGTTTATTGTTTGAGCATGCATAACGCTGATTTTGCGGGATACACAACGCTATATCTCTATAGCATCAACACAACTGCATAACAGTTATGCTTTACTTGTAATCGGTAATGAACTTGTTCACGAACGGGTGCAGTTGCAGGTAGTCGGAAGGACTTAACCCGGTAATGCTTTTAAAATCGTTTAAAAAATGTGCCTGATCGTAAAAGCCAAGATGCTCTACGGCATACCGCCACGAAAATTTATTGGCATTAACCGCCCGTATTACTTCACCGAAACGGTACATACGGCTGTATTCTTTCGGAGTAAGCCCTACATGGTTTAAAAATATCTTTTGCAATGTGCGTATGGATATGTTGTTGTCGTTGGCCAAACATTTTACCACGCTGTTGCCGTTAGCGTTAACAATGGCATCGAGCGAACCAAGCAATACACTGTGTGCAGTAATTTTAGTATTGCGCAGCAACCCGGTAAGAAACGTTTCAAGTTTTTTAATAACCAGCGAAATGCATTTCATATCCTGTATTTCGTGACAAAGGTGAGTGGCCTTGCTGCCGATTACATCTTCGAGTTGCAGCCCACCGTTCAGCATCAGTTTAACCGGCACACCAAACAATTGGTACATTGCCGGTGTGTGCATGTGTATGCCTAACAGTTTTACGTGCCCGCTAAAAATCCCCTCGAATGCCTGTGATAGCTGCCCGGCCACAAAGCCGTTTTTTATAACCGCCTCGGCACCGGGCCGCACAAATGTTTGGGGGTTTTCGCTCAGGTTAAAATAAACGATCTCTGTAATGCCGGGGATAAGCAAGTGGCGTAACTCAGTACCTTTTGGGATGTGGCCTTCTGTAAGAATGTACCGCTGAACGTACGGTTTAAGATGGCATGACGGCTCGAATGCTGTGAGATTTAACATGATGCAGATCGTGGGGTTATTTGCACATTACAATAATCCTAACACATCAACGCAACAAACATCTATGTATGAAGCATTGTATTATTACAAACTCACTTCAGTTCACCTCCAAATACTCATCCCACTCGTTACCAAAGTGACCGGAAAGTTCTTTTAAGAAAAGCGCATAGGTTGGCTTGTGCGGCTTTTTGCGCAGGGGCATATTGGCTTGCTCGGGTGTATGGTTGCCTTTTCGGGCGTTACACTTTTTACAGGCCGTTACTAAGTTCGACCACGTATGCATACCGCCTTTTGATGTGGGTATGATGTGATCGAGGGTTAAATCTTTACGGGTACCACAATACTGGCATTCAAAATTGTCGCGCTTAAAAATATTCTGACGGGTTAACGTTACGCCTTTATACGGTGCATTCACATAACGGTTTAACCGGATAACCGATGGCATTGGAAACGTGCGGGTTACCGAGTGTATCTTGTGCCCGTTAGCCGGGCGGATCAATTCGCTTTTATTCAGGTAAACTAATATGAAGGCGCGTTCGACCGAGCACACCATAAGCGGGCTAAAGTCCTGGTTCAGTACCAATACGCGGTTGTTCATAGCGTGTAAGATAGTGGTTACCTTACAGAGATACAACTATATCAGGCGGCTTTAACGCAACATTTTAGTCGGCAAGTACCCTGCGCAGGTGTGCGAAGGTATGGGTTAAGGCTTTTGTTTCGGAGTTGACGATACCTTGTTCACTTAAATTATCGATGCGCACTTTACCCGATGCATGGATGATTTTATCTTCACCCAACAGAATGCCCACGTGAACAATTTTATCTTTTTCGTTTTTAAAAAATGCGAGATCACCGGCCTGCGCTTCGTTAAACGCAATGGCCTTACCTTGTTTGGCCTGTTGGTATGCATCGCGCAACAGCTTATAACCGCTTAGCTTAAACACCATCTGCACAAAGCCTGAACAATCAATTCCGAAAGGACTGCGACCTCCCCATAAGTATGGGGCATTCAAATATTTTTTAGCTATTAACTTCACAAACTCCACATCACGCTTTTGACCTAAGCTTTTCGCTTCACCATTAAACGCAAACTGTTCTTCCATACGGAAAAGCTCTGACACCGATATAGGGATAATGCTACCCATTAAAATAGTGAGGGGCACTTTATTATACAACAAACTGGTGGTTACATCGGTGGCAATTTTAAACTCGGCCTGATTGATGTACTCAAAATGCTCAGACGTAATGGAGTGGTGCTGCCGGGCATCGATCCATCCTTCATAGCCATCGTAATGATTTCTTATGCGTACCCATTTTTCATCTTTACTGCATGCAAGCACTTCGTAATGCTCGCCAAACAAAAACTGGGTAGCCAGTTCGGCCTGATCGGAAGCTTCGGCCCGTACCGGTATCAGGCTCAGCCTGCAAACGCCAAAATCAATAGAGTCGTTGTTCAAAGGGGATAAATTTATTGTTTTGTTCAGTGTCCGTTAAATTTTTAGTTTATCCAATTCGCGTTTAGCATCACGTTCTTTTATAGAATTGCGCTTGTCGTGAAGTTTTTTTCCACGGCCTAACGCTATCTCTAATTTAGCCAAACCGCGTTCATTTATAAACAACCGCAGCGGAATTATCGTAAGCCCCTTCTCTTCAACTTTCGTTTTAAGTTTGGCAAGTTCCGTCTTTTTTAAGAGCAGCTTTCGTTCGCGTTGTGCCTCATGGTTATAATACGTGCCCTGCGCGTACGGATTAATGGTTATCCCTTTGGCAAACAATTCGCCATCGTTGAAATAACAAAAACCCTCTTGCAGGCTTACTTTGCCTTCGCGAATCGATTTTATTTCGGTACCGCGCAATACCATTCCGGCCACGTATTTATCAAGCAATTCAAACTCAAACCCGGCCTGACGGTTGCGGATGTTAATATCGTTCGAAAATCGTTTACTCATGCAGGGGGCGTAAAAATCTTTTTGATTTTTTCACGGGCAAGAATCTTCTGCCCTGTTTTTCCGGTTGCAATGATACGTCCATTCACGGTTGCTTCAAAGGAACACACAATTTCGTTTTTGTCGATTTTATCCACATACGCATCAAACACAATGGTATCGCCTACAAAAGCCGGGCTTTTATGCTCAATAACCAATTGCGTGCCAATACCTTCTTCGTGCGGTTCGCGCATATCCAATACAAACTGCCGGGTAGCCCATTCTATTTCGCGCGCCAGAGCAAACGTAGAACATACACGGTGTACCACTTCGTTGTTAAAAGCGGCCACATCGGTTTCGTTAACCCGATACGTTATTTGTTTGCAATCGCCCGGTTGAAAAATGGCTTTCATAATAAGTATAAATAAATGTTAAAGCGGCATACGTGCCAATGGCGACACATCGATACTACAAAACTCACCTTTTAAATATTTATAATGTGCAGCAACGGCAATCATGGCAGCGTTATCGGTGCAATATTGAAATTCGGGTATATATACGTTCCAGTTTCGTTTCACGGCAAGCGTCTGTAAGTTTTTTCGCAACCCCGAATTTGCCGACACCCCTCCTGCTATGGCTATTTCGGTGATACCGGTTTGTTCGCTGGCCGCTTCTAATTTTTTCAACAGCATCGTAACCAAATGTTGTTGAATGCTTGCGCAGATGTCGTTGAGATTATGCTCGACAAAATTTTCATCTTTCTTTTTCGCATCACGAATGAAATATAAGAAACCCGTTTTAATTCCGCTGAACGAAAAATCAAGAGCCGGCATATCGGTTTGCGAAAACCGGTATGCGTTGGCATTTCCCTGTTGCGCGTAACGATCAATTAACGGCCCACCGGGATAGGGCAATCCCATAATTTTTGCGGCCTTATCAAACGCTTCGCCCACGGCATCGTCCTGCGTTTCGCCAATCACTTCCATATCAAGATAATCGCGCACCACAATGATTTGCGTATGCCCTCCGCTTACGGTCAAACACAAAAACGGGAACTTCGGTTTAGGCTCATCGATAAAATGCGACAGTACATGCGCCTGCATGTGGTTCACTTCAATCAACGGCTTTTGCAAGGCCAGCGCCATCCCTTTGGCAAACGATACACCCACCAGCAACGAGCCCATCAACCCGGGGCCACGGGTAAAAGCAATGGCATCAAGTTCACGTTTATCAACACCGCTTTCGCGCAAGGCTTCATCCACCACGGCAACAATGTTTCGCTGATGCGCACGCGAAGCCAGTTCGGGCACTACACCACCATATTTTTGGTGTACTGCCTGCGTGGCAATAACATTATTGAGTATTTTGCCGTTTAAAATTACGGCAGCAGATGTTTCATCGCACGATGACTCAATGGCAAGGATTTTCGCACTCATGGGTAAATGAACCTGCAAGGTATTAAAAATCGATTAGTTAAAATACTGGTATATTCTATCACCAGCCTGCTCTTTCTCGTTATTGCCAGTCTGTTAGCGCTCCAGCTCACGCCTGTTCAGCGTATGCTGGCCAACCGTTTTCTGGGTAACTTTTCAGAAGTGGTCGGGTTCAAAACCACGGTTCAGAACATCCGCTTTTCGTGGTTCGACCGGCTTGAACTTAGCGGAGTGGTTGTTGAAGACCCCGAACACAACAAAATGTTCGAGATTGGCCTGCTGAGCCTGAACTACAAAATATCTACACTGCTCGATGGTAAAAACATCAACTTCGATGGCGTGTATATCGACAGCGCCCGGGTTTATTTTACACGCATTACCGAACACGACACCGCTAAAAGTTTCAACATTAACGTTTTTGTAAACCAGATTAATGAGCAATATAGTTCTGCGGGCGGCACGGGCGGAAACCCAAAAATTAACATTGGCGAAGCGTATGTTGAAAGAAGCTGGTTTGCGCTTGATAATACCGGGTTAGACAGCCTTCAGGGTTTTGACTACCATCACTTCGCTGTATCGGTTGCCGAAGCGCAGCTTCAGAATTTTATGGTACTGGGCGATACCGTTGAGTTTAACGTAAACTCGCTGATAGCCCACGATGAGAAAACGAAATTTGGCATCAACAACCTTTCTACTTTCTTTCGGATTTCACAAAAGGCTATGGAGTTTAAAGGCATACACCTGCAAGCTGGCCAAAGCACCATTTCCGATACGGTGGTTTTTCATTACGACAGCCATGCCGACCTCAGCGAGTTTGTAACGAAGGTTCACATCAACGCACATTTTGATAAAACAATTATTTACCCGAACGATCTGGCCCTATTTGCCTCCGAAGCGAAGCGTTTACATTTGCCCTTAACGGTAAGTGGAACAGGCCGTGGCAGTGTTAACGATTTCAGGTTGTCGGATATGGAAATACAATCGGGCAATACGCTTTTACAGGGATCGGTTGCGATGGAGGGGCTGCCCGATGTAAGTGAAACGTTTATTCAACTGAAACTTAAAAACTCGCGGGTGAGTTTCAATGATCTTTCGTTTGTGTTGGATGATGCTACGCTTGAACGCCTCACCCCTTTGGGTACGCTTTCGTTACAGGGTGAGTTTTTAGGTTACCCGACCGACTTTGTAGCGAAGGGTAATTTCTCAAACAATTTAGGGATGATCACTTCAGACATTAACCTAAAGATTGATGAAAAAGTTTTTGAACGGTCATCCTACAAAGGGCAGCTCAGTTTGATCAATTTCGATTTAGGCCAATACCTGAACGATACTACCAATTTTCAAAAAATATCGTTAGACGGGCGCATCAGCGGTTCTGGTTTTTCGCGCAATACAGCCAACTTTACATTAGTGGGCAACATTAAATCGGTAGGTATTAAAAAGTACAATTACCAAAATATTAAAACCGATGCTCGTTTTGCTTCGCAGTTCTTTAGCGGAACGGCCACCATTAAAGACCGAAACGTTCAGGCTACGGCCAAAGGATCGATTGACTTACGTGCCAATAAAAACCTGATCAACATTCAGGCGAAAATCGATACCCTGAACTTAGATAAGATCAACATTGCCAAAAATAATTTTTTTATACAGGCCGAAGTCGATGTTAATATGCAAGGGCTGCACTTAGACAGCCTAACCGGAACAGCACACGTAAAGAAACTCACACTCAACTATGAAGATCAATGGCTGCGGCAAAACGATTTAACGGTTTCGGCTTCGCGCAATAATACACAACGTTCCATTCACTTACAGTCGGAAGTTGTTGATGCCCGCATCGATGGCGATTATTTATTTACCTCGCTTTTCCGCGACATCCCTGTTTTGGTAAAAGAGTTTGTGCTCAACATTAAAAACAACAAAGCAAAACTCACCGAATATTATGCAGCAAAAAACCAGCGCCCGGGCGACTATTCGGCCAACTTCACCATCCGGTTAAAAGACATACAACCCGTAACCAGCTTATTAACACTAAAGCTGGATGCCGCCAAAAACATTACCATTGACGGACACTTTAAAAGCGGCAACACCAATTTATTAAGTGCTTTTACGCACATCGATTCGCTTACCTACGGCAATACACTCTTTCTGAACACCGAAATTGAAATAAACGCTTCGAAAATATCCGACAGTACCACTGCCCTTGCTATGCTGTATGTTTCATCGGCCAAACAGCAAACCAATAAACTGTTTACGCAAAACTTGGTAACCGAAGCCATCTGGAATAAAGATCACATCGATTTTCAGGTAAACCTCGATCAGCAGGCCCGCAATAACTATGTGCGGTTAAACGGCTCAATCGACTTTGCCGACAGCACACACATCCGGCTGTTACCTACATCAAAAATCCAGTTACTTGAAAAAACCTGGAGCATTCACAACAACAACAGTCTTGCGGTAAAAGGCCGTGAATGGAATATTCACGATTTTGCCTGGTCGAACGAAAATCAATTGATCAGTTTAAACGGTCGTGTTTCGGACAACCCGTTGCGCGAACTGATACTTACCGTACAAAATTTCGACCTCACCACCACCAACAGTATTACCTTGTACGAATTAGATGGCATTGTTAATGCCCGTTTAACTGTACGCGATGTATATGCCCAGCCTACGTTGCAGAACAACCTCACCATTAACAGTCTTAAAGTCAATAATTTTTTAGTAGGCGATATTACAGGTAACAATAACTGGCATACAGACGAGCGAAAATTCAATGTTGAGTTTCTGGTTGACCGTTTAGGCACTCGTATTGTAGATTGCACCGGAACTTACGATCCGTACGTTACCGAAGATGCCCTCAACGTTAAAGCACATCTGCAAAAAACTAATCTGAAAATTGTTGAACCGTTTTTAACCGACATCTTCAGCAATATTGAAGGAACGCTTTCGGGTTTATATACCATTACCGGCACATTAGCGAAACCTGTAATACGGGGCGAAGGTGAAATACACGATGGTAAACTGATGATCGATTACCTGAAAACCACCTATCAGGTTGCCGGGTTTATCGGTTTACGGCAGGATGCCATCTATTTCAGGAACATTCAGCTCACCGATATGTTCAGAAACAAAGCCAAAGTAGAGGGCGAGATAAACCACCTCAACTTTAACCAGCTAAGCATTAACCTGAATGCTTCGTTCGATAACTTTCAACTATTGAACACAACCGCCCGCGATAACAGTTTGTTTTACGGACAGGGTTTTGGCTCAGGCGATGTTAGGTTTACCGGCCCGCTTACTAATTTAAAAATCACGGCCAATGCCACTACGCGAAAAAATACCCGTGTATCCATACCCATTGCCGGTACAACATCCGTTGAACGAAAAGACTTCATCACGTTTGTTAATTTCTCTGATTCACTGTATCAGCAAAAAATAACCGAAACAGTTACCAAAAAAATCAATCTTACCGGCATTACGTTTGATTTCAACCTTGATGTAACGCCCGATGCCTACTGCGAAATTATTTTCGATTTGAAATCGGGCGATATTATACACGGGCGGGGCAACGGAAAAATCAAGCTCCAGTTAGATACCAAAGGCGAGTTTAATATGTTTGGCCCCGTAACCTTTACCGAAGGCGGTTATAACTTCACTCTGTACGACATCATCAACAAAGAATTTAAGATTGAAAACGGCAGCAGCATTACCTGGTATGGCGATCCGTACCAGGGACAAATGAAAATCAATGCATCGTATAACCAGTTGGCATCCTTTGGGCCTATCCTACCCGTTACCGATGTTAATATTCTGAACGCCCCACAGGTGCGCAGAAAGTACCCGGTAAAAGTGATGCTGAAATTAGACGGGCCGATGCTCACGCCTCAGATTGATTTCGACATTGTGGCCAACGACCTGCCCAAAACCATTACCGCCACAACCAACAGCGGAGGCAGCCAAACTTTTAACCTCACCGATCTTTTCCAAAGCTTTAAAAGCCGGTTAGACGAGCAAGAACTAAAGCGCCAGGTGTTCAGCCTTATTGTGCTGCGCAAATTTTCGCCTGCCGAATCGTTTAACACCAGCGGCTCGTTAGTAAGCAGTGTGAGTGAGTTGTTCTCGAACCAGCTTAGTTACTGGATGAGCCAGGTGGACAATAACTTAGAAATTGATCTGGACTTAGCCAGCATGGATCAGGAATCGTTTAATGCGTTCCAGTTGCGCTTGTCCTATACATTATTAAATGGTCGCCTGCGCATTACGCGCGATGGTACCTTTGGCAACCAGGGTACAACCACTACAACCGGAGGCGGCTCGGTTAACCCCAACACACAAAACAACTATTCTTCGGCCATTGGCGACTGGACAATCGATTACTTATTGACAGCCGATGGTAAGTTTAAAGTAAAAATGTACAGCCGTACCAACGTAAACCCGGTAAACACCAACCTGAACTCGCAAAACGCCATCACAACAGGCGTAAGTTTGCTCTACACCACCAGCTTCAACGAACTAAAAGACATCTGGGCACGCAACCGGAACAAAAATACCGAACCCACCGAAGATGAAGAGAATGAGCCAAACAACAACCCTTCTGTACCGGTATTGCCCAATACCACGGGCGTTAGAAAAGATGAACAGGACAGATAATTGTGCAAATTCAAATTTTTTCGACCCCTAAGCTGCCATTTACCAACAACTTTTCATATTTTGATTTCCCAAACCCAAGTTGTATGAACATCTCAGCCTTTGCCAAACAATACGCCAGCCAGATCGATGGCCAGTTTACCGAGTACGATAATGCCAAATCTATCATTGTCGTTCCGTTGTCGGACGGCCGTTTTCAGACCGTTATCCTGACCACAACAACCAGCAAGCGATCTGGAAAACAACGGGCCTTACTTTCATCGAAAGTATGCGAATACCATCCCGGCATCGAACTCAAAGCACTTCTTGAAAAAAGTGCCGCCTTCGATTATAGCAAAGTTGTATTAGACGAAGGGTTCCTGAAAATAGAGTCCTCCTTCCCTACCGAAGGTGCTCAGGAAGACGAAGTAAAACATACGATCCAGGAAGTGGCCATCCAGGCCGATGCCTACGAATTCTTGCTTACCGGAAAAGACATTCATTAAGGCAATTACTTTCAATTTCACTACCTTTGTTGTTGATGCAAGCCGTCTTATCGCTCCGATCCCGATAGCTATCGGGATCGGGGAGGAAAGTCCGGGCAACATTGGGCAGCGTGCCGTATGAAAATACGGGAATTGTATGGGAAACAATACAATGACAGACAGTACCACAGAAAACAGGTAGCCCCAGTCCTGATAGCTATCGGGATCGGGGTGATAGTGAAAAGGTAGGGTAAGAGCCTACCGCCCTCGCGGTAACAACAGGGGCACGGTAAACCTCGCGCGTTGAAAGATCAAATAGGTCATATCCACGAAAGTGATCAGCGGCCCGTTGATAGTGCAAACTGATATGATTGGGTAGATCGATTGATCCCGTCCCGATAGCTATCGGGATCGGGACCAGATAAATGATAAGAGTCCCGTTCCGATCCCGATAGCTATCGGGATCGGGATCGGGAAACAGAACCCGGCTTACAGGCTTGCATTTTTTATTGCTTACACGCTGAAACCGATCAGCACTTTTTATAAACTTGCAGCATGGCAAAAATTTTAGTTGTTGACGATATGGCCGCGATCCGTACATCGCTGCGCGAAATCCTGACCGAAGAAAATCACGAAGTAGAAGAAGCCAAAGATGGCGAAGAGGCGTTACGTAAACTCGAAGAAGATTTGTACGACATCGTATTCTGCGATGTTAAAATGCCCAAAATCGATGGCATTGAATTATTAGAACGTGTAAAAAAAGCCGGTATCACCACCCCGTTCATTATCATATCGGCACACGGTACAAAAGAAACCGCCCTGGAGTGCATTAAACGCGGGGCATACTTCTTTATTCAAAAACCGTTCGAGAGCATCGAAACCATTTTAATACACCTGCGCAACGTATTGGAACGCAACACCCTGCGCGAAGAAAACCGCAGTCTGAAAAAGAAAATCAACAAAGGTTTTGAATTGGTTGGTGATTCGATGGCGCTCAACAGCGTAAAAGAAATGATCGAGAAAGTGGGCGCTACCGATGCCCGCGTGTTGATTACCGGGCCTAACGGCAGTGGTAAAGAGCTTGTTGCCCGCAACCTGCACGCCCAAAGCAAACGTGCCGATGCCACACTGATCGAGGTAAACTGCGCGGCAATACCTTCTGAGCTGATCGAAAGCGAGTTGTTTGGTCACGAGAAAGGCTCGTTTACATCGGCCATCAAGCAACGCATCGGTAAGTTTGAACAAGCCGAAGGCGGAACACTCTTCCTCGATGAAATCGGTGACATGAGCCTTTCAGCACAAGCCAAAGTATTGCGTGCCCTTCAGGAAAACAAAATAACCCGTGTAGGAGGCGAAAAAGAAATTACCGTGAACGTGCGCATCATTGCCGCCACCAATAAAGACCTGAAAAAAGAAATTGCCGAACAGCGTTTCCGCGAAGATTTATACCATCGCCTGAGTGTAATTGTGATTAAAGTGCCATCGCTGGACGACCGGAAAGACGACATCCCGTTGCTGGTAGATAAGTTCCTGGAAGATATTTCGGAAAGCTACGGAACCAAAAAGAAGATTATTGAAGACAAAGCCATAAAAGCATTGCAGGCGCATAGCTGGACGGGCAATATACGCGAACTGAGAAACGTGGTAGAAAGATTAGTGATCATGTCCGGAGAGGAAATCCGGGCAGATGATGTCAAAAAATACCTCTAAAGTATTAGATTTTTTGCTCGGCAGATCTTTTAACAGGAGCCTCTTTTTTGCTGTACGTGGGACAGGTGTATTGGCTGCAAGCTGACACAAATCCGGCTAAAAGGAGGAAAATAACTACTTTTTTCATCATCAAGTGGTTTACAGTTAACAAATGTAGAATTCTTTCCTAATAAAAACAAACCCACCTCCGCTATCGGCCATTCGTCTGGCTCAAACGTTACTCGACCATTAAATTACACCCCCGTACATCGCTGTTGTCGAGGCGGCCGGCCACTTCAAACGAACCATCGGCATATACCTTACCGGCATCTTCGGTTTCGATAAACGCTATGGAATGCAGGTTGGCAAAATCGATCACATTAAGCCCTCCCGACTGGTTGATGAGTCCTTTTTCAAACGGATCGGTAGCCTCGCGCACTAAAATCTTCATCCACGGTGAAGGGTAAAACAACTCACCGCCTTTTGAATACGCCTGCGACAGTAACTCCGTCATACCATATTCCGAATAAACCGCTTTAACGTTTAAGCCTTGCTTTAACTGGTTGTGCAACTGTTGTCGTGTAATCTCAGCCCTTCTGCCCTTCATGCCACCGGTTTCCATCACGATACAATCGTGCAGGTCGGGCGAAAATTTTTCCATCAAATCCAGCAAGGCAAAACTCACCCCCCATACAATTATTTTCCGGGCGGGTTGGTGTTTCCGGGCGGCAGCAATATCGTGTAACAGTTTCTCGTACTCGTACAGGTAAAATCCCGAACAGGGTGAATTGCCCCGGGCTATAAAATGTTGCAGCATAGCAATGAGTGACGAGTTCGACCGCTCTAAATACGAGGGCATCAGGGCAAAAATATGATACTGGTTAAGCGTCCCGAAAAAGTGTTCAAAGCAACGTTCGGTATGGTTCAGGTAAAAATCCATATCGGCAACCAAGTGTGTACTGGTGGTTAACCCGGTGGTGCCGCTGCTGGTAAAAAAACTTTCGGGCTGCCAGGTTTCGGTTTGAATAGTTTGTGATTTAAAAAAAGAAATGGGCATGAAAGGCACATCGTGCAGGGTGTGAACACGTGCAGGATTAATACCCAAATGGCTAATGTAACGGGCATATACCGGATTTTTTTCGGCCTGAAACCGGAATAGCCGCAGTGCAATATCTGGCAGGTTTTGCGCGTTAAGCGTATATAAAAGCGATTTAAAACTTTTCAAGTTATCCGGGCGTTCCGTATCTTGTCCGGCATCAAAAATACATCATGCGCGTTATTAAGGGGTTAGTTTTGTTTTGTTTTTCGGTGGTGGCGGTAAGTGCGTGCTTTGAAGCACCCGAGATGAGTGTGATACCAAAAATCACGTTCCGCAAGCTGGAGTTTAAAGCGGTTGGAACAATCGCAGATTACGACACCCTGATCCTGACGATGGATTTCCAGGATGGCGATGGAAACCTGGGGTTACGCCCCGATGTACCGGCCGATTCGGAAAAACCGTTTCATATCGATTACTATTTTGTGGGTACCGCTTCGGGCGATACCATACCTATTATTCCCAGCAAGTTGCTTACCTACAACGTAATTACTTCAAGTGATGTACAGGGAGTTTCCGGTAAAATTGTTACCGCCAACACCCGTACGCAGGATCCGCTATTGTTCGGGTTCCTGCCCTCCCCTGATTTTACACGATGTATCAGTGTTGATAAGAACTATACAAAAACCGAAATATTGGTGCAGTCAACGTTAAACCTTGTAAATGATGCCACGCACAACATTACCGATACCCTGTACGAAGTAAGGAGCAAAAGTACAGGTGATATAAATTTGGTAGGCACGGTTAACACCCAAAACGAAATAGCTACCGGCAGGGTTTTTTATGTATTGAACGATCCGTTGCTGTACAGGCCAAACCCTAACCACTACAATATTGAAATAAAATTTTATAGGTTTATTAGCGGGAATTATGTTGAATACGATTTCTTTTCGCAACACTGTATTACCTACAATGGCAGGTTCCCATACATAGGCAGTGCCCATTCGGGTACAGGTGCCGAGGGCGTTATCCGATATGCCATGGCAAGCACTTCGTTTATATCCATTTTTGGCAGCGAACGGTGGCGGATAAGCATTCGCATCCGCGACCGCGCATTAAACTCCAGTAACGTAGAAATCTACAACTTCGAGTTGGATGATATTACATTAAACCGTTAAGCTTTCCCTGCCCAACGCCCAGTGGGCTTTCAGCATGGTTAAGAAAGCCTTCATTTCTTTTAACGGAATCATATTGGGGCCATCACTCAATGCTTTATCGGGGTTTGGGTGGGTTTCAATAAAAAAACCATCAATACCGGTTGCTGCCGCAGCCCGTGCCAGAAATGGTGCAAACTCACGTTGCCCGCCCGATGAACCGCCTTTGCCTCCGGGTTGCTGAACCGAATGCGTTACATCAAAAATAACCGGTGCATACTGGCGCATGATAGGCAACGATCGCATATCTACCACTAAAGTATGGTATCCAAAACTGGCGCCCCGTTCGGTTAACAGTACATTATGATTGCCTTCGCCCCTCACCTTTTGAACAGCATATTGCATATCCTCAGGTGCCATAAACTGCCCCTTTTTGATTTTAACAGTTTTACCAGTTTTAGCGGCCGCTTTCAACAGATCGGTTTGACGGCACAAAAAAGCCGGTATCTGTAATACATCGGCTACCGTGGCCGCCTCCTCACATTGGTATGACTCATGCACATCGGTAACAATGGGCAAATTCAGTTCATGTTTTACGCGCGACAATATTTTAAGCCCCTCCTCCATGGTATTTCCACGGTACGAGCCTGACGAGGTACGGTTGGCCTTATCGAACGATGACTTAAAAACATACTGGATGTCTAACTCGCTGCATAATTGTTTTACATGCGCGCCTACTTCGCTGCAAATTTCAAAACTTTCGGCCGCACACGGCCCGGCAAACAACACCATTTTATCACCGCCTACGGTAAGGGTATCGGCAATGGTTACTTTATCTTTAAATACCTGCATAACGTTAATTAATTACTCTTTAAGATTTTTTCGAGTTTACCCTGGGCGGCCAATATAAAATCGGCCACTTCACGTAATACACCCTGGCCGCCTTTGGCTTGTGTAACAATGTCCACCTTTGCTTTTACATAACTCATGCCATCGGCAGGGCTGGCCGACAAACCGCAAGCCGATAGTGTAACTAAATCATTTATATCGTCACCAATATAGGCTACCTGTTTTTTCTTGAGCTTATGAAACTCAACTAATTTCTCAAACACCGATAGCTTATCAACAATTCCCTGATGACAAAAATCGAGTTTGAGTTCGGCTGCCCGATGGCTTACCGTTTTAGAGTCACGCCCGGTGATGATACCCACAACAAAACCCGCTTTTTTCAGGTGGCTGATAATGTAGCCATCCTTCACATTAAACGCTTTGATTTCGCGACCGGTATCATCATAAATAATTTTACCATCGGTAAGCACGCCATCGGTATCAAAAAAGATGGCCCTGATTTGCCCGGCTTTCTTGATTTGCTCTTTCGTGTATTGGCTGAGTATCTGTTTCAAACGGTTGAATTAGGGTAATTTTTCCTGTTTACGCCCGAAAATTAGGAAAAGCTTTTTACATTCAGGCGCTAAAGCATAAGCCTGAATGAAAACACTTAAATTTTGTATTGCCTCATTGGTATGCGTTGCGTTAATCTATGTGTTAGACAACCGGTGGGTGATTAAAAACAACCCCGTACCTCCGCTGGGGAAATTCCTCGACCCCGCACATGGTTTCTGGCAAAATATCGAACCTGCCACAACGCCTCAAAATCAAGAACTTAACCTGCAAGGTTTAACCGGGCCGGTTACAGTAGTTTACGACAGCATGATGATTCCCCACATTTTTGCCGACCATGACGATGACCTGTATTTTACCCAGGGATATGTTACGGCCACTTACCGGTTGTGGCAAATGGAATTTCAAACCCACGCTGCGGCAGGCAGGCTCACCGAAATTGTAGGTGAACTGGCGCTTGACCGCGACCGTGGGCAGCGCAGGCTCGGCATGGTTTATGGTGCCCGGCAAACTGAAAAACGGTTGCTCGAAAACCCTATAATCAAACGCATTGTTGACCGTTACACCGAAGGCATCAATCAATATATTGCTGCATTGCGTTACAAAGATTTGCCCATTGAGTATAAGCTGTTAGATTATAAACCCGAACCGTGGACAACCTTAAAATGCGCCCTGCTTTTGAAGGCCATGGCACAAACCCTGAACATCGGTGATAAAGACATGGAAATGACCAATGCGTTAACCTTGTTTGGTGATAAAATGGTTGACCTGTTGTACCCCGACCGTGAACCGCCAACCGATCCTATCGTAAGCAATCCGGGCAACTGGAAATTCAATGCCATCAAGCTCGATACCGTACCGCTTGCATTACCCGATGAGCTCATCAGCATAAGCAAACTGCCCGCGCCCGACCCGACTACCGGAAGCAATAACTGGGCAGTAAGCGGAAGTAAAACAGCTACCGGTGCGCCTATTCTATGTGGCGATCCACACCTCAATCTTTCCTTACCATCCATCTGGTACGCTATTCAGCTACATACGCCCGATGTAAACGTTATGGGAGTTTCGTTGCCCGGTGCACCCGGAGTGGTTATCGGGTTTAACGACTCCATCGCCTGGAGTGTTACCAATGCCCAGCGCGATCTTGTGGATTGGTATAAGATCACCTATCAGGATACCAAAAAGAACAAATACCTGTTAGACGGCCAATGGCTCGATACCGAAAAAGTGGTAGAGCAATTTACGGTTCGTGGCGGTGAAACGTTTTACGACACCATTATCTATACACACTGGGGGCCTGTAACCTACGATGAAACCTATCACGCTAAAGATCAACTCAGCAATTATGCTTTCCGCTGGATGTCGCACGATGGCACTGACGAGATACTCACCTTCTATAAACTGAACCGCAGTAAAAACCACAACGATTACATGGAGGCGCTCAATCACTTTGGTACACCGGCACAAAATTTTGTGTTTGCATCGGTATCGGGCGATGTGGCCATGCGCATACAGGGCAAATACCCGGTGCGCAGAAAAAACGAAGGTCGTTTTGTGTTGGATGGCAGCAAACGATCAAACGGTTGGCAGGCGTATATTCCCAACGAACAAAATGTGATGTACAAAAATCCCTTACGGGGATTTGTGAGTTCGGCCAATCAATACCCGGCCGATTCAACCTATCCGTATTACATAACCGCATCGCACTGGGAAGCATACCGCAACCGGAGGATCAATCAGGTATTGCGTGAGTCTTCCGGTATCACCGTAGAGGACATGATGAAGTTACAGGCCGATAATTACAACCTGAAAGCTGCCGAAAGCCTTCCTGTATTCTTACAGTATTTAGATACGACTTCGCTTTCCAACGATGAGCGTAGTATTTATACAGCCCTAAAACAGTGGGATTATTTTAATACAGCCGAATCGGAAGCGGCATCGTATTACGAAGCGTGGTGGGATAAACTCATGCCAATGATCTGGGACGAAATGGATAAATCAAATGTGATCCTCGCCCGGCCAACCACATACAACACTATCAAACTCATCAAAGAAAAACCTGAACTCAGCTTCTTCGATATTACAGATACCGAAGCAAAAGAAACAGCCCGTGAAGTGCTTCGTCTGTCGTATAAAGAGGGCGTTCAGGATATTCTGAAATGGAAAAGCGAGCATCCAAACAACAGCCTTGTGCAGTGGGGCGATTTTAAAGACAGCTACATCGGGCATCTGGCACGTTTAGAGCCATTCAATATCCATGTTAAACACGGTGGCAACCACGACATTGTGAATGCACACGCACGCACACACGGGCCATCGTGGCGGATGGTAGTAAGCTTAGAAAAATCAGGCATAAAAGCCTGGGGCGTTTACCCGGGCGGACAATCGGGTAATCCGGGAAGTTACTATTACAGCAACCTTCTTGATACATGGACAGCCGACAAGCACTTCGCTTTATCGTTTTTACAAACCCCGCACGAAGGAAAAAACCTGTACACCATTTCACTCAACCCTGTCAGCAAATGAAATTCTTAATACAACTAATCGTTATTGGCATATTAGCTTTTGTGCTTGAACTTTTCTTACCGTGGTGGAGCATTGCTATTGCGGCATTCATTGGAGGAATTGCCGTCCCCACCCGTGCAAACTTTATGGCGGGCTTTCTGGGCATCGCGCTGTTTTGGTTTTTATATGCGCTGATCATCCATACTTCGGCAGCCGCACCGCTAACCGACCGTGTTGCCCGTATTTTTTCGGTAAACAGCACATTATTGTTAGTGATTACTGCAACAATCGGTGGACTTGTAGGCGGCTTTGCGGCTATGGCCGGAGGTGCATTACGAACTACCCAAAAAAGAAGGGACGACCGATATTACCGTTAGTTTCAGGCAAGCATAGTCGTTTACTTAACTATTCTTAACGACTATGCTGCTGATGTTATTTGCTGCCTGATAGCTTGTTTTGGATACTCCAGGCTCCCGGGCCGGCAAAAAAGAAAACCAATGCCAGCAACACAAACAGGAACGGAAGCTGATCGGCATGGTAAAACTGACCATCGCCCACAAAAAAACAGATGAACAGCATATTAATCATAATAACAAGTGTTGTTAATCGAGTAAAAACACCTGCCGCCAGCAAAAGCCCTGTGACTAACTCAAGCCCCTTACCCAAATAAACCATAAACCTCGGTGCGGGCAACCCTTTAATCACATCCCAGTTAACATAACCTTCCATCAATTCACGGTTAAAAATTTCCAGACCGTGATAAGCCATTAACAAGCCTGTAATCAGGCGTACAACAGCGAGCCCTTTATCAGCAGAAACAGGCTCGTTCGAAAAAATCTTAGTTGCCATATCCTATACGTTTTAGTGAAATAATAAATGACCAGGCCAAAGTGTATGCTGCCATATTAGAAATGTGTTTAGGCGAGCACGTTATAGGCACAATATACCAAATTTCAAATGTATTGCGCACAAGCGAATTAGTTAAACGGCCAGCAAGATGTTTACGGATAAGTGCCTCAATCTTGTCATCCAATCAAAAAAACACACAATTTTTCGTTGGTATTGCGTAAGTTTTGCGCCAACCTTTATATTTGCATTCCTTTTCCGGGAGGAAATGGAATTTTAGGCTTAAAACACTGGAGAGGTGGGTGAGTGGCTTAAACCAATAGTTTGCTAAACTGTCGTACGGGTCATTCTGTACCGGGGGTTCGAATCCCCCCCTCTCCGCGTTATCGCGGGGAAAGTGTTGAAGTGGCGTTGGAAATTGACTTGTTGAAGAGATTGACATAACGAATTTCCGTTCGTCATGAAGTGATTGGTCCGATAGCTCAACTGGATAGAGCATCAGCCTTCTAAGCTGACGGTTCGGGGTTCGAGTCCCTGTCGGATCACTTAAAAATATTGTTCGGGGCGTGGCGCAGTCCGGTAGCGCACCTGGTTTGGGACCAGGGGGCCGCAGGTTCGAATCCTGCCGCCCCGACTTTTAAAAGGCTGATGCAATTAATTGCATCAGCCTTTTTTATTTTATCCATGTTATCTTTTTCCACATTAATTAAATCGACTCAGCTATCGCTCTCTTATTCATAACTCCGGTAACCAAAAACACCATATTCTATACGTTTAGCGGTAGTTCCATTCCTTTATCCGGTATTATTTAGAATAATTCTAAATAATTGTAGTTTCCTCGCTTCTCCTATCACATATTTGCAGCCGACAATCGGGTTTACCCGGAGTCGGAAGTAAAACCTCTTTCATGTACGTGATTTGATTACGGGGTTTGCCCGTGATTTCCAAGCACAATGCACGAAAGACTTATGGGGAACCTCTCTGGTTAATTCTTTTTTCTGCGAGCAGAGAGGTTCACCCGCCAAGTACAGTAGAGAATATGTTGTTTGTTGACCGGTTGCTAAAAGTTATTATACGAAAAAACCAAAATGCTTTGGTATGGGCTTTCGGTATAGTTTCTCTTTTTCATATTCCTGTTAGAAATGTTCAGGCACAATCCGTTCATTCATTATCGGGTACTGTAATGAGCGAGAATCATATTCCGCTTGAAGGCATTACCCTCACCCTCACAACTTCAACCAGTAAAAAGTTTACACAAACCAATGCTTCGGGAGTATTCAGTTTCGCCAACCTGGCATCGGGTTCGTACGAGCTTCAAGCCAGCCATCTTAATTACCTGGCATTTACACAAACCGTAACCGTTCCCGCTACCGCATTAACCATCACCCTTACCGAAAATATTCAGCAGCTTGATGATGTTGTTATTACCGGGAAAAGTGAAACACAGGAAGTTAAAGAGCAGATGATCCGTGCCGTTGTAGTCGATACGAAAGTGGCGGAAGTACAGCCCGCTACCCTTACGGAACTGATGAACCGTACAGCCGGTGTGCGCATCCGGCAGAGCGGAGGATTGGGAAGCTCATCAGAAGTATCTATCAATGGATTTCAAGGCCGGGCAGTGCGCTATTTTAAAGATGGCATTCCGCTCGATTACTTAGGCGATGGTTACAGCATTGCCACCGTTCCGTTGAATGCGCTTGAGCGTGTCGAAATTTATAAAGGAGTGTTGCCCGTTTCGCTTGGCGCGGATGCGTTGGGCGGTGCGGTAAATATGGTATCGAAAAAAACGACTGGTGTTGCAGCCGATGCCTCGTATGAGATTGCCTCGTTTAATACACATCGGTTGTCAGCACGCGGTTCGTATGCGCCTAAAGATGATCGTTGGTTTGTGGGTGCCGAAGCATTCTATAATTACTCGGATAACGATTACATCGCGAATGTGCGTCTGGGAAATAACGTATCAAAAGATTTGCGCATGTTTCACAACGGCTTTGAAAGTTATTATGCCGAAGCATTTGCCGGAGTACAAAACAGCGCGTGGGCCGATGAATTACGGATAAGTTTGGCTGTGTATGCCATAGAACGCGAACAGCAGCACCCGGCCATGATGACATTCCCTTACGGAAAAATCATGGGCAAACAACGCTCAGTGATACCAACACTGCGCTATAAAAAATCGGCCTTTAACAAAAAACTTCATTTCGATCAGTTTTTAGTGCTCAATACGATTGTGCGTAACCGCATCGACACGGCTGGCGGCTCGTACGATTGGTACGGGAATTTTACACGGGTGAGCGGCCGCGTTGGCGAGAGTTCACAACCGGCTAATTCAACCGTTAATTTTCATCACTTCATTTCGCGCAGCAACATTCGGTATCATGTAAACGACAACAACGAGCTTGAACTCAATGTGGTACACATGCAGGTAAAACGTGTGGGTTCCGATCCGCTTGGGCCACGTTTTTTGAATACAACCATTGACGTACTCTCGGTACCTGCGTATTATGAAAAACAAGTAGTAAGTGCAGGCTGGACGTTACGGTTGTTTAGTGAACGACTGACAAACAACATTATCGGTAAATACTATCGTTTCGGTTCGCGCGGTACCGATGCATGGGACGCAGCCGGTGCTAATTTGGAAGATGAGATTGTGCATACCGGAAACAGTTTTGGTATAGGCGATGCGATAAAGTTTCAACTGAATGATGTGAGTTCTGTTCGTGTTTCTGTTGAATATGCCAACCGGTTACCCGAACAGGACGAATTATTTGGCAATGGTATATGGGTTGTACCCAACTTTAAGCTCAAGCCCGAAACCAGCCTGAATGTGAACGCAGGCTACCGGCTTGCAAAAGAAAATCTCACACTGGAAACGAACGGTTTTTACCGTAAAACAAAAAAATTAATACTCCTCATTCCTACACAGCCTCCTTTTGCGCACTACGTAAACCTCGATAACGTGAACGGTTACGGGTTAGAAACTGATGTGATGTTACATAACCTGTTTCGGTTCTTCACCCTGAGCGGAAATTTTACATGGCAAAGTTTACGCATGGCTGATATTGATCGCCCGCAAGAGAAATGGAAAAACGAAACACGCCTGCGCAACACACCTTACTTCTTTGCCAACCTTGGGCTATCCGGAAACTTTCCGAAAGTATTTTTTCAACACGATCAGCTAAAGCCATACATCCATTACAACTTTGTGCGTGAGTTCTACATGGATAATATTCCGAGAGAGATGGAGCCAGATGGTTTTCTGGGCTTGTTTGGTACAGCAGGCATTAACAAGTTAAACCTTGTGCCCAATCAGCATTTAATAAGCGCTGGTTTTACATACCAGCCTTTGGGCAGGCATTACACGTTTGGCTTTGAAATAAAAAACATTACCGATAGCGACCTGTATGATTATTACCGCATACAGCGTGCCGGCAGAAGCTTTCATTTAAAAATCAGTTATCAACTCTAATCAATTATATCTATTATGAAATACCCAACTATATTTCTGCGCACCGCACTGTTATTTTGTGTGGCAGCCGTTACAGTCCTCTCTGCCTGTTCAGACGATGACAAAGAACCTATCGCCACCGGCTCAACCAAGTATGTGCTGGTAACCATGAGCGACCGTGCCAATTCAAACAAGCCTGGTTACATCTCTGCATTTAACGAAATCCCCAGCGGCAATATTTCCAACATTACGGCCACTTCATTAGGTGGTTTCGGTATGGGTGGCTGGCGAACGTATGAAAACTGGATTTTTAAAATGTTTGATGTGGACGCGTACAGTAAAGCCATCGAGCGTATCGCGGTAAGCGAAACCGGTGTGGTAACAGTCGATAATAGCATACTGCCCGATCAGTCAACCTTTGGTTCGGGCAATTTTGTAATCGTAAACGAAACACAGGGCTTTTACTGGGATGCCGCCAGCCCGCTGGCTATTCAGAAATTTAATCCGACTACATTACAGAACAGCGGTTCAATTGATCTTGCTGCGGTTGTTAATCAGCGCGGAACCGATGAAGCAGGAATTTTGTTCCGTGCGATTGGTCAGAAATTTTTGGCCGTTAAAAACGGAAAGCTGTTTGCGAACATCACGTACGCTAAAACCAATGGCGGACAAAAAGGATTCTTCGATGATTTTTATGAAGATGTGTACATCGCGGTGATTGACATTGCCACCGAAACATACGAAAGCACAACCGTAATTGAAGATACCGGCAGCATTGCCTACATCAACGAAAATGAAATGTATGACTTTGATACCAATGGCGATTTGTACGTGGTGTGCCAGGGACGTTCGGCATTGGGCATCAAATCAAAAATTGCACGCATTCGCGCTAATAGCACAGCAGTAGATCAAGGTTGGGAACTGAATTTTACAGATTATAATGAAACCGATAAAGGTAAGTTTGTTGGCGTATTTGCAAAGGACGGAAAACTGATACTGGTTGTAAACACCGAAGAACTGACAGGCGGTGCAGCAGGAAACATTAATACTGCGGATATCTGGAAGTTTTATTCCGTAGATGTAGCTACCAAAGTTTTCACAGAAATCACGGGCATTCCGGCTGGTACGAACCCGGGTGCAGCAAAGGCTGTTGTTGAAATTGATGGCAAGATACTGTTGCGCGGCTCTACCAACACAGAAGCCACCAACGGCTATTATGAATTGAACGGCACCGTAGCTACACAACTCTTTAATGTAACAGCAGGCGGTTCGGTTTCCGGATTCTATAAAATCACTTTACCTGATTAATTAATAGTTTGTTAGTGAATACACGATGTAAATCAGACAGGAATGCTCTCAAATAAAAAGCAGGCAGTTGGCGGTAAGCAGTAGGCAATGCGCCTGCTTACTGCCGATTGCATACTGCCTACTTTTTGAATCGAGATACAATTTCTTGCAGATAACACTAAAACTGATTAAATAAAATGAACCACTTCTTCCTAATTGTACTTGTTGCAGTTCCCGTAAGCTTGTTTGCGCAACACACCGTTACCATTGAGGTAACCGGCCGGCCTGTTGCCCATCAGGAAGAAGCGTTTTTTATCACCGGAAGTTACAACCGATGGAGTGTGGCCGAACCAACCATGCAAATGTTGGCCGATAAGAGCTATCGTATTCAAATCAAAAATGTGCGCGACAGTTTTTTATTGGAATACAAATTCAACCGGGGAAGCTGGCAAACATTAGAAAGCACAAAAGAAGGAAGATTAGTAGCCCCGCGCAGCGCTGTTATTACTAAAGACACAACCATTACTTGTGTGATTGAAGGATGGCGCGATGATTTTCCTGCTTCTACCGCTTCGGCACAAGTACACGTGATGGACACGGCTTTTTTTATTCCGCAGCTTAACCGCTACCGCAGGGTATGGATTTACCTTCCGGCAGATTATAAAACATCAAATAAAAAATACCCGGTGCTGTACATGCACGATGGGCAGGATTTGTTTGATGAGGCAACTTCCGAAGGCCGGATCGGCCCGTTAGAATGGGGTGTGGATGAAGTGATTGATGCTTTACCTAAAAAATGTATTGTGGTAGGCATTGATCACGATCCGGATAAGAAGATCAGGATTGAAGAATATTTTGTGAACACCAATCCCGATCAGGCAAAAGCCGATGGTGAGAAGTATCTTGATTTTATTGTTTCCACATTAAAACCGCATATCGACAAGCAGTATCGTACACTTTCTGATAAACGCCACACGTTTTTGGCCGGTAGCTCGATGGGCGGACTGATTACTTTCTACGGAGGACTTCTCTACCCTGATGTATTTGGTTCGTTGGGTGTATTATCCCCATCCATCTGGCTCGACCACGAAAACATTTACAAACAACTGAATGATGTGCGTAAGAAAAAATCAATTCAAAAGCAGCGATATTATTTCTACGCAGGCGATAACGAAAACCGCGCAAAGCCAACAGGTGGATTTGTACAAATGCACGTGGATGTAAATGCGGCTACGGCAGTGTTACAGAAAAATTTTAATCCGCAGATAAAAAAAACGATCACACCGGGCGGCCGACACGGAGCATGGCACTGGCGCATTGCCTTCCCCGCTTTTTACGAATGGCTCACCAAAGATTTATAACAAACAACTTTTAACCGATAACTTTTAACTATTATGATAAGCATAAAACAAAAAACAGCATTAACCCTTTCGGCTATGGTATTGGCCGGAGGCATGGCTACCGCACAAAGCATTGTAAAATCCGAACGCATAGCGCCTGGATTGTACGAGCTGGCCGTGAGCGAAAAAGATAACCATGTATATGTAGCGTCAACCGGATCGCGGACTGAACCAGGCGGATATATTTTTAAGCTCGATCCGCAAACACTCGCAAAAGTCGATAGCTTTAACCTGAACGATACACCTCCGTTTGGCGTAATCATCAACCAGAAAACACAAACACTTTACACCTCAAACACACGTACCAACTCGGTAAGCGCTGTTGATCTGAAAACCGGAAAAGTATTAGCAACCATCAAACACGGAAAAGAAAAATCGCACACGCGCGAACTGATTGTAGATGAAGATACCAACACCATTTATGTGTCGGATGTGGGCGACCCCAGCAGTATTTGGGTAATTGATGGCAAGACCAATACCTTCAGCCACCTGATCGAAAATACGGGTAAGACTACAACAGGTATGGCACTCGATAAAAAGAAAAAACAAATCTATGTTACCAACATGGGTACCAATGAAGTTGCCGTGATTGATCTGGCTACGAAAGCCGTGGTAAGAACATTTGCATCGGGCGGAGAAGGTTCAACCAACATTGTGTTCGATGCAAAAAGTGACCGATTGTTTGTAGCCAATCAAAAGTCGGCTGACATTACGGTGTTGCAGGCATCAACCGGTAAATTCATTCAGTCAATAAAAACAGGCGAAGGTGCATTAGGCGTAACGTTCAATGCCAAAAAAGAATTGATCTATGTAGCCAACCGCACCGCAGGTACGGTTACGGTAATCGATGCGAAGAAATATGCCGTAGTGGCTACCTTAAACACAGGCACGTTTCCGAACACCGTAGTGATCAATCAGAAAACAGGTGAAGCGTATGTAACCAACAAAGCAAAAGGCCCACGAAGAGATGATCCAACTCCGCAAGCACCCGATTTGAATGGCGACACAGTTACGCTTATTAAACTGTAACAACTTTTGTAATTCAATCAGCAGCTTTCTATCGCGATTTATTTGCGTTGGAAATTAATAACTGATGTAATCTTAACCGCAGAGGTGCAAAGAGCGCAAAGAAAACACACAAAAAACTCAGCGTTCTCAACATCTTTGCGGTTAAAAATATAACGGAGTGGTTAGCATACGAACTAAATTAAACACATGAAAACATCTTTAAAACAAACATTCCTTGCGCTGGTAGTTAGTTTGTTTACGTTCAATCTTTCGCACGCACAAATTACCGTTACCGATATTGTCGGGCGCAAGGTTACGCTCAAGGCTCCGGCCAAACGTATCATTCTGGGCGAAGGCCGTTCACTGATCACGCTTTCGTTGTTAAGTGATAATCCGGTGAGTCTTGTTGCCGGATGGACGGGCGACTTCAAAAAATCGGGCGGGTTATTGTATAACGAATACCTGAAACAGTTTCCGGCTATGGCCAACATTCCGGTAATCGGCACCAGCGGCAAGGAAACGGTATCAACCGAAAAAATCATTTCACTAAAACCTGATCTTGCCATTTTTGGTGCAGGTTCACACGGCCCCGATGCTAAATCGGTTGACATCATCAAACAATTGGAAGCGGCAGGTGTGCCGATTATTTTTATTGACTTCCGCTTACATCCATTTACCAATACCATTCCCAGTATGCAGGTGCTGGGCAAAGTGTTGGGCGCTGAGAAACGTGCTAACGAATACATTGCGTTGTATAAAGAGAAGTTCAACCAGATTGAACGAAGAGTGAGCAGCAAAAATCTAAAACGTCCGAAAGTGTATATGGAAATGATTCGTGGCGAAAACGTAGGCTCACCGGGTAAAGGAAACCTGGGCGAGTTTATCGAATTTGCCGGAGGACATAACATCGGTGCCGATGTATTGCCGGGTGAAGTGGGCACGCTTAACATGGAGTATGTAATTACACAACAACCCGATGTATATATCGCTACGGGTATTGCTATACCGGGCGAACCCGGATTGCTGATCGGGTACGGAATCTCAGAAACCGATACACAAAAAAGTTTGGCGCAGCTTTCGAAGCGTTCAACTATCGCCACGCTTCCAGCCGTGAAGAAAGGAAATGTGTTTGCGTTATGGCATTTGTTTTACGATTCACCGCTCAACATCCTTGCAGCCGAATCGCTGGCCAAGTGGCTGCACCCCGATCTGTTTAACGATGTAGATGTGGATGCAACATTTAAAATCATCAACGAGAAATTCTTAGCCGTTCCGTTTAAGGGAACATACTACACCGAATTAAAGTAAATCACTATTTGAACCTGAACAACAGGCGGGTTAACTTGCCCGCTTGTTCAGGTTTACATCATGCAGGATAAGCAGGAAATTTTTGAAGCCGTTGGGGCGCAATACAAAAAACTCGTACGCAGGCGAATGGTATTGCTCACGGTGTTGTTCGTAAGTGTTTTAGCTGCATTTTGTGTTGACATAGCCGTTGGCCCGTCCATGCTGAATGTGGGCGATGTGATCGGCATCATTTTATCACCGGCCCAGGCCGATGCCGGTTCGCGCGTAATTGTGTGGGACATCCGGCTGCCGTATTCAGTAATGGCCATCCTTGTTGGCGCTGCGCTCTCGCTGGCCGGTGCCGAAATGCAAACCATATTAAACAATCCGTTAGCAAGTCCGTTTACGCTGGGTGTTTCAGCAGCCGCTTCGTTTGGTGCCGCGCTCTCCATCATTTTAAATATTGGTATTCCCGGTGTGCCGGATGAATGGATGATTGCCGGTAATGCGTTTTTGTTTGCATTCGGATCGGTGTTGCTGTTACAAACACTTTCGCGCCTGCGTGGCGCACGGGTTGAATCGATTGTGTTGTTCGGTATTGCGATGGTGTTTACGTTCAATGCGCTTACCGGCATTGTGCAATACATCGCTTCTGCGGAAGCGTTACAGCAAATGATTTTCTGGAGCATGGGCAGCCTTGTGCGTTCCGACTGGAATAAAATTCAATTGTTGTGTATTGTGTTGATCGTGATCTTACCTTTTTCGCTGGCCTCATCGTGGAAGATGACCGCTTTGCGGTTGGGTGAAGACAGCGCGCGAAGCTATGGTGTAAACGTAAAGCGTTTACGGTTTACTTCGTTGCTGCGTGTCAGCATTTTATCGGCAACAGCCGTGGCGTTTGTGGGCACGATTGGTTTTATCGGGTTGGTTGGGCCGCACATTGCGCGCTTGCTCACGGGTGAAGATCACCGGTATTTTTTACCGGCCAGTATTTTATCAGGCGCATTGGTCATGTCGCTGGCATCCATTGCCAGTAAGGCATTGGTATCGGGCGTGGTGATGCCCGTAGGCATTGTTACGGCATTGATTGGTGTGCCCGTGTTTGTTGTACTCATATTAAGTAAACGCAGCCAGTAATGAATACTATGACACTACATGAAGCAATTGAAAAGCTCTTACGTCAAAGGAAGCGACATATGACAACTCAGCAAATTGCTGATGAGTTAAATAAAAATGGTTGGTATCAGAAAAAGGATGGCTCGGTAATTCAGGCATTTCAAATTCATGGCAGGACAAGAAACCACAAAAATATTTTTGATCGCAATGGTTCCTCTGTTTCATTAACCGGACAATCAATAACTAAGGCGAAAACATTAATAACAAAAAGGGACGTTAAGCCAGTTGCAAAAGTAACTTCAGCACATATTAAAACATCGTTTGATCCTATTTCAAATGAAGATATAACTATTTTAATCTTAGGAACTATACCTGGCGATAAATCCCTTGAATTTGGTGAGTATTATGGACATTCAAGAAATAAGTTTTGGAAAATAATTTCAATAATTACAGGCAATGATTTACCACTGAATTATTCGGATAAAAAGACACTTCTATTAAAATCTAAAATCGGAATTTGGGACGTAGCTCATAAAGCAAATAGAAAAGGTAGTCTTGACAGTGCAATCAAAAGCGAAGAACCAAACGACTTAAACAATTTTATCTTAAGACATAAGAATTTAAAAGTTATTGGGTTTAACGGAACAAAATCAAAAGCACTTTTCGATAAGTATTTCGACAAGAAAGCAGGGATAAGATATATCACCTTACCAAGCACAAGCCCGGCAAATACTGGAATTGATTTTGACAACATTTGTAAACAATGGCAACAAATATTGACCAGATAATTGTTAGATAACCAAGCACCCGAATGTAAGGCTACGATGAAAACAACAACGCTACACATTAATAGCATCACCGCAGGGTATCGCAACAAAGTGGTTGTGCATAATGTAACGCTGCCGCCTTTACAGGCTGGAACAGTAACAGCGCTGATCGGCCCCAATGCTGCGGGCAAGTCAACCTTTTTGCGGGCGTTGGCCGGATTGGTAAAGGCAACCGGAGAAGTGAAGCTGAACGATGATGGCCTGTTGAATGTGTCGGTGCAGGAACGTGCAGGCAAGCTTTCGTTCATGCCGCAAACTGTTCCGGGTAACGTAAGTTTATCGGTGATGGAATCGGTCGTGAGTGCGTTAAAAGCTTCGCCCATCGACCAGGTGGATGTGAAACGGAAAGACATTCACGGTAAAGCCATGAATGCGCTGATGCGTGTGGGCATTATCGATCTCGCATTCGAACAGCTCGATCAGCTTTCGGGCGGACAACGGCAATTAGCCAGCCTGGCACGGTCTATCGTGCGCCAGCCTTCCGTGTTGCTGTTGGATGAGCCTACCAGCGCATTAGATTTACAACATCAGATCCAGGTAATGAAGCTCGCAAAGGCTTATGCCCTTTCGGGGAATATTGTGATTGTAGTGTTACACGATCTGAATCTCGCGTTGCGCTTTGCCGATCATTTAGCCGTAATGGAAAAGGGAAATGTAGTAACATTCGGTAAGCCGGAAGAAGCACTCACGCCTGAAATAATTGAACGCATCTATCACGTAAAGGCACGCCTTGAGACTTGCAGCAAAGGAAGACTGCATGTGATTGTGGATGAATAGAAGTGAGTATTTAATAGTAATTAGTAGTGGTATGCAGTTATTTTTGTTATCCGTAAAGAGTTATCAGGATATTACACCTCACATGCGCAGGATTCGCTTTGTAAGCGATGCGCTGATCGGTAAGCCTGAAATGTTTACTCCGGGTATTCATGTAAAAATATTATTGCCACGCGAAGGTCAGGCGCGACCCGTGTTACCCACGATTGAAAACGGTCGGCCAACATATAAGCCAACAGATGTTCGCCCTGTTGTGCGAACCTATACCGTGCGTGCCTGTAATCCACAAACAGGCGAGCTTGATATGGATTTTGTATTGCATGGCGATGAAGGCCCGGCATCGGCCTGGGCGGAGCGGGTTCAGGCTGGTGATGTGATCGGGATTGCCGTTCGGCCTATAAAACCTTTGCCGCAAGCCGATTGGTATTTGTTTGCGGGCGATCAAACTGCATTGCCTGCGATCAGCTCTTTTCTGGAACAGTTGCCCGGCACGGCAAAAGGATATGCTTTTATTGAAGTGCCCGATGCTACCGAACAGCAGGCGTTTACGCATCCTGAAAATATAACGGTTACCTGGCTTCACCGAAATAATCAAAAAGCCGGCACAGCGAACCTGTTAGGCAAAGCCATTCAGCAAATTGAAATTCCTTCAATCGGTACCCGCTATGTTTGGCTGGCAGCCGAATCAACCGAAACAAAAGCCATGCGCAACTGGGTGATACAACACCACGCACTTCAACCCGATGAACTGTATGCGTTAGGCTACTGGCGTTTAGGCGTTGATGAAGATGTGTACCACGACATGCGGCACAAGGGAGAGTAAGTAGTATTGATTTCTTTGTTTAGAAATAACCCAATAAGTTATCCGTTACCTCCAGCGTAAGCGCCACATCTTCATCACCCAACGCATCACACACAAACCACGTTTCAAAAGCCGAAGGTGGAAGGTAAATGCCGGCCTCCAGCATGCCGTGAAAAAACTTTTTGAATGTATCGTTGTCGCCTGCCTTTGCAGAAGTAAAATCCCTTACCGGGCCGCAGAAGTGTAAGCTGATCATCGAACCTGCCTGGTTCACGATGGCTTGTGTTCCATTCCGTTTAATGATCTCGCACAAGCCGGCAGCAAACGAAGCAGTTTTATCATTCAGTCGCTGATAAAAGGTTTTATCGTTCGCCAGAACCTGTAACGTAGCATACCCCGCAGCCATCGCCAGCGGATTACCGGATAGTGTTCCCGCCTGATATACATCGCCTGACGGTGCTATGCGCTGCATGATTTCTTTCTTTCCGCCAAAAGCGCCTACGGGCATTCCGCCTCCGATAATTTTTCCAAACGTTGAAAGATCGGGCATGATGTTAAAATAGTGTTGCGCTCCGCCTGGTGCCAACCGGAAACCCGTCATTACTTCATCGAAGATCAGCACAGTTCCGTATTGTGTACACAACGCCCGCAGGGTTTCGAGATAGCCCGGCAAGGGCGGCACACAGCCCATGTTTCCGGCAACGGGCTCAACAATTACGGCTGCCAGAGTTTCACCCTGTTCAGCAAATATGCTGAGTAAAGCAGCCTCATCGTTGAACGGTGCTACAACGGTATCGTTGGTAACGGCAACGGGCACTCCGCCTGGTGCATCAAGCTTTAACGTAGCTACCCCGCTTCCGGCTTTCTTTAAAAAAGAATCAGCATGACCATGATAATGGCCTTCAAACTTTAAAATTTTTGCCCGATTGGTATATCCACGTGCCAGACGAATGGCCGACATACACGCTTCTGTTCCGGAACTTACCATACGGATCATCTCTACCGAAGGCACCATGCCGATGATGAGTTTCGCTACTTCGGTTTCAAGTTCGGTAGGTGTGCCATACGAAAACCCTTTACCGATTTGTTCACGTAATGCCTGCACTACTTTCGGATGGCGATGTCCCAAAATCATCGGCCCCCACGAGTTGATGTAATCAATGTATTGCTTACCTTCTGCATCATATAGATATGCACCTTCGGCCGACTGCATAAAAACCGGTGTACCGCCTACTTGCTTAAAGGCACGCACGGGTGAGTTTACTCCGCCCGGAATGTATTTTTGAGCCTCGGTAAAAAGCGATTCGTTCTTCGTCATGTTATAACTTTAGTCTGGCAAAATCTTTTGCAAAATAGGTTGCGATTACATCAGCTCCAGCCCTGCGAATGGCCATCAATGATTCAAGCATCGTATGCTGTTCGTTCAGCCAGCCGCGTTCGGCAGCCGCTTTGATTTGTGCATACTCACCCGAAACCTGGTACGCTGCCACCGGTATGTGCACGGTTTGCTTTACGCGATGAATAATATCTAAGTAAGAACCCGCAGGTTTTACCATCACTATATCAGCGCCTTCGTCCACATCGGTTAATGCTTCTTTAACGGCTTCTTCGCTGTTGCGGAAATCCATCTGGTATGTTTTCTTATCGCCAAAACCGGGAGCGCTGTCTAACGCATCACGAAACGGAGCGTAATAACACGAAGCATATTTGGCAGAATACGCCAGAATCCCGGTGTTGATAAACCCCTTATCATCCAACGCCTTACGGATGTATTTCACGCGGCCATCCATCATGTCGGATGGCGCGACAACATCGGCACCGGCTTCGGCATGAGAAACCGACATGCGCATCAATACTTCTACCGTTGGATCGTTTACGATTTTGTTGTTTTCAACAATACCATCGTGTCCGTAACTTGAATACGGATCGAGGGCTACATCGGTCATAACGACAATCGACTGATCAAAGGCTTTGATCTTACGGATAGCACGCTGCATTAATCCCTGCGGGTTAACGGCCTCTTTGCCCGTATTGTCTTTTGTTTCATCGAGCGCTTTAACAAAGAGCAGTACGGTTTTCAGGTTGAGCTTAACGAGTTCAGTTAATTCTTTTTCGAGTTCACTGATTCGGATACGCTGATAACCCGGCATGGAAGCAATCATTAAATCTTTTTCGCTGTCTCCCACGATAAACAACGGTACAATTAATTGTTTAACGGATAACGATGTTTCGGCTACCAGATCGCGCATGGTTTGGTTTATGCGAAGTCTGCGGTGACGATGTGTTAATTCCATATCATATCCAGTTTTTTGGAGTTCGTAAAACGGTTAAAAGTTTCTCTTCGGCACTGTTCTTTTCGGGTGCATCGTGATATTCGAAACGAACACGGGGCGGCAGGCTCATTAAAATACTTTCTGTTCGGCCGTTCGATTTCAGGCCGAAGATGGTTCCCCGATCGTGAATCAGGTTAAACTCAACATACCTTCCGCGCCTGATTTCCTGCCAGTGCAATTGTTGTTCTGTAAACGATTCGTTCTTTCTTCGCTGCACAATCGGCAGATAGGCTTTTAAAAATGCTTCACCACTGGCTTTTGAAAAATCGAACCAAAAATCTTTGGTGTGTTTATCCTCTGCACGCAGGTAATCGTAAAAAATTCCGCCCACGCCCCTGCACTCGTTGCCACGATGTTTGTTTACAAAATATTCATCGCACTGTTGCTTAAACTTCGGATAAAAGGAAGCATCAAACGGATCGCAAGCTATCTTGAATGTTTGATGAAAGTGAACAGCATCCTCTTCCACTAAGTAATATGGGGTAAGGTCAGCGCCTCCCCCAAACCAGCTATCAACAATATTTTTTTGCGCATCGTACAATTCAAAATAGCGGAAATTGGCATGCACCGTAGGCACATGCGGATTTTTAGGATGGATAACCAAAGAAATCCCACACGCGAAAAACGACTCACCTTTCGCGGGCATCTGTTGTGCTAATGCCGGTGAAACAACTCCGTAAACTACCGATGTGTTCACACCGCCTTTCTCAAACACATTTCCGTTCTGGATTACGCGGGTAAGTCCGCCTCCGCCACCTTCGCGCTGCCATTCATCACTCAGAAACTTTGCTCCGCCATCTTCATTCTCCAATGCCGTGCATATCTGCGATTGTATATCCTGAATGAATGCTATAAAATCTTCCTTCTTCATGTTGTTCGATAATTTTTAACAGCTTCCACAAAAGTAATGGCATTTTCAACAGGTACATTCGGTAAGATACCGTGACCAAGGTTGGCGATGTACCGTTGCGTACCAAAGGCAGTTATCATCTTATTTACTTCTTCCGTAATGAACTTCGGTGAGGCTAACAGTTTAGTCGGGTCGAAATTTCCTTGTAAAGTGATTTTGTTTTGAGTAATCGCACGGGCTTTATCGGGCGGGATAGTCCAGTCCAGGCCCAATGCTGCGGCTCCGCTATCCAACAGGTTTTCCAGACCAAAGCCAATGTCTTTCGCAAAGAAGATTACCGGCAAGCTTGTATTTAATGCCTGAATGATTTTTTTATTGTACGGAAGCGAATAGGTTTTATAATCATCCGGACTTAATACCCCCGCCCAACTGTCGAACAACTGAATGGCATGAACACCGGCCTTTACCTTAGCTTGCAGGTACTGAATGGTTGCCTCGGTAATCTTGTTTAACAATTGGTGCGTAAGCTCAGGTTCGGCAAAACAAAACTGCCGGGCTTTATCAAATGTTTTACTGCCTCCGCCCTCGATCAGATAACAGAAGATCGTCCACGGAGCACCGGCAAAGCCAATCAACGGAACGCTTCCGTTCAGTTCTTTTAATGTTAGCTCAATCGCTTTCATTACATAACCCAAACGATCAGCCATATCGGTTGTAACCAATTCATCAATTTGTTTTTTGGTACGGATAGGATTGGTAATCACCGGGCCTTTACCTTCTACCATCACTACCTCTATGTTCATCGCTTGCGGAATAACCAAAATATCCGAAAACAAGATAGCCGCATCAACACCTACCTGTTTAACAGGCATAACGGTAATCTCGCAAGCTAACTCCGGGTTTTGAACACGATTAAAAAATTCGTGTTCAGCTTTTAACTTTCTGAAATCAGGCAAATACCTCCCCGCCTGGCGCATCATCCATACAGGCGGACGATCAACGGCTTCCCCGCGAAGGGCTTTTAATAAAAGATCATTCTTTAACATGAACGTATGTATAATGTGCGATTAGTTGATTCACCAATTCTTCTTGTGATGGAAATTGTGCGCTATGTACAAAGGCTGTTGTTTTGGTTCTTACATAACCGGCCGTTGTAGCGCCAATGCAAAAACATCGTGTGGTAATTCCAAGCTCATTGCTGCTCAAAAAGCTATCAACAGCACTCGGACTAAAAAACAAAATGCCATCCAAAGGTTGTTTGACGTGATGGGGTTTTAGTATTGTTTCATATACCACAATGCGGTGTACCGATATTTTTGCTTCGCTTAATGCGTTGGGCAACTCTTCACGGCTTATGTTACCACAAAAGAAAGCAACTGCTTTTATCGATGAATGAACGATCTCATAGGCAAGTGTTCTGGCATCGGTCGCTTCAAAGGTTATCGGAACACCATAATCCAGCAATGTTTGTTTTGTTTTACCTGAAAGACAGGCGATTTTTTTATCGTGTAACGAAATTCCCGCATCAACAACAGTCCTTACGGCATTCGCGCTGGTAAATACAAAACATTCCACGGAAGCAACATCCTGATAGTCAAAATCAACAGCACGGGTAGCGATAAAATCGTGTTCAATAATTTGAATACCATGCGTTTTAGCCTTCGCAACAAGCTCGGGTTTTAGTATTCGGGTTGATAATATCGTAACGAGCGATTTCAAAGTTTAAACTCTGCTCGTGTTGCAAAAATTTCCTTGAGAATGGAAGCGCCTTCAACGGAAGCCAATACTTCCTGCGCAGCCATTTTGCCAGCGTGCGTGTAATCAACTTCTGCTACCGTTTTAGTGACTCGCACACTACGCTTTCCATCCAGACTGTTAACCAAACCTTCAAAAACTAATTGTTTGTTTTCGATACGTGCCAATGCGCTGATCGGTGCAGAACACCCGCCTTTAAGTTCATGTAAAAACTGCCGCTCGGCCGTAACCGCTTTATATGTTGGCTCATGATTAAGCGGTTTCAATTGCTGAATGGTTTGGTGATCATCTTCACGGCACACTACAGCAATCGCGCCCTGAGCCGGTGCAGGCAACATCCAGTTTAAGATTTGTGTATGTTCGAGTTTTAATTCGAGCCGGTCAACAGCCGCTTTGGCCATTAGCAATCCGTCCCACTCCGATTCCATTAACTTTCGGATGCGCGTTTCAACATTACCACGAACATTTTCGATTTGATGGTTGGGGAAACGTTCCAGCCATTGTGTTTTTCTGCGGATACTGCTTGTGGCTAACACAAAAGGTTTTCCCGCTTCCAACTGTTTGCCTTTGGTGATCAGCAAGTCTTCGTGTGAAGCCCGTTCGAGTACGGCTGCTATAACCAGGCCTTTCGCTAACACAATCGGAACATCTTTGAGCGAATGCACTGCTGCATCGGCATCGCTGTTCAGCAATGCGCTGTCTAATTCTTTGGTGAATACTCCCTGAACACCTAATTCATAAATCGGTTTAACAAGATTAATATCGCCCGTGCTTTCTAACGGCACTGTTTCGCAAGGGCTACCAAGCCGGGTGAGCCGAGACGCGACAGCATCGGTTTGCCATAAAGCAAGCCTGCTGCTGCGCGTGGCCAATCGTAGTGCACGCATGAGCTATTTCATTTTTCTCTGCCGAATGTCCATTCAACAGGTATGGAAAATTATGTTTAAGCGCAGCGATCATCGATTGTTGTGCGCGTTCGGTATATGGTATCAGCGAAGCATCGGTCGATACACTTTCGTGCCACGCTTGAAAAATAGTATGCAGTTCTTTACGGGTTAGTGGTTTATCGGTTATATGTTGCACCCGGCCGGCTACTGAAAAATACTGATTGCGAAACGACCACTCTGTAAACTGCGCGGTGAACTTGTCGATAATTGATTCTACCTTAGGCACTTCGGCCAATCGCGATTGAACCGTATTGTTAATTCGTTCAGAGATGGTATCTACATCGTAAATAGAAATGTGACCTGCTTTATAAACTTCTTTGGCTACATTTTGCGGAACGGATAAATCATAAATGATTTTAACCGGTGATCCCTTCAAATGATCCAAAGAAACAACGGGTTGCGCTGCATTGGTAGCAACAATCAGCGCATCGCTCCTTTCAAGCGCTTTTGGTAAATCATTCAACACAAAAGCAGTTGTTTCATACTTTTCGGAAATCGTATGAAGTTTTTGAACATCGCGGTTAACTAAGTTAATTGCTACGGTCGGTAGAAACTTGCGCAGGTATTTCAGGGTAAGTTCGCCCGCTTCGCCCGCACCCAGAATGGTAACGGCTTTAACATCCGGCCGCTCCATTAACTGTTGCACCACGGCAAACGAAACCGAAAGCGTGCCATCCGAAAACGAAGTTGTATTTTTTATTTCTTTAGAAGCCTGCAACGAAAAATTAAAAAGCTTTTCAAGATAGCCATTGGTTCGGTTGTGCGTTTTCGCTAACTGAAATGCAGATTTGATCTGAGAGATAATTTCATAATCGCCCGGTATTTGCGAGTCTAACCCCGAAGCTACTTCAAAAAAATGCCGGGCTGCTGCCCCACCTTCTTTAACATACACATCACGCATAGCTTCTTTACCACACCCGGCATGTTGTTGTAAAAGGGCAATTATCACGTGCTCGCACGGAGCAAAGCCATAAATCTCGGTTCGGTTACAGGTAGAGAGAATGAAAAACTCGTTTAGACAATCTGAGTTAGTGTGTGTATAAATGTCGGTGCATTGCTGCGTGTTGAACGCGAATAAATTGCGGTGTGTGAGATCGGTTTTCTTGAAACTTAGTCCAACAACAAAAAATCTTTCTACGCGATGAATCACTTATCGACTTTATTATTAGTTATGCAGTCCGGTTCAAAAGTACAGGGTGTAACAAACCAAAAATACCTATGAACGGATAAAGGATAGCGGTTAAAGAAAAGAAAACACTTTTTTGCTGCTACTATTTAAAATGTTTATAAATAAGCTGTTTTAAGAAGAATTTAACAATGTTTGAGCGTGCAATTTTGATTTTGAATTTAGGATCGCCCGATAGTTACCAGACAGGCGATGTAAAAAAATACCTGCGGGAGTTTTTAATGGATGGACGAGTAATTGACGCTCCGTACCTGATCAGAATACTGATTGTTGAAGGGTTTATTCTTCCTACACGCCCGGCAAAATCCGCACATGCATACGAATCGGTTTGGATGGAGGACGGCCCGCCATTGAAAGTTTTCACGGAAAAATTCAAACAAAAACTTGAGCATGAAATTGATTTACCGATTACCATCGCCATGCGGTATGGCAACCCGACACCCGAAGCTGCGGTGCGTGAATTACAAACGCATTACCCTTCCATAAAAGAATTGCTCATTGCGCCCATGTATCCGCATTATGCAATGTCTTCTTACGAAACGGCATTGATTCATGTGCAGAAAGCAATTGCCAAATACTGGCCAACGGTAACGGTAAAGGTGCTGAAACCCTTTTTCCAGGAAGAGCAATACATTAAAACGCTTGCCAAAAGCATCAAGCCGTATCTTAACAGCGAATTCGATCAGCTACTCTTTAGTTATCATGGCTTGCCTGTACGGCATTTAAAGAAATCAGACACAACACAATCGCATTGTTATTCGTGTGCCGATTGTTGCTCAACACCCTCACCCGCGTGGGATACGTGTTATAAACATCAGGTAACGCAAACCTCTCACTTAGTGGCTGCCGAATTAGGATTAGCTAAAAATCAGTATGCAATTTCTTTTCAATCGAGGTTAGGCAGGGACGAATGGATTGCTCCCGCTACGGCCGACAGGTTAGAACAACTCCCGAAAGAAGGCATAAAAAAATTACTCATCGTATGCCCTGCCTTTGTTGCAGATTGCCTTGAAACCGTAGAAGAAATTGCCGTGGAAGGAAAGAAAATTTTTTTAGCTGCCGGGGGCGAATCGTTTACGCTTATCCCCTGCCTGAACGACAACGATGATTGGGTAAGCACGTTTGCCGCTTATTGTCAGAAACATAATGATGAATACGCGGCACTATGGCATTAAACAAACGCATACTCATCATTGGTGCTGGTATTACTGGTTTGTCGCTGGCCTACTGGCTAAAAAATAAAAATTACACCGTTGTACTGTCCGAAGCCGGAAACCGTGCGGGCGGTGTAATCGACACACAACAACGCGATGGCTTTGAATTGGATTTTGGGCCGGTAACATGTGCTTTGAATCCCGCACTGGAACAACTGATCGCTGAATTACAACTTACCGATAAACTGTTAATTCCTGCCCCTTCTAAACGATTCATTTACTCAAATAAAAAGATATACGTTGTTGAACCGAGTGTACCCAAACTCCTGTTTCACCCGATGTTTAGCTGGAAGGGTCGGTTAGGGTTATTAAAAGATCTCTTCATAAAACCTCCTGCTCAATCATTACAGGATGAAAGCGTAAGTTCTTTTGCTACCCGGCATTTTGGTAAAGAAGCTGCTGAAAAACTGTTCGATCCGGTGTTAAACGGCATCTATGCCGGTAATTATGAAGCGCTAAGCATCCGATCCGTACTGCCGATACTACCCAAACTTGAACAAAGCCATGGATCAGTGATCAAAGGATTGATCAAAAATCAAAAGCGGTTTTCTCAAAAACGTATCATTACCAGCATGCAAGGCGGCTTTCGCACACTGATTGATACACTCGTTAAATCTTGCGGGGCCGATATACGGATTAACTGTTCCGTACAGAAACTAACTAAACAAGGTAATGGTTATGATGCAACATTAAATCAGTCGAACAACCATTCAACTGAATATTTCGATGAAGTTTTTGTAACTACACCTGCCTATGCAACGGCCGGTTTAATTGAACCTTTTAATACTTCGTTAAGCGCTGCTCTAAAAACAGTGCCGTATTCTTCTTTACAGCAAATCTATTGTGCCGTAGATTCACCAACATCGTTTAACGGTTTTGGATTTCTTGTCCCCTCTGCCGAACGTCTTTCATTACTGGGCGCCATTCACGTTTCACATTTATTCCCTACCAAAAGCCATTCGGGCAAATCGTTATTCATTTTGTTTTGTGGCGGTCGCAGACCTTATCCGTTTGAAGCCAGTACCGAAAAATGCATTACTGAGTTTAATACCATCTTGAACGTAAAAGCAGAAGTTCTTCATGTCCAACAATGGAATAATGCCATCCCTCAACTAAATATAGGGCATCAGCAAATCATCGGTATGATTGAAGAATTCGAGAAAATCAATCCTTCACTTCACATAGCCGGAAGTTTTCGCGCTGGTGTTGCAGTAGGCGATCGCGTAAAATTTGCTAAAGAACTGGCGGATCAATTTCACAACATTCATCAAACGGTTTAAGGAATAGTATCGACAAAAAAAAGGTTGTCTCAAAAGTGTAACGTCATGTCGAACGTAGTGAGACATCCCGTCAATTAGCGCTCAAAACCGGGACATCTCACTACGTTCGATGTGACGTGGTTTATTATGTTGACTTTTGAAACAGCCTCTTTCTTAATTATTTACCCAATCATGCTTTCGCTAATCACGACCCCGTGAGCGGCTGCTTCCGCCCGATTTGGGTACGCTGTTACTGCTATTGCCTCGTGGCGATACAGATTTTTGCCCGGTCGTGCCTGATCGCTGTTGCACGGCAGGCTGGCGCTGGCTGCCCGACCGCTCGTACGACCGTGAAGGTGCGCGTTCGCGGCTTTCGTTACTTGATGACTGGCGTTGCGGGCGCGCTGTCGGTTCATTACGCTGCTCTGTTCTACCAGACTCCCGGCTTCTGACTTCCGTAGAGCGTTCGTTTGTACGCTTATGTGTTTCGGACGAAAAGTCACGGGGTGTAGCAGCCGAACGTTCACGTGTAATACTTCGCTCCGATGACGGATTTGATGAAGACAACCGCCTGTTGTGCGAAGGTGTGTTCGGGCTATTCGTTACTGTACCCCTCTCGCGCGATGGCCTGTTTACCGTTACATCATCACGGTAGCTTCGGGTACTGGCTACATAGCCTGTTCGGTTATTACGACTATGTTGTGGTGCCGAACGGTACCGGCTAATCTCGTGCTGATGACGGTTGTACACTACAACTGATGTTGTTCGTACAGGCCGGTACATCCGCTGATGTGCATATACAATACGCGGTGTGTGGCAAATTCGATAGTACGGACGGTATGAGTACCAGTACGGGTGATACGTTACATACGCAACGGGCCGCCAGGGGCTCCACCAACGCGGGTAGTATGTCCATGCCCAGGGCGAAACCCACACGCTGTACGATGGCCCGTATATATATTGTACCGAAGGCCATGCCCATACGTTTACAACGGTATGCGTTGTTGTAGTGCCTGCGTTTACACGCACTTCGGTTGTAGGTTCGATAATGGTTTCGATACCATAAATGTCGGCATCGCCCACAATCTGGAGCACCGCTTTGCCATCCGCAAGTTTTTCAAGCTCGATTACTGCGATGTCCTGCCGCTCGTTTTTAGAAACAACGGCCTGCAAAATAAAGATATTCACATTTCCCTCTTGTTTTGCGATAACCTTCACGTAATCGATCAAACCATCGCCATTCAAATCTAAGTTATTTACTTTAGAACCCTCCGAATTGAGGAGCCGTTCAAACTCCTCGGGCGATGCAGATTTTTTAAACAATTCAAGGGCACCTTCCAGGCTGAAATTATCGCCCGGAACCTCTGCCTGAACATTCTGCCGGGCGTGGGTCACTCCTGCCAACAGAAGCAATCCACTTACGAAACTTACCACGAGTGTTTTCATAACGATACAGATTAAATCCTTCTATGTATTGATACAAAGAACGCGCCAATTCTATGGATGTTACAAATTACCGGTTTTTAACACAAAAACATGATTCTTGTGTCCTACACCACTCAGCCTCCATAAGACAAATCGCTTAAACGCGCTGTTTTATAGAATTGTTAATATTCACTGAGCAATCATCATAAATCCACAATACCATTTTGCCTGAATGCATAAAACCCTGCGTTACTTTTACCCCCGGTAGAACTCTTCATCAAGAGTTTAATTTAGGTTAGAAAGAAAAATCCCTGCGGGACGCGCAGGGATTTTTTTTGATTTATGCCTTTCACAACAAGAATTATAAATCGGTAATGGGTTTGTATTTCGGAACCAATGTTTTCATCAACGCCCAGGCAATCAGGTACGCAACTGCACAAATCGCAAACATGATGGTGTAGCCTGTTTCAATATGCCCCAAGGCTTTATAGTGATCGAACAATGCACCACCTAACTTTGTTAAAAACACCGCACCAATTCCGCCTGCCATACCGCCAATGCCAACAACCGAACCAACAGCTTTTTTCGGGAACATATCCGATACCGTGGTAAAGAGGTTGGCGCTCCATGCCTGGTGAGCCGAGGCACCAAATCCAATAAAAATTACCGGGATCCAAAAACTGTATCCGCCCAACGGTTGTGCTAACAGAATCAACAAAGGAATTAACGCGATCATCAGCATGGCACGCATACGGCCATCATATACGGCATAACCCCGGTTAATAAAATACACAGGGAACCACCCGCCACTCACACTACCCACCATAGCCATAGTATATAACAGGGTAAGTGGTAATACTACGCCCTGATCGATTACGTTATACTGCGCTTTTAAATAAGCCGGCAGCCAAAAGAGAAAAAACCACCATACGCCATCGGTCATAAACTTACCAAGGGCAAATGCCCAGGTTTGTTTGTAACCCAACAACTTTGTCCAACGGATTTTATCTTCAGGTTTATCGGTAGCAACCGGCTCGTCAGGTTCATCGCTGTTGATATAGGCAAGCTCTGTTGCCGATAATCGCTTTTGTTCTTCGGGTTTATCGTAAAAAAACAACCATAACACTAACCATAGAAAACCTATCACCCCAATAATGATGAAGGCTGCCTCCCAGCCCCAGTGACTATAAATCCACGGCACGGTAAGCGGTGCGAGAATGGCGCCAATGTTTGCACCCGAATTAAAAACCCCGGTTGCCAGCGAACGTTCTTTCTTCGGAAAGTATTCGGCTATGGACTTAATGGCAGCCGGGAAGTTACCCGATTCACCAAAGCCCAGGATGGCACGCGAAAACATAAAGCCCAGCACCGAAACCGAAAATGCGGTGATACCTGCCCATCCCAATACGACAGAAATGCTTTCGCCAATCGGAACTGCCAATGCATGAATAACAGCGCCTATCGACCAGACAATAATCGCCCATCCATACCCCCACTTTGTTCCGAGCCTGTCAACAAACCGGCCGGCAAACAACATCGATACCGCATAGGTAAATTGAAATACCGCAGTAATGTTGGCGTAATCTGTATTTGTCCACCCGAAGATTTCTTCCAATCGCGGTTGCAACAAACTTAATACCTGGCGGTCGAGGTAGTTAACAGTTGTTGCAAAAAAAACCAATGCACAGATTGTCCACCGGTAATTGCCTATGTTGGTTTTTGCTTTCAATGTTTAGGGTTTGGTGATTGATCTATTTTTTTATTTGCTGAACGAGCTGTAATGCTTCAGATACTTTAATTGTTAATGCACTCCAGTTTTTGGTTTGCATGATTTCGCGGGTAAACAATTGAGAACCCAGCCCCACGCACATGGCACCGGCATCAAACCAGGCTTTCAGGTTTTCTGCGGTAGGCTCTACCCCTCCCGTAATCATTAATTGCAGATCGGGTACAACCGGAAGAATAGCCGACACAAAACCCGGCCCGAGAACAGAGCCCGGAAATACTTTAATAATTTCGGCACCATGCTCTTTGGCAGTTACAATTTCGGTAAGCGTGGCACAACCCGGTATCCAAAGTTTGTTGTTACGTTTGCATACTTCGGCCATTTCAGGTTTTACGATGGGTGAGATAATGAAGTCGGCACCGGCATCGATAAACTTTTGCGTGGTGATTTTGTCCATGACCGTACCAATACCGATGATGAGTTCCGGGTAGCGGTTGCGTTGTGCGATCAGGTGCTTAAAAACATCCAGCGCATTTTGTTTGCGATTGGTAAACTCCAATACACGCATACCGCCTGCATACGCTGCCTCAACAATCTGTTGGGCTTCTTCGGCCTGATCGGCAGTAAACAACGGTACAAGACCGGTTTGCCTGAGTGTTGATTTGATATGATCGTTACTGAAAGTTGCCATTACCGTAAGAGTTTACCGGTGTTTTCACCGACTGCCAATAATTCTACTTCTTCTGCTGTTACCTGGTTCACATCGCCTTCAATGGAATGTTTTAATGCACACGCTGCTGTTGCAAATTCAAGCGTGCGCTGATCGGGAAATTGTTTTAACAACCCGTAGATCAACCCGCCCATAAAGGCATCGCCCGCACCTACACGGTCAACAATGTGTGTGAGATCGTATTCTTTAGAATGCCAAATCTTTTTACCATCGTACAGCACACCTTTTATTTTATTGTGTGATGCACTAACTGTATCACGGTGAGTGTAGGTAATTTTTTTAATGTTTGGATAACGTTTGATCACTTGTGTACAAGCATCCTCATACGTTGTGGCCTGAATACCGGTACAATTTTCAATATCAGAAATGCCTGCAATCATAATGTGTGTGCCTTCGATTAAAGCGGGCATTACATCCAGTGCAGTCTTACCATATTGCCATAAATTTCTTCGGTAATTAATATCACCCGAAACGGTAACGCCATGTTTATTGGCAGCCGTAATCGCTTCGTGACAAACATCGGCAGCGCCTTGCGAAATAGCCGGGGTAATACCCGTCCAGTGAAACCACGATGCGTTTTGCATGATCTCATCCCAGTTGATCATGCCGGGCTTAATGTGTGCAAACGCTGAATCGAACCGGTCGTAAATAATGCGCGGGGCACGTTGCATCGATCCGTTTTCCAGAAAGTATAATCCAAGCCGTTCGTTTCCAAACACACAATAACCGGCATATACATTATGCTTACGCAGATGTGCCACCACAGCCTTACCCAACTCGTTTTCGGGCAGCCGTGTAACGTGCGCTGCCGGAATACCAAAATTGGCTAACGAAACCCCAACGTTGGCCTCCGACCCTCCATATACAGCCTGAAAGCTTTCGGCCTGCGTAAAACGGCCAAATCCCGGCACGGAAAGCCGCATCATAATTTCGCCCAGGGTAATTACTCGTTTCGGTGTAGCCATAGTTTATTGGTTCGCATTTGTGTACGGTACTGCAAGTAAACTTTTTTCTAAAATAAAATTGAAAGCCGTGCAGACCGTATCGTACAAAATACCGTATATTGTGCAATCGATTGCGCAATATATTGTTTTTATTCGTATGGCAAGTAAATTTCTCAAAATTCATCCCGCTGACAATGTTTTTGTGGCGCTCACTGACCTGAAAGCCGGGGACAGGATTGAGCATGAAACAACATCGCTCATGCTGGCCGATGATGTAAACGCCAAGCATAAATTTACCCAATACGCGCTCCAGCCCGATGATGAAATTATCATGTACGGGATAACCGTAGGCAAAGCCATAAAGCCTGTTGCGGCCGGAGGTGTGGTAGGCACACACAATATTAAACACAAAGCCTCCCCTTTTTCGGGACGAACCAAAACCTATTCATGGACACCCCCCGATGTTTCTAAATTCAGGGATAAAACGTTTATGGGGTACCACCGTGCCGATGGCCAGGTAGGCACCGCTAACTACTGGCTGGTGATCCCGTTGGTGTTTTGCGAAAACCGGAATGTGGATGTAATCCGGCAGGCGTTTGAGGATGCTTTAGGGTTCAGTAAACCCGACTTATATAAGAACTACGTTCACGAGCTGGTAAATGCCTATAAACAAAACGACATAGCTTCCATCAGCAACCTTACACCCGCTGTACAAGATGCCCGAAGCGCGCGCGTATTTAAAAACATCGATGGGATAAAATTCTTAAACCACCAGGGAGGCTGTGGCGGTACACGCCAGGATTCGGAGGTATTATGCGCGTTGTTAGCCGGATATTTGAACAACCCCAACGTGGCCGGTGCTACGGTGTTGAGCCTGGGTTGCCAGAATGCGCAGATCGAGATACTTCAACAAAAAATTAAAAACATCAATGCAAACTTCTCGAAGCCATTGATCATTCTCGATCAGCAACAGACAGGAACCGAACAGGCGTTACTCACCCAGGCTATCCGCGAAACATTTTTAGCCTTAACCGAAGCCGATAAACTTGAACGCAAACCTGCCCCGTTAAGCAAATTAGTGGTGGGCTTGAAGTGTGGCGGATCGGATGGATTCTCTGGAATTTCAGCGAACCCTGCCATCGGGCATACGTCTGATCTATTGGTTGCGTTGGGCGGAAGCACCATCCTTTCGGAATTCCCCGAACTGTGTGGTGTTGAACAGGAAATCATCAACCGTTGTGAAGACGATGCCGATGGCCGGTTGTTTATTGATTTGATGCGCACCTACGCACACGCAGCCGAAGAGGCAGGTTCCGGTTTTGACATGAACCCTTCGCCCGGTAACATTAAAGACGGTTTGATTACCGATGCCATTAAATCGGCCGGGGCTGCAAAAAAAGGAGGCACAGCCCCTGTTGCTGATGTATTGCAATATGCTGAGTACATTAAAAAGCCGGGGCTCAATTTATTATGCACACCGGGCAACGATGTGGAAAGCACTACCGGAACTACGGGTTCGGGCGCGCAGATTATTTTGTTTACCACGGGATTGGGTACACCAACCGGCAACCCGGTTTCGCAGGTATTAAAAATTTCGAGCAATACCAAGCTGGCCGAACGCATGCCCGACATTATTGACTTTAACACCGGCTCAATTATTACGGGCGAAAAAACCATTGAACAAACGGGCGAAGAAATCCTCGACTTCATTATTGAAGTAGCCAGCGGCCGAATTACCGCCAAAGCAGTTGAGTTAAATCAAAATGATTTTATTCCGTGGAAACGCGGAGTGTCGCTTTAACTCACAACAGTTCACGAAAATAAAAAGGCGGTATGAATCATACCGCCCCATGCGCCAAACAGAAACCCTAAACCCCTCAAACCGCTGGCGCAATATCAAAATGTAAAGCCCAGTCTATTTATTCTGGCTAACGTATTTTACAATTTCTTCCTGCGTAATCAACTGATAAAGTTGTTTCACTGTTTTCAGTCTTCGGATGTCTTCATACTGAAGAGGTACTTTATAATTGGTACGAATATCCGAAGCCAACTGTTTAAACATAATATCATTCAAATGAAGATCGGACGCTAACGTGGTGTAATCGCCAATGCGTGACACCGGTAGCTCACAACGTTTCGATAGTAGCTGATATAACTTGTAATGCATAGTAGTAAATGATTTTGCTTTAACTCATTTATAGTAGTTTACATAGCTCTTTATTACGGTTTCGGTATGCTTTTGTTTAACCTCTTACCGCCCTATCGTACGGTTAAGCGTGATTTTCGTTCAATACCAACTCATCCGACTGCATTTGCTCGCGGATGGCGCGTTTTTTATTCAGGTCGCCCAAGCCGAAACGGGCTGAGAAACGATCCATGATTTTATAAATCACCGGCACTACAATCAACGTTAAAAACATCGATGAAATCAATCCGCCAATAATCACCCAGGCCAACCCGTGTTTAATGGATGCCACACCACCGCTGGCAAAGGCAATCGGCAGCATACCAATTACCATGGCAATGGTTGTCATCAAAATCGGGCGAAGACGCGCATTGTTTGCGTGTACCAATGCTTCATCGGTAGGCTGCCCCTGTTCTTTCATCTGGTTGGCAAAGTCAACAAGCATGATCGCGTTTTTCGCTACCAACCCAATCAACATAATGATACCCAAAATACTGAAGATGTTAAGGGTGTTGTTGGTTAATGCCAGCGCAAGCAACGCACCAATCAGCGAAAGCGGAATAGAGAACATCACCACAAACGGGCGAACATAATCATCGTACAGCGCCACCATGATCAAATACATGATCACAATCGAAAGCAACAACGCCACACCCAGCGTGCCGAACGCATCGCCCTGATTTTCGGCATCGCCACCAAATACATAACTCACACCGGCCGGACGTTCGAGTTTATTCAGCTTTTCGGTAAATTCGGTAGTCACCGTTCCGCTCGGGCGGCCAATTACCTGTGCCTGCACGTTTACAGAAGCAAGTTTATCTCTACGCTCCAACACGGTTGGCCCTGAGCCTTCTGTAACCGATGCAAAGTCGCTTAGGCGGATGTTTTGCCCTTTGTTGTTTACAAACATGATGTTGGCCACATCGTTTGCATCTTTACGATTAAAGTTATCGTAACGTAAATTAATATCGTATTCAAATTCACCCTGACGGAATTTCAGTTTACCATCTGCATCGGTACCGCTGAAGGCCGTTTGCATAGTTCCACCCACTACATCCATGCTTACGCCCAGCGCGGCCATCTTATCGCGATCCAGCGCAACACGTACTTCGGGGTTGCCGTCTTCGGCTGACAACTTCGGATCGGACACACCATCAATACCCATTAACTCGGCCAATGCTTTCTTGGCAAAACTCATGGCACTGTCTTGCGAAGTACCCATCACTACCAAATCAATAGAAGCACGATCGGCAGTACCCATAATACTTACTGTCGAAGTAGTTACTTTAGCACCCACTAATTGAGAAGCCAGTTCTTTTTTGATTTTGGCCGCGTACATATCTGAAGGTTCGGTACGCAGTTTTTCATCGATCATTTTTACGGTGATCTCTGATTTATATACCGTAGCCTGCGATGAGCCAAAGCCTGCCCCGCTGGTGCTGCTTTGCCCTACCGTTGTGGTTAACCCTGCAATCAGGTCTTGTTTGTTCAGGTAGTTTTCGGCACGCATCGTCATCTGGTTGGTTACTTCAAGGGACGCATCTTTAGGCATTTCGATCATAACGATAAACTGCCCGCGATCGCCTTTCGGGATAAATTCGCCACCGATAAAGCCTTTGCCGATCAACATGAACGAAGCTAAGAATAACACAATGGTTGCGCCCAACACGTAGCGTTTATGACCTTTTGCTAATGACCAGCGTAATATACTTGTGATCCATGCCGTGAACTTATCGAGCTGACGCTCGAACCATAAAATGAATTTCTCAAAGAAATTTTTACCGGTAAGGTGTTCGAGCTTACCAAAGCGTGACGACAACCATGGTACTACGGTAAACGACACTAACAAGCTCAACAATGTTGATATGATTACCGTTACGCAGAACTGGCGCAGGATCATCGACACCAAACTGTTGGTTAATGAAATCGGGAGGAACACCACCACGATCACCAGCGTGATCGACAATACCGTTAAACCGATCTCGGTTACGCCATCGTACGCAGCACGCACGCGGTTCTTACCCATTTCCATGTGGCGATAAATATTTTCCAATACCACAATGGCATCGTCAACTAAAATACCCACCACCAACGACAACGCTAACAGCGACATCAGGTTAAGGGAATAGCCGAACATCCACATACCCGCAAACGTAACAATCAGCGAAAGCGGGATAGACACCATTACGATCAATGAGTTACGGATACTATGCAGGAATAATAACATCACTACGGCCACCAGAATAATGGCGATGAACAAATCTTTTACCACATCGTTGGCCGACTCTAACGTAAACTCAGAAGTATCGGTAGCTACCGTTAACTTTAAGTCGTTGGCAGCGTATTCTTTTTCGATGATCGCAATTTGTTTGTGAACTTCTTCACTTACTTCTACCGCGTTGGCATCAGACTGTTTTAGTATTTGTATGATAATGGTAGGCTCCTGATTCTGGCGTGCAAGCTTCTGCGCATCTTTTTGGGTATCCTGCACATCGGCCACATCTTTTAACCGCACCTGCGAACCATCTGCATCGGTTTTCACGACTAAGTTACGCAGCATATCCACATCGGCATACTTACCGGAAAGGCGAATAGCCATTTGGTTATCGGTCGATTTGATTTTACCGGTTGGGTAATCTACGTTGGCATTGGTAATGATCTGGCGTAACTGCAACAACGATATTTTTTGTGCGTTGAGCTTACCGGCATCTACGTTAATCTGAAATTCACGTTCAATACCGCCCACGGTAGCAATCTGCGCTACACCGGGCAAACGCGACAAGCGTGGGCCGAGGCGTTGATCGATCAAATCATAAAAAGCACGTGCTTCTATGGTTGATGTTGCCGAGAGCGTCATCACCGGGAGGTCGTCAATCGACAGTTTATTCAATGTTGGAGTCTTGGCATCCGTTGGCAAATCCGACAGCCGGGCGTTTACTTTACGCTGGGCATCTTCCAGACTGCGGTTGGGGTCGGCACCGGTGTTCATCTCTACGGTAACAACCGAAACACCTTCCATCGAACGTGAGGTTAGCTTTTTGATGTTTTCCATCGAAGCTACGGCATCTTCAATCTTTTTGGTAACCGTGCTTTGCACTTCGTCAGGTCCGGCACCGGGATAAGCCGTTGTAATGGTTACAACAGCCGAACTGAATTTCGGCAACAGTTCGTAGTTCAACGACCGGTAACTGATAAACCCTAATATGCCGAGGATGGCAAACACCACCACCACCATGGTAGGCCTGTTGATCGATATTTCTGTAATCTTCATGACTGAATCTGTTTTTGATTATTGGATGATGGTGATAGCCGTACCGTCCACTAAGTTAATCTGGCCTGATACAATCACCTCATCGCCTGCTTTCAACCCTTCGCGCACTTCTACCACATCGCCATACGAACGACCGGTCACTACTTTTTGCAGTTTTGCTTTTCCGTTATCGTTCACAAAAACCACGTTGCTGTTTACACCACCCTGGAAGGCCGCACGCGGAACGAGGATAGCCGAAGCGCCTTCTTTTCCGCTAAAGTGTGCCGTGCCGTACATACCTGCTTTTAATTCTTTGCCGGAAATGTTTTTGATTTCTATTTCAACCGGGTAGTTAAGCGAGGCATCGCCTTTGGCCGATACAAACGTAACCACGCCTTCGTAATGCGTTTCGGGATATACCGATGTTGTAACACTTACCTTATCGCCATTTTTAATGTTTACAATCTGAAGTTCCGATACATTCACGGTAAGTTTCAGACTTGAGCCATCTACAATCTCTACAATCTTGTTACCCAGTGCGAGGTATGTACCTATTTCGACAAACCGTTTGTTGATGATGCCACTCACCGGGGCTTTAACCAAAGCGTTACGCAGGTTTTTTCCGGTTTGTACAAATTGCGCCTGTGCGCTTTCAACTTGCAAACGGGCATCGTCAACCTGTTTTTGAGTTACCCCGCCACTTTTAAAGGCCTGCTCGTACCGCGTCAGGTTTTGTTTGGCTTGTTCTAACCGCGCCTGTGCTTCGGTATAGCTTGCATTAAAAATTTCGTTATCGATTTTGGCAATGGCCTGCCCGGCCTTTACTACGCTGCCTTCGCGCACATACAGTTCGCGCACACGACCGGTGATTTCAGATGTGAGTTCAATCTGATTAACCGCCTCAAAGTTTCCGTTTTCGGAAAACGTTTGGTTCAATGCTGTAAATTTAACTGCTTTTACCTGCACCGGTACTGCGCCCGATGAGCTTTCGCGCACAATGGCTGTGCGGGCTTCGTTATACTCTTTGTTTGCGTTGAGTTTCCAGGCAATGAGCACAAGTGCCACCACAAAAGAACCTCCGTATATAATTACCTTTTTCATAGTCTGTTGATGATTTGATGGTTGAGTTTAGTCGATCAGTTTTAAGAGTGTGCCGGTCGAGCGCATGGTTTCAAGCTCGGCCAGCTTATAATTCAATATGCTTTTTGTATAGATGTTCTTCGCTTCCAAAAACGAAGTCTGTGAATCGAGCAAATCGGTTAACGAGCTTAATCCCAGGTTATAATTGGTACGGTTGGCGCTGTACACCTCTTCCGACAGCTTTACGTTTTGTTGTTGTGCGCGTAATGTGGTTAAGGTGTTTTCCATCTGAATACGGGCATTCTCGTAGCTGGCATCCAACTCTAATGCTTTGGCTTCGCGCTGTTTTTCTAATTGTTTGATTTTAATGTTGCTTTGCGCTACACGCGATGTGCGCGACAACCCGCTGAAGATCGGAACACTCAATCGCACACCCAACGTTCCCATGCCATAGGTGATAGCAGGGTCTTTTGATGTAAACACCGTCCCAAAATCATCGCTCATGATGTTATGGCTGTAATTAAAGAAAGCGTTCAACTTAGGATAATTCTCTGAACGAATGGCATTGCGCTGTAACGTGCTCAGTTTAATCTGCGAATCAAGAAGTTTTAATTCGGTACGGGTTTCGGCTGCGTATTCGTTGGCCGGTTGTGCTGCGGGTAAAAATTGTTCGTCCATCGCTAAAGTATCTAACACTAACGGAGCGGTTAACGGCATACCCAATGCAACTTTTAACTGATTGGTTTTTAACGCCACATCGTTTTGCGCCTGTGTTAATCTCGATTGTGTGTTAATGAAGTTTACTTTAATCCTGTCGAGATCAACCTTGCGCAACAAACCGTTATTATACTGCCCTTCAGATGCCTGAATGAGTTGTTCTAAAATTTTAGTAGTGCGTTGGTGCAGTTTTACTTCTTCCATACTGCTGAGTATCTGGTAATACTGCTGGGATACTGAATTGATGATCTGCTCTTTGGTTTGTTGTGTGTTGATAAGCGCATACTCGCGGCCTGCACGTGAAGCCTTCAGGCCGGTGAACGCAGCCATATCTATCAATGGCTGCGTTGCTTCCACACCTACCGCTGCACTATACTTCGTACCGACCGTTATCTTCGATTGCTCCCCGCTCCCGCCAGTCATGGCGGCCGGAAGCACCAGCACTTGTCTTTTATAATTATCCGTAAGGTTACCGTTACCGTTAATCTGCGGCAAGGTACGCGCACGGGTTTCGGCAATCTGTTTGTCAACGTTTTCCTCTTCAAGCTTGCTTACCTGAACAGTGTAGTTATCGTTGAGGGCTGTGTTCAACAATTGTTTTAATGTAACCGGTTGTGTTTGGGCTGCTGCCAGCGAACTGATCAGCAACAAAGCCGGTACAAACACTCCATTTTTAAAATTCAATTTCATTTCGATCAAAGGTTTCATTTGGTTCGGCATCGGTTTAGTGCCGATGCGTATGAGAACCCAAAATTGGGGGTACACGGACAACTTTTTGGGCTGTATTTTACCCAAACCGGAAAAGTGGGGACTGAGCCGGAAAATGAAGCGGCTGAACCTGCACCATTATATAAAGCGTGAAAAACAACGCTAATCATGCCCGAAACCGCCTCGGTATGGCTATTCACGGGTTCAGCATGCGTTATAGCCTGTTGGGTAACTTTTCATACGCGAACGCACTTTCGATTTACTTGCTTTGCAATGCTGATAACCGCAAACGTTTTATTACTTTATTTGCAGATTGAATTGAACAGAACCAGACCCATACGGTGCATGACTAACCGGAGAGAACAGTGGATTGCATTTGCCAACCGGCATTACAGGTTTCTACTTGTACCGGCTGTGTATGGGTTTCACAAACTTTTCTTTTTTCTGACCGATCCGTATGCCAAACCTTTACCGGAACGCACGCTGTTAGAAATGGCCGTGCAGAATATCGGGCTGGTGTTTTTCTCGTTCATCATCATACTGGGAAGCATAAGAATCACCAACCGGTTAAATAAACGATTGCCGTGGGCTGCCTCACCGGGATTGCGTGCCATTGTGCAAATTTTTTTCCAATTGATGCTATCAACGGTTTGGATTTTTATTTACCAGTTTATTATCGTGTGGGTTTTGTTTAATGTAAACATTTTCACTGTTATCAGTTCGCCCGAGTTTACACCCGAAATACGTTTTATGATCTGGCGGTTCTTTTTTGCTTCGGCTTTGGTATCGCTGCTCACCAGCCTGATCATCACGGGGCGCAACTTTCGGTTGCAGACAGCCGAGATGAAAATACAGGCGGCCCAACTTCAACAAATTGCGTTGCAGGCCGAACTGCAATCGCTTAAACTGCAACTCGACCCGCACTTTGTATTCAATAATTTCAGTACGCTGTCGGCATTGATTGAAGAAGACAAAACGCTGGCGCAATCTTTCGTTGAGAATTTATCGCGTGTGTATCGGTATATGATCCAAAACATTCATAGCGATACCATTACCTTACAGAAAGAAGTAAAGTTTATCGAGTCGTATATCTACCTGATTTCGATACGCCATAGCGATAACGTGAAGGTGAACATCAACATTCCCGAAGCATTAATGCAAAAGCGAATACCGCCTATCACGCTTCAGCTATTGATCGAAAACGCCATCAAACATAACATTGCCTCGGCAAAACAACCGTTAACTATTACCTTAACGGCAGACAATCATTACCTGAAAGTTTGCAACAATCTGCAACGCATTCCCAACCCTGCGCATACCTCATCGCAAATCGGATTGGAAAACATTAAATCGCGGTACCGGATTGTTATTGGCCGGGAACCCGATATTGCCGAAAACCCTGAATCGTTTTGTGTTACATTGCCCCTGATGGATTAATGTAATGTTCTAAAGATTTAACGCATGAAATTTATCATCATCGAAGACGAAAAACCCAACGCCAACCGCCTGCGAAAAATCGTAGAGCAAATCGATCCATCGTTTGAAGTGGTTGATATGCTTGATACGGTGTCGGGATCGGTTACCTGGTTCGAACAAAACCCGCACCCCGACATAGCCCTGATGGACATTCGGCTTGCGGATGGATTAAGTTTTGATATTTTCAGTCAGGTAAAAATTAACAGCGCGGTGATCTTTACTACCGCTTACGATGAATACGCCATTCAGGCTTTTAAAGTAAACGGTGTGGATTACCTGTTAAAACCTGTTGAACGGGAAGAATTAGAAGAAGCCATTAACAAAGTAAAACACACACAGTTAAGTGCAGCCAGCAATCCTTACTTAGATGAGCTGCTCGCGTTCGTAAAACGTAAAGATGCCCGCTATCGCAGCCGTTTTTTGTTTCCGTATAAAGACGGTTACAAAACCATTAACGTGTCGGATATTGACATGATTTATTCGGAAGCTAAAAACACGCATTTGGTATTACACAACGGGGGCATTCAACTGGCCAATCAAACGCTGGAAGAATTGGAGGAACAATTAGACCCCGACCTGTTTTTTCGTGCTAACCGGCAGTACATCGTCAACATCAACAGTTTAGAGAGTATTCACAATCATTTTCACGGAAAACTGAAAGTGGTAGTACATAACCAGGCACAACACGAAATCCTGATCAGCAAAGAGAAAGCACCATTGTTTAAACAATGGTTAGACCGGTAAACGATAAACTCCTCCTACTCTAACCACACACTCTCAATGGCTATGCCGTGCTTATCGTGAAGTTGGCTTTCGGCAATGCCGGGGCCGATGGAAACCTGTATTGTTTCGGCCTGTTGAATATCAAAATCCGTAACAGAAGTTCCTTCAAAGTAATACGGCAAAAAGGTTGGGAATGGTCGCGGAAGTATGGCCGGGTTTACCCGTTTCAAACCAGACAACAACAAGGTGTGTTCAGCGGCTTCGGGGTTTAACGCAATCAATCCTCCGTACGCACTTCCGTCTTTCAGCACAAGCGATACCTGTACCACGCAGGGTTTGTTGTTGAGCGAACGGGCTCTTACCACTAACTTTTGTTTTGACGCTACATCACGAACGCGCCCTTCGATCTTCGTTCCAAAAAAATACTTCGCTGAATAATCATAAATTTTAGTACCGTTCATATTTTCGGGATCTTGCGTAAACAGTTTTTCAACATTAATCAGAAGTTCGGCCTTGCCGGGTTCGGCTAAAGGTTTCAAAACAGAATTTCTGATCCAGGGTCTTAAAAGTTTATCGCTATCGGTAGCGGCATTAAAAAGCCACACGGGCGAAGCGGACGGAACAACACGAACTTCGTACGGATTTTCATCATAAAAATCCCAATGCCATGGCCGTGCTTCCACTCCTGACGGATAAGTATAAAACGCATTGTTTTGTTTTACAACGATATGGTATTTCAAAAAGCCTTCGTTCACCAAACGCTCCGGAATGGTAACGATGTATGAATAGCCTTGTGTATTTTCCATTTTCAGAAACTCTGAACGGCCTCCTGCCCCTTCCACATAAAGCTCAACAGATTCGGGCGACTGCGGTGAAGCAATTACCGCTTCGATGATATGCGCCTTTCCGGCAGAAATTTCAGACGAAGGCTTGTGCAACACGTATGTTTTTTTCAGCGATGTGGCCGGTGCAGCAAACTCTTTCAATACAATATTATTCCATTTCGATTCGGCAGTATATTTTGTGCGTATGCCTTTTTTGCTGATCAGGTAGCTTCCGGGCACAACATCAAACGATTTTCCATTCACCGCAGGTGTGTGCTTGTTACCTTCGTTTAACGGTGTAATCGTAAAACCTTCGCCCAGATCAAACAGATTAACAGTCATCGGCCATTTACGATGGTTGATCACGGCAATCTCTTTCTTCGGACTGGTACGTTCAAACGGATCGTGTACCCACACGGCATCGGGCATTACTTCAAGCCGCCACACTCCGCTTTCGAGGCGGTCAAGAAAATATGCACCGGTTCCGGCATACTGTATCACGGGCGAGTTTCCAGCTCCTGCCAACCGTGTCAGCTTATCGGCTGAAACAGGTTTTGCCGTAGTGGTGTTGGTATAGATAAATTTTTCGGGAGTGTTCATCAATGCCAGATCACTTTCATAGTTTACCATAAACGATCCAAACGTTGTGTTGTTAGGGTATCGGCCATAGCTTTTACCGGCTGGTATCGTATGGAAAACCTCACCGGCTATGGCAAGGCTCAGGGCTTTTTGCGGAGCATAGGCAAGGTTCATGTAATGCGTTCCATATTCTGTATTAACATTTGCCATATAGGTTGGATCGTACGCGAAATGTGTGGCGATTTGCATACCCGCTTCGCGGAAACTTCGCGCCATAGCCGGATAGATATACGAACGCCCGACATCGGCCGCATCAAATTCATAAACGATTTTTGCCATCGGTTTGAATTTCGGATGGTTGTCAAACGGGATAACGTACCGGTCAACATTGGGTAACTGGTTTCCGCCAAGCTCGTGCCGTGAACCCAACCCGGTCGGGTACCACTGAAACGTTCCGCCCTGTATATCGGCATTGAAGTACGCATCGGCTAAATGAATGCTGTGTGTGATGTTATAAAAAATCGGTTTCTGGCAACCCGTGCTTCGCATGGATGTAACCATCCGGTTGATGAATGCCGTAACCTTTCCGGCTTCTTCGCGATGGTGCGGTTCGTTGCTGATTTCAAACCCGATCAGATCGGGATCGTTTTTATAGGCAATACCGGTGTATTCATTTACATGATTCAAAAATTGCGCAAGGTAGTTTCCTTGTGCTTTGATTGCCTCTTCATTCACAAGGCAGGCATCTTTACCATATTTCGATGAAAACCCAGGAGTTTTCTCATCAGGAGCTGGCCACCCGTTACCCCAATAAGCAATAGGTGTTAATACGAATTTCATACCGCGCTCTTTCATTTTCATGATCATGTAATCGAACAGTTTGGTATGCTCGTTCACCAACAGGTTGCCAAGCGTATCGCTGATCTGGCAGTCCCACACGTGTACTCTGTACAGGTCAAAGCCTAAGCGCGAAAAATGATAAACATCATCGGCAATGGCTTTCTCAATATCAACCGACAAATTTTTGGCTGTTGTGTAGGCGTGTGCAAACGGAGCAGTATAATTCACCCCAAAACCCTGAACTTCGGTACGACTTTTCGACCACCGGATAATACCGTTCTGATCGACATAAACATCAGCCGACCGGGGCGAACGTTGCGCCTGTACGACAGACAGCAACACAACCATAAAAATACCGATGATACCTATTTGTTTCATTTTGATGATTTTGAATTGTTTAATCATTACGAAATAGTCTTTCAAATAAAAATTGCAATGATCTGAATTATCAGTATTACACTGCAAAACACGAAAGTTGATCTCAACAAAAAAATGTAATTATTTATCTTCTTCGATGCAAGCCATCTAATTAAGAGGCATACCGACCCTAACAATAGTGAAACACCACCGAATATCAATATTCCCAGAAATATCTCTACCACTATTGGGAATACGTTTGTTTCATGTAAAGTGCTGATCATTGAACTTACAAGCGACACAAACAATATCGCAAACCAATATCTTTTCACTTCGTTCATAAACTTATTCGTGTGAATATAGCCTATTTTTCCTGTTAAAACATTTACAGGATACATTCTGCACCACGAACAAATCGTGCCTACGGTTCGACTCTAAACCAATCCACATCGGCATAACCGGCATCGTTGGTGGTTTGCCTGCCGGTACAATACAAGCCCATCTTTGCCCCTATCCACACGCCTTCGCGAGCCTGAAACGATTCGGGTATAGAAATAAATTTCTTGTTATCGGTGCTGTAACTGAAAACACATTGTCTGCCTGTGGTAACCGTAACACGAACATAGAAGTCGCGCCCGTCAAACTTGCCGATGATCTTTTCTGTTTCGGGCATTCCCTTGTCGGCATTCACGCATGTACTGTACACAATATAAATTCCATCGGCTTTTCGTACAAGCCCTAATGCCGCATAACTGCGCCCCATAATTACCAGCCCCGTCTTTTCATTTTCAAGTTTACCATTGGGTGTAAAGGTTAGCTTCACTGTAGTTGTAAACTTTTCGGCTGGAAATTTTTGTAATAAAACATTGGGTACTTGCCACAGGCTAACGGCATCTTCAGGTTGTTTTATCGCATACAACCGTAAACTACCTTTTGTTGGATTCAAGAAACTCCATGTTGCCATTGGGTTTGCCTGCCATTGCCATTGTAAGCCGAGCGTGGGTTCAGTAAACTCATCGCTTTCTGGCGGAGCTGTTTTCTGTTTGGTGACAACGGGTTTTTTATAGGTCATCACAGGCTCGCCTTTGCCATCGCCATCTTTATCTTCGCCAATTACCGGCCAATCGTTTACCCACTTCATGGGTTGCAGGTGAACAACGCGACCATACACATCTTTATCCTGAAAGTGTAAAAACCAATCGCTGCCATCGGGGGCATCAACCCACGCGCCTTGATGCGGACCGTTAACGATTGTTTTGCCTTGCTCCATCACCACTTTTCGTTCGTACGGGCCATAGATGTTTTTCGAACGCAACACCAATTGCCATCCGGTTGAAACTCCACCGGCTGGTGCAAAAATGTAATAGTAGCCATTGCGTTTATGAAGCTTCGGGCCTTCAATGGTAGGATCAAGTTCATGTCCGTCATACACTAATTTACCCGCATCGGTTACGCGATCGCCTGCTGCATTCAATCGTTTGATTACTAAAATACTTTTTACGCCTGCCCTGCTGCCTGCATAGGCATGAACCAAATACACGTTGCCATCGTCATCCCACAACGGACAAGGATCGATTAGACCCTTTCCGGCTTCTACTAAAACCGGTTCCGACCAGGGTCCTAAAATATTTTTTGATTTGATCAGGTAAATACCAAAATCGGGATCGGGGTAATAGATGTAAAATTCATTTTGATGATACCGGATAGCCGGTGCCCACACACCGTTTCCATGTTGCGTTTTACTAAAGTGTTCGAGCGGAAGTTGTCGCGGTAACGCATGGCCAATCAACGACCAGTTTACTAAATCTTTCGAATGCAGAATGGGCAAACCGGGTACGGCATCGAAGCTGGAAGCGATCATGTAAAAATCATTGCCTACGCGAATGGCATCCGGATCGGAATAATCGGCATGAAGCACAGGGTTTTTATATGTTCCGTTTCCCTGATCGGAAATCCATACTTGTGAATGGGAATGGATCGCAATGAGCAGGCAAAAGACAGCAGACAATATGGTTAATTGATAATTGCTCATTGCTCATTCGTTGGATTCCAGTCGCCAAAAATATTTTTTACAGAATATGCCTTTGCCTGAACGTGTGTAAGCTGGTGCGACCACGCTACCCGCGCGGTTGTGTTTGCGCCTACTCCTGTTGACTGGTATTCGGCATAAAATGAAGTTTTTTCCGCATCGGGCTTATTCCAGTTGTGCCAGCCTTCGGGCAGAATGTGCGAACCTAATTCGCATTTAATAAAAACTGTTTTTGCAAAGCTGCGCCACGGTCTGCCCAAATATACCTTCGTAATGCCATCAACAGCCGTGAGCTTGCAGTTTAAGAACACATACCCGAACGCTTTGCCTTGTGTTGTAGAAGCTGCCGTGATGTACGAATCTTTTTTACTCACGATCTCGCAATTTTCAAACACTGCCGTTGCCGCACCAAAAATAAAATCGGTGGTACCTTCGATGTAACAGTTTAAAAAATACTGGCGGCTGTTTTCGCCTCCGGTATAAATTGTATCCTGGTTACCGATGAAACGACAATTCTTAAATACCGCCTGATCGGCCTCAACATGCAGCGCCACCGCCTGCCCTACCGGGCCAGCCGCGTTTTCAAACGTAATGTTTTCGGCACGGAACCCATTCCCCAGCACCTTTACGGAATATGACCGGAATGTATTGATGTCGCCCTTGCCTGAATAATCATCGAATGTAATAATGGTTGTGAACGGGTTTTCGCCCAACAATGAAATGTTGGTTGTCCAGGAATAGATCTCAAGTTTTTCTTTATATGTACCGGGCTTTACATGAACGACAATGCGTTTATCCGGAAAATGTTTGCATACATCAATCGCCTGCTGAATGGTTGTATAATCGCCCGAACCATCCTGCGTCACCACGTATTCGGTTTTGTATTCCTGCGCATACAATATGGTACTGCCTGCAAATAACAAGATGAAGGCTATAATTCTTTTCATTTCACTAAGCTATTGATATACATTTCAATATTTGAATACACGTTGCTCAATGTAAATGTAGCCCCATCGGCAGCATCGTTTGGATTAAGCTTATACTTTTTTTCCCAGGTATCGGGCATGCCATCACCATCGGTATCAATCGGGGCTTGTGTCGATTTTAATTCAGGCCATCCACCAACATCTTTTTGCGAATCGATGATGCCATTTTTGTCTTTGCCCATAGTAGATTTTCCGGTGCGTACTTCTTCAACGATGCGTGTATCAATCGCATCACGTTTCAGGCTGGCGCCTGCATGTTCTAATACTGTTTGAAATGATTGCAACGCATTCTGTTCCGCTAATCGTTCAACAACAAAAGCTGTTTTCACCAAAGCCGAGTCGGGGTGATCGGCTTTGATACCCTGAATATTATTTTGTGTGATGGCATCAAAGCCATTCAACACATTGCCTGAGATATAAAACAACCCATACGGTGAGGTAGGATTCAACATCCAGGGTTTCTTTGATTTGGTGGCCGGGCCGGGTTTATAATAATTGTTTACCACATTGTATCTGCCCTTCTCTCCGCCATAGGTACTATTACCAGCCCAATTGTAAATCACATTGTTTCTAAAATCTACTAACTCATCGGGCGAATTGGGTGTTGTAGATGATCCGCTGAAGCGTGGCAAACGGCTTGTATGATTGGCTAATAAATTATGATGAAACGAAGCGCCTTCTCCACCCCAGATTCCGCCATAGCCATGATTACCTTTTTCGTGTACGGATGCATTTAAACTTTCGGAAATAATGCACCACTGCATTGTAAAATTTTTATTACGGTAAAACGAAGCACACTCATCGGTTGCCCAACTGATTGAACAATGATCGATGATTACGTTGTTTTGTTTCGTACCCGACAAAGCATCTTCCTGTTGTGCAAATTCATCGCCTAACCGAAACCGCATGTAGCGGATAATTACGTTATCGGCTTTTACGTTTACGGGAAAATTTTTAACACAAATACCATCGCCCGGAGCGGTTTGTCCCGCAATGGTAATGTTGTCGTTATTAATATCGAGGCGCGATTGCAATGCAATGGTACCCGAAACAGCAAACACAATAATGCGTGGTTCTTTCTTGCGGATAGCTTCGCGTAAACTACCGGGACCGCTGTCGTTGAGGTTGGTTACGGTATAGGTTTTTCCACCACGCCCTCCGGTTGCAAATTGACCGAAACCTTCTGCACCCGGAAATGCAAGGGCTTGCTCAGGTTCGTGTTGCGGAACAGCCTGCTGTGCACAACCCGCACTAAACACAAAAAGTATCAGACTTAAAAATACTTTCATACCGTTAACGTTTCAACTCCATGCTGGCCGATAACAACGCAGCCAGTCCTTTGTAATCATTCACTCTGCGTTCGGTAGTAATGTAATAGGCATAATCGCCTTTCGATGTTTTAGGATTCAGCGTACCGATTTTAACGGTTTGATCGAGGTGAAGATTACCGGCATCGTCTGCATACACATATTCTTTTAAAAGCGCATTGTATGCACGCTGTGCTGCTTGTTGATACGATTCATCTAAATATCCCAGCCGGTTGCCTTTTGCAAACGCATACGCAAACATGGCCGAGCATGACGTTTCGACCCAGTTGCCGGGTTCATTGGCTTTATTCAACACCTGATACCACAGGTGGTTATCACGATTCTGCACTTTTAACACGCCAGCCGATACTTCTTTAAAAATATTAATCACATCGTTTCGTGCTGCATGATCTGCCGGAAGATAATCGAGGCAATCGATCAATGCCATGAGGTACCAACCCACTGCCCTGCCCCAAAATTCTGGAGACGTTCCCTTTTCAGGATGTGCCCATACAGGGTTTTTACTTTCGTCCCAGCCGTGATACAACAAACCCGTAGCCGGATCGAACGTGTGTTCGTAAATGAGCTTGATTTGATGTACAGCTTCATCAAACATTTCAGGTTTGTTGTACGCCTGTGCGTACTGCATCGAAAACACATCGGCCATAAAAATGCCATCGAGCCACATTTGATGCGGATATACTTGTTTATGCCAATAGCCGCCATCGGAAGTTTTAGGCTGACCTTCCAATTGCAATGCGATGGTATCGGCTACGGCTTTATATTTTGGCAATCCGGTTTGTTGATGGAACGCAATGGCCAAGCGTGCGGGGATAACATCATCGAGTTTGTATTCGCGCATGTTGTAAACACCTTCGCGGAATCCGGTATCGGTAATAAAGTTATCGATCCATTGCCGGGTATATGCCACAAATGCTTCGTTCGATTGCTGTTTACCAACCTGATAGGCATTAAACAAAAAATAACTGTACTCATAGTTCCAACGATGCGGAGCATACACCGGAAACTGTTTAATGTCGGGATACAAATTAAGTGTGCTTTGAATAAGCTTCGCGGAAATATCGTTGATGATACCGTGTTTCACTTCATACGCTGGAAGCGGTGTCAGGTATTGATACGTAAATCTGGTTGAGGGGTCAACCACTTGTGTTTGCACCGGCATAGATTCTTTTGCCGATTCTACCTTGAAGCCCCACACGGGCTCGTTCGATTCGAACGTGTAATTCAACGATACATAATCGGCCACGCCATCGTTGTTGGTGTCGATCAGTTGAGTTGGAACCTGCTTGCCAAAATGCTGATCGGTAACGGCTATTCCGCTGACGCGTACTGTCGGAATTTTCGCTTCGAGTTCTTTTACATCTAAGTGCAACACGGCTTGTTCGGCAGTTTTTGGTATAGGCGTGTAATTTCTTTTTACCGTAACCAATACGTGATCGGTCGAAACCGTGGCACAGCCCACTAACCATACTCCGGCAAACACACTAATCCACTTCATACTTACTTTTTAATCACCTGAATTTTTATCGGGTTGGCTAATTCAGCAGCAACCTGTTTAACATACGTTATAAAATCTGCTTCGTTGGTAATGCCGTTTTTTTCTTTTTCCCACACACCGGCATAATAGTAATCGACCGAACCGTTTACAGGTGAGAGTTTAACGATGTGACTGAACTGATCTTCGGTGATTTGCTGCAAGCGGGCTGCATCGAAAAACACAACGATGCCCAGGTTATCAAAGTTATTTAAACTTTGCGCACCGTACGTAGCGATGTAACCAAAATGATTTTTATCTCCGTTGCTGGTAAATAATTTCGGGTTGGTTTTATCATCTTTAATCAAACCTGTACTGATGTTATCGATCGTTCCTTTTGCAGTCAATCGAGTATGGGTAAGTCTGGTGCCTGCATGAATCGAAATACGCGAGGCCAGGTCAACTTTCGACTGGCCGATGTTCCAACCGTAATAGTTTGTGAGGAAGGATGAATAGACATCTCCATTTTCAGTAATACGGCAGTTCACGCTATCGGTGAGTTCAACACGAATTGCACCCTTATCGGTGAGGTAACCGATAGAGCCGATACCCAAAGACTTACCTACTTTTAACACATCCATTCCCCACGGTTGCATGTTGTGGTACGAATCAAACCCGTCTAAGCCGGCTTTTTGCAACGATGGTTCTGCAACAACTTTACCAAACACGTCCACCGCATTGCGCTGATCGAGGTATAACCGATAGCCGACCTTATCGGATTCCCAACCCGGACCCTCATAGCGAAGATACCACGAATGATCTTTATGCTCGGGCGGAACGCGCAGGTAGTTCACGTTCTTAAAATCCCCGCCAATGTATTCGCGGTTTTTCCACTCACCACCCACTTTGTGCGAAAGCTCAGCCTGTGTACGTTTGGTGTACGTGCGTTTTTTAGTGCCTGATCTGGCATACCGCACGGTTAAGTTTTTTGTTTCGTTGGCTTTGAGTTGATCGAGTACCAGTACAATGCCACTATAATCAGCATCCGCTTTGTTGTATTGCGATGCGATTTCGGTTTCACCATCCATTACTACAAATGCGTTAGCGTTAAACCCTTTGGGTAAATCTTTTTGAGGGATGTTTAACAAAACATCGTTGCGCACGGTACTCAGCGGATTAACAACCTTTACTGTAACCGACAGCGGAAACTCTTTGGTTATTTGTGCTTGTGCCGATACCACCACCAACAGTAATACGCACACTAAACTTAGTATTCGCATATTCGACTTTATCTTATTGCTCATCTTTCTGTTGTTCACCATTGATTGTAACATTCTTAAACTTCAGATTTTTATAACCTTTTAGCAAGTTGCCTTTTTTCACGTTATCGAACACACAATCTTCGATGAGGATGTTTTCTACCGGATAGGTTTCATCGCTATTGATGAACACCGCATACGGAGAATTTTTACTCGTTACATTTTTCATTTGAATGTTACGCACGGTAGGCAAATACTCACCGGTTTCTTTAAAATAGAACATATCCACGTGCAGCACGGCATCGGCCAATGTACCTATGGTAACATTGCGCATGTAGATATTCTCGATCGTTCCGCCCCTGCGCGAGTTTGATTTCAGGCGTAAGGCACGATCTAAATTAGGGCTGCTCATCTCGCAGTTTTCGGCAAACACATTGCGCACATTGCCTGAAATTTCGCTGCCAATAACCACGCCACCGTGGCCGTCTTTCATCACACAGTTACGAATGATAATGTTTTCGCTGGGTACATTTACACGTCTGCCATCGTGGTCGCGGCCCGATTTAATGGCGATGCAGTCATCGCCTGTATCGAACAAACAATCTTCAATCAACACATCTTTCGATGATTCCGGATCGCAGCCATCGCTGTTCGGCCCATGGCTGATCACACTCACTTTGCGGATGGTTACGTTCTCGCACAATACCGGGTGCAAAATCCACATAGGCGATTCGATGATGGTAACGCCTTCGATTAATACATTTTTACACTTGTAGGGTTCTATAAAACTTGGGCGCAGGTAATCGCCTTCGCCAAAAATACGTTCGCTTACGGGAACATTATCGGCCGCCATTTTCTTTAAGCGTTCGTTCGCTTCAAACTGACTTACTTCACGGGCTTCGCGTTTTTTATCGGCATGTCCCCATTTGCCTTTCCAATACCACCAGTTGTCGTCATTGGCCTGGCCGTTTAAAATGCCTTCGCCCGTAATGGCAATATTTTCTTGTTCGTACGCATAAATAAGCGGTGAATAGTTCATCAGCTCAACTGCTTCAAAACGGGTAAGCACTTGTGGTAAATACTTTTTGGTGTCGCGGCTAAACAATATTTCAGCACCCTTTGAAACATGTAAGTTTACATTGCTTTTGAGGTGAATAGCACCTGTTGAAAATTTTCCGGCAGGAACAACCACGCGGCCTCCACCGGCAGCGTTACAGGCTTCAATCGCTTTTCTAAAAGCTTCGGTACAGTCGGTAAGACTATCACCAACCGCTCCATATTCGGTAACTGAAAAATCTTTATCAGGAAATGTTGGTGCTTTGATGCGCGCTAAAATTGCATCGGCTGTTTTCCACGGATCGGTTACTTCCGTGGTTTTACAGGCCAAAAAAACAATCAAACAAACAATGCTTACGAAGATTTTTCTCATGTACGTTCTGTTAAGGCTTCACAATATGATCGGCCAATTCAATGTTTAATTTTTTTACTTCACTCAATACTAATTGCGCAATGAGGCGTGCGCCCAATTCATTAAAATGTGTGTTATCCACTTTACCTAACGGATAGTTTGGATGCTCGCCTGCTTCCAACTGAAGAAACAAAAGCTTCGATTTATCTTCGCCCATCTTTTGGTACAACTTCAGGCTTAATTTATCCAGATCAATAAAAGCAACCTTTTTATCGTTTGCAACCTTTCTTACAAGAGCGGAATACTCTACATGAGTTTCTTGCGCCAAACCGTTTACAAATTTCCTGCGCGATACAGGCGTGAGTAAAATCGGCATAGCCCCTTTCGCTTTTGTCTCGCTAATAAACCTTTCAAGATTGGCCGTGTATTGTTCGGGTGTTGTGTAGCGATCTGTTTTTTCTTTCGACTCATCGTTGTGCCCGAACTGGATAAACACGTAATCACCCTTCTTTAATTTAACCTGAATGGGTTGCCAGCGATTTTCAGAGATAAAGGTGCGCGTACTCCGGCCATTCTTGGCATGGTTTTCTACCACCACCGTTGAATCAAAAAAATGTACAAAGGGCATACCCCAGCCTGTTTCGGGGTAAGCTTTTTTTTCTTTAATGGATATGGTTGAATCGCCAATGAGGTAAACCGTAACCTTACCTGAAGGTGATACAAACGATGTCATCGTCAATGCACTCAACCCAATAATAAACCTGCGTATATTCATCGATACAAATTACTATTTCACCTGTTCCTGAATAATATGTTTAACAAGACTATTGAAATATACTTCAATATTATCGTACGCTGTGCTTAAATCCTTACCGTTTGCGTTCGTGCTATTCGGGTCAAGTTTCATTTCAATTTCCCACGCATCGGGCATACCATCGCCATCGGTATCGATGGGTGCCGCTAATGAATTTAACACCGGCCATCCGCCTACATCGTCCTGACTGTCGATAATACCCGGATAGCCGCTTACCGAACCGTTGTAGGTAGCTGTACCGTTGCGCACTTCACCTATAACGCGAGCATCAACGGCATCGCGTTTAAAGCTGGCACCGGCAAAATCCAACACGGCTTCATAAGCCTGTTGGGCTGTATGGTTGGTGGTTAGTTCGTATTCAATAGCCGAAGTGAGCTGTACCATTGCTTTAGTAGTTGTACCATCGTACACGATGCCACCGTTCCAGTTATCGGCTGTTACGGTGGTGTTGCCCGCCACGTAATTTCCGGTGATGTAAAATTTTCCATACCCCGGTGCATAGGCTTCGGCTGCTTCGTAGCTTACCCGCATGATGCGCGAACTTTTTGACGGCACTGCCGTAACCGGACCGGGTTTGTAATAATTATTCACGATGTTGTACTGCCCGTTCTCGCCTCCATAAGCGCTTTCATCGCGCCAATTATAAATTACATTGTTGCGATAATCAACATGCTCGTTCAGATAGATACCGTTGCTCACGCCAGGCCGCCAGCCGTTAAAACGCGGGTTACGGCTTTTGTGATGCGCGATCAGGTTATGATGAAAGCTGGCGCGATCACCTCCCCATATACCACCATAACCATGCGATCCTTTTTCGTGGAGCGAGTTATTCAGGCTTTCGGAAATGATGCACCATTGTAGTGTAAAATCCTGGTTGGCATAAAACGAAGCCGCTTCATCGGTACACCAACTCATAGAACAGTGGTCGATGATTACATTTTTTTGGTATCGGCCCCAGATCGCATCACCCTCCACCTGCTTTTCATTACCTAACCGGAAACGAAGAAAGCGAATGATCACATTATCAGCCCCGACAAAGACGGGATAATTTTTCAACGTGATGCCATCGCCCGGAGCGGTTTGCCCGGCAATGGTAATATTCGGGTTTGTTATGTTCAGATTACTCAACAACTCAATTGTACCCGATACTTCAAACACAACGATACGCGCACCCGATGCATTGATGGCTGCCCGTAAGCTGCCTGTACCGGAGTCGTTCAGGTTGGTTACTTTAATAATCTGTCCACCTCTGCCGCCTGTGGCGTTTTTTCCAAACCCATCGGCTCCCGGAAAAGCATAAGCGGTTTCGATTATCTGTATCGGTTTTTCGTCCTCCTCCTTTACTTTAGGTTCAGGATCATCCCCACAGGAAACAAACACAAGGAATAAACCTGAAAAAAAATATCGTATTAATTTCGTCATCCAAATTCATTAAAAAGAAAAGGTGTGTTTGAGGCACACCTTTTCTGGTTATCGTTTTAAATTATGGTCTCCAGCGCGGATCGCCAATCTGATTATCAATCAATGTTTGGTTGCTTATGGTGAAGTTACCATTAGCCGCATCGGCAAAGCCGGGATCTAATGTTGTGTGCGTACCTGACTGATCATACCTAAAGTTTGCTGGCGGGCTTGCCGGAGGCTGATAAAGCCAGGGTGCTTCGTAATAATTATTACCGGCATAGTTTGGCGTATGGATGGTTGAACCACCCTGACCGCCATGATTAATAAAGTAACCCGTTGTGTTGGCTACTATATTCTTGCTAAACGTTACAGCATGATTATTAAACCTGATATACAACAACCTGCTGGACGGATGCGATGCACCTATAATTGTACATTGATCTACCAAAACTGTAGCCGTATAGCTGCCGTCAATATCATCACCTGTGTTATCCATCCGGATAAAATCCCGGGCAGGCGAACAGTTGTTAAAGGTACTGTTGGTTAGTTTAAGGTCTAACACATGGGTATTTCTAAAGTCGATAAAATCGCCTCCACTGGTAAGAATATTTGTTCCTACTACATTATCAATAATTACAGAGGTAACCCGGCCATTTACATTACCTGCCAACAGCGAACGAGAATAGTTGCTTATACTACAATCAGTAATCTTGAGCGTACCGTAATGAGCTGCGGTAGTGTAACGGAACACATCGTTGAGTGTACCACCGCCATCCAGTTCAACATCGGCAATTTCGATATTGTCAACTCCTCCTGAAATTTCAAACTTCACGTTAAGGTTGGGTCTGTCGTACGGATACATGCCCTTAATGGTAATAGATTTATTGAGCGCAAGGGTTGCACCGGCATTCACGGTGTAATCGCCCGGCAGCAACAACAATACATCGCCCGAACTCGCGGCTGCTATTGCCTCGGCAAGATCAGTTGCAGGGCCAATCACAGTACCGTCAGCATTTAATGTAGTAAATTGTTTAAATCCTTTTGGTTTGGTGTTATTGTAAAGTCGTGCTGTATAAAGTGTATTGGTGTTAAGTCCGGTTACCAATGCCACACCTGCTGCTTTTTCATCGGTTGTAATGGTATGCTCAATGTTACCGGGATTGAGGGTGATGTGTGTTACTTCGCTTCCGGCAGGCCACCGTAAGGTAGCTTCGGTAAAGCTTACATCGCCCGGCTGAATTTCAAGGAAAATATTTTCATCGCCCGTTACAAAGGTTATCATTCCCCAGTTGGAGTCAGATTTTCCGCTGGCGCTTAGCCCTTTCACACGTGCAGAATACCGGGTACTCCCTTCGAAAACCTCCAGTACAGGAAGCTCTGTTGGTAAAACTTCAACGGTACGAATAATATTAGTAAACTGAAGACTGTCTTCACTGTACTCTACCACGTAGCGGTCAGCATCGTTTCGTACACGCCACGAAAGATCAACAGTAGTCAGGGTTCGTATCACTACTTCAAGTTTAGTAGGTGTGAGTACACGGTTGATGTCCAACTCTTCCGTTAACGGATCGATGTTATCACTGCATCCGGCAAAAGCCACCAACGCTATGGCCATGATACTTGTGTATATATATTTTTTCATAATTATTTGATTCATTAATACCCGTAATCATTTACCAGTGTACCGTTGCTGGCTTCAATAAACACCTGAAAAATTGGCCAGAACTGTTTCGTGTCGGGATTGTTCCTGTAAAGGGTTTCAATCTTTTCATCGTTTATTGCTCCTGCCCTTATCCAAACCGAAGCGGTTTCTGTCCAACCCGCACCGGGATTATTTGTTTCGCTTCGGTTAAGTCCATGAATGTCCAGCGTTTCATTATCTGCCTGGTAACGGTAGTAAACATGTTCCGGTACATCACTGTATGACCCGGTGTGGTTGCGCAGGTCATCCATTTTTTGTTTTGCTTCTGTTAGTTTTGTTCCTAACAAATTCCAGCGAATGAGCGCTTGCTTGCGCTCCATTTCGCCTGTGAATTCAAACTTATGTTCGTCAACAATGGCATTAAAAATTGCTGTTTTACCACCCAATGCGTTTACATAGCCATCTACTTTTGTTGCGTGATCGGCTGCCACGAATGCTCTTTTGCGGATTTCTTTCAGGTAAGTTTTGGCAGTACCCTCATCACCCAATTCATTCGCAGCTTCGGCAGCCATTAACAATACCTCGGCATAGCGCATGTAAATTTTGTTCACACCATCATCATTGGAATTATCAACTGGACGTTTCATCCACTCATAACGATACTTACCAAAATACCAGGTGTTTAAACCCACCAACTCTTGCTTGGCGAATGGTCTTGAACCACCAAATAACGTACTGGTAACTGTACCCGATGTTGCTCCGTACCGATACGGCACGCAGGTAACATTGCGTCTGGTATCTTTTTCATCGAAATCATAAAATACGTGCGGCAGTGGCCCGGCAACGCCACCACGGTTTGCCCCGTTGTTATGCCACTGGTCGTTGGCTGTGTGACGCACGGCAAAGGTGAACAACATACGACCCCGCACTGACGAGAAGGGTATCTCCCAAAGCGATTCGCCACCCGCAGCCAGATTCTCTTCATTGTACTTTCTCCAAAAGCCTTCAAACGTGGGCTCCAGGTTTGCCTTTCCGCTTTCAATTACATCTACGCTTTCATCCAACGCAATTTGATACAATTGTTGCTCGGTAAAATCGGCAAGTTGTCCTTTACGAATACCATCAGGCCGTTGAGCATATCCGGCTGCTGTTAAGGCTAATCTTGCACGCAGTCCTTTCACAAAAGCTTTGTTTACTTTTTCAACCGATCCTGTAAGGGCCGATCCATTTGGCCAAGGCGCTAACGCAGCAGCTTCTTCCAAATCTTTAATCAATTGATTGTAAATAATGTCGCGATCAGCTTTAGGCTGATAAAGCGTTTCAGAATTAATGGGTTCGAAACGAGCCGGCACATCGCCCCAGGCTTTCATCAAATCGGCATAATAAATAGCACGATACGTTAAGGCTGTGGCCAACAACTCGCCCATTTCTGCATTACCTGTTGGATTACCATAATTACGCAACCCCCGAATACAAATGTTGGCACGTTCAATACCCGAATACATCATAGCCCAGGCCGAATTTGCTACATTCATTTGAGCTGAGCCGTGGGGTTCAGCCGCCTCTGCAAAGTATGTGGCCAAAGCCGATGTGTTATCTAAATTTTGAGAGTTGTTATACCATTCCACATCGGTGTTTGTACCATACATGGGTAAGTAGCGCCCACGGTACGAGTTTGTTTCCATCATCGGAATCAACACTCCATCCACAGCACCTTGAGCCAATCCGGGGATAGAGAAAATAACTGACTCATCTAACGATGATTTACTGGGTGCCTCAAAGAAATCGTTGCATGCCGTTAGCGCAAACGCAACGAAGAGTCCGGTCAAATATTTTGTTTTCATAGTCAAATGCTTCTCAGATTAAAAATTCAAGTTTAAACCAAACACAATTTGTTTGCTGCGCGGATAAGCCGAGTAATCAACACCCGGAGTGTAAGGCGTATTTCTGCGGGTAGAAACTTCCGGATCGAACCCACTGTAGTTGGTCCACAAAAACACATTGTAACCGGTAACATACGCCCGCAGGTTTCTGATTTTTACTTTTGATGTTATCGCATCCGGAACGGTGTACCCTAAAGTAAGTGTATTCAGGCGCAAGAATGAACCGTCTTCTACCGCCCAATCGCTAAACATGTAGTTATTCATGTAAGGCGACCACATGGTGGTGTTGGCGTTCAATGCCGCTAACGCTGTTGGATCGGTTTCGAGTTGACCGGCAGCATTGATGTTTGTCCAACGTTTGCCATCGGCCATATCGGTAATTAAGTTTCTGTATTGGTTGTTGAGGTTGGTTGAGGTGTACTCAATTTTATTGGCATTGTACACATCGTTGCCGTAGCTGTAGCTGAATGCCGCAGTAAGATCAAATCCATAGGCACGGCCGTTGAGTACAAAACCGCCACTGTGCTTGGGGTTAACCCGGCCAATCACTTTTTGATCGTATCCGTTTACGATGCCATCGGGCACACCGTTAGGACCACTGATGTCTTTTAATTTCATCATCCCCGGACGAATCGTTCCCATCGCTGCTGGAGGCGTTGCTACACCCTCACTTAATATCCATTGATTGGTGCCTGCATCGTATCCGTCAAAATCAGATACTTCGTAACGGCCATCATTTACATACCCAAACATGGCACCCAGCGAATTTCCTACCCGTACCTGGTAATCGCTTCCTATCTGTGACGATGCCCAGTTGGAATTAGTACCGGCTGTGATTTCTTGCAACGAGCCCAACGATAAAATTTTATTATGATTAAAGTTTGTGTTAAACGAAACGTTCAATCCATACTTTGGCTGATCGATAATGGCATAGGTAAACGACAAGTCAACACCCTGATTGCGGGTTTTCCCCATGTTGCGATACTGATCGTCATAACCTGTACCGGTTGTAGGGAAGCGCACCAGTAAATCTTCTGTTATATTCTTATAGAGTTCGATGCTGGCCATTAAACGATTTTGCAGCAAACCGAAATCTAACCCGATGTTAGTAGTGTATGTTGTTTCCCACTTCAAGTCGGGGTTGGCCATGGTTTTAGAAGCTGCCCAATAGGTACTAATATCATTTGCCCATGTAACGGAAGTTCCTGATCCGGGTTCAAAAAACTGAAAGGTTTGCCCGGTAGGTATGTTGTTGTTACCCACGGCACCGTAGCTGGCGCGCAGTTTTACACCATTGAGCCAGCTCGACACGCCATCCATGAATTTTTCTTCGGATACCTTCCACGCTCCGGATATTGACGGGAAATAACCCCAGATGTTATCGCCCAAAAATTTACTGGAACCATCGGCACGGTAAACGGCATCAAGCAGGTAACGGCCTTTAAAGTCGTAGTTGATACGGGTAAAAAACGAAAGCAGTTTATCGTCAGGGCCATAGAAGTTATTCACCGAAATAGGATCGCCTAATGCGGTAAGTTTAAACGCTGTTTCCGATGTATAGAAATCGTCATAACCATGAATGGTTGAGGTTAACAGATTTGTTTTCTTTGTTAAGACTTCATGGCCAAGCAATACGGTTAAGTGATGATCGCCCGTGAGCAATTTTTTAAAATTATAGCTCAAGGTATTGGTATTACGAAGGCTGGTATTTTTACCATCGGCCATAATTACTGCTGGTGCATTCGCACCCTGATTTTTTGAATAGTACGTTGTAAGGCCGTAGAATCGGTAGTCTTGTGTGTTGGTGTTATCGATTCCGCCTTCAATTTTCAGTTTCAGGTTATCGATAATATTCCAGCCAAAGCTTGCGCCCATATTATAATTTCTACGCTCTTGCTGGCGGTCGTTATCACGCGTAGCACGGATTGGGTTGGTTAAATCTCCGGCTAATTGTTCGTTGGTGTCATCGGCATCGGCTACTAATCCGGGAATATGAATGGGCGCATAGCTAACACTATGTTTTAACCGCGAATCGGCCGATGAAACTTCTCTTTGCTCGTTGGCACCACCCCCGTTTATTTTAGTATTAGAATACCGCAATGAAAACCCAATATCGATTTTATCATTGGGTTTGGCATTCATGCGCGTGGTGATATTATCGCGCTGATAATCAGAACCTATCATAATAGCACGTTCATCGAACCGTGCGTAGTTCAGCGAGTAGTTAAACTTGTCGGTTCCACCCCGTACGCTTAAATCATTGCTAAACACTTTACCGGTTCGGCCATACACTTGTTGTTGCCAATCGTTGCCTTTCAAACCACTGTAAAGATCCATGTCTTGAAATGTACCGAAGTAATCTTCGTACGAACTCGGGTTGCCGTTGTTGCGCAACATGGCATATTCGTATTGCCACTTCACATAATCTTCCGGAGCGAGTACATCTAATGTTTTAGCGATTCTTTTAAAACCGGTAAACGTGTTGTAGCTCACCGTTACTTTACCATCGGTAGTGCCACCTTTTGTGGTAATAATCACTACACCATTTGCACCACGCGAACCATAAATGGCTGTGGATGAAGCATCTTTTAAGATGGTAATGTTTTCAATATCCGAAGGAGAAATATCCGAGATACTGTTAATCGGAAAACCATCCACAATGTACAATGGGTTGTTGTTCTGCGAAATTGAAGTACCACCGCGTACCCGAATATTGATTTCTGCATCGGGCGAACCTTCGGTTGACGACACCTGAACCCCGGCCATACGGCCTGTGAGTGACTCAGCAATTGTTGACACTGGCATTTTACGCAAGTCATCGCCACCTACTGATACAACCGATCCCGTTAAGTCCGATTTTTTTACGGTACCATACCCGATCACCACTACCTCGTCTAACTGGCTCGCATCGGCACGCAGGGTAACCTCGAAAGAAGTCTGACTGCCCACGGCAACCTCCTGGGGTGCCATCCCAATAAATGAAAACACCAGCACAGCATTTTCTTTAACCGATAGTGTAAACTTTCCGTCAGCATCGCTGGTGGTGCCATTCGAGGTACCTTTCTCGAAAATTGAAACTCCGGGCAAGGTTGCCCCGTCAGTGTCTTTTACTGTGCCTGTTACGGTTTTCGTTTGAGCCTGTGCTGTTCCCGCACAAATGCTCATGGTAAAAACCATCAGCAACAATACCAGCCTCCCTGTTTTGCTTTGTAGATGTGGCCTCATAGCTACGTGTTTGTGTTAAGGTTTGATAAATTTCTTTCCTATCCGCAGGTTAATACTAAAATCCGAAAGCGTTTTCCAGCATTATTTTGCGCAATCGATTGCATATTAGAAACTTGATGTATATTTACCAAACGAAATATTAAAAATTCTTTAAAAACAGCTTAAATACATTGATTTAGCGACATTATTGAAATATAATTTTGGACTTTCAGGTAGTGAACATAACGAGACTTACCCTGCACGATCAAAATTTATTCACTAATTTGCGCAAACGATTACGCATAACGTATGACAACCGACAATACTCTTCGCCACGCCATCCACCAGGAACACAGCAAAGGTTTTACCACCGCACAGTTGCGGGCGAATTACCTCATCGAAAACCTGTTCCAAAACGATACGGCTACCCTCACCTACACGCTGTACGACCGGTACGTAGTTGGTGGCATTAAACCCGTTACCAAAGCCGTTGCCTTAACCGCACCCGATGTTTTCAAGTCTTCTTTTTTTCTCGAACGGAGGGAAATCGGCATCATCAACATTGGCGATGCAGGTGTGGTGGAAGTTGACGGTGAAAAAATAACGTTACAATACCGCGAAGCGCTGTATATCGGAAAGGGCGTAAAGGATGTTTCGTTTTTACCGGCCGCAAACGGCACGGCACTCTTCTATTATAACTCGGCACCGGCACACCACACCTACCCTACCAAAAAGGTTTCGCTCGAAGAAGCCGAAACGGTTGAGTTGGGTTCAATAGAAAATGCAAACCAACGCACTATTCGCAAACTCTTAATCAACTCGGTAGTACAAACATGCCAGTTACAAATGGGGTTGACCGAGTTAAAAACCGGAAACATCTGGAACACCATGCCCGCACACACCCACGACCGCAGAATGGAAGTATATCTTTACTTTAACATCCCTCCGGGGCAATCGGTTTGCCACTTTATGGGCGAGCCAACCGAAACCCGGCATATCTGGGTACAAAACCAACAAGCCGTGATTTCCCCGCCCTGGTCGATCCACTCCGGTGCAGGCACCAGCAATTATGCTTTCATTTGGGGAATGGCCGGTGAGAACTTAGATTATAGCGATATGGATGTTGTTCAACCTGACCAGTTACGCTAATGAGCATCAACCTTTTTAACCTCTCGGGAAAACGTGCCCTCATTACCGGAGCCACGCATGGTTTGGGTATGGCTATGGCCAAAGCATTGGGGCATGCCGGGGCAATACTTGTTATCAACGGGCATAGTAAAGACAAGATGGATGCTGCGCTCAGTGAATATAAAAGTGAAGGTCTTACAACATATGGTTATTTGTTTGATGTTACCGATGAACAGGCAGTTGAACAAGCCATTGCTTCCATCGAAAAAGAGGTTGGCCCGATTGATATTCTGATCAACAATGCGGGCATCATTATGCGTACACCCATTATTGAAATGAGTGCGGCCGACTTCCGCAAGGTTGTAGATGTTGACCTTACCGGGCCATTTATTGTATCGAAATATGTTGGTAAACAGATGATCGGCCGGAAGGCAGGGAAGATTATCAACATCTGTTCGATGATGAGCGAACTGGGGCGTAATACCGTAACAGCGTATGCCGCAGCGAAAGGCGGCTTAAAGATGCTCACCAAAAACATGGCTACCGAATGGGCTAAACACAACATTCAGATCAATGGCATTGGCCCCGGGTATTTTGCTACCGACCAAACTGCGCCCATTCGGGTAAACGGCCACCCGTTTAACGATTTTATCATCAACCGTACACCCGCAGGCCGCTGGGGCAACCCGAACGATCTGGCCGGTGTAACGATCTTCCTCGCATCGGAAGCGAGCAATTTCGTGAACGGGCAAATTATCTATGTAGATGGTGGTATATTGGCCACCATTGGCAAACCGGCTAATGAAGCATAACCCCCACGGCATGAAGAAAGAGAAAGCAACCATACACGACATCGCCCGGAAGCTGAACATTACCGCTTCTACGGTGTCGCGTGCGTTAAAAAATCATCCCCGCATTAGCGAAGAAACTAAAAAAGCTGTTCAAAAAGCTGCTATAAAACTAAACTACCAGGCCAACCACATTGCAGCCGCTTTGCGCAGCGGTAAAAGCAATACGTTGGGCATTATTGTACCCACCACCGACAGAAGTTTTTTTGCTTCGGTAATCCGTGGTGTAGAAGAAATCGCCAACAAGGCGGGGTACAATGTCATGATCTGCCAAACGTACGACAGCTATCAAAAAGAAATCGACAGCATTGAAGCCTTACTGAAAGCCCGTGTAGATGGCATCATTATTTCGCACGGCAAGCAAACCGAAAACTTCGATCACTTCATGAAAGTGAAAGAGAAGGGCATCCCGCTTATCCTGTTCGACCGGTCGAACGATGAGTTAGGCGTAAGCCAGGTAGTGATTGACGACTACTTAGGTGCATACAAATCGGTAGAACATTTGATTGAACAAGGCTGTAAACGCATTGCACATTTTACCGGTACTCGTAAAATCAGCATCTTCAAAGAACGTTTACGCGGATACCGCGAAGCCCTGCAAAACCACAACATCGACTTCGACCCGGCATTGGTTATTGAAAGCAACCTGCAATTAGAAGATGGCCGCAACAGTATGTTGCAGTTGCTCAAACTCAAATCACGGCCCGATGGCATCTTCTCATCAAGTGCGTTGGGTGCCGTAGGTGCCTTACAAGTGCTGAAAGAAAAAAATATTCAGGTACCCGATGAGGTCGCGCTTGTTGGGTTCAGTAACGAACTTTTTACTTCGTTTACCGATCCGCCCATAAGTGCTGTTGACCAGCACAGTATGCGGATGGGGAACTCGGCTGCCGAAGTTTTTCTTGAACAAATTAGTGCAAAAGACAAACTCTTTATTCCGCGAACAACCGTGCTACGACCCGAATTAATCGTGCGGGCATCTTCTGTTAAAAAATAAAGTATTATCATTGAGAAACGCATTTTAACCGCATGAATACTATAACCGAACTGCTTGTGAGCAAAAAATTTTTAGATGAAGATTTTTTGTTGGAAACCGATTTTGCTCAAACGCTGTACCACGGGTACGCCAAACAACAACCCATTATCGATTACCACTGCCACCTGTCGCCACAGGATATTGCCAGCAACCATGTATTTAAAACCATAACCGAAGTTTGGCTGAAGGGCGACCACTACAAGTGGCGCGCCATGCGCACGTTGGGCATCGCTGAAAAATACATTACAGGCGATGCCCCGGATGAGGATAAGTTTGCACAATGGGCACATGCGGTACCCTATACTATGCGTAATCCGCTTTACCACTGGACACACTTAGAACTGAAACGCTATTTTGGTGCAACGCAATTGCTCTCGCCAAAAACAGCTACCGATATTTACCAAACAACAACAGCTAAACTCAACACACCCGAATACCACACACAAGGGTTGTTAAAACAAATGAACGTGCAGGTGGTGTGCACAACAGACGACCCGGTTGATTCGTTAGACGCTCACAAACAAATTGCTCAACAAAATATTGGCACACGGGTGTTACCGACATTCCGCCCGGATAAAGCATACACCGTTGAAAACCCGACAGCATACAACAGCTATCTCAACACACTTGCGGAAGTATCGGGTATTGCCATCAACACGTTTTCTGATTTGTTACGCGCATTAGAGGTTCGTATCGGTTATTTCCACGCTTTAGGCGGAAGATTATCCGATCATGGCTTAGAGCAACTGTACTTCCCGGCAGCGCACACCAAACTCAATGCCGATGACCTGTTCAAAAAATTATTGCGCCACGAAAACCTGAACCCCGAAGAAACGCAATACTTCAAGTATAGTGTATTGATCGAACTGGGTAAGTTTTATCATGCCAAAGGCTGGACACAACAGTATCACTTAGGTGCATTGCGTAACACCAACGAACGCATGCTGCGTATTTTAGGACCCGATACCGGTTTCGACTCGATTGGCGATTTTCCGCAAAGCGTTTCCATCGCAAAATTTTTAAACCAGTTAGACAGCACCGATCAGTTAGCCAAAACTATTTTGTATAACCTGAACCCGGCTGATAACGAAGTGATCGGTACCATGATTGGTAATTTCAACGATGGCTCGATAAAAGGCAAGATTCAGTTTGGTTCTGCCTGGTGGTTCCTCGATCAGAAAGACGGCATGGAAAAACAAATCAATGCGCTTTCTAATCTCGGGTTATTGAGTTGCTTCATTGGTATGCTTACCGATTCGCGGAGTTTCCTGTCCTACCCGCGCCACGAGTATTTCAGACGAATACTGTGCAATATTATTGGCAACGATGTAACAAAAGGTGAACTGCCGGCCGATGAAAAATGGTTAGGCAAGCTTGTGGCCGACATCAGCTACAACAACGCAAAAGCATACTTCAGTTTTTAGGTCTGTACTTTCCATGATTCAACCATTAAATCGTACGACCGCGAATAAACCCCAACAACGACCTGTAAAAGTATTACAATTTGGCGGTGGAAATTTTTTACGTGGCTTTGCCGATTGGGTAGTTGACATCCTGAATGAGAAAACCGATTTTAACGGAGCTATCGATATTGTTCAGTCGGTAAGTGCCGACAACAGCCTTAACGACCAACAGGGATTGTACCATCTGGTGTTACAGGGCAAGCTAAACGGTAAACCCCACCGCGAAATCAGGCTCATAACCAGTGTAAACCAGACTGTAAACGCCTCACAAAATTTTACAGCATTTTTACACGCTGCCGAAAACCCGGCACTGCGTTTTATATTTTCAAACACTACCGAGGCAGGCATTGCTTTCCAGGAAAACGACAATACGGTAAACACACTTGCCCGGAGTTTTCCGGGGAAACTTACGCAACTGTTGTATCACCGTTTTCAATACTTTAACGGTGCGGCCGACAAAACCCTTATTATCATACCATGCGAACTGATCGAAAACAACGGAGCCGTACTAAAAAATGTTGTCCATCAATACGCTGATCATTGGAGTCTATCACAGGCGTTTCATCAATGGGTTGATCAGAATACATTTTGTGATACATTGGTCGATCGCATTGTACCGGGCTTCCCAAAAGATACCATCCACACTATTGAACAGGAAACCGGTTACCACGATAAACTTGTTGTAGCAGCCGAACCTTTTTATTTCTGGGCTATTGATGCGCCTGATTTTGTTCAGCGCGAATTTCCAACGGCTCAGGCCGGGTTACAACAGGTTGTTTTCACAAACAACATCGCGCCCTATCGCCAGCGTAAAGTACGCATCCTGAACGGGGCACACACCGCGTTGGTTCCGGTAGCATACCTGCGCGGCATCCGCACGGTGAAAGAAGCCATGGACGACAATGAAACATTGGCATTTATCAAGCGGGTAATAAACGATGAAATTATCCCCACGCTTGATCTACCCGAAGCCGAACTGAAACAATTCGCCAGCGATGTAGAAGACCGGTTCAGCAACCCGTACATCCAACACGCATTAACCAGTATTGCCTTAAACGCGATCTCAAAGTTTAACGTCCGCATTGTGCCAACGATAACAGAATATGTTGGCAGAAAAAATGCAGTGCCCGATAATCTTGCACAATCGCTGGCAGCATTACTTTGCTTTTATCGAGGCAACTGGCGCGGTGAGGTTATACCTTTAAACGATTCGCCCGAAGTGTTGCATACTTTACAAGAAGCCTGGGTAATGAACGATATTGATCAAACAGTTGAATCGTTATTAGCTAATGCACAACTATGGGGGCAAAATCTGACAGAAATAAAAGGATTAACCCAGGCCGTGACGCAGCATATCTATCAGTTGGCAGGCAAATAAAGCACACTAATGCCACCCGTTAATCATCATTCAACGCTATGGTCAAGTCCCGGGGCTCAACTGCTTTTGTTAAAAAATGGCGGATACCCAACTTCTTTGCGCGGGCGACATCGCTGGGATTATTAGACGAGGTAACAATAATAATTTTAATCGACTCTTTACCCGGCAACATAAGTCCGTTAAGTACCTCAATAAACGTAAAGCCGTCCATCACAGGCATATTCAGATCAAGCAAGATAACATCGGGAAGCAAACCCGACACAGCATGTTGTTGCAGCAATGCTTCAATAGCCTCCTGTCCATTGTGCGCTATCTGAATATCGTACAGCACACCGCTAAGTTCAAGCATTTTTGTATGCACGAAATTAAAAATGTTATCATCGTCAACCAGCAGAATGCGTTTCATGGAAATCAGGCTAACATCAGGAATATGCAACAACGCCACATTACCGTTAGCAGTTTAAAGAATAATAGCAAAAACCTTACATCCATCAGGTATGCTCAAGTATTACCGAATCCTGCCGGACAGTAAAGATTTTACCCTGCCCAAACTGCTCTTGCCATGCATTAATCTGCCTTGAGGTTTTGTATGGGGTTGGCTAACGCTGCTTTAACAGCCTGGTAACTTACCGTAACAACCGCTACCGTTAAGGCACATAAGCCCGAAATAACAAATACATCCCAGGTTATATCGGTACGATAGACAAAATCCTGAAGCCATTGCTGCATCATGTACCAGGCAACGGGTACCGCAATCAAAAACGAAATACCCACAAGCATAACAAAATTTTTCGTTAAAAGCCTGATGATATTGCTCATAGACGCACCCAACACCATGCGTATGCTAATCTCTTTACTACGCTGTTCTACCATAAAGGCCGACAGGGCAAATAACCCCAAACTCGCCACAATAATTGCGAAGATGGCAAACGCGGTAAAGATGCCTCCCATACGCTGTACATCAGAATATGTGTTGGCATACTGTTCGTCTAAGAAGTTAAACCGGACAGACTGGTTAGGCGAAAACCTATCCCAAAGCGTTGAAATGCTGGCGATAGTTTGTTGCATATCCGAACCTTTAACTTTTACCAGAATCATTGACGGACTCTGCCCCAATACCAAACATAAGGCGCCAATGTTTTCTTTCATCGATTCGAAGTGGAAATCTTCTACCACACCAATTACGGTGTATTTCTGCCAGTTCTGTATCTGCTTACCTATGGGTTCGGTCAGGTTCAGTTTCTTCGCCATAGTTTGGTTGATGATGATCGACTCGCCCTCACCGGCCATATCGGTATTAAAATCGCGGCCAGCCACTAACTTCATCCCCATCGTTTTAATGTAATCGGCATCAACAACCCATTTTTGCGCACTCATACCCTTTTCAATTTTTTCCATCCCCTCATTATGGAACGTATTACCATCGCGTTTCCCCCAGCGAAGGGGAAGGTAATCGCTCACACTAACGCTTTCAACCTGCGACAGGTTAAGCAATTCGCTTTTAAATGCGGTAACCTTATCGCCTAAGGTATTGGTACCCTGAAGCATTAATACCTGCTCTTTATCAAAACCTAATTTCTTATTGAGGATGAAATTCATCTGCCGATAGATGATTACCGTACTAATTATTAATATGATGGATGTAGTAAACTGAAACACCACCAGCATACTACGGGTTGAAGCGTTTTTACTGCCCCGGCTCACGTTTCCTTTCAGCACATTGACCGGCTTAAACGATGACAGGTAAAACGCAGGGTAAATGCCCGCCATGAAACCAATAACCAATGCCAATGCAATAACACCCGGAACCAGCCACCACGCACCCCACGGAAATATGAGCGTTTTTGCCGACAACAAATTAAAATACGGAAGCAACAACCACGACAATACCAAACCGACAGCAACAGCCAACAGGCTAAACAAAAACGATTCGGTTAAAAACTGGCTGACCAAATGCGAACGCATAGAGCCAACCGTTTTACGCAGGCCAACTTCTTTAGCCCTGTTTGCCGAACGGGCTGTTGACAGGTTAATGAAATTGATACAGGCGATAATCAAAATAAAGATGGCCACGGCACCAAACAACCAAACAAACCGCATATCGCCATGCGAAAGCCCGTCAGCCACCGAGCCATCCATATAAATCTGATCGACAGGTTGTAACTGCAGACGTGCCTTTTTAAGAAGTTCGATTGCGCCAATCGCTCCTGCTTCGATCATGGCAGGTGTGTAATATTTTTCAATAATGCCCTTTGTTATTTTACGGCTTACTTCATTTGCATCAGCGCCCGGTTTCAATAACACATACGTGAAATAGTTACTGGCCGTCCATAGGGTTTGTTCGCCTGGCCAAAGCTCAACCCCGGTAAGGGTCATTAAAAAATCGAACTGAAGGTGTGAGGTTGAAGGAAAATTTTCAATAACCGCGCCTACTTTAAACAAACGCTTGTCGTTGTTATTGAGCACAAATGTTTTACCGATGGCATCTTCACCGTTAAAATATTTATCGGCCTTGCGCTTGGTAATAACAATGGTATTTGGCTCAGCGAGTGCGTGTTTTAGATTTCCGGCAATTATGGGTAAGTCTAAAATCTCCATCAACTTCTGATCGAAATACACAAACCCTTCTTCATGCTGGTTATCGGTACGGTCGCTGCGCCTGATTTCGTTTGCCCCTGCTCCAAATAACGAACCCCAAAGATAACGGCCTGCCTTTTCAACTTCGGGGTAATCCTGTTCTAAAACCGTTGCAACCGGTGCAGGCCAGTAAGCCTCTCGCTGAGCTTTGCTATCCTGCAATTCTACATCAACAATAACCGTTAAGCGGTATAGCCGATGTGTATGGGTAAAGTGTTTATCGTAGCTTAATTCATCCTTGATATATAACGTAATCAGAAAACACGCTGCAATGCCAAGCGCCAGTCCGCCAATTTTTACAGCCGAGTACATCCTGTTCCGGGCGAGGTTCCTCCAACTGATCTTAAAATAATTTTGAATCATATCGTGATAGAATAGTGTAGCTTTTGTTTTTCGGAATGCGAACGGCCGCAGGTAATTCACTACCTGGAACCAATAATTGAGTTTTGCGCGCAGTGCTGATTTTTTTCTAACGATCTCATAAAATTTCTCTTCGAGATCACCTTCAACCTCTTCGGCTAAATCGTTACGCAAAAAGCGGAGCAATATCCATCGGGCTAATTTGGGAGGATGTGGATTAGTCATTACAGCCTGCGTTACGGTAACAAAGCAAAATCAAGCTTACCGGCAAAAGCCGGAAACTGTTTGTACAGCGACATACGCAGGTCACGGGCACTTTCAAGCGCACGTTTGCCATACGCAGTAATTGTATAGATGCGCTTTCGCCTGCCTCCGCGTTCAGCGGTAGCTTTACCAACTTTAGATGTCAGGAATCCTTTTTCTTCTAACCGGTTAAGCGTTGAGTGAACAGCCCCGATAGAAACTGAACGTTCTGTCTGGCTTTCAAACTCTTCGGCAATCTTAAACGAATAGGCTTCTTCGCCAAGAATGCCCGTAAGTAGTAAAATCACCTCTTCAAATTCCCCTAAGCGTGTTTCGATCATTTGATACTAAATTGTATAGGTTATATACGGCCAACGTAATTATTTGTTCTACTTTTTAGTATCAAATAGTTCAAAAAACAAAAAACCTCCGTTTAAGAGGTTTTTTTAGGTGTCACACACCTTAAAGGTGTAGGACACCAAAGCGTAAGATTATAGTAAAAACTTTACGGGATCACAAAAATGCTGTCCTGTACCGGCATACTGAATTTGCTTTTCGCAATAGACTTTTCTTTTACAAAGAAGTTTACAATGGCATCGGAGTATTCGCGTTTACATTTAAAGTAAACAGGCTTAACCGTAACCTGATTGGTCGCCAGCAGCCCTGTAAGTGTTGCGCGGCCTCGTGCGCCAATTTCGCTTTTGGGTTTAACTACCTTTGTGATCTCGGCAATAATGGCGTTAATCTCGCGTACTTCTTTTTCATTGAATTTTACCTGCTGCATAATGTTCTGTTATCGATGGTTTTGGCCGGGCAAATTACTAAAAAACCTGTATATGCATGATGAGTGGTATTGCTCAAATAGCTCAATAATTGTTACTTGCAGCAACTAAATTTTGGATTCGCGTGAGCTGGTACCGGAGCATAGGCACAACAGAAATTATTTTCATTACCCTTTTCCTTGTACTATATGGGTTTTACCTCTTTCGGGTTATCTCCATTGCACATGCACTCAAAACGCCCTACAAAACTGTATTCATAAAAGTATGCCTGCGCACTGCCATTTTTGCGTTGCTGATCGTGGCCATTCTCGGGCCATCGTTTGGTGCATCGAAAAAAGAAGTGAAATCGGTTGGGAAAGATATTATGATTTGCGTGGATTTATCCAAATCGATGGATGCATTCGACATTGCTCCTACCCGTTTAGAGAAGATCAAGTTTGAAATGAAAAAGATCGTGGAAGCCTTTAACTCCGACCGCATCGGGGTTATTATCTTCTCGTCCGAAGCGTTCATGCAATGCCCGCTTACGTTCGATCAAAACGCGCTCAACCTGTTCATCGAAACCATGAACACCAACTTAGTACCCGCTTCCGGAACCGATTTTGGCCCACCCCTGCGCATGGCCATTCAAAAATTAGATGCTGAGGGGTCGCGCACCGAAGCCAAATCAAAAATTATTGTATTGATCAGCGATGGCGAAGATTTTGGCGAAGAAACCGCCAACGCGGCAAAAGACATCGAAGACAAGGGCATTAAACTTTTTACGCTGGGTATTGGTACCGAAAAAGGCGGGCAAATCCGTTCGGGCACTAATTACAAAACCGACAAACAAGGTCAGGTTGTTGTAACGAAACTCAATGCCGAGTCGCTCAAAAACTTAGCTTCACGCACCGGAGGCAAGTATTTTGAAATTAATGAAACCAGAAACGATGTTTCGCGGTTAATCAATACAATCAGCAAAATTGAGGGCGAACTCATGGATGCCCGTTTTGTAGATGTAACCGGTAACAAATACTTTTACTTTTTAGCGGCAGCCCTTGTGCTTCTGGCGTTAGATGTGCTGTTAAACATTAAAACCGTGCGGATATGAAGGTGCTGGCAACGTTTTTACTTACCCTGATTTTTCTTACCGATCCAACCCTGATCGGCAAGGTTAATACGTTAAAAAACGAAGCTAAAAAAGCATACCTGAAAAACGATTTTACAACTGCCGTTCAAAAATACCGTTACTTGGTTGATTCGCTGAACGTGCGTGAAGATGAAGTAATGCTGAACTTAGCCAGCGCCTACTATAATTTAAAAGACACGGCCAATGCGTTAAGTCAATACCAGTCGCTTACGCAAAGCCCGAAAAACTATTTACGTTCAAAAGCCCAGCAACAATTAGGGTTAATGGCCGATCAGCAAGGCAAACAGGAAGAAGCCCTCAACCATTTTAAACAAGCCATTAAAAGTGATGTAAGCAACCAGGAGGCACGCTACAACTACGAACTCCTGAAAAAGAAATTAGAAGAACAGAAAAAGAACGACCAGCAAAATCAGGATAAGAACCAGCAAAATAAAGATCAGCAGAAAGACGAACAGAACAAAAAAGACCAGGATAAAAAGGACGATCAAAAACAAGATCAGGAAAATAAAGATCAACAGAATAAAGACCAGGAGCAAAAAGAAAAAGAGCAGAAGGAAAAAGAACAAAAAGAAAAAGAGCAGAAGGAAAAAGAACAAAAAGAAAAGGAGCAACAACAAAAAGACCAGCAGGATAAAGATCAAAAGCAACAAGAAAAAGAAAAACAAGAGCAGGAAAAGCAGGATCAGAAAGACAAAAAAGAGATTCCACAATCCGTAAAAGACAAGCTCGAACAAATGCAGATCAGCGAAGAAAAAGCGAAGATGTTACTCGAAGCCATGCGCGCGCAGGAAGCACAATATTTACAACAAAACAAACGCAAGGCTACAAAACCAAAAGAAAAAGGAAAACCAGATTGGTAAACCATGGTGCGAGTTACGGGGTTCGTTTCCGAATACCCCGCAACCCGTACCTCGAAACTCGTAACCCGTAACCCGTAACCCATTAAAACATGAAAGAAGTTTACATCATTTCAGCCGTACGCACACCCATTGGCAGCTTTGGCGGTAGTTTAAGTTCACTTTCGGCTGTGCAACTTGGCTCAATCGCAGTTAAAGGAGCAATCGAAAAGGCCGGGGTTGACCCCAAACTCATCGATGAGGTATTCATCGGCAATGTGATTGCGGCTGGTTTACAACAAGCCCCTGCAACACAAGTAGCGGCAGGTGCCGGTTTAGGGTACAACATCCCCTGCACACTCATTAACAAGGTATGCGCTTCGGGTATGAAAGCCGTTATGGTTGGCGCACAGTCTATCATGTTAGGGCAAAACGATGTAGTGGTTGCCGGAGGCATGGAAAGTATGAGCAACATTCCATACTATTTATTAAAAGCGCGCACCGGATATAAATTCGGAAACGGTGAATTATTAGACGGACTCACCTACGATGGCCTTACCGATGCGTACAACCACTGCGCCATGGGCGTATGTGCCGATAACACCGCGAAAGAAATGAACATCTCACGGCAAGATCAGGATAACTATGCCATCAACTCGTATAAACGTACTGCTGCCGCATGGGCAGCCGGTAAGTTTAACGATGAAATTATTGGTGTTGAATTAACCGACCGCAAAGGGAACAAAACCATCTTTGCCGAAGACGAAGAATACAAAAACGTAAACTTCGATAAAGTGCCTTCGCTGAAAGCCGTGTTCACGAAAGACGGCACCGTAACAGCCGCCAACGCTTCTACCCTGAATGATGGCGCTTCGGCCCTTATCCTGATGAGCAAAGAAAAAGCAAACGAGCTCGGCCTAAAGCCGATCGCTAAAATTTTAGGCTTTGGCGATGCCGCCCACGACCCGATGTGGTTCACCACCGCTCCATCGCTGGCCATTCCTAAAGCGTTAAAACATGCCGGTGTAACCGCGAAAGATGTTTCGTACTACGAAATCAACGAAGCCTTTTCGGGCGTAGCCATTGCCAACAACATTAAGCTGGGGCTTGATCCCGAAAAAGTAAATGTAAACGGTGGTGCGGTAGCCCTGGGGCATCCGCTGGGCTCGTCTGGTTCGCGCATAACCGCAACCCTTATTAACGTACTCAAACAAAACAACGCCAGCATTGGCGTAGCCGGAATTTGCAACGGTGGCGGTGGTGCATCGGCCATTGTAATCGAAAATTTATAAGCCATCTGCCGAAAGGCACTACACAACAATCGAAATGGCCTTGCGTTATTAGCAAGGCTATTTTATTTTCGCCAACACTTATATTGTATGAGAAGCCTGGTTATTGTTTTTTGTCTGATTGCCCCGGCTGTTTCAGCCCAACGAATAGTCAGCACCTATTATGATGGCAACCGGGAGCATCCGCTGGAAGTTTATGCCGTAGCCAACGATGACAACGAGAAACTCGTAGGCCAATACCAAAAGTATTTCCCCAATGGCAAATTAGCCGTAGAAGGTAGCTTCAACAACGGCAAAAAATCAGGCTTGTTTACCGAATACAACGAAACGGGTACGCTTTCGCGCAGAATGGTTTATGTAAACGGGCTACGCCACGGTGCAGTTGAAGTCTATGATGAGAACGGAACGTTTATCCAGAAAGCCTTTTATCAGAACGACTTATTGGTCGATAGCGTGCAACTGTTTTACGAGAGCGGTATCATTAAAAGCGAAACAGTATTTAAGAAGGGCAAACCCGAAGGCGTAGTACGCGAATACTTCACAACCGGAAATCTCAAAAAAGAAATAACGTATGCCTACGGAAAACCCAACGGCATCACCCGCAGTTTTTACGAGAACGGTAAAGTAGAAACCGAGTGCAACTACAAAGACGGTATCATGACGGGCTACTACAAAACCTTTTACGATAATGGCCAAATGGAAACCATCTCAACCATGAAAGAAGGCTCCAAAAACGGTGCATTTAAAAATTATGATCGCGAAGGGCATTTAATACTCGAAGGTGGTTTTGTAAACGGCCGTCTGCATGGCGATAACACCGGGTATTATGCCAATGGAACCATCAAGCACAAATTCAAATATGCCGAAGGCAACAAAACCGGAATAGCACTCACCTATCACCCTAACGGTAAATTAAAAACCAAAGAGCAACCCTCGCTTACCGGTAACGATTGGATGATTGAAGAATACACCGATACCGATAAACTACTATTTGTAAAACGTTTCCGAAACAAAAACCCTCATGGCACATGGGTATATTATCATACCGATGGCAAAACCGAACGCATTAAAGAGAATTACGAAGCCGGCAAACTCAGTGGCCTGCGTTACGAGTATTTTGAAAACGGCAAACCAGCAAAGCAGGAAACCTACAAATTTAATCTCTTAACCGGGCCGTATAAAACATTCTACCCTACCGGGGCTGTTGAATCGGAAGGCGAACTGCGCTCAAACCGCAGGCACGGCCTGTTTACGGCCTATTACCCCAACGGCAAAATCAAAGAACAAGGCGAATACATTGCCGATAAAAAGCACAAGGAATGGAAAGAGTTTGATGAACAGGGAAACCTTGTGAAAACCCACGTTTTTAAGGCTGGTATTTTGGTCGAGCAAAAATAATCTAACCACAAATTTTGTGTAATTTTACAGCGTTCGGCTATGAAAAATATTACGATCGACATTATTAACGATAAAGCTCTTAAGCTTTTACAACAGCTTGAAGACCTCCACCTTATCCGGGTGCATCGGTCAAAAGCCACCAATACCCAATGGAGTACAAAGTACAAGGGTGCAATGAAAAAGCAATCGCTTGCCGAAATCGATGCCCAGTTGAATAGCCTCCGCCAAGAATGGGAGTAACATATCTTTGGGATACCAACACCGCTATTTACTACTTGCAAAAGCAGTTCCCCACTTCTGCCGAAAAATTTATAGACAGCATATTAATAACAACACCCCCTGTTCTATCGGCCGTAACCGAGATAGAACTCCTGAGTTGGAAAACCGATCAGCAGAGCGACCTTGATATTTTGCAGTCTTTTATAAACGACTCGATAATCATCGAAATCGATGCTGCTGTAAAGATAAAAACAGCAGAAACCAGAAAGTCGTATAAAATTAAGTTAGCTGATGCCATCATTGCCGCTTCGGCACTGCTCAATAATCATACTTTATTAACACGCAACACAAGCGATTTTCAGGCAATACAAGAATTAAAAATCATAAATCCCTGGGACGTATAACAATCATGGAGGCAATCAAGGAAACCAATTTTAACTTTAAAGGGCAAACCAATTTTTACCGTGGCAAAGTGCGCGATGTATATTACTTCGGCAATGTAATGGCAATGGTAGCCACCGACCGTATTTCGGCTTTCGATGTTGTGCTGCCTAAGGCCATCCCCGACAAGGGCCGCGTATTAAACCAGATTGCCGCCATTAACCTAAACGCCACAAAAGATTTAGTTCCTAACTGGGTAATCAGCACACCCGATCCCAACGTAACCATTGGTTTTACCTGCCAGCCCTTCCCGGTCGAAATGGTTGTGCGAGGTTACTTAGCCGGCCATGCCTGGCGCGAATACAAGGCAGGCAAACGCAGTGTGTGCGGTGTACCGTTGCCGGAAGGATTGAAAGAAAATGATAAACTTCCGCAGCCCATCATTACCCCCACCACCAAAGCTCACATTGGCCATGATGAAGACATTTCGCGCGAAGAAATTTTAGCACGCGGCCTGGTGTCGGAAAGCGATTATGCGACACTCGAAAAATACACCTTAACCCTGTTTGCTAAAGGCACCGAACTGGCAGCCGGGCGCGGCCTCATCTTAGTCGATACCAAGTACGAGTTCGGCAAACAAAACGACAAAATTTACCTGATCGATGAAGTTCACACGCCCGACTCGTCCCGGTATTTTTATGCCGATGGCTATGCCGAACGCCAGCAAAAAGGCGAAACTCAAAAACAGCTCTCGAAAGAATTTGTACGCCAGTGGTTAATTGAAAATGGTTTTCAGGGAAAAGAAGGCCAGCGCGTTCCGGAAATGACCGCGCAAATTGTAAGCTCAATATCAGACCGTTACAGGGAGTTATACCAACATTTTACAGGCGAAACATTAGCCGAAACCCCTCAGGCCAACCTGTTGCAAAGAATCGAAGACAGTATCATAAATTCGGTAAATTCGATTAATTTTGAATCTTTCAATCGCTAAAAGCATCACAATGAAATACACCATCGATAAACAGGAAAAATACAGTTTACTTCGCCTGCACGAAGAAAAAATGGACAGCAGTGTTGCACCCAGCCTGAAGTCGGAGTTGATCACCCTCCATGCCGAAGGTGTCCGGAACATCATCCTCGATTTATCGGATGTAAAATATACTGACTCTTCGGGACTGAGCGCCTTGCTGGTCGGTAACCGGATTTTCCAGGAAGAAGGTGGCATATTCGTATTAGCTGCGCTATCGGAGCATACCATTAAACTCATTAAAATATCACAGCTCGACAGTGTGCTGAATATCACGCTTACGTCCGAAGAAGCTGTCGATACCGTGTTTATGCACGAGATCGAAAGAGATTTGAAATCAGGCGGTGCAAACTAACCGGCTAAAAGAATCAAACCGAAAGACCAAAGTCAGCAATGATTTTGGTCTTTGTTTTTAACGAATAACGTGGCTTTCAACATAACCATATTAGGCTCAAGTGGTGCCGTTCCGGCTTACGGAAGGCTTCCCTCTGCACAGTTTGTAGAAGTAGAGAACCATTATTTCCTGATCGATTGTGCCGAGGGCACGCAAATGCAGTTGATGAAGTACGATTTGTATATGCACCGTATCGATCACATCTTTATTTCGCACCTGCATGGCGATCATTACCTTGGATTAATCGGGCTGATCTTTACATTACACCTGAACAAACGAAAAACCGATCTGCATATTTACAGCCACCGTGGGCTTGACGAGATCATCACCCTGCAACTTAAATATTCAAAGTCAGCCCTCAACTATAAAATTGTTTTTCATTACCTCACACCGGGCAAACAGGAAGTTATCTTAGACAACAAACACCTGACGGTAGAAACCATTCCCCTCGCACACAAATTAGATACATCCGGGTTTTTAATCCGCGAAAGACCAAAGCCCCGCAGAATTGACAAAAACCTGTTGCCGAAAAACATCCGGTTACAACAAATTGTTGCCCTTAAAAGCGGTGAACACCTGTACGATGATCACGGTAACATTACCCACAATAACGAATCCATTACACTCCCTCCGCGCAAGTCGCGAAGCTATGCGTATTGTTCCGACACACAGTACCACGAAAGCATTATACCACAAATCCATCAAGTGGATGTACTGTACCACGAAGCAACTTTTTTAGAAGAAGAAATACTCAAGGCGAAAGAAACCAAACACAGCACAGCTTTACAAGCCGCAACCATCGCGCATAAAAGCAATGTAGGGCGTTTACTGATCGGCCATTTTTCGGCACGTTATAAAGATCTTTCACCGTTATTAGACGAGGCCAAAAGTGTTTTTGCAAACACCAGCCTTACACACGAAGGCGAAACCTTTACCATTAACCTATGATGGAACCAACATTCGACCAGAAGAAAAACCGTTTGTTTATCGTGCTGAGCGGTATATTCATTACCAATGCCCTGTTGGCAGAAATGATTGGCGTAAAAATTTTTTCGTTGGAACAAAGCCTCGGGCTTAATCCCGCCAACCTGAACATTTTGGATTTTACCATGGATTTCAACCTGACGGCCGGTGTAATAATATGGCCCATTGTTTTTGTTACCTCCGATTTAATCAACGAATACTTCGGCAAACCCGGAGTAAAACGCATCAGTTACCTGACGGCCGGGCTGATTGCTTACGCTTTCTTAGTGATTTTCTTAACCATGTTACTATCCCCTGCCGGTTTCTGGAAAGAGGCCATCGCCCCTGATGGTTCAACCATAAATATGGATGTTGCCTACAACAAAATATTCGGTCAGGGACAGCGCATCATCATCGGGTCGTTAGCCGCATTTATTTTAGGACAGTTGGTTGATGTTTTTGTTTTTCAGAAACTTAAACGCATAACCGGAAACAAATACTTGTGGCTGCGTGCTACCGGTTCAACATTAATATCGCAGTTTATTGACAGTTTCGTGGTGTTGTTTATTGCGTTTTACGGAGTGTTCACCAACAAACAAATTGTTGCCATTGGCATTACCAACTACATCTACAAATTTATCATTGCCATTGCACTTACCCCGCTCATTTACATCGGGCATTACTGGATCGACCGGTATTTAGGAAAAGAACAAGCCGAAAAACTTTCGGCCGAAGCAACCCAAAAAAGTAAAGGCTTTTTTTAACGCCTGCGCAGATTGTCCAGCACTACGGCCGTAGCGATGGCCGCGTTTAACGATTCGGCCTTTCCAAATGCAGGGATGGTAATTTTTTGCGTTACAAATTTCGCTACCTCCGGTGAAATACCATTAGCCTCATTCCCGATAACAATAATACCTTCACTGCCAAACCGATGTGTGTGCACACTCTCGCCCTGAAGAAACGTACCATACACCGGGCGTTTATTCGATGTTAAAAACTCTTTCAGATCGATATAAAAAACACGCACCCGCGTAAACGAACCCATGCTGGCCTGAATTACCTTGCTGTTATAAACATCGGCTGTTTCTTCAGAAGCCAGAATGGTTTCAATGCCGTACCAATCGGCTGTGCGGATCATGGTACCCAAATTACCCGGATCGCGAATATCGTCCAGCATCAGACTAAAGCCGGTAAATGTTTGAGGAAGCTCGTTTGCCGGGATTTTTACAATGGCCAGTGAGGCATCGTTTGAATTATATTCGCCCAGTGCGGCAAGTTCATCGGCTTTTACGGTTAAAACCTCGCCCCGATAATACGTTAAAGCGTGTGCGTTACGTTCAATAAACCCGGGTGTAGCCAATAATTGCTGTACTTCTAACCCCGCTTGCAATGTTTCTAAAACGCTTTTCTCGCCCTGTACCACAAAACATTGCTCCTGTTTTCGGTATTTCTTTAATTGCAATGATTTTATGAACTTGATCCTGGCTTTGCTAAGCATTTTTTAACCTTTGATACGCTCGAAAAATAAATATTATTTCCTTCTTTTTTCAGTGATTCTTCTATTACAGGGGTGTAATGGAACCCGTTACCTGAAAGGCGATGAACGGTTATTGCTCCGCCAGAAAATCCGGCACCAGCCGAAAGACATCAGCAAGAGTTCGTTACGCGACTTATTCGCTCAAAATGAAAACGCCAAGATTTTTAATGTTGTGCCCTTAGCCCCGCGCTGGATACACTATACCGGAAAAAAACGGTACGACCCTGAGAAATACAAAAAGAAGATCGAGAAAACCGAGGCTAAGTATGCCGCTAAAATAGCGAAGGCAAAATCAGAAAACCGGGTAAACAACCTCTTGTTTGCCAAGCAAAGCAAAATCGACAAGTATAATAACCGCATTGAAAATGGTAACTTGTTTATGCAGTGGGTTGACCCGATTGCCGTTTACGATTCGGCCGCTGCCAGCCTTACCGTGGCACGGTTTCCCCAATACCTTTTTGCCAACGGATATTTTACCAATACCGTAAGCGTACAGGAGAAAAATCGTGGAAGAAAAAAAGTTGTGCTGGAATACCGTATCAATGCGGGCGATCCTTACATAATCGATACAGTGTTTTACCGTGTGTCGGATACGGTTATCTATAAATTACTCACCGATAATCAACCGGCCTCTTACTTAGTTGAAAACCAACGTTATCAACAAGATAATTTCAGCAAAGAGCGCGAACGGATCGATTTATTATTGAAAGATAACGGGTATTACGATTTCAGTCGCCAGTATGTAGAGTTTGAGTCCGACACCTCCTACCGGCCTAACCGCAGGGTTGGCGTACAGGTGATTATTAACGATCCGGCCAAACGCAACCATCACAAAAAGTTTTATGTTGACGAAATTAATTTTGTAACCGATGCCGGTACAACACCCACTACCCCTGCCACACGCACGAGGCGGTCGTTCCGCAATATCAACTTTCAATACTTTGAACGCGATTACAGCTTAAAGATTTTGAGCCAGCGTGTTTTTATTGCGCCTGCCGAAGCATACAGCCGTAAAAAAACATTCGATACACAACGCCAGTTGGCCAACCTCAATAATTTCAAATTTGTAAACGTGAACTACGATACCTCTGGCGGAAAGTTCATCACCAACATTTTCACCAGTCCGTTAGACCGTTACCAGTGGTCGAACGAGATTGGCATGAGTGTTACACAAGGTTTCCCCGGGCCGTTTTACAGTGTAAACTTTTTAAAGCGAAATGTATTTAAGGGTTTAGAGAACTTTGAAATGAACGGCCGCATCGGGTACGAAGGTGTAGCTTCGGCTACCTCGAATCTAAGTGTTTACCGCAGCATTGAAGCGGGGCTTAATGCCTCCATTACCTTTCCGCAATTTTTACTGCCGTTAAGCGATTACAGGCGTAACCGGTTGGGGCGTGTTAACCCACGAACGCGCGTATTGGCAGGCTATACCTATACAAACAGGCCAGAGTATAAACGCTCGGCAACCTCGGCCAACTTAACATACAGTTGGGATAACCAGCGCATCAGGCGGTACGATTTCACCATCGTCAATTTAAGTGTGATCAACTCATCGACCGATGCTGTTTTTCAAAATTTTTTACAACAACAATATAACGACTACGGTAATACGCTGATTTACTCTTTTAACTCATCGTTTGTGAGTAGCATGATTTTTTCGATGACGTGGAACTTCAACAACTACGGCAGTCCGGGCATTAGTTCGGCCTTTTTCCGCTGGGCGTTAGAAAGTGGCGGAACACTGCAAAACCTAATCGACTACAAGGCTGTTGACCGGCAGGGCTGGCAGCGTTTCCGGTATCTACGCGCCAGTGCCGACTTCCGCAAAGTGCACGTGATCAACAAAAACACTACATTCGCTTACCGCCTCAATGCCGGTGTGGCTTACGCCTATGGCGATACTACCAATGCGTTGCCTTACGAAAAATATTTCTTTGCCGGAGGCAGCAACAGCATCAGGGCATGGCGGCCGCGCAGGCTTGGGCAAGGTTCGTTCCGCCCCGACATCAGCGAAAACATCACGCAAGACGGACTGTATAATTACCAGTTTGAAAAGCCGGGCGATATTTTGCTGGAAGCCAGTGTTGAGCTTCGAAAAAAGTTATTCGGCTTTGTAGAGGGCGCTATATTTGTTGATGCCGGTAACGTATGGACATTTAAACCGTTAAACAGCGGTGCAGGCGAACCCGATAACGGAAACTCTCAATTTAAGGGCAGCGAGTTTTATAAAGAGATAGCCGTGGGCACCGGCTTTGGATTGCGTTTTAACTTTTCATTCCTGATTTTACGCATCGATGCAGGCATCAAAGCTTACGATCCTGCCCGCCCCGAAGGCGAAAGATTTGTGTTAGACAAGCCCCGGTTCTTTAAACCTTTTACGGCACATAACGAACCGGTGATTTATAACATCGGGATTGGGTATTCGTTTTGAGGATTGTGTATAGAGGTATCCGACACCCTGTCGAATATCCAGAATTATATGAAAACAAAGCCGAAACTGTAAGACATACATCAGGAAACTCTAAAAAAAACACTAAATTAGAGTTTAGATATGCCAACGGTTCTACTGATTAATGGGTACAGGTTTTACTTTTATGCAGGCGACAGGAACGAACCGGCACATGTTCATGTTGAAAAAGCAGACGGCATTGCTAAAATCTGGCTTGAGCCTTCGTTGTCTGCCCAGTATTTTGAAGGTTTCAAGGAACGCGAAAAAAGAGAGATTATTAAGATTGCCGAAGAACATTATGACTTACTAAAAGCAAAATGGTATGGATTCTTTCATTAATAAGTTTGACACTATCGAGAAAATAATATTTCAGGACGGCCTTAGGATCAAGGCTGTTCATTTTCATAAAGACTTAGACCTGATGCTTGTTGTGTTAACCAATGGGAAGGTACTTCGTCAAAAAATATCTTCATCTGAGCGATTACAAAACGCAAGTACAGCACAACTGAACGATTTCCGGTTAATTGGTAACGGGGCTGGTATTCATTGGCCACAATTAGATGAAGACCTGAGCCTGAAGGGTTTTCTGCAAAAAGAACTCTCGTATGTTGTTGCTGTGTAGCCTTATCTTTTTCTGTTCACTCCTCCTTCAAAGCCTTTACCGGGTTGCCCATCGCAGCTTTTACCGACTGCCCACCCACGGCTAACAATGCCACAACAGCGATCAGCAAAACAGGCAAAAAGTACATCCACCAGCCGATCTCAAACCGATAAGCGAACGTCTGGAGCCACCGTGTTATGATCCAGTGTGAGAACGGTATGGCGAGGGTAGCTGCTATCAGAACGAACCTGAAAAAATTTCCTGCGAGCATGAGAACGATTTGCAACGTGGCCGCTCCCAATACTTTCCGGATGCCGATTTCTTTTGTTTTTTGATGAGCCGTGAACGAGGCCAGCCCAAACAGACCGAGGCAGGCAATCAGCACACCCAAACCCGAAAACACTGAAAACACCCGGCCAAAGGCAACCTCGCTTTTATACTGCCGGTCAAAAAATGTATTAAGGAAAAAATAATCAAAAGGATCGTTGGGGTAAACTTTATCCCATTGAGCCTTGACAAGCGATACTGTTTGCTGAATGTCTGCCGTATTCACTTTCAGGGTAAAGAAACCAAATTCATAATCGTGCCCGTAAACAAGCAACAACGGAGCAATCTCTTTTTGCAAGCCTTTATAATGGACATCGCTTACTACACCGATAATTTCTCTTTCTTCATTTCCGCTGATTTTGATTAACTGGTTTACCGCTGTCTCTGCATCGGCAAACCCCAATGCGCTTACGGCTTTCTCGTTGATGATAACGCTTTTCGCTTCAGGCCGGTGTTCCGAAAAATTTCTTCCCGCTACCAGGTTCATTCCCAAAGCCGGTAAATATCCTTCATCAACAGAGGCCAGGTCGTACGCAATGTGCTTGCCTGTTTCGCGCCCGGCTTGCCGTACGTTTTCACGATGGTACAAAAACTCCTTTCCCGGTATGCACCCGGACGATGCAATCTCGTGAATAGACGCATGGCTCAACAAATCATTCCTGAACGTTTTGAAATACTGCGCCCGCTCTGCATTGCCTATCATCGACTTGGGCGTATGCACAACCAACGCCTGCTCCATTTCCACTCCAAGTGGTTGCGACCTCATAAAATCGACCTGATAGTAAATAGCACCCGTGCAACACAACAGGAACACCGCAGTAAAAAACTGAAACGTAATCAACCCCTTGCGGAAATAGCCACCTTGTGCGGTAGCATGGATTTTCCCTTTCAGCACCTTTACCGGCTTAAACGAAGTCAGCACTAACGCAGGATAAATGCTCGACAACAAACTTCCGGTAAGCACTACTGCCGCAAAGAGTTTCCACAACGAAAGATCATCACCGGAAAAAAGTGGTGCGTGAATACCGGTCATGTCGCGGAAGGAATGATCAAAAGCCAGCACAATGAGTATGGCCACAACAGCCGCCAGCACACCGGAAAAAAAACTTTCAAACACAAACTGGCCAAACAACTGTCCTTTATCCGCACCTACGGCTTTCCGTACACCTACTTCTTTAGCCCTGTCCATAGCGCGGGCTGTGGCGAGGTTTATATAATTAACCCATGCGATAATCAAAATAATAATGGCGGCCAGGCCGAGCGCATACACAACAACCTTGTTTCCGTTTGGCCTTAACTCATCCGAAAGATTAGATTGCAGGTGAACGGAACTTACAGGCTGAAGATTAAAATAAACTTCAGCTACCTGTTTTTGCGAATCGGGGATTTTATTCGCCAGCGAGTTATTAACGGCACGCTGAACTTTTTGTATAGCGTACCCCGACTTTAACAAGAGGTAGGTATAAACAAAATTTCCATCGGGAGGCATGGCATTTTCCATCACCTGGCCGATTAGGTTCGTAAGGGTAGCGTACGACACAATAAAATCAACCTGTATATGTGCGTTGGCAGGCAGATCGTTATACACGCCCTGTATCATAAAAGGCACACCTTCGTTCAGCCAGATGGTTTTGCCAATAGGTGTACGGTCGCCACTCCAGTCGGTACCAAAAAAGCGTGTGGCAGCATCGCGCGAAATGATGGCATGGTTGGGATAATCTAATTGGGTAAGGTCGCCTTTTTCAATCATCGACAAGCCGAACATCCGGTAAAAGCCGGCATCTGCCCAATAGGTATGCTGGTTGTTGAATTTGATCCGCTCAGGCCGGTAATGGATCATGCACTCCTCGGCCAACACGCGCACGGCCATTTCCACTTCGGGTAGTTCGTCTTTGAGGATGCGTGCCATACCGGCATACGTTTTGGCGCTTTGAAAACCGGTTTCCTCATTTTCCGTTTTGCTCACGGTAATGCGACAGATATTTTCAGCATCGGGGTAAAACCGGTCGTAGCTTAATTCGTATTGCACAAACCGCGCGATCATCACAAACGCTGCCAGCCCAATGGCCAGCCCGCCCAGGTTAATGAGCGTAAAAACAGGAAATTTCCCGCTCCTTCTTCTGAACAGGTTCCGGAATGTAATCAACAGGTAGTTACGAAGCATAGCATGATTTTTATAACCAAGGTAGTGTTAACCAAAAACAATTATCAATATCCCAACAGCTTTCCTAACTCCACTTTTACTTTTTCGCCATTCGGCAGCATCATTTTTTCAAGGTCGATGTTAAGCGGAACGGCTGGAAGATTCACTGCACCTACCGTCCATACAGGTGCATCGAGTGATGTAAAACATTCTTTTGAAATACGCCCTGCCAATGATTCCGCAAAGGAATTGCGTATAGGCTCTTCAGTTAACACCATCGCACGGCCATGTTTGGTTACCGAGGTAACAATCGTTTCCCAATCGATCGGGTTAAGGGTGCGTAAGTCAATTATTTCGATACAGCCTTTAAAATTCTTTGCGGCTTCTTTCGCCCAATACACGCCCATACCGTAGGTAATGATCACGGCACTTTCACCGGTTGTTATTTTTTCTTCGGAGGCTTGTTGTACCACGCTGGCTTTTCCTAACGGGATGATATAAGCCTCATCCGGCTCAACGGTTTTGGCATCGGCAGTGCCCGGTACTTTCGACCAGTACAAGCCTTTATGCTCTAACAACACAACAGGATTAGGATCATAAAACGATGCTTTCAATAAGCCTTTCATATCGGCAGCGTTAGACGGATACACCACTTTAATCCCATTGATGGTCAGCAAAGCCGACTCCACACTGCCCGAATGGTACGGGCCGCCTCCGCCATACGCACCAATCGGCACACGGATTAACGACTGAATGGGAAACTGCCCATTCGATAAATAACAACTTTTTGAAAGCTCCTCCACTAACTGGTTAATGCCCGGCCAGATGTAATCGGCAAACTGAATCTCTACGATAGGTTTAGCACCCACAGCCGACATTCCTGCTGTTGAACCAACAATGTATGCTTCCTGAATGGGCGTGTTAAACACACGTTCATCGCCATATTTTTGTGCTAACGTTGCAGCTTCACGAAAAACTCCGCCCAACCTTCTGCCCACATCCTGACCGTAAAACAATGCTTCGGGATGTTTCTTTAAAATTTCATCCACGGCATGAAGTGCGGCATCTACCATCACAATCTTTTCTGCTCCTTTAGGCGAACGATTGCCTCGTTCTTCTGTGATGGGCGTTGGCGCAAACTCATGCGTATCAAATGTTGATGGTTCGGGGTCGGGTGACTGAAATGATTTTTCGTATTCGGTTAATACAAATGCCGTTGCTTGTTGTTTGATTTCTGCAAGAGTTGTTTCTTCAACCTGATGGTCGATCAGGTATTTTTCTAATTTCAGTAACGGATCATCCTGTTGGTGCAAGTCGAGGTTATCACCCCTGTACCATTCCTTACGCACACCGGATGTATGATGTCCCAGCAACGGACATTTGGCATGAACTAATATGGGCGCACGTTTTTTACGCACGTACGCGATGGCTTTGCTCATGCCAATATATGAACTCACAAAGTCCGAACCATCCACACGCATCCGCTCAAGTCCTTTAAAGCCTGCCGCGTATTCGTACGCATCCATCGCGCGCATTTCGTTGCCGGTTGCCGATATGCCCCAATCGTTATCCTGAACTAAGTAAATGATCGGCAGTTTTTTTAACACGGCCATCTGCAATGCTTCGGCCACTTCACCTTCGGTAACAGAACCATCGCCCAACGAGCACAACACAACAGGTTTATTTTTCGACACCAATAATTTTTGCGATTCGAGGTATGCAATACCGTGCGCCATACCCGTAGCCGGAATGGCCTGCATGCCCGTAGCGGAACTCTGGTGCGGAATTACCGGGAAACCTTCGCGCTTCAATGAGGGATGGCAATAATAGGTTCGTCCGCCCGAAAACGGATCGTTGCGTTTGGCCATCAGTTGCAACATCAATTCGTGTGGCAATAATCCCATGCCCAGCAACACCGAATCATCGCGGTAGTATAACGAAGCATAATCGTGCGGTAATAATTGCAACCCGACAGCCAACTGGATGGCCTCATGGCCGCGCGATGTGCTATGCACATATTTACTGCATACATCACGTTTTTCGTCATACAAATCGGCCATGGCACGCGCTGTACACATCAGCCGGTAGGCTTTCAATAGAGTTTCGTGAGTGGGTAAAGACTTTATCGATTTTTTATCCGGTGATTGAACCGTTTCAGGCATAGCTTATTTTACGCTGGTAAGGCTTAAAGATAGGAATTTTAGGTTATTCAAACGATTGAAAATAACACCAGCATAAATATTATGAGCACGTTTTAATCATAAACCACATAGGCACATAGTTGTTTTAAACCAGCTATGTGCCTATGTGTAAAGTATAATCATCAGGTTAATACGTTTCCTGATTACATCACTCAGCACTTTAAATAACCTTATTCTTCCACTTGCCCGACCGCATATAAAGCCAGGCCATCGAGAACATCGAAACCCAATACACCCACTCCGAAGCCCAGCCCCAGGTAATAGGCATGTTGAAGTATTCGAGCACGATATACACGTAGGCACAATACACTACGATGGTAATTAATTCGATGGTTAAGTTCACCACGGTATTGCCTGTGCCCACTACCGCATTTAACCAAACCGTACCTACCGACATGATTAACAACGCTACCGAAATAATGCGTACAACCGGTATGGCTTCGGTGATAAACTCGGCACCCTGTCCGTAGAAACTCAAAAACCATTCGGGGATAATATTGAGGATAACAAAAACAAAAGCCGAGATACTAAAACTTAATCGCGCAATACGTCTGACCAGCGGCATTACTTCGGGTTTCCGCCCCTGCCCGATAATGTTGCTCACCATCGTATTGGTTGTGGCCGCAAACGCCCACGCAAAAATACCGAACAGCCCGAAGATGTTGCGCATGGTATTGGATATGGCCAGCGCACGCGCACCGTGGTGTTCGATGAGAATGTAAAAGTATTCCCAACTGGCAATACTAATGGCATACTGTGCTATTAACGGTGACGATTGAATCAATATCAGTTTAAACACCGGCAGTTCCATCTTTGTCTTCTCAAAAAAAGAAAACGCCCGGTGCAGTCCTTTATACCGGATGATGTAATAAATCACCACTAACCCTGACACCTCGGCAATAATCGAGGCATACGCAGCACCGTTAAAGCCTATTTCGGGCATACCCAATTTTCCATAGATCAATCCGTAATCGAACACTACGTTCATCAGCGCCTCGGCAAACGTACCCCACACCAACAACTTGGTTTGGTTAACGCCTACCAACAAGGCATTGCGCATGGCGTACAGGTACAGAAAAGGCAAGCCCCAAATACGGATAAGCAAAAAATTAATAACCTGATCGGCTATAACCTCGCTATGAATAACCGCGCGCATGATCATGGGTGCAAACGTGTATGTGATAAAAATACCAAGAGCCGCAATGCCCAACGCTACCCAAACCCCGTGGTAAAACAACCTGCCTATTTCTTTTGGCTGACCTTGCCCTGCCCTGCGGGCTATCAATGCCTGCAAGCCGTTATTCAGTCCGTTACCGATAACGGCAAAAATGAGGTAATACACACCCGTAATGCCTGCGCTGGCGAGTTCGTTTTCACCCAAACCGCCAAGAAAAATATTATTGGTAATGAAATTGATTTGCGGAACGAGCATGGCCATCGAAATAGGCAATGCCATGCCTAAAATTTGCCGGTAGCTTGTGTTGAGTTGGAGTTCCATAAAAGGCAGGCAAAGCTAACCGTTTCCTACTGAAAATCCTTAGCTGACAAAATGCTTTAACGAGGTTTGCTATTTCGATTAAATAAATGCATCTTTTCAAATGGATATTGGTAGTATATAGATACCCGGTTCACACATTCAGCAGTTGCATACAATGCCCCAATTGAGAGATGGCCATACTATACCCGACATTAGAGACGATTCTTTTATCAAACACTTACCAACCGACAGATTCGGACATAAAATTTATTGACTTCCTCAGAGACAATCTATCTGACGAATACGAGATATTTTTTAAACCAATGTTAAACGGAGACACACCCGACATTGTGTTGGTGAAGAAGACTTCAGTTGTATTAATATTTAACATCTTAGGCAATAGCATTAACGACTATGAAATTAGTGGCGATTCTTGGTACTACGCAAATGAAGACGGACTGCGTTTTGAAATGTTAAATCCTATAGATAGGGCAAAAGCATACAAAGACAACTTATTCAATCTTCACATTGACAAACTCCAGAATCTTCTTCGGCAAAATAGAAACTACTATACAATAGTTAACTGTGGAACTTTCTTTTCACAAGACAGCAAAGCAAGTATTGGTGAGGGCTTTCAAAAGAAAGACAAATATCATATTGTAATAAGCAAAGATGACCTCAATTCAACTTTTCTGAATGAAATGCTGCGTAGAGTATATTTTCATCGAATCTCACAATATTTTTCACTTGAACTATACAGCAGTTTTAAACGACACCTAGTCCCACCGATTCATAGAATCGAGGACGGAAAATCAATCGTTTACACTGAAGAGCAAGAGAGATTCTTGCCGAGTAATCAAGAGCAAAAAAGAATTCATGGAGTTGCTGGAAGTGGGAAGACGTTAGTCTTAGCTAGACGTGCAGTTAACGCACACATTCGTACTAAAAGCAGGGTGCTAATATTAACTTTCAACAAAACACTAAGAAACTATATACGAGACCGAATCAATGATGTACGTGAAGAATTTCCGTGGAGCGCTTTTACGATTTTACATTATCATGAGTTTTTTAAAGCCTCTGCGATAAATCACCGACTTAAAGTTCGGAGTATTGATGCCTTTGATAATGAAAATTACTTTGAGCCAGTTAAGGACAGAATTGCCAAATATCAGACGATTATAATTGACGAAATTCAGGATTATAAAACCCAATGGTTTAGAATTTTAAAGAAGTATTTCTTAATAGAGAATGGCGAGTTTGTTGTCTTTGGTGACAGCAAACAAGACATCTACCAAAGAAAAGCGATGGATACAGTGCCTATCCAAGGCCGCCCATCAAGTCTCAAAAAATCTTACCGACTGACAACTAATATTGCGGCACTTGCGACAAAATTTCAAGAGCATTTTTTCAACGGAAGCCATGAAATCGAAAAAATTGAAGTCGCAGAACCACAATTAGAATTGTTTGGTAAAAAAGGAGTCATAGAATATTATTTAGTCGAAGACCCAACAAATCATGAGGGCATTTATAATGTTATTGTAGACTTTTTGGAGAAAAACGAAATTCATCAAAGTGACGCAGCAATCTTATCGGCACGGACTGAAATTGTAGCTGAACTTGACTATTTTATAAGGACTCATCATAAGAACGAACAGACGACTAGGATTTTTGAACCCATAGAATTACGGAAAAAACTTGAAAAGGAAGTTAAAGAACACAATAACAATCATTCCGACAATTCTAAACTTAGAAATTTTGAAAATGAGATTGAAAAACTTCGGGACAATCTAAAACGTCATTTTGAAATGAACTCGGGGCTGATAAAATTATCATCAATTCATTCCTTTAAAGGTTGGGAGACTGACACCGTATTTGTTTTAATTGAGGGTGAGCTTCCTGATAGAGTGAACACCTTTACGACAGATGAACTAATATACGTTGGACTAACACGAGCTAAAAGAAATCTAATTATTATTAATTTGGGTAACGACAAGTATGGAGAGTTCTTCGAAAAACTATTGAGTTAAGGGCACTGTATGCAACAAAATGTTAAACCATTTCTTTCCTCATAAAGTTTTTACAGGAACTTCGTGTTAATATTTTACGAAACCTTAGCCTTATACTCCCCCTCATCAAACCCTAACGTTATTACTTTTCCGTTACGTTCGATCAACGGACGTTTGATTACACTGGTTTTCTCTGCCATTAATTCGATGGCGTTTTTAGCATTGGTAGTTTTAGCCTGCACGGCTTCATCTAACTGTCGCCATGTTGTACCTTTTTTATTGACTAATGCCTCCCAGCCAACCTGATCGATCCACTCTTTGAGTTTGGCTTTGGTGATGCCTTCTTTTTTATAGTCGTGAAAGCGGTATTCGATTTTATTTTTAGTTAACCAGTCGAGGCCTTTCTTTACTGTATTGCAGTTTTTAATTCCGTAAACGATATACATTATTTTAGATTTATGAATTACGATTTTAGATTTTGTGTTTACTTTTAGTTCTTAACCACATAGGCACATAGCTTAGCCTATCTGTTATAACTATCACCTATGTGGTTAAAAAATAGGTTTTTTACAAAAGTATCAATGTCGCTCTTAAAGTCATTAGATTCTTTTAAAAGATTAATGAAAGCGCTCCCCACAATGGCTCCGTTGGCGTAAGCGCTTGCTTTGGTAAAGGTTTCGCGGTCGGAAATACCAAAACCAATCAGAAAAGGATTTTTTAAGTGCATGGCTTTCAGCCGGGCGAAATAGTTTTCCTGGTCAGGCGAAAACCCTGCCTTTGCTCCCGTTGTACTGGACGATGAAACCGCATACACAAACCCGCTTGATACGTCATCAATCAACCGGATACGGGCTTCGGACGTTGTGGGTGAGATCAGGAAAATCATTTTCAGCCCCAGCGATTCTGCCAAAGCTTTATATCTTGTCTGATACTCATCTAACGGCAAGTCGGGAAGAATTAATCCATCCACGCCACACGCCACGGCATCGTTAAAGAATTTTTCAATGCCATATTGAAGCACGGGGTTCAAATAGCCCATCAGTACAACAGGCACGCTTACCTGCTGGCGTATCTGCTTTACCTGTTCAAGCAACAGGCTCACGTTCATACCCTGATCGAGCGCAATTTTACTACTGGCCTGAATGGTTGGGCCATCGGCTACCGGATCGGAAAACGGAATACCGATCTCAATCATATCCGCACCGGCACGCTCAAGTTCGCTGGCAATCGTAACGGTATCGTTAATATTGGGGAACCCGGCTGTATAAAATACCGACAACACATTGTGTTTCTTATCCTTAAAAAGTTTATCGATTCTGTTCACCGTAAATTTGTTGTTAGTTGTTTGTTAATCGTTATCCTAATCCCTAAGCCCCAACACCTAAGTCCTAATACCTTCCCCATCTTATATACGTTTCCAAATCTTTATCGCCCCTGCCCGACAGGTTAACGATGACAACATCATCTGCATCAAGTTCAAGTTTGTTAAGCAACGCTACGGCATGAGCCGACTCGATTGCCGGAATAATACCCTCGGTACGACTTAACGCGATGCCTGCTTCCATAGCTTCGTCATCGGTCGCGCTGAGAAATTGCACACGGTTGGTATCAAATAAATGTGCATGTAACGGGCCGATACCCGGATAATCTAACCCGGCAGAAATAGAATACGGTTCGATCACCTGTCCGTCATCGGTTTGCATAAGCAACGTTTTACTGCCGTGCAGCACACCCAACCGGCCAAGTGCAGTAGTCGCTGCCGACTCGCCTGAGTTAATTCCTTTACCAGCCGCTTCTGCCGCTACAAGGTTTACAGTGTCATGCTCTAAAAAATGATAGAAAGCACCGGCAGCATTGCTCCCTCCGCCTACGCAGGCAATCACATAATCAGGATACGGATTACCTTCTGCTTCTACCAACTGCTTTTTTATTTCTTCGCTGATCACCGACTGAAACCGCGCTACTATATCCGGGTACGGATGCGGCCCCACTACCGAACCAATAATATAATGTGTATCGGTCGGGTTGTTAATCCAGTGCCGCATGGCTTCATTGGTTGCATCTTTCAACGTCATGTTGCCGCTCGTGGCCGGCACAACAGTCGCGCCTAAAATGCGCATCCGTTCAACATTGGGACGTTGGCGTTCCATATCTAACTGACCCATATATACCATGCACTCCATGCCCATCAGGGCGCATACCGTTGCCGTAGCAACACCATGTTGCCCTGCTCCGGTTTCGGCAATGATTTTATTTTTACCCAATCGCCTGGCCAACAAAATCTGACCGATGGTATTGTTGATCTTATGCGCACCGGTGTGGCATAAATCTTCACGCTTTAAATAAATTTTAGCGTTGTATTGTTCCGACAATCGCTGAGCGAAATACAATGGTGTTGGCCGACCAACATAATCGCGTAACAATTTGGCAAAGTCGTGTTGAAACTGCGGATCGTTGATAATAGACAGATACGTTGTTCGCAGCTCTTCTACATTCGGATACAACATTTCCGGAATGTAAGCCCCGCCAAATTTTCCGTAAAAACCACGTTCGTCAATTGTATAAGCCATTGTATTATCGGTTTAATGCTGTTAAAAGCTGATTAAGTTTTTGTATATCTTTTACACCGGGCGATTTCTCTACGCCACTGTTTACATCAACGGCATGGATATTCATGTGTTGAACCTCGTTTACACCCGAAACATTTTCAGGACTGATACCTCCGCTCAGAAAGAAAGGAATGCGCTGGTTATATTTTTCAAGCAATTTCCAGTTGAACGACTGGGCGTTTCCTCCGTAGTATTTTCCTTTCGTATCGAACAAAAAGTAATCAACTACCGGTTCGTACAACCGGGTTACAGTAAAATCAAACTCATCATCAACGGAAAAGGCTTTTATAATTTTGATCCCTGCTGATTTCAGCGTTTCGCAGGTTGCAACCGATTCGTTGCCGTGCAGTTGAACGGCATCTAACCGATATTTTTTAACAAGCCGGTGTATCGTATCAACATCTTCGTTTACAAAAACACCTGTTTTACAGAGTGCCGTTGAAATAACAGGCATTACAAAATCATCACCCACGTATCGGGGCGATTTTTGATAAAAGATAAAACCTAAGTAAGCGGGCATGAGTGCCGTTACATCGTGTATATTTTGCGCTTCGCGCATACCGCATATTTTTAATTGTATGTTCATGCGGTGTTTCGGAGTTCGGCAATAAACTTACGGCACGCTTCACCGGGATTGGATTGCTCCATAAACTTCTGCCCCATTAAAAAACCCTGATAACCGTATTTTCGGAGTTCGTGTATCGTGGCTACATCGTCAATACCGCTTTCCGAAACCTTCACTATTCCGTCAGGAATAAGTGCGGCCAACTGTTTGGATATATTCGTATTGCACGTGAACGTTCGCAAGTCTCTGTTGTTTACGCCTATCAAATCGGCACCCGACAAAACATTCGCTAAAAGTTCAAGTTCGCTATGCACTTCCAGCAATACCTCCATACCCAAGCTATGCGCCAATGCCGTACACGCTGTAATCGCTTTCGGTTCAAGCACGCCCGCGATCAGTAAAATTACATCAGCACCTAACGATTTAGCTTCGATCACCTGATACTCGTCCACGATAAAATCTTTACGCAGCACCGGGCACGTGTTTGCCATTTGTGCCAGGGTGAGGTCTTCATCTTTCCCGTAAAAGAATTTCTGATCGGTTAATACCGAAATAGCCGATGCCCCTGCCGCCACATATGCCATGGTTGTATCGGTTACATCGGCTTCATCGTTGATAATGCCCTGTGATGGTGACATACGCTTGAACTCAGCAATAATACCCGATGATTGCGCACGCGAAAGCGCCTGCTTTAACGAAACTGTTTCTTCACCGAATTTGGTACGCTGTTCCAGTTCGGGTACACTTACCTGCTGCTTGCGTTGTGCTACTTCCTTAAACTTATGCGCGACAATGGTATCAAGAATATTCATATCTTAATCTAATAATTTTTTAAAAGCCTCTAATGCCTTCCCCGATTGCAGCGTTTCGTTCGCCAACGCCATCGCATACGGCAAGCCTTTCGGCTGATTAGCACAATATAACGCCATACCTGCATTGGCTGTAACAACAGCATTTTGGGCAGGCGTACCTTTTCCTTCCAGTATATTCAAAAATATTTTTGCCGACTCCTCTACCGTATCTCCTCCGGCAATATCGGTATAAGTGAGTTGGGGCAATCCAACATCGGCCGGGTTGGCTAATTGCTCGCCTCCGTTGTAAAAATATTTAAACCCTCCGGTAAGTGAAACCTCATCGTAACCATCTAAAGCATGAAGTATCACAAAATCTTTATCAAGATCCTGGTAGAGATAGGCATATTTGCGGGCAAGCTCTAAGCTAAACACACCTACTAACTGGTGTTTAGGCGCGGCAGGGTTAATCATCGGCCCCAGCATATTAAAAAATGTTTTTACACCCAACTCTTTACGGATAGGCGCTACATTTTTAAGAGCAGGATGAAACAACGGTGCGTGCATAAAACATATATTGGCGCGATCTAACAAGTGCCTGAGTTTGTCCATATCGTTGGTAAAGGTATAGCCGAAATACTCCAGCACGTTTGATGATCCGCAGGCAGACGATACACCGTAGTTTCCATGCTTGGCGACCGGCTGCCCTGCCGCTGCCACAACAAACGAAGACAGGGTTGAAATATTAAACGTATTCTTACCATCTCCGCCCGTCCCGCACAAATCCATAACAGGCCGGTCGAACGAAGCGGGAATGCAGACTTCGAGCATGGCTTCGCGAAAACCCTGCAATTCTTCAACAGTAATGTTGCGCATCATATAAACCGTAATTAACGAAGCCGTTTGACTGGCGTTATATTTTCCGTACGTGAGATCAAGCAAAAACTGTCGGGCGCCTTCCCGCGTCAGCGATTGATGATCGATCAATTCATTCAATAATGTTTTCATAAACTTCCTTATTCCCTCTTATCCATATTCTTAACACCTAAAACCTAAGCCCTAACACCTAATACCCAAGTCCTGACACCTAAGTCCTAATATCCAAGCCAGTTCTCAATAATCTTCGGCCCCTCAGTAGTCATAACCGATTCGGGATGAAACTGCACACCGCACACATCATACACTTCGTGTCGAATGGCCATCACTAATCCTTCGTCATTCGTTGCGGTAATCTTTAAGGGCGTTTTCACGGTATCGGCCTGTATAGCCCATGAATGATAATGCGTTACCTGAAATGAAGTCGGTATTCCTTTAAACAGGGGTTCGTGATTATCGGTTACCTGCGCCATAGAAGTTACACCATGCAATACCTTTGGGATATTTAACAACGTTGCACCATACACTTCGCCAATACCCTGATGGCCGAGGCAGATACCCAAAATACTTTTTGTGGGGCCATACGTTTTAATAACCTCTTTCATAATGCCTGCCTCGTCAGGAATACCCGGCCCGGGCGATAACAATATCTTATCGAAAGCATCAACGGCCTCTACCGTTATTTTATCGTTACGGTGTACTTCATACTGATAACCGCGTTCGCGGATAATATGCACTAAGTTATAGGTAAACGAGTCGTAATTATCGAGCACTAATATATTCATCGTTATAAAGATTGAGCCATGACAATAGCCTTACGCAAGGCGCCTAATTTATTATTTACTTCCTGTAATTCGCTTTCGGGATTCGATTTTGAAACCACTCCGGCACCGGCCTGGTATGTAAGCTCGTTGCCTTTGCTTAAAAAGGTACGGATCATAATCGCATGATTGAAATCGTTGTTAAAGCCCACATACCCGATTGCACCGCCATAAAAACTGCGGTTGATGTTCTCTAACCGGTTAATCAGCGTCATCGCTTTATGCTTGGGTGCACCCGATAACGTACCAGCCGGAAACGTATCGGCTGCAATATTCATTGCCGAAACACCGGCATCGAGTACCCCGGTAACTTTTGAAACAAGATGGATAACGTGCGAATAATACTGGATTTCTTTAAACACCTCTACCTTCACCTGCCGGGCATGACGGCTCATATCGTTACGCGCCAAATCTACCAGCATGACATGCTCGGCATTCTCTTTTTCATCGGCTGCCAGTTTTGCTGCCAGTTCAGCATCTTCCTGATCGTTACCGGTTCGTTTAAACGTTCCGGCTATGGGGAAAATATTTGCCTGCTGATTTTGCACTTGCAACTGCGCTTCGGGCGAAGACCCAAACAGTTTAAAGCTGCCGTAATCAAAATAAAACAAATAAGGCGATGGATTGATCGACCGCAAGGCGCGGTACACATTAAAATCATCGCCTTTAAACCGGCTTACGAACCTCCGCGACAGTACGATTTGAAACACATCGCCACGCTGGCAATGTCGTATGCCTTCGCGTACCATATCCATGTAAGCGGCATCACTCACATTCGAGGTTTCGCCATTCACCGGCTCAAACGTATAGGTAGAAAACCTGTTGCTGAAAATCAGTTGCTTCATACGGTGAATACCGCTTTCGCGTTGCTCGCCTTCAATTGAGTTTTCGGCAATGGTTAGTTCGTTGGTAAAGTGGTTTACTACAATTACATACCGGTAAAGCGAATACAGCATATCGGGGATTGCATCGGCTGAGGATTGAACAGAGATTTCTTCAAAAAACTTTACTGTGTCGTAGGTCATATACCCGAACAATCCGTTTCCCAAAAAATCCTTGCCGGGCGTTTGCTGTACCCGGAAAGCATTCCTGAACTGATCAAATGCCTGTGTCAATGGCACATCGGCTGTTTTTTGCTTATGTACGGTGCCATCCGGGAAACGGCTTTCGGCCACGGTATTACTTACCCGAAAGCTCGCCATGGGTTCGCAACAAATCATGGAAAGGCTGTTTTCCTGACCGTGGTAGTCTGAACTTTCGAGTAATATGCTTCCGGCAAACACATCGCGAAGCTTCAGGTAAATGTTTACCGGTGTAAGCACATCGGCTAACAGTTTTTGTGTTTGCGTATGCAGTATATAAGTCTTCATAATTATTAATGCAGTTCGTATAAAAAACAAGAAGCCCGCTGTGAACAGCGGGCCTCCGGCTTTAAGAATTACTCATAACAAGGCTGTTCACATATCTGTTTCGGATATATGCCACCACCACGCTATGTTTGTAAATAATTTCATGTTTATGCGTCAGCTTTTTTACGGGCTGTTTTTTTCGGTTTTGCAGCGGTTTCCTTTACGGCAGCGGTAGTTTTTTTCGATGCCGCACGCTTCAACCTTGCTTTGATTTTGCCTTTGTTGCGGCTTACACCATACGAGCCTTTAACCCGTTTGCCTTTAGCGCTTTTTTTATCTCCTCTTCCCATGGTTTAAGAAATATTATTGGCAAGTATAAGAAACCCGAACCGGATCGCAAAATAATCATACAGCATTTTTCAATTGGCCGGGCATACACTATTTTTGACTATCGTTCGTATGGCCAAAAATCAGAACATTGTTCACCAGTATTTTAAAAAGCACCTCGATGGCGTGCAGTTATTGGTAAAAGTTAACCCTATCCATTTTACGGGTACGGAAATTACCCTGAAGGCAGGACACGAACCTATCATCCGCAAACTGCAATTTGACGAAGACATTTTCGAGGACTTAAAGGCCGATTCGTTTGAGGAATGCAGCCCGCTGGAGTTTAACCTCTACTTTTCGGGGCTGGCCTAAAGTTTCTTGATAATTCTCACCTGCCTGTTATATTTGCACCCGGTAAACCGGCACGACCAGCTCCTGCTGAATTCCCCCAGGACCGGAAGGTAGCAAGGGTAGGCGGTTGTAGCGGTGCGATGTTCGGTTTACTACTTTTTAAAGCGTTTTATACTAAAGTCCCGCAGGAATATATACAAACCCTACCGGACTTTTTTTTATTTTTACACTTTCTTAAAACCACTTCTGCAACATGAAATTCTTTATCGACACTGCCAACCTCAATGAAATTAAAGAAGCATACGATTTAGGCGTATTAGACGGTGTTACCACCAACCCATCGCTGATGGCCAAAGAGGGTATTAAAGGCTCAGAAGCCATTAAAGCACACTACAAGGCGATCTGTAACATTGTTGACAACAACGTAAGCGCAGAGGTTATTGCCACCGACTTTGATAACATTATTAAAGAAGGTAAAGAGCTTGCTAAAATTGATGACAAGATTGTGGTGAAAGTACCCATGATTAAAGACGGTGTTAAAGCCATCAAGAAATTTTCGAGTGAAGGCATCCGTACCAACTGCACATTAGTGTTTTCGGCCGGGCAGGCAATTTTAGCGGCCAAAGCCGGTGCCAGCTATGTATCGCCATTCGTTGGCCGGTTGGATGACATCTCGCAGGATGGTCTTGAGCTGATCGCACAAATCCGCCAGATATATGACAACTACGCATTCGATACCGAAATTCTTTCGGCATCGGTGCGCCACACCATGCACCTGATACAGTGTGCCGAAATAGGCTCGGATGTGGTAACCTGTCCGTTAAACGTAATCACCTCACTGCTCAACCATCCGTTAACCGATAGCGGCCTGGCTAAGTTTTTAGCCGATCATAAAAAAGTAAACGGATAACATGAAGTTAACCGAACAAGAAATAGATTTAATGAAGAATTTGTTTTCTTCTACCCCGGTTACCCGGGCTTTTCTGTTCGGTTCGTATGCCAGGGCTGAAGAAAGTGAAGATAGCGACATCGATATTCTTGTTGAGTTAGATTATTCCAGGCATATTGGCCTGGGGTTTGTTAAGATGAAGCAAGACCTCGAAAATATTCTTCACAAGAATGTTGACCTGGTAACCACCGAAGGTGTTTCACCTTATATCCTTCCTTTCATTAACAACGACAAGAAACTGATTTATGAAAGGTCGGATCGGTGATGAACAGCGGCTACTTCACATACGCACCGCAATAGCTGAAATTTTAGCGTACACAAAGGATGCTAACCTCAAGGAGTTTAAAACCAATTCCATGTTACGATTTGCTACCGTCAAACAAATTGAAATTATTGGCGAGGCCGCAAAGCATATCTCTCAGGAAACAATAACCCGGTATCCTGATATACCGTGGGAACAAATTTCAGGATTAAGAAATATTTTAGTACATGAATATTTCGGAATTGATGCCGCACTGATATGGCAAATTGTCCAGACTGATATTCCCGATTTGAAAAATAAATTAGAAACCAAACCCGAAAAATAATGTTCTCATCCGATCCCGTAGTCCGCGTAAGTGATGCCCATATTTTCCAGGACAACAATACGGTATTGCGCGACATCAGTTTCGACATCGAAAAAGGAGAATTTGTTTTTTTGGTAGGCCGAACAGGATCGGGAAAATCATCTTTATTAAAAACATTGTATGCCGACCTCGACCTGCGGTTAGGCGATATTAACGTTGCAGGGTTTAACATTCGCGGGTTAAAAGATTCACAAATACATAAACTCCGCAGAAAATTGGGGATCATCTTTCAGGATTTTCAACTTTTCCCCGACCGCACGGTTGACGAAAACCTGATGTTTGTTTTAAAGGCTACGGGTTGGTCCGACAACGGCAAAATGCGGGCGCGCCTGTCGGAGGTATTGATGCAGGTAGGGCTGGGTGCCGTAGAAAAGAAAATGCCGCACCAACTTTCGGGGGGTGAACAACAACGTGTGGTGATTGCACGCGCCCTGCTAAACGAACCGCTTATACTCATTGCCGATGAACCTACCGGAAACCTCGACCCGGAGGTGTCGCACGGTATCTTAAAACTATTTCAGCAAATCAATAAAAGTGGTACTGCTGTTTTAATGGCCACACACGACTATTCGTTAATTAAAAAATTCCCGGCACGCATCCTCAAATGCGAAAACGGTAAAGTGGTTGATTCAGCGAAAGAGCCGTTTGAACTTACTTCGGAATATTAACAACGTACAGTAAGTCGGTAAGAATAATATAACCACATAGTTACATAGACCAACCTGCGGCAGGCAGGTGTAGTACAGGATTACTTATTGGTTATTGCGATTTTTTCGCTTGCAAAACTATGTTTTCTATTTATTGCTTTCGGCAAAGCATAGCCCCGTCCCGATAGTTATCGGGATCGGGGTACATAGTTGTCAAACCTTAGTAAGGGAATCAAAACAGCTATGATTCTATGTGGTTTATTCTTTTTCTGATTTCTATACTGAACAGTCTGTAAAAATCAGGTGTTTACTGGTTGAACCGATTGCTTGTCAACCGCTTTTTCTTCCCCGGTTTCAATCTTGTGCAGTTGTTGGTTCAGTAAATCAATGCGCACTAATAAATTAAGCACCAAGGCATCTTTAACTTGTTGACTTGGCCGTACTTTCATTTCTTCCCTCAACACTTGATACATCGCTTCCAATTGATGGAAATCGTGGGTTAATCCGTTTAAGCCTGCCTCCTGCCCTTGTTGGGCATGAATCATATTTACCTTTTCGGAAATCTGGCTGATGTAAAACGATTCTACATCTTTAAACTCCTTTAAAGCCGATACATTTTCATGCTGCGAAGTAATTTTTGGTACGGCCTGATAAATACAAATACCCAATAACAATGCTGCCGCTATCCGCCATACCCCTACCGAATTCCACCACGAAGTTTCCGGGAACAACTTTTGCCGGATGTGCTTCCAGTTCCGTTGTTCCGGTTCTTTAGCATCAAACGATACCCGGTTAGCACGGATAAAATCTTCTAATTGATCTTTCATAACTTCGTTGTTAATAATTCTTTCAATTTATTTTTCGCACGATTTAATTGCGACTTTGATGTTGACTCGGTAATCCCCATAATGCCTGCAATTTCTTCGTGATCATATCCCTCCAGCAAATACAACGACAATACTGACCGGTAGCCATCCGGTAACAAATCAATACATTGACGTACCCGCTCTACACTTAACTCAGCTTTATACTCAGGCTCGGGTTCTTCCGCAATGGCATCAAAATCATCCTCCTGCGAAACCAGTTCAGCCTTTCTTTTTTTCAACACATTGATGGCCTTGTTTACCACAATCCGTTTCAGCCATGAGCCAAACGTAGCATCAGCCCGGTAGCTATCAATGTTTTTAAAGGCATTAATAAAAGCCTCCTGCAACACATCCTCCGCATCGGCCTCATTGCCTGTAATCCGGTAGCCAACATTGTACATCGCCTTTGCATATAGCTTATAAAGCCTGAAATGCGCTTCCTGGTCGCCTTCCCGGCACCGGTTAATTAACTCTTCGTGGATGTTTAAAATCGGTTCGCTCAAGCGTATTTTCGGCTTCTTTTACAAAGACAAGGTAAGAAATAAAAGGTTGCATCCGGGGTACGAGTTGCAGGTTGCGGGTTTCTGGCAACCGGGAACTGGCAACTACTACACCAATCCTTTTTCTTTAGCGATTTTCTGAAGAAGCTGTAAAGCCTCTTCCCTGTCGTTACGGATTTCACCTTCGAGGATGGCCTCTTTGATCTGTTCTTTGATCTCACCGATAATGCGCCCGGGCGTGATGTTGAACATGGCAATGATCTCATCCCCGGTAACGGGAGGCTGAAAATTACGAATGTTATCCTTCGCCTCTACCTCGGCCATCTTCTGTTCTACCACATCAAAATTTTTGAGGTAGCGATTTACTTTATCGTTGTTTTTCGAGGTAATGTCTGCGCGACAAAGTTTCATCAGCGCATCAACATCATCGCCTGCTTCAAACAATAATCTACGAATGGCAGAATCGGTTACATTCTTTGATAACGGAATCGGTCGTAAGTGCATACGCACTAATTTTTGCACAAATTCCATCTTGTCGTTCATCGGCAACTTTAACCGCCTGAAAATACCCGGCACCATGCGGGCACCTTTATCTTCGTGGCCGTGAAAGGTAAAGCCATGCACCTTATCGTAACGTTTGGTTTGCGGCTTGGCGATGTCGTGCAAGATGGCTGCCCACCGTAACCACAAATCATCCGAAACTTTACAAACATTATCGAGTACCTGTAAGGTGTGGTAAAAATTATCTTTATGCGCATTACCGCCTACATACTCCACGCCTTGTAACAAGACCATCTCCGGAAAAAACTCTTTCAACAGTCCGCTTTGAAAGAGCAGCTTAAATCCATACGAAGGCACCGGGCTTAGGATGATTTTATTAAGTTCGTCTGTAATGCGTTCCTGCGATACAATCTTTAACCGTTCTTTCTGATTGCCGATTGCCTCGTAGGTGTCGGCATCAATATCAAAATTTAATTGTGTAGCAAAACGGATAGCCCGCATCATCCGCAACGGATCGTCCGAAAAAGTAACGGCAGGATCAAGCGGTGTTTTGATCAACTTTTCGTTGAGGTGCGTTATTCCGTTAAACGGATCAATGAGTTCGCCAAAGCTGGAAGCATTTAAACTAACTGCCATCGCATTGATGGTAAAATCCCTGCGCTGCTGGTCGTCTTCCAACGTTCCGTCTTCCACAATAGGTTTACGCGATTCGCTGCGGTACGATTCTTTCCGGGCGCCTACAAATTCAAGTTCAAGATCATCGAACACAATTTGTGCTGTACCAAAATTCTTAAACACATTAACCCTAACCTTCGGGCCGAGTTTTTCTGCAACCTGTTCGGCTAATGCAATACCACTGCCCACGCAAACAAAATCAATATCTTTAGAGGGTCGCTTCAACAGCAAATCGCGCACGTATCCGCCCACAACAAAAGCCTGTACACCCGCTGCATCGGCAGCATTACCGACTACTTTAAAAACAGGATGTTGCAAGGAAGATGAAAGATTCATTGAACTTGAAAAAAGAGTTCAAATGTACAGTTTTATCCCGACTTTAATGGCGATAGAATGCCGGGCACGGGATAAGCTTTTCTTTCTTTTTGTTTTTTGAGCTATGCGGTGTGTTCAGCATATACTTCAACGCTATTTCATGCGCTCCGCCTACCGATGAGCCAAGCTCTGAAATGGTGAGATCATAACTATAACTCAACTCGATTTTCTCTAACTGAAACCCCAATATCACCACGATAGCATCCTGGCTGATGTTATCCATTACGTTTTGTTTCACGGGTATGCCCCGGTACCACAATCCCACAACAATGGGTTCGTACAAAAAATACGTTCCGATGTCTAATTGATCAAACCTGCCCTGCCGCTTATAAACGAACGAAGGCGCAATGGCTGCTACACGATCACGTTTTATCAAACCGTTATACAGGGGAATGCGAATTCCACCGTGTAACGTAGTCTTTACCGGTATCACCGAATCTTCGCCCCGTAACGAGCGGTTAGGTGTATTTAAGTGTGCGGTTGCAAAACCAAACCATATTTTCCGGCCATAGATTAGCCCTCCGGCTCCAAAATCAAAATAGGTTTTATTGTCGATACCTTCGTATTGCGGACTGCCGGGATCAGGGTCAGCCCGATCCAAATCTAATTGATCATAAAAAATCAACTTGTCAACATTAATGTTTCGTTGCCCTAAGCCAAAATTAAGCCCGGGCGAAAACACTAATTTATCGGCAATGTGTACTTTATAGGCGTATTGAAAATTAATTTGTGTGGAACGTAACCCTGCTGTACCGGCTTTATCGACCATCAACAGCATACCGATACCGCTGTTTAAATCCTGTAAATTATAATCGTATGAGAATGCGTATGTTACAAAACCCTGTGTTACGGCAGGCCATTGGTTACGATAGTTTGCGATAAACCGGTGATCACTTGCCGTACCGGCAAAGCCCGGATTGAGGTATAGCGGGGCAGCATAATACTGCGAAAACTCCGGATCTTGCGCCATCATTTCAACGCCCGGAATACATAACATTAAAATCAGTAAAAATCGCTTCATCGGATCAAATGAATATCACCCACTTTCGTAACCACACTGCCGTTTTCATATTTGGCTGTTATTTTATACACATATACATCCTGCTGGCATAACCGACCATTGAAATAGCCATCCCACCCTACTGCTTCGTTTTTACTTTCAAATAAAAGTTGTCCCCAGCGGTTAAAGATGAGCATGTGAAATTCCGTAACGCCACGCAACAGGGGTTTAAATACTTCGCGGTCATCGCTGCTGCCCGGCCCTCCACGACTTGGTGTAAAGGCATTGGGAAGTAAAATCCGCGCACCTTTTAAGGCTGTAACCTGTACCTGCGCTGTATCGCGGCAACCGAGTGTATTGGTTACCGCCAGCGTGATGGTATAAACACCTTCCTGATCATATACATGCGGCATAGGTTCGTATAGCATGGATGTTTCGCCATCACCAAAATTCCAGTCGTAGGTTATAGCACCCATGCTTTGGTTATTCAGATAGACCTTACCTCCCGGCAGGTAAACCGTATCGGGGTTAACCGTAAACTGCGCCACCGGGCTTGCAAATACTTCGATGATCTGCTGGCGTACGCGCACCACCGTATCGCCCAATACATTGGTTGCCGATAACGTTACCGAATAAATACCCGGCTGGGTATAAGTATAGGTTGGGTTTACCGCAAACGAAACTCCCTGGTTGGTACCAAACTGCCAGAAGTACGAAGAGGGATCGGCATACTGCGAATTATTTATAAACTGTACCGTTAAGGGGGCGCAACCCGAAGCCGGCCCTTCAAAATCGATAATGGGCGGTATGGGATCAATGCGTACCATTACCGTATGTGTAAGCACACAAATATTATTGGTTACCGTTAATGTAATGGTAAACTGGCCATATATTCCGTAATCATGGCTTGGCGGATTGTTACCGGCAAACGTAAAGCCATCGCCATAATCCCAGTGTTGTGTCCACGGGCCCGGTGTTGTTGTGTTCGTAATGGTTACCACCGAATTAGGCAACGTTTGAATGAGGGGTGTAGCTGTAAAGCCAATGGAAATGGCATCATCGGGCGGAACGGTAAACGTTCGTGTGGTTACCGGGCTGATGCAATTCGTGATATTGGTTGTTACCAACCTGATCTCTACATCTTGTTGCACACCTCCCCTTGTGTAGGTGCGTTCAAATATTGGATTATCTGAAGTCTGACTAAACAACAGCACACCGTTCACATATTCTTCCCATGCATATTGTGTTAACCCTTTTTGGATTGCTTCGTACCGCATCTGCATGATCTGGCAATCAAACACAAGCGTGTCTATCGTAAAGGCCGAACCAGGCACCGGGCTAATGCGAATGGTTTTAACCGAATCGCGGGCACACGTAGTAGGCAACGTTGTGCGCAGCGTTACCTGAAAATCCTGGATGGCCTGGGTTGCATTTATAAATTCGTAGCTGAAATTCGGATTAGTGCCCGTGCTCTGATCTTCAAGTGTAGTGGCGTCCGAAGTAATGATCCACCGGTAATCCGAAGGCCCCAGGCTTTGTGTTTGATTATCAACAACAAAATTCACCGTGCGTGGCGAACAGTTATTGTCAAATGGTGAATAATTTGCCGCTACAAAACCTGAACGTGGCCCCGGAAAAACCGTTATGGTTTGCACAGGCGAAACCAACGCACATCCGTTTTCGGTTACTACGCGCAGGCGAACATCATACACTTTATTTACAGCACCAAAGTTTTCAAACGCGCGAGTATAGGTAGTGCTAAACCCCGGTTGTGCCGGATACTGTATCGAGTCTGCTACAAACCCGCTGCCTTCATCTACTTCCCATATATATTCATCGATGGTTGCCGTTTGCCCGGCTACCGATGTATTGGTGAGTGTAACCGTTAGCACACTGCATCCCGAAGTAATATCGGCCGAAAAAGTTGCAATGGGCACGGCATCGACTGTAACCGTATGAACGATCATGGCAGAGCATCCTCCTCCATTGGTGGTTACGCGCAGGGCTACGTGGTGTGTACCCGAAGAAGGAAACGTATAGTCAAAAACCTGTTGGTTGTTCAGGGAGGCATCCGGTGAAAACGTTACCCCGTCATAATCCATATCCCACTCGCGCAGCACAATGGTTTGGCCATCAATGGATGTTAGTGTTGAATTCTCCTGAAATGCCGTTGGCGTACCTGCACAAACGGTATTAAACGTAAACGCAGGCACGGGTTTGTGCAATACCCGAACATACGCTTCATCGGTACTGGCACACCCGGTTACATTATCGCGCACGGTTAGCGTAGCCCGGTAAACGCCTGCATTCGTAAAAAGCCTGTCGAACGGCCCTAATGGCGTGCCGGAAAAACCCGCTGCCGGAAATTGAGCAATCGATACGTTGTTCTCGTTAAAAAATTCCCATCGCCATTCGGTTGTGGGTGTTATCGTACCGGTTGACAAATCGGTAAACCGCACTTCAAAATCCGTAAAGGGAACGACCGCCTCCTGACAAAAAACTCCGGTAATAGGGTTGTTGCTGTAATCGGTTAATCCAATCACGGCCTGCACCGAGGGCGTAATCGTTACCACATCGGTAAACACTTCGATACACGAACCCTGCGCTGTCGGGTTAGCGGCAATCAACCGGATAAGTTTTGTACCTCCGCTGGAATATGAAAAAGTCGGGTTCGGATTATGACTTGTATGCAGTAACGTAGTGCCCGCAGGGTCGTCATAAAACTGCCAGGTGTAATTATAACTTCCCTGGTTGGGTGTTTCATTATTAAAATGAATTATTTCATCGATACAAAAATTGCGGGTCGGGTTTCCGTTACTGTCTTCAGTGATAAACTCCGGTTCGGGAGCTGGCACAATAATGATGTACCCGGTCGTCAACACGGCATCTTCGTAATTGGGGTTGGCCGTTGATCCGTTCCACGGATTACAGATGTTCCAGTTAAACAATGTTACCTCAAACCGGTGCCCGACTAAGTTTAACGCATTGGCCGGGGCATTCATCGGAAACGTTGACGACACGGGGCCATCGGCCGGAAACGGAATGGCATCAACCGGCCCAAAGTAAGCACCTGTAACCATCAACCCGGGTGTACCGCGTGTGCTACTGCTTACCAAATTACCCGATGCATTGGTTAAGCCCACCACCCCGCCATCGTTTAACGTCAAATCACGAATGGCAACAGCCGGGTTATGATTGGTACCATACACAAATTGCACATGCCGTGCAAAGCGGTTGGGGTTATCCGGTTCGGCTACGATGTTACAGTTAAACTCCGAGGCATCGTTAAACACTGCATTCACTACGGCATTATTGTAGCATACATCCCAGTTTGCAGGCGCCATCGCTACGTTGCCGTTTGCCTGTTCGTCTGTTCCCCAAAAAAAAGCAAGTTGTGTTTGCGAAGAGGACGGGCACAATACGCCATTGATGATGATCGATGAAGTGGGGCGAATGCTGCATTGACCGTTATTATCGAAGTAGGTGAAGGTTGAGTTTGCCGTAAAGGCCGTATTGCCTGCCGAGGCGATAAGCCCCGTTGCCAGGCTGATGGTTGTTACGGTATTGACAGGGTCGTTCCATTCGTAACGAATCTGGATGTCGGCCGGGTTTTGCGCTACGTTAAAATAGTACGTTACCGTAAACTGGGTAACCGTTACCGGGGCACAATCCTGGTCGGTATTAAAGCTGATGTCGATCTGCGGACGCAATGTATTGCATTGCGCGTACACCACCTGTACCGAAAGAAGTGCAAAACCAAGAAATAAAAAAAACTGTCGGGCAGCGAGAATCATGTATCAACCGGGTAAAACCGATTAAAGCCCGCAATGTTAGACATCCGTAAATACGAATGCCCGGTAAAGGAAACCCGCCATATTTGACCGTACCGGTAAGTATTCGATGAGTTGATGTATAACCGAATGAACAAACGTGAACAGCCGATTAAATTAAAAGAGGCTGTCTCAAAAGTGTAACGTCATGTCGAACGTAGTGAGACATCCAGTCAATCAGCGCTCAAAACCGGGACATCTCTCCCGATAAAAATCGGGATCGATGTGACGTGGTTTATTATTTTGACTTTTGAGACAGCCGTGAAGTGTTGCACACCTGAATGTGAAACCCATTAATTCCAGAAACCTTCTTTACTGTTAAAGGTAGGGCATGGAATCAGCCTGTATTTTTTCTTGAGCGTACGGCTGGCCGGGCGTGATGAAAACTCGTAGATAATCGAAATCTCATGTGCTCCGCCCGATGCTGTTCCTAATCCGGAAACGGTAAAATCGTAACTGTACCCGAATGTAAATTGTTTAAAGTACATTCCCAGGGTAAGAATCAGCGCATCCTGCTGAACACCGTTGGCTATGTTTTTCTCAAACGGCTTGCCCCGATACCATATCCCTACCGAAACCGGATCGATATGGTAATTCAATCCAATATCAAACTGCGAAAACGTTGGTCCCTGAATGCGGTAAATAAACGAAGGTGTTAAGTATGAAACCCGCGCCCCGCGTGCCTGCAATCCGCCAGGGGTGAGGTTTAGCCGCATACCGCCATGAATGGTAGTGCGTACCGGCAGCCGGTCTTCAGTACCCATCATGGAAATATTGGGTTTATTCAAATGATGGAACGATGCGCCCAGCCATATACTGCGGCTGTACAACAAAAAGCCTGTGCCCACATCGAAGTAGCTTTGGCGACCCAGCTTCTGTTCTTCCGGATCAAAGCCATCGCCAAACTGCAACTTACTGCGGTCGATACCGCTGGTTCCGTAGCCAAATACAAGCCCTGGCGAGAATACTAATTTTTCGGTAAGTTTTACCTTAAATGAGTACAGCACGTTTACATTCGTGTTCTGCCATCCGGCCGATCCCATTCTATCGTTTGTAAACTGCAAACCAAACCCGCTGCGCAGTTCATCCACAAAGATGTCGTACGATGCCGCATACGTGGCAAAAGCCTGCGGCAGGTTAGGCCATTGCACCCGGTGGTTAAAGGCTACACGCTGTTGTTGTGTAATGCCTGTAAAACCGGGGTTCAGGTATAACGGTGCCTGGTAGTATTGCGAAAACTGAAAGTCTTGTGCCCACACCATCGTGGTTAACAACATCAATACACTTATCGGTAAAAGTCTTCTCATAGCATTCATTTTTCTTACCTGTCTATCGTAAGAGTGTAACATCGCCTACCTGCGTTACGCGCTGATCGTTTGCCATGCGCAACACTAACTTATACACATACACACCCGAAGGCAATATATTATTATTGCGGTCGTAGCCATCCCATCCCCTGTTCTGCTGTTTGCTTTCAAACACTAAGTTACCCCAACGGTCGTAAATCTGCATGTGGAATTCTTTTACGCCTTTGGTGCTGGGCAGGAACACATCGTTCATGGTACGGCCACTGTTGTCCACAACACCTCCGTTCGGGCCGGCCGGGTTCGGGGTAAACGCATTCGGCACACTTACTAACCCTGCCGCGCGTGCCTGTATGTTATGCGTGGCCGTATCGGTACACAATAACGTACCGCCTTCAAACTCATCGATTGCCACTAAGCGGATTTTATACAACCCTTCTACCGCATATTTATGCGAAGGTTCGGGGGTATCGTATAGGGTTCCGTCACCGAAATCCCACTCGTACCGGGTGTTGATGTGTGTTGACTGGCTGCGGTTAATGGTGTATAACTCCTGATCGGGTACAAACACAACCTCCATCGGTGAGGTAATGTAGCTCGCCACCGGGTTATCGTAAATACGAACCGTTTGCGTTGTGCTTAACGAAGGGCCCGTTGCATACTGACGCACCGTTAACTGAATGGTGTATGAACCCGGTGTATTAAAGTGGAACGAAGGTTCAACCTGGTTTGGCGCAGTGGTAACCTGCTGGCCAAACTGGTCGTACACGATCCAGTCGTTGATCAGGTTTCCTGTCGATTGGTTATCGGTTTCGATTACCGCAGGTAAACAGGCCGCAGCCGGAGTAGCGATGAACGCAACATTAGGCAGCGGCATGGTAATCTCAAACACAAACTCATCTATGGTTGAACAGCCATTGTTTGGCATACCGTTGGTACGCGCCAATACGTTAACAGACGTAAGCGTTACCCGCTTGCCTACACCGGCATCGGCAAAACCATAGGTTTCGGTAAGCGAAGTGCTTGGCCGTGTTTCCGGAGGGGTGTTCACATTATTGTTGCTGAACACCCAGGTGTATTCAAAGTCGCCAAAATACACACCCGGTGTCGAGGCGTTCTCGAAAGTAATATCTAACGCAGGAGCTGACCAGTCAGGAATAGCCACGGCCGGATCTTTCGGTGAACCGATTTTGGCAATGCTTTCGCGGTAAACACGAACAATAACGGTTGTGTCTTTCGCGCAGCTTCCGTTACCAGCCGAGTTTTCCATTTCGTACCGTATCGCGTACTCCATCGGGTTAACCGTAGTATGGTTGCGGATGGTGAATATCTCACTTAACGGTGCGGTACGGGTTAACGGGAAGCCCGGCAATACCTGCGGTGTACCGTTCGGGTCTTGTGTAACCGTCCAGCGGTGAGTATTGCCACCCATTGTATTGTTCTGCACATTGATTGGCGTGTTGCTACACACTTCCTCCGGGTTGACGATAATATTCGGCAATATGGCCGGGTATATGCGGATGTTTTTCAGGCTTGATACAACTCCGCAAGAAGGGATGCTCGGATCAGACTGATACATGATGTTCTCGGCATTGAGGATGATCGGCATACTCTGGATTCCGCCCGGGTTTTGTGAGTACAACCTGCGTGATGCAGTTTGTGTACCCGTTAAACCTGCCCCGCGTACTTCATCAAAATCATCCGGCCACTGCCAGGTGTATTGCACATCACTCTCGGCACTCCACTGTACAGTAAACTCTTCACCGCTACACTGCGGGTCGGGGCTGATGATGGTAAAGTCGGCCTTGGTTTTCAGCACCTCTACAAATACAGGTGCAGGGAAACCCGGTATCGTAGCCACGCAACCGTTGAAGTCGCGCACATTGTTCACCTCAAAGCGCATATCGTCTGTAAATGGCGACACAATAATTGGTTTCGAGTCGCCCGAAAGCTCATCGACAACAACTTTTGGCGTACCCATTACATTACCTGATTGATCGTAGGTAGTGGCAGTGTAGCTGAAATAGAACGGAGCCTGACCTTGCGTAAATTCGTAATACAAAATCATGGGCTGGCCTTCGCACACATACGGATCGTACCCTGCTACGGTAACAATCGGTAACGGGTTAACGGTTACCGTTACCACGTTAGAGGCTAACGTAGCACACGTGCCCGAAGAAACCAATCGCCTGTAATAGGTGGTTTGTGCCACTACTGGCGGATCATACAATGCACCTTGCGCAAACGCAATATTCGTCCATGCACCACCGGCAACCGAATCCTGCCACTGGTAGGTATAGTTACCAATACCGCCTAACGGTGCCGCTAATTGTGTAAAGATTGTCGGGTCAATTCCATCGCAAACCTGTTTATCTAACCCGATGATACCTTCAAACAACGGAATCGGGTTCGACAAGAATACGGGTATCGAAGCACGGGTACAACCGTTGGCATCGGTTACTGTTACAGAGTATAACCCGGCTGTTAATCCGGTAAACACACCTGAAGTTTCACCCGAATCATTGGCCGGATCTTCATTCAACACGTATGTATAACCACCAGCGCCACCGGTTGTTGAGGTTACGCTAATCTGCCCGTCTGCCGCGCCATCGCAGCTTACATCAAAGCCGTTATAGTTCGATGTCTTGGCAATGGTAATCGCCAGGTTATTCGGTTGCGTTACAATAATGGGTGCAGTAGTGAAGCTACAACCGTTAATGTCGGTAATCCGCGCACGGAAACTTCCGGCACGCAGCCCGGTAAAGATACCTGTTGATACGCCTGATGTATTTCCGGCATCTTCAATAAGCATATATGTTAACGGGCCATTATCGTTTCCAAACGAAGTAGGTGTTATAGTTATCACGCCATCGGTTTCGGTAAAGCAACTGATGTTAAAGCCACTAAAGTTTGAAGTAGCCACGCCCGTTGCCGCGATAGCATCCGGTTCTGTTACATCTACCGCTACTGTTTGAATAAAGCATCCGTTTACATCGGTTACGGTAAAGGTATAGCCTATACCGGCCGGTACACCCGAGAAAATACCCGAATACTGACCCGATTGGTTACCCGGAATCTGATCAAACACATACCGTAAATCACCGGTACCGCCATTTGCCGTAATGGTAATTATTCCATCGCTTGCACCGTTACAGCTTATTTCTTTACCATTATAAGGAACAGAAACCGTAGCCGAAGCCACAACCGGTGTTGGCGGTGTAATGGTAACCGGACCGGTTATCACAAAACAGCCGTTCACATCTTCAACATTAAATGTATAAGTGCCCGCAGGCAAGCCTGTAAAGATACCGTTAGCCTGTCCGGTAACGTTGCCCGGTATTTCTACTACTGAATAAGTATAAGGTGTTGTTCCACCAGTCGGGGTAACCCTGATAATGCCATCGCTTGCACCCACGCAGGTTATTTGCGAACCATTGTAGTTGCTGGTAACCGCTGCGGTTGCTGCTACCACCACAGGTTGCGTAAGGGTTACTGAATTGGTTACTACCGGACAGCCGTTCTGATCGGTTACGGTTACCGAATAAGTGCCTGCCACTAAACCTGTAAAGATTCCATTTGTAGCGCCAGATGTATTTAAAGGATCCTGGTTCAACACGAAATTATAAGGCCCTACACCTCCGCCTGGTGTAACCTCGATCTCGCCATCGCTGGCGCCAAAGCAACTGATGTGGCGGCCATTGTGGTTACTCGTAATTGATAACGTTGCCGTAACGGCCGGTGGTGGTGTAACGGTTATCAGCGCGGTTACGATAAAGCAACCGTTTACATCGCGTACCGTTGCCGTGTATGAGCCCGCACCTATTCCGGTAAATATACCATTGCTTAACCCCGTAGTGTTTAACGGAAGCTGATCGATGCGGTAGGTATATGCGCCCGTTCCACCCGTTGCTATAATGGTAATCGTACCATCTGTAGCCGTAGGACAACTGATGTGGTGCCCGTTGTGGTTGCTGGTTACACTGCCCGAAGCAGCTAACACGATTGGTTCGGTAACAAAAACATCGGCTGTGGGTACATTACATCCGTTTACATCGGTAACGGTAAAGGTATAAGGCCCCCCGGCAGCAACACCGGTAAAGATTCCCGAAGAGAAACCACTGCCGTTGCCCGGATTTTCATTAAACACATACTGCAAAACACCTGTACCACCGCTGGCGGTTACGGTAATCATGCCATCGGCCGAACCATTACAACTTACCTGCGAACCGTGGTAATTGCTGGTTACGGCTGCGCTGGCCGTTACAACCGGTGGCTCGCTGATGGTTACGGCTGTTGTCGTTACCGAACATGAGTTCACGTCTTCAACCAAAAAGGTGTAAGTACCGGCTGGCAAGTCTGTAAAAATACCCGTTGTTGCTCCGGTTGTGTTTAACGGAAGCTCAACAATCGAATAATTATAATGTGGACTCGGAGTTAGAATTTGCGTTCCACCGGTTGCCGTTACCCGGATAATGCCATCGCTTGCACCAAAGCAACTGATTTGCTGGCCGTTATAATTGCTCGTTACCACACCGTTGGCCGCTAATACGGCAGGTTGTGTAAGGGTTACCGGGCTTGTACCGGCCTGGCAACCATTAAAATCGGTAACGGTAACGGTATAAGTTCCGGCTGCCAATCCTGAGAATATACCAGAAGTAGCACCCGAAGTATTGCCCGTATCTTCATTCAATATATAAGTATAAGGCGCTACGCCCCCACCCGGTGTAACACGAATCTCGCCATCGCTGGCACCAAAGCAACTGATGTGGCGGCCATTGTGGTTACTGGTAATGGTTGTGGTTGCCGTAACGGCCGCAGGCGGTGTAACGGTAATGGGCGCGGTCATCACAAAACAGTTGTTGGCATCGCGCACGGTAACGGTGTAAACACCGGCACCCACACCGGTAAATATACCCGAAGTTAAACCGCTTGTATTTAACGGAAGTTGATCAATGCGGTAAGTGTATGTACCCGTTATTGTTCCGCCCGAAGCGGTAACGGTAATAACGCCATCGGTAGCGGTAGGGCAACTGATATGCTCACCGTTAAAGTCGCTGGTTACTGTTCCGGATGCCACAATAACAGTTGGCGGTACAACATCCACCGGTATTGTTACCACGGTACAATTGTTGGCATCGCGCACGGTAAAGGTATAATTTGTACCGGCCGGTACGCCCGTAAACACGCCCGATATGGCACCGGTGGTATTGGTTAAGGCAAACTGATCGAACACATAGTGTAATGCACCGGTACCACCGCTGGCGGTTACGGTAATCACACCATCGGAAGAGTTATGGCAACTGAGTTGCGCCCCGTTATAGCTGTTTCCAACTACTGCCGAAGCCGTAACGGCAGCCGGTTGGTTGAGTGTTACCTGTACAACATCAAAACAGCCATTCAAATCGGTTACCCGGAAATCGTACACACCATCGCCAAGTCCTGTAAAAATACCGGTGGCATTGGTTGGCCCTGCGGGGTTGATTTGTTCGTACGAATATGCCCCGGTACCGCCTACGGCTGTTACGCGGATCTGGCCGTCTGCTACACCGTTACACGTTATGTTACTGATGATGGTTGTAGCGGCATCAATCGGTAGTGGTTCGGTAATGTTTACCGGAACGGTTACTACCGTACAGTTACGCGAATCGGTTACCTGTACTGTATAATTACCCGGGCCAACACCGGTATAAATCCCGTTAACATCACCGGTGGTATTCGCAATAGGATTACCCAAATCATCCATTAAGATATAGGCATACCCGCCATTACCACCATTGGCAATAACGGTAATCACGGCATCATTAGCGCCCGGGCAACTGATTTTTGCCCCGTGGTAATTGCTGGTAACCGAAGCAAACGCTGCCAACGCGGCAGGCTGTGTTACCGTAACGTTGTTCGATGAACGAACGCAACCATTGTTGTCGGTTACGTTAACCATATAGGTGCCTGCGGCAAGGCCATTGAATAAACCTGTTGTATTAGTCGTGCCTCCGGGGTTGATGGTGTAAGTATAAGTAGCTAAAGGATCTAACGGATCTAACGTACCGCCATTAGCGGTAACGGTAATTTCACCGTTGCTTTCTCCAAAACATACCACCGGGTTTGTTAATGTTGCCGTGGCCGTAATGGCTGGCGGGTCAATGAGTGTAATGGTTGTGGTTGTTACCGAGCAATTGTTGGCATCGCGCACTACAAACGTATAAGAACCTGCCGTTAAGCCGGTAAACACTCCGGTTGTTGCTCCGGTTATATTACCCGGTAATTCAAGAATGGAATATGTATAGTCTGTTGGTAATGTTCCTACCCCGCCCGATGCCGTTACCGTTACCTCGCCATTATTTTCACCGTGGCAACGGATATGCTGACCGTTGAAATCGGATGTAATAGCAGGCGTTGCTGTTAACACCGGAGGCGGTACAAAATTCAGGGGCGCTGCCTGCGCAATACACCCGCGTGAATCACGAACCTGTACAATGTATGGATTGCCCGCAGCCGAAAGACCATTAAAGGTTAAGCTGGTGAAATAACTTGTTCCGCCATCGATACTGTACAAATATGGTGCAGTACCGTTTACTGGCGGTGTAACCGTAATAATACCATTGCTGGAATTGTTACACGAAAGCTGGGCACCACTGTAATTGGATGTGATTGCCGCACCAAACGAAGGCGTAGGGTTAACGGTATAGGTTACCGCCATAACCCGCGCACACTGGCCGTTGGATACCCGCACAAACACCGGAATGCCGTTCTGCAACGGGTAAGCACTCGCAGTTGCATTCGACATGGCATTGGCATTGGCTAATGCATCGGCCTGTGAAGTATGCCAGCTAAAGGTTAGTGAACCATCGGCATTAATAGCCGGTTGCAGGGCAACCAAATCTTCAACATATTCGGTTGTACCCGGTGTTGTTGAACAAACAACCTGATCGACATTGGTGGTAAGCGGTGCGGGGTCAACGGTGATCACCACATCGGTTGGAGGTCCCTGGCAGCCACCTACTGACGCATCGCCTGTTGCACGGACTTCATACGTAACCGTGCCCGAGGTTACATCATTGTTTACCAATACATTCGTAATCGTAGCGCCTGTTCCATTACTGGTACCGGTTATCAGCCCAGTGATGCTTTTCACCGTCCAGGTAAATGTGCTACCGGCTATCAGCGGGGAAGTTGTTAAGGTAAGCGTAGGTGTATCACCGCTACAAATTGTTTCGGTTGCAGCTAATACGTGTGGCTCGGGATATACGGTTACGCGAACCGGAATAGCAGGATCACCGATACAGTTCGTTCCGGAATTGATCGGGTGTACCATGTATTCAATGGTTACCGGAACGGTACCAACATTCCTCCAGCGGTCGTCTGTTAAAATAGTGGCGCTGTAATTGCCCGGTACAACTTGCACACCGGCCACCTGTGTAACATTAATCGGATCGGGGTTGTTGATTGAAGCTATTCTATACACATCAGCCGGGAAACTGCCGACAGCAACTTTCAGCACGATGTTCACATCCTGGTTAGCGCTACAAATCGCATCGGCTAAATTCGGGTCTAATACAGGCTCGGGTTGTACGGTAAGGTTTACAATGCGCGGGTCTCCTGCACAACTCTGAGCACTCACCGGTACAACGGTATATTGTACCACTAAATTACCCCCTGTGGTATTGGTAAATATATCATTTTCAATTTCATCTGCCGGAAGGTTATTGCCCGTTGCCCGTGAAGCCGGTGAAAGACCCGCAGGAATGGTAACGTTGGTAATGTTAAACGATGCGGCCGGTACCGGACTTGTTGCACTTTCAACAAGTGTAATTCCACCAGGGCTATCGCTACACACGACATCTGATAATGATGCTAATACAGGACGTTCATTAATCGCCACAGAAGCATTTGCCGGTGTGCCGGGACATCCTGTTGTTGTTGTTGGCGTAACCGATATAATTCCCGGAAGTACACCAAAGTTTACCGTGATTTGGTTTGTACCCTGACCGCTGATAATCGATGACCCCGCTGGTACCGTCCAGGCGTACGTTGTGTTTGCCAGATTCGGAACCCTGAACACAACACCCGCTTCGTTGGCACATACCGCAAAAGGCCCGGATGCACCACCAGCATTTGTGATTACAATAGGCGGAGGGCTTGTTTCTACGGTAACGTTGATAACATTGGGAACACCATGACAACCCTTATCCGAAATTTCAGTTACTTCTATATTCTGACCCGGGTTTACAATGCTCGGGAAGTTCATCAACACTAAGTAGTCGTTTGAGGTACCGCCCAGCATTTGCACAAAAGGCGGTGCCGGAATTGACCATGAGAATGTATATCCGGAAGCAACATTGTTGGTTTGTAATTGATATACAACAGCCGAAGAAGCATCGGCACAAACGTTGGTCGGGCCAATCAATGGATTAGGTACCGGCCGGGGGTTAACGATAACCTCCAGGCTGGTGGTATCCGAACAGAGTGTGGTCGGGTTTGTAACCCGTGCATAAAACTTAGTTCCATTATTAGCGGTAACGTTGGTTGGGTCAGGTACCGTTATGGTGCGGAGGGCATCCACGAACCACGCTACGGTATTAGCCGCAACATTGTTTTTTATATCGTCATTATAAGCAGTGAGGTCAATACCGGCATGGGTATTACTGCCTACCGGGAGGTCTTCACAAAACTCAGGTGCCTGCGGTGTTACGTCAGGGCGTGGGTGAATTACAAAAGTAATTTCACCATCCTGCGGACAGTTTGGTGTTACATCGGTACGTCTAACAATAGTGTATAATTTATCGCCATTGGCAAAATTAGCCGGGCCGGTAAACGGTGTTGTACGGGTGGCATCGGTATAATATTCCACCACCCGGTCGGTCGAACCAGCAATACCTGTAATGGCATCATTCATAGCCGTTAAATCAGCCAGTGTAAATTGTGCCACCGTACCACCGGGTACATCCACGCAGCGTTCGGGAGCCGGGTCGTTGTTGGTTGGAAGGGTGTTGCGGGTAATGGTAATCTCTTCAAACGTTTCGGAGCAACTTCCCGGTGTACCATGTAGTGCACTTCGCACGGTCCAGCGTAAAAGGTTAGATCCGTTCGCCAAACCGGTTACTGTTGTTGTGGGGCTGTGTATATCGCCAAAACTAACATATCCGGGGCCTGTCCATGTACCCTCGCCTCCGTTGGTGGCTGCATCGGCTGATAATGTGTATGAACCACCGCACACTGACGCATTCGATCCGGCTTCGGCATCGGCCGGTTTACGATCTATGGTAATCGTTACCAAATCGCTTACGGCAGGACAAGGCCCTGTGGGATCGTTGGTTATTAACCTGACCTGAACGGAGCCTACAGTAAAATCGCCTGCCGATGGTGTGTATGAATCTGTTGCAGGGCTTGTAGCATCACTATTGCCGGTTCCTGTTCCGCTGGAGGTAAATGTTCCTGATCCCGGAGCCACTACTTCCCACCGGGCGTTTGATGCGCCTCCGCCAAACGTTCCGCTAAGGGATATAGCCGCAGGTGATGTGCCGTCAACACAGGTGGTAAAGTTTGCCACATCTTGAACTGTGGCAGGCTCGAAAAATTCTACCGTTACATCATCAAATTGTGGCGTACATGTACCGCTGCTGACGGTATAGCGATATACATATGTGCCGTAGGCATCAACGGTTATATCGGGGTTGCGGGTGTTGGTTGCTGAGAAAGTAGTTGTGCCGGGGCCACTAAACTGTGTCCAAGTGATGGTAGTACCTGTGGGCGGAGTCACCGCATTCAATGCTCCGTCAAATCCGCAAAAGGGGCCTGCGCTTCCGGCATCCGGTGTGCCGGGATCAGCGCCAAAGTCAACAGTTATGTCAGCTTCTGATATACAGGCTCCGGGGCCGGAGCCGTTTACAACCCTCCAGCGCAACTCATATACACCGGGTTGATCAACCGTAGCCGTAGCGGCAGGATTATTCACGCCTCCGCTAAAGACAACATTGCCTGGCCCGCTCACTTTAGACCACGTGCCCGTTCCGGGAGACGGATTACTTCCACCTAAGGGATCTGACGTAAGCGTTGCACAATGCTGTTGGTCGCTTCCCACAGATGCCGATGTAGGGCTTGCCGTGATGTTAATGGTGAGGTTATCAGGGTTGGACGTACACGTAACACCTCCCCCAAAATCTGCTGTGGTAACGTATGTTACGGCAAAATTACCCGGTGCACTGGTGTTAACATCAGGCTCCTCAATACCCGTATCACTTAAAACTCCAACACCGGCCCCGCCCCACAAGTGCCCTGAGATGGTACCATATGTAGTGTTTGCGTTACCATCCAACGTCAACGCGTTTCCTTCGCATACGGTGGCAGGGTCAGGAGAGATATTTACAGTAGGGCGGGCACGGACGTTAATTCCCCTTGTACTCTGCGTGCCACACCCGGGGCTATTGTCGGTATATCTGCGTACGGCTGTAACATTGCCCGATCCTCCGGCAGCCCCCGCAGTCATTGTAATGGTTTGCGTGTTTTGTCCTAAATCTATGCCTCCTGAAGGTACTGTCCATACATACTGTGTTGACAGGTTAAATGTAGTACCAAGGTTGACATCTGTAATGGTAACAGGGTCTGCGGCAATGCCTACGGAATACACATAAGTGCCACCCGGACAGAGGTTTTGCGGTCCGGTTATTGCCGGTGTGGTCAGCGCCTGTCGTCTGGTTAACACAACCTCCTCAGCCTCGCTACGGCAGCTTCCGGCTGCTACGTTTTCTACCGTTACCCACCAGCGTTTGCGCTGGTTTACACTAATTTGGTTGGCTCCGCCTCCATCGCCCGGTGTCCAGGTTCGGCCTGCAGCACCGGTATTGGTAAATACCTGATTTGTCAGTGCGGCATCAGAATACCACCGGTAACGCCACGTTCCGGGTCCCGGGTTCCCACTGGTTACTGTAATTGTCCGGCTATCATTTCCACAGACTGTAACATCGGGTACCGTTGGCCTGTCAGGGGCATCGATAATGCGGATAAGGGCTGTTCGTTCTACCGGGGGACTATCTCCGTTAATAAGATCAGCCGGTGGACCTGGAATAGTCGGGTCATCATACGGATTACAAGTATTCCAATATCGAATGGTTATTTCAAACTCATCCCCGGCAACGGGGAATCCCGCACCAAACCCCCCGGGGGCTGTAATTTGTAAAGTAGGTCTTCGTCTTCCATCATTTACAACTACCAAAGGAGTCATTACAAATACACCCCGCGGATCCTGGTAGTTGGAGCCCGCAGCAGGCGGCATAGCAACACCATCTACCTCTACATTTGGAATTCTAGGAGCACCATTAGGGGTGTTGTAAACAATTTGCTGCCAACGTATCTGCTGGTTAGGGTCATTTATAGGAGCGTTAGGAGGAAAACTGGCTGGATAGTTTGCGTTACAGTTAAAGTTTGTTGCATCATTAAAAATAACACTGATATCTACACCCTCACAAACTTCATGCACAGGTCCTCCGGCTGGTGCTAATAGCTGAACATTACCTTGGTTATAGGCATCCGTACGCCAGGAAGAAATAACCTGGGTTTGCCGCAGTTGGCCAGTTTGACAAGAATTTCCATCGACCAAAAAAATCATCACCACCTGATAATCGCACTCGCCTGCTGCGGGACCTGGGAAAATACGATTGGCCGTTAAGGTATAAGTATAAAGCCCACCACTCACTACATAACTTAAAGGATTAATCGATACATTGATAAAGGCTGGCGCCTGGCCATCATTCCATATAAACCTGGCCTGATAGTTAGGGCTACCACCTGTTGGTCTGACAGTTGGTAAGGGAGCCGCAAAAGATATTCTGTACTCCAACGTAGCAGTAACCGGGGCGCATTTACCAGATTGGGAAGCGAAGCTTCCCCCCGACATAAATGTTGGTAAATCTGCACAGGTCATTTGTGCGTAGCTATACTGGCTAAGCAAAAGGAGTACTAAAGTAGTAACAAATGAGATACTCTTTGTTTCAACTCTCTTATTCATGGGCGCCTAAAAATTTCGTTAAAATATAAATACTCTTCCGATAAGCCAAACGTGCAGGCCAATTCAAGTTTTGAATACAATAGTCTGGGGTTTTGTAACCGCCCCGTATTCTTTCCCGGAATCATCAACATTGGTCTTATGTTTATTAGCCCTAAACCCTTACCTTTGCACCCCGTAACGATAAGGGTATGTCTGCAGCTAAGTATATTTTCGTAACGGGGGGTGTTACGTCATCATTGGGTAAGGGAATTATTGCGGCCTCACTGGCCAAGCTGTTGCAGGCACGGGGCTTCAAGGTTACCATCCAGAAATTCGATCCCTATATTAATATAGACCCGGGCACGCTCAACCCCTACGAGCACGGTGAATGCTACGTTACCAATGATGGAGCCGAAACCGACTTAGACCTCGGGCATTACGAGCGTTTTCTAAACGTTCCCACATCAAAAGCCAACAACATTACCACCGGGCGCATCTACCACAACGTAATTACCAAAGAACGCCAGGGCGAATACTTGGGTAAAACCGTTCAGGTGGTTCCGCACATTACCGATGAAATCAAGCGTAACCTGTTTTTATTAGGTGAGTCGGGCGAATACGATTTTGTGATCACCGAAATAGGCGGCTCCATTGGCGACATCGAATCGCTGCCGTTTGTAGAAGCCGTGCGGCAGGTAAAGTGGGAGTTAGGGTCAAACAATGCATTGGTAATCCATCTTACGCTTATCCCCTACCTGAAGGCGGCCAAAGAACTAAAAACTAAACCAACACAACACTCTGTAAAAGAACTGCTTGCAGAAGGTATCCAGCCCGATATTTTAGTGTGCCGTACCGAGCATCCGTTACCGGTGGAAATCCGCAAGAAGCTGGCATTGTTCTGTAACGTTAACCTGAACTCGGTAATCGAAGCCATCGATGCCGATACCATATATGATGTACCCTTGCTGATGCGCAAAGAGAAATTAGACGAGCGTGTGCTTGCCAAACTCAAAGTTATCAGCAAAGAAGAACCCGATCTCGAACAGTGGAAAGATTTCTTAGGAAAGCTGAAAAACCCTGTTGAAGAAGTTACCATTGGTTTGGTGGGCAAGTACGTTTCGCTGCCCGATGCGTACAAGTCCATTGCCGAAGCCTTCGTGCACGGTGGCGCACAAAACGATTGCCGGGTAAACCTGAAATGGATTTCATCGGAAGATATAACGAAAGAATCGGTAGCCAATATTTTAAAAGGATTAGACGGTGTGCTGGTTGCCCCCGGTTTTGGTGAACGCGGCATGGAAGGGAAAATAGAAACCATCCGCTATGTGCGTGAAAATAAAATCCCGTTTTTCGGGATCTGTCTGGGTATGCAATGTTGCGTAATTGAATTTGCCCGTAACGTGCTGGGTATTGATGCCAGTTCGACCGAACTCGACCCGAAAACCAAAAACCCGGTGATCGATTTGATGGAAGAACAAAAGAAAATCACCGCCAAAGGAGGAACGATGCGGTTGGGTGCGTACACCTGTAAATTAAAGAAAGGCAGTAAAGCCCATAGCGTATATGGTGAAACGACCATTCACGAGCGTCACCGCCACCGTTATGAGTTCAACAACAAATACTTAGAAGCGATTGAAGAAGCCGGCATGAAAGCCGTGGGTATAAACCCCGAGTCAAACTTAGTGGAAGTTGTTGAATTAAAAGACCATCCGTGGTTTATTGGTGTACAGTTTCACCCCGAACTCAGAAGCACCGTTATGAACCCGCACCCGTTGTTTGTGAAGTTTGTGGCCGCTTCGGTCGAACATAAAAAATCAGTTATCAATTAGTTTATAATCAATAGAAATGGATAGAAATTCGGCCATTGGCCTTACGCTTATAGGTGCCATGTTAATGGCATACTTTTTTTGGTTTGCCAAACCAAACCATCCTCAACAAACACCCGCAACCCCGGTTACAACCACCGATTCGGTAGCCAAACCTACACCCACACCACAGGCAATCGTAGCTGAAGACAGCACGCTTACTGCAACGTATGGTTCTATCGCCCAGGCATTTAAAGGCGAAACTAAGGAACTGGTAGTGGAAACCGAAAAACTCTCCATTAAATTCAACAGTAAGGGCGGTGTGATTGAGTATGCCGAGTTAAAGAATTACAAAACCTATTTTGGTAAACCGTTGGTATTGATCGATCGCACATCGAGTGACTTTAAGCTCACCACCAAATTTAAAGGCGAAGACATCGATTTGTACGCTTTGTATTATACGGCAGAGTCGCGCAAGGCGGGCGATACTACCGTTGTTACATTTTCGGTAAAGCCGAGCGATGGTGCCGAGCTTGTTCAAACTTATCGCATTCCGCACGATGGTTACGAAATTGCGTACAGTATCAGCAGCAAAGGTTTGGATAAATCATTGTCTGAACAGCTCACGTATCAATGGAACAACACCATGCGCCCGCGTGAAAAAGACATTGCCGACAGCCGCAATAACACTACCATTACCTATTACGCAAATGATAAGGTCAACTGGCTGACAGAGCGTTCAACCGAGCCGCAGAAAGAATCGTTTGGCAGTGAATTGAAGTGGGTTACGTTTAAGCAAAAATTCTTCCTGACAGCCTTTATTGCCAACAAGAATTTTAACGGAGGCGAGATTGCCTTAACGGCTGTAAACCCGGCCGATTCTTCAGTAGTGAAACAGGGAAGCGCCAAAGTTTATATCAGCACCAGCGATGTTACTTCGGGCAATGCCAACTTTAAATATTACCTCGGCCCGAACGAGTACCGGAAAATCGGATCGGTTACCGAAAAATTTAACCAGAACGTTTACCTCGGCTGGCCCCCGGTGTATTGGATCAACAAATGGGTGATCTTCCCGGTGTTCTATTATTTAACTACGTTCATCAGCAATTTCGGGGTCATCATCATCATCCTGGTAATTTTAATCCGCCTGATTTTGCTGCCGCTCTCCTACCGTTCATTCCTCAGCATGGCAAAAATGAAAGTGCTGAAGCCTGAACTGGACGAGATTAAAGCGAAGCATGGCGATGATATGAGCAAAACGCAACAAGAGCAATTAAAACTCTATCAGCAGGTAGGCGTTAACCCGATAAGCGGTTGCATCCCCCTGTTGTTACAGATGCCGATTTTGTTTGCGATGTTCTACCTGTTCCCCAATACCATTGAGTTACGCCAGGAACACTTTTTATGGGCTGAAGATCTATCGACTTACGATTCTATTTTTAACCTGCCGTTTGTCATTCCGTATTACGGAAGCCACGTAAGTTTGTTTACGTTATTGATGACCATTTCAACACTGATCTATACATGGCAAAACAACCAGATGACTACCGTGCAGGGGCCTATGAAAGTGATGTCGTACCTGATGCCGCTCATATTCCTGTTTGTACTGAACTCCTTCCCGGCCGGGTTAAGTTTCTACTATTTCATGTCGAACATTGCCACATTCGCGCAACAATCCATCATCAAACGTTTTGTTGACGAAGGTAAAATCCGCACCATCATGGACGAAAACAAACGCAAGAACGCAGCGGGCGAAGGCAAGAAATCGAAGTTCATGACACGCCTGCAGGATGCCATGAAAGCCAGTGAAGAGGCACGTAAGAATGCCGAAGACACGCGCAAAAAACGGAAAAATTAACATCGGGTTGTGAATGGATTGTGGACAAATACGTTCCACAATGTTCCACGCCCCCCGATTGTTACTCTATATTTGCAGTCCTGATTCCCGATAACTATCGGGATCAGGACTTTTTTATTTTTTAATCATGGGAAAAATCATTGCCATTGCCAACCAGAAAGGCGGAGTCGGAAAAACCACAACAGCCATTAACTTAGCCGCAAGTTTAGCGGTTTTGGAATGCAAAACATTATTGGTTGATGCCGATCCGCAGGCAAACTCAACATCCGGTTTGGGGATAAACCCGAAAGAAGTTGAAAACAGCATTTACGAGTGTATGGTCGATGGCACACCCGTTAGCGAAGCTATCGTTACTAACGACCAGTTAAAATACCTCGACATACTCCCCTCGCACATCGATTTGGTAGGTGCCGAAGTAGAAATGGTGAACATCGAAAGCCGCGAAGAAAAAATGCGCGATGCCTTAGGCAAAATAAAAGACCAGTACGATTTCATCATCATCGATTGTTCACCCTCGCTGGGGTTAATCACCATCAACGCATTAACCGCAGCCGATTCGGTTATCATTCCCGTACAATGCGAATACTTTGCCTTAGAAGGATTGGGTAAATTATTGAATACCATTAAGATCATTCAAACACGCCTCAATCCCAACCTCGAAATCGAAGGCATTCTGTTAACACTGTACGATTCACGCACCAGCCTCGGCAACCAGGTAGTAGAAGAAGTGCGCACACATTTCCAGAAAATGACATTCAAAACCATCATTCCCCGCAATGTAAAGTTGAGCGAGTCGCCCAGCTTCGGTTTACCGGTTATTGTGCACGATGCCGAAAGCAAAGGCGCTATCAGTTACCTGAACATGGCGCACGAAGTTCTGGATAAAAACAAGGTAGTGAAATGAGTAAGAAAAAAGCATTAGGAAGAGGGCTGAATGCCTTACTGAAAGACAGTAATACCGAAGACCGCTTAGAGTCAGAAATCACGGTGAAAACACCGCCTGCCACAACAGGCCCCACATCGGGTAGTGTGTTAGAAATACCGCTTACGCAGATTGAGGTTAACCCTTTTCAGCCGCGTACCCATTTCGATCAACAGGCGTTACAGGAGTTAGCCGATTCCATTAAGGTTCACGGCATTATACAGCCTATAACCGTTCGCAAATTAGCACGCGATCAATACCAGTTGATCTCGGGCGAAAGACGTTTTCAGGCTTCCAAATTAGCCGGTTTAACAAAAGTACCGGCCTATATCCGGTCGGCCGATGACCAGCAAATGCTGGAAATGGCGCTGATCGAAAACATTCAGCGCGAAAACCTGAATGCCATCGAAGTGGCTTTGAGTTATCAGCGCCTCCTTACCGAGTGTAGTTTAAAACAGGAAGAGTTGGGCGACCGCGTAGGCAAAAACAGGGCTACCGTAACCAACTACCTGCGTTTGTTGAAACTTCCGCCCGATGTACAAATTGCCGTGCGCGATAATAAGCTGTCGATGGGCCATGCGCGGGCAATTATCAATGTCGAGAACCCCGAACAACAGCTTTACATCTTCAAGAAAACACTTGCCGAAGACCTTTCTGTGCGTAAAGTAGAAGAGCTTGTACGCGAACTGGCATCGACTAAAAACGAAGAAAAAACAACCGCTGTAACAACACCTTCGGCTGCAGGCCGCGAAATAAACCAGCTTCAGTCGAAACTATCGTCACACTTTGGCACTCGCATTGTTGTAAAAAGCGATGGCAAAAAAGGCGAAATAAAAATACCTTTCTTGTCAGTAGAAGATCTGAACCGTATCTTAGACATTCTGAAAATACAGTAAAGGGTTCGCGCTTAATGCACGCTTAATGAAAAAGGTTTTATGGATTGTTTTTGTTGTCGCCCTGTATGCGCATACACACGCGCAAGACAGCCTGCGCATAACACAACAACCGCAAACCGTATTTCAAAAATCCGACACGGTTAACCTTCCTCCCGATACAGTAGCGTTGCGCTCATACGCAACGCAATACGATCCGCGCAAAGCCATTTTATTTGCAGCCGTACTGCCCGGCATGGGTCAGGTTTATAACAAAAAATACTGGAAACTTCCCTTAGTGTATGGTGGTATGTTCGGCTTCGGGTACGGTGTGAATTTCTACCAGAAAGGTTTTCGCAAATACAAAGGCGAGTTATTCGACATTATCGAAAACAATGAACCCATCAGCGTAAGCGGGTTCAGCGAAACCCAACTGCGCACCATTGTTGACCGGTACAGGCGCGAACGCGATTTTTTTATTATTCTTTCGGCCGGTATGTATCTTCTTCAAATGGTTGATGCCCACGTAGATGCCCACCTGAAAGAGTTTGACCTGAACCCGAACCTTCAGGTAAAAATACAACCTTCCATGAATGATGACCTGTTCACCGGCCGCACTACCGGTGTTTCATTGATCATTAAATTTTAATGCCTGACATTCTTAGAAGTCATCTCAAAAATACTTGGTCATTCCGAGGAACGAGGAATCTTCACATATTTAGGTGTTCTGTAAGTTCGCAGATCCCTCGTTCCTCGGGATGACGGCCTTCGTATGTATTTTTGAGATGACTTGTAGTAATGCCAATAAGGCACAAGGTTTTTATAGTGATACTTTACAAAAATAATGATTCCTTTGTGGCTTTGTGCCTTCGTGGCTAACATTGCATAACACACCAGTTCTTATGAAAATACTTTTAGTAGGCTACGGTAAAATGGGTAAAGCCATTGAAAAGATTGCCCTTGAGCGCGGGCACGATATTGTGGGGCGTATCGATTCAAAAGACCTGTCGCAGATCGCTTCATCACAAGCCGATGTTGCCATTGAGTTTTCGCAACCCGAAGCCGCTTACGAGAACATCGTGGCGTGTTTACAAAACAACATTCCCGTTGTGTGCGGCACAACCGGCTGGCTCGATAAAAAAAGCGACATCGAAAAACACACAGCCTCTACGGGCGGCACGTTCTTTTATGCCTCTAATTACAGCATTGGCGTTAACCTCTTTTTCCGGTTAAACCAGCAATTAGCCGGCATGATAAAGGCGTTTCCGCAATACGATGTCAGTATCGATGAAATCCATCACACCGAAAAGAAAGATGCCCCCAGCGGAACCGCCATTACGTTAGCCGAAGGCGTACTGCAAAGCGGATTGAAGAAAAAATGGGTTAAAGAAACCACGCAACAGCCTGATGAACTGGCCATTCGCTCGTACCGTACCGATAACGTACCCGGCACACATACAGTTAAATACACTTCTGTAATTGACGACATCGAAATACGACATATAGCCCACTCGCGCGAAGGTTTTGCGCGGGGTGCCGTACTGGTGGCCGAGTGGCTGCCCGGCAAAAAAGGTATTTTGAGTATGGATGATTTCTTAAAAATCTGATTTTAATAACTTTATTTGCACCTTTTATTTTAAGCGAACCCAATTATGAACTGGCAGTTTTGGAAAAAGAACACGGAAAAAAAAGAGGCTAAACCCAAATCGAAAATACGCGAATGGTGGGATGCCATCCTGTTTGCGGTTATAGCCGCTACGTTAATCCGCTGGCTGATCATGGAAGCTTATACCATCCCTACGCCTTCTATGGAAAACTCGTTGCTCGTAGGCGACTTCCTGTTTGTGAGTAAATTCCATTACGGTACACGTACACCTAAAACACCGTTGCAGATTCCGCTAACGCACCAGAAAATCTGGTTTACCGAAATCCCTTCGTATGTTGAATGGATTCAACTGCCTCAATACCGTTTACCGGGCATCAGCAAAATCAAACAAGGCGATGTGGTTGTATTTAACGCACCCGGTATGCGTGAAAATAACTGGGACATTCAGTACCTGCCACAAAGCCAATGGAAAAAGTATCCGGTCGATTTAAAAACTAACTATATCAAGCGGTGTGTAGCCCTTCCGGGCGATGTATTAGAGATTAAAGACCGTCAGGTGATTGTAAACGGGCAGGCGATGGAAAACCCTCCCAATATGCAGTTTAGTTATATTGTTACTGCAAAAGATGTAATCAATCAACGGAACCTGGAAAAACTTAATCTTACCTACAAAGAAGATTATGGAGATCCTACCTGGTCAAGTAATGGCGTTTACTATCAAATGCACTTAACAAAAGAATTGGTTGCTCAACTCAAAACGCTTCCGTACATCACCAGCGTGGAAATTGTACAGCAACAATACGATGGCAGTGTTTTTCCGCAATCTCCGTTGTTTCAATGGACAGGCGATAACTTTGGTAAGCTTACCATCCCCAAAGAAGGCTGGACTATTCAATTGAATGACTCAACCCTGGCTTTATACGGCAGTACCATTGTAGATTACGATCATAACAAAGACGCGAAAATCATGGATGGAAAATTATTCATCGATGGTAAAGAAGTAACCAGTTATACATTCAACCAGAATTATTATTTTATGATGGGTGATAACCGGCACAACTCGCAAGACTCACGCTACTGGGGTTTTGTACCGGAAGATCACGTTGTAGGCAAAGGCTTCTTTATCTGGTTATCCATTGATCGCGGCCAGGGCGGTATTCGCTGGAACAGGTTCTTCAACCTTATTCGTTAATAGTTTTTCGTTGTTAGTTGATAGTAATTGAATTTACTATCAACTAACAACCATTAACTGACAACTACATTACCAGTTAATCTCTTCCAATCCCTTGCTCTTCAAATAAGCATTTGCTTTACTGAAATGTTTACAGCCAAAGAAACCGCGATCGGCAGAAAAGGGTGACGGGTGTGCCGACATCAATACCAGGTGCTTGTTGCGATCAATCACTTCCCCTTTTTTTTGGGCATACGCACCCCACAACAAAAACACTACATTTTGTTTTTCATCTGATATTTTTTTGATCACGGCATCGGTAAATGTTTCCCAACCTTTATTTTGATGTGACCCGGCCGATGCAGCGCGAACCGTGAGGGTTGCATTTAACAACAACACTCCTTGGGCAGCCCACCGGCCAAGATCGCCCGAAGCGGGTATGGGTTTACCCAGATCATTATGAATTTCTTTAAAAATATTTACCAGCGAAGGCGGGTTACGAATACCCTCACGTACCGAAAAGCACAAGCCGTTGGCCTGCCCGGGGCCGTGGTACGGGTCTTGCCCGATGATAACCACCTTCGCCTGATCGAAGTCGGTTTCATCAAACGCCCTGAAAATTTCACGGCCGGGCGGGTAAATTACGTGGCTGGCATATTCATTTTTAACAAACCCTATCAGTTGCTCAAAATATGGCTTATTGAATTCTTCTGCGAGGCGGTTTTTCCAGGAAGGTGCGATTTTAACGTGCATTAGTGGTTTTTAGATCAGAAAAGTACGGTCAAATTAGGGTTTTAAATTCCAAAAAATTAATACTTTTGGCAAGATGGTAACCGAGATCACCCAAGGCGTTAAAGTAACCGTAGAAACGGAATATCAGTCGGCATATTCCAGTCCTGCGCAAAACCATTATGTGTTTACCTACCGTATCACCATCGAAAACCAAAGCGATTACACCATTCAGCTAAAACGCAGGCATTGGCATATTCACGATGCCGGTTTTTTGGCGCGCGAAGTAGAAGGCGAAGGTGTGGTTGGGCAACAACCCGTGTTAGAGCCGGGGCAGGTGCATCAATATGTTTCGGGATGTAATTTAAAATCGGGCTTTGGTAAGATGACCGGCACCTATACCATGGAGCGAATCATAGACGGAAGCAAATTAACCGTGAACATCCCGGAGTTTACCATGATTGCCCCGATCAGGCTCAATTAATTTAAGATTTACGATTCCAGATTTTAGATTTTAAATTTAAGATTTATACTGCACACACCCGGCATAAAATCAAAAATCTGAGTTTTAAATTCTAAAATCATAATTCTAAAATCAAAAATCACACCTCCGTGTCGCGTTTCTTTCAGGCAAAAGCATTTTTTAATTATTGGTTAGATGCCGTGAACGAGCACTCGCTGCACTCGCCTTTTCTGTTCGATCTCTATACCAAAACTATCAACCAAAAGCCACAACCCGATGCCCGCATCGAACACTTGCGTGCCGAGTTGTTAAAAACCCACCGCGAAATTGCCGTTACCGATTTAGGCGCGCCCTCTAAACACTTTGCACACAACAAACGAAAAATAAGCGACATTGCCCGTACCAGCGCAAGCAGCATTCGCTTCTCGGCTTTATACGAACGGCTCGTGCGCTATACCGATGCCAAAACCATTATCGAGTTGGGTACTTCGTTCGGGCTGAATACATTGTACTTAGCCAAAAAAACCGATGCACGCATCTATACTTTTGAAGGATTGGAGTCGGTGGCCGAAGTGGCCGAAAGCACCTTTGCGTTTGCCGGAGCACAAAACATTGAACTTGTAAAAGGCAACATCAACCAAACGTTAACCCCTGCCCTGGCGCGCATCCCTAAAGTTGACTTTGCTTTTTTAGATGCCAACCATCAGTATGCGCCCACACTCGATTATGTTAACCGGTTATTGCCCGGCCTGCACGCTAAAAGCATCGTGGTTATTGACGATATCCACGGCCATGCCGGTATGCAACAAGCCTGGGACGAGCTCAGACAACATCCGCTCGTATATACCAGTATTGACCTGTACCGCTGCGGAATACTGTTTTTTGATCCGTCACTCACCAAACAACACGTTGTGTTGCTGTTTACCATGTTGGATTAAGCAACAGGAAGCATTAATTTTGATTTTTATTCAACCCCGTTATGAGCGAAACCACACTACAACCGGCCGCCCCGGCTCCCAAAAAATCGAACAAAAGCACCATTATCATTGCCATTCTTTCGGTGATTGTTTTGGTTCAGTTTGTTAAAATGTATTTCGACCACAAGGACGAACAAACACTGATTGCCGAGAACGCCTCGACCGAACAGGCGTTGGCCTCTACCCTGCAACAACTTAACGATATTAAAACCGAACTGAGCCAGAAAATAATCGAAATCGAAAAGTTAGGCGGTGATGTATCGGAACTGCAAAAAGCCAAAGAGGAAATTGACATCGAACTGCGCAGAACCCGCAGGGCCAACGGGCAGGTTATTAAAGAATTGAAAGACCGTGTGGAGGGCTATGAGGAACTGTTAAAGCTGAAAGACGAAGAACTCGACCGACTGAAATCGGTAAACAAAGAACTGCTTACGGAAAACACCACACTGAAAACGCAAAAAAACCAGTTGGGCGATTCCATCTCACGGTTAGCACAAACTAAAAACGAATTAGCCACCAAAGTATCCATCGCTTCGCAACTAAAAGCCGAGAACGTTACCATTAAATCGGTAAACGATAAAGGTAAAGAACGCGAATCGCCTTTTAAAAACCGTCAGCTTGATAAGCTGAAAGTTGATTTCAACCTGGCCGAAAACAACGTAGCCCCAATTGAAGGAAAAAAAATCATGATCCGCATTATCGACCAGAACGGCCAGGTGTTGTTTGATGTGTCGCGCGGTTCGGGAACGTTCATCTACAACGGTAAAGAAGAGTTTTACACGGCTTCACAAGAGATTTTGTTTGACAACACCCGGCAAAAACTCACTTACCTGTACGAAAAAGGATCGGAATATGCAGCCGGTACTTACCAGCTTGAAATCTATTGTGAGGATTACAAGATCGGCTCCGGTAAGTTTGAGGTGAAATAATTAGAAGATAGTTGTTAGTTAGCATCAATATTTTTTAGAGGGAGGGATAAATTTTATGAACAAGATTTTAGTGATTCTTATTGTTGCGTTTTCGACAACGATTGGTGCTGTCGGACAAAATATTAAGATCATTGAAGATAATTCACCAGATTCGCAGCATCAGACAAGTTCATTTAACTTAATCGACAAGTCATTCGATTTGACTATCTCGACCAAGATAGCTACGGTGCAAGGTTATTCGTTAAATAATAACAACCCGACAATAGTTTCATTATTTAATTCCTTTTGGAAATCAGCGAATGAACTTGGAGCTAACTCATTTTACATTAATAATGTTGTGATTTCAGAAGACTCTACAATTATTACGTTGGACTTATATTATTTAAACGACAATGATTCTAAAAAGAATTTGGATTTATATCCAAGGAATATGGTTTATGTGATAGGCGCCATTGACAAAAAGCAAAATTCAAAAACGATTAAACTTAATAACCAAAAGGTTTTATTAAATCCAATGGAGTATGTGGAATATCAAAATAAGATCGGAGAAGAAGCTACAGTAAGTATTGGCGGACTGACTGGAGCCAAGATTTGGATTAAAGGACAAGAAGGGAGATTCCCAAAACATCTTTCAGTTACCGGACTGGAAGTTGGCCCCGGGACTTATAATACAGTTGGACTGAGTATAAACACGGGTAGAATCTATCCGGTTGATTTAAACTTGGGACAGTTCTTAATTGGTGTATTAAAAAAGAAGGAACTATTAACTTCTAAACTCTAACAACTAAATTCTTTATTCTAATCTCTAATCCTTCACCCTGTTCAGCGCGAGCATACCTACCATCCAGTTGGGTAATGGTTTTTCAGGGTTACGGTTTTTCAGGCTCAGGTACCAGCCGATTTTTTCAAAGATGGGTATCTTATGCGTTTCAACAAATTCGATCAGCGTACCGTCCGGGTCTTCGATGTAGGTAAACTGCCCTGCCGCCTTGCCCATATCAAACGAAGTGCTGCTATCGACCGTAAAGGGGAAGCCTGCAGCTTCGGCTTTTTTCGCCAGTTCTTTCATACCATTCACATCAAAACAGACGTGAATAAACCCTAAGTCACCCCAGTTGCGGTCGGCAAACATTTTACGTGGCGTGCGACCTGCTACCTGTACCAGTTCGATTTCGGTAGTGCCTAACAAACGGCCAAAGTTACCTTTGCCGCTTTGTGTGCCGCGCAACAACACCCTTCTGAATTTATCACTGCCTCCGGGCACACCGTTAAAATCTTTAAAAATATCAGTAGTATCATAAACCACCGAATACCCCAATACATCGCGATACAGCGGAATAGCTTTATCCATATCGGATACGCCCATCACACAACCGGCTACACCACCGTTTTTGGCTTTACCGGATTTAAACCAGCTTGTGCTTTCTACGATTTCAAAAATATTTCCATACGGATCGGTTACAAAAAAATGTTTGCGGCCATCGGGTGCGATGCATGGTTCGGTAATCAGGTTTGCACCGTTGGCTTTCAACCCGGCATACTTTTCGTCAATGTTATCCGATTTTAGTTTGGCAGCATAAATACCGGTATCGCCCAACGTATAATCAACAGCCGCTTTAAGCGGGGTTTTACTGGTGTATTGCCATATCTCGAAACCACCGCCTCCTCTCATGTTAATGGCTAAGATGGCGTAACGGCTTTCGACTTTGCCGGAGGTATAGCGTGTCATTAATTTTGCTTCGGCTGCATCTTTAAACACGGGTACGTCCATAGTAAAGTTTTTACGGTACCAGGCCCATGCCCCTTCGGCATCGGTAACACCAATGCCCACTTGTTGAATGCCGCTGATGATGTAGCTCATTAGATTTTTGTGGTTTTCGCCCTTTATGCAGGGCTTTTGTTACAATAAAACGCCAATGATACGCAAATTTTGCGGTTTTTGACGGAGCAAAACGCAATGAGGGTATTTACCAATTACAGGAACAAAAAAGCGAAACAGAACGTAACACGCTGTTTTTCAACTTATTGCATTCCAACTTATCTTTCAGGGATGTTTGTGTATATCGGCCAATCGCCTTATTTTTGCACCTCATTTTAAAAATCAATTGTTAAACCATGAAAAACTACGAGACAGTATTCATTTTGAATCCCGTTTTGTCTGAAGATCAGATGAAGGATACTGTTGAAAAATTCGTGAAGGTTTTGAAAAAAGGAAACGCTGACGTGGTAAACGTTGAACAGTGGGGTCTTCGCAAGATGGCTTACCCGGTTCAACACAAGTCAACCGGTTTCTATAACCTGATCGAGTTTTCGGCAGCTCCGGAACTAATCAACACACTCGAAACCGAGTACAGACGTGACGAATCGGTAATGCGCTTTTTAACCACCGTTCTTGACAAACACGCTGTTGTGTATAACGAACGCAGACGTAAAGGCGAATTCAACAAAGGAAAAGACACTACACGCAAACGTAAAACCGAGGAGGAGCCAGCATAATGACACTTGTAAACGAACCCATCAAGCGGGCTGAGGTTAAAACCAAATACTGCCGCTTCAAGAAAAACGGTATCAAGTATATCGATTATAAAGATCCCGACTTCCTGTTGAAGTTTATTAACGAACAGGGCAAGATTCTTCCACGCAGGCTTACCGGCACAAGCTGGAAGTTCCAGAAGAAAGTATCGCAAGCCGTAAAACGTGCCCGTCACATTGCGTTGCTTCCGTACGTTGCCGATTCGTTAAAGTAATTTGTCAAATCCTTAAACAGAAACGAACATGGAAGTAATATTAAAGCAAGACGTACAAGGACTTGGCTATAAAAACGATACCATTAAGGTACGCCCCGGTTACGGCCGCAACTACCTGATACCAAACGGTATTGCCATCATCGCCAACGATTCCAATAAACGCATGATGAACGAAAACATCCGTCAGGCTGCGCACAAAGCTGCCAAGCTGAAACAGGATGCCGAAGCGTTAGCGCAAAAAATCGGAGAACTTACTGTTGAAATCGGCACTAAAGCCGGTGAAACCGGTAAAATCTTTGGTGCGGTTACACCTTTTCAGGTTGCCGATGCGCTCAAAGCAAAAGGTTTTGAGATCGACCGCAAGAAGATCATCTTCAAAGAACAGCCTAAGCAATTAGGTAATTATGCGGTAACGCTCGACCTCCACAAAGAGGTGAAGCACGCGATCACCATCAATGTGGTAGCCGAATAACGAACGGTACGAATACACGAAAAAAAGCCTGGCCAAAAGCCGGGCTTTTTTGTTTTCATTCGTTTGCAGCGAAAAAATTGCCTAAACTTGGGCATTACGGTAAACAGATCGTTATATTGGTTTTTTGTAACCTGAACCAACCCCTGTCGCAACCGATGAGAGCCACCACGCTATTCGATAATTACACGACTAACGCCAACACCTGGGACGAAATGTACGATCAGGCAACAGTGCGCGATCCGTATAAAAAAGTTTACGATTTCGTTTCGAACATACCGGCATCCGAGCTTACCAAAAACGAAGAGCTTGCCCGCAGGTTGTTTATGAGCCAGGGCGTAACGTTTACCGTGTATTCAAGTGGTGAAGGTATCGAAAAAATTTTCCCGTTCGATATTATACCTCGCATCATTACCGGTACAGAGTGGAGCTTTATTGAGGCAGGCATTCGCCAGCGATTGCGGGCACTCAATCTCTTTTTGAAAGATATTTATTCGGCACAATTTATTCTGAAAGACGGCATTGTGCCGTTTGATATGGTTTACTCCTGCCCGCATTATCTGCGCGAGATGCAGAACGTAAATGTACCGCACGATATTTACGTGCATATTGCCGGCATTGACCTGATCCGCGACCATGACGGAACGTTTTATGTACTGGAAGATAATTTGCGAACACCTTCGGGCGTATCGTACATGATCGAAAACAGGGAAATCACCAAACGCATTTTCCCCGACCTCATTCCCCAAAACAACGTGCTGCCGGTAACGCAGTATCCGAACATCCTTCACCGGAATTTAATCTCACTATCGCCCCGGCAGGTAAATAATCCCAACGTTGTGTTGCTCACGCCCGGTATGTATAACTCGGCTTACTTCGAACACACAACCCTTGCGCGTTTAATGGGTGTTGAGTTGGTAGAAGGCCGCGACTTAGTGGTTGAAAATCACCGGGTGTTTATGAAAACTACCGCAGGGTTACAACAAATAGATGTGATCTACCGCAGGGTTGACGATGATTTTCTCGATCCGTTAGTGTTTAACCCCGAAAGTGCCTTAGGGGTTTCGGGTATCTTATCGGCTTACCGCAAAGGCAACGTAGCCATTGTAAATGCGCCCGGTAATGGCGTGGCCGATGACAAGGCAACGTATATGTATGTACCGGAAATGATACGGTATTACCTGAACGAAGAACCGCTTTTAAAGAACGTACCAACCTATCACTTGCTGAAAGAAGATGAACGCGAATACGTGTTCAGCAACATCCACAAGATGGTGATTAAAAAAACCAACGAATCGGGCGGGTACGGTATGCTGATGGGCCATGCCGCCACCGAAGCAGAAGCGGAAGCCTACAAAAAAGAAGTATTAAAAGATCCCCGTCAGTTTATTGCCCAGCCAACCATAAGCTTGTCTTCGGCACCGTGTTATATCAACGGAAAAATACAGCCCCGCAGGGTTGATTTACGACCGTTTGCTTTATGCGGGCCAAGCGGAATAGAAATTGTGCCGGGCGGTTTAACCCGTGTAGCATTAAAAGAAGGCTCGCTGGTTGTGAACTCATCGCAAGGCGGAGGAAGTAAAGACACGTGGGTGCTGGCGAATTAGGTGTTAGGTTTTAGGACTTAGGGATTAGGACTTGGGGATTAGGTGTTAAATATTGGTTTAAAAAAAATGATAAATGTTAAGTCGCGTTGCTGATTCGTTATACTGGATGTCGCGTTACGTTAAACGCACCGATAGCATGTTGCGTATGCTCAAGGTAAACTACGCCTCGGCTCAGGACGATGCCAGTAATTTTACCTGGCGGCCGGTGCTCAAAATCTTCACCTATTTAGAGGAAGAAGAAATTGCACGGATGGAAAAAAACACCCGGCAGGTATTACATTATATGATTACCGACCGAGAAAGCCCGAATGCCGTTGTTACATTAGTAACACGTGCGCGCGAAAATGCGCGGTCGGTGCAGGATAACATCAGCAACGAATTGTGGCAGAGCCTCAACGAATTCTATCACATTGTTCGTGACGACCGGCTGGCGCTGGCGCTGCAAACACAAGACCCGATAACCACACTTGATATGCTCATTGGCCGGGCTATGGCATATTACGGCATAGCCGAGTTAACCATGTTTCGGGGTGAGGGTTTAAACTTTATGAATATCGGTATGTACTTAGAACGCGCCACACAAGCGGCCGATATTTTAGATGTTAAGTTCAGTGATTTGTCGTACGACCTGAACAAAACTGCCGACATTACTTACTGGAAATACCTCTTGCTATCCATTTCAGGCTATGCTTTATATTTAAAAACATACCGCTCGGGCTTTGAAGCACGTAATGTTGTTGAACTGATCGTTTTTAACAGCGACTATCCGCGTTCGATATTATATTCGGTAACCCGGCTCGACCGGTATTTCGAGCGTTTACGCGAAAGCAGTAACAGTCAGGACTTTGACCATATCCGCTTTATGATCGGGCGTTTGTATAGCAAAATCCGGTACTCGAATATGGATATGATTTCGGAACAGGGGCTGCATAAATTTTTAACCGAATTAAACAACGACCTGTCAGCCATTGGTAATGCGTTAAATGAGCATTACTTTGCGTACAGTTAAGCAACAACCACAATGTCTAAGTTTAAAATCAGGCACATCACCCGGTATTCGTACGAGGTGCCCGTGCGCGACAGCGCCAACCAGATTATTCTATACCCGATCAAAGATACTTACCAGGAAGTTCTGCAACACGCCATTCAGATTAGCGGTAACCCCGAAGTAGAAATACATCAGGATTATTACGGAAACGAAGTAGGTACTTTTACCCACACTAAACCACACAACGAGTTGGTGATCGACTCGAAGTTAGTCGTGGTTACCAAAAACAAAAATATGCCAGCCGTAAATCTTTCAAAAGAAGATCAATGGAAGTTTTACGATTCGATTACCCACCAGGTGCCGTACATGGATTTCCTGAAAGTTTCCAAATCTGAATCGCTGCCTGAAATAGAAGAACTGATTATGCAACAGGAGTTCAACGATAAAACACCGTTAGAATTAGCCAATCTGTTTTGCACATACATCTACAAAAATTTTACCTACAAAAAAGGGATCACTACGGTTGAATCGACCATCGATGAAATCTGGAAACTCCAATCGGGCGTATGCCAGGATTTTGCACACGTATTGTTAACCCTGTTGCGCAAGTTTAAAATACCGGCACGCTATGTAAGCGGTTATATATGTCCGCATAAAAACGGTATGCGTGGTGAAGGTGCGACCCACGCATGGGTTGAAGCGTACATCCCGGATTACGGATGGTTAGGCATTGACCCTACCAACAATGTTCTGGTAAACGAAACCCACGTTCGGTTAGCGGTTGGCAAAAATTTTTCGGATTGTTCGCCTGTTAAAGGAACGTATCGCGGCACGTCAAATCATACGCTGGAGGTTTCTGTATCGGTTGAGTACGAAGACGGGATGATCGATAACGGTGACACCTCAGAGATACCGGTACCCCAACCGCAGGTTTCGTATTCGCAAAATTCTTTCCGCAGGTTTCAGGAAATGCAGATGCAACAATAGGTATGCAAAGTTTCCGCACCGAACTACACGTTGAAAAAGCGGACAACCTTATCGGGCTGTACGATGGAGTGCTCACGCTTGGCTCCTGTTTTTCGGATGCCATCGGCACCAAACTGCACGACAACAAGTTTACGGTATGCACCAACCCATTTGGCACGGTTTATAATCCTTACTCCATCCATAAACTGTTGCGCATAGCGTTGCAAAACAGTCATCCGGCCGATCACACCTACCACCGGCACAATGATCTGTTTTTTCATTACGATTTTCATTCATCGTTCTCGTCACCCGAAAAATCAACGGTTGATGCAAACATCCGACAAGCCATTGACCAAACCCATACGGTTCTAAAAACAGCTCAATGGATTATTCTCACCTACGGAACTTCGGTAGTATATGAGCGAACAGATACCCACGAGATTGTAGCGAATTGCCATAAGGTTAGCGGCAACAACTTCAGAAAAGAAATTTTAACCGAAAAGAAAATCCTTGAATCGTTTGAAGGGTTTTATAGGGATTTAAAAACCATCAATCCCCATTGCAAGATCATCCTTACCATTAGCCCCGTGCGGCATATTAAAGACACGCTGCCCGTAAACAGTTTGAGCAAAGCTATTTTACGTTCGGCCTGCCACACGCTTACTGAAACACACGCGGACACATTTTATTTTCCGGCTTACGAAATTATGCTCGATGATTTGCGCGATTACCGGTTTTACAAATCCGATATGCTTCACCCCTCGGCTGTTGCCGAAGAATACATCTGGCAAAAATTTACCGAAAGCTATTTCAGCGATCCTGCCAAAGCATTTTTAAAAATATGGCAACCTGTTCGCAACGCCTTACACCACAAGCCCTTTCATGCCCAAAGCGAATCGCACCAACAATTTTTGCGCACGCTGTTAGTTCAGTTACAGGAACTAAAAAACACCGTATCTGTTGAAGAAGAAATAGCCTCGGTACAAGCACAACTTCACGATGCACGATAAACACACTAACCGGCTTATCCACGCCACCAGCCCGTATTTATTACAACACGCGCACAACCCGGTCGATTGGTTTGAATGGGGAACGGAAGCCCTTGAAAAAGCAAAAGCAGAAGACAAAATCATTTTAGTCAGCATTGGGTATTCGTCCTGCCACTGGTGCCATGTAATGGAGCGCGAATCGTTCGAGCAGGAACACATTGCCGAGGTGATGAACAGCTTTTTTGTGTGCATTAAAGTTGACCGTGAAGAGCGCCCCGACATTGATCAGTTATACATGGATGCCGCTCAGGCATTAGGTGTAAATGGCGGCTGGCCGCTAAATGTTTTTCTCACGCCCGACCAGAAACCGTTCTTTGGCGGAACATATTTTTCGTCACAGGTGTGGGTACAGGTATTGACTAACATCAACACCGCCTACCAAAACCGTAAAGCCGATATTCTGGCATCAGCCGAAAGCTTAACGCAACATTTGGCTAATCAGGGGGTGAAACAGTATCAACGAAAATCGGACGAAGAAAATTTCACCACATTGCTGCATACCATGTATGGGCAACTCGAAAAAAAGTTCGATAAAGTGCGGGGCGGTTTAGACCGCGCCCCGAAGTTTATCATGCCGGCCATCTGGCTATGGATGTTGCGTTACGCGCACATCACCAACAACCGGCAAGCGTTAGCGCATACGTTGTTTACACTACGCAACATTGGCGAAGGCGGCATGTACGACCAACTTGGCGGAGGCTTTGCACGTTACTCGGTTGACGGGCAGTGGTTTGTTCCGCACTTTGAAAAAATGTTGTACGACAATGCTCAGCTTCTCTCGCTGTACAGCGAGGCTTACGCAGTATCAAAAGATGAATATTTTAAAAGTATTGTCGTTGAAACCTACGACTGGCTGTTGCGTGAGATGACACACGATGAAGGCGGGTTTTATTCGGCACTCGATGCCGACAGCGAAGGCGTTGAAGGCAAGTATTACACCTGGAATTACTCCGAGCTATTAAACCTGATCGCGCCCAAATACCGCAACCTGTTTGCCGAATTCTTTGAGATTACCCCGGAAGGTAACTGGGAACACGGAAATAATATTTTAAAACGACACCACAACGTTCAAACACTGTTAGATCGTTACAACATAGGCGAAGCCGAGTTTGAGCGGTCGCTCGCCTCCGTTAAGCTGGCCGCATTACCGGTACGCGAAAAAAGAATTAAACCCGGATTGGATGATAAAATAGTAGCCGGCTGGAACGCCATGACCATTACCGGTTTGGTTGATGCTTACCACGCTTTCGGTGAACCGCGCTTTTTGCAGAGCGCTTTATTGGCTATGCAGTTTTTAGAGAAGCATCTATGCAAAGGGCAGAAAATTTACCGGTCGTTTAAAAACAAAACCAGCCATACCGAAGGTTTCTTAGACGATTACGCTTTTGTGATACAGGCTTACCTGAAATTATACGAAGCTACGTTTAACGAGGCATGGCTTACAAAAGCCGATACATTAACCGAATACGTACTGGAAAATTTTTACGATGCACACGAATCGTTTTTCTTTTTTACCAGTGCGCAAGCTGAAACACTGATCGCCCGCAAAAAAGAAGTTTTTGATAATGTAATACCCTCATCAAATGCCGTGATGGTACAAAACCTGTATCGGCTGGGCACATTACTCGACAGTGACACATGGAAAAACTTAGCCGAACACATTACCCAAAATCTTAGTCATTTAATCTCGCAAGAGCCTGAGTACATGGCTTACTGGGGTATTGTGCTGAGTGAAATCAATCACACGCTGGCCGAAGTTGTTTTTACCGGAGCCAATTGTCTTAATCAAAAACGATCTTTTAGAAAACAGTATCAGCCTTTTTCAATGGTAATGGGTGCGCACCATACCAGTACGCTTCCGTTGTTGCAGGGAAAACTTACTGACCCCGATCAAACCACAATTTATGTTTGCATTAACAAAACCTGCAAGCTTCCCGTTTCCACGGTTGATGATGCGCTGAAGCAATTGGCAGGCGAATAAGAAACTCGTACACTCCCCTACTGAGATCATGGCACAAGCGGACGCGGGGGAAATCTTTTTAACCCATTCGTTTTTGTCTTACGCTATAAATTATCCCTGCAATTAGTCCTATCAAACCACCCAAGTAACTGAAGTTGTGCATTGAACCAACTGCAATAAAATTCTTTGTGTCGATTAAGTTGTCGGGCAACCACCAATTTACTCCTGTTTCAGCGAGATAAAGTTTGCCGTAAGCAAGTCCAACAAGTCCTGTCACAAAGGCAATGAAAACTGTTACAATAATTGCTTTCATTGTCGCACGAAACATTTGTTTGCTGTCTTTATGAACTAAGCCAACAAGTCCGAGAATCATTCCAATTGGAAGTCCCATCCACCAAGTTGCCATAAACCCAACTGCTGAAACTTCTAATCGTGGGTTCGGAAAAATCGCTTCATTTCCCAAGTCCATAAATCCAAATTGATAAAACTTGAATTTTGTGTAATACTCTGGTGAAATCGTATAAGTCAATTGGTCGTGCAAGATGCCGTAAAGTCCACCGATTAAAGGTGCAAGTCCGATGATTAGCAATAGTGTCAAACTTTTTTTCAAGTTGTTTATTCTTTACATTTATTTACTCTTTTTACCCCATCAACGTCACTCGCAGAGGATGTTGATGCTTTTAACAACAAATTTAATCTCTCACAATTAAGCAAGCCTACACAATCTTTCCAAATCATCAACGTCCCCGAGGCGGGTGACGTTGATGGGGATTATTGCAAAACAAGCCTAATTCGTATATTTGGTGAAATTTAGCGTCATGAAAACAAACGACAGAGTTTTGATTTCTCCCCAGGTTACGGGAAGACCAGATTGGATAGAAGCTACCGTTATAGAGATTGAGAAAAACCCTTATGTGGGCATTGTGATTACTGCCAAAGCCGATGACGGGGAAACCTTCTTTGAAAGAGAAGATATGTTTAAACTCTTAGATAGTGCGGTGTGTACGCAATAGCCTTTGATATGGTTATTTCGGATTTGAAAACGCATTATGGTGAACAATATCATAGTGCCTATTCCGAAATAAAGAGAATATTAGGTGAGCATGACTTCTATTGGATACAAGGGAGTACATACATTACTGAAGAAAGCCTTATGGCTGTAACAATGGCTATGAACGCACTTAATAAAATAGATTGGTTCAAAAAATCTGTTCGTGATATTAGGGCTTTCCGGATTGAAGATTGGTCTGACTTTACACCAATGTTCAAAGAAAGCAATAAGTAGAAATTCTGTACCGTTGTTGGTGAGCAATCATCAACGTCCCCGAGGCGGGTGACGTTGATGGGGATTAAGACCACAGGATTGGCCTGGGCAAGCTCATCAACCTGGAGGTGCTATACAGTTTGAAATTAGGGATAATTCTGCAATACCAAAAAGTTGGTTTAAACCCATAGGTAATATCTCTGATTATCTAAACTAAACTTTATGTTATACTCAATAATAGCAAATAATAAAATAAGAATTGGCGAGCAACTAATTTCCTTTCCTATTGAAACAACTATTGATAAAGTATTAAGTACAGAGAAATCTATAATTTTTAGTACCAGCCCATCTGAGGTGGGTTTAAATTGGAACAAAGTCGAAACACATCAGATATGGAAAGAAAGATGTAAAAACAATCCCAGCGAGTTGTTATGCTATAATTTTGATGGAATGTTAAGGTGGAAGTTTTCAAACAATAACGTTGTGGGTTTTGGACGGATCATTCCAGAATTGAAAAAAGAGGAAGATTTTGTTAGCACTGAACATTACACAAAGTACATTGAGAAATTTAAAGGTAAAGAGTTGCTGGAAGTTTACGCAGGAAATTTTAGATATGTTTTAGATGCTAATACAGGAGAGATTTATGACAAAATGGAAAGCAGATAATAAACTACTATAAAAATTGAGTTGGTTCCATTTTTTTACCCCATCAACGTCACTCGCAGAGGACGTTGATGCTTTTAACAACAAATTTAATCTCTCACAATTAAGCAAGCCTACACAATCTTTCCAAATCATCAACGTCCCCGAGGCGGGTGACGTTGATGGGGATTACTCTGTATTCCATATTAGTTTGCTGATCAAGCCCACGCCTTTCCAATATCTTCAAAGGGTATGCAGCCTTCGTAACGCCCCGGCACAGCTTCGTAACGTAATACTTCGGTAGCGCCCGGTTGGCTGGTGAAGAACCCCGACATGGTGAGTTCTTTCATGCGCAGTATAAAAGGCCGCTCTTCCGGTTTTTCGTTAATGGCTTTTGTGTGCGCCTCGATAACAGCATTTTTTTGTTCTTCGGCAGAGAGATTGTGGAAGTTGGTTGAGGCAGTGAAATCGTCTAATGCGGTTACAAATTTGGTGCGGTCGGTTTCGTTATATACTTCAAAAACCAATTCTTCAATAAAGGCCGGCACGCCTGCATCTTTGGCACCGGGCGTATCGGTTTTGGGTATGATGATCTCGGCAATTTCCGTAACCAGGTATGCTTGCTGCTGTGTAAAATATTTCGGCTGCCATGCCACACCGGGCGTGGCTTTACAGCCTTTCAGAATAGCCATGATAGTAGGAGCCGAAACAACGCCTCCCATCAGGATGGCGGTACGTTTAATTACTTCTCGTCTGTTCATAATAAAAGACAGCTTACAGGTTTTGTTTTTTCATTTCTTCAACAGCATAATTTACAGCGCGAGCCGTAAATGCCATATAGGTTAATGATGGGTTCACGCATGACGCGGACGTCATAAACGAACCATCGGTAACAAAAACATTTTTACAGGTATGTACCTGATTCCATTTGTTTAGTACAGAAGTTTTCGGGTCTTTGCCCATGCGTGCGGTTCCCATTTCGTGAATGCCGAGGCCAACTCCGTGCGAGCTTGGGTTATCGTAAGTATGAACATTTTTAAAACCTGCCGCATCTAACATTTCGGCTGCATCGTTGGCCATGTCTTTACGCATCTTGTAATCGTTTTCCTTAAACTCTGTGTCGAACAGAAGTGTAGAAAGACCATACTTGTCAGTCTTATCGCGGTTGATGGTAACCTGATTACTGTGGTCGGGCAATATTTCACCAAATCCGCCAAGGCCAACCGACCATTTGCCGGGTGTGGTAGCGGCTTCTTTTAAATCAGCGCCAATACTCATTTCACTTATTAGTCTTCCCCAACCCTGACGGCTTGCGCCCCCCTGGTAGCCGAAGCCGCGCAGGTAATCGCGCTTGTCGTTGCCAATGTTTCGGAAACGCGGAATGTAAATGCCGTTGGCTCGTCTTCCATAATAATACATGTCTTCAAAGCCTTCTACACTGGCACTTGCGCCAACACCGAGGTGGTGATCCATAATGTTGCAACCCAACTCGCCACTGTCGTTGCCAAAGCCGTTGGGGAACCGGTTGGATATTGAGTTGAGCATAATATAGGTCGAGCCCATCGTGGAAGCACATAAGAAAATAATGCGTGCGTAAAACTCATGTTGTTCGCCTGTTTCGGCATCCAGAACTTTTACACCCGTTGCTTTTCCTTTTTGTTCATCGTAAATCAATTCATATACAATGGAGTTGGTGCGCAACGTCATGTTGCCAGTGGCGACTGCTGCCGGAAGCGTGGAGGCGTTGCTGCTGAAATACGCGCCATACGGACAGCCCCTGCTACATAGGTTACGATACTGGCAGGTGCCGCGCTGCGGACTTTTATTATGCGACAGCGGGCCTGCAAGGTTTGCTACACGGCCAATGGTTAAGGTGCGCCCGAACTTATCCATCATCGATTTTTTCAGTTCCTTCTCAACGCAATTCAATTCCATTGGCTCAATGAATTTGCTGTCGGGAAGGTGTGGCAATCCTTCGGCCTGACCGCTTATGCCAACAAATGTTTCAACATAATCGTACCAGGGCGCGAGTTCATTATAGCGAACAGGCCAATCTACACCAACACCATCTTTGGCATTGGCTTCAAAATCCATTTCGCTGAAACGGTAACTTTGCCGCCCCCACATAATCGACCGGCCGCCCACATGGTAGCCGCGCATCCAGTCGAAGCGTTTCCCTTCTTTTTCGTAGTACGGATTTTCAAGATCGTTAACAAACCAGTGCTTGGTAGATTGCCGGATGGTATATCCCGTTCTGTTTTGAACACCCTGTTTCGCAAGGTCATCGGCAGTGGGGCGGTCACCATAAGGAAGTTCCCACGGGTCTTTGGTGGCAGTTGGGTAGTTCGGGTGCTGAACATCGCGGCCGCGTTCCAGCACTAATGTTTTTAATCCATTCTCGGTGAGTTCTTTAGCGGCCCATCCGCCACTGATGCCGGTTCCGACAACAATGGCATCGTAGGTGTTTTCCTGTACGGCTTTAACGTTCAAATACATAGCGGTTTAGATTTACGGAGCAAGTAAATATAAAGGATCAGTTTGTTTAAAAATATTATTTTAAAGGTAAATCTAAATCCATAATACACCCAATCGGGTGATGTTAACGGGTCATATTGCAGAATTGCGAAAGTTGCTTTAACCTTACAAAGTGGAACTATTCAGGCAGACCGATTCGCGCAACACTTTTTTTGCAGAGATTCTGTTGCCCGTACCCATTCCCAAACTTTTTACGTACCGCGTTCCGTTCGACCTCAACACAAAAATTCAGGTTGGCATTCGCGCCATCGTACCGTTTGGCAACCGTAAAATCCTTACGGGCATTGTTCTGCACATCCATGAAACACCGCCCAAAGAATACGAAGCTAAATATGTGCTGGAGTTATTAGATGATGAACCCGTAACCAACGATCTGCAACTAAAACTCTTCCACTGGATTGCCGATTATTACCTATGCAGTACAGGCGAAGTAATGAATGCTGCGTTACCAGCCGGGCTAAAATTATCGAGCGAATCGATGGTGCAGTTACACCCGGCTTTTAGCGAAGAAACTTCATTGTTCGAGTTCTCGCCAAAAGAAGAAACGCTGTTACGGCATCTTAAAAACGGGCCGCTCCCCTATTCAGAAATATCGAAATTGCTGGAACTTAAAAATTTATATGCCATACTGAAATCGTTGGTGAGCAAAGAGGCCGTGATTTTGTATGAAGAAGTAAAAGAAAAATTCAAGCCCAAAACCGAAAAACGAATCCGGCTAACCGAAACATACAACACAAAAGAATCGCTCGAAAAAGTATTTGAAACGCTCGCCAAAAAACCAAAACAGGAAGCCATCCTGTTAAAGTATTTACAGGAGGTTGCCGTATTGCACGATACAAAAGCCAATGCTTCGGGCATGGCTAAAAAAGCATTGCTGAGCGATGAGCTATCAGAATCATCGCTCCAGACACTCATTAAAAACAACATCGTTGAGGAGTACGAGGTTATTGTTTCGCGCTTTGACGAAACAAAAGAAACTATCCATTCGGTTTCGTTAAGCAACGAACAACGCGAGGCGCAACAGGAAATCATCCGGCAGTTTGAACAGCACGCGGCCGTGTTGCTGCATGGTATTACCGGAAGCGGCAAAACTGAAATTTACATCGACCTGATTAAAAAAGCATTGGAGGGCGGATCGCAGGTATTGTACCTGTTACCCGAAATCGCGCTCACCACGCAAATTGTTCAACGCCTCAAAAAAGTATTTGGCTCGGCCATGGGCGTATTTCACTCGCGGTTTTCCGATAACGAACGTGTAGAGGTTTGGAACGGTGTGCTCAGTGGTAAATTCAAATTCGTGGTTGGTGTGCGTTCGTCTGTTTTTTTACCTTTCGATAATCTCGGACTGATTATTATCGATGAAGAACACGACACCTCGTATAAGCAACAAGAGCCATCGCCCCGTTACCATGCACGCGATGTGGCCTTAGTGATGGGGCAACTGCATCATGCCAAAGTGCTGATGGGTTCGGCCACGCCTTCGGTCGAGTCGTACCACCATGCACATGCAGGCAAGTATGGTTACGTGCGTATCGATAAACGCTATGGCGATGCACAATTACCCGAAATCGTTTTGGCCGATTTAAGTATCGAACGCAAAAGCAAAACCCTGAAAGGCGATTTTTCAGGAACGTTGCTTCGTGCCATACACGATACACTGGCACAACACGAACAGGTTATCATCTTTCAAAACCGCAGGGGCTATGCGCCTATGGTAAACTGCGAAGATTGCGGATGGGTACCCAAATGTATAAACTGCGCGGTTAGTTTAACGTATCACCAATACCGCCATGCATTAGTTTGTCATTATTGCGGATATAAAGAAGAGTTGCCTGCACAATGCCCCGCCTGTTCATCGAAACGGATACTTACCGTTGGCTATGGCACTGAAAAATTAGAAGAAGAATTAAAGCTGCACTACCCGGAAGCCACGGTGCAACGCATGGATTACGATACCACCCGTGTTAAATCGGGGTACGATTCGATTATCGATCAGTTTGAAAGCGGCACTACCGATATTCTTGTGGGTACGCAAATGGTTACCAAAGGGCTTGACTTTAACAAGGTAAACTTAGTGGGCATATTCCATGCCGACCGGTTGCTGCATTTCCCTGATTTCCGTTCGTACGAGCGCGCCTTTCAACTCATCACGCAGGTTAGCGGCCGTGCAGGCAGGCGCGACAAGCGCGGCAAGGTAGTTATCCAGACAGCCCATGCCGACCACCCGGTATTAAAATTCATATTGAACCACACCCAGGAAGATTTCTATCAAACCGAACTGGCCGACCGTAAGGAACACGCCTACCCACCGTTTTCGCGGCTGATTGAAATAACCGTTAAGCACATCGATAAAAAAGTTTCGCGCGATGCCGCAACTGTATTAGCCGAACAGTTTAAGATTAACCTGCCCACGGTAAAAGTATTGGGGCCGGGCGAGCCGATGGTAGCAAAAATCAGGAACCAATACCTGATGAACATACTCATTAAAATACCGCGCAACTCAGGGCACTTAGCCGAAATCAGGCAACGCATTCAGGCTTCCATTAGCGCCATACTGCACGAAAAAGCCTACCGGAGTGCGCGCATCGTGGCCGATGTTGATCCTTTATAGCTTCCGGTGACCGCCTGAACGGTGTTTGGCGGAGTGGTGGAAATACATATCTTCGTTGTGTTAAATCCAACCTACTTACACCAAACCCCACATTACTATGAAAAAACAAGTATTTACCGCGTTGGCGCTTGTCGGATTGCTTAGCCCGGCTTTCGGGCAACTATACATCCGTGCAAACGTGGGCTATAACCTGCCCATGAATGCTCAGGTTATTGGCGAAAACGTAAATGAGGCGTACAACCCGGACTTTGGCTCTGACGGTTCATCAGAAGTTGTGTACGGAAGCTACGGAAGCGGGCTTGCATTGAATGTTGCCATAGGCGGCAACCTGAAAGGAAACTTAGGTTACGATGTTGAAGTCGGTTACGTGCTGGGTAAAAAATATACCACAACATACAATTATACTAATGATTGGTACGATTACCACGAAGAGTACAAAACAACACGCTACGCCCGTTCGTTTCAGTTCGCCCCTACGCTGTCGTTTACGGCCGGCACCGGCAGCATACAGCCTTATACCCGCGTAGGGCCTGTTATTGCCATTACCAAATTAACAGAAGAAACCGAAGCGTCTGAAACAGGACAATATAAAATGGTAACAGAAAGCACCGGTGGCCTAAGTGTAGGCTTTAAAGGTGCATTGGGCGTAACCTTTAATGCCGATAGTAAAATCCAATTTTTTATTGAAACAAATCTCACCAGTTTAGCCTACGCTCCTACTAAAGGTGAGATTACCCAATATACCATAAACGGAAACGATGCTTTAGAGAGCCTTTCGGATGAACAACGGAAATTCAAGTATAAAGACGAGATAAAGAATGACGACTATTCTTCACAAGAAAAAGTGAAATCGGCATTAGGTTCGTTTGGTGTGCAGGCCGGTATTAAATTTTCATTTAACTAACATGACTGCATTTACCATGGCAGGCTCAGGCCATGCCACAAAACCAACTACTTTCATGGTGTTATCACACACTCAAAAACCATCGCTTATGAAAAAGCTCATTACACTAACCCTATTCATGTTTCTAACCTCCGCAACCTTCGCCCAGTTTTACATACGGGGTAACGTTGGGTACAACTTTGTGGCAGGTGCGCAAAGAATTGGCACCGATGAGATAGAACAAAACGATAATGGTTACTCACGCACCGAAAAAGGTGTTTACGGCAGCTATGGTAGCGGTATTTCGATACAGGCAGCCGTGGGCGGCTCTATTAGTGGCGCGTTGGGGTACGATGTAGCGTTTGGGTATTTAGTGGGGAAAAAATATTCAGAAATGTACAGTTACACCACAAATGGAACACTTCAGTCCAGCAATGAGAACGAAGCCTATTCGCGTTCGTTTCAGTTTGCGCCATCGCTGTCGTTTACGGCCGGTACGGGCCACGTACAGCCTTACACCCGCTTCGGCCCGGTGGTAGCGGTTACATCCATGAACGTCAAAACAACGGACTACAACATTTACTATGGTTACGAAATCGTGGACGAATATAAAATGAAAGCAAACCTAAGCATCGGCTTTACCTGCGCATTAGGCGTAAGTTATGAACTAAGCGATAAACTACACCTCTTCTCAGAGGCAAATTTCATAAGCCTGACCTACGCGCCCAAAGAACGTGAATTAACAGGCTATACGGTTGACGGGGAAGACAGGATGGACGATGTTGAACCTTCCATGCGGAAAGTAAAGTATAAAGATAAAATTACATATACCGGTGAGGATTGGAGCCCGATACAACCCCGCGAAAAATTCACAATGGGTTCAATCGGCATACAGGTTGGGGTTAAGTTTGTGTTGAACTGATTTAGTTAACCAGACTTACGCACATCGTTATGTTTTCAACCGCAGAGGCGCTAAGGGCACTAAGATTTTTTTGATGTATTTTCTCTGCGCGCTCAGCGCCTCTGCGGTTAAAGATTGCGTAACCAATAGCTATCGGGACTGATAACAATAATGCCCGATTATTTTATACGCAAATAAAATATCTTCAACCACCTGCCCCGCACCAATGTTGTGCACAACTAAGTAGCGGTTTCCATCGGCCGATTTTTTATTCACCACAATACCAATGTGCGTAATACTCCCACCAAGATTCCAGGCCACAATATCGCCCGGCACATAATCCGATGCTGTATTGCTAACAGGTTTTACGGTTCCGAACCGGCTAAAATATTTCATCAAATTCGGTACACGCCTGTGGTCGATGTTTTTATCGGGTTTGGTTAGTCCCCAATTTTTGGGGTACAGGCCAAAGTTTACTTTCATGTCTTCGTGAACTTCTTTCTGTAAGTCAATGCCCAATTTCCGGTATGCACGGATTACCACATCGGTACACACACCTTTGTTGGCGGGCACATCGCCATTGGGGTACGGAATAGAAAAATACTGCGGGTCGTACTGTACGTGATTATGCGTGAGCAACAAGGCCGCATCCGACAACCGGTTATAAAAATCATGCTGCGCATAAAGTGAAATGGCGCAAACCTGCGCCACCACCAGCATCAACATAAATTTCCGTATCCTCATGGGTTCAGTATTTCCCAATCTTCATTCAACACCGGTAATGCCGAGTAAGCCGTTAAATCGAACTGGCAGGGCACAACCGCAACATAATTGTTGGCAATAGCCCATTCATCGTTGTCTTCGCCTTTATCGAAGTTCACGAAGTTACCGGTCATCCAATAATATTTTCGGCCGTTCGGGTCGAGCCGTTCTACAAAATCTTCAACCCACTTGGCATTGGCCTGTCGGCAGATACGGATGCCCTTCAGGTTTTCGTTTCGTTTGGGCGGGAAGTTCACATTCAATGCCACGCCTTTGGGCAATCCTTTTTCTAAAACCTGTTTGGTTATCTTAAAAATATATTCTTCGGCATGTGAAAAGTCGGCATCGTGCGCAAAGTCGCACAACGAAAAACCGATAGCCGGTGTGCCTTCAATAGCCCCTTCAATGGCTGCCGACATGGTGCCCGAATACAATACACTGATGGAGGTATTGCTGCCGTGGTTTACACCGCTCACCACAACATCGGGCTGTATTTTATCTTTCAACACAAAATGGCGCGCCATCTTTACACAATCGGCCGGTGTACCTGAACATTCGTATGCGGTTACGCCATCAAAAATAAAGCTCTGGGTCAGGCGCAGCGTTTCGCCTACCGTAATGGCGTGCCCCATACCCGACTGCGGGCTGTCGGGCGCTACCACCAGCACATCGCCTAATTTTTTCATCACATTAACAAGCGTACAGATTCCTTTCGATGTTATTCCATCATCGTTAGAAACAAGAATGAGCGGTCGTTTCATTTATTGGTTTTAAAGAAGGAGTTGTAATAGGTGATAATTTTAACTAAGTCGGCCTTATGATCCAACCGCAGTTTATTGTCTTTTATATAACCGTTAACCGTTTCGGCATATTTGCCTAAGGTATTTTGAAAATCAGAACGTTTAGTGCTGAATTCAGTGATGTCGCCATTTTCTTTAAAGCTGTAATACTGGTACACCAGCACCGTGCGGCTGTAACTCATACCGTAATAATACGGTGAGGTTGTTGTCTGGTTCTCTAACCGTTCGCGGCACAACAAGGTAATTTTACCTTCGGTGAGCAATTCAAAAAAAATGGGCGTATGGTATCCCGAAGTGGCATTAAAGGGCAATGAATAAAACTGGCGGTACTGGCCAACGGTTTTATCGAATATTTCACAAAACAATACCTTGCGTGCGGTAAACGCTTCTACCACACCGCGTTGGTTGTTGTATTGGATAACATCCTGCTGTAAATCGTACTTGACCATGCCGCGCAGGGTATCGCCCGTTGCAAGTACAATTTTTCCATCGTGCCAGTATTCAAACGACCACTGCTGACTGTATGCCTGAAAGCCGGTGAACAGAAAAAATATGTAAACGATAGTTTGTTTCATCACGACTTTAATATGCTATGCCCAAGCTTATCACGTTTGGTACGCAAATAGGTTTCGTTGTGCGGGTTGGGCACAATTTCAATGGGTACGTTATCAACAATTTCCAGGCCATATCCCATAAGCCCTACCCGCTTGCGTGGATTATTGGTAATGAGTTTGATTTTGGTGATACCGAGGTCGCGCAAAATCTGCGCACCGACTCCATAATCGCGCTCGTCCATGTCGAACCCTAATTGAATGTTTGCTTCAACGGTATCTAATCCCTGCTCCTGCAACTTATAGGCACGCAGTTTATTTAACAGGCCAATGCCACGGCCTTCCTGTTTCATATACAACACAACGCCTTTGCCTTCGCGGTCAACCATTTCCATAGCATGGCGAAGTTGTGGTCCGCAATCGCAACGGCACGAACCAAAAATATCGCCTGTTACACACGATGAGTGCACGCGCACCAGCACCGGCTCATCTTTTTCCCACGTTCCTTTCACCAATGCCAAATGTGTTTCCTGCGTATCGGTTTGCTGATAGGCCGTAAGTTTAAAATGCCCGTATTCGGTTGGCATATCTACTTCAATCTCTTTGGTAATGAGCGTTTCCTTTTTAATGCGGTACTCTACCAGATCTTTGATCGAAACTAATTTCAGGTTGAAGCGTTGCGCAACTTTTACCAGATCGGGCAGGCGCGCCATGGTTCCGTCTTCATTCATAATTTCGACTAACACACCGGCAGGTTTAAAGCCTGCCAACCGGGCAAAATCGATGGCGGCTTCGGTATGGCCTGTTCTGCGCAGTACGCCTTCGCGTTTTGCTTTTAGCGGAAAGATGTGACCGGGACGGCCGAGGTCTTCCGGCCTGGTGGCTAAGTCGGCCAACGCCCGGATGGTTTTAAACCGGTCGTGTGCCGATATACCCGTTGTACATCCGTGACCGATCAGGTCAACCGAAACGGTAAAGGGTGTTTCAAACGTTGCCGTGTTTTTGCCTACCATTAATTCTAAGCCAAGCTCTTCGCAGCGGTCTTCAATTAAGGGGGCACATATTAAGCCACGGCCGTGGGTTGCCATGAAGTTGACGATTTCGGGGGTGATGCTCTCGGCTGCACACACAAAGTCGCCTTCGTTTTCGCGGTCTTCATCATCAACCACAATTATTACTTTGCCATTCTTTATGTCTTCAATGGCTGTTTCGATTGTATCGAGTTTAATTTTTTCGCTCATATAAGTAATTCACCAACACACAACATTATTGATCCTGAAATTGTTTCATTCCTGCCGACAGTCCCGGCAATACGATGCGACCCAGATCGCGTGCAATTTCGTTTTTATAATTATCCAGCGCAGCCTGCACCGCTAACATCTCGTCTTGTTCGGCCTCGGTTTTAAGTTCTTTTGCTTTCTGTAAATTATCGTTCAGCATTTTCATAATGATACTGAGTTTTAACTGTTTGATAACTTTCATCGATGAGTGGTCGATGTTGTATTCGTCACCAATCAATATGTGGTGTTTTTTCCAGCCTTCGCTTACAAAATACTTCTGCACCAAAAAGCCAGACACATACGTGGATGCTTCGGTTGTAAGCTCCCTTAAAAAATCGCCTGGTTTTACCGAGCTTCCCTTGGCCACGGCTATTTTGTACTGATCGAAGATGTCCTGGTGCATGGCTACCTGAAAATCCACATCGTGCGATTCACGAAAGAGATACTCATATACACACTCCCCTTCGGCTGTCTGGTAATGCCCCTGATTAATCAATACTTTGATAAACTCCCGCTCAACCAATGCGAGTGATTCCTCAGATGACAGGAACGACTTCGACAACGTATGAATATCGGCTAACGATGACGATAATCCATCGGCTGCCTGTAACTGACCCTGATCATTTTTATCGGCAACAGGTTTTGTCGCCAATAAAATCTTTTTGGTTTCAATACTCAGCACCGATAACGGCACTTCTAACTTCTTACTGCACTCCTGCAAATACACGGTGCGTTTCAGCGGATCGGGAATGGCCGTGATGGACGTAACGATGTCGCGTATCAGCTCGGCTTTCTTAATCGGGTCTTTACCGGCATCGGCCGAATACAAATCGATCTTAAACGAAATAAAATCGCGTGTATGTTCTTTCAGGAAATCGGCCAAGGCCGTGCTTCCGTGTTTTTTTGAAAAGCTGTCGGGGTCTTCGCCATCGGGCAATAACACAATGCGCACGTTCAGGCCACCCTTCAACACCAAGTCAATTCCGCGCAGCGCAGCTTTAATACCCGCAGCATCGCCATCGAACAACACGGTTACGTTTTCGGTAAACCTGCGCATGAGTTTGATCTGCTCTTCGGTTAAAGCCGTACCCGATGAAGCCACAACATTTTCGATACCGCTCTGGTGCATCGAAATCACATCGGTGTATCCTTCTACGAGGTAACAAAATGTGTGCTTGCGTATTTCGTTTTTCGCCTGAAACAATCCGTACAATACATTGCTCTTGTGATAGATTTCGGTTTCGGGCGAGTTAATGTATTTCGGTTGATCTTTCTCTTTGCCCAACATACGGGCGCCAAATGCAATTACTTTTCCGGAAAGGTTATGTACCGGAAAAATTACCCTTCCACGAAAGCGGTCGTATGAACCACCATTCTCTTTTTTTATAACAAGACCGGCTTTTTCAAGAATCTCTGCACTGTAACCGGCTTTCAATGCAAAATTTTCAAAACCGTTCCATTCGTTTAGTGCATAACCCAGTTCAAACCTGTCGATGGTGCGATCGGTAAATCCGCGCTCGTGAAAATAACTTAACCCGATGCTTTGGCCTTCATCGTTGTGCAGCAACAGGTCTTTATAATACTCTTTCGCGTAGTTCATCACAATGTATAAACTATCGCGCTCGCTTTGGGCCGCTTCGTTTTTCTCGAAAGTGGCATCTTCCTTGATTTCGACTCCGTATTTTTTTGCCAAATGGCGTAGGGCTTCCGAATAGCTCATACCCTCGTGCTCCATCACAAACGTAATGGCATCGCCTCCTTTGCCGCTGCTGAAATCTTTAAAGATTCCCTTGGCCGGAACCACGTAAAACGATGGTGTTTTTTCGTTAGCGAACGGACTTAACGCCTTGTAATTCTGCCCCGAACGTTTCAGCGAAACAAAGTCGCTGACCACATCCACAATATCGATGCGGTTCTTTATTTCATCAATGGTATCGCGGGAGATCAAGGTCGTTGCTGTTTGTTGTGGATTAACGCCCCAAAAATACCCAATCGAAACCAGAGGTGTGGGGTTGGCGGTTGGATTTTTATTAATTGAGGTATTTTACTGAAAAAGACGATTTAGCAACCTTTTCGACCGCTTACGGCTGTTACATTCCAGACGACAACGGCTGTTGATAAGATTAAATGAAATTGCTAAATTTCTAACCTTGTTGCATAGTAAAACTATTCAGTTATGCCAAAGAAACCCTACCGAATTAAGAAAGACAAGTCCGATACCGCCTCAGAACCTGCTGCGGCTTATCAAAAAACTAATACAGCCGCTGGCGAATGGAACCCCAACGTTCCTTTCCACGGCACACAGGAAGAATGGTGGGAACACGTTCACCACATCGAAGAAGGGTCTTTTTCCCCTGTTGCTGAGGTTCATCAACGTATCGTACAATGGCTACAATCACCAAACCGGTAATTGCTTCTCACCAGTACGAAGTGCATTTAACGAATATACTTGAATATGGAATAGAAACTTTTGGTATCACACAGGCACAAAAGTATTTCAATACTATTTCGCACCTTGTAGAAAGACTTGGCTCTGATTATCTGTTTCACCCCGAATGCAGGTATCTTGTAACTAAAAGCCGCAAATACCGCAACATCATCCTCGACTCTCATCTCGTTCTTTATCGCATTACAGCCAAACGCATTGAAGTTCTGGATATTATCCATGCGGCCTCCAGCATACGAAGTATTCGCAAAACACGCAATGTTCATCTGTAACCCTCATCTTTAATTCCTTTCAACCACAAAATTTCCAACCTGCCTGCGGCTGGCGAACTTCCAATTTTCAACTTAGCGTTTCAGCGTATAACTTTACACCATGAATTTTACCGAAAAAGACGTTTTACAGGCACTTTCGAAGGTTAATGACCCTGATTTGAAGCGTGACCTTGTGAGCCTGAACATGATTAAAAACGTTGTGGTGTCCGGCAGCACCGTAAGTTTTACCGTTGAACTGACCACGCCTGCCTGTCCGCTGAAAGAACAGATTAAAAACGACTGCCTTGAGGCCATTGAAGAGGCATTAGGCAGCGATGTGGAAATTAACATCAACATGACTTCCTCGGTAACATCGTTACGCTCGAACGAACCGCTGTTACCCGGAGTAAAAAATATCATTGCCATTGCCTCGGGCAAAGGAGGTGTGGGTAAATCGACCGTTACGGCCAACCTTGCCACTGCACTTGCTAAAACCGGTGCACGGGTTGGCATTATCGATGCCGACATTTACGGGCCTTCGGTGCCTACCATGTTTAACTGCGAGCACGAACAGCCCGCTGTACAACAGATCAACGGCAAAAACATGATTATTCCGTTAGAGCAATACGGAGTAAAACTCATGTCCATTGGTTTCTTAGCACCGCCCGACAGCGCCATGATCTGGCGCGGGCCTATGGCAAGTTCGGCCTTAAAACAGTTTTTCAGCGATACGCTGTGGGGCGAGCTCGATTATTTGCTGATCGATTTACCCCCCGGCACCAGCGACATCCACTTAACGATGGTACAAACCGTACCGGTTACCGGGGCGCTCATTGTTACCACTCCGCAAAAGGTAGCCCTGGCCGATGCCAACAAAGGCTTACTGATGTTTAAGCAACCCGGCATTAACGTTCCGGTGCTGGGCGTTATTGAAAACATGGCCTACTTTACACCCGAGGAATTACCGGGTAACAAATACTACATTTTCGGGAAAGATGGCGGATTAAAACTGTCGGAAAAACACCAGGTTCCGTTCCTGGGGCAGATACCCTTAGTCCAGTCCATCCGCGAAAGCGGTGACTCAGGCTTACCGGCCGTGCTGAAAGACGGCCTTACAGCACAAGCCTTTATGGAACTTTCGGAAGCGCTTGCACAACAGGTAGCCATACGCAATGCGCTGCCTCAAACCCAAAAAACGGTTGTACAGGCATGATGAAACTCATTCCGTTTACCGTTATTTTTTGTGCTGAAAATTAGGCCGCTAACCCTTACATTTGCAGAGTATCAGAAGTGGACCGTGTTATGAATACCGCAACAGCAGAAGAACTCACCCAGCGTATTGAAGCATCGCTCGATTCGATCCGCCCGTATTTAGAAGCCGATGGCGGCAATGTTAAAATTAACGAGATCACCAGCGATAACACCGTAAGGCTTGAGTTTGTCGGGGCCTGCGGCAGTTGCCCCATGAGTACCATGACATTTAAAGCCGGTGTGGAGGAGGCCATCCGAAAGGCCGTACCGGAGGTTGGAAAAATTGAAGTTATTAACTTAGCCGTTAATTAATGCGTGCTGCGCACGTGGCACGTACATTTTTTATTGGTTACACTTTTCGTTTTTACTTGATATAATCAGGCTATGAAGGTAGTGCGTTTAACAATAGCCTGTTTGTTTTTATGTGCGTGGCACGGCAACAATTCACTTTTTGCCCAACAGAAATGCGCCACGGTTCAATACCACGAGCAACAACGCCATCAGCACCGTCTTCTCGAAAACGAAATTCAGTTTGAGCAACAGTTAGCCGCGAAAATCCTGCAACGCAAAAAAGACTTAGTCAATAAACGCCTGCAATCCGAAACATACCGCATCCCCGTAGTGGTACACGTTATTCATAACGGTGAGGCTGTTGGTACAGGCCGCAATGTTTCGGACGAACGGATTCTTTCGCAAATCGAAGTGCTCAATAAAGATTTCAACCGGCTTAATACCGATGCCGCAAATACCCCTGCCGAGTTTTTACCGGTGGCCGGAAGCATTGACATCGAATTTGTATTAGCCAAACAAGACCCTGACGGATATTGTACCGATGGCATTAACCGCGTGCATGGCAACCGCGCCTCGTGGCCTCTTTCGATGGATAACCAGTTTAAAGCCCTGAGCTACTGGCCAGCCGAAGATTACCTGAACATTTGGGTGATCGATATAAGCGGATCGTACTTAGGGTATGCGCAGTTCCCGGTGTCGTCCGGTTTGCCCGGATTGGAAGATGAAGATCACAACCGGCTTACCGATGGCGTGATTATCGACTACACCGCTTTTGGTGTTGGTTCATCCAGTCCGTATTACAATTTAGGTCGCACCACAACACATGAAGTAGGCCACTTTTTCGGGTTACGGCACATTTGGGGTGACGATGATGCCTGCCATGCTACCGATTATGTTGATGATACACCTCCGCAAACAGAAGAAACCTACAACTGCCCCGCCTATCCGAAAGCCGATGCGTGTTCGTTATCAAGTATGTTTCAAAACTATATGGATTACTCCGATGATGTTTGCCTGAACCTGTTCACGCAAGGGCAAATTGAACGGGTTGTGGCCGTGTTGGAAAACAGTCCACGCAGAAACAGTTTATTAACCTCGCACGGATTAGAAGAGCCCTCATCTGATGGCGGAAGTTATGATCTGGCTTTAGACATTGATACCTTCCCTGAAGTAATCAACTGCGCCAACAACCGCACCGGTCGCGAGCCATTAATTTTTACCATTACCAATAACAGCGGTACATGGCCCGATGTTATCCCATTCAACCTCACGGTTAACCAACACACCATCGTAAACTATACCATTACGGGGCCGTTCAGCGGTAACGCCATCAGTTTCGATTTAGGTGAAGTGCCTAACCTTACCGCAGGCGACAATACGCTTACATTACAGGTTACGGGCTGCGATCCCGATAAGAGCAACAATACACAATACCTCACCATTAAATTATTAGAAAGTGATTGCGAGCCTTTCGTGATTTACACGAATGCAACCGGGCAGTCGGTTATCACATTCGATATGGAACAAAATCGACCCGTTACCATCGACATCATCAATACACTCGGGCAACCTGTCGGGAATACTTACTTAGCCGAAGTTCGCAACGAAACGTTACCGCTTCCGCTGAACGGAAGGCCGGCCGGGGCGTACATTGTACGCGTCAGGATTGGCACGGTGTATTATTCCAGAAAGGTGTACCTGCAACCTTGAAACACTCCTGTTTTTTGTAACTTTCACACTTAATTTTTTTGAATGGAATCAAAGAAGATTGTGGCCATTTTATATGGCGGCCGTTCGGTCGAACATGGTGTTTCGATCAACTCGGCCCGGAACATTTTTGAATACATCGACAAAGAAAAATTTGAGCCTCTGCCCATCGGCATCAACACAAAAGGAAAATGGTTTTTAACAAAAGCTGTTGATAAAGATATTGACCAGGGGCAACCGTTAGGGCTTATCCTCGACCCAGAAAAACCCGGCTTCATATTATTATCGACTGGCGACCGACTGAAAGCTGACATTGTTTTTCCGGTGCTGCACGGTACCGATGGCGAAGACGGCAGCATACAGGGCATGATTAAAGCCCTGAGTTTACCCATGGTAGGTACGGGCGTGTTGGGTTCGGCTGTAAGCATGAATAAAATCGTTGCCAAAAAGTTATTGCAGGAGGCCGGCATACCGGTTACAAAATTCATATCCTTTTGTTACGATGACCGGAAGAAAATAACTTTTGATTCCGTCCGGAAAAAAGTAGGACTGCCGTTTATGGTGAAGTCGGCAAGTTTGGGTTCATCGGTAGGTGTTACCAAAGTAAGCCGCAAAAGCGATTTCAAAAAAGCTATTGACGAGTCGTTCCGCTACGACCACGAGTTGCTGATCGAACAATATGTTGAAGGCCGCGAGATCGAATGCGCCATCTTAGGCAACAGTCCTGCGCTGGCCTCGAACCCTGGCGAGATCATCATCAGCGATAAATACGATTTCTATAATTTCGATGCCAAGTATGTTGATCCCGAAGCCGTAGAAATAAAAGTACCGGCCAGCATGGATAAAGCCTCGGTAAAAAAAATCCGCGAAACCTCGTTGCAGGCATACCGGGCTTTGCATTGCGAAGATTTTTCACGTGTAGATTTGTTCCTGACCAAACGTGGAAAAATTTATGTAAACGAGATCAACACCATTCCGGGTTTCACCAACTCCAGCATGTTCCCGATGATGTGGAAAGAACGCGGCATTTCGTTTACCGGCCTCATTAGCAAGCTGCTTGACCTGGCCGTTGAACGCTACACCGCCCATAAGCGCATCGAACACGATTTTCAATCGTCATTAAAATTCTGATCTTGTATATTTACCTGATTCTATAACCGTACATGGCCTTTTCAATCAAAAAATACACATCTACCCTGAGCGGCCTGCTGCTAAGCCTGCTGGTTGCCGTGGGTTCACTTATGCTGATTATGATTCTGTATTTCTATGTCTATCTGCCGGCCATTACCAATCATAACGAAAGCATTACCGTGCCGCCCATTATCGGCAAACACTATAACGAGTTGGAAGACTTTATCGGTTCGCGTGACCTGCGGTACGAAGTAAACGATTCATCCTACTCGGACGATTACCCTCCGCTAACGGTATTAAAACAATACCCGGCTGCAGGCGCCAAAGTAAAAGAGAACAGGGTGATCTACATCTCGCTTAACCGCGTAACCCCGCCAACTGTACCCGTACCTAACCTGATTGACGGATCGTTGATTAATGCCGATGCCGTACTCAAAAGTAACGAGTTAAAACGCGGACGTATTGAATTAGTACGAGGGCCTTTCTTACAGGTAGTACAGGGTATGAAACACAACGGCCACCCGATTGATCCCGGAACACGTGTGCCTAAAGGCTCTGTAATTGATTTGGTAGTGATGGACGGAGGGCGTGGTAGCTTTAACGTACCGTACTTGGTTGATTATGAGTTAGACGATGCCATGGTCGTGCTGTTGGGAAGTAATCTTAACATTGAAATTGTAATGGTTGTTGGCGATACTACCGGCACAAAACCCATCGTATTAAAACAAAAGCCTGTGCCGCCACAAAATATGAGGCCGGGCGACATCGTTGAACTATGGGTTGGTGCCCCGGATGCTGTCGTACCTGACGAAGACCAAGAATAAACCGAATAACGTGCGCGCATTTAAGCTGTGTAGTTTATTGCTGATATTGATACTCGTACCTGTAATCACGCAGGCACAATTAGTGAAGTATGAGCCATCGCGTACGCCAACAGCGAAAAAAGAAAGTATGCCTAATGCCCGCAGGCACGCGGTAAACCCGGTGTCGTTGCCGTTCTGGGACGACTTCTCGACAGTAAAAGGCCATTCTGCCGATTCAATGTTGTGGATTAACAACGATAAAGTTTTTATCAACAACGGGCAGGCCATTAATCCGCCATCCATTAACGTTGCTTCGTTTGACGGATACAATGCCAGCGGGCTTCCGTACAACATGAACGAACATACTGCCGTGGGCTATGGCGATACCCTCGAAACCCAACCCATACGCATGGGCGATGTAGCCCCGGCCGACCGGAATAATATTTTTCTGTCGTTTTTTTACCAAGCGGGTGGAAACAGCGAGCCGCCCAATGCCAGTGATTTTTTGCGCCTTCAGTTGCGGAGTACCGAAGGATGGGTGGACACGCTTACCTTTTACATCGGCAATGATTTCGACCCCTCGGTTTTTCACGAAGTCGCCCTTCAAATCAACAAGCCCAAGTATTTTCACAACGAGTTTCAGTTCCGGTTTATCTTTTTCGGGACGCTTTCAGGTGCTTACGATTCGTGGCATTTAGATTACGTGTATCTCAACAAACGTACTTTCAACGACCGGAATACCAACATATCCGACCGAACCATAACCAAACCGGTAAGCTCGGTACTGGGCGATTATTATGCCATCCCTTACTCACATTTCATCACCAATCCTGACGGGCTTTTTACCAAACCGCACATTGAACTGTTTAACCTGAAAGACACTTCGTTCAGCCAGGTAATCAATTACACCTCGCACTTTACCATTACCAACTACACGGGCACAACCCCTGTTGTAGCGTTTAACAATTTTGTTGACAACCCCGCCCCGTTACCCTCATTGCCCAGCCGGGGTAGGGCTACGCATCAGCTCCAAAACCTTCCGTCCACAACGTACTTCAATCCAACGGCCGACTCAGCCAGCATTGTGGTGCAGGTTGGGTTTAACAGTGGCGACAACAACAACGATTATTTCAGCCGGTATATTCCCATCAGTTTTTTATCGAACGATACCGTTCAGCATGAGTTTACGCTTTCAAAGTATTATGCCTACGATGACGGTACAGCCGAATACGCTGCCGGTCTGTCGCAACAGGGCAACCAGTTTGCGTACCGGTTTGTGATGCAAACAACGGCTGTCGATACACTTAACGGAGTGTTTTTTTACTTCCCCTACTTTGGGGGTGCCAGCCCGGCCACCACACAACTCTTTGTTATGAAAGACAAAAACGGTTTACCCGACAGCGAGAACCTTTTATACGACCAGGCCATTAACATCACCAAAACCACTAACAGCCAGTTTACGTTTTACAAATTCAACGAAGGCATTCTTGTACGCGATACGTTTTACATCGGCTACCGCGAGCCCAGAGTTACCTCCGACCCAAACAGCCGCATTCGTATTGGGTTAGATGCCAGCCACGATACCGGCCACCAGATGTTTTACCGCGCCAACGAACTCTCGGCCTGGATTTTAAACACCGATCTCAGCGGGTCGTTAATGATTCGTCCGCACTTCGGGAAAGGCGATGTGGTTACTTCAGTTAACGAGCCACGAGAAGCCGCCATCGTATATCCTAACCCTAACCGGGGCGAGTTTTTTGTGAAAGGCCGTGCCGAAAAAATCAGTGTACTGTCGGGCACCGGGCAAGCTGTTGGCTTTACCATTGAACATGCGGGCGATCTGAAAAAAGTATCGATCAGGCAGGCCGCACCCGGTTTGTACTTTATCCGGTACAGTTCGGGTATGCATACCTTCACCGAGAAGATAATTGTTACCTATTAGAAACATTCTGGTCATGCCGAGCCTACAAATGAAAAACAAAAAGCAACGTTACATTGCGAGGCATCTTCAAACATCAAAATACTCCAAGCCTAAAGGCATACGAAGACCCCTCGTACCTCGGGGTGACCTGAAACTGGAAGAACTACCATTTACAGCTTACCCATTTTTGAGATGAGTTTTAATAAATATTAATAGGCGCTGGTGTAAAGCATAGTATCAGAATAATCAGTGCAAGCCATCCTAAGATAATGCGTTTTTGATCGAGGGGTTCTTCCGTTTGTACCGGGGGATGCGGTATGCCCACTACCCTGCCTATCAGCAAGCCAAACAACAACCAGCCTGCATAACCGGTAACCGTTGGAAACAAAAACATAACAAGGTATTGTGCGGCAAACACCAACACCGCATACATGATGGTGTCTTTCACCGGGAGGCGAAGCCCCGTAAAACATAAATACAAAAACATGGCATACAAGGGTATGCTTAACATCAATACCGATGATGGCTGCGAAGGTCGTATGCCTTCAAGCCCAAGCCCCGCATAAAAAATAAACGCCACAAACACCACCGAAGCAATAATGCGATGTTTTTTAAAGCCCACCAGGCCATACAAAATATGGCCGCCATCTAACTGCCCGATCGGCAACAGGTTGAGGCTGGTGAACACCAATGCCAAAAAACCTGCAAACAGGTAGGGATAGTGCATCATCTCATTCATGTTCGGTACGCGCTGCGGATCGGCTACATACTTTTCAAAAAACATAAAGAGCAGGTTTTTACCTAACGACACATTCACGATCGAATCGTTCGCATATACGTGATCGGCATAGTTTAATCCGTACTGTTCGTATTCGGGATGGATGGTATAAATATATTCGGCAGGCGGAAGGTTGGCAAAACCATAAAACAATACAGCCAACGCTACAACAAAGCCCGCCAACGGCCCCGCTATACCGATGTCGAAATTCTGGCGGAGCGAAGGCACACGTTCGCGCAGGCGGATAAGCGCACCAAACGTACCGATAGATAATGGAATAACGGGCGGAATTGGAATATAATATGGCAGCGATGCCTTTATACGATGATACCGTGCGGTAAAATAATGACCAAACTCATGCACGGTTAAAATGAGCAGGAACGGAATTGAAAAAAGTAAACCGCTCGCAAAATCGCTCCACGTATAAGGTTCACTGAATAAAACCGATTTACCGTGTGTCCACTCGGTACCTGCGAGTGTGGTGGTTATAAACGTGAGGATAAAAAGTATAATCTGTACGGTAATCCGTTTCCATTCTTTACGCATAGTGTTTCAATAGTTCACGTACCCAGCCGGGTGTTCAATTTTTAAAAATCCTTCACTTTTGCCGCAGCAATATTATCCACATTATCGTCTATAAAAAACAAAGACATACCTGAATTCCTCGAAATGACAAAAATCTGCCCGGCAAATTAACCAAGCTGTTCGCCTTGAATGGTGTGACATTATTCAGGAATAATCCGATATTCAAACCGTGAAATAAGTTCCGCTTTGGCGGGATGATCACTATAAGTTATCTCAAAAATACATACAATGCTGTCATCCCGAGGAACGAGGGATCTTCGAACCTACCAGAACACGCAAAATTTGAAGATTCATCGTTCATCGGGATGACCAAGATGTTTCTGAGATGGCTTCTAAAAACAAATTATTAGCACATGAAACGGCTCTTGATTTTGCTCATCGCGGGGTGTACCTGTACCGTACAAGCGCAAATCGCGCAGGTGGACGATGACGTACACGAACATATTTTTCCGCTGAACGAACTCTCTTACCTGATTGACCCGGCCGATACCCTGTCGATTAAAACAGCCTCTTCACCGGCTTTTGCCAAGCGTTTCCTGCGGCACGACTCATACCTGAACGTCAACTTTCAGTCGAACGCTGCCTACTGGATTCGTATGCCCGTGCATTACGCCTCGCGCACAAAGCACAATTGGATTTTTGAATTTTACGATCAGACTATCGACCACTTAGAAGCCTACATACCCCAGGCCGATGGCACGTATAAGCAAATTGTTACGGGCGATCAATACCACTTCGACCAGCGAACGTTCAAACACAAAAATTTTGAAATACAACTGCCCAACCATGGCGACACCATCGTATATTATTACTTTAAAGTACGCTCACACGATTTTGCCGACATCCGCATCGCCTTCCGCACGGTTGACCGCTTCGTGTATTATGTATTGAATGAATATTTTTTGTACGGAACTTTTTACGGCATGATTCTGATCATCGTGCTGTATAATTTCCTGATGTTCTTAGCCATTCGCGAAATCAAGTACATCTACTATATTTTTTATGTACTGAGTGTAGCCTTGTACGCATTGAGTTTAGACGGTATTGGCTTTCAGTACCTTTGGCCTGCCCATCCCGAATGGAACAACATTGCCACGGGAGTAACATTGTACTCGGTAATTTTATGGGCCTTAATTTTTACCAGGCGCTTTTTAAGCACTAAAGCCAATGCACCCGTGCTCGACAAAATGCTCAAGTGGATGATCATTGCGCGAACGGCACTCTTTGCCTTCACCCTCTTTTTCTACCACGAGCTATTTACCTACCGCAACGTAGAGATCATCCCGCTTTCGCTGATTTTTTATACAGCCATTGCCGTTTGGTACCAGGGCTACCGGGCTGCACGCTTTTTTGTAATTGCTTACGGGTTGCTGTTTTTCGGGTTCTTCATCCGGATGCTGGTGCACCTGAACGTACTACCCTTCACCATTATTTCGCATTACAGTTTACACCTGAGCTTCACTCTCGAAATGCTGTTCCTCACCTTTGCCCTGGGCGACCGCATCCGTATTCTCAAAGACAACCGCGACCGTGCGCTCAAGCGCATCATCCATCAGCATGAATATAACATGCAGTTGAAAGACAAGGTTAATAAAGAATTAGAGGCCAAGGTGCAGGAACGTACCGAGGAACTGAACAAAAAGAACCATGAATTTGAAGAAACCAACCAGAAGTTAGAACAGCAGGCGCAGGAAATCAACCAGATCAACTCCATGCTCGACCTCGACAACTGGAAGCTGAAAAACCGCCTGAAAGAAGTGCTAAACGACCAAATCCTGGAAAAAACCATGGATTACAGCCAGTTTAAAACACTTTACCCCGATGCCCTGTCGTGCTACCGGTTTATCGAAAGCCTGAAATGGGGCCACGGCTTTCAGTGCCGCAAATGCGGAAACGAGAAGTATTTTGAAGGAGCACAAAAGTTTTCAAGACGCTGTACGCGCTGTGGTTATAACGAGTCGGTAACGGCCTTTACCATCTTCCACAGCATTAAATTCCCGATCGAAAAAGCCTTTTACTTAGGTTATTTAGCCGTAAGCGGCAAGAAAGACAGCACTTTAGAAGCACTGGCCTATAAACTCGATTTGGGGGTAAATACCGTGTGGGCATTCCGTACGAAAGTGCTCGAAAAAGTTAAAAATCTGGAAATGAGTGGATTACGACCAACCGCCTCGCGTTGGGAAGAGGTAATCCTCGAAAATCATCAAAACAAGCCCAAAAACAAGGTTACGGTCGAAAACGATGCCTGAGTACCCTTTTTCGGAAACGTTTCCGAAATAATGTTTTTTTGATGGGAAGTAATTCTTCTTCGCCTTGTTTTAGGGCATTACATCGTTTGAAATCAATGTTTTTTTTGTAGGATTTAATCCACTCCCGTGTACGTTTCCCCGACAGGAAAATAGGCGCATTGGTGGAAAAAAAATATCATATCCGGTGCCTTTTATCAATATTTCATTATTAAAAGCCAATGCTTCCGGCTGTTTCACTTGTTCAATTATGAAAAGAAATCTACTTCTAACACTCTTCGGACTGCTCATTGCAGTTGGCGCCTGGGCGCAAAACCGTACCATCAGCGGTAAAGTAACCTCGAAAGAGGATGGCGAAGCCATGGTGGGTGTAAGTGTACTCGTACAGGGCACCAATAAAGGTACCTCTACCGATGTTGACGGAAACTATACCGTACAAGTCGCCCTTGGCGAAAACGTACTGGTTTTTAGTTTTATTGGAGTGAAGCAACAGGTTGTTGAAATCGGTAGTCGTACCATAGTAAATGTTGTCATGGAATCCGATGCTACGGAATTAGATGAAGTGGTGGTTATGGGTTATGGCGAGCAAAAAAAATCGGATGTAACGGGCGCTACGGCAAGTGTTAAAGGTGCCGAACTAACAAAACAGCCGGTACTTACCGCTACACAGGCGCTTCAGGGTAAAGTTGCCGGTGTACAGATCATCAGCAGCGGCCAGCCGGGTTCTGCACCACAAATCAGGATTCGCGGTGTGGGAACAATCAACGGGGGCGCAGGAGCGCTTTATGTGGTTGATGGCGTATTAACAGACGACATTACCAACATCAATACGGCAGACATTGTTGATATGAACATACTCAAAGACGCATCGGCCGCTGCCATTTATGGATCGCGCGGAGCCAACGGTGTTGTAATCATTACAACTAAAAAAGGCGAAGCTGGAAAAATAAAGGTGAATTATAACAATCAACTTGGTTTCAGGCAGGCTGCAAATCTTGTACAGATGGCAAACAGCGAAGAGTACAGCAATTATGTGCAGGCTGCCACAGGTACTGCGCCAACGCCCTCTCAATACGATACCGATTGGTTTGATACGATTCTGCGAAACGCCTGGATGCAAAATCATAACATCTCTATTTCAGGCGGCAGCGAAAATTCAACGCACTTTTTAAATGTGGGTTACTTAGATGAAGATGGCATCCTGATTGAAAATAATTTCAAACGTTTTACTACCCGGTTAAACTCAGAGTATAAACTTCATGAAAAGTTGAAATTCGGTCACCAGTTCGCGTACAATAATAATCGCAATCAAAACGGGTTTGGTAATGTAAATGGCGATGCCTACGGTAATGTGGGCTCGGCCTATAACAATGCTTACCGGGCTGCACCTATCATTGCCGACAAAGTTGGCGACCGATATGGAAACACATCGGCCTTTCAAAACGTTGGTAACCCCCTGCTCGACCTTAACAACAATAGCATATTAATCAAAGAAAACCGTTTACAGGGATCAGCATTTTTAGATTTTAAACCGACATCGTGGCTTACATTCCGCTCATCTGTTGGTGGCGATTGGCGCAGCGCCTTATCGCGGGGGTATTTTTACCAATTCAATGCCGATGAAACTACTTTCCTGATAGCCGGTGGTAACCAACTCCGAAACCTCAGCAACCTGACCATAAGTCAGAATCAATCTTTTCGCTGGGTAATTGATAATATTGTTACAGCCTCGCATGAATTTGGCGACCATCGTGTATCATTTATGATTGGCAGTACCTCTGAAAAATTCAGCTCAACTTCTTTACGCGCAAGCCGGAATGACGTTGCCCCCAACCCCGATTTATGGTACATCGACACAGGCGATGCCAACACCTCTCAAAATGGCGGAAACGGTGATATGTGGACACGGCAGTCGTTTCTGGCACGGGCTAATTATTCCCTTAAAGAAAAATACCTTCTCACCGCCAGCATTCGTAACGATGGAAGCTCACGTTTGCCTGAGCAAAACAGGTGGGTAATGTACCCTTCTGTTGGTTTAGGCTGGATTGTTTCGCGCGAAGGTTTTTTCCAAAACCAGGAACTGATCGACTTTTTAAAAGTACGCGGATCGTACGGCAAAGTAGGCAACGATCAAATACCATCAGGAGCATACACCTATGTAGTCGATCAAAACAAACCTTACCCTTTTAATGGCAGTTCAACCGTTGCTCAAAATGGCGGCCAGATAACACAAATCATAGACCCGAACATCGGCTGGGAAGCAACCACCGAATACGACCTCGCGGTCGAATTCAGCTTACTGCGATCCCGGTTAAGCGGTGAAGTCAATTATTATAACAAAAAGATTACCGATGCCCTCATTAATATTCCCGTACTTACCTCAAGCGGTGATTTTGACGGCTTAATCTTTCAGAATGTTGCCTCGATCGAAAACAAGGGTATAGAGGTAATGCTGGGCTGGCGCGACCGTATTTCGGACGATTTAAGTTATACGATTGGCGGAAACGTAACGTTTAATAAGAACCGGGTTGTAGCCTTAAATGGCGGGCAGGCAACGTACGGAGGAAGTATTGGGGCGGCTCAGGGCTTTACAACGTCTTCAGACAACGGGCATCCTGTCGGAAGTTTTTATGTGTTAAAAACATTAGGTGTGTTTAACAGTGTAGCCGAAGTAAATGCTTATGTTAACAACGAAGGCAAAGTAATACAGCCTAACGCTAAGCCGGGCGACTTTAAATATTTTGACAAAGACGGTAACGGTGAAATTGATAATAACGACAGGGTGTTTGCCGGATCATACCAACCCGTAGCATACTTTGGCATAAACCTGGGCGTTAATTATAAAAACTTTGACCTAAGCCTCGATTTTTACGGCAACGTAGGCAATGAAGTATATAATGGAAAAAAAGCAGTACGTGTTGACGGAAAAGATAACGTTGAAAGCGAAGTTGTTTACAACCGGTGGACATCTTCCAATCACACGCAAAGCGAACCGGGCGCCAATACCGGAAACCTGCCTGCCTCGGATTACTTTATAGAGTCTGGCGATTTCTTCCGGTTGAACAACATCACGCTGGGCTACACGTTGCCTCCTACCGTACTGGAGCGACTCAAGATTTCGAGTTTACGTGTTTTTATTACCAGCCAAAACCTGTTTATGCTGCAAAAGTTCAGTGGGTTTACGCCCGAACTTCCCGGCAGCCCGATTGGGTCAGGCATTGAGCTGAATGCTTACCCCACAACACGCTCGGTAGTGGCCGGTCTAAACATTGGATTTTAATTCAGATTGAATCATTCATTATGAAAGCAATTAAAAAATATACTACACACCATACATACCGGGTATTGTTTATATTATTCATTACCCTTTTCGTTTCGTGTGATGATTTTCTTGACGTAAAACCCCAGGCAGGGGTTACGCCTGAATCGGATCCTCGTCTGGCCGAGAAACTCGTAACAGGTGTTTATAACAGTTTATTACAGGGCGATTCGTGGGGCAAAGGCGATACACACGGTTTCGCTTACATTTCGGTAACCAGCATCATGTCTGACGATGCCGATAAAGGCAGCACAGCCAGCGATCAATTAGTACCCGTTGGTGCATTAGACGATTTTTTACACACTCCTACCAATGTGTTTTGCGAATCGCTTTGGGCAGGCCATTACAATGGTATTGGTGCGGCCAATCAGGCCATAAAAGCCGTACAAAGTTCAGCGTTAGATACCGAGCTTAAAACACAATACTTAGGCGAGGTTAAATTTTTACGCGGATATTTCTACTTTAACTTAGTGCGCATGTTTGGCGGTGTTCCGTTAGTGCTGCGGGTAGCACGCGATGCCGATGATGCAAACACCGACCCGATGTTTAAAACGCGAGTTGCTGAATCGGTTGTATATGACAGTATCATACATGATCTGGAATTTGCCGTAAACAGCCTCGCTGAAAAATCGGCAGCCAACGGCCATGCTACCAAAGGCGCAGCGCAGGCCATGTTGGCAAAAGCGTATTTATACAAGGCTTCAACAACCGATGCCGCTGCCGACTGGCAAAAAGTTTATGACTTAACCGAAGCCGTAATAGCATCGACTAAATACGATTTAGCAACCGACTATGCCACCATCTGGCGGCAAGAGGGCGAGAACAACATCGAATCTATTTTCGAAATCCAAACCGGTAAGTTTAACAATGCTAATTTTAAAATTAATAACTATACCGGCTGCCAAGGGCCTCGCACCGGTGGTGCAGGCGGTTGGGATGATATGGGCTGGGGTTTTAATAACCCGTCACTTTCATTAATCAATGCATACGAACCCAACGATTTGCGTAAAGCGGCAACCATTATTTTTATCGATAACTCCGGAACGCACGCAGGCACTACGTTTTGGGATGGCCGTAGAATTCCAAGCTCCGACTCCGTTCAGAATTTGTACTATAACTATAAAGCCTATACAAGCAAAACCAAAGAAGATTATGCTGTACCCAATGAAAAAGACCGCCCTAAAAACATTCGGGTATTGCGTTATGCCGAAGTTTTACTGATGAATGCCGAAGCCGCACAACGCCTTGGCACGGGCGATGCCGATGCCCGTGTAAATGAAGTTCGTGAACGCGCTGGCCTTGATGGACTAACCGGGGTAACACGCGAGCAAATTTGGAACGAACGCAGACTTGAATTAGCCATGGAACACGACCGCTTTTGGGATTTGGTTCGACAAGACAGGCGAAGCCCCGGCCGTATGGCGGCAATCATGCACGCTTCCGGTAAAACAAATTTTACAGCCGGTAAACACGAGTTACTGCCCATACCAAATTCGCAAATTCTGTTGAGCGGCAACGTATTAACACAAAACCCGAATTATTAATAAACTGAAATAAACACTTAACTCTAAAATTAAACACCAATGAAAATGAAAAAGACGATTAAATTAGTATTTGCAAGTGCCGTTGCAGGCGCTTTGATTACGCTGGGCGCTTGCTCGGATGACGAAAAACAGTTACCTAAAATTGACGGGTACAACAATTCAAATGAAGTAGCGGCTGACAACTTAGTTGCACACTGGACTTTTGATGATACGAACAATGAAAGAATATCATCAACAGCTCCTTCTAACACCTACGGAACAGTTGGTTTCGGAGCCGGAAAAATAGGCAAAGCTTTAAAACTAACAGAAGGTGTCTTAGTATATCCTTCAACTATTCCAGCTTTTAGCAACGCAAATGCGTTGAATAACTTTAGTGTGAGTTACTGGGTAAACGTAAGAGGTAATAAAAGAACTGCAAAAGCTGGTTACACAGCCTTCTTTGGTTTGTTCCCTACTAACGTATCTGATATTTGGGGTGACATCGTAGCAAGTGCTGAAACAGGTCGTCACCTTCCATCATCGGACACATTAGAGCTTAAAAACAATTTAATAACGCATACCGCTGATGGCAACAAAGGCCAGGATAATATTGCACAAAGGAATACCGGTGGTGAAACAGGGGCTTGGTTTCTCGGTGCTCAGGACTGGGTACACCATGTTATGGTATGGGAAGCCAGCACAAACAAATTTTATCTTTATGCCAATGGTGTAGATGTTGGCGGATGGACACAAAGGGGTGAAACCGGGGTTATGATTTTATCTACACCCGTAAAAGCTGTATTTGGTAGCTTGGCATCAAGTGATATTGGTTTCGCAAACGCACCCGGTCAACAAGGCTGGAACCCATGGGCTAATGCTTCAATTGACGATGTAAGGGTGTATAACACAAATCTTACATCTGCTCAAGTTGGTGCATTATACAACTTAGGTAATGCCGGAAGATAATTTGCATCACTAATTTTTAAGGGCACATAGTGTTTTATTATGTGCCCTTTTTTTTCGTACTACCCTTAACACCAAAATGACACGATTATTTTTCAAAAAAATCATTTCAGTACCTTTAGTAAGTCTGTTGTTGCTTATGGTTTCGTGCAGCGATGACGCACCCAAAAAAGAAGACCCAACCCCTTTTACACTAAAAAACATTACGGTTGACGGGAAACCATTCAACACAACACTCTCCAACATTTCTGTTAACCCCGAAATAATCCTGAAATTTTCGGAACCAATCGATAAAAACAGTGCAGTGCAAGCACTTGTTATAACAATACCAACAGGCAACATACCGGTAAACTTTGCATACACCAATGGCGACAGCACTGTTACCGTAACCCCGGCCTCACCGCTTGGCTTTTTCAAAAGTTATACGTTTTACATCGATGAAGCCCTCACATCTGCTGCCAATAAAACATTCGGGAGCCTGTTAATGACTAAACTCATTACGCAACTTGACCCAACCCCCAAATTCGATCTCATTGCTGATGAAGACAGCGACAACGACAACACCAACGACTTGTTGTCGGTTATACAACAAAGAACATTCAAATACTTTTATCATTTTGCCGAACCCAACAGTGGTATGGCACGCGAACGGAATACATCGGGCAACCTGGTAACCAGCGGTGGCTCCGGTTTCGGTATTATGGCTCTTATTGTAGGTATGGAACGTGATTTTATCACACGCCAGCAGGGGCTTGATCAGATGAACAAAATTTTAACCTTCCTCGAAACTGCCGACCGTTTTCATGGTGCATGGTCGCACTGGATCAATGGCAACACCGGCAAAGTAATACCCTTTAGTGCCAACGATAACGGAGGCGACCTCGTAGAAACTGCTTTTTTGGTTCAGGGGGTAATAACATTCCGCCAGTATTTAAACGATGCCGTGCCCGAAGAACACCTGATGATCGACCGCATTAATGCACTATGGCATGGGGTTGAATGGGATTGGTACAGGCGCAACAATCAAAACGTATTGTACTGGCACTGGTCGCCCGATAAAGAGTGGGCTATGAATCATCAGGTAAAAGGCTGGAACGAATGTTTAATCACCTACGTGTTGGCCGCAGCCGCACCCGAAGATAATACCATCCCAAAAGAAGTTTATACAGCAGGCTGGGCAAGCAATGGCGGTATGCGCAATGGAAGAACATACGAAGGCACTGTGCTCCCACTCGGGTTTGACTATGGCGGCCCTCTTTTCTTTACACATTATTCATTTTTAGGGTTAGACCCCCGAAATCTTGAAGATGAATACGCTAATTACTGGGAACAAAACACTAACCACACACTTATTAATTACAAATATTGCGTACGCAACCCTAAAAATTATTGGGGATATAGTGAGAACAGTTGGGGCTTAACCGCCAGCGACAACCATCAGGGGTACAGCGCCCACTCACCTACCAACGATCTTGGTGTAATTACGCCAACGGCAGCACTATCGGCATTTCCCTATACCCCTGACGAATCGATGGCCGCATTAAAATATTTTTACTATATAATGGGCGATAAGCTATTGGGTGAGTACGGGTTTTACGATGCCTTTAACCTTAATCAGGGATGGATCGCTAACTCCTACCTCGCCATTGATCAGGGACCTGTTATTGTAATGATCGAAAATTACCGGACAGGTCTTTTGTGGGATTTGTTTATGTCAGCCCCCGAAATACAAACCGGACTAACCAAACTTGGCTTTACGTACTAATTATTTATATATGATCTACCGCAAAAACATTCTCTCGCTTATCCCCGCACTAACTGTTGCCTTACTCTGCTTTGCAACAGCCTGTTCCGATAAAAAAGCTTCACTTCAAAACGATTCGCTCGCCATCAGTAACGACTCATTGCTCACGCTGGTGCAATACCAAACCTTTCAGTATTTCTGGGATAATGCCGAAGAAACATCCGGCCTCGCCAAAGAACGTACGCACATGGATGGCATCTACCCGCAAAACGACCAGCACGTTGTTACCACCGGAGGTTCAGGTTTCGGGCTGATGGCCATATTAGTAGGTATTGAACGCGGTTTCATTACACGCAAACAGGCATTAGAACGCTACACAAAAATTGTCAACTTCTTAGATACAGCCGATCGTTTCCACGGGGTGTGGTCGCACTGGATTGATGGCACAACCGGAAAAGTAAAACCGTTTGGCAAAAAAGATAACGGAGGCGATTTAGTCGAAACATCTTTTTTAGTGCAGGGTTTATTAACCGTGCGCGAATATTTTAAAGACGGCAACGAACAGGAAAAAGCATTGGCAGCCAAAATCGACAAACTCTGGCGCGAAATAGACTGGAACTGGTACACCCGTGGCGAAGATGTGTTGTACTGGCACTGGTCGCCCGAATATGCGTGGGGAATGAACTTCCCTATTGGCGGGTATAACGAATGTTTAATCACCTACGTGCTGGCCGCCTCATCGCCCACCCATGGCATTAAACCCGAAGTGTATCACGAAGGCTGGGCACGCAACGACAGTATTAAAACCGATCGTGTTTTTTATGATCTGCCCACCATTGTCGATCATTACGAACACGATGGCAACCCGGTAGGCCCGTTGTTTTGGGCACACTATTCTTATTTAGGATTAGACCCGCGCAACCTCAGCGACCGGTACGGAAACTATTGGGATGTTAACAAAAACCATACGCTCATTAACTACCGTTATGCCATCGACAACCCTAAACACTACGAAGGTTACGGTGAAAACTGCTGGGGCTTTACATCAAGCTATTCTACAAAAGGCTATGCAGGCCATAACCCCTCCGATGACCTCGGGGTTATTTCACCCACCGCAGCGCTTTCGTCTTTCCCCTACACGCCCGAAGAAAGCATGAAGTTTTTGAAATTCATGTACGCCCCGTCACGCGACAGTTTAATCGGGGTGTATGGCCCCTACGATGCCTTTAGTTTTTCCGACAAATGGTTGTTGCCGCGATACCTCGCCATCGACCAGGGCCCCATACCGGTAATGATCGAGAACCACCGCACCGGATTACTCTGGAAACTCTTTATGCAGGCGCCCGAAGTGCAGGCCGGCTTAACCAAACTTGGTTTTACCTATTAATACTTAACCTTATCCGTTTCGTTTTCGAAAACACACGCTTATGAAATCCCTATCTCTACAATTATTCACTGCAATACTTGTGTTAGTTGCATTTGCCTTCACAACCGATCATAAAAGAACACTCAACGATCCTTATGCCAAACAAATCGACTCGCTGTTGGCACTCATGACGCTCGAAGAAAAAATCGGGCAGCTTAATCTTCCCGCAGGTGCCGGTGACATCGTAACCGGACAAGCCCAAAGCTCCGGCATCGGCAGAAAAATTGAAGAAGGAAAAGTAGGCGGGTTGTTCAACATAAAAAGTGTTGCCAAAATCAAAGAAGTGCAACGCATTGCTGTCGAAAAGAGTCGTCTTAAAATACCGTTGATCTTTGGTATGGATGTTATTCATGGATACGAAACCGTATTCCCCATCCCGTTAGGGTTAAGCTGCAGTTGGGACATGGAACTGATTGAACGCAGCGCGCGCATTGCCGCACAAGAGGCCAGTGCCGATGGCATCAACTGGACTTTCTCGCCTATGGTAGATATTTCGCGCGATGCCCGCTGGGGGCGAATATCCGAAGGCAGTGGTGAAGACCCTTACCTCGGCAGTTTGATCGCACAAGCGATGGTGCGCGGTTATCAGGGTAAAGATTACTCAGGCAACAATACCATCATGGCGTGTGTAAAACATTACGCTTTATACGGTGCTGCCGAAGCTGGCCGCGACTACAACACAACCGATATGAGCCGCAACCGCATGTATAACGAATATTTTCTACCCTATAAAGCGGCAGTCGATGCCGGTGTGGGAAGTGTGATGGCCTCGTTTAACGAGATTGACGGTATTCCGGCAACGGCCAACAAATGGTTACTCACCGATGTGCTTCGCAAGCAATGGGGTTTTAACGGTTTTATCGTTTCGGATTACACCGGAGTTTCTGAAATGATCGACCATGGTTACGGTGAAGACCTGCAAGATGTTTCCGCGAAAGCGCTTACAGCCGGGTTAGACATGGATATGGTAGCCGAAGGTTTCTTAGGTACACTTAAAAAATCATTGGATGAAGGAAAAATCACCGAAGCCCAGATCAACGAAGCCTGCCGCAGAATTTTACGCGCCAAGTTTGAATTAGGGCTTTTCAAAAACCCTTACAAATATTGTGATGAAAGCCGGGCAAAAACCGATGTATTCACCGAAGCAAACCGTGCCGAAGCCCGCAGCATTGCCGCGCAAAGTTTTGTATTGCTGAAAAACGATAAGAACACGCTGCCAATAAAAAAATCGGGCACCATTGCGCTGGTAGGGCCGTTGGCCGATGCAAAAGAAAATATGACCGGTACGTGGAGTGTGGCCGCCAAGTTCGATCAATCCATTTCGTTGCGTGCCGGGCTTGAGAAAGCTGTTGGCGGCAAGGCCAAAATCGTATATGCCAAAGGTTCTAACCTTACGGATGATGAAAAATTAGAGAACAACTCAACCCTGTTCGGTAAAACATTACACCGCGACAAACGCCCCGCATCGGTTATCCGCAAAGAAGCCCTTAAAATTGCACGCGGTGCCGATGTTATTGTAGCGGCATTAGGTGAAGCTGCCGAAATGAGCGGTGAAGCATCGAGCCGCAGCAACATCGATATTCCCGATACACAAAAGGAATTACTCAAAGCCTTGCTGGCTACCGGCAAACCCGTAGTATTAGTATTGTTCACCGGCCGACCGCTCGCCATAAAATGGGAAAGCGAAAACGTACCGGCCATTATAAACGTTTGGTTTGGCGGAAGTGAAGCCGGTGATGCCATTGCCGATGTTCTGTTTGGTGATGTTAACCCTTCGGGCAAGTTATCGACTACCTTCCCTCAAAACGTTGGGCAGTTACCAATGTATTACGGACAGAAAAACACTGGCCGTCCGTTACCGGAAGGGCAATGGTTCCAAAAATTCCGGTCGAATTATTTAGATGTTTCCAACGATCCTGTTTATCCGTTTGGTTACGGATTAAGCTATACAACATTTCAGTACAGCGAGATCACACTTGATAAAAATGAGATGATCCCTGCCGATTCGATCCGGGTAACCGTTGATGTCACCAACACTGGCACACGCGATGGCAAAGAAGTGGTACAGCTTTACATCCGCGACCTGGTAGCTTCTGTTACGCGCCCGGTAAAAGAACTGAAAGCGTTTGAGAAAGTATTCATTAAAGCCGGTGAAACAAAAACCGTTACCTTTTACCTTACAAACGAAGACCTTTCGTTTTATAAATCTGATTTGAGCTTTGGCTCAGAGCCTGGTAAGTTTCATGTTTTTGTAGGCACAAACTCACGCGATGTAAAAAAAGCTGAGTTTACGCTGAAGTAATCTGCGTTACTATTAGGTTATAGAAGTCCTGGCAGTTTTGTCAGGACTTTTTTATTTCCGGGAAATTCAATCCCCAAAACACCGCTTTACCTTTTAAATAAAGTAATACCCGCTATTCCTAAAATCAGGATTTTGCCGGTTGCGCTTTCTATTTTCCACTTCCGAAATACATACATCGATAGCTTAAAGCATACTATGAAAAGAAGAGATTTTGTTCAATTAGCGGGGTTAGGTTTGGGCAGTGTGCTACTACCCTTCCCTTCATGGGGAAACGTTATCAGCGAAGAGCAATTGCTGGAGGCACGCCTCACACCCGCACAAAAAAAGCAATTAGCCGATGTTGCCTTAAACACGGCTAAATCGTTGGGCGCCACCTATGCCGATGTACGCATTGGCCGTTACCTGAACCAATCGGTCGCTACACGCGAAAAACGGATTCAGGGTATTCAAAGCTCCGAGTCGTTTGGTGTGGGCATACGTGTAATTGCCAACGGTACATGGGGGTTTGCTGCGACCAACACCGTAACAGCCGATGGCCTCAAAAACGCCACCACGCAAGCGGTTGCCATTGCCAAAGCAAACTCGAAATTCCAGAAAGAACCTGTAAAACTGGCACCCGTACAAAGCTATGGCGAAGTAACCTGGAATACACCCATTCAAAAAAATGCGTTTGAAATTCCGGTAGCCGATAAAGTTGATCTGTTACTGAGCGCAAATGCGGCAGCCTTACAAAACGGAGCCAGCTTTGTTAACTCCAACCTGTTCATGATTAACGAACAAAAGTATTTTGCTTCCACCGATGGCTCGTACATCGATCAGAACATCCACCGGATATGGCCAAACTTTAGCGTATCGGTAACCGATCGTGCATCCGGAAAATTTAAAACACGCGATGCCATGAGCGCTCCGATGGGCATGGGCTTTGAATACCTAATGCCCAAATCAATAGACAAACTACAAGGCCCTGGCGGAACGGTACTGTACAAAAACAGCTACGACATGATTGAAGATGCAGGCATCGCAGCACGCCAGGCAAAAGAAATGATCGCGGCAAAATCGGTAGAGCCGGGTAAATACGATTTGGTGCTTGAACCCAACCACTTAGGTTTAACCATTCACGAATCTATTGGCCACGCTACCGAGTTAGACCGTATTTTAGGATACGAAGCCAACTATGCCGGAACAAGCTTTGCCACGTTAGATAAACTCGGCAAGTTTCAATACGGCAGTAAAATCGTAAACATTGTAGCCGATAAAACACAACCCGGTTCGCTGGGGGCTGTTGGTTATGATGATGAGGGTGTGAAATGCAAAAGCTGGGATATTATTAAAGACGGGGTGCTGGTAAACGTTCAGGCTATTCGTGATCAGGTAGGCATTTTGGGGCAAACCGAATCGCACGGATGTTGTTATTCACAAAGCTGGAACGATGTACAGTTTCAGCGTATGCCGAACGTATCGTTAAAACCCGGCAAAGAACCTTACTCAAGCGCACAAATGATTAAAGATGTAGAGAAAGGTATCTACATTGCCGGTCGTGGGTCGTACTCTATCGATCAGCAACGGTATAATTTCCAGTTTGGCGGCACGGCATTCTTCGAAATTAAAAACGGTGAAATTGCCGGTATGCTCAATGATGTGGCGTACCAGTCGAACACGCAGGAATTCTGGAACAGTTGCGCCAAAATATGCGATGAAAACGATTACCGTTTGTTTGGGTCGTTCTTTGACGGCAAAGGCCAGCCTTCACAAGTATCTGCGGTATCGCACGGAAGTGCAACAACACGCTTTAATGGTGTGAACGTGATTAATACAGGAAGAACAATTTAATTTTAGTTGTTCGTTTTTAGTTATCAGTTGTTGGTTTATCGACTATCAACTAACAACCAAAAACGAACAACCTTACTAAACCACCAACTAAAAATGAAAAGACGAGATTTTATCCAGCTTGCCGGAATGGGTGCAGGGGCTATGATGATGCCCTTCACATCATTTGGTAATGCGGTAAGCGTGGAGCAATTGTTAGAGCCGGGGCTTGATGCCGGCCTGAAAAAACAGTTAGCCGACATCGCGCTCAATGTTACCCGTGCCGCTGGTGCAACCTACACCGATGTACGCATCGGGCGTTACCTCAACCAGTTTGTGAGTACACGCGAACAACGTGTGCAGGGCATTGCCAATACCGAGTCGTATGGCATTGGCATTCGTGTAATTGCCAACGGCACCTGGGGGTTTGCGGCCGGTAACGATGTTACCGAAAACGGCATCAAACGCATTGCGGCACAAGCCGTATCCATTGCGAAAGCAAACTCAAAATTTCAAAAAGAACCTGTTAAGTTAGCCGCAACACCAGCATACGGTGAGGTGAGTTGGAAAACACCGATTGTTAAAAACGGCTTTGAGGTTCCGATTAAAGACAAAGTTGATTTACTGTTGAATGCCAACGCAAAAGCCATGGAAAAAGGCGCCAACTTTGTAAACAGTCAGATATTTCTGGTAAACGAACAAAAGTATTTTGCATCCAGTGAAGGTTCGTACATCGATCAGGATGTATTCCGCATCTGGCCAAACTTTTCGGTATCGCGCATCGATCGCGCCTCGGGGCAGTTTAAAAACCGGTCGGCATTCAGCGCACCGGTTGGTATGGGTTACGAGTACCTCGATGGAAAAGCCGAAGATAAAATACAGGGGCCGGGCGGTATCACGCTGTACAACAAATCGTACGACATCGTAGAAGATGCAACCCTGGCGGCCGAACAAAGCAAAGAAATGATTGCCGCCAAATCGGTTGAGCCGGGCAAATACGATTTAGTATTAGAGCCTTCGCACTTATGGTTAACCATTCACGAGTCGGTGGGCCACCCGACCGAGCTTGACCGCGTATTGGGCTATGAAGCCAACTATGCCGGCACAAGTTTCTTAACGTTAGATAAATGGAAATCGAAAAATTTTAAATTCGGCAGCAACATTGTAAACATCGTTGCCGACAAAACGCAAGTTGGTTCGCTGGGCAATGTAGGTTATGATGATGAGGGCGTGAAATGCAAACAGTGGGACTTGATTAAAGATGGTGTACTGGTAAACTACCAGGCCATTCGCGATCAGGTGAGCATACTCGGTCAAAATGAGTCGCATGGCTGCTGTTATTCACAAAGCTGGAGCGATGTGCAGTTCCAGCGTATGCCCAATGTATCGTTACAAGCAGGCAAACAGCCACTCACGCCCGATCAAATGATTGCCGGTGTTGAAAAGGGCATTTACATTGTTAAAGACGGTTCGTTCTCGATCGATCAGCAACGCTACAACTTCCAGTTTGGTGGTGTGCTGTTCTTCGAAATCAAAAACGGAAAAATTGCAGGCATGTTAAAAGATGTGGCCTATCAGGCCAACACACAGGAGTTCTGGAATTCGTGCGTACAGATTTGTGACGAACGTGATTACCGTTTGGGCGGAGCCTTTAACGATGGCAAAGGCCAGCCGAGTCAGTCAAATGCGGTTTCGCACGGATCGGCCACTACTCGTTTCAATGGTGTTAACGTAATCAACACCGGAAGAACAATCTAAAATTGTATATCAAAATTCTTAAATCGTAAATAAATTATGGCAATACTTTCAAAAGAAGACGCTAAAAAAATCCTCGAAAAAGTGGTAGGATTTTCTCAGGCCGATGGCATTGAGGTTGGTCTTAACGGAAACGATGGAGGCAACATCCGCTATGCGCGGAACAGTGTTTCCACAGCCGGTGAAGACAGCAACATAAGTTTATCGGTACAAACGTACTATGGTAAAAAATCAGGCGCAGCCAGCATCAACGAGTTTGACGATGCCTCGCTCGAAAAAGTGGTAAGGCGTGCCGAAGAACTGGCAAAACTTGCGCCCGAAAACCCCGAGTTTATGGAACCGCTCGGCCCGCAAACATATGGCCCCGAAACCAAAACCTTTATTGAATCAACTGCGAAGATAACACCCGAATACCGCGCGCAGGCTGCCGCTAACAGCATTGAGCCTGCCGCTAAAAAAGATGTTACATCCGCAGGCTTTCTGGAAGACAACCGGGGTTTCTCAGCAGGCATGAACAGCAAAGGATTGTTCACCTACAACCAGGCAACAAGTGTAAACTTTACGGTTACCATGCGTACTAACGATGGCACTGGTTCGGGCTGGGTAGCACGCAATTTTAACGATGTATCGAAACTCAATACAGCCGAAGCATCGCAAATTGCCATTGAAAAAGCACTGAAGTCGCGTAACGCCAAAGCTATTGAGCCGGGTAAATACACCGTAATCTTAGAGCCTAACGCTGCCGCTGATCTGATCGGTTTAATGTTAAACATGAATGCACGTCAGGCCGATGAAGGCCGCAGCTTCCTTTCCAAAAAAGGCGGAGGCACAAAGTTGGGCGAAAAATTAGTTGATGAACGGATAAACATTTATACTGATCCGTGGAATGAAGAAGTACCCGCAGCCAACCAGGCCGGGGGTTTACCGCGTAAGCGAATGGACTTGATCAAAAACGGAGTCGTGTCTAATCTTTTTTATGATCGTTACTGGGCACAGCAAAAAGGTGTTGAGCCTACACCCTTTCCGGGAAACCGGATTGTGCAAGGGGGCAACGCTTCTATTGAAGACATGATCAAAGACACGAAGAAAGGCGTGCTGGTAACGCGCTTCTGGTATATCCGCGCGGTCGATCCGCAAACATTATTATATACAGGGCTAACCCGCGATGGAACATTCTACATCGAAAACGGAAAAATCAAGCACCCGATTAAAAATTTCCGCTTCAACGAAAGCCCGATCATCATGCTCAACAACCTCGAAACATTAGGCAAACAAGTGCGCGTGGGCGGAGGTTTTGGAGGGTCGATGCTGATGCCCGCCATGAAAATCCGTGACTTTACCTTCTCAAGTTTGTCGGATGCGGTGTAACATACCTGTACTTTAAATTGAAAAATCCTCTGCATAAGCAGGGGATTTTTTGTTTTATCAATTTTTATCCGCCTGTATAATTTCTATTCCTTTAGTAGATTTAAAATCCAATCTTTCAACGTGGGCAGGCCGGAACAAAATAAATTTTTCTTCACACGATTGCAGTATGAGTCGGGCGACTGGGATGTCGATCAGCGTATGCCTTCAAACGTGTTAAACTCGCTGGTGGAATATACTACCCTGCTGGTCGATACGCAGGAAAACATCATCCCGTTAAGTTCTGACGAAATTTTTAATTGTCCGTTCTGTTACCTGAGCGGGCACAAGCTGGTAGAGTTTACCGCGCAGGAACGAACTAACTTTGAAAAATATGTAAACAACGGTGGCTTTGTATTTGTGGACGACTGCAACCACGATATTGACGGTTTGTTTGCCAAATCGTTTGAAGCACAAATGGAACGGTGCTTTGGTGCAAACGCATTAAAGAAAATTCCGAAAAACCATCCGCTGTATTCCAGTTTCTTCACTTTCGATGGCCCCCCGGCCACATCGCAGGAATTAAACGGCTGGGGCGATGATCTCATCCACGATTACCTGAAAGCCATTGAAGTGAATGGAAAAATTGCAGTGCTTTACAGCAATAAAGATTACGGTTGTGAATGGGACTACGATTTCAGAAATAAACGCTTTTACCGAATTGATAATACCCGGTTTAGTGTAAACATTATCATGTATGCGCTAACCGCTTAATTGTTTTTATGAATACATCTTTACAACAAACAGAAGCCGAAGTACAACAACTCATCCGGCAACTTAACGATCTCAAAAAAGAAATCAGCAAGATTATTGTCGGGCAGGAAGAAGCCATCGAACAGTTGCTCATAACGTTCCTGGCCGGTGGTCATGCCCTCTTAGAAGGCGTACCGGGTTTGGCAAAAACCTTAATGATCCGAACGCTGGCAGAAGCTGTTGATTTAAAATTCAGGCGCATTCAGTTCACGCCCGACCTCATGCCTTCGGATATTATCGGTACCGAAATTTTAGAAGAAGACCATGCTACGGGCAAACGCTTTTTCAAATTCAACCAGGGGCCTATTTTCTCAAACATCATCCTGGCCGATGAGATCAACCGTACCTCCCCTAAAACACAATCGGCCTTGCTGGAAGCCATGCAGGAGTTTGAAGTTACATACGCGGGTGTAACGCATAAGTTGGAAAAACCTTTTTTCATATTAGCCACACAAAACCCGATTGAACAAGCCGGAACGTTTCCATTGCCCGAAGCTCAACTCGACCGCTTCTTATTATACATCCGCATTAGCTACCCTACGGCAGAGCATGAAAAACAAATCCTGACGAGCACAACAGGGAGCAAGCGCGAAAAAATCAACAAAGCCATCGACAGCACGCAGTTGCTTTTGGCGCAAAAGTTAGTTCGTGAAGTACACATCAACGATACCCTTGTGGATTATGTAAGCCGGTTAGTGCGGGCAACACGGCCTGAACAAACCGATGTAAACTATGTGAAAGACTGGGTAAGCTGGGGTGCCGGGCCGCGTGCGGGGCAGGCCATGATTTTAACAGCCAAAGCCCGGGCATTCATGCACGGAAATTTTTCCGTAACCGAACAAGACATTCGCGCGGTAGCCATGCCCGTGTTGCGTCACCGGATTCTTACCAACTTCCGCGCAGAAGCCGAAGGCATTAAATCCGTTCAGGTAGTTGAACATCTACTCAACACATTACCGGTCGCTACACGAAACACACCGTGAACCCGCAATTAAAAAATTTGTTCACACCCGAAGTAATCAACACCGTAAACGGTCTTGAACTGATCGCGCGCATTATTGTAGAGGGGTTCATCAGTGGAGGCAATAAAAGTCAATCGATTGGTATTGGCCAGGAGTTTAGCCAATACCGAAGCTATGAACCCGGTGACGACCTTCGTTTGCTTGACTGGAAGATGTATGCGCGCAGCGAGCGCTATTTTGTAAAACTCTCAGAAATTGAAACCAACATTACCATTAAGTTTGTAGTAGATGCAAGCCGTTCGATGCAATACACCGAAAGCGGTATAAGCAAATTACAGTACGCCAAGGTAATGACTGCTGCATTGGGTTACCTTGCCCGAAAGCAATCCGACAGTATTGGTTTATTTGGCATTAACAACAAAAATTTACAGATCGTCCAGCCGCGATTCGAGCAACAACAGTTTATGCGTTTCATCCAAGCGCTTGTAAACCTGAAAGGCGAAGGCACATGGCAGGGCGGGCAAAACATGGAAACGCTTATCGGCCATACAGGTAAAGAAATGATTGTGTTCATAACCGACCTGTACGATCAGCATAACGACTTACCTGATTTTATAACCCGGCTAAAAACTTCACGAAACGAAGTGCTTGTTTTCCATATAGCAGGGCAACAAGAACAATCCTTAGCGTATAACGGAGCCTTTACATTCGAAGACCTCGAAACCGGTACACGGGTAAAAGTAGATACTGCCGTAAAACAAAAAGAGTACAAACAGCAATTCGAAACCTGGAATGCCGAATTGAAAAATTCACTTTTGGAAAAGGGCATTAATTACAGTGCCGTTATATTGAACGATAGCGTAGAAAAAACACTTCGTGATTTCTTAAAAGGCCGAAAAATGTTAGCACGATGAATCTTGCAAACCCGATATGGCTCTGGTCGTTAACCGGATTGTTGATCCCGATTGGTATTCATTTACTCAGTCGTAAAGAAGGAAAAACAATCCTTGTAGGCAGTACACGTTTCCTCACCGAAACCGCTACCAGTAAATTCAGCAGCATTAAACTTAACGAATTAGTCTTGCTATTGGTGCGTTGCCTACTTCTTTTGGCCATTACATTTTTTCTTTGCGGATTGATTTGGAATTCGATCTCACCGACCGAAAAAACAAAATGGATTGTTATTGAAAACGGTTTACGAACAAACCCGCACATCCAGACCTTGCTCGATTCATTATCCGAAAACGGATACGTTGCTCGTGCATTGCAGCCGGGCTTTCCGCCATTACCAACCGAAACAGACACACTTCGACAACCTGATTATTACAAATCGGTTCAGGAACTTGCTTCGATGCCCCGTGTAGAGGCCATCGTTATCGCAAAAAATAATTTAGCATCATTTAAAGGTAAACGAATTACACTGCCGGATAACGTTCGATGGATCCCCTTCCCTGTTACCGAATCTGCACAAGGAATAATTCCTGTAAATACAAAAGATACGCTCCACATTACGCTGGTATATGACGAAGCCTTTCGGTACGATCAAAAAATACTAACGGCCGCATTGAAGGCATTACGCACTTCGGCTTCAAAGAACATTCAACTGAATATAGTACCCGCTAAAAATTTTACCATTTCCAATACAAGCAATTGGTTAATCTGGTTAAGCGATAACCCCGCACCGGATTATCCGGGCAAGCTGATCACGTACCGTGAAAACACTTTCGAAGAATTATTGACTCCGATAACCGCAAACCAATGGATAATCACGCAACGGTTAGATGAAAACGTTGCCCTTACCAATCACCTCACCGTTCGATTGGCGCAAATTCTTTTTGCGAATGAGCCATCGCCAAAAAAAAGAGATATATCCATCACCGATGCCTGGGCATGGTCTAAAACGGGTAATCAACACGCATCCGTTACCGAAATACAAAATCAATCGGCCAACAGCATTTTATTTTTACTGATCGTGCTGTTATTTAGTACCGAACGCATTTTGGCTTTCTACCGAAAACAATGAATTCGGGTATCACCATATTAACCACATTAAAAAGGCGTTACCGGTTACTGCGCACAACCGAGCTTATCTTATTTTCGCTTGCAGCGGGTATCATGGGCTGGTGTTTTGCATTATTGTTTGACGGCAGTACGGCAGTACAACTAAGTGTGGCTATTGGTTTATCGGTGTGCACTGCTCTTACATACTTTTTTTCGTTAAAGCCGCATATCGTTACTGAGCAACATATTGCCGGTTATCTCAACACACATTATACACAACTGCATGGCAGTACCGATTTGTTACTGGCAGACCGTGCCGCTCTTACACCCTTGTTGCAACTCCAGCAACATAAAACACTCCGCAGTCTGAACAACACCTTTTCTGTTATCCAATTCCCCAATCGTATTAAAACAAATGCTGTTATCTGCACGGTTGCGCTTATTGCGCTAATAAGCATTTATTATTTCAATATTAAGCTGACAGAAACACAAACCCAACAAATCCTCGAAAATACACCGATACACAAAACATTTATCAAACAATTACCATCCGAAATCAAAAGCGCTCAGTTAATTATTACCCCTCCGGGTTATACCTCTCTTAAAAAATATGCAGCGAATGATTTTAACATTACGGTTCCGGAAGGCAGCGATGTATTATGGCAATTAGTGCTTACGCAACCTGTAAAGCGTGTTGTTTTCATTTCATCATCGCATGATTCCATATCGCTAAAACAATCGAACGATGGCTGGAGCCTTACAAACACCATAACCAAAAACGGTTTTTATCAATTAGCATGGTATGATAGTGTGTGGCGTTCGTCTGAATTTTATAAAACAGAGATCGTACCCGACCAGCCTCCGGTAATTAAATTATCGGGCATTAACCAGTTTACCGAATTGGCTTTCGATTCGAAACAGGAAATCGATGTTAATCCTTTGCTTACAGATGATTACGGATTAACCGATGCATACATCATCGCAACGGTAAGCAAAGGCAGTGGCGAATCGGTGAAATTCCGGGAAGAAAAACTAAATTTTGTGACCCCCAACGGCATACACGGCAAAACACAACAGTTAAAACGCACCATTAATCTGCAACAAATGGGCATGGAACCTGGCGATGAGCTATATTTTTACATCGAAGCATTCGATAATAAAACACCTGTTGCCAACCGTACACGAACCGAAACCTATTTTGTAATGCTTCAGGATACAGCGCAGGATGTGATGGTATCGGATGGCGGACTGGGTGTTGACCTCATGCCCGAATATTTCAGAAGTCAGCGGCAAATTATCATCGATACCGAAAAACTGATTACTGAACAGAAATCGATCAGCAAAAAAGACTTCGCCTTTAAAAGCAACGAATTAGGGTACGATCAAAAAGTGCTTCGTTTACGCTACGGTCAGTTTATGGGTGAAGAATTTGAAAGCGGTATCGGGCCGGCCGAACATATTGCGCCCGAAGATGATCACGACCACGATCATGACCACGAGGAAAGCCACGAGAAAAAAATAGAAAACTTAGCCAAATCGTTCGGCCATCAGCACGATACTGAAAATGAGCACAACTTAGTCGATCAGAAAAAGAATGCACTTACACACAATCATGCACATGACAACAACAACGATCCCGACAAAAAAGAAAACCTGATGGATGCTTTCATGCACAACCACGACAATGAAGAGTCAGCAACGTTTTTTTTCGAATCAATTAAGCTAAAGCTGAAAGCTGCCCTTACGCAGATGTGGGATGCCGAACTGTACCTGCGGTTGTACGAGCCTCAAAAGTCGCTGCCCTATCAATACACTGCATTAAAACTCCTGAAAGAAATCAGCAACGACTCCCGCATTTATGTACACCGTACAGGCTTTGACCCGCCACCGATCAAAGAAGAAAAACGCTTAAGTGCCGATTTACAGGATATTCGCAACACCGTGTACGCTTACGAAGCAATTGTTAAAAAGCACTATCCTGATTTGTATGCCGCTTTACAGGTAACCGAAGCGCTATTATCAAATCCCGACCCTAAACTTACCGAACAGCACAAACGTATTTTGTTGCAATCAGGAAATGAATTAGCCGCAGCAGCACTTGAAAACCCAGCCTTGTTAGAGGGGCTTTCAGCATTACAAGGCATAACAACGCAGGAACATGGAGCGTTACAACAACATTTAATCGTCCTGCGCAGTGCATATTGGCGTGCTTTGCCAAAACAACCGGCCACGGCAACACAAAAAAGCAAATCATTGCACGCCTTCGATCAGGAATTTATCCGCCAATTACAGCTTGAACCATGAATGTGATGCGTTTCGAAACAGAATTTTCGCTTGTCTGGATCACCGTTGGTGCACTGCTGTTATTTTTCATTTTGGTATGGTTAGAAACAAAACGAAAACAAAAATTTTATACGCTGCGTCTTGTGGCATTATTCATAGCCTTGCTTGCTTTGACCGGACTGTTAACCAAACCCGCATTAAAAGTACATAAAACAACCAACTATATTATTCTTACCCACAACTTCGATCAGCACATACTCGATAGCTTAACCGAACAACATCCTACCAGTCAGTTATACACGCTATCCGATACATTGCGCCATCCGAAAGCGACAACACTCAAAAACTATCGCGACCTCAGTTCGCTTAACGGAAATATATTTTTATTAGGCGATGGTTTACCACCCTACGCCATTCCCTACCTTGACACATCGGCTTTCCGATATTTCCCTTCTACTCTGCCCGAAGGTTTCACGTATATCGCCAATCAACAACAGAAATATTATATCCATAAGAAAAATTTTATCACCGGCAGCTTCAATGCTTACGCTAAAACGTATCACCTAAAACTTACCGGGCCATCGGTTACGGAAGATTCGGTGTATGTAAAACCGAATACTTCTACCACGTTTTCATTATCGTTTACTCCAAAAACCGAAGGCACTGTTCTTTATACCTTATCCGCACACGACAGTTCAGGCAACACCGTGTACCACGAGCGCGTGCCCTTAGTAGTTGCGCCCCAAAAACCGTTATCCATTTTAATACTAAACGATTACCCTACGGCCGAAACACGCTTTCTGAAAAACTACTTGGAAATAGATAAACACCAAATCGCATTGCGTACCGGCATATCGAAAAACAAATACCGGACAGCGTTTGTAAACATGAGCAAGAGAAACTTAGACGTACTTGACGCTAAACGTCTTGGAGGTTTTGATCTCGTAATTGCTCCTGCCGCTACCCTTGCCTCACTTACCGGTCAGCAACAGCGCGAACTGAAACAGGCTGTATTTAACGGATTAGGGTTAATTACCCTGATTGACTCGGATCTATCCACGAACACCAAAAACTTTCTTTCCATAACCACAACGGCCGTTAAACATGATACAGCCCGGATTACAGTCAATACGCAAAAAATAAAATATCCTGCCAAAGCAATTACTGTTACATCTCAACAAAAATTAGTTCCTATACTAACCGAGCCATCGCAACGAATAATTACCGGTTATCAGTCTGTTGGTTTAGGTAAAATCGGTTTTCAATTACTAACTGATACCTATCGTCTGCAATTAGCCGGTAACCCCGAACTATATGCCGGTATTTGGGCTGATCTGCTAACGCAAAATGCACGTGAAGCGTTACAAAATTACTCCGTACAACGTAAAACACCTTTTCCGGTTTATACCGATGAGCCTGTTGCCTTCGATATTTTATCGTCCGAAAGTAAACCTACGCTAAGGCTGGATAGTCTTGATCTTCCACTCATGGAAGATCAAGAAATTCAAAACCTGTGGCATTCCAATGTTTGGGCAGGCAATGAAGGATGGCATACAATAGAAGATACTGACGGGCACCGCGAATACACATGGTTTGTTTGTGCAGACAGCGAGTGGGGGGCTATGCGCATTGCACAACAGCAAAGCCAGTTAGCAAAATTATCCGGTTCACTCAAACCCGCCACACAACACATCGTATATCAACCTGTTCGCCCGATTGTGTTTTACTTAGCCTTTCTGATAGCTGCAGGTTTTTTGTGGTTGTCGCCTAAATTATAGATTTACGGATTTCTTCCAGGATTTATTTTTGAAATCAAAAAAAATGAGAAACTTAGCACTTCACTAAGTTAATTTTACTATGCCACACATCGCCATTCTGTCTTCGAGTGTTCGTACCGGGCGCGCAAGCCACCGCGTAGCGCTTTATTTTAAAAACTATCTTGAACAAAATAAATTTTCTTCCGCAGAAATACTCGACCTGAAAACCTACAACTTTCCGGTATTTGACGAACGGCTCAGCTATCAGAAAAATCCATTACCCGAAACGGTCGAATTCGCTGAAAAAATAAAAGCTGCCGATGGCGTAATCATTGTTACACCCGAGTACAATGGCGGTTACCCGGGCAGTTTAAAAAATGCCATCGATTTATTATATGCCGAATGGCACAGAAAACCCATTGCCATTTCAACGGTTTCGAATGGTGTGTTTGGCGGCACGCAGGTAATCACATCGCTGGCGTTTACGTTATTCAAAATCAAGGCGTGGTTAGTACCCGCCATGTGCCCTATGCCCAACGTAAGCAATTTATTTGATGAACAAGGCAACCCGTCCGATAAGCAAACACTCGAAAAACGTGTTGCTCCGTTTATAAAAGAACTGTTGTGGTGTGTAGAAGCCAAGCAGAAGATGGAGCAACATAACGAATAATCTTAATTATATCGTTGGAACAAGGCACTGAAACTTTTCTTCAGGCGATTGCTCAATAACGAACATACCGTTACGCCATTGTTTGGCGGTAACGGCATGAACATCCTAAACAAGAAAATACTATCCCTTTCTTTTGCTTACCAGTAACACCACTACCCCGGCTGCCAGCACAATACCACCCGTTACAGGCGACCAGTAAATGGGAGTCTTTTCTTTCTTATTGATTTCAACAGCGCCCAAATCAACCACTTCCTTTTTAGTGATCACATTAAAACCGGTAAACACCGTCATCAGTCCACCGACAACGATCAGGATAATTCCAAACATTTTCATATACAAAGGATTTAGTTTAGCAAGTTCAGGCAATTAAACTACCACACAAAACAGTATTTTTTCGTTACCGTTTACACGGACTTGTGGAAACAGCAAAGTGAAAGTGTGGAATGATTGAGGAATAAATTCCACAACGAACGTGTTGCTACAAAGGCCATTTCCGGCCGATACAGCCATCCAACCCTGTTTTTAGGTATTACCAGCACTGTTAATCGTATTGGCATCAAAATCGAAATAGTACAGGTAAAAAATAAACCGTTATGAAAACAATCAAAGCAGGAATACTCGCCCTTAGTGTTGCCGCACTCATGGTTAGTTGCGACTCGAAAGAAAAAGCCAGACTCCAGTCTAAAATTGACTCGCTGAACACCGAACTCGTGGCCAGCCAGCAGGAAGCATCGCAGTTAAAAGAAGTAAACGTATTAATCGACTCCATCGATGCCAGCCGTAAAGTATTGCGTGCAAACGTAGTAGAGGGTACATCGTACGCCAATTATTCAGAGCGTTTGAACGACATCAATCAATACATTAAAGACACGCAAATGAAAATTGCTGATCTTGAGAAAAAATCGAAGTCGGCAGCCGGGCTATCGGCTTCTGTAAAACGCTTAAAGGCCGACCTGGAACTGCGCCAGCAGGAAATTGCGGCATTGCAATTAGAAGTGGCGAGGTTCCGCAGCGACAATGAAACCATGGCACGCGCCATCGCCCAAAAAGATTCGACACTATTGGCCAAAGATGATGTTATCCGCATACGCGAAAGCGACATCACCTCGTTAGAAACGCTGATGAAAGATACCAACGAGCAAAACAAAGTAAGCACCGCCAATTTATATTTCGATCAGGCCAAGGCCATGGAAAAAGTTGCCGAACGTACCAACTTCGCTCCGCGCAGAAAGAAAGAAGCTAAACGCGAAGCGCTTGAACTCTACAAAATATCGCTTTCGTTAGGTAAAAGCGAAGCACAACCAAAAATCGATGCACTTGAAAAAGATTTAAGCTAAAAAAATCAGGTTAGGTTTAGGTAATGAAAAGCCCGTTTGCTGATAGCGAACGGGCTTTTCTGTTTCGTTAGCTGGCGGGCAAACCGTATATTCGCACGGTATAACAACGCGCTATGGCTTACGAAGAACACATATCAAAACTTATTAAAGGTTTGGGCGACCGTGGCGGAAATGGAAATGTTCTGGAAATACTGGCTTACACACCCGAACAGTTTGAAGATGGATTTCAGCTTGCTAATCACATTCAAAACCTCGACCTCGTAAAATTGCTCTATTCAAATTTCAATCAGCATAAAATTATTGTAGAGTTCACCCTTCTGGGGAAAGCCCGGTACGAATTGTTGCAATAAGCCATTCAGTTATAAAGCGGGCGTATGCTTTGCCAGCAATGCGTGGTCTGGCTCAGGTTGTGGGTCAATCAGCGTGGCTAATTGTTTGTACCGCCTGAGTACATTCTCGCCATACGCGGCATTGGCCTGAACTTGCTCAAGCGAATAATCTGGCCCTAAATGATACCGGCTGGTAATGATTTTAAGTTCATCGTTCGTTAAAGCCGATGCCGGTTTCCCGTAAAAATCAATATCCCGCATATCGGCAATGTGCTTCGCGGCAATAAAAATATTCTGCACAGGGTCTTTCAGCATTTTAATAAGTTGCTCGTGTTGATGCCCGGGTAATTCATCATAATCAAAACCTAATGCCTGTGCCGCACGCCTCACCTGTATGCTTAAATTTCCAAACGATGTTTGCTCTTGTTTTTTGGTAAGCGTAGTGTTAATCATGTACGCATCGCCAGCGTGGTCGAACAACCGGAACCGGTACGCAACATCATCAATCCACATCGGGTCGCCACCGAACTCGCGCCAGGCGATGCCCGCCAACAGTATGGCCGGAATATCATTTGCATCGGCTGCCTGCCGGATTACAGGCATGTATGCTTCCACAAACTCGGCCTTCTTTCGCAACAGATGGCTGTCATCGCGCTCCGATTTCCAGATCAACAGATCGATTGTACGCCATGTAACTTCCTGGTCGGGCTTAACGGTTACGGATTGTATTTGTTTAATGGTTTCATCAAAAGCCGAAGGCATTACAAATTTATTATGCGATAAAACTGGTGCATGAACGGCCAGTCCGTGCAACGCTAACACTACCATGAGCACAATTGACGTTGTTCGCGGATTGAGTGTTTTGGACGTATGGCTCAAAACTCAGTGGGGTTCAATTCTGTAACAATTAAACGACAAAGATAAAAAAAACTACTGCACGTATTCCAATATCTCAAATGAATCGCCATTAATTACGTTTAAGTCAACAAATTTATTGATACCCCGCACACGCGCACGATTGGCATATTGCCAGATAACCCATTCGCGACCCGGCTCAAGCGTTGGTTTTCTGCGGATGTCCCTGATCCAAAGCGGATAATCCAGCAATGCACTTGACAGATATTCGCGGTAAAACTCAAGCGTAACATACAGGATTGGACGTTTACCGTAATGCTTCTCCAACACATCAAGGTGTGTTTGTATTTCGGCCATGAACGCCTCGTTCGATAAATCGGTTTTGCAGTTACCACCCTTTTCCAGATCAACTACGGGCGGAAAATCCGTTGAATCGACCGGAACCTGTTCGATAAAATTTTGTGCCTGTTCGGCACCACCCCTGCAAAACCTGTAAAAATGATATGCACCTGTTTTATAGCCTTCGGCCTTGCTGGTTTTATAGTTATAATGGAACAACGAATCTTTATAGGTAGCGCCCTCGGTTGCCTTAATAACCACAAACGACAGCCCGAGCTTACGGATTTCCAGCCAGTCGATTCTTCGCTGATGGTGCGAAATATCAATGCCCGCCAATGGAAATTCCTTTTTATCGGGATGATTTAGCTGAACAGCCCCCTGATAAACAAGTGCCCTGAACATAAAAACTGACAGCGTAATAACAGCCGCAATAAAACCTACAAGTAAGTACCGGTTTATCATAGTGTAAAAACTTGTCGTAAAAATAACACGATATTACTTGTTACGCATAAAAAAACAGTAGGCCATTTTTCTGCCAGTTTTGCAGGCACTTAATCATCTATCTTTTCAACCTTGTTTCAAGGTATCCAGAAGGCAGATTCACTAATTTCATATAACCTGCCTACCACACTACTATTCGTTTGGGTTACAACAATAATTAAATAAAAGATAAAAATATCTTTTATTTAATTTATTTTTACGGCCATGATTCACACATCCGAACACACGTTTCACATCCCGGTAATGGGTTTAGCCTACACCATCGATACCCCCGTTAAAGTCGCACACTTGGGCATCAACTCGGTAATATCCATCGTGCAGGATAACCTGATTGAGAAAATGCGTGCGCATTACTACACCTTGCTTCAGGAACCGTATGCACCCATTACCGCTCAGGAACCTGATTGCCGTGCTAAGCGCATTACCGATTACCTCAACTTAGTTAACCGCATGGTTCAGCAAAATGTAAAACGGGTGAGACAGGCTCCTTTCAATAAAGATTCGGAGATCGATCGTTACTTTAAACTCTTACCGGAATCAAGTTCGGTAAAACGGATATTTACCAGCATGGTGCAATTACCCGAAGGCCAACAGAAAAATAAACTTCAGGATCGGCTGAGGCAGTATGTTGTACCGGGAACCATTGATGTTAACATCATGACCAAGCTCGACCGGAACAGTTACCGGAAAGACGGATCGTTGGTTGAGGATGGATCGGATGCGGTAACCGCGTTGCGGGGGTATGCCCATAGTAATCTGGCACATTCGTCTGTTGTTCTTTCGGCTGGCATGAACCCACGGTTATTTGGCTACATGGAAAAGCTCACAGCATTTGATGCCGATGAGCAGGGTGTTTTTCATAAAAAAATTGTTGTAAAGGTTTCTGATTTTCGATCTGCGCTCATCCAGGGAAAAATGTTGGCCAAGAAAGGGCTGTGGGTAAGCGAATTCAGAATTGAATCGGGATTGAATTGCGGGGGACATGCGTTTGCCACAGATGGATTTTTGTTAGGACCGATTTTGGAAGAATTTAAAATAAAAAGAGAAGAGTTACACAGTGCCATGCATCAGATCTATGCAGATACCCTTCGACAGAAGAATAAGGTTGTTCTGCCGCAACCACATAACCTGAAAATAACCGTACAGGGTGGCATTGGTACGCATGAAGAAGATCGTTTCCTTCGTACCCACTACCAGGTTGACGGAACGGGTTGGGGTACACCTTTCCTGCTTGTACCCGAAGCCACTACGGTAGATAACGACACCCTACAAAAACTTTGTGGCGCATCGGAAAGTGATATTATACTAAGTCACAAATCACCCCTTGGGGTTCGTTTTCATTACCTGAAAGGTTCTGCTGCCGAGACCGAACGGTTAAAGGCCATTCAAAAAGGTAAACCGGGCAGCCCGTGTACAGAGAAATACCTGGCCATGAATACGGAGTTTGGAGAAAAGTCGTTATGCACCGCATCGCGTACCTATCAGAAAAGAAAAATTGAACAATTGCAAACCCTGAACTTACCGGAAGCCGATTACCAGCAACAACTGAGTGTTATAGTAGATAAAGAGTGTTTGTGTGTAGGCCTGAGCAATTCGGCAGTTACCGCCTATAACCTGAAACCCTTCAAGCACCTGTCGGGCGCCAATATTTGCCCAGGGCCTAACCTGGCCTATTATAACCGGATCGTTTCCTTACAAACCATGGTAGATCATGTGTACGGCAGAGATAATGTTATTGCACGAACCGACCGGCCGCACATGTTTGTTAAGGAGCTTACACTTTATGTTGATTATTGGTTGGGGTTACTTGAGGAAATCCGGTCGCTGGCCGATCAAAAAAGTAAAACATTCGTGGAAACCTTTTACAACAATCTGCATGAGGGTATCCAATACTACCGAAAAGTTACGGAAACCCTGGATGATGAATTTAGTTCCATGAAGGAAAAAGTAGAAGCCGGTATTTCAGAAGCAGAACATACTTTGAAAAATGCGTGGCAAACATTTTTGGAAAAACTGTTGGTTACTGCATAAGTTGGTGATGCCCGTAAATTTTCGTAATTCGCTAAAGAACAATTGCAGTTATGTTTACAAGGGCTTGTGAGTATGCCATTCGGGCGGTTATGTATATCCAGTTGAAGAGCGGGGATAATTACCGCTTAAGCATTCCTGAAATTTCTAAACAGATTGATGCGCCACCTCCTTTTACGGCCAAGATATTGCAAACGCTGGTACGGGGAGGAATCATTAATTCCATTAAAGGCCCTAATGGCGGATTTTTTATTGCTGCGAAGGCCAGACCAATATCGTTGAGCGCAATTGTTAAAGTGATAGACGGCAATGATGATGTGCTTCACAACTGTGTGCTGGGGTTAAAGGAATGTTCCGATACATTTCCGTGTCCCATTCATCATCAGGTAAAGCAGTATAAAGACCAACTCAGAAAAGTTATGCGTGAGGCAACGGTACAATCGTTGGTTGATGATCTGGATAAGGGTAACACTTTCCTGAAAAATAAGCGATCGCGAAAATCAACCCGCTAACCATTTGGCATACTAATGGTGATTTTCGATCGAAACAATACGTTTCGCTAAAAATAAACCATTTCTTATAGCGCAAAAACGCGCTTACTCTAACCCCTCCCACCATTGCGTAAACTGTTGCTGGTCGTTGGCCAGATCAACAACTTCGCCAATAAGCGGGGTTACCAACGGAATACCAATTTGTTTGTTCAGTTCAGCAATACGCGCAAGGGGTTCGTCCCACGGATGAAGCGCCAACTTAAACTTGCCCGAATGCACCGGAAGCAAACGCTTAGCCTGTAAATCCTGCCCGGCCTGAAGCACCTCTTCGGGCAATGCGTGAATGTAGCGCCACGCCACATTATACTGGCCGTTTTCAATAACTGCTAAATCGAACGGGCCAAATTTTTTCCCGATCTCGGCAAAGTGAGTATCGTAACCGCTGTCGCCACCAAGGTAAATTTTCCGTTGTGGTGTTTCAATCACATACGAGCACCACAATGTATTGTTACGCTTAAAGCCGCGCCCCGAAAAATGGCGAGCCGGTGTAATGTGTATCTGTATCGTGTTGCCGGGCGAAACCGTTTCGTACCAATCGCGTTCAAGCACTTTATTCAGATCGTACCCCCAATGTTCAAAATGTGCACCAACACCTAATCCGCAAATAACGGTATTTACTTTCGGTTTAAGTTTCACAATGGTTTCGTAATCGAGGTGATCGTAATGGTCGTGCGTAATTAACAGGTAATCGATAGATGGCAGTTCATCAACGGTATAAACATCCGTTCCGGTAAATGATTTCACGGTTCCCGGCACGGGCGAGGCATTTCCGCTAAACACCGGATCAACTAAGAAACGTTTTCCGTTCAACTGCATGAAATACGAAGAGTGCCCAAACCAAACCAACATATCCTTGTCGGCAGGCAGGATACGCAAATCGGTTTTACGGGAAGGAATGGTATCGACCGGGATCAGTCTTTCTTTTTTTGCAAAGAAGAAATTATAAAAGACACCCGCCATCGAATAACCTTCTACAAGCTGCGGTGTGAAACTCTTGTTCTGGAACGTACCATCTTTAAAATTTTCCGATTGTTTGATCCGCTCTAACCGTGCCCCTTCGGGCGATTTTCCAAATTTACTCAGTCGCATATATAATATAGTAGTAACAACAAGCGCCACGATCAACACCAGCAGTGTAAGCATTGTGCGCTTCAGGGTTTTAATAAAAAATTTCTTCACGTTAGGGTACAGTTATTTCGCTAATGTTTATGGGTTTCATAAAGGGTTGATCTGTACAAAATTAGGTAATTGTGCCTCAGCGGCATAATGCATAAGACGGGGCTGATAACTGTTTATTTTAAGTGAGGCATCTTTTTTTATGTTGTTTAAGCATCAGCCTGCCCGACAGACAGATTCCCACATCACTCCCCAACCATTCCTTTTTCAAACGATTGAATTTTCAGGTAAATAGTATAATTATATAATTCCTATCGATTTAATAGACTTTTAAAAAACCTTTGATATATTTGCTCGCCTGAACCAGACATCATGTTTATGCATACCCGCTTTAAAACCATACCCCTCTGCATCGTATTCATCCTCTGTGGTGTTTTCACCACATGGGCGCAACAAACGCTTTCGGGTTTTGTAAAAGGAAGCGATGGGCTGCCGGTAGCGCACGCCAACGTAGTTATAAAAGGAACCAGCCTGTATGCCGTCACCGATGAAAGTGGTGCTTTCACACTGCCAACACCAACTAACCTGCCCTTTACACTGCGCATTAGCTCGACCGGTTATAAACCTTACGAAAGCCAGCTTGCCGTATTACCCACCGAGCCCGTAACCATTACCCTGCTTACCGAAAGCCTGCTTACCGAAGTAACGGTTACTGCAAGGCGTAGAAATGAAACTGCGCAGGATGTTCCCATCCCCATTTCTATTATAGGGGGCGCGCTTGTTGAAAGCACCGGTGCCTTCAACGTAAACCGCATTAAAGAATTAGTGCCTACGGTTCAATTGTACTCATCCAATCCACGCAATACAACGCTGAACATCCGGGGTATGGGTTCCACCTTCGGCCTTACCAACGATGGTATTGATCCGGGCGTTGGCTTTTATGTAGATGGTATTTATTATGCACGGCCTGCAGCCACCACGCTTGATTTTATCGACATCGAACAAATTGAAGTGTTGCGCGGGCCGCAAGGCACACTCTTTGGAAAAAACACAACAGCGGGCGCCTTTAACATTACAACCCGTGCCGCCAGCTTTACACCGGGCGCTAATCTTGAAGTAAGCTATGGCAACTACGGGTACATTCAGGCCAAAAGCTCGGTTACGGGGCCGTTAGGAAAAAAATTTGCCGCACGTATTTCGTTCTCGGGCACACAACGCGATGGCGTTATCTATAATGTAAGAACGCAAAAGCATATTAACGATTTAAACAACTTAGGTGTGCGCGCACAACTGTTGTTTAAACCTGCACAAGACTGGAGCATTACGCTTGCAGCCGATGCCTCTAACCAAAACCCCGAAGGTTACGCCCAGGTATTTGCCGGTGTAGCCCCTACCCTGCGGGCTGCTTACCGGCAGTTCGAACAAATTATTGCTGATTTGAATTACGATTTACCCAGCCGCGATCCGTTTGACCGCAAAGTTGATCACGATACGCAGTGGCGTTCGGGTAACGAACTGGGCGGTGTATCGTTAAACATCGATAAAAAAATTGGCAGTGGCATTCTTACCTCCACCGCTGCATGGCGTTATTGGAACTGGAACCCCTCTAACGATCGCGACTTTACCGGTTTACCGGTTCTCAGTTTGTCGCAGGCGCCATCCAAACATCAGCAATGGTCGCAGGAAATCCGCTATGCAGGTGAGATCACTACCAAACTGAGCGGAGTTGTCGGTGCTTTTTTGCTGATCCAGAATTTGAAAACCGATCCATACCATACAGAAGAATCAGGCGCGGCACAATGGCGCTTTTCGCAAAACTCTGCCAGTACGTTATGGGAAACTCCCGGATTGTTTGACGGGTACGGCATCCGAACCGTATCAACGCTTGAATCATTAGGTGCGGCTGTTTTTGCGCAGGCCGACTGGGCCATTACCGAACATCTGCACATACTGCCCGGCATACGGTATAACTTCGATTCTAAAAAAGTGGATTACAACCGGCAAACGTATGGCGGGCTGCAAACAACCGATCCCGACCTTATCGCCCTTAAACGTGCCGTATATACCGATCAGGCTTTTGTTGCCGATGTGGATGAATCGAACTTTTCGGGACAGCTAACCATTACCTATCAATTTACCCCTGCAATTAACGCCTTCACTACATATTCTACCAGTTACAAACCGGTAGGCATAAACTTAGGCGGCCTGCCTACGGCCAGTGGCGAAGTATTGATAGACCTTGCCCGTATTAAACCCGAATACGTTCGCCATGTTGAGGCCGGTATTAAAACATCGCCCGCACACAATGCTACGGTAAACTTAGTGATACACCACACGCAAATCGATGATTACCAAACCCAGGTGCAAACAGCCGAAGTAGGTGTTAACCGGGGCTACTTAGCCAATGCCGAAGAGGTTCGTGTGTTTGGTGTTGAACTCGATGGCAACATTCAGTTTAGTGAACGGTTCAATTTATACACTGCGGTTGCTTACACCGATGGCTGGTACGAATCGTTCACCAATGCACCGATACCGTTAGAAGAAACCGGAGGCTCTGCCGCGTTTAAAGATATTTCCGGAAAACGTTTACCCGGTATATCCAAATGGGCTGGCTCGTTGGGCGGTGAGGTTTCAACCAAACCGCAATTTGTATGGGGACAGCACGGTAAATTTTTTCTGGGTATCGATGGGTTTTACCGGTCGGAGTTTTCATCCAGCCCTTCCCCTTCGCGTTACCTCAACGTAGAAGGCTACGCGCTATTCAATGCCCGCCTGGGTTTTCGGGCGGTACAAGGGTTATCGTTCTTTTTATGGGGACGTAACCTGTTGGACACCGATTACTACGAACAACTGTTACCGGCAGCCGGAAATGCCGGGCACTATGCCGGGGTATTGGGCGACCCGCGTACATACGGTGTAACGTTGCGGTATTCGTACTAAACTATTTGTAACGAAAATGGCGCAATCCGGTTTATAGCCACAGCGTTCAGGGAGTTAGTAAGCCGGAAATAATCGGTGGATTCCTCTACCAATCAATGTGCGGGTTTTCTATCCAAAAAAATTAAAGCAGCACACAGCTACCCCATTTCCAGCTTAGTAATCAGGTTATTTTAAAATATATCACCCAAAATGCAGTATATTCCATAACTAAAAAATTATATAGCTTGCTTATGCAATATTCCGGCATTGTATATGAAAACCATGCATACCCCATCTTTCATGAAAAAACAGGTTGCGTTGATTGAAGACCAGCAGGATCTCCGCGACAGTTTTGCGCTGATCATCAACAGCTCAGATCGCTATAAGGTTGTCGGTAAATACAGTTCTGTTGAAGAAGCTCTTCCCGTGTTATTGCGTTCACCAGTCGATATTGTACTGATGGATATTGAACTTCCTGGTAAAAACGGTATTTATGGCACTCAGGTAATTAAAGAGAAATTCCGCCACACAGAAATTATCATTGTTACGGTATATGAAGACGATCAATTAGTATTTGATGCGCTAAAAGCCGGTGCAAGCGGTTATATTACCAAGAACTCAAATTATCTTGAGTTGATTGCAGCCTTAGATGAAATTGTTAAAGGCGGAGCGCCCATGAGCAGCCGGATTGCCAAAATGGTCATCCACAATTTTCACATTAACCTGAACTCGCCCCTGTCGGTGCGGGAAAAGCAAGTGCTTACGCTTGTATCGCGTGGCATGACCTACACACAAATATCGGAAGAGCTTTACATCTCGAAAGAAACAGCCAAAACGCACATCCGGAATATTTATCAAAAACTGCATGTGAACTCAAAATCCAAAGCGATTGAAGTCGCCACGCGCGAGCATTACATCTAACCGGTATGCACGTAAGGTAATTTTTCATACGGATGAAGTAGTCATGTACCGAAAGTGTAGTATATATGCACGCTATGCAGTAGCCCTGTTTGTGATCCTGCCATTGCTGCAGGTTCCGGAGGCCGTGCAGGCGCAGCGTTTCTCAGTTCAGAATTATGGAATTTCAGAGGGGCTGCCTAACCCTACAATCACCGGCATCGTAGAAGACAGCCTCGGTTACCTGTGGATCGGAACTGCAGGCGGTGGGATAGCCCGTTTTGATGGCCGCGAGTTTACCAGCTTTCATGAATCGAACGGCCTTATTTATAACACGGTAACCTGTCTGGCATTGGGCAGATCAGGATTATTATGGATCGGTACTGGACGGGGCATTTCATGCTTTGATGGAAAAACGTTTAAAAATTTTCTCTTCCATAACCCGTATCACTTACAACAAGCTTATATTATAGACATGGCTGTTGTTGCCGACACGTTGTTGTTTCTCACGAGTCGCGGCCAGCTTGGAAAGATCTATCGCGATTCTGTGCTGTATGATCCTAACGCAGAAAAAATAAATGCCCTGGTTAGTTCCGGGCACAACGAGTTGTACCTTTTATATCGCGGAGGCAAGCTAATGTATCGTTGCGGATCAGTTTTGAGGTATTACCAATTGCCAGGCGAGCCTGTGAGGCGTTTATCCGTTACAAAAGTCAGGGGCAGTGTAATTCTGTCCGGTTATCCGAAACTTCTCAAACTGCACGACAACGGAACCGTTGAGCCTTTGGAAGCGCTTCCTGAAAGTATGTTGGTAGCCTATGACACCCTGCACGATACGGGCTGGAGCATAAATGCCCTGGGACTTCAAAGCACACGTTCCGGTATTGATTTCTTCCCTGAAGAGTCCATCCCCCAAATAACAGATATTTCTGTATCGGTTATTGATTCGGAAGGTAATAACTGGTTTGGCACCTACGGTCAGGGGTTGTTTAAAGTCCGGAAAAACGATTTTGTTAAAATTGTTGAACATGATTTTGTCAGGAGCATTTTTCGCGATAGCCGTGGAACCTTATGGGTAGGTACAATTGGCTCGGGGCTAAAACGTATAGACTCTTCACACACCACTCCGATTATCTTTTCCACACCCGGGCAAAACATTGTGCGCGACATTATTGAAGACAAATCGGGCGAACTTATCCTGGCAACCCATGACGGATTGCTACGTTTTAACCGCGACACTCAAGCTTACGATGTTAACGGAAAAAAGCACGGCCTTGCATCTGACTCGGTTTATTGCCTTGAATTTGACCCTGAAGGGAACCTCTGGGCGGGCACCCTCGGGAAAGGATTGATGCGATTCGGGAAGGAAGGCTACAAACGTTATACGTGGCGCGACAGCCTACATAACGATTATATTTTCTCGTTACAATCGTGGGGCGAAAAATTGTTTATCGGTACATCGCGTGGCCTTAATGTTTTTATCCGCGACCGTATCGAAAAAATAACGATACCCGGTTTCTATGAACGAATGATTTACAGCCTCGCAAAGCTGGATAACCAACATCTTCTTGTTGCTTCTCTTGGTAAGGGCGTAGCAATCATGAACACCGATTCGGTTACCTTCCGGTTTATCACGACACGGGAAGGGTTGGCTTCCGATAACATTCATTTTGTAGCGGCTTCGGATGGTGTTATCTGGATTGGCACCGACCGGGGAATAAACCGGGTTAAGCTTAACGGGCAACAACAGGTTTCGGAAGTATTATTATATAACCGTAAGAATGGATTTTATGGAGTAGAAACAAGCGTTAATGCCTGCCTTGCAGAAGATTCCGTTTTTTATGCCGGTTCAAATGATGGGTTATACCACTTTTCAGATAATGCCAAACCATACGGTCGTGCGCATTTTGCGCTGCACCTTACTGCGGTGAGGTTATTTCGCAACGACAACCTGCCATCAGGAACAGCAGGTTTCCACGATCATCCGGTATTACGGCACGATCAAAATCATCTTACTTTTTATGTGAACCGGGTTAACAAGTCAAGTCCTGAGTCAACCGTTTACCGGTACAAAATACAGGAGCTTGAACGTGAATGGTCACCTGCATCGAAGGTACAGGCGATAACCTATAATAATCTGCCAGGCGGAACTTATACGCTGCTGGTTGAAGCAACCGATTACTCTGGCCATTGGGGAAACGACAGGCTGGTTTATTCATTTACCATTTTAGATCCCTTCTATAAGCGGCCGATATTTTTTATGGCTATCGGAGTAACGCTTTTATTAGGATCATTGATTCTTATCCGGTTTCAGATCAGGCGCAGGGTACAACAGGCTGTTTTTGTCGAAAAAATTAAACTTGGTGAACAAGAAAAATTACGAAAAGAGATTGCCCGCGATTTCCATGACGAAATGGGTAACCACCTGGCCAAAATCATTAATTACATCGGTATGCTCAGGATGAAGAAAGGGCTTTCCGAAGAAGAAGTATATAATCGTGTTGAGCAGTCGGCCAAGCAGCTTAACCTCGGCACCAAAGACTTTATTTGGGCTATTGATCCTTCAAATAATGAATTGAGTAACCTTTTTCTTTATGTAAAAGATTTTGGCGAGAAACTTTTCCAGGAAAGCGATGTCAAGTTCAGGGCGTATAATATGCTGGAGCACGATGTCAGGCTTTCCTTTGGTGTTGCACGCGAGCTGATCATGATCTTTAAAGAAGCGATGACCAATGCCTATAAACACGCTCACGCCTGCAACATCGCGTACCGGTTACTGCACGAAGGCGACCAGATAACGATGGTACTGGAAGATGATGGCAAAGGGTTTACTTCCGGCCATCAGTCAGGGAACGGTTTATCAAATATCCGTGCGCGTGCATTGCGTATCCACGCGCAGTTGCAAATTATAAGCAAACCGGGCGAAACTCACCTTCGCATTACCTTCACTCCTGCCAACACTGCTCATGCTGGCCATTGATTATTTGCCTGCAAATAATCAATGAGTATCGATTTACCCCGAAAACCTGCTGCAAATACATCCGGTTAATTTAAAAATCTACCCGGTTACGGGATAGGCCGACAATCATTAAAAATGAATATTGTCCGAAAACAAATTATTAACACATAACACATGAAATTTATTATAACCGCATACTTTTGGTTGTTTGCATTGGCTACAGCCATCAGTCAATCTGCCCTTCCTTTTAATCATCCACCGTCCGCAGCCTCACTGTTCGGGCAGGGCATCGTTTCCACGGGTATGAATGAACGTGATTTTGCAATCCACCCAAATGGTAAAGAAATTTATTACACCGTCAGCACACCGCAATCTACATTTCAGACGATTGTATGCCGGAAGAAAGACACATCCGGCAACTGGTCGCCACCGGAAGTTGTACCCTTTGGAGGGCGGTTCAGCGACCTTGAGCCAGCCTTCAGTGCTGACGGAAAAAAACTGTACTTCTCATCCAATCGTCCGCTGTACGGATCTGCTCCAAAAGATTTTGATATTTGGGTAGTTGAGCGCACGGCAAATGGATGGGGCGAGCCAAAGAACCTGGGCGAGCCGGTCAACACAACGGCTGATGAGTTTTATCCATCGGTTGCCCGTAACGGAAATCTGTATTTTACTGCGGCCTACCCTGCCGGGCCTGGTAAAGAAGATATTTATTATACTGCATGGAGTGCCGGGGGTTACCAAAAGCCGGTGGCACTCGACAGCGGTGTAAACTCATCGCGTTACGAGTTCAATGCGTTTATTGATCCGGACGAGCGCTTCATTATTTTTACAAGCTTTGGGCGAAGCGATGACACCGGTCGCGGTGATCTTTATATCAGCCACAATATAAACGGTGCCTGGAGCCGGGCAAAAAACCTCAAGGCCATCAACTCAGCTAAATTAGATTACTGTCCGTATATCAGTCCTGATAAAAAGATTTTGTTTTTTACCAGCGAGCGGTTACAGCTACCGGTATCCTTTGATACTCCTGTAACTTTTCAGGAGTTAAAAGATATTCATAATCAACCGCTAAACGGTACGGGGAACATTTACTGGATCAGCACCAGCGCAATCCCGGAGCTTACCAAACCATAGCAATTCAGATTACAGAGTAGTCTCACAGATAGCATCGGAAATTCCGATGCTATTTTTTTTGACAAGTTCGGCTACAGTAGTATCGCGCTACTACATTTCTGCCGCCCGTTGCACGATTTGCAAAAATAAATACGGCAAATCAGACGATACCCGTGCGAAAGCATGAACCCTACCTTTGGTTTAACCACATTTTTCATATCCCAATATCGCCAACGTGCGACTATTGAACGTGTGGGATACTTAATCTAAACCAAATTAATATGAAGAAAACTCTACGAAGGACGAACGCCCTGTTATTGTATTGGGTTCTTCTTGCTTCCACCGCGTGGGCGCAGGAACGAACCGTAACGGGTACAGTAACCGAAGAAAACGGAACACCCATTCCGGGTGTAAGTGTGGTTGTTAAAGGAACAACCAATGGCATTATTACCGATGCATCGGGCAGGTATTCATTGCAAATCAGCGCCCAGGATGCCGTACTTTCATTTTCGTTTATCGGTTATGTTAAACAAGACGTTACCATTGATGGTCGAAGCGTTGTGAACGTTACGATGGTTGAAGATGCCAAAGAGCTGAGCGAGATTGTTGTGTATGCCGGCCTTGAGCGCCAAACACGCGCCCTGGGGTATGCCACCACAACCATTAAAGCCGATGCCCTGAACAAAGCACGCGACCGCAGTGCCTTAAACTCGTTGCAGGGTAAAGTAGCCGGTGCGCGTATCACCAACGCATCGGGTCAGGTAGGTGCGGCTACGGGTGTGATCCTCCGGGGCATTGCATCCTTTAATGGAAACAACCAGGCGTTGATCGTGGTGGACGGTATTCCCATCGACAATACAAATGTTGATAATGGCGTGCTCCTGAACAACCGCAGTATGGGTAACCGTGCCAACGATATTAACCCTGCCGATATTGAATCAGTAACCGTGCTGAAAGGCCCTGCCGCAGCCGCACTGTATGGCTCGCGTGCCGCAAACGGTGCATTGATTTACACAACCAAGAAAGGAGCATCTAAGTCAAAGGCAGAAATCTCGGTAACGTCATCGTACATGGCCGAAAGCATCCTCCGCGTACCGAAGTTTCAAACCACCTTCGGGCTTGGGCAGCTTGGCAGTAACCTCGATTATATTGACGACCAGGAAACATGGGGCGACCCTTTCGATGGCTCTTTGCGGCCATACACCCAGGTAGTTAACAACCGGCAGCTTTACAAGCGTTACATCGCCACACCGGGAACAGTGCGCGATGGTATGGACACCGGCCACCAATTCGCTAACGATATTTCGATCGGTGGCGGAAATGCAAACTCTAATTATTATTTCTCGTTTTCAAACCTTGAACAGAAGGGAATGGTGCCCTGGACGTTTATGGACAGGCAAAGCTACCGGCTTAACGGAAGCACTAAGCTTTCTAACAAGTTTACCATTAGCGGAGCTGCCAACTACATCACCACTAAATCAAACATTGCAGAAACCGGGCAGGGCATTGCCTACTGGGGGCAAAACCTTAGAATATCCAACGATATTCCCCGCAATGAAATGCGGCATTACAAAAACGAGTTTTGGGATTCGGAAACATTTTTTACACCGTTTAACGATAACCCGTACAAAATACTGGGCGAATGGAAAAACCGGCAAAGCATAAACCGCCTGATCGGAAATGTTGCCGTTACCTATAATCCGTTCGATTTTTTAACCGTTACCTATCGTTTAGGCGGTGATGTGTATTCGGACGAGCGCAGGTTTATAACACCGATTGAAAAAACCGGCCCGCCTAATTCCATTACCCGTTTGGGAACTTATGGTGAAACCATTTTCAATGTGCGTGATTTCACCTCCGACCTGATTGCAACCTTTACAAAAGAAATTACGGCCGATGTTAATTTAAATGCCATGGTTGGACACAACGTCCGCCAGCGCAACACGCACCAGCTTAATGCCGGGCTTACCGAACTTGCCATACCCGGCTTTGAAAACCTGGCAAATCAGGTAAGCGCCCCGCAGGTAGCAGGTGTTTATAACGATCGTTCATTGGTAGGTGTGTACGGAAGCATTGGCGCTTCGTACCGCGACTTCCTTTTTCTTGAAGTTACCGGCCGTAACGACTGGTCATCTACCCTACCACGCGAATCACGCTCGTTTTTTTACCCTTCCGTAAACGCAGGCTTTGTGTTCTCGGAACTGTTTGATGTTGATTTTGTAAACTTTGCCAAGCTGCGAGCCAGCTATGCCGAAGTAGGCAACGATGCCAACCCTTACCAAACGGCAAGTGTATATAATGCAGCCATTGATTTCCCCTTCGGAGGCCTGCCTGGTGTTACATCCAACAATAACATTGGCAATGCACTATTAAAACCCGAACGCACAAAAGGTGTTGAAGTTGGGCTGGAAGCCCGGCTGGCAAACTCGCGCCTGGGTTTTGATATAGCGTATTACAACCAGGTGTCGCAAGATCAGATCGTGCCCGTGCAAATATCTTCTACGGCAGGCGCACTCACATCCACTCAAAACATCGGACGCATCCGCAATAAAGGAATTGAATTAGTGTTGAATGGTACTCCGGTGCAAACAGGGAATTTCCGATGGGACGTTTCACTCAACTTCACCAAAAACATCAGCGAAGTAGAACAAATATCGCCCGAAGCCAAGCGGTTTGTCATCTTCGGGTTTTCAGGTGGCGAGGGCACCCATAACATCGTTGCCATGAAAGACCAGCCGTGGGGCATTTGGGAATACACCGCCATTCTGCGCGATCCCCAGGGCAACATTATTGTTGACCCCATAAGCGGCCGTCCTAAACAAGACCCCGATGCACTTAAAACTGACGGGCGATCTATCCAGCCTGACTGGACAGGCGGTATTACCAACACATTCACCTATAAGAATATTGTGTTGAGTTTCCTGTTTGAAACTGTACAGGGCGGAACATTCTATAGCGGTACGAAGCAATGGATTGAGATTACCGGAAAGACCCGCGATTCGGGTTATAACTTCCGCCAGCCTTGGATTGTGCCGGGATCCGTGCTCGACAACGGAGACGGTACATTCAGCCCGAACACCACGGTGTTTATTACCGATCCTAATCAATACTGGAACAACCGTATTGCTGAAATGAATTTGTACGATGCAACCTGGGTAAAACTCCGGGAAGCAAGCCTTACCTACGAACTGCCTAAAAAATGGCTTGCAAAAACACCGCTCGGTTCAGTTTCGGTAAGTGCGATCGGCAGAAACTTATTACTATGGACACCGGAAGAGAACGTGTATAGCGATCCGGAGCTTTCATCGTTTGGCGTTGACAATGCACAGGGATTCGACTTCCGCCAAATCCCCTCTGCGCGGTCTTTTGGAGGCAGCATTCGCATAACCTTTTAACCTTTAGCGATTTTATGAATATGAAAACGAATAGTATAAAATCATCTGTTTTTGTTGTGCTACTGCTTCATGCAGTAAGCTGTAACGAAAGTTTCTTTGACATTAACAAGAACCCCAATACAATAGTGGATCCTGCGCCAGAGCTTACCCTTCCTACGGGACAGGTAGTTGCCGCAAATTTTTTGCAAGGCCAATATAATACAAGCGCATCGTTTTGGGTACACTATATTACCCAGGCTGGTAATATAGCCGGCCAAAGCAACATCGACCAGTACGATATTCCCGCTGGCGACAACATCCATCAGAATCAATTCAACGCTACGCTGTACGCTGGTGCGTTAGACGACCTACAGTACACATCTGATGCGGCCAAAGCAAGAGGCAATAACAATATGTTTGCCGTGGCCGAGTTGTTAAAGGCTTATATGTTTCAGGTAGCAGTTGACTTGTTCGATAAAGTGCCATACTTCCAGGCATTAAAGGGCATGGAATACCCCACTCCGGCTTACGATGATGGTGATGCCATCTATGCCGACCTGCTGGTGAAAATCGATGCTGCGCTTGATGCTATTGACGCCAATGCTGCCATTGGCGGTGATTTGATTTTTGACGGCAACATGGCGAAGTGGCGCAAGTTCGGCAACACGCTCAAGCTTAAAATTTATATGCGTCAAAGCGAGGTGAATCCGGGCGTGGCAAGCGCGGGCGTTGGATCGCTCGAAGGCAAAGCCTTTCTGGGGCAAGGCGAAGATGCCGAAATCCGTTATGCGGCTTCGCCCACAAACAACCAGCACCCCGCCTGGGAGAACGACATCAACGCACAGGTTTTTATTGCCGCAAGCAGAACGATCATCAACTATATGCTGGCGAAGGATGATCCACGGGTTGACGTGTATTACCGCAGGCCTGTATTACCTAACCCAACCAATCTGCATCAGGGCGTCCCTCAGGGCGAAGGCTCAACGATTACCGGTGCCACTGCGGGACTGGCTTATTATTCAGCCCGCAATAAATTTTTGATTCAGGTAGGTTCGGCCGGAGTTTTCTTCAGCGGAGCCGAAAGCCTGTTTTTGCAAGCGGAAGCGGCTGCACGCGGATGGATAACCGGGGATGCCGAAACATTGTATAAAAATGCTATCCGTGCATCGTTTATCCGTGCAGGTCTTACAGAATCGCAGGCCAATACATACATCGCAAATTCATCGCCTTACCCTGCCGGCACACTTGGGCAAAACCTCACGGCTATTCTTACCGAAAAGTGGGTAAGCTTTAGCACACGCCAGGGCATTGAGGCGTTTGCCGAATGGCGCAGAACAGGAATCCCCGATGAAACAATTATTTATGTTTCACCGATCAGTCTGTTACCTGCGGGCAAGGCAGCCGTAAGGTTCCCCTTTGTGGCACGCGAACAGGGCAACAATCCAAACACGCCCAGAATTGTAACACTCGACACACCGGTGTGGTGGGATGTTGATTAACTAAAAACGAAAAACACATGAAAAATGTAAAGAAAATAATTTCCAGTTTACTCGTAGCAACAGCTTTCGTGGCGGGTTGTGCGGAAGAATACCCCGGCACTGAGCTGGCCGTTTCCTTTCCGGCTATTAAGCTTGTGGGTGATGAATTTGTATCGGTTATCCAGGGAACAACTTTTGAAGACCCGGGCGCCACAGCTACTTTCGGGTCAGCCGATGTAAGCAGTGAAGTAGCGGTTGAATCGAACGTGAACAAAGATGTACCCGGCCTATATACCGTTACCTATTCCATCGCACAAACCAACGAGATCAACGAAGAGTCGGTACGCACTACCCGAAGGTTAGTGGCAGTGGTAACGGCCGATGCCGCAGATGCAGACCTGAGCGGGTCATATCTTCGTACCGCAAACGGAAGAACATCAACCGTTAACAAACTTGCGCCCGGTTTTTATTTTATGACAGACTGCTGGGGCACGGCAACCAGCGGAGGAGCACCGCTGGCAGTGAACACATACTTAGTGAACACAACCGGAAGCAACCTGGTGTTCCGGTATAACGAAGCAGGTGCGCCTTTCGGTGGAAACCAGGGTACCGGAACCATACTCGAAAACGGGGATCTCTCGCTCAACGTTACGCTGGTTGGAGCGGCCGCTACCCGTACCAATGTTTGGGTTAAAGACTGATCGACTAAACTTAATTTCAATTATGAAAAAATTTCAGATTATATTTTTGGGACTTGTGCTGGCAGGATTAACCGCCTGCGAAATTGATGATGCCGATAAGCGGTCGCTTGAAATGCAGCCCACGCTGGGCACTACGAACATCGCTGTCATCTACGGTACAACCGAAGCATACGATGAAGCCGTTGACATTTATGCCGATAACGATGTTATCCTTACGGCATTGTTTGGCGATATGACAAACGGGTATGTGCGTCATAACTATCCGCAGGGCAGTATATTCCGTGTTGTGAAAGCGGGGGTATTTCCTACTTTCGGGTTATCCGAAACGCATCACCTGATGGTTACTGCGGGCAATCTGCTTCCTGAAACACACAACGCGCCCTTACGGGGACAGTTGAAACAAGACGGTCATTACACATTGTTTCTGGGTGAAGAGTTTGGGTTCATGGAAGCTTACCTCGTGGAAGATGACCTTACCCCGCCTGCGGCCGGCCGCATTAAAGTCAGGTTTGTGAATCTGTCTTGGGAAACAGGCGGTGGCAGTGGCGGGCCGGTTGATTTTTCTACAACCGATGGAGTGTTAACCACACTGAACTTCTACGAAAATCCCGTATCCGGCTTTATCGATTTACCGGCCGGAAACTTAGACCTGTCCGTTTATGACGAGGGCACTGCAAATCTGGTGTACGATGTTCCATCAATAACCACAACAGCCGGTAAAATTTATACCATTGTGCTGATGGGTCGTGATGCTGACGGTGATGCCGAAGAATATACCCATAGGGTTTTTGAGAATAACTAAACACTAAAGAGGCTGCCTTAAAAAGCAGCCTCTTTATTTGGGTATCAAATACCTGAGCTCTTCATCAAAAGTGAAGAGTTTTTTTATGCTCTAAAAAACAATAACCCAAAAAAGATTTTTACTTCAACGGACGCAACTATTTTGTTTCGAGGAATTTAATCTTGACTCACACATAAAAAAAGCCCGTTTTAATATTAAAACGGGCTTTTAAGAGGTCTCAAGCGGATTCGAACCGCTGTAGGAGCTTTTGCAGAGCTCTGCCTAGCCACTCGGCCATGAGACCTTTTATACGTTGCAAAACTATAAAAAACGATACGGATTACAACGATAATAAAAACAAAAGGTGGCCGGTTAAAGCCACCTTTTTTATAGCATCAAAAAGTGCTTATTCGCTTTTTGAATTCATCTTATCCTTCAGCGCACTCAACGCTTCAAGATCGCCAAGGGTCGATTTCTCAACTTCCTGGTTAATCTTGTCAATCGTTTTGCCTTTGGCAGGAGCTTTTGCTGCGGCTTTCTTCGCAACAGGCGCCTCTTCGGCAGAGTACATCGCTTTGTGCGACAACACGATTCTGCGGTCTTCTTTTGAAAACTCCAGCACTTTGAAATCTAACGAATCGCCAGCTTCTACTTTCGAACCATCTTCTTTTGCAAGATTTTTCGCTGAGCAGAAACCTTCGATACCATACGGTAACTCAAGCGTTGCGCCTTTATCGTTTTTGCTGGTTACGGTACACTTGTGTACAGAACCGATGGTGAACACGGTTTCGAATGTATCCCACGGATTTTCTTCGATGTGTTTGTGGCTAAGGGCTAATCTGCGGTTAGCTGCATCTAACTCCAATACCACTACTTCCATTTGTTCGCCTACTTTCACGAACTCCGAAGGGTGCTTGATCTTTTTAGTCCAGCTTAAATCCGATACGTGAACTAAGCCATCAATACCTTCTTCCAACTCGATGAACAAGCCGAAGTTGGTCAGGTTACGCACTACACCTTTGTGGCGTGTGCCTACTGCGTATTTCTCTAATACATCCTGGCGTGTCCAGGGGTCTTCGGTAAGTTGCTTGATACCGAGCGACATCTTGCGCTCTTCACGATCAATTGTCAATACAACAGCTTCTACCTCATCGCCCACTTTCATGAAATCCTGAGGGTTGCGTAAGTGTTGCGACCAGCTCATTTCCGATACGTGGATCAACCCTTCAACACCCGGCTGGATTTCAAGGAATGCTCCGTAATCGGCCACGTTAACAATTTTACCTTTCACTTTAGAACCAACCTGTACATCTTCGGCCAGACCAGCCCAAGGATGTTCGGTAAGTTGTTTCATACCCAAGCTGATACGTTTTTTCTCGCCATCGAAATCAAGCACAACAACCTTAACCACCTGATCAAGTTTAAGAACTTCTTCAGGATGGTTGATACGACCCCACGAAATATCGGTAATGTGCAACAAGCCATCAACACCTCCAAGATCGATGAACACACCGAAGTTGGTCATGTTTTTAATAGTACCTTCCAACACCTGACCTTTTTCAAGGTTGCTGAGGATGGCCACTTTTTGTTGTTCGAGGTCTTTCTCGATCAATACTTTGTGCGAAACAACCACGTTGTCGTTGGTGTAATTGATTTTCACCACTTTCACCTCCATGGTTTTGTTTACATATACATCGAAATCGCGGATAGGCTTCACATCAATTTGTGAACCGGGCAAGAAAGCCTCAATGCCGAACACATCAACAATAAGACCGCCTTTTGTTCTGCGTTTCACAAAGCCTTCGATAACGGCATCGTTATCTAACGACTTCTGGATGTTTTCCCAACCTTTAACAAGTTTCGCTTTTCTGCGGCTCAGCACAAGCTGGCCCATCACATCTTCACGCTCTTCAATGAACAGGTCAACCTTATCGCCAATTTTCAGGTCGGTCAGGTCTTTAAATTCAGCAAGCGATACAAGACCGTCAGACTTAAAGCCGATGTTCAAAATAACATCGCGGTCGTTAATACCTACTACAATACCTTCAACCAGTTCGCCACTTTCGATGGTGGTTACAGTACCTTCGTACATTTTTTCCATGCTCTCGCGATCTTTCGCGGAGTAGCCTTCGCCAAAGCCTTTTGTTTCGTAGGCATCCCAATCGAACTCGCCCGGCACGGCTTTCGCCCGCACGGCTTTTTTCAATTCAACAGCCGAGATGGCTTCTGAATCGATTGCTTCTTTTTGAGCGGCTTTTACTTCTGCGATCGGATCGACTTCGTCCAAATCTGCTGTTGTGGAAACAGCTTTCTTTTTAACCGCTTTTAACTCTTCGTCAGCGGAAGCTGGTTTTGCTTTTTCTTTAGCCATAATGAATTTTGCCCTTGTTACATGCAGCAACCGAGCCTGTTTACTGCAATTTTGGTTTAAACTATGCTCTTTTCAATGAAAAAAGCCCTGCTCGACTGAACAGGGCTGCAAATGTAGTGATTTTTAAGGAATTAGGCACGTTTTACGCTAAAGTTTCAGCTTGCCGATTTGGTAGTTCAATATCGTTTCCTGGAACATCAGGGTGTATTCGGCCTGTGCTTTGGCGGCCTGCCCCAGAATTAAGGCGTTGTTGGCTTGCGAAAATTCAAAAAAAGAAGATGCACCTAAATTGTAGCGTTCTTTTTCAAGGTCGTAAGCTTCGGTTGCCGCTTCGAGCCGGTTAACAGCCGACACATAAGAGGCTTTGGATGTTTCGTAATTCAGGTAAGCGGTTTTAACCTCGCGGTATATTGTGGTTTTGAGGTTGCTTTCTATTAACGCGCTGTTCTTTAAGTCGATCTTAGCCAACTGCACCCGTGTACGGGTGTTAAAGCCATTTAGAATAGGAATGCTGAATGAAAGTCCGTAGAAATGGTATGGGTTAATATCAAGTATTTGATCTTTCATAGAAAAAGTAACTTGTGAGTTATACCCTGTACCATAATTATAAAACATGGATAAGCTTGGGAGATAGTTTCCACGCAAAGCATTAACGGTTTGCGCATTGCTTCGCACCGTTAACCGTTGCTGCATGAAATCGGGGCGCGAGGTAATGGCGGTTTCGTACAATTCATCGAGGTTAACATTTAGCTGTACTGCGTATTCTACAGAAAATCCCGGGTTTTCTACCCTGAAATCGAAACCCGGTTCAAGTTGTAGGGTTTGTGCTAACAACAATTTATCGGTTTCGTATGCATTCAACGCCTGGATGGCAACCGCCTCTAACCGCTTCACCTCTGCTAATTGATTGTACTGGTCAACCGGAGCTAACGCACCTAATTCAACCTTCTCTAAAATCTGTCGCAAATTCTCAGTCTGGTTTCGATGGTTATCTTTTGCAATTAAGTACAACTCGTAACTGAGCAAAATTTGCATGTATTGTTGTGCTACGGTAAAAACAACGGTTTGGCGGGCGCGCTCTTCACCATAAGCCTGTGCACGCAGGTTGGTAATACCTGCCCGAAAAGTTTGAATGCGGTTTAGCCCGTTAAATAAAGGAAAGCTCGCATTTAAGCTCCCGCCAAAGTTATTGGACACCACATCGACAAACTCGACCTGGCTGGTTTCGGGGTTTTGAATTTGCTGACGGCCTTTCCGGCCGTAGATGTCGCCACTTATTTGTACGGAAGGCAGCAACATTTGCGCCCCCGCCTGTACCAGTTGCGCATTGGCGCGGTCAACTGCGTTTTCCTGAGTCTTCAGGTTTATATTTTTGTCTAACGCTATTTTAACCGCCTCGTCAAATGATAATACCGTTTGGGCAGAATCAACCTGTCCGTACGCGGTTATCGTCAGGGCTAAAGCGCATAAAATTATTATACTCCTCATCGTCCGTTAATTTCTGTTTTCAACCTGAACATCCGATTGTACCATGCCATCGCTTACAGTAACAATGCGTTTGCCGTACCGGGCATTATCTTCTGAGTGCGTTACCTGGATGATGGTGATGCCCTCATCGTTCAACTTCTTGAAGGTTTCCATAATCTGTTTGCCCTGCCCGGAATGCAGGTTACCGGTTGGCTCATCGGCCAGCAACAGTTTGGGTTGCCCGATAATGGCGCGCGCAATGCCTACCAATTGCTGCTGCCCGCCACTGAGTTGTTCGGGAAACAAATCTTTTTTTGCAACCATGTTAAAGCGGTCTAACAACTCGGCCACCATGCTTTTGCGCTGGCTTGAACCAACGCCTTTATACAACAGGGGTGTTTCGATGTTTTCGTACACCGTTAGCTCATCAATAAGATGGTACGCCTGAAAAATAAACCCGATGTAGTTTTTGTGCATATCCGACTTTTGTTTTTCGCGGAGTTTATGCACCGGCTCATCGAAGAAATAATACTCACCGGCCGAGGGTTCGTCTAACAACCCAATAATGTTCATCAATGTGGATTTGCCCGCACCGCTGGGGCCCATGATGGTTAGAAATTCGCCCTGCTCAACATCCAAATTAATGCCTTTGAGGATAAACGTGCGTTGAAAACGGGAGTCAACGTACTTGTCAATATCGCGTAGTTTAATCATTCATCGTAGTTTACAGGCAACCGGTTGCCAATAAATATGCCAAGGGTACAAAGGCGGTTTTAGCGTGTAATATCGCAGGTTTCGTCCCGTAATTCGTCCGTATTTGCAAATAGATGTCCTAAATCGGACAGTATTAAAACACTACCGGGTACAGGATAACGTCAACCCTGCGGTTGAGCCGCATACCCTGGCGGGTGCGATTGGTGTAAACGGCATTGTCAAGTCCCCAGTCTTTTATGCTGATTTTATGCTCAGGGATTTCTTTTTGAAGCACTAATTGTTTTACGGTTTCGCTGCGCATACGCGAAAGCCATTCGTTGTACTGCCGCCCTCCGATGGGGTCGGTATGGCTGATCAACTGTACCTCGTACCGCTCAAGGTTGGGGATTGAATCGAGCCAGTGATGCAATGTTTCGGCCTGAAGGGTATCAACACTGTAATCGCCTCCGCCAAAATAAATACTCATACGGATTTCCTGTTGCCTGGCAACGGCAACCTGTACAGTGAACAGCCATACGATCAATCCGAATTTTATATACCGAAGATAACCCATAAACCAACTGAAAATCTGATTTACTGAACCGTCTGTATTTATACCACAAGGTACAACTAATTGGTTATCCATGTATATAGTATATTGCAGGGTATTGCCATGTGTATGGTTGGCTGAATAGCCGTTGAGTGCTCATGTACCGAATGTATGAAAAACGATCGGTCAACCGGGTTTTATGGCGGTTAACAGGCAAATGCGGAAGGCAGAATGGCAGATTTAATTATAATCCTTATTTTAGCTTACTGATTATACTTTTCATGTTAAAAAAGCCACTTTTTGCGTGTACTCTTGCACTTTTTGCATTTTTATTCACGCTGCCAGCCGTTGCTCAAAAAGTTAAAACCATTGGTGTTTTTACAGGTATATCCGTACCCTATCATTGGGATAACGGTATCAGCAAAGATTCGCGCTACCGTTCATCGTTCGATATTAAGTTTTCGCCCATCGGGCTTCACCTTGGTATGGAAAAAGAAAAATACGGTTTTATGTTAGACCCTGCCCTGATCCGCATCGGCCAAAACTTTAGCGTGATTAACTCTAATGGCGGTGAGGCCGGTGAACGCAGCATTGACCTGACCTACGTGCAGGTGCCCATCAGTTTGAAAGTGCCTATTATCGATATGGCATTTTTTAAAGTGAGCTTTGTAGGCTCGGTTGCCGCAGGCATATTGCTGGATGCCAACGAAACCATGCGCCACCGTTCTGATATATACAAATTCCCTGTCGCGCTCACGGGCATTTATCCCTCTGCCAAAAACCAGGAGTTTGAACAACAATACCCCGGTTACCAGGTACAATACGATGGCGTGCTGGCGCCAGCCGTAAACAGTAAAATGGCTACGCTTAACGATTACCAAAAAATACAATTGTTTGGTGCGCTCGGGTTTCGCTCCGACTGGGATTTTAACGATAAGTGGCGCGCATCATTTGACCTGCGCGGTAACATTGGCATTTTAGAGCCCCGCACAAGCGAACGCATCGACCGCATTAATAACAACGAAGCCTTATACGAAATGCCCGGTGCCAGGCGCGACCTGTTTTTATCGCTAACGTTTGGTTTTGCACGCACCTTCGTGATCAACAAACGCGATGAAGTAAAGAAATCGAATAAGAAACAGGAGTTCAAGCCACACCGTACCACTAAATACCCGTGGCCCAAGCCACGAAACAAACCACCAAAACGGTGATGATAAAAAGTTTGCAGCCCAAAATAAAAGCCACTTCAGCTGCAATACCTGTGGATAAGTTTTTCATACATTTCAGGGTAACGAACCAGATTTTCAATATACTTTCGGCTTTTCATTGATTTGATGTGCCGCTCGATTTTCAGCGCAGTTGATTTATCCGGGCATGGAATTAAGAGAAAGAGTTTCCAGTCTTTTGCTTTTGATGTGAATGTAGAAAACCCACTATTGTGCCTTTCAATACGACTGGTAAAATCACTCGTTTCACCCACATAATATTTATCCAAGTGAATGCTATATATAACGTAGCAATAATGAAGCGTACCGATACATAAAAAAGGGCTTCCGGCAAATAACCCGAAGCCCTGTGGGCCCAGCAGGGCACGATCCTGCGACCCCCTGATTATGAGTCAGGTGCTCTAACCAACTGAGCTATGGGCCCGATTAATAAAAACTCAATATTACAAAAAACAACTTTTACGACACCCTGATTATGAGTCAGTCCCGATAGCTATCGGGATAACCAGCTGAGCTAAGGGCCCTTCTTTTACAAAGAGGCTGCAATGTTAATCAGAAGATTTTTAATTACCAACGGTACATTACTTTACCACCTGCAGCCATCCTTTGCACTCGGCATACGGGCCAACCTGAAGATGATAATAATAAATACCGGCATCGATGTTGGAGGCCGTCCAATCGTTTCGGTAATCGGCCGATTCATATACTTTGCTGCCCCACCGGTTAACTATCTTTAAATCTACTTTCAACCCGATCGCTGCAGGCTCTTGCAGGTTTTCACCGTATTGAATGAAAAACGTATCGTTAATGCCTGCCGATACAGTAGGTGTAAATATATTGGGCACTTTAAGCGTATAAACCGGTAAGGTTACTTCTTTTTCATAAACACAAAACTCTTTTATGCCCGAAAGTTTTACGGTATAAGTATTGTCTTCGGCAAAGGCGTGAACGGTTTCATCGGCATCGGTTGTAAAGCCATCGCTGAAATTAAAAATATAGGTTTCATCGGCCTTGGCTTTTGTACGATTTCGTACGGCAACAGCCGGACGCGAAAAACAATCGGTTACAAATCTGTACGAAAAATCAAGGTCAATAAACGGCACAACATTAACCTGTACCGAATCGTGCTTCACACAACCATCGGCTGTTGTGATTTTAACATAATATGTGGTTGTGTCTTCCGGGGTAACCGTTGGCGTAATGATTGTCTGGTCTTTCAGGCTCCACGCATACACGGCACCACCCGATGCCGACAATGTATATTCCGTACCAAAACAAATATCCAAATCATCCTGGGCTTTCCCGTTATTGGGATAAACATGTACAACTTTATGTGCCACATCAACACCCGTACAGGTTGATTGATCAATGGCACGCAACGTAACGGTGTAATCGCCCGGTTCTACGTATTGATGAACAAACGAAGTCGTATCAGCTTTCACCAGTGCAGTGCCATCGCCTAAATCCCACTGATAGGTTTCACCTCCGGAACTCAGATTCTGAAACCGGATCGGATCAGGCCAACAAATTTTATCTAATCCCGGTGCATTAAAGGTAACGGAGTTGGTTTGGATACGTGCCCGTAACGATGATAAATCGAATTTAAAGGCAGCATTATTACAGTTATTACTTCTGTTTAACCGCGACCACGCCCCCGGTGTTGTGGGGAAATCGGACGTAGCCTCACCGGAAGCATTTAATGACGCACACCCTGAACATACTGCATGATAAACGATACCGCTTTTATCGAACCGGCTGGTGCCGCCATCTACGTGTGTTCGCGATTGCGTGCCACCGAGGTAAGTTGCATACAACAATTCGGTTGCATCGGCCGTAAGTACCATGAAATAAAAATCAGAGCCGGTGCTCGTCCGCTGTATGGCATCGGTAGTAGTGGGCATGCCTATGGTGTTACTGTTCCAATAACCCAGGCCGTTGTTAATGCGGCCGCCCCAACCCGATAAGTATAAATTATTACAATCGTTTACCAGAAATGCCGTTGGCGAAATGTTGGGAATACCACCACCCGAACCAAACACGGTTGAGAACATAATGCTGTTTAACTCGTGTGTGAATTTCTGAACAAACTGCCCGCTGTTTGGGTTACGGTATGCCCCCGATGTTACCGGCATACTGCCGTTGGTTTGCCCATATACAAAAACCTCATCGTTCCGGTTAAGATCAACAAAGTAAACCTGATCAAAACCAGGCGTGCCGGTAAACGTAGCGTACGCAATCGAACTTCCGTCTTTAAGCACTTTCGCCAACCAGCCATCGGCACCGCCTGCCAATACCTTTTGATAGGCATTATCCGTTACCGGGAACCCGGTACTCGTAGTTCCGCCAGCAATGTAGATGTTGCCACGGCTATCAAATTTCAGGGTGTGCGATGCATCATACTCCGAACCACCCAAAAATGTGCCCCACACAACGGACGACAAATCGGGCGTAAGTTTTACCAGCACTGCATCGGTTACTCCTCCTCCATACGTTATCTGGAAACTATTGGCTACCGGAAAATCGGTTGAACTGGTAACCGAACTAATATATACATAACCATTTTTATCGGTAATAATATCGCCACGCATTTCATCGCCATAATTGCGGGTTAACGGACCGCCAGGCGGGTTAACGCCATCGTTGGCACTTCCGCCTAAGAATGTCGAACTTATCAACCGGTCGCCTGTTGCACTAATACGCGATACCACAATATCTACCCCATTAGCGTATGAAATTACGTTGGTTCCTAACGTTGTGCCACCATTAAAGGTATTATCCAATGCCTGCGCACTTACGGGATAATTAGCCGAACTGGTTGAGCCTAATACCAACAGATCGTGTGTAACCGAATCCATCACTAAGCTATGCGGTGTTTCATTCGATGTTCCCCCCAAGTAACTGGCGTATAACAGTTGACTTCCGGTAGAATCGTACTTGAGGATAGCAATGTCATAAATTCCACCGTAGTTTGTTTGAAACGTACCCGGTGTAGCGGGGTACTTACCGCCTCCTGTTTCGTTGGTTATGCCAGACGAATACAATGTGCCCCGCTCGCCAGGCGTTGCCGTACTTCCCCAGTTATCGGCTGTTGAACCTGAGTACGTTGAGAATATCAGCAACGGATCGATGATCAGCTCGTAACAGTGATCATACCCTTCGAGGAAAACAAAGTGCAACACATCACCTTCCAATTTATAAGCTGAAGGCACTTCACATACATAGCCGTCTATTTCCTGATAGGCATAAGGTTTCTTTTCAATAAGCGTACCCAGCGATGTTTCAATCATCAGATTTCCGTTATCGAGGTACAGGCCATCGGCACCGTTGTAGGCGATCTGTATGGATGCTGGCGAAACTTCGGGGTGTACAATAAAGTCGTACTTCAGGTTTTCGTTGACGGATGTTATGCGAACATCGATACCGGCATATACATCCGGGTAAATAATTTCTGCGTAAGCATGAGCGCGTGAAGCCCACCGGTTTGCATCGTTGCCAATAAAATAATTGTAGTACGAAGTCGATTTGCCGAACGTTCTTGGTTGAGGTTTTGAATTTGCGTTCAGAAAACTAACCAAGATAAAATGGCCTTGTATGGCATCACCGGCATTGGCAGGCTGCCCGGTACTCTCATCAGCATCACCGTGAATACTATGATGATGCCGGTCGTCTATGGCTTGTTGATCGATCAGATATACTGAAAACTGCGTTGGCGAAACAAAAAGTTGCCCTCCAGGCACACGTGCCGCAAAATCAATATCATCAGCCCATTGGTTTTTATTTTCAATAAATTTTAGTCCGGCTGGTTGCTGCGCATACAGAAATGTACACGGGCACACGAAAAACAAAACCGTTACAATGCCTACAAGTCTTTTCACGATACGATTTGGTAATCTTGATGAAAGATACCAAAAATTATCGCATGGTCACCCCTCTTTACGCAGTATTTGTAAAGGCGGGGTTTTGATAACATCACGGGAGTTCCACCAGCCGATAAAAACGGTGAGCGCAACAACACCCGTAGTGATGATCAGTAGCTCGAACGCATCGAAGGAAAATGTTATTTTAAAGAAAAACGTTGCCAACAGCCAGCCTCCGAATAACGATAAAATCATCCCGGTAAGGGCTGCAAACAATCCTAAGTAAGCATATTCGATCAGGGTTATGGCTGTAATGTGTTTTGACTTCGCCCCGATGGTACGCAACAAAACATTTTCTTTCATACGCAAAAATTTGCTGTTGATAACGGCTCCGGCCAGTACAATCAAGCCTGTAACAATACTGAACAACGCCAGAAACCGCACCACCAATCCTAACTTATCAAACAATTCGTTAATGGTGCTTAAAACAAGCCGCAGGTCAATCAGCGAAACGTTGGGGAACAACGGTACCAACTCACGCTGAAACCGGTTGGCACGCGCCTCGTCATCCACACGAGTTGTAGCCACATAAACCTGCGGGGCGTATTCGAGCACACCGGCAGGGAAAACAAACACAAAGTTTGGCGGATCTTTCGACCACTCTACCTTACGCACACCGCTGATGCGCACCTGTAACGGAACGCCCTGTACATCAAATACCAGCGAATCGCCCACCTTCACCTCGAGGTCGTCAACAATACCTTCGGAAATGGTTACCCACACCGAATCTTTGCCCAACGTTTTCTTTTGCAATTCACCTTCCAGCAACGCTTCGGAATGATGTAAACTGTCGCGGTACGTTACGCGGTATTCGCGTGTGATCGCCCAGTTGCGAATGTTATCGGTTGTGTCTTTTTGGATGGCATCAACGCTTTTTCCGTTTACTTCACTGATCCGGCAGGTAACGATAGGCACCACTTGTTTTACCGGAAGTTGATACTCCTCCATCAGTTTCACCACGCCATCTTTCTGTGAAGGTTGTATATCGAACAAAATGGTGTTCGATTGGTTTTCCTGTCCGGTAAACTCAACCTGCCCCAACAAACTTTTTTCAACGATGTTAAGTGTTGCAATGATAAACGTGCCCAGACCGATAGCCACCATGAGCATCCGCGTTTGGTTATTGGGGCGGAATAAATTCGACAGCGCATGACGCCACACGAAAGAAGCCTTACCCGGAAAAAACTTCCGGACAATATAAAGCAAACCCATCGCCACTAACGTTAATAAACCCAGGGCTGTTGCCAGTCCCAAAAAGAACATTGTACCCGTAAGGATATTCCGTGTTTGCCATATCGCAAAAACCAACGGGAACAACACAATGAGTACGAATGCTGTTAAACGCGCTTTCGAAAATGTTTTTACCGATTCAAAATCGGCACGCAATACGGTTAACGGAGGTACAAACCGGATAGCCATTAACGGCAACATCGAAAACAATACCGACACCAGCGTACCCAGCGCAATGCCCTGTACAAGCGATTTCCACGAAATACCAAACGACACTTCTAACGGAAGCAAATCGCTAAACACAACAGGTATAAGTTGTTGAATGGCAATACCCAAAAACGCGCCTGCCACACTGCCGATAATCCCCAATAAAAATATCTGGATGAAATAAATATTAAACGCCTGCCAGCCGGTTGAACCCATGCACCGCAGCACGGCAACTTCATCGCGCTTTTCGCGCGCATAAATATGTACTGAACTCGCAACGCCAATACAACCCAAGATCAACGCTAAAAATGCCAGCAGGGAAAAGAACCTGTAAATTGCACCAAAGCCTTCGCCTAATCCTTCTTTACGGCCTTCAACCGTTTCGTACGAATGCCCGTACTTGCGCACCAACGGTTTAAAGTGTTCGATCAGTTTATCAGCTTCCTGGTCGGTTTGAGTTTTAAAAAAATGTTTGTACGAAACACGGCTGCCATATTGCACCAAACCCGTAGAGTCGAGTTCTCGCATGGAAATATAAACGGATGGTGTAAACGTGGTTAAGATGCCACCGCCACCCGGCAGTTTTTTTACTTCGCCCGAAACCGTAAAAACCGAATTGCCAATCCGCAACGAATCGCCTGTACTCACATCGTACTGACCGGCTAAGGAAGCGTCCAGCATAGCGTACCGGCCTTGTTTCACCAATGCGTAAGCATTTTCAGGTTGTGTTTCGATAGCGCCATAAAACGGAAAATCGCCATCGAACGCCACCAACCTGATCAACCGCGACTGGTGATTATGTAAGAACAATACCATTGAGGCCATATCGGCCTGGTTAGCCTGCGGTGCATTAACCGAATCGAATGCTGCCAACAATTCCGGCTCAAATTTTTTATTGGCGTTTACAACATAATCGGCACCCAGCAATTCGCGTGCATTGCGGTCAATATCTTCCTGTAATGAATTGTTCAGTGAATCGAGCGCCACAACGGCTGCAATGCCGGTTATCAGCGAGGCAACAAATAAAAACAGCCTCGAAAAATTATGGCGTGCATCGCGCCAGGCCATAAGCCAAACCCAGCTATCGGTAAATACGTTCGAGCGTTTCCGTTCAATCTTTATATTGTAGTCCATCATACTGCCGCTATGCCTGGTGTGTTTACTAACTTACCTCCGCGCATGCGCAGTATGCTTTCTGTCCGTTGGGCTAATTCAAGATTATGCGTAACCAACACTAATGTAGTGCCTTGTTCTTTGTTTAATCCAAACAATAGTTGTGTAATGTGTGTTGAATTTTCATCGTCTAAGTTACCTGTGGGTTCATCGGCAAATAATATTTTCGGGTCGGTCATAAAGGCGCGTGCCAATGCCACCCGTTGTTGCTCACCGCCCGATAATTGTGTTGGGTAGTGATGCATACGCCCGGCAAGCCCTACACGGTCGAGCAACGTTTTTGCTTTGCCGGCCACATTTTTTTCACCGCGTAATTCTAACGGCACCATCACGTTTTCAAGCGCTGTAAGTGTTTGCAGTAATTGAAAATTCTGAAACACAAATCCTACATACTGATTGCGGATGTGTGCGCGGTCGTCTTCACTTAATGTATTTAACTTAAAACCCATTAATGCGATGGTACCGCTGGTAGGCACATCAAGCCCGGCACATAAACCCAGCAACGTTGTTTTACCGCTGCCCGATGGACCTATAATGGACACGGTACTTCCCTGCGTAACCGAAAAACTGACATCGTCTAATACAGTAAGTGAATTGGCACCCGAACGGTACGTTTTTGTAAGGGCTTCGGCTTGCAGAACGATTTGTGACATGGTTTTTGTTATATCTTATCGTGAATTATATCGTTATTACACTAAAATTGTTTCCAGTTCGTATAACTTATTATGGCAGTCGCAAAATATATGCTGTTTATTGTACTGATGCTTTTTACAACGCAACCGGTACCAAAAGTAATCTTATTTTTTGGCGATAGCCTTACCGCTGGTTACGGGCTTTCGCCCGAAGAGGCTTTTCCGGCTTTGGCCGAAAAACAGTTAAACCAGTCGGGCAAAGCCGTAAAGGTGATCAATGCCGGGTTAAGCGGTGAAACCTCGGCCGGTGGCGCATCGCGCATTGATTGGGTGCTTCGGCAGCCCGTGGATGTTTTTGTACTGGAATTAGGTGCCAATGACGGATTACGCGGACTGCCCATCGCAGAAACCAAAAAAAATCTTCAGCTCATTATTGATAAAGTAAAGGCTAAAAACCCGAAGGCCAAAATTGTCGTGGTGGGCATGATGGTTCCCCCGAATATGGGCAGCACTTATACTACCCAGTTTACGGCTATCTTTCCTGAAATTGCCAAAACCAATCAGGCGACCTTAATGCCTTTTTTGTTAGAGGGTGTTGCCGGTAACGAAAAACTGAACCTGCCCGATGGCATCCACCCCAACAACGAGGGGCACAAAATTGTGGCATCCAATGTAAGCAAACTGTTAATGGCTTTGCTTTAAAGGATCAGATGAGGCTGTATCAAAAGTCAAAATAATAACCACGTCACATCGAACGCAGTGAGATGTCCCCGTTTTGAGCGCTAATTGACGGGATGTCTCACTGCGTTCGACATGACGTTACACTTTTGATACAGCCTCATCTAAATAATTACCGCACCGGATTAATGGCGATATAGTGTATCTCTTGTAAAAACCTGATAACATCTTCGGTTGGTTTATCGTTGATTTTACCAAGCTCACGATTTATGGTATTATGATTCTTCTTAGCGTAATTAAAAACCTTGTTCTTCACATTCGCATCCGATAATTTTTTTGCGAATGCAATGGCTTCTTTCTCTGCCCCTTCGCGTTCACCGGTATAGGCAATCATAACAGGCGGTACGCCCCTGCCCTCTTCTACATACAGTATCGGTGAAACCTGTTCCCATTCTTTCCGGGTTTTACCAAGCGCATCATGCCCCCACTCTTTCATTTTCGATGGAGCCTCTTTCATAAACAAGGGTATATCGTACCCAACGCCATCTAATAAAACAACACCGTCTATCATGCTGCGCGAGCCTCCGGCTTGTTTTAAATACGTTTCATCGGCACAAATCAACGCAATCAACTGCGCCCCGGCCGAATGCCCCATAAGAAACACTGTTGCCGGGTCGGCACTGTAATGTGTGGCATTTTCGTACAGCCAAACAATGGCATCGGCTACATCCTGCGCGGAAGTTCGTTGTTTTACATGGGGCGATACCCTGTAATTAACCGCAGCAAATACATAACCGCGTGCCGTGAAATACTCAGCTTTATGTAATACGTTATCTTTATCGCCAAGGGCCAGCGAACCACCGTGTACCCAAATAATCAATGGCGAGTTACTGCCCTTTTTAGGCATATACACGTTCAGCATGTTTAATTTGGGATTTGCCTTGGTGTGCGTGGCGTACCGCACATCGGCAATTTTTAGAAAAGCGTTTTCATCTTTTTTCTGGGCGATTACCGGATTCATCGCTACGACCAACACCCACCCTAACAGACCAATACCAACCCAATTCATACGTTACGAATAAACATCAAGGCAATGTAGCAGTTAATTTTTACATGCTAAATAGCGCCCCGGCCGTTAAAGGTAAACGGGCGTTTACCTTTTTTCTGTTATGCAGCGATGGAATTACTCGAACCGTAACGATTCGATAGGGTCGAGCTTCGATGCCTTACTGGCGGGATAATACCCCGATAATAAACCCACAAAAACGCAAACCAACAGTCCGATAAACATCCAGAACCAGGGAATAACGAAAACATCGAGTTGCATCAGGGCAGAAATACCGTTGCCAATCAATATCCCCAGAAAAATACCGGCCACACCCCCCAGCAAACACACTACAATAGCCTCGATCACAAACTGTTGACGAATACGCAACGGTGTTGCCCCCAATGCTTTGCGCACACCTACTTCGCGGGTACGCTCGGTAACCGACACCAGCATAATATTCATTAACGCGATGGACGCACCCAGCAACGTGATAAAGCCTACACCAAAGCCGCCCATACGCAAAGCCGATGTAATGCTTTCCATTTCCTGCGCCAGTGTTTCACTACGTTCGAGGGTAAACGAATTTTCGCGGCCAACTTCATCCCTACGGATCGAGCGCATCAAACCGGTAGCCTCGCCCATGGCGTACTCTATTTTTGCGGCATCTTCAACACCAACGGTTAGTTCGTATTGCAAGCCCCGGCCCTGTGCCATTTGGTTGGCCAAACGGATAGGGATTAATATCATGTTATCGTAGTTGTCTTCGGCCAACTGCCCCTTCTCTTCAATTACGCCAATCACTTTAAACTGCGTACCCAGAAAGGTGATCTTGGCATTTACCGGTTCGGTACCGTCTTTAAAAAGCGATGTGTAAATTTTATAGCCGATCACGGCTACGTGCGATCCGTACTGGATTTCAATAGCCGATAAGCCCCGGCCTTTCATAACCTCCAGCCCCTTAATGGCCATGTACTCTTCGTTAACACCCACTACGCCAACATTAGGGTTTGTTTTGGCCGAGGCATATTTCACTTCGGCAATACTGGTGAGGTATGCCGAAAGGCTCACCGCAGCGCCATCAACCTGGTACTGATCGATAAACCGGAAGGCTTCATTCAACAGCACGGGCGGATATACTTTCTGGGTTACACCCTGCGAACTTCCAAAACGGTTCATTTTGGAAGTGATGTCGAACGTATTGGCGCCTAAGGAAGATAAACTTTTGCTAACCGATGCTTCAATCGCATCAATAGCGGTTAAAATCCCCACCAACGACATAATACCGATGGCCACAATAAGTGCCGTTAATACCGAGCGAAGCATATTGGCCTGAATCGAACGCAGGCCTTCCTTCATATTTTCGATTAAATTCATTTACTTTTTTGTAACGAAACAGATACTACAATACGTTGATAAACAAGCCACAATGTTACAGCTTCGGGCACATTTATTTAACCGGCACCCAAACACTACCAAAAGTGCGGCCGGGATGGTAAATTTAGGTGAATTATAACAGGTGAATGCGATGCGGAGTTTTCTTTTGTTTTGTTTTCTGTTGGTTTTTAAGGCCGGTATGGCTAATTACATACTCATTCCTATGGACGGCAAACAGGCCAATCACCTGAAAGCCTACGGCATTGCCTACTGGATTCTTAAAAGTGAAACCGAAGTTGACTGGCTGTTGAACTACCGGGGCGGCAGTTTCATGTGCAAGTTTCACCCGGCCATACAAAACGAGCTGGTGATACGCGGGGTAACATCCGAAATTATTTCGGATGCGCAGGCCAACGACATCCTTTCGGAAATCGCCAGCCCCGCCATGAATTACGATGTGATGAAGTTGGAGAAGTGCCCAAAAATTGCTGTCTATACACCCAAAACAGCCAAGCCGTGGGACGATGCCGTAACCCTTGTGCTCACGTATGCCGAAATTCCGTACGATAAAATTTTTGACGATGAAGTATTGGCCGGTATGCTGCCCAAGTACGACTGGCTACACCTGCACCACGAAGATTTTACCGGGCAATACGGTAAGTTTTACAGTTCGTTTTCAAACTACGGCTGGTATATCGAACAGCAAAAAGAAGCCGAAGCGCTGGCGCAACACAACGGCTTTCATAAAGTATCGCAACTGAAACTGGCTGTCGCCAAAAAAATAAAAGAGTTTGTGGCCGGAGGCGGATTTATGTTTGCCATGTGTTCGGCTACCGATAGCTTCGATATTGCGCTGGCTGCCGAAGGCGTTGACATTTGCGAACGCATGTACGATGGCGATGGTGCCGACCCACGGGCGCAGGAAAAATTAGATTTTGAGAAAACCTTAGCCTTTACCGATTTTAAACTCGTGCGCGATCCGTACGAATATGAGTTTTCATCGATCGACAACCCGCCACGCGAACGCGGCCTGCGGCAAGACAACGATTACTTTACGTTGTTTGAGTTTTCGGCCAAGTGGGATCCCGTGCCCACCATGCTCACACAAAATCACACGAAGGTAATCAAAGGGTTTTTCGGACAAACCACCGGTTTTAAAACCGGGTTAATCAAGCCCGATGTGCTGATCATGGGTGAAAACAAAGACATTAAAGAAGCCAAATACATACACGGTGTGTTAAACAAAGGTTTCTGGACATTTTACGGAGGTCACGACCCCGAAGACTACCAACACCAGGTAGGTGAAGAACCGACCGACCTGAACCAACACCCGAACTCGGCAGGCTACCGGCTGATCTTAAACAACATTTTGTTTCCGGCAGCAAAGAAGAAAAAACAAAAAACATGATTTCAAATGGCGAATGTGGAATTACGAGTGACGTATATATTATCAACCTACAATTGTCACTCGTCATTTTAACATTCGTAATTCCAGTTAGTGCATCCTATCCCCCCGCACATCGAGGCTTTTCATAATGGCGGCTTCCTGTTCCAACAATTCGTTCCAGCGTTTGGTTACATAATCTTCGGGCATATATTCGCGGGCGAGTTGTAAAAAGTTTTTATAGTGTCCCGCTTCCGATACCATCAGTTCGTAATAAAAAACTGAGAGTTCTTCATCACCAATATTTTTCCATAACAACTTAAAACGCTCGCAACTACGCGCCTCGATCAGCGCGTTCATCAGCAACCGTTCTACCAATTGCTGATCGCGGTTACCACCTTTTACAGTAATTTTAAACAATGCCTCAGCGTATTCGTCTTTACGCGGAAATCCAAGTTTGTAACCGCGTTTGTTTAATTGCTCCAGCACCCGCTCAAAATGCGCCCACTCTTCGGCCACTACGGGTGTAAGCATGGCCACCATTTTTTCTTTTTCGGGATATTGAATAATCAGCGAAATACAAGACGAAGCCGCTTTCTGTTCGCAGTACGCATGGTCAACCAGAATATCCTCAATGTTTTTTTCGGCAATGTTTACCCAACGCGGATCGGTTGGCAGTTCAAGCCCTAAGGTAAATTTATCAACAGGTTTCATGTGTTTTTTTAGTGGTCACATCAATCGAAGAACGACCAGTCAAAACCAAAATCAACTACGTTTCGCACACCCGGGTAAAACGGTGTGGGTACGTTGCCAAATTTATGGAACATCATAACAGCATTGTTGTATTTCAGAAAAATGCGTGCCCGTTTAATGCGTGCATTCAAAAATACATCGATTACAGGAACGGCCGGTACAAAATATTTTTGCTGTACATAAAACTGTTGCGTGGTAATGTCGTAAGCGGGTGCAAAGTATTGCGATCTCCAATGCGTATCAAAACCCACCTGAAAATCGAAATTGTCGTTAAACCAAATGTCGGAGTATGCTAATTGTGTGTTCACAAAAAGTTCGGGCAGTTGAACGGCATCGCTGGCGTTTTCTAACATGCGCGTGTAAATGCCCTGCGTTTTTAAAGTTAAGTGTTTAAACAGGGTAAGTGAAAACGTAAGTTCGGGCGATACCCACGTTTGATACCCCGATGTTTGTTGCGGTAAAACCTGCTGGCCGGTTGCATAGCCTGTTTCTTTAAAGAAAATATAGTTGCGGAAGGTTGAAAACCGAACGCCCGGATATACAGAAACAATCTTTGAGTCGTAAATTAAATTACCCTTTACCTCGGTTCCTTCTGTATTATTAAAATTGTTCATCCACAAATCGTGACTACCACGATACGCCTGCGGCAGAAAAGCCGGTGTGGACACCGACCGTTTAATGGCCGCCTCGAACCACTTTGTGCGAATCGATCCCTGAATGATATACCGGTCGTCTAACATCCACTCGGCCCAGCCCCGTATCGTGATCAGCGAATCCAATCGCAAGGCTATACGCCCGCCCACATACCGCTCGGTTTCGGTAGTAGGCAGATAGAAATTATCTTCATAAAAATAGTTGTAATCCATGGAGTAGTGACGGAACGCTACATACCCGTTGTAAAACAATTTTAACAAGCTCCCTTTTACACCAAGCTCGTTCCGTAAAGTTTTAAAGGTAGTGCGGTCGCGGGTTTTCGCGCTGTCCACAACTCTGTAATCGTAATAAGTATTCTTCGGGTCTTCATCAACAAACCTATTGGTTTGCTTGTACAAATCGGCCGTGTGGTACAACTGCAAGCCCGAACCTATTTTATATTGATGAAACAGGTGCAGATTTCTTCGCTTGTCGTTGCTCTCGGCATCGGAAAGGTTAGTGCTGATCCGCTGTTTCTCGAAAAGATCGCTATACAGAAAATTGTTTGGATCGCTTACCGCCACACCACCGTTTTCATCGACCTGGATAAAATCGCGTTTAACGCTGAACAACACACTGTACGAACTATCTTTCGTGATAAACGATGTATAAAAATCGAAGTAATTGCTTTTGGTGGTACGGTCGCCTTTTGCCCTGCGTGCGGTGATCTTATCGATCATTAAAATACGGTAATTAAAACCTACGTTCCAGCGTGGGTTAATGTTCCGGCTAAACATAATGCGTGCATACGAACGCCCCTTGCCACCCAACACCCATTTTACATTGGCGTAAGGCGATTTGGTATTGAAGTATTGTATGGTTTCGCTGTTCCAGTACAGATCGTAAGCATTGAAACCGGGCGTAGCCCCGATGGTTTCGCTTACCTCGTTAAACACCGGGCGAATGGCCGTGCCGATGTTGCCTAAATCCTGGTAAAAATTATTATACCGTTGCACGTAGCTAAACCGGTGGAAATTCCACGCTGTTGTATCGATGGGGCGCAGCCGGAAATCGTTCTGGAAAAAATCTTTTTCGTAGAAGTACAGCGAAGTTTTGGGGCCATATACATTGCGGGTGGTGTCGTCAATGATACTGGAACCTGTACGCGGCTGCCGGGGCTCGTCCTGCGCGAACACGTTCGTTGTTATCAACAACCCTATTAAAACAATACAATACCGGTAAAACACGCTCAAAGATAAGGGCAGTTAATCACGTTTAAAACTTTGGATAAAAGACTCTGTCAACGTATCAAAATCCTTACCATTCCGGATAAATTCCGCTTCAATCGGCAAATAAAAAATCGGCAACTGGTTGATAAGCGGTTTTAGCTCATCGCGCTCAAGTTTAACCTTATCTTTTTCGGTCGTTAAAATACTCACCTCGCCCTCACCGAATTGTTTCACAAGCGTGGCAATGGTTTTCAGGTCGCCCGTAGTAAACGCATAGTGATCACGGAACGAAAAATGTTTGATAAGCCGGTAGGTTTTAGCAACATAGCCTTTCAGGATATGCGGGTTGGCAATAGCCGATAACAAAATAACGTTCGGGGCAAACACATTTGCATTGCCAAAAGCTACGGGATCGGCATAACGAATGGTTGAAAAGAAAACGGGCTTATCGGAATACTGCCGGATGTTGCGCTCAATCAACATGGTTTCATCGTCTTCCAAGTGCGAAGGGCACTTGGTTACCACAATAACATCGGCACGTTTCGCGCCTTCGGGCGCTTCGCGCAGGCGGCCGTATGGCAACGGGTAATCGTTGTAAAACGGATTGCTGTATTCGGTCAGTAAAATACTAAACCCCGGCTTCACCCTGCGGTGCTGAAGGGCATCGTCTAACAGTACAACATCCACTGTATCTAATTCCTGCAACAGCATAGGTATGGCAAACGCACGGTCTTCACCTACTACCACGTGTACTTCAGGGGCATACTTTTGATATATCTGATAAGGCTCATCGCCTAAAGTTGCAGCGGTATCGGCAGGCGAGGCTATCCGAAACCCTTTGGTTTTGCGACCGTACCCACGGCTAAGCGTAGCGATTTTATAATTCGATTTCAATAGTCTGATCAAATGCTCCACCATCGGGGTTTTGCCGGTTCCGCCCACGGCCAGATTGCCCACGCTGATTACCGGTATATCGAACGATACCGAGGGCTTGTAACCCCTGTCGTACAGCGCGTTGCGCACGGTAGTGATCACATCGTACAATACCGTAAAGGGGAATAACAAAAACCTGAAAACCGACATGAATAAAAGTGTAGTTTTGCCTTTAATCCGTACAAAAATACAACTTAAAGCGGGTGCGCAACCCATCAGCATGAAAGTAAAAGATATTACCGCGTATTTAGAACAACTTGCACCGCGTGCTTACCAGGAACCGTACGACAATGCCGGGCTGATTACCGGTGAACCCGAACAAACCGTTACCGGGATATTGCTTACGCTTGATTGCACCGAAGCCGTAGTGGACGAAGCCATCCGTAAAAACACGAACCTGATTGTAGCGCACCACCCTATCGTTTTTAAAGGATTAAAAAAGCTTACGGGCAGCAACTACGTTGAGCGCACCATTATCAAAGCCATCCGCAACAACATCAGCATTTATGCCATCCACACAAACCTCGATAATGTACATACCGGGGTGAATAAAAAAATCGCTGAAAAAATCGGGCTGAAAGACCTGCGCATATTAGCGCCCAAAACCGATACACTGAGCAAACTGGTAACCTTTGTTCCGGTAAACGATACCGAAGCTGTTTTAAACAGCTTACACGCAGCGGGAGCCGGCCAGATTGGCGACTATAAAAATTGCAGTTTCCGGCAGGAAGGCACGGGAACTTTCCTGCCCACAGGCAAGGCTAACCCCGCCATAGGCGAAGTGGGGAAAGCCGAAAATGTAACCGAAAACCGCATTGAGGTAATTTTCCCGACCCACCGCGAAGGCGAAGTGCTCAGGGCGCTTAAAAAAGCACATCCTTACGAAGAAGTAGCCTACTACCTCACCCGGCTGGCCAATGAAAATCAGGAGGTTGGCGCGGGCATGGTTGGGGTATTGGATCCGCCACTGGAACCAATCGAATTTTTGAAGCGTTTAAAAAGCAGTATGAATTTGACCACCATCAGGCATACGGCACTATTAGAAAATAAAGTCAAAAAAGTGGCTGTTTGTGGCGGATCAGGCAGTTTTTTGCTTGGGGCAGCCATCCGTTCGGGGGCCGATTTTTTCGTAACGGCCGACTTTAAATACCACGAGTTTTTCGATGCCGATGGGAAAATCACGATTGCCGACATCGGGCACTATGAAAGCGAGATTTTCACGAAAGACTTATTAGGCAGTATTTTGAAAGAAAAATTTCCTACTTTTGCGGTCAATTTTTCCGAGACTGACACGAATCCAATACGTTATTTCTAAAAATTAATGGAAACTCAAACCGTAGCACAGAAACTCGAAGCCCTTGTAAAACTACAAAGCATCGACACGAAACTAGACGAACTCAAAAAATTACGTGGCGATCTTCCAGACGAAGTCCAAGACCTGGAGGATGAAATGGCAGGGTACAACACCCGCCTCAGCCGGTACCAGGCGGAGTTGAAAGAAATAGAAGAGAACATCAAAAAGAGCAAGGAGGCCGCCAAAGAAGCCGAAAAACTCATCAAAAAATACGCAGAACAACAACAGAACGTCCGAAACAACCGCGAGTTCGATGCCATCACCAAAGAAGTTGAACTTCAGGAACTCGAAATCCAAATCTGCGAAAAGAAAGTAAAAGAGGGCAAAGAGCTTACAACTGCAAAAAAAGCCGAGATCGAAAAAACAGAAGCCCTCATCACCGAACGCACCGCCCACCTCGATCTGAAGAAAAAAGAACTTAACGACATACTTGCCGAAAGCGAAGAAGAAGAAAAGAAACTTCTGGGCGAACGCGAAAAAGCCGTTAGCAAAATCGAAGACAAAGCCATCCTGAAACATTACGACAGACTGCGCGGCAGCCTTTCAAACGGATTGGCCGTAGTGCGCGTGGTACGTGGTGCTGCCGAAGGCTGTAACATTGTTATTCCTCCGCAAAAAATTGCCGAGATCCGCGAAAAGAAAAGAATTGTAATTGATGAACATTCGGGTCGTATCTTAGCCGATGTGGACATGGAGTCGCTTGACGAAAGCGACAAGCCAAAAAGAGCAGGCTCAACACCGGCCACTCCTACCCGCAGAAGAAAAACCGTTGAATAATTCAACTACCATACAGCTTTTAAAAAAGACAGGCTTAACAACCTGTCTTTTTTTATGGTTGGCAACAGGCTATGCGCAAACCAACTGGTTAGATCAATCAACGGTGCAAGCCTATCAACTGGCGTTATCCTTACAACCGGCAGCGGCAAAGCAACACCTCGCCAAAGGCGACAAACCCCAACAACTATACGTTGCATCGTTAGCCGAAATGCTCGAACTGGTATTTACCGAAGACCATGTAAAGTACGAGCAATACGAAGATGCCTGCACAAAACGGTTAGCGCAACTCAGTAAACTAAAATCGGCCGAGGCACTTTTTGTTCAGGCCGAACTCCGTGTGCAGTGGGCTTTTATCTATTTACAGTTCGGCCACGAGTTTGATGCCGCCTGGAATATCCGGCAGGCTTATTTGCTGGCACAGGAGTGTAAAAAGAAATTCCCCGGCTTTCAACCGATCAAAAAAACAGCCGGTGTGCTGGAAGTAATGCTGGCCACTGTACCTGAAAAATACCAGTGGGTGATTAACCTGTTCAGCATGTCGGGAAATGTTGATAAAGGTTTGGAGCAACTTAACGAACTGCGGCAAACCGATACATCCCTGGCGTTTGAAACATCGCTCATCTATTACTTGGTACAAAGTTTCATCCTGCAACAAACATCAGCCGCTTCGGTTGGTATGGATGGACTTATCGAACAATATCCCAACAACAGGTTAGCGTTATTCTTTGCCGGTAATATTGCCCTGAAAAATTCCGAAAGCGAAAAAGCATTGGCATACTTTACCACACTGCAACAACATACCGATGGCTTGCCATTGCGCTATACCGATTACCATAAAGCCGAAGTATATCTGCACAAAGGCCATTACGGATTGGCTATTGAGGGCTATCAAACGTATATTCAAAACTATACCGGCAACAACTATATAAAAGATGCGTGGTACAAAACAGGGGTATGTTACGCATTGCAAGATCAGCCGACCGAAGCCAATCGTTGTTTTGAAAAAGCAAAAACAGCGGGCAGTGAATCTACCGAAGCCGACCGGTATGCAGCCCGCAGTTTAGCCGATAATGCTTACCCCAACAGTAAGTTCTCGAAAATACGGTACGCGACCGATGGCGGATATTATGCCGAAGCTGAGGCCATCATCCAAACCGTTACGGCCGATGATTTAAAAACCCTGAAAGAAAAAACCGAATTTGTATATCGTAAAGCCAGGCTCTACCACAAAACCAATGCTTTGGCCGAAGCAAAAAACAATTACCGCGAAACTATTGCAACAGCCGGTGCCGAAAACTGGTATTTCGCACCCAACGCCTGTTTACAGTTGGGGTACATTTTTATAGACGAAAACAACACAGCACAGGCACGCGCGTATTTTCAACAAGCGCTCAGTTATCCGAAGCACGAATACAAAAACAGCATCGACAGCAAAGCCAAATCGGCTTTGGTGCAACTTGAAGAAACGGGCAACAAAAAATAAATCAAGCGTTATCAACCGAAGTCGTAAGGTGAGCCGTATTGTTATACACTTCTACCGAAAACATCGAACCCGTGTAGTTTAAAACATATAAACAACAGTTCTGATGTTCAAACATATCCATATTTTTCAACGGATAGTTTAACAGGTAACAAAGTAAAATGCGGATGGCGCGCCCGTGCATACAAATCAAAATTGTTTGCTCGTTCATCTGTTCCATGATATGCGCTACGGCAGGTTTCATACGCGCCACTACTTCATCGGGGCTTTCGCCACCTTCAATGCGCAGCGAAGTATCGCCCAACTGCCATTGTTTCAGTACATGATGGTAATAGGCATCTTCTTCGGGAGTAATGGGTTGGCCTTCTTTCTTACCCCAACTGATTTCGTTTAATCCCGCCAACGCTTCAGTAGGAATACCCTGTTGGATGAACCGGGTAACGGTTTCCTGCGTACGCTTTAAAGCCGAAGTATAGACTTTATCAAACGGAATGTGCTTGTACGCCTCGTAAAAAGCCAGCGCCTGCGCACGGCCTTTGTCGTTAAGACTGCTGTCCACACCGCTGCCCTGCACAATACCGCGCAGGTTAAAATCGGTTTGCCCGTGGCGAACGATGTAAACTTTTTTGGTGTTCAATTTTCAGCTAATTTGGCGCGCTAAAATAGGGAAATAAAACAGGGGTACAAGTATGTTTTCCTGTCGTTTCCACATCCGGTTTATGGCATTATTTAATCCTAACGTAACATTAGCCACGCTGAATAAAATGTGTGTCAATACCATGGTGCAACATATAGGTATAGAGTTTACCGGCATCGGTGACGATTTTATCGAAGCACGTATGCCAGTCGATCACCGCACACACCAGCCCATGGGTTTGTTGCATGGCGGAGCCTCAGTTGTATTGGCCGAAACATTGGGCAGTGTTGCCGCTACGTGTTGTGTGGATTTGAACAAACAGTATTGCGTTGGGTTAGACATTAACGCCAATCACCTGAAAAGCGTGCGCGAAGGCTTTGTTACCGGTGTTACCAAACCGATACACATTGGCAAACGTACCCATGTATGGGAAATAAAAATTACAAACGAACAAAACGAACTGGTATGCGTAAGCCGCATCACCATGGCCGTTATCGATAAAAAATAATTACGTGGCTTTGTCTGTTGAAGTATTGAACCCAGCATTAAAATTAAACGAAGCCGAATTGTTTCGTTTGTTGTTAGATCAGGCTAACCAAAACGAATATGCCTTTGCTTTATGGCGATTACCCGACACGCCTGTTAAAAACCTGATTTTATCATTTGCTACAAATGTCCGGAACAGCGATGCCACCCTCGAAGATGCACCTCCCGGTTTTATTTTTGCGCCCTACGATAAAACAAAAACACAATACTTTTTAAATGCCGATCTATTGTTTTCGTTTAGCGAAGGCAAACTAAACGACCCGCAAACACCCCGCGAAACCTCTTCACACCAATGGCTGAACGATATAAAAAACAAACCAACAAACCGGAAAACAACCGCACACACAACACGCGATGAAGAGGCAAATCCGGCAACAGCCGTACAGCATTATCAGCAACTTGTAGCCGAAAGCGTTAAACACATCGAAGCCGGTGTTTTTGAAAAAATAGTGCCCTCACGCTTCAAGCAAATTACCCTGTCCGAAACATTCGATGCCATCGACATTTTTCAAAAACTTTGCGATACATACCCAAACGCTATGGTATCGTTTATCAGCATACCGCAAGTAGGTACGTGGATGGGCGCAACACCGGAAGTTTTAATACAGGTAGAGAACAACCGCATTTTTAAAACCGTAGCGTTGGCCGGTACCAAATCGTTCGAGCCGGGCACCAACCTGAAAATGGTTGCCTGGACACAAAAGGAAATTGAAGAACAAGCCTTGGTGAGCCGTTACATCATCAGTCACCTGAAAAAAATACGCTTGCGCGAATTTGAAGAACACGGCCCCAAAACCATTGTGGCCGGCAACGTAATGCACCTGAAAACCGAGTTCACCATCGATATGCATGCAACAGATTTTCCGCAATTGGGTACCACTATGTTACAACTGCTTCACCCTACTTCTGCGGTTTGCGGTATGCCGTTAGAACCCGCGCTTGATTTTTTAAAACAACACGAAGGTTACGACCGCGAATTTTATTCGGGCTACTTAGGGCCGGTTAACATCGACAACAACATCAACATATTTGTAAACCTGCGTTGCATGAAGTTACAGGGAAACACGGCACGCATCTATGCCGGTGCAGGCGTTACAGCCGACTCGGTTCCCGAACAGGAGTGGCTCGAAACCGAAACCAAACTCAACACTTTGCTGAACGTAATTGAATAACGTGAGCCTACAACCGATTTACGATATTGCCGAACTCTGCGCCCGCAAACGGGTAACAAACGTTGTGTTATGTCCGGGTTCGCGCTGCGCACCCCTCACCATTGCCTTTGCCCGTCACGATAAAATCAAAACACATACGTTCAGTGACGAGCGCAGTGCCGGGTTTATTGCCCTCGGGCTTGCACAACAAACCAACCGGCCGGTAGCGATGGTGTGTACATCGGGCAGTGCCGGATATAACTTTGCTCCCGCTGTCGCGGAAGCGTTTTTCGCGCAAACACCGTTACTTGTTTTTACAGCCGACAGACCAGCCGAATGGATTGCCCAGCATGACGGGCAAACCATCCACCAAACGGAACTGTTCGGAAAGCACGTTAAGAAATCGTACCAACTGCCCCAGCATTACGATCATGCCGATGATCAGTGGGGCATTAACAGAATGATCAACGAGGCAATCAACCTCGCATTACAAGAACCCAAAGGCCCCGTTCATGTGAACATACCGTTCCGCGAACCTTTTTATCCGACATCCAAAGAAAAGATAACGTACAGTAAAGATGTTCGGGTGATCGATGAAATACACAACAGCTTTACCCTAACTACCGAACAAACCGAACAGCTTAAACGCGAGTGGAGTAAATACAACAAAGTATTGGTTGTGGCAGGCCAGCACGAATACGACAACGCGCTGATGGCCGCATTGGATGCTTTTGTTAAAAATCAACCGGTTGCCATTGCAGGCGATATTATTGCAAACCTTAATGCATTAGATCCGGCCAACCGGCACGTTGATGTGTTTCTTCCGCAGGCAGGCGATGATTTGAAGAAGAGCCTTCGGCCGGAGTTGCTGATCACCTTTGGCAAATCCGTTATCTCTAAAAGCCTGAAACAATTTCTTCGCAAGTATTCGCCTAAGGCACATTGGCATATCCAACCTGCCGGGGCGGTTGCCGATACGTTTCAGAGTATCACAAAAATTATCAATACTACTCCGGTTTCGTTTTTTGAATCGCTTCAATCGCTCGAAAAACGAAAACAATTCGATTATCAAAAGCAAGCCAACTACCAACGCTTGTGGGAAGCCGAAGAACTCCGCTCCATCCGCAGTCTGCGCGACTTTTTTACGAAAGAAGCCTTTGGCGAACTGGAATTAGTCTATGAAGTATTACGACAGCTTCCGCCTTTGTGCAACCTCCACTTGGCGAACAGCATGAGTGTGCGTTACGCTAACCTGGCCGGCATTAACGACATCAAAAAAAACATCAATGTTTTCTCAAACCGGGGCACCAGCGGTATCGATGGCTGCACCAGTACAGCCGTAGGCCATAGTTTGGCCAATGAACTGCCGAACTTTTTAATTACAGGCGACCTCGCCTTTTTCTACGACCGTAACGCCTTTTGGCATAACTATCCCCTGCCCAACCTTCGCGTTGTGTTGTTGAACAACCACGGAGGCATTATTTTTAAAATGATTGATGGCTCAGGTACACTACCCGAAACAGACGAATACTTTGTAACCCGGCAACGCCTGAGCGCCAAAAAGTTGTGTGAAGAGTTTGACTTCGATTACCTGAAACTCGACAATAAACGAAAAATCAAAAACACACTGAAAGACTTTTTCGATTTCGATGGACGCACCAAAATATTGGAACTCGACAGCGGAATTGAACAGAACAAAACTATTTTTGAAAGCTTAAAACAGAAAATCAAGAAAAGCTATGAACGGTAAATATCCCTGGCAACCTATTAAAGAGTACAAAGAAATTTTGTTCCATAAATACGATGGCATTGCCCGCATCAGCATTAACCGGCCGCACGTGCATAACGCCTTTACGCCATTAACGGTACAAGAGATGATCGATGCTATGTACATCTGCCGTGAAGATGCCGACATCCGTGTAATTGTATTTACCGGTGAAGGCGGCAAAGCCTTTTGCAGCGGTGGCGACCAGAGTGTGCGCGGACATGGCGGCTATGTAGGCGAAGACACCACGCCACGCCTCAACGTACTCGATCTTCAAAAGTTAATCCGTTCCATTCCCAAACCGGTTATTGCGGCCGTAGCCGGATGGGCCATTGGTGGCGGTCACGTGCTGCACGTAGTGTGCGACTTAACCATTGCAGCCGAGAATGCCCGCTTCGGACAAACCGGCCCTAAAGTCGGCAGTTTTGATGGCGGCTTTGGTGCATCGTACTTAGCCCGTTGTGTCGGTCAGAAAAAAGCCCGCGAAATCTGGTATTTGTGCGATCAGTACGATGCCCAGGAAGCATTAGACATGGGTCTTGTAAACAAAGTTGTTCCGTTAGATAAATTAGAAGACACAACGGTTGAGTGGTGCAAAAAAATTATTGCGAAGAGTCCCTTAGCCCTGCGTATGCTGAAGGCATCGTTTAATGCCGAGTTAGACGGACAGGCCGGAATTCAGGAACTTGCCGGAAACGCTACCTTGTTGTACTACCTGAGCGATGAAGCGAAAGAAGGTAAAAACGCCTTTCTTGAAAAGCGCAGCCCGGATTGGTCGAAATACCCTAAATTTCCGTAAACGGGCATTATTTCTCTCTGATTTTGGTTATCATTGTTGTATGAAGCAGCCTGTAAACATTAATTTTAAAAAAATGTCGTTAGCCTATCGTGCGTATGTACGATTGAAAGCTAAAAAAGCAGGGAATACCATTGTGTACATCCGGAATGGCAATCTTGTTGAAGAGAATCCGGCTGATGCATCACTTGCCAAGACAACATTGGTAACGAAGGTATAATGCCTACGCTGTATATTCTGGCGGGGCCAAATGGAACGGGAAAAACAACGTTTTATGAAACTGCCATTTCGCAGGGATTTATTGATCCCGAATTACCTTTTGTTAATGTCGATCTGATTGCCAGATCATTCGGTAGTTACTCACCTGAAAATTTCCAACGGGCTGATGAAACCGCTCGTCTGGAAATAGGAAACCACATTAACGCCATGCGTGATTTCATGATCGAAAGTAATCTTTCGGTGCAGAATGATTATGACTGGATCAACGCCCTGATCAAAAAAGGCTACGACACCGTGTTATACTTCCTGTACACCTCCCACGTTGCTGTAAACATCCAACGCGTTCAAAGGCGGGTTGCCGAAGGCGGGCATGACATACCCGTGGCAATTATTGAACACCGGTACACGATTAGCCTGAGTTATCTGAAGAGTAATCTCCATAAATTTCAGAAGGCGTATCTTATTGATACCTCAGAAGATACGGCAACGGTATTAGCTGAGTTGGATCATCAGAAACTCACGTTTAAAAAAGAACACCTGCCAGCGTGGGTAACAGAAGCATTGTTCATTGTTACACGATTAGAAACCAAACAATAGGTATGCACTATACGCAGGCCGCCATTGTCCTTAACAATCAAAGGCTTCCGATCCGTGAAATCCTGAAGCATTCATCTTTCGGAAAAACACCATTTGAAACCGGCACCCTGATGTTCATCAAAAAATGGCTGGAAGGCGTACAAACTTTCACCCTGCACACCAGCGGCTCTACGGGAACTCCGAAAGAAATCACCCTTACGCGCGAACAATTACAGCAAAGCGCTTTACGAACAGCACAAGCCCTGAAGTTATCGGCCGGGAACACCGCACTGGTTTGTGTAGATACAAAATACATAGCCGGTAAAATGATGCTGGTGCGCGCATTAGAAACAAACATGAACATTGTAGCCGTTGAACCTGCATCAAACCCGTTCAAAAATATTCCCGCTACTACATCCATTGATTTTACCGCGCTTGTGCCTTTGCAATTGGAAGAAATTTTAAAGGATAACGCTTCGACCGAAAAACTTAATTGTGTTAAAAACATCATCATCGGTGGGGCTGCCGTATCGGAAAATTTAAAATCAAAAATCAGAAATCTAAAATCAACTGTATATGCGACTTACGGCATGACCGAAACCGTTTCGCACATTGCGCTTCAAAAGTTAAACGGTGTTGACGCGCAGCACTGTTTTGAAACACTTCCGGATATTAACATTAAAACTGACAAACGGGGTTGCTTAGTTATTGACCTTCCGGGGTTTCGCGATCCGATCATCACTAACGACATCGTTACCCATATTGACGAATCGCATTTCACCATCGCAGGACGATACGACAACATCATCAACAGCGGTGGTATTAAACTTATACCTGAATCCATCGAACTAAAAATTAGACCGTTGCTTCCCCAACACGATTTTTTTGTTGCAGGGATTGATGATGAGCGCCTCGGACAAAAACTCGTATTGATTATTGAGGGCATAAGCCTGCCCCACATTGCCGAAACGCTCAAACCTGTTTTATCGGCCTACGAAAACCCTAAAGAAATCTTTTTTCTGGAACAATTCGTTCGCACTGCAACGGGGAAAATAAACCGGGTAAAAACGCTCGAAAAAGCCTTAGAAAGCAATCGTTAATCTCAATTTACGTTCGCGTTTTTCAGTAATCCGTTTATTTTTGCACTTCAATTCAAACAGCTATGGGACGGATTTTTGAAAAACGGAAACACAAAATGTTCGCGCGGTTCGACCGGATGGCGAAAGCCTTTACGCGCATCGGAAAAGATATTGCCATTGCCGTAAAACAAAGCGGCCCCAACCCCGACAACAACCCCAAGCTGCGCATGGCCATTCAAAACGCGAAAGGTGTTAACATGCCGAAAGACCGCGTAGATGCTGCCATTAAACGGGCATCTTCAAAAGAAGAAAAAGACTACCAGGAAGTGATCTACGAAGGTTACGCGCCACACGGTGTACCCGTATTGGTGTTAACCGCTACCGATAACCCCACCCGTACGGTTGCCAACATCCGGTTGTATTTTTCAAAAGGCGGTGGCAGCATGGGCAATTCCGGATCGGTATCGTTTATGTTTGAGCACAAAGGCGTGTTCAAATTCGATCCGGCTAACCTGAATTTAGACGAGTTGGAACTCGACCTTATCGATGCCGGTGCAGAAGACATCGAACGTGGTGAAGAGGAAACCATCGTCTATACCAAATTTGTTGATTTCGGTCAAATGCAAAAATTCATTGAAGATCGAAAACTCGAAGCAAAAAGTTCTGAACTACAATACATCCCTACTACAACCAAAGAGTTGAGTGAAGAACAACAGGATGAAGTGCTGAAAGTTATCGAAACTATCGAAGCCGATGATGATGTGCAGAGTGTGTTTCATAACCTCGCTTAGTCAATAATACTGTCGGTCATTAACACAAGTTAATACCGCAACCACACAACCTGGGCATCTTTACCAACAGAAGTTACTGCAATGATCAGCACATTACCGTAATCGGCATCATCAAATTGCTCAAAACGGTTTTCACCCACGAGCGCATTGGCGATTACCGGGATGGTATTGGAATGACCGGCCAAAATAATCGTACCGCCTGTATATTTTTTCTGCAACGCTTCAAGCTCGCTTTGTTTCATAGCCGAATAGGTTTCAACCGTTAATCCATGAGCAACAGCCAATGGCATAACCGTATTGCGTGTACGTTTATAATTGGTTGAAAGCACTGCATCAACCTTAGCTTTCGCAAACAAAGCTGCAAATTTTTCGGCACGTTGTTTACCCGCTTCACTCAACTCAGGGTCGCGGGGGTTTTCGTTAGCCTTCTCGCCATGCCGCACTAAAACAAACGTGGTGATCTGCGCCTGGACAATGCCGGTTACTGTTAAAAACAGTATAACAAAAATGATTTTTTTCATCTTACTTGTATTTATGCGTGATTTCAGCGGGAATGTTACAGTTATCTTTTCTGCGGGTATCGGCTAAATGAAATATCTTCCAGCCATTTTCTGTTTTTACAAGTTGGAAAGCATCTACCCCACAATGCGAAAATGTTTTACCGATATAAAATGCGTAATCGCACCATGCCTGCGCTAACGCACCGTCAACCTGAATGCGTACATTCCAGATTTCTTCGTTCAATGCACCGTTTGGATTTGGTTTTGAAATCGCTTTCACAAAACCGTCAATACCCGTTTCCCGGATCAGTACGGTTTTCCCTTCCTTATTTTTTGCAACCGTGGCCATCGTTACCGCATCGGCAAAAACCGACCGAAACAAAACCGTATCGTTTTTTTGCATGGCTGTGAAAAGGTTGTGAATAGTTTCCGTAACGGCCTGTTCTTCGCTGGGTTGCGCGTGAATTGTTATTGACGTTGCTACTAAAAACCCCGCAAGCATTAAAGTTTTACGCATACACTTTTTTAATTTTGCTAAATATGCCCGAAAGCCTGCACTTCGCAAGCCGAATTTACGCCAACGGCAGTTTTTGCGAAAGTCTGCAACAAAGCATATTTTGAACCATCTTTACCCAGACTAACTACCCTTTCTTAGTGATATGATGCGTTTTATTGGTTTCTTCTTAGCAACAGCCTTTTCCACCCTTTCGGTAATGGCACAAACCGACAGTCTGAAAGCCGTTTTAGACACCGCGCAGGGCGACCGAAAAGTAAAAACCCTGAACGAATTCTTCCGGGCATACATCCAGTCCGACCCCGTAAAAGCCATTGGCTACACCCGCGAAGCATTAAGCTTAGCAACAGAAATTAACGACCGCAAGGGCATGGCCGCCTCGTACAATAACTTAGGCGTAGCGTATAAAGCGCAAGGCGCGTTAGACAAAGCCTTAGAGTATTACATCCGTTCGCTGAACATCTTTACCGAATTAGACAATAAAGAAGGTATCGCCACAACCAAAAATAACATTGCCTCCATTTATTCCATTAAAGGCGAATTCGGGCAGGCCATGAAATACCTCGAAGAATCGTACAACCAGCTTATACAAATGGGTGATGAAAGTCGCTTAGTAGGCTCGTTGAATAACTTAGGCAACCTGCACCTCGATTTGCAACTCTATGAAAAAGCCAACCGTTATTTCTCGCAGGCGTATCAGCTTAGCGAAAAACTTGGCGCCCCCTTCTCAGACCCGCTAAACAACCTGGGGAATGTCTATTTCAAGCAAGGCAATTTTCAACGGGCTATCGAGCATTATCAAAAAGCCCTTGAAATTGAGCAACAGCAAAACGAACGGTTAAACATGCTCAACACCCTCACCAATATTGGCATTGCTTATACCAAAGCCAACCAGCCCAAGCCGGCCATGCAATACCTCGACCGTGCTTATGCCTTAGCAAAAGAGCTACAGGGGTACCGGTTTACACCGGATATTCTGCGAAACGTAGCCGACAACCAATACAAACTGGGCGATGTTAAACAGGCATACCAAACCCTGATCCGGTACGATTCGGCACGCGAAAAAGTGTATGGCGAAGAAAGCAGTCGTAACATTGCGCAAATGGAAATGGCCCTGAGCCTTCAGGAAAAAGAAAGGGAGTTTGAAATTATTGAGAAAAACCTGACCATTAAAACCCTTGAACTGAACAACACACGCCTGTTTATTACGCTGTTGGTGCTGTTGTTATTAGTAGTGCTGGCCGCCATTAACTTCTATTACATGGGGCGCAGGAAGAGTTTTTTGAAAAAATAACACCCCGGAAACCGGCATTTTACCCGAAAATGTTTCGGGTTTAGCTTTTTAAGGCTATTTTTGACACATTAAAACCTGACATTATGTTTGAGCAATATTTAGGAAGCGGAGGAAATCTATTCATTGTTATTGTGGCCGTTATTGTAGGGTTTGCCGCAGGATTGGCTTATACCGATTCGATGAAAACCCGCAAAGAGAAGAACTCTCCGTACGATACAAAAGATTAAGATTAGGCGTTAGCCTGTTTACACATAAAAAAAGCCATCCTGCGTTTGCCGGACGGCTTTTTTCATTTAGGATGGTTTAGGTAGAAAATCAATAAGGTGATTTGTAATGTTTGGGCCAATCAGCCCAGTTTATGGTTTTATAATAATCCTGCCCGATAAACTGCACCATTTTATGAAACTCTTCCGGTTTCTGATACCCCGGCACCGGCTGAATCATGGCAAAATTCTCGTCTAAGAAAACTACCGTTGGATAACTGAGTTTATTATTCAGTAAAGCCGCAGCCAGTTCGTGGTATCCGCTGTTACCGGAAGCCACAAACTTAAACGTAGTGCCGCCAAACACCACATCCTCGCGTTGTTCGGCATTAAATTTTACAGCATAAAAATCTTCATTCAGTATCTTAGCCACATTCGGTTCGCTAAACGTGTTTTTATCCATCACCTTGCACCAGCCACACCAGTTGGTATAAACATCGATAAAGATTTTCCGTTTTTCAGTTTTTGATTTTTCAACCGCTTGTTCAAACGTAAGCCATTTCACCCCCTCTGCCGTTTTATCCGGCCGAAAAGATACCGCACTCAGCATGGTCACGGCCACTAAAAAAACCAAAAATATTTTCTTCATACCTGTAACAAATTCCCTTTTTGTGTATCTAATGTATAGATTCTTTCGGGGATACCAACAGTAACCTTTGGGAAGCTTAAAAGTAATCACTGTACGGAAAAGTTCAACGCTGTTGTTCATTTACGTACAATGGCGACAGACAGTCCCCCGAAAAACGCACAAAAACCGCATATTTTAATTTGGCATAACGTTCGTAACCCGACCGATGCAGATGAAAGGAAAGTTTACACATAAGGAATTAATATTGTGCATCGGCATTTTGGTGGCGATTATCGTACTGATTTCGTTGTGGCTGAACCCCCTTCCCTTTCAGGACAATGCCGTAACATCAGAACCCGCGCAGCAAATCGAAGGAGTTCTAAAACCTGCCGCCCGGCTATTGCTTGAAAAAACTTTTGTTGTGCTTACAAAGCAATTATTTTAATTCGTCACGATAGGCGTACCACGCCAACACGGTTTCAATAGCACGCTTAATGGCTTCGTTGATCGGGAAAAACTCGCGCGTTAACTCCATATCAATACCATACAATTGCATATAGTATTGGTTCATCATCGGTAATTCGCCATTACCTTGCGTAACCCGCTCCGCTGCACGTTGATAGTTATCCGTTTGTTCTGATTTAATGATCTGACAGGTTACCAATTCTTTTTCGGCATACTTGTTGGTGCGGGCGCTATACCCAAACAAGCGACAGATCAATCCCCTCCCGGCATACTCCGAACACAACCCTGCGCCTGATTGCGTGGGGTTTAAAATCAAACAGATCGATGAATCGTTTTGCTTCAGTTTATCTAACCACTCAAAAGCCTCGTTAGCAAGATAAAGCTGATGTGCAAACGGCAGAAACTCCAAAATAGTGGCTTCAATATCGGGTTTGAAACAGCATTTACCGCAACCAAACTTGCAATGCAAACCCGACCTCGACTGAAAGGAGGCAATGTGCGCATCGAGGCTCTTAAATACTTCTTCCGTTGCTTTTACTTTTTCCGGTAGTTCCACACGGCAAAGGTAGATCAATTTTTGGCTTCATACGCAAGCATGACCAACCCCGAATTGTAAGGTTGTGAAGATTTAAGTGTAAAATGATTTCTCTTTTCGATGTCGCTAAACAATGCTTTACCCGCTCCCAGCACAACGGGGTGAACGGCCAGCAACAGTTCGTCAACCAGTCCGGCATTCATCAGCGAGGTTGTTAATGAAGCCCCGCCCCACAACCAGATGTCACTACCCGGTTGCTGTCTAATTTTATGAACCTGTTCAACAATGTTGCCCGAAACCAATTCGGTGTTGGAAAACGGTTCCGACAAAGAATTTGAGAAAACATAACTCTTCTTTGCACTAAACGGATTAGGGCTACCCTTTCTTTCCATCGCCAGCAATAGCTCGTAACTCTTCCGGCCATAAAAAACCGCATCGATGCGGTCTAAAAATTCAGTCATGCCATAATCCTGATCGGTAAAGCACCAGTCAAATTCACCATTTGATCCTTCAATCAGTCCGTCAAGACTAACGGCCACATTCAGAATAATTTTCCTCATATTGGTTTTTACAAAGTACCGAGTTGTATTTCTGTTGTGTTGGCTTCCGGATTAGCGAAATCAACATTGATGTACACTTCGCGGTTAATGCCCGATGGCGTAAGCTGTTGCTTCCGGCAGTATTCCATTACGCTGCCATAGCTACCCGTCATTTCAAGCCATGCCCCTTCGTGGATAAGCGATGCACATTTGAACGTATCGGTGCGTTTAAAATGGAATTTCCCATCATAATCGTTCCGGGTTTCGGCTACGGGCAATGCGATTTCGAGTGTAAACTTTTTATCAGGTTCGCCCATAAAACCTATGTAATGCCAATGGATAGGCCCTGTAACAAGCAGTTTGAGATTTACTGCCTCGGCATATAGCTGCGGAGCAATGTCAAAGAAATTCCCCAATTCACCCAACGTAGTTTCGATGCGGAAAAACAGGAAGTTGACAGGCTGAACGGTTTTCTGTACGGGTAATATGTTGGTTGTCATAGTAATTAATTTTTATGCTAAAAAAACTCCCCGCACTGACAGCCTTATGTCAGCATAAAAAATAAATTCCTGTTTTTTTGAAAGACACTGACAATACACTGTCAGTAATACGATTATTTAACCGCTACACTATTAATTGAATAGTGTAATGCCAGATTTTCGGCATACTCAGCCATTTTCACCTTCAGGTCTTCAGGTTCTTCAATGGTTACATCCTTACCAAACATAAATAACCACTGTATCATGTGGTCTAAGTTATCGATCATGAACTCATACCGCACCCGGTCGCCCAAATCGGTTTGTGCAATGCTTCCGTACATGGCACGGTTATACAAAGCCTGTTTATTAAAGGTGGCCACAATGCGCGTCATGCCCTGATGGTTGTGAAATACCGTTTTGAAATATTCCTGCAACGAAAGCAGGTTCCGGCCTTCAAACGACTGTTGGGTTTGTACCAATTGTTTAATACGATCGGCCCGGAAATCGCGGTAGCCGTTGCGCATTCTGCACCACGCAATTAAATGCCACGCTCCACTGTAATAAAACAACCCGATAGGCTCTATCTGGCGTTTGGTGTGTTCATCGTGGTTGCTCAGGTATTCGATTTCCAGCACTTCCTTTTTAACAGCAGCACGCTGAATATCGGTAATGAAATGATCGGGAAAATTGTTGGCAGACGACCGGGTAGCGACTGATACTTCAACATGATCATACAATTGTTCTAAGTGTTGTTTCCCGGCATCGCTGAGTACGGCTTTGATTTTAAACATAGCCGACTCAAAAGCTGCCTTCATGGATTTATCACCCATTTTCTCGACAAACTTTCCGGCCAGCAACATCGAACTGGCTTCGTCCTGCGTGAACATGACAGGCGGAAGATGGTAACCATCCACAATAAAATACCCCTTGCCCGCTTCGGAGCCAATGGGAACACCGGCTTCCATCAATGCTTTCACATCGCGGTACACCGTGCGCAGACTGATTTCGAACCGGTCGGCCATTTCTTCGGCCTTCACCACGCGCTTCGACTGGAGATGTATAAGCATGGCAGTAAGGCGGTCGATGCGGTTCATAGCGGAAAGATAATAAATTAGGACTTTAGGTGTTAGGACTTAGGGATTAGGGACTTGCAATTACAAAATGGCCGGTGTACTTTTAGAATAACCAATCGTAGTCATATGCGTTATCTTCTGATTTTAGTTGCCATAATCGTAAGTATTCCTGTTTCGGCACAAAAGAAAAAAGTTATTTACCAAGATACGGTAGGAAATACGATCGGGTTAATTGACTATCTCGCTATTTTAAATATGGGTCGTTATAGAAGCAAATTGGATGAAGGTGATACCAAAATCAGAGTCGTTAAGTATATCCCAACAACTAAACATGAATATGACAGTTTAACCAACCTTACACGTGAGAAAACAGTTAAGAAGGAAAAAATTAATCAGCCAATCGTTCCGTTTGCCGTAAAGGATATTACCGGAAAAGAGTTTAACTCATCTACTTTATCAGGTAAAGTAATTGTGGTTAATTATTGGTTCGTGGGGTGCCCGCCTTGCGAAATTGAAACTCCTGAATTGATTCAGGTTTACGAAAAATACAAAAACCATCCTGATGTTGTTTTCCTATCGTTTTCGAGAAGTAGTTTAGGAAAAACAAAACGTTTTCTTGAAAAGAAACCCCTTCCCTATCCTGTGGTTATTTTAGAGGATGAATTAGCCGATAAGGTCAGGATCGGTTCATTTCCAACCAATCAGGTAATTGATAAACAAGGGCGTTATCATTTTTATAGTTCTGGTATTGGCCGAGGAGGCGTACGACTTATTAACGAAGCTATACAAAGTGCGCTTAACCAAACCAATCCTTAAATCTTAATCACCACATCATCGATGATCGGGTGGCCTGCATAAAGAAGCACATAGCTTCGCCATACAACAATCAGGCAATTTTCAACTCAGCCATGCGGTTTTTCAGGCTTTGCAGTTCGCGTGAGAGTTTAATGCTTTTTTCTACTGCATTATGTTTATACGCTTCAAACTCTTTATACAAATCTTCATGTTGGCGTTTACATTCACGGGTATTTTTAAAGGTGGCTTTTCCCCATACAAACAGCACCACAACCAGCACGGTTAATGCAGCGATCAACACAACCATCGATGTAACAAATCCGGCTTTTGAATACGGCTTGCCCATCACCGTAATGTTGTCAACACCCGATACCAGCGTTTGTTTTTCACCCTCGGTTTTGCGTACAAGGCTCTTTAAAGATTTTATTTCAGTTGCCTGATTTTCCACACGTGCCAGCCCTTCACGAACAGCGTTATGTTTTGCCTGAAGCGAGTCTTCCACAATTCGCCATAACTGATCCATTTCATACAGCTTCACCATACGGAAACCGTTGATAACCTCCTGTTTGCTTTTCAATTCGGCATATTGCTGCCGCAGCGTTCGCGTTTCGCCCGGCTGGGTGTTTTCGGCAAATGAAACCTCCGCTAAAGCAACCAAACAAACAAGTAACAATATGTATCTCATAGGTATTCGATATTAATGTTTAAATATATATACCTGCCCCGCCATCGTAAACCGGTGTACGACAAATCGGTGCATCAATCGCTTGAGTGTTAAATGTAACGATATATGACGATTACCAGGGGCCTGAGGTAATAATCGTGTATGTTATTTATCAAAATGATCAATACCCAAACACCGGCTTTGTATGTATTTTTACCGTATGAAAATTGGTTTACTATCGGACACCCACGGTTACTTAGACGAAAAAGTATTCGGCTATTTCAATACCTGCGATGAGGTATGGCATGCCGGTGACCTGGGTGATCATGTACTCGAAAAATTAGAAGCCTTTAAACCAGTACGGGCGGTTTATGGAAACATCGACAGCCAGGCGTTGCGGCACCAACTACCCGAAGACAACCAGTTTACCTGTGAAGAACTTACCATATTGATGAGCCACATAGGCGGGGCACCGCCAAACTACAACCCGAGGATAAAAAAAATATTGCGGGAAAAGACACCCGATATTTTTATCTGCGGGCACTCACACATTTTGCGTGTTAAACGCGATAGCAACCTTAACAATATGTTATACATCAACCCGGGAGCGGCAGGTAATCACGGCTTTCACGCCATCAAAACATTAATCCGTTTTGAAATTACCGGACGTGAAATCAAAAATATGGAAGTGATTGAATTGGGGAAGCGAGGGGCGTTGTAAAAGTTGCCAGTTACCGGTTATACCGGTAACTGGCAACCGATTAAACGTACTGATTCAACATTACCGGCATAACCAGCATCAGTATATCTTCATTTTTATCTTTATCGGCTGGCGTAAGCACACCGGCTTTATTGGCTGCCGACATCGACAGCTTTACCTGATCGCTGTCGAGGTTGCCCAACATTTCTACTAAGAACTTCGCATTGAACCCGATTTCGATGTCCTCACCTTCGTGCTCGCACGACAGGCGTTCGTTTGCCTCGTTCGAGAAATCAAGGTCTTCGGCCGAAATCAGTAATTCGCTGCCGGTAATCTTCAACCGTACCTGGTGGGTTGTTTTGTTCGCGTAAATAGAAATACGTTTAAGCGCACCCAGCAACTCGCCCCGGCCAATGATCATCTTAATGGGGTTTTGGGTAGGGATTACGTTCTCATAATCCGGGAAACGCTCATCGATCAAACGGCATATCATACGGATGTTACCAAATTTGAAAAAGGCGTTCGATAAGTTAAAGTCGATGTTTACCGGTGTGTTCTCGGCAGGCAACGTAGCTTTTAATAAGTTTAATGCCTTGCGCGGAATAATGATGGAGCTTCCGTTATCGGATTTCACATCGGTTCTGCGGTAACGCACCAACCGGTGGCCATCTGTGGCTACAAACGTGGTATTTTTTTCACCGAGGTTTACATAAACACCCGTCATAGCCGGACGCAGCTCATCGTTGCTGGTAGCGAAAATGGTATTGTTTACTGCACGCGCCAATACTTCGGTTGAAATTTCGGCAGTAAAGTCGTTCGATACATTCGGTACTTTCGGGAAGTCGGTTGCGTTTTCACCCGACAACTTATACCGTCCGTTGTCCGAAATGATTTCGATACTATACGTTGATTCGTCAATCGAAAACGTAACAGGCTGTTCGGGTAAATTTTTAAGGGTATCAAGCAGGATACGGGCCGGTACGGCAATATTGCCTTTCTCTTTCGACTCTACATTCAACTCCGTAATCATAGACGTTTGCAGGTCAGAGGCCGTTACCGTAAGGCTGCCCTTTTCCAACTCAAACAGGAAGTTTTCGAGAATAGGTACAACAGGGTTTGTGGTAATTACTCCGTTTATATTGGAGAGTTGCTTGAGTAAATAAGCAGAATTTACGATAAACTTCATTCTATTAAATGTGGTTTGATTTTAAGCACGGTAAAGGTATAAAGAAAAAGGGATATTGGAAACGGAAGCCCCCGGTGGCAGGTATTTTCAGTGTGCCTGCCGGGCAAACCAGTTCTTATTCTTTAAAACAGGCACGAGCTTGCGCGAATCGAACAAAGCTGCCTGCTGACCATCAATCAGACCCAATACCTGTTTTTTACCCGGTTGCGGATATACTGTTAACGAATAGGTCTTTCCGCCAATATCACCTACCTGTATATCAATACCTTGTGTAATACGGATAATACTATCGTACGCGAGCGCCTCCGTGTCGGTCAGGTATTGGTCAACGGTAAGTAACGATACCGCATCCACAAAATCGTTCAGCCGGGTGGTGTCCACGTTGGCAATGCCCTTCACCTCGAAATAAGTTTTACCCATATCGATTTCAAAATCGTTGGACGGATTTTCGTTTCCGGTGAATTTCAGGCTTTGAAAATTTCGCCAGTTGAGGTGAAATACATACTTATCTTTCCAGCCTGTTTCGTCCAACTCAAAAATCCCGGAGGTATATACCCGGTAACCCGGTATCACCATAACATAAACAGCATCGTCTTTTGCGAAGTATGCCTGCGTTTTCGATGCATTGCCTCCTGCCGTAAAGGTCAGTTCGGTTTTGCCCTGCGATACCAGCGTTACCTGAACACCCGTTGCTTTCAACTCCACATTTAATGTGTCGGCAATTTTACCCGATACCTGGCGTTTGGGTTGCGCCTGTTGCAGTGTTGCGAACAATACATCCACCATTCCCCGGTCGGCTGTTGTTCCGTTTACGCGCCAGCGTGTGCCGTCAAACGTAAGTAAGGTTTTATGCTGTTGCTTTTGCAGGATAACCTGATCGATGGCTTTTAAATCGGCAACCTGAAAAATGTGCTGATCGACTTGCACATAACGCGACCGGTTAACCCAATACACGGCTACGGCAGTGAGCACGGTGAGTACACACAACGAAATAAGTAACCATAGATTCTTTTTTTCCTGCATTAGAATGCTGCGTATTTACGTTTTCTGAGTACCGAACGAACAAGGCCATACACTACCAGCAACACTAACGGCAACACAAGGTTCATAACCTGCCAGTAGGTGCGTTCTGTTCGTACCTTTTCTTTGTTCAACGGACGGATTTTAACTTCTTTATTGCGGGCAGCAATCAGGCCATCGCCATTAACCAGGTAATTAATCGCATTTACCAGCAACTCCTGATTGGCAAAGGTATAACGTGAAAACGGATCGTACCCTAATTGTTGCGCCTGACCTGTACGCGGGTTTACATCGTTGCGGGCTAAATCGCCATCGGCCAATACAATTATTTTTGAAGGAATACCTTTTTCCTTAAAGCCCGACTGATCGACATCATCCGGTAAAAAACGGTTTTTAAACACCGATGTAAATTCACCTTCCAGCAAATAACCTACGGGCAGGTAACGCAATGTAAAATCTTCGGCTTTCAGGTTCTTACGAATATCATTTACGCTTACCGGAACGGGCGCAGCTAATTTGCGTGTGTATTGCGATGTAAACAACAATGGTGTTTTGGTAATGCCTTCGGCTTTTACCGTATCAAGTGTGCTAATAAAACGTGTTACAACTGCATCTAAATTTCGGGTTATAGGATGATCGGCATACCGGTTAATGAGTGGGAAGAACGGCCAGTCGATCAACTGCATTTGCGCTTTGCCATCCACTTCGCCCGTAACGATAGGATATTGACCCGCCTGCCTGTCTTGCACCAGATCGAGGTTTAAACGAATACCGTATTTAAAAAGCTGATCGTCAAGACCGGTATTGTACGGAAAAGCAAAATAGTTTTCGCGCGAGGCGCTGTCCATCGTGGCTTCGAGCTTATCTAACAAAAACAGCACCTTACCTCCGTGCATGATGTACTGATCGAGCTTATACTTATCCGAAGCGGAAAACTCGCGCACTGGTTTGGCAACGATCAGTGCATCGTAGCGGTCGAGTGTTTTTTTCTTTGACAGGTCAACTTTCACAACCTGATACGATTCCAACAGGGCACTGTTCAGGCTGGCGATCTGCAAACTATCCAACTCACCATGCCCCACGGTAAACCCGATGCGTTTACGATCAACATTCGTGAGATTGTTAATAGCGTTGGCCAATTCATATTCAATGCCTTCGACCGACTGGTTGATCTGTTCTTCGGATGTTAACGCTTTATTGCCTTTCAACAGGTTAACTCCGGCTTCAAATCCTCCATACGATATAAGCGCACCCGGGAAAATTATTTTCTCCGTAATCTGTCCGTCTTTCGGATCGACTACATTGGTTGGCACGATACCTTTCTGCATGAGGTCTTGCATAAACTCGTTACGCGCCTTCTGGCTCATAGCCGTTGACGGGTTGGTGAATACAAACTGTACGTTATCATTCGAGTATATCCTGAACTCTTCGAGCGTTTCGCTGATCGATTTTTGCAGTCTGCGGAAACTGGCGTTAAGCTCACCATCCAAGTAAACTTCTACATATACCTTATCGTCTAAGGCACGAAGCATTTGTTTGGTAGGCTCTTTAATAGAGAACCGTTTTTCTTCGGTTAAGTCTATCCGAAAAAAATATTGTGGAGCCAGCACGTTTATCAGTACCAGCAATACCAGCCCGTTGGCTAACAGTAACAAATCGCCTGTTCGTTTGCTGTTGAGTTTTACCATGATCGTGCGCTTAAAATGGTTTTTGAAATCAACAACATCAGCACACAAACACTGACAAAATAAAGTACATCACGACTGTCGATCAGCCCTTTGCTCAGCGCCTCGTAATGATACAAAATACCGAGTTGCTTCACCAACAATACATTGCCCGACCAGATATTTAACGAAGCAACCGACTCGAAACCGGTAAACACCATAAAACAAAGAAAGGCCGCTACAATAAACGCCACAATTTGATTTGAAGTAATGGAAGACGCTACCATGCCTACGGAACAAAACACCCCGGCCAATAAAGCCAGACCAATGTACGAACCGATCACCCCGGGAGTATCAATGTTACCGGCAGGATTACCCAACGCCACAATCGAAAAATAATAGATGATCGTAGGCAACAAGGCTACTAGCACCAATAAGAAACAGGCAAAAAACTTTCCGAGTACAATATCCCAATCGGTAAGCGGTTTGGTCAATAACAGCTCCATCGTGCCTGCTTTCTTTTCTTCGGCAAAGCTGCGCATGGTAATGGCCGGTATTAAAAAGATAAAGACATACGGCCCAAGCGAAAACAGTGTGTCCATGTCGGCATAGCCGTAATCCAGTACGGCAGTTTCAGGAAACACCCATACGAGCAAACCCATGCCGGTAAGAAATACCCCGATCACCACATAAGCAATGAGTGAGTTGAGGAAGCTGTTAAACTCTTTCGTTAGTACACGGATCATGCCTCCTGTTTTGCGGTAAGTTGTCTGAATATATTTTCCAACGATCCTTCTTCCTGCTTCAACCCTAACAGCGAAAGTTTTTGATCGGCAGCGAAGCGAAATATTTCGGGGCGAACATCGGCACCAGCCGCAGGTATAATCCTGAACGTTGAGTCGTGCAACAGCACTACTTTTTCAACACCCGGAATTTGTGCCAACACATCTTCACGCACCACGCCTTCAAACTCAACAACCCACGCAGTAGTTTGTGTTTGGTGCTTCATCAGGTTCGACAGTGAATCATCGGCTACAAGCTGGCCTTTGTTGATTACAATCACGCGATCGCACAAGGCCGAAACCTCCTGCATGATGTGGGTAGAAAAAATAACCGTTTTATTCCGGCTGATGTTTTTAATCAACGCACGAATTTCCAATATCTGGTTGGGGTCAAGCCCGGTTGTGGGTTCATCTAAAATCAACACCTGCGGATTGTGGATCAACGCCTGCGCCAGCCCCACGCGCTGCCGGTATCCTTTTGAAAGGGTTTCAATTTTTTTATTCTGCTCAACAGTCAGCCCACACAATTCGATCATCTCACCTACACGGTTTTTCAACGTCTTGCCCGTAATGCCGTACAACTTACCTGCAAAACCGAGGTATTCATGTACATACATATCAAGGTAAAGCGGGTTATGCTCGGGCAAATAGCCGGTAGCCTGTTTCACGGCTAAAGGTTGCTGCACAACATTATACCCGGCTACCAGCACTTCGCCTTCGGTGGGCGGCACATAACCGGTAGCAATTTTCATGGTAGTTGACTTACCTGCACCGTTGGGGCCTAAGAAACCCACGATCTCGCCAGCGCCTACCGAAAACGAAATATGATCCACTGCTTTTTGCGAACCGTATTGTTTTAAGAGATTTTTAACAATTAACGACATAACCCTGGCTTGCCTGCCTTAAAGGAAGGCGCACAAAACTAAAGAAATTTATGATTTAGGACTTAGATTTGCGCTCTGCCGGTCACTTAAAATAAAACCGGCCTATTAATTGCCGTTTTGTAAATCTATTTTGCCGATAAGAAGTTGTACCATGAAAAAATTTTTGTTACCCGCCATCGTACTCATCGCTATGCAGGCTTCGGCTCAAACCAAACCGGGCTATGCCATCAACTTTAAGATAAACGGGTTAAAAGACAGCACGGCTTACTTAGCCTACTTCTATGCCGAAAGCACGTATATTAAAGATACGGCTAAAGTAAACAGCAAAGGCGAGTTTACCTTTTCGGGTAAAGAAACCATGCCCCAGGGTATGTATTTCTTGGTGTTAAACAAAACCCGCATATTCGATTTGGTTGTGGGGCCTAACCAGCACTTTACATTAGAAACCGATACGGCCGAACTCCGCAAGCCAAACCGGAACATCATTGTTAAAAACGACTTAGACAACAAACTGTTTTTCGATAACATCGCACACAATGCCGAGCTTTCGAAAAGAGCCGAGCCGTTTATCGCAGTTTTACAAGACAGCACCATTACCGATGAAGCCAAAAAGAAAGCGGCACGCGAGGGCTATCAAAAAATAAGTGATGAGGCAAATGCATATCAACAGAAAATTTCCGAACAACACCCTACCCTGATGTCGGCACGGTTGTTTAAAACAAGCCAGCCGGTTCACATACCCGATCCGCCAACAAAAGCCGATGGCACGATCGACTCTACCTTTCAGTTACGCTACTACCGCCAGCACTTCTTCGATAATTTCGATTTAAGTGACGATGCCCTCATCCGGTTAACGCAGCCGCTTTACAGCAAAAAAGTAAACGAATACCTCGACAAACTGTATGTGCCTCACCCCGACAGCATTATGGTAGGTGTTGACAAGATGGTATCGCTGGCTAAGAAAAATCCCGAAACGTATAAATTTTTAATCTGGACGTTAACCCGTAAATACGAAAACCCCGAGTTCATGGGCATGGATGAGGTACTCGTACAACTCTATTATAAGTATTACGCTACGGGCGAAATGGATTACTGGGCTAACGAAAAATTCAGGAAGAATTTAAAAGACTTGGCCGACCGCTATTGCCGCAGCCTGATTGGCAAAACCGCACCTAACCTGATGATGCAGGACGTGAATTTACAACCGCGCTCGATGTACGACATCAAAACCAAATACACTATCGTGTATTTCTACGATCCCGATTGCGGAAGCTGTAAAAAAGAAACACCTGTTTTGGTGGACTTTTATACGAAAAACAAAGCCCGGTTTAACCTCGAAGTATTTGCCGTAAACAGCGATACCAGTATGGTTAAAATGCGCGACTACATTAAAACCATGAACATGAAATGGGTTACCGTAAACGGCCCGCGCACGTATTTAAAAGTTCCGTACCGCGATCAGTACGATGCCGAAACAACGCCTACCATTTATGTACTGGACGAAAAGAAAAAAATCATTGCCAAGAAACTTCCGGCCGCGCGGCTCGAAGATTTTTTAACCAACTACGAAAAGCAACAACAGAAAAAAGCCGCATCGGGAAACAAAACGCCCGACCGCATACCCTTCGATTGCTCGAAACCGGTGGTGCGTACAGTGCCCAAGTCCTAAATATTCAGGTTAATGCATTACGCATTCATCGCTGGTGTCCCCTCGCGGACATCCGGGCGATTTTTTTTGTTCGATACCGTACACTTTCCAACCGTGTAGTGAAAAGATGCTACGGTAAAAATCTGTTAAACTAAGCCGTATGCAACCATTTTGTAACCTTTTACATTTTTTTTAGTCATCGATGCAACTATTCACCCGTATTGGAGTATCTGTAAAGTAATTGTGCTACTAAAACTATCACACCATGGCCTTTATCGACAAGCTGTTTGGAAAGCCTAAGAAAAAACAACTCAAAGCAAAATGCCCGATCACCAGAGAATCTATTGAAAACGGTTTTGGCTATATGCTTACAACCTCGCAGGTGGTTTCATCAAAAAAATACTGGGACATGGTGATGACCGAGCCTGAAACCATGTCGTACACGGTTTCGCATTTTAAAAACGATCAAAACGGAACACACATGCGCAGCATGATTTTCGAGAAGTACAGCACCATCAGCAAAGCCTGGATGATTTCTGATTCTTGCATTAACCTGTTTGATATTGATAAAACCAATGCCCGTGCCTACGCCAAAAAATGGTGGGAAAGCGAAGGCAGTTTTGCCCCGACAGAGGCCGGTACGGCCGAAGAAAAATTAGATAAAGCCAGCTACTCGGCATTAAAAGAGTATGCCATATTAGAAGCCGGCCGAAACCGGATAAAAATAGTATAAAGAACTTCAGTTACAGGTTTAGGTTTAGTTGTAACTCAAAAACCCCGTTTTGTACCCACGAAAGGGGTTTTTCTTTTTTTTGCACGGTGGCCTGCCGCGTATCGTAAGCAAAAAAATAAACGATATAGTGTATTTTTACACACTAAAAAAGTGTATATTTGCACTATGGCAAAATATAAAACCATCGAAAAACAACCCGATGTACTCCACGAGCCAATGGCCGTTTACGGTTCAGCCAACTATTTTGTGTTGGCGGGGCGTAACGTTTCCAAAAGCTATGTGCAACGCATTATGGTGCTGTCGGGGCTTACGTTAGCCGAGCTTATCACCCTCCTACCAATCTCCATCGATACCTATAAACGCAAAACCATGTTTCAACCTGCCGTTACCGAAAAAATCTTAGAAATAGAAGAAGTATATCGCGCAGGTATAGCGGCTTTTGGCGAGGGCTTTCATGCCTGGATGAACACCGAAAACATTGCCTTAGGCGGTATTAAACCCAAACAGTTGCTTTCCAACAGTTTTGGTGTTCGCACGTTGCTCAATCAAATAGGCCGTATGCAACACGGTGTGCTTGCCTGATGTTGGTTTATCGTTTGTGCAGTCGGGCGTATGCACGCGATTTGTCGGGAACGGGTGCAGGGTTATACGGTGGTCGCTGGAACCCCGAGGGCGTGCGGTTACTTTATACGGCAGGCAGTATTTCGCTGGCGTGTTTGGAATACCTCGCGCACAATTTTCATGTACTGGCAGCGCAAAATATTTGTTTGGTGAAAATACGGATAGACGATTCGTCTTTAAAGGAATTATATGTAAGCGAATTGCCCGTAGGTTGGAACGAAAAAACGTACACCACTGCCGCTACTCAAAAATTAGGCGCACGCTTTGTGAACGAAGCCCAACACTATGTATTGAAAGTACCCTCGGCCATCGTGCCTGACGAGTATAATTTCTTGCTCAACCCGCTGCACACTCTCCATGCCCAAACGGTTATCGAAGCCATAACAGACCCGTTTATTTTGGATAGTAGGTTGTTGGGTGGTTAGTTAGTGTGCTACCCTCTTGCATGTTGGTGAAGAACACCAACGTGTGCAAAGAAGATTATATTTTTATTTATTTGTTTAGGTTTTTCGATATTTTATATTTGCATACTATAATTAGCATTACTAATGAGGTCATTTGAATTAATAAGGACAGCACTTGGAGAACCCTATTATAAAAACCAGTCCGCGATAATCTATAATATGGACTGTGTGCGTGGGTTAGAATTGCTTAAAAATGCAGGTATTGAGTTAGATTCAACAATAACGAGTCCACCATATAATATTGGGAAGGAATATGAAAAGGTTATGCCAGTCAATGAATTTGTTGATTGGATTGTTAATATCAGTAATGAAATCTATGACTTAACTAAGTCTGATGGCAGTTATCTCTTAAATGTTGGTTACTTGGAAGTTCCTGAAAAGGGTCGAGCTGTTCCAATTACTTACTTGGTATGGAACAAAATTAAATTTTATTTAAATCAAGAAATTATTTGGAACTATGGTGCTGGTGTTGCAGCCAAACATTATCTATCACCACGAAATGAAAAGGTATTGTGGTATTTGAAGGATCAAGATAATTATACCTTTAACCTTGATGATATAAGAGACCCTGATGTAAAGTATCCTAATCAAAAGAAAAATGGAAAACTAAGGTGCAATACGTTAGGTAAAAACCCATCAGATGTTTGGCAAATAGCAAAAGTTACTTCCGGAACAAATCGTTCTTCAGAAGAACGAACAAATCATCCAGCGCAATTTCCAGTTGATTTAATAACTCGAATGGTTTTAGGTTTTACGAACAAAGGAGATTTAGTTTTAGACCCATTTATGGGGTCAGGAACTACCGCTGAAGTTTGTCTGAATAATGAGAGATGCTCAATTGGATTTGAAATACGCGAAGACTATTGCGAAACAATTGCGAGTAGATTGGAAAATAGAATTAAAACTGAAAATATTAAAGCTCTAAGCCCAACTCTGTTTTAATTTTAGGATAAATCTGCTTTAACTTATACTTATAAACGTCTGCCGATAGCCTTGCTTGCTGTCCAGTCGCAGATGTTTGTGCAATCCAATCGGTATGTTCCAAATAGCCGAATCTAATCAATAATATTTTGGGGAGTTTAGGTTTTACATTTTCGAACTTTTCGAAGTTGATAGCTATGTAATACCCGTTTTTATCTTTTTGCCCGGTGCCAGATTGAGGTTGAGCGTAACTTCTATTAGCAAAAATTTGATTTGGATGAGATGATCCTTTTATTTCAATTGATAACGAACTGTCTGTGATGCAGTGTATGTCCTTTTCTGTTTTTTCAGTTCCAACTTTATAAATCCCAGGATGTTGAAGGCTTAAATAATGAGCAACTAATTCATGTAAAAAGAAACTCATAATTTGGGGGACGGGTTCGATTTCTTTACCAATGAAAAACGAACCAATTTTTGAATTAAAAATATCACCCCAAGATTTGAGAACTGTTTCAACAATTTCGTCAGTAGTAATTGGATGATTTGCAATTAAACTATCGGTAATTGTCGACCATTGAGTAACAGGTTTTCCGTAATAAGGTGAGGGCATGGCTTTATTTTAACAGGTCTATTATTTCAACACCGAATGCCTTTGCAATTTTTTCAACATTGGTGACTGTTATATTTTTCTCAGCCCTCTCAATCATTCCAATGTAGGTTCTATGTAAATTTGCCCGATATGATAGTTCCTCTTGCGAAAGTCCTTTTGACTTCCTTAGCTCTCTTACATTTTCACCAATACGTTGTAGAATATTTTTCTTAGCCATCATTAATAACAATCCCCAAAGCTATCTTTAGTATGCACATTAATCTACATACTATAGTTAGCACTTCCTTAGTGTGAGTTATGGTCCTTGCCATGGCTTGGGTTTATCAGTGGGTTTGTGAGGTTATGACATGTGTCAAATGTGCGGAGGTAATTCGGAGGAGAATCTTTTTAAAAAAGCGAAGGGTCAATCTTTACTTTTGCACAAAAAAACATTTCCGGCATTTTCGCTCTAAATAACAGGTATATTTTTATTGACATTTTTTGTGATCTGAATCATACCCCGCACATAAAACATGGTGTAGGTTGAAGAAAACTTTCATCACCATGAGCAATATGAATTCTATTACAGAAGAAACCGGTGTAACGGTGGCGCAATTAGCCATTGAACACCCCGGTGCGTTGGCCGTGTTTACCAAATACAACATCGATTATTGTTGCGGTGGGCACCGCAGCTTAACCGAAGCCTGCAACCGGCTGGGGTTGGATAGCGAAAAAATCCGTACCGAAATTTTACAAGCACCCACAGCACACACAACCGATGCCGTGCGCCCCGAACAATGGAGCGCTGCTTTCCTCGCAGATTACATCGTTGAAAACCACCATGCTTACGTGAAAAAATCGATCCCTGAAGTAACCTTGCTACTCGACAAAGTGTGCGACCGGCACGGCAGCGACACGCCCGAACTGATGCAAATACGGAACAACTTCAACAAGTTGAGCGAAGAACTCACGAGCCACATGGAAAAAGAAGAGCTGGTGCTTTTTCCGGCTATTAAGCGCCTCGACAAACAACGCGATGCAGACAATCCGCTCGAAAAAATGATCCAAGCCCCGATCAGCACTATGGAACACGAACACCAGGCCGCAGGTGATCTGACCAAGGCTATCCGGGCGTTATCGGATAATTATACACCGCCTGATTTTGCGTGTCCGACTTTCCGTATCACGTACCATCGGTTAAAAGAGTTTGATACCGATTTGATGCACCATATTCACCTCGAAAACAACATTCTTTTCGAGCGGTTTAAGCAACCGGTCTAACCACTGGTTAAAATATTAAGATGGTGTTCTGTACCTGTACACTTCGTATGAACAGGTACAGAACACCTATCTGTTTTAAACCTGACATAAATCATATTTTGCCGTGGCCAAGCGGTATAGTTTTATGGCGAAAAGAAAACATAAAGTGTTTCCTGCTAAAACATTAGAACTATACCATGCCCGGTTGGTGAGCTTAAAGAAAGATCAGATGCTTTTCCAGGAAGGGGACAGGGCTACCGATTACCTGCAAGTGGAAAGCGGGACGGTAAAAATGTTTATCGTGAGCGATGACGGACAGGAATTTATACAGGGCATTTTTAATGCAGGCGAAAGTTTTGGCGAGCCTGCGCTGATCGGCAACTTCCCCTATCCCGGCAGTGTAGTGGCTATTGAACCTTCAACGGTATGGAAACTACCGGCCGATTATTTTTTCAGGATGCTGAAAGAGAATTTTGATCTGCACCTGAAAATGGATCAGGTATTATGCCAACGGCTACGCTACAAATCGATGGTGTTAACCGAAATATCGAGCCATGAACCTGAGCACCGCATTTTATCGTTGCTTAAACACTACAAGGCCAAAAACAACCCGGGCGTTCCCGGAAAAATCATCATTCCCTACACCCGGCAACAATTAGCCGACATGAGCGGCTTGCGGGTAGAAACGGTAATCCGTGCCGTAAAAAAAATGGAACGCGATAAGAAATTAGTAATTGAAGGCCGGAAAATCAGGTTTTAACCTGTTCCCGTTCGGGGTAATTCAACGTTTTGTCAAGCCCATTTTTAGTTGAAAAATCGTGGCGATGGATTGCGCCCGTTGTTTAATGGCTTCAGCCATTTCACCGGCAAAATGTTCGTCAACCGTTTCGGTGAACAACACTAACCATTGCGCAAAATGTTTCTGATCGATAGGCAAATCGATATGGCGCATGAGCGGGTTACCTGAATAGCTTTGCTCACCCAACATAACCGAACTCCAGAAATTATACATAACCGGCAGGTGTACAGGCCAGTTTACATGGCTAAATGCACCGGCCAAAAGCGGGTCAACCTTTACTTTGTCGTAAAACGAATCGACCAGCTTTACCAAATCTTCGCGTACGTGTATATCAGGTTTGTTCATGTCAAATTATAAATCTTTCTTACAAAAAATCCTGAGTGCCGCAAAGAACGGAATGCAAACCCAAAGGCACAATACACCCAACGCCACACCCATACCAAGGTTACTGCCAAAAAACTCTTTATAAAATGCACCTGTATAACCCATCAATGCCGATATATCTAATTGCAACAACAGCATGACCCGCGCCAGATCAACCGGGTTGAGGGCAATTAGAGCGAGTGTTGTTTTTTCGAGGGGATAATCGCTGAAAGCATATACGAACCACAACAGGAAACCATCGTAGATCAACGAAAAGTAAAACCAGAACATCAACGCCACGCCTATGGCTTTGGCTTTATCGCGTGTGAGCACCGATGCCAGAAACGCCAGCGATACAAACACCAACGTAAGCACAACGCCACAAAACAATAAGGTAAGGGCTGTTGTATCCATACCGTAAATCACGATAGGAATGCCACACCCCACAACAAATGCAAGGCATAGCGATAACGCTACCGCCAGATACTCGCCTATAAAAATAACCTTTCGGTTAACGGGCTGGGCAAGCATAAGTTCGATAAACTCGTACGAATTATAAAAGTGTATGGTTGTAAACACTATGCTGATCAGCGGTATCACCATCAGTACAATGTTCAACAGGCTCATCACTACTTTTGACGAATCGCTGTCGATCTGAAACAGCGCAAACGTGCTTACCAGCAACAGCACCGTATAAAGGATGATGAACCGCGTTCGCAGCATATCGCCTAAAACGTATTTTACGATCCGGATCATAGCTGTTCGGGTGAAGGTTCGAGAAGTTGTTTGCGGCTGATCATCGTAGCCATAGCCTTGCCTAATTTTGTTTCGTTGGTTTCGGCTTTCAATGTGGCAATCGAATCGTTGAAATGGATTTTCCCTTCAAAAAGATATACCATATCGGTTGTTAGTTCGTCTAAGTCGCTTAAAATGTGCGATGATACAATAATGAGTTTACCCTTTTGTTTTTCGGACAGTATTTTTTCTTTCAGCACCTCTACCGAAACCGGATCGAGGCCGGCCGTAGGTTCATCTAAAATCAGCACGGGCGGGTTAAACAAAAACGCGAGGGCTGCGCTCACTTTTTGCCGTGTACCGCCCGACAGGGTGTGCATACGCTTATCGTACATACGGGCGAGTTTAAATTTTTCAATAAGTTCTTCGTCTAACACCGGCACATCCTTGCGCATATTTTTCATCATATCCATAACCTGCCCGATGGTCATGTTTTCGGGATAGCGGCCAATTTGCGGCATATACCCGATGTGGTTGCGGTACTTCCAATCGTTTTTAATGGATACAGAGTCGAACAAAATATCGCCCGATGTTGGCAGCACCATACCCAATATGCTTTTGATTAATGTGGTTTTGCCCGAACCATTCGGTCCGACTAAGGCATACGATTTCGCCATCTGCAAATGCAAATGAACATGGTCGAGCACACGCAGCTTGCCAAAACTTTTATTTACGTTATCGATGAATATCATACGGTTTCATTAAAGGTGCGGTGTCTTTCAGGTTTTCGGGTGTAATGGCAGGTATGGCTTTTTCAGCTCTGTCCATTAACAACACCAGAAAACTGCGCCACAGCAATACGGCCGGTGGTATTTGTTCAACTACCATCGAATACATACTTACCGGATGGAACGGCACATCGCCTACCTGATCTTTATTCAGGTCGTAGCCTTCGTATTTATCCCAATAGTTACCGTCCACTTTGTTTAACACCAATGTTCCGTTTGTGGCAAGATCGAATGTATTGCCCGTAAAGTTATTGCGCGAAAACGTATTATCATCGCAGCTTGCCTGAATCTTTACCGCATACCCGTTTTGCTTAAATTCGTTTTCGTTGAACTGAATACGGCTTGAGCCTTCCATAAAAATGCCTACACTGTTTTTTATAAACCGGTTGTTCTTTACCTCGCTGTCGCGGATGTCTTTCAGTAATAATCCATAAGCCGAAGCGCCCCAGTTTTGTTCAAATATGTTGTCGATCATTTTTACACCCGTAGTGTACATAACCGCTACACCTGCACCGTTTTTAATAAAGGTATTTTTCAAATACTCGTTATTGTGCGAGAACATAAAATGCAATCCATACCGCAAGTTGCTTTCGCTGTAATTGCCGTTAACGAGCGAATTGGTTGCAAACTCCAAATAGATACCATCGCGGTGACCTGTAATGGTGTTGTCGCTGATGGTAGCGTGGCTGCATTTCCATAGATGAATACCGTTGCCTACCTGATACTCGGCCTCAACGTTGGCTTTCAATACATTGTTTTTAATTGTGCAGTGCGATGAGTTGGAAATATGTACTCCGAAATACGCATTATCGAACCGGTTATTGAGTATGCGGATGTACTTTGAGTCGAGAATTTTAACAGCGGCAATGTCTTCAATGTTGCCTTTACCGGTATTTTGGAACGCAAGCCCTTTAATGGTTGCGTTCGTGGTGTGGATGGTGAATATCTCGTATTTGTTCTCACCATCAAAAACGGGGTAACCCTCCCCGATGATCACTAAACTTTTATTCAGTACGATGTTACCTTCACGGTAAACACCCGGTTTTACAAGAATGGTATCGCCAAGGTTTGCAATCGCGATAGCCTGTTTCAGGCTTTGAACAGTTCCTTGTTTGCTAACTTCAATATGCTGACCGTTCGCGATAAAAACCGGGAACAGTAAAATCATGAGTGTCCATTTCTTCATACCATATCAGCAAAACCCCACGGGCACGCATAAAAATATTTTTAAAAATCCCGGGTTAATAATTCACTCCACGTTATGCGTTCGCCTTTCCATCGCGCATTGTATTCTTCCAGCATTTTGCTTTCGCGAAAGCAGGCTACACTACTGGCCATCGGGCTTTTTATTTCGTCCGACATCACATAATGGGCTGTTCGTGCATCCGTTAATGTACCGGGCGAGGCGAAATCAACCACTAAGCAATGTGCAATTTCATTTTCAGGTAAATTACTTTTATTCATAAAGTTAACAAAACAGTTAACGTCATCGAAAATAAACACCTTGCCTTTGGTCGATACGATTTCGGCACCGAATTTATCGTCCATTAACGTCATCTTACAGAAATGGCAAACGTCTTTTCCGTATTGGATAGGCTGCGGCTGCACCGAGCAAGCCGAGGCAAACGCCAGCACCATTACCGCAAGCATAACGGTAATATTCTTACTCAATCTGGTTTTGATGATCTCGTACGCTAATGCTGCAAAAGCCAATACAGCCGATACTATAAAAATCCATCCGCCAATATCGGGGCCTGAAAAAGCCGTAAAGTTGAGCAGTTGTTTTGTACCGATTAACGGAGGCTGGTACGACATACCGGGTACAATAATGGCTGCCGTTGGATCAAGGTTGTGGCCATAGTCGTATCCCCACAAATAAAAATCAACCAACGCGGCAACACCACAAAGGGTTAACACGGCAGTATAAGTAATCAATGTATAGCGTTTGTTTACGATGGCCGCCAACAACCCTATTGCTATTACTACTGCCACAATATACACCATGTAGGTAAACTCGGGAAACATACTTACTTCGATGTGCTTCATACCAATGTAGTGGTTTAATGCACTGATAATTTTTACATCGCCCGTAATGTCATTGATCCAGATTTTCATTGCAAGACCTTCTGGATATTGCGGTGCCCACATTAGTATTTGCCATAGCGGCACAAAATAAGCAAACACCAGTAACAACGCTGAAACCACAAGCGCAATTCTGGAATAAGGGTGTAGCGTTTTCATCATAACAAAATTTTAAAAGTTGCCCCGCTAAAATTTTTAGCGGGGCTATCAACCTGTAAACTATGATTGTAAACTATTCGCCTGCACCACTCGTGGTGTCTTCGATTTTACCGGTTGAATATTTTAATGGAACATTGCTGCCCGCAGGTGATACGCGGATGTAACCCTGCATTTCCTGGTGCAGTGCCGAACAAAAGTCTGTACAATAAAAAGGGAACACACCTATTGAAAGCGGTTTCCACTTCAGGGTGGCTGTTTCACCCGGCATGATCAACAACTCGGCAGTGTTTGCTCCTTTTACGGCAAAGCCGTGAGGCACATCCCAATCTTGTTCGAGGTTGGTAACGTGGAAATACACTTCATCGCCTAATTTTACACCTTCAATGTTATCGGGTGTAAGGTGCGAGCGAATGGCCGTCATGTACACGTGTACTTCGTTGCCTTTACGCTCTACTTTGGTTTTACCTTCGCCCAAAGCAGCATACGGGTGCTGGTTTTCTTCCAACTTATAAATCTTCACCGAGTTAGGCATTACCAATTCGGTCGGGATTGATTCGGCATAGTGCGGCTCACCGGTTGTCGGGAAATCAAGGATCAGTTTCATCTTATCGCCTGATATATCATACAACTGTGCTGATTGTGTTAACTCAGGGCCGGTAGGCAGGTAGCGGTCTTTGGTGATCTTGTTATATGCTACTACATATTTGCCGTACGGTTTTGCAGTAGGGCCTCCGGGTACAGAAAGGTGACCGATAGAATAATAAGTAGGCACACGATCCAACACTTCTAACGTCTGCACATTCCACTTCACAATTTCGGATGATACGAACATCGAAGTATAGGCATTTCCCCTGTCGTCAAACTCGGTATGCAACGGGCCCAGGCCGGGTTTCTTCACTTCGCCATGCAAAGCGGCTTCGTATTTGATAACCGGGATACCGGCAAACTCGCCTTCAAAATCTTTGTTGGCAATAGCCTGTTGTATTTTTGTGAACGAGAAAACAGGGATCAGCGCAGCTAACTTACCGCTACCGACAATGTATTCGCCAGTAGGATCGGTATCGCAACCATGCGGTGATTTAGGGCAAGGGATAAAGTAAATGATGTCTTTTAATTCGGCAGGGTCTAACTGAAGCACTTCATTCATAATATTCGATACACCGGTATGTGTGCTTTCGTTCCACTCGTTATGGACGTATTTGGCTTTCGAGATTTGACCTTTTCCGGCCTTGATGTACTCTTCAGCTTTTTTCCAGTTTACCGCCATAATAAAGTCTTTATCCTTTTGCGAAGCGTTTACTTCCAAAAGTGTGTAGGCTTGTTCGGTATTATATGTAGAGAAGAAAAACCAGCCGTGCGATTTTCCTTTACCCGCGCGGGCAAGGTCGAAGCTCACACCCGGGGTTTTTAACTGAAAGGCAATTTTCATTTTGCCATCGGCTGGATCAACCGAAATAAAGCTGATGTAACCTTTAAAGTTTTCTTTGAACGAACTGATCGGAACATCGGTTTTATCGCCTACCGGTACACTAAAACGTGTACCCGCTACCACGTACTCTGTATTTTCGGTAATAAAAGGCGATGAGTGATTACCACCGCTATTGGGCAACTCTAAAATCTCAACGGTTTTAAAAGTTTTCATATCAACCCGTGCCACACGCGGTGTGTTGTTAGCGTTACCGAATGCCCAGCGGCCATCGTGCTGGCCATTAGTGGTTGACAATGCAATGTGGTGCAGGTCATCCCACGGTACAAAGCCGTGTGAGGTATTGAGCATGGGTATGGTTTCTTCGCTGTAACCCCAACCGTTTTCAGGGAACTGCGAAAAAACGGGAATGATTTTAAACAATCTTCCGGACGGAAGCCCGTAAATGCTCATCTGGCCGTTGAAACCGCCTGATACCACATTATAGAACTCGTCATATTTTCCAGGTGCTACATACGCTTTTGAGGCCGCATCGCCCATCGAAACATCGGCCGGTGATTTTGGCTTGCAACCCTGCCACACCACCGCGCTGGTTAATACAACCAATGCCGTAAGTATGCGGTATATCGTTTTTGTTTTCATAGTATAAATATTAAAGGTTAAATCATTTATTATCCGGAGGCAATAGTACAGAGTCGATTATATACACAATGCCATTTGAACCACGAGCCGAACCCAACACGTTGGCTCCGTTAATGGTAATCTTATCGTCTTTTTTGTTGATGGTTACGTTATCCAGGCTTACCTGATTAAGTGTCATGCCATCCTGGATCATGTTCTCGGTAAGTACACCCACATAAACGTGATATTCAAGAATGGTGCGTAACTGTTCTTTGTTCTCCGGTTTGGTAAGCGTTTCTAACGTTCCGGCAGGGAGTTTATCAAACGCTGCATTGGTAGGTGCAAACACGGTAAACGGCCCTGCGTTAGAGAGCGCATCCACATATTCGGCCGCTTTAAGCGCGGCTACCAATGTGGTGTGATCGGGCGAGTTAACGGCAATCTTCACAACATCTTGTTGCGAGTCGTCATCTTTTACATTCGACTGGCCTCCGGCAAGGGCTTCGGTAGCAGGTGCCGATTCGGTTGTGGCTGTTTGTTGGCCACATCCCCAAACAAGCAAGGATAGGATTACGATACTAATGGTTCTCATGTATATTGGATTTAGCTGTTATTTTTCACCATCGTTCTCGCGCATAAACTCAAGTATATCGCGTGCATCGCCCACACTTACGTTTTGGTTGGGCATACGGGTTAAACAAAGCTCCAGAAGTTTTTGGGCTTCGGGATCCTGATCAAGCATCACATCTACGTTCAAAATCATATTCATGATCCACTCGGGCTTGCGGGTTTTTGTAATATTCTTCCAGCCCGGCCCTACAATACGCTGATCATCGAGTTTGTGGCAGGCCAGACATTTCATTTCGTAAATTGCTTTACCGCGAACAACTCGTTCGTTGTCGAGCGGGTTTTGAAGGGTTACGTTTTTAATCTGGCCGATGCCTTTACCTTCATCAACTTTTGTAACGGGCTTCACGGCATCGGCTACGCCATGCCCTTCGCCAGTTGGTGTTTCGGGCTTACCGGGACTACAGGCTGCCAGTGCCAATGCCCCTATTACTAAAAATACTATTAGATTTTTCATGGTTTTTATATTAGTTAGACGAATAGAGTTTCTACGTTCATTTCAGGAGCCAAAGTATCAGGCAACACGGGGTTTCCTTATGATCAAAATCATATTGAAAAAATGATTTACATCAGTAAAACCAAGTACAATATAACGTTATTTTGTTTTAGTTTTTGAAACTGAAACTCCGTGTTTCCTGATTTATGTCAGGTATCTTTAGTCCAGCTTGCGCGAAACATGATGCCCACACCACACACCATGAAAAATGTGAACACAAAGAGGGCATTATTATAAACAGAAACCGGCACACCAACGGCCAGATCGCTCCACCACGGCAATAGAACCAATAAAATTTGCGACCCTAAAAAGCCTGTCAGCAGAAATGTAACCGGCCAAAACATATTGGTTAGTATGCGTTTATGGATTAACCAACCTACCAGGAACAATGTGATAACCCCTACCAGCATTAAGTGCAGGTAGGCAATCACCACCGACCGGAATGCCTCGGCAAACAAAGCAACCGTTGGATGAGCCGAAACGATCTGCAACAGCAACTTAGCTAACAAGGCAACCAGGCTGATCTGAAAAAGAAATCTTACCAATGGCGATAACGTATTGCGGATGGCCATCCACGCTATACGGACAGGCTTCATCATCAACAGGAAAGCGGTCATCTGCGCTAACGCAGCCAGCAACCCGATCCAGTTGAACATTTGGTGCGGTTGTGCCCACAACAAGCTGAGGCTATACGCCAGCACACAACTAATAATCAGTACATAACCGGCATACCGGATGCTACGGAGGAAGTTCTCAGGCAGTATATGTTCGAGAAGCCTGAAAAGCAAACTCAATATACCGAAGAAGAAAAAACCATTGTATTGAAAGTGCAGGTAAAAATAAAGCGAGAAACGGTACCAATCGGTATGCTGCAATCCCGATGCTTTGAAATAGCCCAATCCAAACGGCCCCAAAGCCGACAACACAAAAAACAAAAGCGCTGTACGTGCAAACATAATGGCCAGCGACCGCTGTTGCCGCGTTTCGCGGAAAAACAGCACGATAAACCAAACGGCTGTAACCGTATGTAAACCCGAAAACACAATCGAAAACACACCGTACCCCTGCAACGGAAATGAAACAACCATACCCAATACACAAAACTGAAGCAGCCAAAAAAGTCTCTTGTATTTGTTTACGGCCGTAAACTCCTGCACGAACGCCAAAAACAGCACGTTAAAAACCCAACCTAAAAACATGACGTGCGAATGCCCGTGCAATATGTATGTATAGTTTACACCGGGTACAGGCGCTATAACCACGTACCGCAGCAACAAGCCCAAACAGGCCGCCACGAAAAAAAACAACAGCGGTATCTTATACTGATTTTGCACGGTAACTATACATCGTAATAACGATCAACGACACAAAATATCCCAGCATGGCAATGCCCGAAGCCAGCCCGGTAAATCTGCGCAGGTACAAATCAAGCCCGAGGTCGAAAGCTGCGCGCAACACCCACGACAGGTGCAGTATCGTCAGCCATACATACAATACCGGGTGATACGGTTTCAGCGAAATACCCAAAACACCGGGCAATATGATAGGTCCGTGCGCAAAGATCATCGAAAACACAAACCCGATAAAAAAAATATGCACCAATACATCGTAGCCCAACGGTTTAGCCGCCAATAAGGGAATACATATACCGGTGAGCAACAACGAACAATACCCGGCCAGTAAAGCCACACCCGTATAGCGTGTGAGGCCATTTTTTTTCAGATTAATACGCACTACATCAAAACGCATAAGCCAAACCGAAACTCCGGCTAACGAAACGGCTGCCACGTAACTGCCTATGCCATGAAACGATAACAAACACGCCACGATAAATAAGGCCAGCATAACAACAAACACGCTTTTCTGATTGCGCGAAACAGGCAGGAATTTCATCAACTCTAACCGTTCGGAAGTAATCACCAATAACACAAAGGCCATCCACCACGGAAGTGAAACCGGGTAAAATCCATTGATTAACAACAGCACATTTCCCACAAACCAGCATAAGGCCCCGGCCATCATTAACGCATAAATCAACGACTTTTCCCGTAAGAGATAACCTAAAAACACCAGGCTAAGACCAACGCTGGCCGTTACCAAACATACTTTAGCGATAACAGGTTGTTGCGCAAAAAACAACACAACGCTAATGCCTGACAAAACCGGCAGCACATACAAAACCTTTTTTTTAAGCGGGATAATTTTTTCGAGTGTAATCAATGTGCCGATAAACCCGCCTGTCATAATTGCACCGTGGCTGGCTGCGGCCATTGTAAAGGGCAAGTTCCAGCCCATGCGTTGCAAACCGGTTAGCAACCCAAGCAACAGGCCAACCATTGCCAGCAACATAAACGGTAAACGATAGGTATGCATATTTAACCTGAAAGATTGTAACTGCAAAAATTACAAATATCTCGTTATCCGTAAGCCTTTTCAATCAACACAATACCTGACTTTTGTCAGGTAACAAGTTGCATAGTAATGTTGCCTGCGCCTACTGTAATCAACAACTGAAAAATATTTTCAATGTTATGACAAATCCAATGAACCCTGTACTACATTTACCGCATGATCAGGCGGTTGCTCATCGCATTAATTCTTTTCAGTATGGTGTTGCACAGTACCAGCCGTCTGGGTATTCTATCGTACCTGTATCAGCAGCGCCACCAGATAGCCTACACAATAGGCATGATTGCTGAATTACCAATTGCTATGTGTAACAGCGATTATAATTTTAATGGTGAGTTACTCATTCAGTCACACGATATGGCCGACAGCACCCTCCCACCAACAATTTTTATTGCCTCCGAAATCCACCTGTTTTTTACGAGATTGACAGACATTGCGATTGACCCCAACCGGTTATTAGCTTCGCTGAATAAACTACCATGGGTTGTTGTTCGTGATTACACATCCCCTTCTCTTTCTATTTTTCATCCACCCAGTTAGCACAGTATAAAAGTTTTTCTTGCTAATCAGCCTGCCCGAGCATTCATGTTCCGGTTTGCTGCATTTGCATATTCCTTATTTTATTTATTCACTATAAAAACTTTTATCATGCTAAAAATATTCTCACGCCTATGCACGGCAGCGCTTGTGCTGTTTTTTGCGGCTTGCTCAGATGACAACGTAACCATCAACGAACTTCAGAATCTTCAATTGGTTACAACCTTTACGAATGCTTCACATAACATTGAATTCTATACTCCAACCGGAACCTTTCAAACCGGGTACAATGCCATTTATTTTCAACTAAAGGATGCCAGTGGAAACCGGATCAAAAATGCTGTTGCCTCGTGGCAACCCTTAATGCACATGATGAGCATGGAACACTCCTGCCCGGCATCTTCGATTAACAAAAAACAACATACCGAATCGACCTATGGCGGATACATCGTTTTTCAAATGGCCGGCAACGACATGGAGTATTGGGAACTCACGCTCAATTACAGCATTGATGGCACAAACTACTCCGTTACGGAAACAATCCAGGTAACGGCAGCACCCAAACGCACCGTTGAATCGTTCATGGCAAGCGACAACAAACGCTATGTTCTCGCGTTGGCAGAGCCTTCAAATCCCCGTGTGGGCATAAACAACATGCACGCGGTGCTTTATGAAATGGAGTCGATGACTGCCTTTACCCCGGTAGATGGCTATACAATAAAAATCGATCCGCGTATGCCCGGCATGGGCAACCACAGCTCGCCTAATAATGTTGACCTGACACAAGACGAAGATAACCTCTACACCGGAAAATTAAGCCTGACCATGACAGGTTACTGGAAAATCAACCTGCAATTAGAGGACTCTTCGGGTAACGTGCTGAAAGGTGAACCGATAACAGACGAAGTCGAAAGCAGCAGCATTTATTTTGAACTGGAATTTTAACCAAACCTGCCCTGCAATATACGCGCCTGTTTTGCTTTACAAACCTGCGCGTGTATTGCACACGGCACAAACCACAAAACCATGTTCCGATTCATCATTCTCATTACAGGCATATTACTTTGTACATACATCGTTCGGGCACAAAACAGTAATACACCAATAACCGACTCATTACGCACCACGGCCTTACAGGAAGTTGTAGTTATTTCGCAACATTCGCTGTTAGACCGAAATACCAAAGCCCTGTCAACTGTTGACCATTACTTAGAAAAAGCCAATGCCGTTAATATGGTGCGCAGAGGCTCGTATGCCTGGGAGCCGTTTTTAAATGGAATGCCCTCTGAACGCAGCGTAATAACCGTTGATGGTATGCGCATTTACGCAGCCTGCACCGATAAGATGGATCCCGTTACTTCGTATGTCGAAATAACCAACCTGGCTAAAGCCAATATACATAACGGTCAGGGCAGTTCAACCGCTGGGGCCACCATTGCAGGCAGCATAGACCTTGTACGCAAAAAAACATCCTTCGATGAAAAAAAACTGAGTGGCATCGTATTCAACGGGCTTGAAAGTAACAACCGGCAAAAAATACTTGGCACCAGCATCTCGCATTCGCAGAAACGTTTTTTCACCGATGTGGATTTTACTTATCGGCAGGCACAAAATTATAAAGCCGGTGGCGGAGAAGAAATCTTATACTCGCCATTCACCAAATACAATGTTTCCGCTATCGCGGGATATAAGTTCAGCGAGCACCAGCACATCGAAGCCTCCCTGATTTATGATCGCGCTGTTGATGTCGGTTACCCTGCCCTGCCGATGGATGTTTCATTGGCGAAAGCCTGGATAGCGTCTGTTGAATACATCCAACACCATGTTTCACCTGCTGTTCATCAATGGAAAACCAAAGTGTATTTCAACGATGTTACACACGTTATGGACGACACCAAGCGACCGGTAGTGCCCATCCGCATGGATATGCCCGGCTGGAGTAAAACCGCAGGCTTTTATTCTTTGATAGAAGGTGAAACACAAAAACATCGCTGGAAAATGAATGTAAGCGGGCATCACAACCGGTCGCTGGCCGAGATGACCATGTTCTCAAACACTCCATCCGAAAAGGATATGTTTATGCTCACCTGGCCCGGTGTACACACAAACTATATCGATTGGTTTGCTGAAGACAATTATCCGCTATCCGAAAACCGATCAATAAAACTTGGTTTTGGTTTGGGTGTGCACAACAATCAACTTAACAACCAATTCGGATTAGAGAGTTTACAGATTTTTTATCCGGACATCGAAAAAAACAATACCCGTTTATTGAAGCGCATAGTATCCTCATTTCAGTACGACAAAAATCGCTGGCTCTATACGCTTGGCGCAGCTTATGGCGAACGGGCGCCCGGTGTATCCGAAGGATATGGATTTTATTTATTCAATAGCTTCGATCGTTTCGATTACATCGGTAATCCCAACATGAAAAACGAAAAGTCGATCGAGTTAAACAATACGATCTCATACAAGCATTCACAAATGTCGCTCCGGTTAACAAACACTTTCTTTCATATTCGCGATTACATCATTGGCCGCCCGCAACCGGGTTTAAGTGTTATGACCATCGGTGCTGCCGGTGTAAAAATTTATGAGCAGTTACGGTATGCCCATTTATTTAACAGTACACTCGATGTTAGCTATTATTTATCCGATCATTGGTTGTTGCCCGTTAAACTCACATACCGCAGGGGAATTGATTCGGATAACAACAACCTTCCGCTAATGCAACCCTTCAGCTATACGGCCGGTATAACGTACGCTAAAAATACGTTCTCGGCAGATGTCCACACAACAGGAGCACTCAAGCAACACCGGTATAGTCCGGATTTTGGTGAAACCCCTGCGGCCGCCTATGCCATCGTTAATGTATCGGCATCGTACCAGTTTAGTCTGGGTAATCAATCGCTTACCGTTAAAACGGGTATTGAAAATCTGTTCGATACCTATTATACTACATTTTCCGATTGGAACCGCCTGCCGCGCATGGGCCGAAACGTTTTTATACACTTAGTTTACAACTTTTAAATAAACCGGGTATTTTACGTTATCCGTGAATATGAATTAAATATGCTATACTTGCACTACAATCCGTTCATTGTTTGATGCACCATCAAAGCCGTTGCAGGTTTTTCCCGATCTATCGGGAAGATTAATAAGGAACCGTGTGTAAATCACGGGCTGTCGCGCAACTGTAATCCTGTTCCGCACGTGCGGAAAATAGTTTTGTTCATATAAGCCATTGTGGCGCGAAACGCGCCACGAGAAGGCGAACAAAGTCGGGGAAGCCAGGAGACTTGCCAGTAACGCATTGACCATTGCTTTCGCGAAATGAAGCACCCGTCAGGCATAGATATTTTTTCGGAATTCCCGTTCCCGGATTCTGTATGTTATTTTCTTTCCTGTTTTCAATCGCGTAAGCACGGTGATTAAACCGTTGCACGGAACATTTTATGTTTCACTTAAACAACAGCATTATGCTTACGCACAACCTTGGCTACCCGCGCATTGGCAGCCAACGCGAACTCAAAAAAGCCAGTGAAAGTTACTGGTCAGGAAAATCAACCTTAAGAAATCTGTTAGTCGTTGGCCGAAACATCCGGCAGGAAAACTGGCTATTGCAAAAACAAGCCGGGATCGACCTCATTCCGAGCAACGACTTTTCGTTTTACGATCAGGTACTCGATATGTCACTTACGGTAAATGCCATTCCTGAGCGTTATCATCCGGTAATCCTTAACAAAGAAAACTCCGAACCCGACCTGTACTTTGCCATGGCACGCGGTTATCAGAAAAACGGACTTGACATTACCGCTATGGAAATGACCAAGTGGTTCGATACCAACTACCATTACATCGTACCGGAGTTTCATAAAGGACAGCCATTCAAACTCTTTTCCACGAAAGTGATTGATGAGTTTTACGAAGCCAAACAGTTGGGCATTGTTACCAAGCCGGTGCTGATCGGGCCGGTTTCCTATTTACTGTTGGGCAAAGAAAAAGAAAGCGGCTTTAACCGTCTTGACCTCATCAAAAACCTGTTGCCGGTTTATATCGACATACTCACACGCCTCGATAAATTAGATGTGCAATGGGTTCAGTTCGATGAACCTTTTCTGGCGATGGACTTATCCGACAAGGCCAAAGAAGCATATCGTTACGCTTACGCGGAAATCAAACGCGCTTTCCCTTCGCTCAAAATAATTGTCGCTACCTATTTCGATGGCTTGCGCGACAACGCAACGCTGGCCGCATCATTGCCAGTATGTGCCTTGCACGTTGACCTGGCTCGGTACCCACAACAACTTGATGACGTATTAAAAGCCTTACCGGAAAAAATGAGTCTTTCGCTGGGCGTAGTGGATGGCCGCAACATCTGGAAAAACGATTTCACCAAATCGCTTTCGCTGATCGAACAAGCTGTAAACAAGCTGGGCGAATCACGTGTGCTTATTGCACCTTCATGCTCGTTGTTGCACACTCCGTGCGATCTCGATCTGGAAACAAACGAAAAAACCTTGCTTCCCGAAATCAAAAACTGGATGTCCTTTGCCAAACAAAAGTTGCATGAAGTGGTTACACTTAAAAAACTTTCGTTGCCGGAAACAAAAACCGAAGCCACCTTACAGCTTACCGAAAACCAACAAGCTGTTGCAAGCCGCAGGGCATCTGCACGCATACACAAGCCCGAAGTAAAAAAACGGCTCGAAGCCATTACCGCTAATGACGAACAGCGCAAAAGTCCGTTTGCCATTCGGCAGAAGAAACAGCAACAGGCATTAAACCTTCCGTTGTTCCCCACTACATCCATCGGGTCGTTCCCTCAAACCGATGAAGTGCGAAGCTGGCGCGCCAAATGGAAAAAGGGCGAACTAACAGAAGCACAATACAATCAACTATTAGAAGCCGAAACAGAAAAAGCCGTGAAGTGGCAGGAAGAAATCGGCATTGATGTGCCCGTGCATGGCGAGTTTGAACGCAACGACATGGTCGAATATTTTGGCGAACAGCTTGACGGATACGTGTTCTCGAAAAACGGTTGGGTACAAAGCTATGGATCGCGTTGTGTGAAACCTCCTATTATTTATGGCGATGTATTGCGACCCAACCCGATGACGGTTCGCTGGACAACCTTTGCCCAGTCGCTTACCAATAAGCCGATGAAAGGCATGCTCACCGGGCCGGTTACCATTCTGCAATGGTCTTTCGTGCGCGATGACCAGCCGCGTAAAGATACCTGTACGCAAATTGCTTTAGCTATTCGCGATGAAGTGCAAGATTTGGAAAAAGCAGGCATCAAAATTATTCAGATCGATGAGCCTGCCATTCGCGAAGGGTTGCCCTTGCGCAGAGCAGACTGGAACGAATATCTTGATTGGGCGGTACGTGCCTTCCGCATTGCCTCAACCGGTGTAAACGATGAAACGCAAATCCACACGCACATGTGCTATTCCGAATTTAACGACATCATCCGTAGCATTGCCGATATGGATGCCGATGTGATTACCATTGAAACTTCGCGTTCGCAGATGGAACTGTTAGACGCTTTTGTGGATTTCAAATACCCGAACGAGATAGGCCCCGGTGTATATGATATTCATAGTCCGCGTGTGCCCACTTCGGAAGAAATGCTGGCCTTGCTTGAAAAAGCATTGAAACTGTTGCCCGCACGTAACCTTTGGGTAAACCCGGATTGCGGCTTGAAAACACGCAAGTGGCCGGAAACCGATGCTGCCATGCGCAACATGATTCAGGCAGCGAAGCAACTGAGGGCTGTAACGGAATCCGTTCCGTTAGTTTAAGCTGTTTCAAAAGTGTAACGTCATGTCGAACGCAGTGAGACATCCCGTCAATTAGTGCTCAAAACCGGGACATCTCACTACGTTCGATGTGACGTGGTTTATTATTATGACTTTTGAGACAGCCTCATTTATACCTTTATTATGGACAGCACACACGAGAAACACGAACATAAATTTTGTCCGCGTTGTAAAGCGGAGTTCACCTGCAAGGTAGGCGATGTGGTCAACTGCCAATGTAACATCACCGGGCTTTCAGAAGCCGTGCTTCGGTACATGAACGAAACATATTCCGATTGCTTATGCGCAAATTGCATGAGGGCTATGAAACAGGAACTACGCGCCCGAACCATGCAAAACAAAATGAACTCGATCATCGGCACTAAAACCACCAATAACCATGAATGACCGTATTGAAAAATCAACCACCCGCATCTTTAAAACCGTATTCCCCAACACCACCAACCATTACGACACCATGTTTGGCGGAACAGTAATGCACCTGATGGACGAAGTCGCCTTTATGACCGCCACCCGGTACAGCCGTATGCGCATGGTTACCGTATCTTCCGACAAGATCGATTTCAAGAAACCTATCCCGCACGGCACCATCATTGAATTAGTAGGCCGGGTAGTCCATATCGGGAACACCAGCCTGAAAGTAACGGTAGATATTTATGTAGAACAGATGTATGCCGACTTACGCGAACTGGCGGTTTCCGGGAGCTTTACGATGGTAGCCATCGATGAATCTAAAAACCCGGTGCGGATCGAGCGGGATTAGTTGTTTGCTCCGTTGGATTATATGAGCCGGTGGTGTATATTGGGGTACAATGTGAGTATGTAAGTTATGGAGTGGCTTATAGTAAGGCGTTATGCACAATGCCGCGGGACAGATTCGGTGCTTCGAGCATTGGCACTTTTATTTCCACGCAACACCAAAGCAAGCAAAAGAGCCAAGAATGTCCTATGTTTATTGTTGTGACCAATACTTAATTAGCGAGTATGACCTTCGAAGACCTGTTGACAATTGGGTACTTCCCAAAGGAGTTACCTCCTCCATTTAATACTGAGCTATTCGGTTCAAGAATAGAAGACATTAAAAAGGAATGGGGGAAATTAAATAAGGGGATAACAAAACCTTTCTATGAGACAACTCCTATTCATTATCATTTTCCCAAAGTTAGTTACTCACGGAGAGTCTTAACGATTCCCAATCCAATTCCATTCATAGAGACGGCTGACTTAGTTATTACTCATTGGAAATCCATTAAGTCCATAATAAGCAAATCCAAACTTTCGACAAGTACTCCAGTTAAAGGAATAAGTAGAGCATTCAAGCCCGAACTTGTGTTTGAAGAGTTCATTGAAAAATGTAATGAAATATCCTACGACAGTGCTTACGAATTGAAAATCGACATATCCAAGTTTTACCAAAGCATTTATACCCATTCAATACCATGGGCAATTCACGGAAAGGCAAAAGCCAAAAAGAGACGGATAGACGACAAATTGTATGGAAATAATATCGACAAATCAATAAGGAGGGCACAAGGTGGACAAACAATTGGAATTCCAATTGGTCCAGATACATCCTTCATTATTGCCGAATTGATTTGCAGTAGGATAGATTATTTTTTACAAAAAGCCAGACCGAAAATTAAAGGACTCAGATATTATGACGACTACACTCTCTATTTTAAAACACTCCAAGATGCAGAAGAGACATTAAAAATCGTGCAGAAACTATTCCTAGATTTCAATCTTGACATCAATGAGGATAAAACAAAAATTCAAAAAAATTCAAGTTCTTACGAATCACCATGGTCGATTTCTCTATCAAACTTTAGAATAAGAGAAACGATTAAAGGACAAAAAGAAGATATTTTTAACTTCATTAGTTTAGCATTCTATTTAGCCAACAAAAATCCTAAAGATTCCGTACTAAAATTTACAATCAAGAAATTGTTTTATCATCAAATCAAACCCGAGAATTGGAATTTTGTTGAATCGTTGTTTTTAAAAATCTCATTGGCTGAACCGGCAACTCTACCAGACTTGGCTAAAATACTTATCACTTATAAAACCAAGGTTAGTAAGACTAAGCTCAAGGAATTCTTAGTCTTTGTGATTAATGACCATTCAACTAAAAATCATTCATTTGAAGTATCATGGGCGTTATGGATTTCAATAGCATTTGGAATAAAACTTCCAAAGAGTACTTGCGACTCAGTTCTAAATTCACTTGACCCAATATGCTTAATCTTACTTTTAGATCTCAACAAGAGTGGATTGATTTCCGGTAAACTTAAAATCTCCATAGTCAGAAATGAAATGGACGAACTTTCTCTTAAAGATGAAAATTGGTTGTTGACATATGAAGCGATGTATAACAACTGGGTTAAACCTAAAGACCCACAGATTCTAAAAAAGTCTGGTTATTTTGGTTCCCTTCAAAAATTAAAAATTAATTTCTACGACAATACTCGGACATTAACACCAATTGACTTTAACATAAAGAGAAGAGAACTCTTTCAAGACAGATTGTTACAACTGAAATACAGCATGAAGAAAACAGACGACCAAGCAGACGGTAGGGGGACAAAGAAAGAAGGGGTAATAAAGTATGAGTAAAGCACACTCCACAACAACGGATTTTAGGACTCGGGCAAAGATTGAAGTTTCGAACAACGTTTTGTCACGGTTGACAGTGACGTGTAGGTCGCGTAAACATCCCGCTTCGCTCCATTTTTTGCGTACCCCAACCCACCATTGCATATGTACTTACGTTGGGCGCAATTATTCAGAGTAAAATAATATAGAATTGATAACATATTTATTTGGTGCAGGGGCAAGCGTTAATGCATTACCTCTTGGTGCGGGGCTAAGTGAATCTATGAATGAACTTGCCAAAAAATTGGAAAAATACGATGACGAAAAAGTCAAAATTTTAATTAATGATTTGTTTTGGCTGGCAGATAAGGCTAAAGAATATGGAACTGTAGACTCGTTTGCTAAAAATTTGAAAATGCATGTTGTTGACCGAAATACTGTTTTCAATTACGATAATTTATTCAATAAAATTGACAAAAAAGGCGAATACAGAAGACTAAAAAATACACTCAACGCATTTTTTATTATATCTCAGAATAAAAATCTTGACTTACGATATAACAGATTTTTGAGTCACATTTTGATCAAAGAGGATAATTCAATTTATAGCGTAAAAGATAATGTGAAAATTCTTTCGTGGAATTATGACAATCAACTTGAAATAGCTTTCAGTAAAAATTATGAAAATTCTAGGATGAAAGATGTTCATGCTATGATTGCTTCTTTCCCTGCCCCATTCTTACTTGGAGATAAATATTATCATCATGGAAACGACAATTTTGATGTAAATAATTATAAGGTTTCTGTAATCCATTTAAACGGTGTTGCGGGATTATATGATATGAACGAGGGCTACGACATTGTTGATATTATAAATTCAAAATCAGTAGATGATACAATATTCTCTGCAACCAAAGTTTATAATTCAATCAACAGTTATTTGAATTTTTCTTGGGACAATGAAAACGAAAAGACAATTAATCTAGCAATTAAAAAGACGGAGGAAACTGAAATATTAGTGATTATTGGATATAGCCTCCCTTTGTTCAATAAAGATATTGACAGAAAAATTTTATCCAGTTATTCCAAATTGAAAAAAATATATATTCAGAATATACGTGGACATGAAACGGAGAACGAAGTGAAACTTCAATTGAAGAATAGGGGAATTAATCCAAATGTGGAGATAGCTTTTGATTACAATACGGACTATTTCAAAGTTCCCGATGAATTAGAATAAATAACTACGCCTAACATTGGTGGTGTTGCGCAACTAAAAAACTCCCTATATGTAGAAAATGATCTTTAAAATTTGAGTGAATTTGAAGACCGGGAAGCACATGCAGTATAGTTGTGCAACAAGCACAAAAGCTATGCCTCATCCCCTTTATGCGTCTTCGCGGTTTAAATAAACCAAACCCGATTAACTATTACGCTCAATCGTAAACTGTACCAATTCGCGTAACGAAGTTTTATACACCGTATCGGGCAGGTTGTGCAATAGCTCCATCGCCTCCTGGTGAAAACGGTTCATGGTAGCCTGCGTATATTCTATGCCGCCCGAACCTTTTACAAATTCAATAACCTCGCGCACCTTTTTAGGCTTTTCGCTCTCGTTCTTCACTGTACGAATAATGCGTTTCTTATCCGCCCCCGAAGCTTTCGACAGAGCATAGATCAGCGGAAGCGTCATTTTCTTTTCTTTGATGTCGATGCCAACGGGCTTGCCGATTTCATCATCACCGTAATCGAACAAATCGTCTTTGATCTGGAAAGCCATACCGATTTTCTCACCAAACGCACGCATAGTTTCAACCGTTTGGGCATCTGCACCCGATGAACTCGCCCCCACGGCACAACAACTGGCAATGAGCGAAGCTGTTTTTTGCCGGATAATATCAAAATACACCTCTTCGGTAATATCAAGCTGGCGCGCTTTCTCCATTTGCAGCAACTCGCCTTCACTCATTTCTTTTACCGCTTTCGATACAATGCTCAGTAAATCAAAATCTTTATTTTCAACAGAAAGGATCAACCCTCGTGAAAGTAGAAAATCGCCCACCAGTACGGCCACTTTGTTTTTCCAAAGCGCGTTGATCGAGAAAAAACCCCTGCGGTAATTCGCATCGTCCACCACATCATCGTGTACGAGTGTGGCCGTGTGCAATAATTCAATGAGAGCCGCCCCGCGATACGTTGGTTCGGTAATGCCCCCACACGCCCCCGCGCTTAAAAACACAAACATGGGGCGCATTTGCTTGCCCTTGCGCTTTACGATGTAGTTCATTACCCGGTCGAGCAACAGAATGCGGGTCTTCATCGAGTCCCGGAACTTCAGCTCGAATTCGTCCATCTCGCGGGCAATGGGCGCCTTGATATTCTCTAACCGTAAAGCCATGAACCACAATATTACAACGGCATAAATCACCGTCAAAATATGAATTTAAAGCAATGGTGTAGAAAAATCAGGTTAACCCAGTATATTGGTTCCCATGTTTGGATTAAAGTCTGGAAGTTTTTGGGAATCAATCGTATTCGCGATTGTTGTGCTTGCATTTGCCACGGTAGTGTCGCGGGTTTTTAAATTTTTAATCGGGCGGGGCGTGAAGGCTGCCGCCCTGAAACTGAAGGTTGACCATACCCGTTACCGCTTTATTTTAAACGCTACCGATTTTCTGATATACCTGATCGCCTTTGTGGTTATTTTTAAATCGATACCCGCGTTAAACGCCTACGGCAACACCTTGCTTACCGGTGCCGGAGTGCTGGCGGCCATTGTGGGCTTTGCTTCGCAGTCGGCTTTTTCAAACATCATCAGCGGTATATTCTTGGTTATTTTCAGGCCGTTTAGCGTAGGCGACCGCGTACAGATCGGTCAGCTATACACCGGTAACGTAGAAGACATCACCCTGCGGCATACGGTAATCCGGAATTTTGAAAACCGGCTGATCGTAATCCCCAACAGTGTTATCAATAACGAAACCATCATTAACTCAACCCTTAGCAACGAATTAGTTTGCATATTCGTTGAGTTTACCATTGCGTTCAGTTCAGATGTGGACAAAGCCATACAGATTATCCACGATCAGGCCGTTCAACACCCGGAGTGCCGCGATCACCGCACTGAAGAAGACAAAATGAAAGGTGTACCGCAGGTTATTGTTCGCCTTGTTAACCTCACCGAATTCGGGCAACACCTGCGATCGTACGTGTGGGCAAAAGACCCGCCAACCGCCTTTGTTGTAAAAACCGATTTATTGAAGGCTGTTAAAAAAGAATTCGACCGGCAAGGCATTGTTATACCTTACCGCACCATTTACACACAAGCGTTCCCGGCACAACCGTATGATCAAACCACATGAAGGCTTTAACCAGGCCCCCGAACGGGTTATACTCGAACTGATTTCGTACAACCGCGAAGAACACGGGCGCATCGATAACATTAGCGTTAACGATTTACTGAAACATTTAAAAAGTGATCGTGTTAACTGGATTAACGTAGATGGCCTGAGCGATCCATCGATCATTGAAAAACTACAAGCACATTTTTCGTTTCATGCGCTTACGCTGGAAGATGTGGTTGACGACCAGCGCCCCAAAGCCGAAGAATATGACGACTACCTGTTCTTCACATTAAAGATGCTTTACCGCATCGATGGGTCGCAAATTGATTACGAACAAATCAGTTTTATATTAGGTACCAACTACCTCATCTCTTTCCAGGAAAAAGAAGGTGACTTGTTTGATCCGTTCCGCGAACGCATTCGCCTCGACCAGGGCAAGGTACGCAAGAAAGGTGCCGATTACCTGATGTACCGGTTAATCGATATTATTGTCGATTACTATTATACCGTGTTGGATAACATCGGTACACAAATCGATGACATTGAAGAGAGCATTTATACCGATCCGCCCGAAGAAGCCTTCCATAAAATCCAGTCGATTAAAAAGGAATTGATTTTTTTACGCAAAGCGGTGTATCCCTTGCGCGAAGCGTTGAGCAAAGTCGTTAAAGGCGAAACAAGTTTTGTGCAGGACGAAACCCTCCTCTATTTTTCGGATGTGTACGATCATACCGTGCATTTGATCGACTCGGTAGAAACCTACAAAGACCTTACCGCGAGCCTCCTCGATATTCACATGAATACCATGAACAACCGGATGAACGAGGTGATGAAGCTGTTAACCATCATCACGACTATCTTCATTCCGTTATCGTTTATTGCCGGTGTATATGGTATGAACTTTAAGCACATGCCCGAGCTTGAATGGTATTACGGTTACCCGGCCGTGCTTGTACTCATGGCATTGGTTACCGTAGGCATGATTTACTATTTCAAACGAAAAAAATGGTTTTGACAGCACCGGGCTTTCGCACTGTCTAATTGTCATCAGCGTCTTCTTGGGGTCTTACTTCTACCAGTTCGGGTATGGTTTTATAAACTCTCAGTATTTTGATCTTGTACTTAAACAGGATGAATTCTTCGCCTTCTTTGAGTGAAGCGCGATGATACGTGAGCAATCCGGCCAGTGTTTCGTATTCGTCCGATTCGGGGAAAGGCAGTGGCAACAGTTTGTTAATATCGTACAGGGGCGATTGCGCCACTACCTGATAAACTAATTTATCGGTTGTGGTTACAATCTGTACTTCATGATCGTGCTCGTCCTGAATATCGCCTACCAACTCTTCCAGAATATCTTCGAGCGTTACCAAACCAATAGTGCCGCCAAACTCGCTTACCACAATGGCCATCTGGTTTTTATTTTTCTGGAAATCGCGCAACAGCGAATCAATGGGCATGGTTTCGGGCACGTACTGTACCGAACGCATTACATCGCGCAACGCCTGTACTTTATTACCCTGTTGCTCGTTGGTTACATACGCACGGATAATGTCTTTGGCAAACACAACGCCTACAATTTCATCGAGCGAAACTTCGTAAACAGGGTAGCGTGAGTAACCTTCTTTCAGTACGATGTCCATGGCTTCGCGCACGGTAACCTCGGCCTTAATGCCGCTGATTTTTACACGGGGCACCATTACCTGCCGTACAACGCGGTCGTCAAAGTCGAATACGTTTTGGATTAACTCGCGTTCCGATGGTTCAATGGCCCCGCCCTCTTCACTTTCGGCTATAATAAGTTTCAGTTCATCTTCGGTATGGATGTCTTGTTCACCCATCGGTTTAATGCCGAATAAACTTAGCATCAGGTTGGCCGTTCCGTTCAACAACCAGATGAACGGACGGAAAATAAAATAAAATACCTGAAGCGGTATGGCCACCCGTAATGAAGTGGTTGTGGGAAACCGGATAGCCAGCGTTTTGGGAGCCAGCTCGCCAAATACGATATGCATAACGGTTATCAACACGAACGCTACCGGCACGGCAATACCATGCGCAACCGATTCGCTCAGCTCAAACCCCATACCGTGAACGGCATTTAAAATTATTTTCGATACCACATCTTCACCTACCCAACCCAGCCCCAGACTGGCCAACGTAATACCCAACTGCGTGGCAGCTAAGTAGCCATCCAGATGGTCAACAATGTGCAGGGTTAATTTCCGCGACAGGTTTTTTTTCTCAAGCGCGATTTGCGATGAACGGACTTTTACAATAGCAAACTCAGCAGCTACAAAAAAACCATTTGCAAAAACGAGGAACAGCGTGAGAATTATCTCAAAAGTCATGTGAAGTCTAAAGCGCGTAAAGTTACGATAAGTACAGGGATTACTGAAATACAACCGCTAAAGCGTACAAATGCATGGCTAAGTTGGTCATAACGAGAATTTTACCGGCACTCCAAAAAACAAAAGAGCCGACAAAACCGGCTCTTTTATTCACATAAAATCAGGTTTTCTTACAGCAATCTTACAGCTTCTTTTCTAACTCGGTAATTTTTGCCCGCGCTTCTTGCTTGCCCAGCGACAAAGCTTTTTTGTATAAATCGATGGCTTCGCGGATAGATGCCTTTTTCTTTTTAGGAGCAAAGTTGGTGCGGTTGGCGGCTTCTTCAACGGCCTGCGCCTGCTTAAAGTAAGCATCGGCCTCGCTCATTTTATTATTGATGATCATTTCCTGGATTTTAGCTTCCGAGCTTGCCAGGGCTACTTCTTTCAACCGGATTTCTTCTTCTTTGTTGGTTAGTTCTTCTTCCTGCAAGCGAATGGTTTCGCTGAGGTTTTGGTTTTCGTTACGATATTTTTCGGCCTGTTCCTGCAACAGGATAACCTCCTGCGATTTGGTCACTAATTCGGCTTTTAACTTTTTAATTGTATTGGCAAATGCCGACATATTACCCCTTGATTTTTTAAGCTGGGTTTCCAGGTCTGCAATCTTATCTTCGGTTTCGCGCACGTAGTTGTTCAGGTCTTTCATGCGTGCGGTGTAGTTATCGTAGGTAGTGCCTTCTACCATGTTTACACGCAACAACTGGCGGTTTGCATCGATGGAGTCCATCAGCACCCCAACATCCTGAAGGGTTTGCGCCATGCGCTGCGATGTTTGCAATTCGTTGCGCAGCGAATCTACTTCCGATTGCAGCTTTGCTTTTTCTTGTTTGTCGCAGCCGGTAAGCAATACAACAACTAAAAACAGTACGGTAACAATTATAGTACGGGTCATAACAATTACAGGGTTAAGTATCACAAAAATACATTCCTTTTTGGCTTTCGGCATTGACCGAACTGAAAATATTTATGGGGGCAGCCGGTAACGTTACAGGCAGGTTTTGAGTGGTTTTTGGGGGCCTTATATAGTAATCCTGATCAATCGTTCACCCATTTATTGTCCGGCAGGCAAATATTATGGACAGTATGTTAACCTGCCTTTCATCACAAAAAAAACTGATAAAAATCCTGAACAGTTAACCATACAAAACTCAACAAAAAATCGTTTTCACAAAATCATTAACGAGAATTCTTACTTTCGTAAAAACAATATTACAAATACAGCGTAGCACACAAAACATTTCTATGGTTTTAACCACGTAAACCATTTCGGGTATGCTTTACGTTTAAAACAGTGTATTCTGTTTACCCATAGCACTTCGTAAATCTCATGCAAAAACTCATCACAATACATACACACCAGGCAGGTTCCGCAAAACCCCGGGTAATTATTATCGGGGGCGGTTTTGCCGGGTTAGAACTCGCCAAAGCCCTTCGCGATTTTGAGGGCGAGGTTGTGCTGTTCGATCGTTATAACCATCACACCTTTCAGCCGTTGCTGTACCAGGTAGCCAGTTCGGGGCTTGAAAGCAACTCGATCATCTTTCCGTTCCGGAAACGTTTTGCCAAACAACAAAATTTTTACTTCCGCATGGGCGAAGTTATTTCTGTTCGTCCGGAAGACAACACCATCGAAACCTCCATCGGCAGCATAACGTACGATTACTTAGTCATTGCCAACGGTGCGCTAACGAATTACTACGGCATGAAAGACGTGGAAGAAAACTCCATCCCGTTGAAAAGTATTGTCGATGCCATTAAACTGCGCAATAAAATCATCCGCAATTTTGAAACCGCATTGCTTACTGACGATACCGAACGGATGAACAGCTTAATGGACTTTGTGATTGTTGGCGGTGGCCCTACCGGTGTTGAACTGGCCGGGGCTTTGTCGGAATTAAAACATCATGTTTTTCCAACCGATTACAAAGAACTTGACATCAGCCAGATGAACATCCACTTAGTTGAGGCCGGCAGCCGGTTGTTAGCGGGTATGTCGCCCATTGCTTCCGAAAAGGCATTAGCATATCTACAAAAAATGGGCGTTGATGTTCATCTCAACAAAGCGGTAAAATCGTTCGATGGCCAACAGGTTGAACTGAACGATGGCGAAACACTGCGCAGCACTACATTGGTATGGGCAGCCGGTGTTAAGGGGCAGCCCTTACCCGGTTTACGTTCGGATGTGATCGGGCGTGGCGGACGTACCCGTGTAGATGCGTTTAACCGGGTGTTGGGTTACGAAAACATTTTTGCGATCGGTGATGCCGCTATCATGGAAGGCAGCGATCCCAACTTTCCCGATGGTCACCCCATGATGTCACCCCCGGCCATGCAGCAAGGCATATGCTTAGCCAAAAATTTAAAACGGATCCGTCAGAATCAACCGCTCCAGCCTTTCCGTTATCTCGATAAAGGTTCGATGGCCACCGTAGGCCGGAACCGGGCAGTGGTTGATCTGAATGTTTTTAAAGGGCAGTTCAAAACCCAGGGATTTGTAGCCTGGTATTTATGGATGTTTGTTCACCTCATTTCCCTGATCGGTTTCCGCAATAAAGTGTTTGTGTTTTTCAGTTGGATCTGGAGTTACTTCTCGTACGACAAAAGTAATCGCCTCATCATCAGCCGGAATAAAGAAGGTGTTGGCTGATACACGGTATTGAATAATTAGTACCTTGCCGCATCGTTTCCATGAAAAGCGGTGCGCCACATGTAAAGTACCACACGCCCCTGTCGGCTGCCGGAGTGCTGATTGCCCTGGGAATTATTTTCGGGGATATAGGAACATCACCCCTGTATGTATTCAAAGCGATTATCAACGATGCCGTTATTAGCAAAGAATTGGTATATGGCGGTTTATCGTGCGTGATCTGGACACTCACCCTCGTTACCACGGTTAAATATGTTTACCTCGCCCTGAATGCCGATAACAAAGGCGAAGGCGGAATTTTTGCGTTGTATGCGTTGGTAAGACGCTACAAAGCCAACTGGGTTATTTACCCGGCCATTATTGGTTGCGCCACGCTGATCTCTGACGGGTTTCTTACGCCTGCCATCAGTGTGTCGTCTGCTATTGAAGGCTTGCGCATTTATAGTCCTAACATTCCAACCGTTCATATTGTTATTGCCATACTGATCGGGTTGTTTGTGTTTCAACAATTCGGAACAGGCACAGTAGGCAAAACTTTTGGGCCTATCATGGCCACGTGGTTTACGTTAATCGGTACGCTGGGTTTTATACAATTACTTGATAACCCCGGTGTGCTGGAAGCGGTTAACCCGATGTATGCCATCAACCTATTGGTGAAATATCCCGGAGGCTTTTGGATTTTAGGCGGAGTGTTTTTATGTACAACCGGTGCCGAAGCGCTTTATTCAGATTTAGGCCATTGCGGTAAAAGCAACATCCGCGTAAGCTGGGGTTTTGTAAAAACCTGTTTGTTGCTGAACTATTTTGGCCAGGCTGCATGGTTAATGCAACACGAAGGCCAGGCATTAGGCACACGCATTCCTTTCTTTGGCATTATGCCCGAATGGTTTTTACCCGTTGGCATTGCCATTGCCACGCTGGCGGCCATCACCGCAAGTCAGGCGTTAATATCGGGTACGTTTACACTTGTAAACGAAGCCATGAAACTCAAACTCTGGCCGATGATGCGCGTGCGCTATCCCAGTCAATTAAAAGGACAAATTTATATTCCGGGCATTAATTGGATTTTGATGGCCGGGTGCATCTTAGTGGTGCTCATCTTTCAGGAATCATCGGCTATGGAGGGTGCATACGGCTTAGCCATTACGTTTGATATGCTGATGACCACTTCGCTGCTTATCTACTATTTCTCGCTCACGAAAAAATCAACGTACCGTTCCATTGCACTGGCGATTATTTTCTTTTCGCTCGAAGGTATGTTTCTGGTTTCCAATCTACATAAGTTTCCGCATGGCGGTTGGTTCTCGTTTATGATGGCATCGTTCCTGTTTTTGATTCTCTTCATTCAGTTACGGGCACGCATGCTGCGCACACGGCATACCGAGTTTGTCGATCTGAAGCATTACGAAGAAATGATCAAAGACTTGCAGGCCGATACAACCGTACCGAAAGAAGCAACGAACTTGGTTTTTTTGGCCGTTGCCGATAGTAAAAAGTATATCGACTCCAACATCATCTATTCGATATTCCGCAAAAGACCCAAGCGTGCCGATGTGTATTGGTTTTTGCACGTGGACACGGTCGATAACCCGTTCACCAGCAAGTATTCGGTCGAAACCATCGTTCCCGGAAAATGTTTTTTTGTCCGCATCATGCTCGGTTTTAAAACCGATCACCGCATCAACCTGTTGTTCAACAAAATTATTCACGAAATGGCCGATGCCGGTGAAGTGAACTTAATCAGCCCGTACCCATCGCTAAGCAAATACAGCATGACAGCCGATTTCAAGTTTATCGTTATCCAGTCGTGGGCTTCGGCTGATAGCGAAATCTCAAACTTCAACCGGTTAATTATACAGGGTTACCGTATTCTGAAAAAATACAGTCTTTCAACCGAGGCGCATTACGGTATCGAAGCCTCGAACCTCGAAGTTGAAAAAGTACCTGTTCAGGTAGGCCCTGCCGCCAAAGTGAAGATCAGGCGCGAGGTGGCTGAATAGGGTATCCGTATTCGGACGGTTTCGTGCGAAAGCGACCGGTAACGAAAACTTAATACCTCATTTTCGGTACAAAACCATGCTTTTTTGGCTGGCATCAATATTGGAACACCGATGCCTAACCGCCAAACGTATGCTGAAAAACTACTTCAAAATCGCTTTCCGGAATATGGTTCGGAACAAGACCTATTCCTTCATCAACATCTTCGGGCTTTCCATGGGCGTAGCCTGTTGCCTGCTGCTCGTGCTTTACATACAAAACGAATACAGCGTTGATAAGCACCATAACCGGGTTGAAGATGTTTACCGCATTACCACAACGTTTGCAAACATTGGATTTACCAAAACATCCAGTTCATGCTCGCCTCCTACAGCCATGACCATGCTGGCCGAGATTCCTGAAGTTGAAGTGGCTGCACGCCTGCTCAATCCTCCGGGTGTTGGCCAAAACCTGATCCGCTACAAAGACAATATGTTTTATGAAAGTGATGGCTTTATTGCCGATTCGACCATATTCGCTATCCTTTCGTACGATTTTATTGAAGGTAATGCAGGTAAAGCATTGGCCGAACCTAATACCGTAGTATTAACCGAAAAATTAGCGAAGAAAATTTTTGGTGATGAACCTGCGCTCAACAAAATTATTTCGATCACACAAGGCGGCCCAACCGCTACGTGTAAGGTAACTGGTGTGGTACGCGAAAAAGGACGGAGCCACCGTAACCCACACTTTTTTGTTTCGATGCGCAGCGAAGGATGGGCATCGTACCTCGATGCTCCCGGTGTTGGCAATGAATGGAGCGGACAAAACTTTGTTCCCTCTTATTTAAAACTTGTACCCGGTCACCATAAAGCTGAGGTAATCCGTAAGATGAACGAGGTACTGATAAAACATGGAGCCGAAGCCATGAAAGCAAAAGGTATGCATAAAACATTGTCGCTCGAACCGGTTAAAGACATCTACCTGCTATCGGATATTGACAACAGTCCGCGCATTACCTACATCTATGTAATTGCCGCCATTGCTGTTTTCATTTTATTGATTGCCTGTATCAATTTCATGAACTTATCGACTGCCAAAGCTGCCAAGCGTGCCAACGAAATTGGCATACGCAAAGTGATGGGCGCTTTCAGAAGTTCGCTCATCCGTCAGCTTTTAGGCGAAGCGTTGATCATCGTTAGCATTTCCATCATCATCAGTATTGGCTTAATACAATTAGCACTGCCTGTATTTAATGACCTAACCGGCAAAACCATTTCCTTTAGTGTCGATAATGTGCTGTATTTCGGGCTGGTTCTGGTAGCGATTACAATCATTACCGGATTGATTGCCGGAAGTTACCCCGCCTTTTATTTATCATCGTTTAAACCGGCCGAAGTGCTAAAAGGCAAAGCCAAAACCGGTAACGCTTCGGGTTGGCTGCGCCAGGGACTTGTGGTGTTCCAATTTGTAATTGGCATTACCCTCATTTGTGGTGTGTTGGTAATCGACAAACAACTCCGGTTTATGAACTCGAAAAATTTGGGTTTTAATCCAAACGAAAAAATTGTGTTACCCCTTCGTACCGATGCCGCACAAAAAAATATTGATGTACTCAAAAAAGAGCTGGTGAAGTTAGCTTCGGTAGAAGCTGCTGCCGGAACAAATTACATTCCCGGTACACCGGTGTTCAGCGATTTCAGGATTTATCCAAAAGGCAGTTCGATCGAAAATGGTGTGATACACCGCGTGAATTATATCGATTACGGCTATTTGCAAATGATGGACATGCCACTAATTGCCGGACGGCATTTTGCCGAATCGGGCGACAGTAGTAACTACATCATTATCAACCGTACCGGGTGCCTCGAACTTAACCTCACCCCCGAAGAAGTTGTAGGTACAGATATGTTCACCAACCACAACAATGGCGTGCAAACATTTACGGTAATTGGTGTAATTGAAGATTACCACCAAACTTCATTAAAAGATAAAATTAATCCGCTTGCGTTCTTTAAGCGAAGTGCCGACCAAACCATCGATTACTTAGTAGCACAAGTAGCCACCCACGATTTCAAAAGTGTGATTGCTTCCATTGAAGCCCAATGGAAAATCATTAACCCGGAAACCCCATTTGAGTTTACGTTTATAGATGACACACTCCAGCAGCAGTATGCCGAAGACGTAAAGGTTTCAAAAATCATTACGGCTTTCGCCATCATAGCTATTGTTATCTCGTGTTTGGGCTTGTACGGACTTTCAACCTACATGGCCGAACAGCGTGTGAAAGAGATTGGTGTGCGCAAGGTGCTTGGCGCAAGCGTGGGGCAGATCATCAACCTCATGTCAAAAGAATTTATCAAGCTGGTAACCATTGCTATCATTATTTCCATACCACTTGGCTTGTTTACCATGAACCGCTGGCTCAATAACTTTGAATACAAAACCACCATCGATGTATTGATTTTTGTATTTGCCGGCCTTGGCGCATTGATCATTGCGCTCATCACGGTAAGTTTTGAATCTTTCCGGGCGGCCACTACAAATCCTGTTAAAGCATTACGAAACGATTGATTATTCTTAAACCTTAACCAAAACCCGATGGCCTTCATTAAAACAGAAGGCCATTTTTGTTTTTCGGGGCTGGTATAAATTTTCTACGCGGGTTGTAACCTGTTATTCAACTTCAACAGACCACACAAAAAATAATGTGAGTATCCGCTTTAATCCTAAACCACATAGATACATAGCTTTTAAGCAGTACATAGACCCCAACAAAGTCGGGGTACATAGCGAGTGTTATGTGCATCCCGATAAGGTCGGGACTATGAATATCTTGATTAAGAACAGCCCCTATGTATCTATGTGTTAAAAAAATGGACGTATTCTCTTTGTAGGCCATGAAACGGGTACTTAGAAAAAATAAAAACAGCGGAATAGCTAAAAATATAATCTGGCTACCGTACCTTGAAATGTCATCAACCCCACACCATGAACAACTATTTTTACACACGAATAGCCCTGTTACTGTTCGTACTCACGCCCGTTGCCGGTTTCTGCACACAACAAACCGCTAACCAGCCGGTAAGCAATGGCATTCTCGATTTACGAAATACAAACTTTGCGGATAAAGTGCCGTTAGCCGGTGAGTGGTTTCTTTATCCGGGACAACTCGTTAATCACCCGCACCAGCCTTCGGGAAAACTCACACACTTTCCACAAGCGGTTAACCAACATACCGACCCGGCACTGAATGTGGCCACATACACGCTTACCATTTTATTGCCTACACAAAACGATAAGCTTTCGCTTGAAATACCCGATATATATTGCAGCTATACATTATTTGCCAACGGTACCCCGATTGCCCACAATGGTAAACCCGGAACCACGCCCGAAAGCACATTGCCACAATGGCTGCCGCAGGTTGTTCCGTTAGAAACCACCTCAGACACGGTTGTGTTAACCCTGCACACGGCCAATTTTTATCATTACAACAGTGGTGCAAAACAAGCCATATATTTAGGCCGGTCGGCTTTGCTCGATAAACAACTTCAGGTAAAGCATACCAGCAACCTTGTTGAGTTTTTAGTGTTGGCGATTTTAGGACTTTCGTTCGTCATTATTTTTTACGTTCGCCAGGAAAAGAAAAGAATCACTTTATACTTCGCGTTGATGTGCCTGAGTTGGGCTATACGTTCGGTTTTTTCCAACCAGTACCTCTTCACAACGCACTTCCCGGATGTAAGCTGGTTTGTGGTAGTACACATCGAGTACATTACGTTATACCTCATGTTAATCTGGACGGTATTGTTCATTAACAAATTATTTTCGCACGAAAGCAATAAAATCATTTTGTATTTAACCGTTGGAGGAAATACCGTTTTTACGCTCGCAACCCTTTTAACATCACCCCTGTTTTTTACGCAGTGGCTTCATGTATATCTGATTGTTGCCGGCTTAGTGCTTGTTCACAGTCTGGTTGTAACGTTACGCGCCCTTGTAAACGAACGCACAGGGGTTTGGTATTTAGTATTCAGCATTGCGTTGGGGATTCTTTTATTCACCTACGATATATTTGTACACGAAGGTTTCTTTCAAACATACCACGCCCTGCTGTTCAGCGTGGGCTACATCGTGATTTTTCTATCGGTCGCTATTGCACTATTACTCCACTTGAATATTTTCAAAAATGAAGGCTCCGGGATATTAACCTTTGATGAACTGTACAAGCCGGATAAGCCTGTACGTTAGCGCTCCGCCTCATTCATTACTCAGTTTACATACGTTATCCATTCCCAGGTGCATGAGGGCATCGCCTGCGTTAACAACCGGTATATTGTTCAGGCCAATAACGTAGGCCGTTTCGGGAGCTTTTATTTCTTCTTTAAACTCACCAAACGGATCGGTAAGCATACCCACTACCGTACCCTTATGGATAAGTTGTCCGCAACGGATGGCCGCCTGAAATAACCCCGCATGTTTTGCCCGCACCCACGATGAACTCCAGATAATTCTATTTTCTTCTTTAGGCTCAGGCGCACGATCAATCATGTTCAAATGTTTCATCAACCGTAATGTTCCGGCAATGCCTTCTTCAATCCCGTACGGATCAAGCCGCAGCGATTCGCCCGCTTCATACACAATAATGTTCTTGCCTTGTTTCGAGGCTTCCTTGCGCAACGAATTTGGCCGGAAAGGCGAATCGATTGTAAACGGGGCATGAAACGCTTCCGCCAATTTCTGATTAACCTCGTTGTTCAACATAGAGCGCACCTGCGGATAGTTGGTACGCATGGCTCCGCCCGTATGAAAATCAATTCCATAATCGATAAACGGGATGATCTGGTGCGTTAAATTATATGCAACGCGACTGGCCAGCGACCCGCGTTTGCTTCCCGGGAACGAACGGTTCACATCTTTGCCATCGGGTACATCGCGCGAGAAGTTCAGAAAGCCATACATATTGGTGATGGGCATACACACGACTGTACCACGTTTCACCCGATGCAATCCTTCTTCTAAAATTCTGCGCACGATTTCCATGCCGTTAATTTCATCACCGTGCATACCGGCTGTTAACGCCAGCACGGGGCCGTCTTCCATTGATCGTGATACATAAATGGGCGTATCGATCTGGGTATGCGATGGAAGACGCGCAATGTTAATGTTGATCTCTTTAAACTCGCCCGGCAGAATTTCAACACCGGCAATGGTCACTTTCTTCATGGATAAGCGTTACTTCAATTTACATCTATTAGACACTATGCGTTAACCTTATCCTTTTGGATTTTTTTCTTAGTCGCATTTTTTTCGAGGTACTGAATAATTTTTCCGGCAATATCAACCCGGGTAGCGCCTTCAATACCCTCTAACCCGGGCGATGAGTTAACTTCAAGAATAAGCGGTCCTCGTTTGGACGGCAGCATATCAACACCGGCTACACCCAGCCCCATTTTTTTGGCGGCCGTTACGGCCATGTGTTTTTCTGAACGGCTTAACTTAACCACGGTAGCGGTTCCTCCACGATGTAAATTTGAACGGAACTCCCCTTCTTTCGCCTGCCTGCGCATGGCGCCTACCACTTCACCATCAACAACAAATGCACGGATGTCTGCACCTTTCGATTCCTTTATAAACTCCTGAACAATAATGCGTGTTTTTAATCCGTGAAAGGCTTCAATAACCGATTGCGCTGCTTTTTTATTTTCGGCCAACACCACACCTAACCCTTGCGTACCTTCCAACAGTTTAATCACAACAGGCGCACCGCCTACCGATTCCACAACGCCTTCGGTGTCTTTCGAATAATCCATAAAAGTGGTTTTGGGTAAACCCAACCCCGCACGCGACAGAATTTGCAAAGAGCGCAGTTTATCGCGCGAGCGGATCAGGGCTTGCGATTCTACGGCTGTAAACACTTTCATCATCTCGAACTGGCGTACAACGGCAGCACCATAAAAAGTTACCGATGCACCAATGCGGGGTATGATGGCATCGAAATAATCAAGCCTGCGACCCTGGTACAACACAACAGGGTTTTGCTTTTCGATGTACAGCACACATTTCATGTGGTCGATGATTTCAACCTTATGTCCCTGCTTTTCACCGGCTTCTTTTAGCCTTCGGGTTGAATAAAGTTTGGGACCTGTCGAGAGGATAGCAATGTTCATACAGATCAGGTTTTAGGTTGGTGTTTCTTCTTATTTCGGTTGGCCCGGTAAGATAGATTTTTTTTAGTTACGTCTATCACAAAGCGGTTGCGTAAAACTTTACGACCTAATAAAATCGGGAAACGCAATGTATCGCGATCACTCAACGAAAATTCGGTTAAAATTTCTTCATCAAAAATTCGTACAGACGTTACAATAACAAAACGTTTTTCGGCTACCCCAAACGAGTTCTTGATGTCGCGTTGTGTAAACGTATCGGCTGTAAACGTCATCCCGGTAAACTCCGGATGTTCTTCATCTAACAAAACAAATTCAAGTTTACCGTTAACCACTTCGGCACGCGAACAATGCAGCGAACTTGTATAAGCCCCCGTATCGATTTTTACATGAATGCCCGAAAGACCAAGACCCGGTAAATCAACCCTGTCTGAACGGCCTAAAACCTGCATAAAAAAAGAGATTTGGTATGCCAATATGCAAAAAATAAAAAAGTTCTGACGCAGTGCCAGAACTTTTATTTATCCTATACCAAAAAACGCTTTATCCTTTCACCTTAAAGGCAACAGCGCTGTTTTCCCATTGCAGGTTTACATTATCTTTATCGACTGAAATGGTAAATGTTTCTACGAATGCGGCTGTCTTGCCTGCTGATACCGTTACGTGCAAGGCATCCTGATCTTTTATCTTATCGTAATTGTACGCACCCCACTCACCTATTTTTTTATTAAAGATGATCGTCCACTCATTTTCGCCTGGTATGGTAAACAAGGTGTATTTACCTGCGGCCAATTCTTTCCCTTCAATCTTTACCGCTTTACTAAACTCAATGGTAGTGGCCTCATTCGCCCCGGTGCGCCACACCTGTCCGTAAGGTTCTTTTTCGCCCAACATTTTACGGCCACGGGCAGACGGACGACAATAAACGATTTCAACAGTTGCGCCATCGATGGTTCCCTTTACGATTTCTTTAGGGCTTAACGGTTTTTTATCCTGCGCAACAGCATCGGCCGAAACAAAGGCCATCGTAACAGCGGCAAGCATGATTAGTTTTTTCATAGTTGTTTGTTTAGTTGGTGAATATATTAAAAAATGCCCCGTATGGATTTTCGCCACACGAGGCACCTATAAACTAAATAACAATAAACCTGTAATTGGTTGAATAAACGTAAAACCTGCCGATAAGGTTTAGCCAAAACCGATTTTATAAAAAATTAACAGTTCTGTTATGCAAAACAGTGACAATCAAATCATTGGTTGATCAGTTTTTTAACACATCCGGAAACGTAATGGTAAACGTTGACCCTTTGCCCCGTTGCGAGTCTAATGTTATAGTTCCCTGCAAGTGCTGAACCAACAAGTTTACAATCGCCAGACCCAATCCGTTTGACGGTTCACCTGCCGTAGGGCGGGCACTGAGTTTTTGAAATTTACCATACATTTTTTTCTGGTCATCTTCGGTAAATCCCTGCCCCTCATCGCTCACAACAAATGTTACACAACCGTTGTATTGCATTACCGAAACTGCTACCCGGCCGCCCGGATGCGAAAATTTAATAGCGTTGGAAATGAGGTTAGAAAATATACGCTGTAAGCTGATTTTGTCTGAAACAAAAGTATAATCCGTTCCTTCACACGAAAACGCAATTTTTTTCTGACCGGCTTGTGCGCGAAACACCTTGTGCAATCCGTCCAAAAAATGTTGTACATGAATTTCATCACGGGTTAGCCGAAACGTTCCGCTTTCCAGTTCACGCAGTTCGAGTAATTGTTTGACAATGTCTAACCCTACCGTAACGGAAGTTTGCGCTAAAGCAACTAATTCTTTTGACTCGTTGGATGCCGGCATAGTTTCCAGCATATTCAATACACCGCGAATGCCATTCAATGGTGCATTCAGGTCATGAACGATTGTACTGACCAACCCGTTTACCTCCTGGTTTAGTGCATTAAGCCTGACGTTATTTGCCAGTAATTGCTGATTGGTTTTACGCCTGTACAAGCTAACGCGCCTGATCAGGAAAGCGATTACTATAAATGTGAGCAAGGCTATGGTGATGGCGATGATAATGAACCGTTGCCTGTAAACAATTTTATCATGCTGTACCAATGTTTCAAGAACCCGCGATTTGTCTTGTATTTCCTGCTCAAGCCTGATGTCCGATAACTGTCCTTCAATACTTCTGTACAACGATTTGTTGATAATACTGTCTTTATACAACCCGGCCTGGGTGTGTAAGTTCAATGCCTGATGCCATTCATTTTTGGCTTTGTAAATATCGGCCAGCAGTAAGCAACTCTCAACTATTAATCGCTTCTTCCCGATCTTACTGGCGATTTTATAAACCATTTGTGCCTGCTGTTGGGCTGCCTGAACATTACCCAACGCCAGCCACGTACGCGCTAACCCTATGCGGGTTTGTTGTACCGACTCGGCCAGCCCCAGTTGATCATAAAATGCAATACATTGTTGCTGAACGATCCGGGCACTGTCGTACTTGCCTTGTAAAAAATAAATCTCGCCACGCTGGCTCAGGCTCACCATTGCTAAATATTCGTTTGGAAATTTTGCATTAAGTGCCTCAACCTGCTTTATGCACCATTGCGCTGAGTCGATCTGCTTTCGGGCGATATATACATCGGCAAACACCTGTAACGCATACGCGAACTCTGCACTATCGTTCGCTTGCTGATAATATTGAAGCCCCTGTCGCGCCCAATACAATGCACGCTCATAATGTTTTGCTTCAAAGTACGAACCACTCAGGTTTAAGCTGGCAATACCGGCCTTACTCCATCGTTTATATTTCTGATAAATTAATAAAGCTCTGTACGCATATACGGCCGCTTTGGCGAACTCACCCTGCGCATTATACGCCAGGCTAATGTTATTATAGGCAACAGCCATTTTAGCCGTATCGGGTACCGACTCATAATAACGAAGCGCTTTCAGGGTGTAGATCAGGCTCGAATCATAATTTGAACGGTCGTACTGAATAATGCCCCAGCTTATGTATGTATAAGCAACATCCTCCGGGGGTATTGATTTTGATTTTGCCAATTCAAATGCCTGACGTGCGTAATACCCGGTTTTCTCAAAATTCACATCGAGATAATACTGCATGAGCCGGTTAGCCGCTTTGATTTTCTTTTCGGGCGGTAAGGTATGAAACACCCGTTCGAGGCTATCGGTATTTTGTGATGCCTGCGCTAACGCCTGTACAGCAACAACAGCGAATAAAACAAAAAAGACAAACCGCATTGACCGAACCGTTAATCCAGATGAATGTATCGATACAGCCGAAGGTAAGGAAAAACATGATGCAACCAAAGGTATATGGTTTGGCTGCGAACTAACATGTTCACATACTTTTGGTTTTTCGGGATGTCGCACCGGTTAGCCATGCTAATCCGGCAAGAGCCGAAATAAAGGATGCTAACAAAATGGCAATTTTTGCTTCTTGCTGATGATGGAGTTCATCGAAAGCCAACAGTGTAATGAAGATAGACATCGTGAACCCGATGCCGCCCAAAAACCCAATACCCAGTATGTGTTTCCAGCGCATACCAGTCGGCATGGCCGCAATGCCTGCAACAATGGCTATTATCGAAAACAGGAAAATACCCAGTGGCTTGCCAATGACTAAACCGGCCATAATGCCTATACTATTCAGATTAGTAAGCCCGGAAGTCCAGTCATGCTCAATTACAATACTGGTATTGGCCAATGCAAAGAGCGGCAGGATAACAAAAGCAACCGGTTTATGTAATAAGCGCTGAAGTATATACGAAGGTGATTTTTTTGATCCATCACCAAACGGAATAACAAAGGCCAGCAACACTCCGGCAAGGGTTGCATGCACGCCCGACTGCAGCATAAAATACCACATACCAAAACCTCCGATCAGGTAAGGAATCAGGTTATAAATTTTTAGCCGGTTCAACACGAACAAAAAGGCCATAATGCCCAACGCTATAAACAGGCTATTGAACGCCAGCGTATCGGTATAAAAAATGGCGATCACCAGTATGGCACCCAAATCATCGATTACGGCTAAGGCCGTTAATAAAATTTTTACCGATACCGGAATGCGTTTACCCAACAACAATAAAATACCAATAGCAAAGGCAATATCGGTAGCCATAGGTATGCCGGCTCCTGCCTGGGTATCGGTGCCTGCATTAAACAGTAAAAAAATTCCGGCCGGAACCAGCATACCGCCCAACGCGGCAATTACCGGAAGCGTGGCTTGCTTACGCGATGAAAGCTCACCGGCATAAACTTCGCGCTCTAACTCCAGCCCTACCAATAAAAAAAAGATGGTCATCAATCCATCGTTTATCCAATGCGTTAAGGTGTGATCACCCAATGGATAATTCCAGATTTGAAGGTAATTCGATGCCGTTACCGAATTGGCAAGTAAAAGCGATACCAATGTACAGGCAACCAATATAATACCGCCCGTTTTTTCACTGTTAAAAAAATCGGTGAAAAGCCTTGTCGCTCTCATGACACCGGATCAGTGGCAACGGGTTTGTTTTTATGGATAAAAGAACCGAGTAATACCAACGCCATGCCCGTCATGATCGACACATCGGCCATATTAAAAACACCCGTTTCAAAAATGATAAAATCAATGTGAAGAAAATCGGTAACCGAACCGTGTACCAACCGGTCGTACAGATTTCCGATGCCCCCTCCGATCACGAAAGAGAACCCCACCACCGAAAGTTTAGGCAGGTTGGTTTTGGTGAACAAATATCCCAACCCAAAACCCAGCACAACCAATGGAAACACCGACAGCAACGTAAACCGGATTGCTTTGGGCAACTCAGCACCCAGACTTAAAAAGGCACCCTTGTTTTCTACCCGCATCAGCGTAAGGTGATTGGTTACAACCTCAATTTGTTCATACGCATCAATGCGCTGGCGCACCACGTGCTTCGACAACTGATCGCACCCCACATTGGCGAGCAATACTGCCAGTATTACAACAGCCCGGATAACTTTTGTACGCATATTATCGGCCAAAGGGGTTCATCGATGATAACGCTCGTTTAGGACCGCCCATTTTATTCATGGTTTTCATCATCTTGCGCATATCGCCAAACTGTTTGAGTAACTGGTTTACCTGCGGAACAGAAGTACCGCTTCCTTTGGCGATTCTTTCTTTACGGCTGCCGTTAATCATGTCGGGGTTTTCGCGCTCGTGCTTCGTCATCGAGCGGATGATGGCTTCTACCGGTTTAAACGAATTATCGTCCACATCCAATCCTTTCATGGCTTTACCCACACCGGGAATCATGCTCATCAGATCTTTGATGTTACCCATTTTTTTGATTTGCTCTAATTGGGTAAGAAAGTCGTTAAAATCGAATTGGTTTTTACGAAGCTTCGCATTCAGTCGTCTGGCTTCTTCTTCGTCAAAAGTTTGTTGTGCTTTTTCAACAAGGCCAACCACATCACCCATGCCCAGGATTCGCCCCGCCATGCGGTCGGGATAGAAGCGATCAATCGCCTCCATTTTCTCGCCTGTACTGATGAATTTGATAGGCTTATCGACTACCCTGCGGATCGACAGGGCTGCACCACCACGGGCATCACCGTCTAACTTGGTAAGCACTACACCATTAAAGTTCAGCCGGTCGTTGAATGCCTTGGCAGTATTTACCGCATCCTGCCCGGTCATAGAATCGACAACAAATAATGTTTCGGTTGGTTTGAGCGCCTCTTTTAACCGGGCAATCTCATCCATCATTTCCTCATCTACCGCCAAGCGGCCGGCCGTATCGACAACAACCACACGGTGATTGTTTTTCTTCGCGTGCTCGATGGCTGCCTTGGCAATTTTTACAGCATCTTTATTTTCGGGTTCGGCATATACTTCAACGCCAACCTGTTCGCCCAACACTTTTAACTGGTTAATCGCAGCCGGGCGGTAAATATCGCACGCTGTTAACAACACCTGGCGGCCTTGTTTTTTCAGGTAGTTAGCTAACTTTCCGGAAAACGTTGTTTTACCCGAACCCTGTAAACCGGCAATGAGGATAACTGCCGGGTTGCCCTCAATTTTAATGTCTTCGCTTTGCCCGCCCATGAGCGCGGTTAGCTCATCGTTGGTGATTTTAACCAACAACTGCCCGGGCGATATGGCCGTGAGTACATTTTGCCCCAGGGCTTTTTGTTTTATATCATCGGTAACTTCTTTGGCAACCTTATAGTTTACGTCCGCATCGATCAATGCCTTGCGGATTTCTTTTATGGTTGAGGCTACGTTTACCTCGGTGATCCTCCCCTGGCCTTTTAAGGTTTGAAAGGCTTTTTCGAGCTTTAAACTTAAACTATCGAACATGAATGTTACTTTTCAAATGCTGTAAGCGGCAAAGGTACGACCTTGCGGCCAAATGGTAAAACGCGGTTTTACGGTTATAAGGTACATGGGCACATCGGGGGTGTGGGTTATTTCGATAGTTCAACAAAGCACACGTAACACATTCACCCTAAGCATACAGGGTAACCGGCTTAAAAAAATTACAGGCTCCGAAAAAAAAAATATCTTTCATGCCTTACAGCCAATCAAAACCTGGTGTTACCTTCGTAGTGTCTATAAATAAAGTTTGGTATGAAATCGTACAGTAAAATGTTTCAGGTAAATCCTCTGGGGCGCGACCTGATCATCTTAATAACGTTAGGGATGTTGATAGCCGGGGCACTGGTAACAGCCGCGTTAATTCTGATCAATCAGTATTAAAAAGCATTACAACATTTCTTTCTGAAAGCACCTGTTTCACGGGTGTAATTTATCCATTTTGTGCAGTACGAGGGTTCGTTCATCGCCTTTCAGGCCGAGGTCGGTGCATACTTTTGCCGGGCGTGGCCAAAAAAATGGTAACGTACCTAACAAAACAAAAAACAAGGCCAGCAGGTACGGGTGTGGCATAATCAGAAATGCAAGTACCAGCATGAACAAACCCGACATCCAGATCACAAAACGGGTAAGTGTAAGTTTATAGTACCCGTCCAGCCGAATCCCTAAACTATCGGGCGTTCGGGCTTCCGGGAGCTTACTCCGAAAAACGATGAAGCCCGCTAACCATATCACTACTGCACCGCCCGCCAAACCCATTACAATGTGCCCGGCTGGCAATGTGTGGTACGGCCAAACCGGTGCAGTTTCGTTCATCAGCAACCCAAAGACACTAACAAACGATAGTATCGGAAGCAATATTACCGCATACAAACGATTGTGTACTTTGTAAAAATATTCCGCCATCGACCGGTACTCCATACGCATATTTATTTTCCTAAAATATAGAATTGGTATTTCAGGCTGAGCATATTTTCTCATATTTTTGAGATATATCTCAGGCTATGGAAGCAGTTGGTAATTTATCCCGGAAAGAACAGGTAATTCGTAGTGCGGCAGCACTCTTTAAAGAAAAGGGTTACGCGGCTTCTTCCATGCGCGACCTTGCGCAAAAGCTTGGTATTGAGGCGGCCAGCCTGTACTCACACATCAAATCAAAAGAAGAAATCCTTCAAACACTATGCTTTGACATGGCGGCCGATTTCCGCACCTCACTTGAAAAGGTAGAGCAGCAAAACGTATCGGCCAGCGAAAAACTCACGTTGGGCATTATTGGCCACGTAAACGTAATGGCTCGCGACCTCACCGCATCGGCCGTATTTATGAACGAGCACCGTCACCTCAGCAATCCGTATTTGCGCGATTTCCTGTTGTTACGCATCAACTACATTAACCGTTTTAAAAGCATTATCGAAGAAGGTGTGCAAAATGGCGAATTCAAGAAGGACATCGACACCAAGCTTGCCGTGATGACGCTTTTCTCGTCCCTGAACTGGATGCCCTTGTGGTATAGCCCAAACAGCGCAATCGACCCGCAGGCATTGGGCAAACAACTTGCCGAAATGCTCGTAAACGGCCTCAAACAAAACTAATCAAAAACGTGTTTTGCTAACGGATGTTAGTCCTTATCTTTAGGGACTAATTCGTTATAACTATGTACGGAGGCGGAAATACTTTTGAAGGAATTAAAACCGACAGCGTTGCCCAGGAAGACCCGGTAAAGCTGGCCGAATTTGAAGCCCGCATTGCACGGGGCGAGAAAATCGAACCGACCGATTGGATGCCTGCACTCTACCGCAAGCAGCTTATCCGCATGATCGAGCAGCACGCCCATAGCGAAATTATTGGCGCACTGCCCGAAGGCACCTGGATTACCCGCGCCCCGGGTTTTAAACGCAAACTGGCGTTGATGGCCAAAGTGCAGGACGAGGTCGGCCACGGACAACTGTTGTACAGCGCAGCCGAAACGTTAGGCAAAACCCGCGAGCAGATGATCGATGACCTGATCAGTGGTAAATCGAAATACTCGAACATCTTTAACTACCCGGCTTTTACGTGGGCCGACTCGTGTTTTATTTCGTGGTTAGTCGATGCCGGTGCCATCGTAAACCAGTTAGCCAATGCAAAAGGAAGTTACGGGCCGTATTGCCGTGCGCTTGAGCGGATATGTGCCGAAGAATCTTTTCACTTAAAGTATGGCCATCATTGCGTGATTTTCCTGGCAACAGGCACACAAAAACAACGCGATATGTTTCAGGAAGCTATTAACCGTTGGTGGAAACCCATGATGCACTTCTTCGGACCATCTGATAAAATTTCGGCACACACCGAAGTATTGATGCGGTGGAAAGTGAAGATGTCATCGAACGATGATGTGCGCAACCAGTTTTTGGATATGTACGTGCCGAAAATCTGGGAACTTGGCTTTACCATTCCCGATGAGAAACTAAAAAAGAATACAGAAACCAACCGGTGGGAATATACTGAACCCGATTGGGAAGAATTTAAACGTGTAATCAATGGCGATGGCCCATGCAACAAAGAACGCCTCGAAGTAAGGCGCATTGCCGAAGCCCGTGGCCGGTGGGTACGCGAAGCCTTGAAAACACCCAAGACAAAATATACGGTACCTCTTGCATAGAGAAGTCCACTGTCGACTGCTGGCAGTCGACAGTGGACTAACTAACATCTTACTACTAAAGTCTTACAACTCGTTAATGAACTCTTTAGACCCACGCGTAAACCGCTTACCCGTTATCGGGCAGCCCGGTGAAATTTTACCGAAAGCTCCGCTCGATCAATTAGGCACGTACGAGGTTTTTGTTCAACCCAAAGCCGGCAAGCCGTTTCAGCACGAAGGTATTGTGCATGCACCCGATACAGAGATGGCATTCGTGTTGGCAAAGGAAGCCTTCACCCGCAGGTTTACGTGTGTATCGTTGTATGTGTGTGATACGCGAAGTGTTTATGTATCGCCCATGACAGACGGAGCGCAAAACGCTTATGATTTAATTGCCGATACCTTTGAAGAAAAAACTCCGAAAGAATCGTATGAAGTATATCAGTTAGTCAAACGCGGAAAGCAACACGGGCACACCGGTACAGTGCAGGCCGGTTCGCCACAAGAGGCGATGGCCGAAGCAAAAAAGACTTTTAAAACCGATAAAGTGGTGTATAACATTTGGGTGATTAAAACTACCGACATCCGGTTTACCTCAGCCGAAGAACAAGACTTGTGGTTAACATTGCCTGAGAAAAAATTCCGCGACGCCGCAGATTATAAAGGTGGGGATAAGTTGAAAGAGTTTTTGGAAAAAGAACAGTAATGCTTGATCGAATAAACCCAAATATCCCTCACATTGTTAGTGGAGTCGGAATCGCGATGTACTACTTCAATATTCCGTATGGTGGTTTAATCTGCTATATAGGGTTTTTATTAACCGGAATATACTACCTATTAGTCGAACTTAAATCAAAAAGCAACACTACCAGATATTTCAGATTTGTACTGATCAGCATCCCTGTATTAATAATCCTTCTCGCAGGCCAGGGTCTTATTGTCGGGTATAACACATCTCTGATGATTATCCTCCTGATCGTTATGTACTCATTCATTAAAGTTAAGATTGATAAAAATCATTATGAACGAAAACGCACTTAAAGAACTCCTCTATAAAATAGCCGATGACCAGTTAATTCTCGGTCACCGTAATTCGGAGTGGACAGGCTTTGGGCCGTTGCTGGAAGAAGACATTGCGTTTTCTTCGATGGCGCAGGATAAAATCGGACAGAGCTATGCGTTGTACAGTATGCTGCAAACACTTGGCGAAAACGATCCTGATACAGTAGCCTTTATGCGTTCGGCAAATTTGTTCCACAACAGCATCTTCACCGAGTTACCCAATGGCGAATATGATTTCAGCCTGATCCGTCACTTTTTGTACGATACAGCCGAAGCCATCCGTTTCGAAATGTTGAGTGAATCTTCGTACCAGCCGTTGGCCGATATTTCAAAGAAAATCCGTGCCGAACTCCGCTACCATACATTGCACGCCAACACTTTTATAAAACAATTAGGCAATGCTACCGAAGAAAGCATTGTACGATTACAAAATTCGTTGACATACGCCCTGCCCTACGCGCTGGGTATGTTCGAGGAATCGCCTTATGAAAACGAGTTGATCGGTGCAGAAATCTTCGGAGGTGAACAATTATTAAAAAAACGCTGGATAAAAAAAGTTGAAGAAGTTATTCAACAAACAAAACTAACATTACCCGATTGGCAAACGCTGCAACCCGTTTACGGTGGCCGTGCGGGTAAACACAGCGAACACCTTCAACCCTTGTTAGATGAAATGAGTGAAGTATTTAAAATAGACCCCACTGCCGAATGGTAAAGCAAGTTGCTGCCGAACTTCGGCTGATGATCACAACCTACTCCACTGCATTCACTGCCCTGGAAGAATTAGATTTTTCTGCCAAACCGAATCCGGAAAAATGGAGTAAAAAAGAGATTGTCGGTCACCTGATCGATTCGGCACAAAACAATTTAAGACGTTTCATTGTTAGTCAGTATGAAAGCACGCCTCCGCACATTGTATATGATCAGGATTATTGGGTGAAGGCGAACAATTACCAGAACATGACCTCGATGGATGTAATCGTATCGTGGATGCTGGTAAATTTCAGAATCAGCGAAGTGCTTGAAAATATGCCGGAAGAACATTATTCAAAACAATGCAATACGGGCAAAGGCGCTGAACAACTTTACACATTAGCGTGGCTGGCGCAAGATTATGTAAAACACCTGAAACACCACATCAACCAGGTTGTGCCCGGCTCGTTTGATATTGTTTATACATCGTATTAATGCTCACACAAGAACAAATATATACCTGGCTGGAGGAAGTGAAAGACCCTGAAATACCGGTACTGTCGCTGGTGGATTTAGGGGTGATTACGCAGGTAACGGTTCGTGACCGTACAGCACACATTGAAATGACCCCTACGTTTGTGGGCTGCCCGGCATTGGATTTTATGAAACAGGAAATCCGCGAAGTGCTGAGCAAGCACGGGGTTGAACAGGTTTCCGTTGAAGTATCGTTTCGCAAGCAATGGACTTCCGACCTGATCAGCGAACGCGGAAAAGAAGCCCTGAAAAAATTCGGGCTGGCACCTCCGCCATCACGCGAAATATTCACCGAATTAGATGTGCTGGAACACGCCATCTGCCCCCGGTGCAACGACAACAATACCGAATTGCGCAATACCTTCGGGCCTACCTTGTGCCGTTCCATCCATTACTGTAACACGTGTCGCGAGGCGTTTGAACAGTTTAAACCACTTTAATACATTCCACTTATCATGCCCGGCCTGAGTTTAGTCAGGTTTTAAAACATTTATTAGTTTAGGCCGTATCAATAGGATAATGAATACTGTTGGCAAGTTTATACGCATTGGGGTTTGTGGTGCGGTTATATGGGCATTTACGTATTGTGCCAATAAAAACAAAGTAGTCGAAAGCGAGTTTACCGAAGCTGACTCCCTCACCGAAGTTTACCTGGCATTACAGGATAGCCTGCACGATACCTGGAGCCTGATGATCAGCGATGACAACCAGAAAATCAAATCGATGAAAGCGTTGTTGCACGAACTGTCAACAGGCACACCGTACAGCCCTGAGAAGTTAGAATCTTATGCCTTACGTATCGACCAACTACAGCGAATCCGGTTTACAGCCAAAACCATGTACAATGCCGATGTGATAGAAGAATACGACTTTGCTTCAAACTCATTAGTAACAGAGTTAATTGCCATGGCCGAGTCGGTTTCGTCATTCGCGTATAACACTACCATCCAAAAATTAGTAGAAGACATCCGGGCGGCCGATATGCGTATTGAAAACTATCGTGCCGAATACGATTCAACAGCAGCAGCGTATAACCGATTAATAGAACAGCACGATGCCGACCTGAAAGAAGCTTGCGACCTTAACGCTGTTACCAAAAAGGCGTTGTTTAGTTCAACAGAAGAGTAATGGCATCTATTGTTGAAAGTGTGAGTAGTAGGCAAATAGGCTGTATCAAAACCGATAGTTAATTACCAGCACTTTAGTCCACATCGTAATGCTTATACAATCCGTTTGTCCTTATAACTTTTAAATATTTATCCCGACCCTCAAGTTTCGTGTTTGCCTCATAATCAGGGTTACTAAAATTAAAAAGCCCTTCATCACTTACACCTACATTAATCGAAAACAAGTTAATTGTTGCTTGTACGCCCTCTTTTTTTGAATTCTTTATTTTTAAAGTTGAAATTGATTTTTTCAACTCATTCTTGATGTCATCTATTTGATAGTCTTTGTCAAGAAGTTTAATCAAATCATCGATTAATACACTATTGTCTGCCAAACCATTATAGAAAATATGAGGCACTAATTCCCTTATTGCTTGATTTACTTTTCCTTGTCCATCATAAATTTTTGCATAACTCCTCGCCTTAAAGATTTCATAAGCTGCCATCTCGTTTCCACCAAAGTGCTTAAATGGATGTTTCTTATCAAAAAGTATTATATATTTTTCAGCTTCTACATAATTCTTTTGATTCAAATAAATATCCGCAAGGTGTTCGCTACTATAATGTTTGTACAGTGCATATTGTGAACCCATTAATCCATGTCCGCCTGGATCTTTGTCGTTGTACTTGCTTTCTAAAATATCCTTGAATACCTTTTCAGCTTCGTCTGTTTGTCCTTGTTCTTTTAAAATATACCCAATGTTGTAGTGGACTCGCGGCATCAATTCCGATTTAGGGTATTTAGCTTTAAATTCTCTGAACACAACTAAGGCAGAGTCTATATTCTCATCGTTGTATAGTTCAACCGCAGTATCAAAAAGCTTTTGTTCTTCTGTATTTATTTTCTTTTGACTATATGTTGCTTGTGTTAAAACAGTCAATAAAATCAATATAATTACTGATTGTTTCATTTTTAACGATTATCAACGCAGTCGTTTACTTATAATACGTTACCTCAACCCTGAACTTCGGGTCGATCGCACCTAATTTTTCGTAAGCCGATTTTGAAATTTTAATCACTACCTTTTCGTTGGGCGCTGTTTCGGGCAGTTTACCCATTACCCGCACAAACACTTCGCGGTTATTCATTTCGTTGCGCACTTTTAAAATAGTACCCGAGGGTGCAGTGCGGTGAAGCGCTAAGTATTTTCTGTTCCCATCGGTACCTTCAATAAGTTCGGCCAGTCCGGATTCGCGCACTTCATCACTTCCCGAAACATTCTCTGAAATTTTTATTGTTGCCGGTGGTGTTACAACCTCTGGTTTTTTCTCTTCCTGCGCAATAACTGTTTGTGTTACCGGAGGCGTTATCGTGATTGGCTGCGTTACTGGCGGTGTAGTTGAGGTGTTCGCGGTATGGCCGTACGCAGGCTGCGACACAAACAAACTCTGCCCTATTTTCAATTCATCGGTCGCAAGGCTGTTCCATTGCCGTAACTGTTCAACGCTAACACCATACTGGCGCGAAATCGAAAACAGGGTTTCTTTGGCTCCTACCGTATGCACCGTTTTTACCGTTTGTGGATTAACGGAAACTTGTGTTAACGGTGGTTGAATTGTAACATTCGTTGATTTTTTAATAATCAATTCCTGGCCTAATGCCAGCGTGTTATCGGTCAGGTTATTCCATTGTTTGATTTCATCGACCGTTACGCCATATATGCGCGAAATAGAAAACAACGTTTCCTGCGCGGCTACTGTATGGGTTTTGCCCCCCTGTTGGGCAGGTCTGGCTTTGGGTATGTAGGGCACCCGTAAAATCTGGGCAATCTCTAACCCGCCATCGGCAGCCGGGTTTTGCGCAACCAACTGTTCAACCGTTACACCATACCGTTTGGATATGGCATACAGCGTTTCGCCCGCATCAACCTGATGAATGATGAATGTTTTTCCATTGATGATCTCTGTCCCGATAGAATCTTTTTTGATTTCGGGGCTAAAAAATGAGAGACCAGACAGTACCAAAAATTTGATCATAATCTGTACGCTACTAATTCCGTCTTATTTTTTACTAAAAATAAACAACCTGACAGGATGAAAAAAGTATCGGCACCCAAACCGGTTAGTTTTTCGCCCAATTTCACGTTCAGCGCCAAATTGCCCATTTGGTCGAACACTAACAAATAATTGGCCAGATTGCCCGCCTCGGTCACATAAACACTCATTAAAATCCAGCGATCGTGTTCTAAGTATTCAACGCCTCCGGTAATGGCATAATCTGTACGGTCTAAAAACTTTTTTACGGTTTCAAAATGCGGGCTTCCTTCCGGGTAAAAAACCGGGCGTTCATGCACCGGCCCATCCTGCCGGAACTCCATAAAAGGTTGTTCCACGACCTCGCCTGTCGTTACCGACAAGGTTACAGGCACTAAATCATCGCCAGGCCGGTAACCCGAAACAACGTGATCATCCCATCCGTAAAACGAAAAATTATCGGCTTCCCAACGAATGGATTGCGAAGCTACATCAAATGCGATCAGGTTTTTGCGATCGGGATTACCCTTGTTTACATACCGGTGCAACAACAATGTATGGTTGCGGGCGGCCGTCATGCTCACCCACCAACTTTCGGGCAGCAAAACATCTTTTACCAAAAAACCGTTTGTACGATAGTTGAGTACCGAAAATTTAACCTGAAAATTTACATCGTCACGTGTTTCGATAAACAACAGATCGTCCGCTTCAACTGCGAGTGTATTCCACACCGTACCGGAAAATATATGCGAAAAGATCGTTGCCGGAACGCCTGACACGTTTTATTAATGTTTAATTTTATGCGAGTTACCATGAGCTTAACGCAATTTCAAGTAATGCGACATTTTCTTTTACCACTCTTATTTGCCCTATCCGTTACCAGCGCTTTCGCGCAGAAAAAAAACGTGATGGTGATGGAAATCAAAACAGAAATCGACACCCGCACCAACCGCTATGTTGAACTCGCCCTGAAACAGGCCGTTGAAACCCAGGCCGACATCGTGGTGATTGAAATGGACACGTATGGCGGTGTAATGACCGATGCCAAAGAAATTGTTGACAAGATCATGGCTTTTGAAAAACCCATTGTGGTTTACATCAACTCCGATGCAGCTTCGGCCGGGGCGCTTATTGCCATTGCCTGCGACAGCATTTATATGTCGCCCGGTGCAAGCATTGGCGCAGCAACCGTAGTGGACGCTACCGGTGAAAAAGCGCCCGACAAATACCAATCGTATATGCGCGGTATCATGCGCTCGACTGCCGAAGAAAACCACCGCGACCCACGCATTGCCGAAGGTATGGTAGATGAAAGCTTCGCCATTGAGGGCATCAAGAAAGAAGGCCAGGTTATTACATTCTCAACTTCTGAAGCATTGAAACATGGTTTCTGCGAAGCCAAAGTTGAATCACTCGATGAAATCCTGAAACGCCATAACATCAATGATTATCAAATCGAACGGTTTGAATTAGGTATGGCCGATAAGATCATCGCCTTTTTCATCAATCCTTTCATCAGCGGAATTTTAATACTGATTATCGTTGGCGGAATTTATTTTGAACTGCAATCGCCCGGTGCAACCTTCCCTATTCTTGCGGCCGGCATTGCGCTTGTATTATACCTCATTCCGTATTACCTGAATGGCCTGGCCGATAACTGGGAAATCATTGCGTTATTTATCGGGCTGGCGCTTATTGCGGTCGAAGTGTTTGTCATTCCCGGATTTGGTGTGGCTGGGATTTCCGGAATCATACTTACCATTGGCTCGCTTGTGCTGATCATGGTAAACAACGATGTCTTTAATTTTGATTTCGTTCCGCCTGCCAGCATTTTGTATGCCGTTACCGCAGCCTTAGGCGGTTTGTTAGGCGGCATCAGCTTACTGTTTATCGGTGGGAACAAAATAGCTGAAACTAAATTCTTCAAACGCATTGCCCTTACCGATGCTCAGGATAGCAAACAGGGTTATGTTGCCAGTTTCTTTAAGGAAGATATGCGCGGCAAAACCGGCATAGCCCATACGGTATTACGCCCCGGAGGAAAAGTATTCATCGATGGACAGGTTTTTGATGCCACTACACGCGGTGAGTTTATTGAAAAAGGACAAACTATTGAAGTGATCGGGGAAGATACCACATCGCTAAGAGTCCGATCGCTGATTTGACAGATTTTATGATTTCGCTGATTAGAGCATATACCTTATACATTAAAGAATTTCACTAATTATAAACTTGGTCAAACTTTAAACTATAACCTTTTACACTATAAGTCATCTTAAAAATAATCATAAGGCTGTCATCCCGAGGAACGAGGGATCTTCGAACTTACAGAACACACAATATTTGAAGATTTCTCGTTCCTCGGAATGACCAAGATATTTTTGAGATGGCTTCTAATACAAATTACCATATTAATAAAATCTTTGCAATTCATTAATCCATATAATCTGTGATCAAACTACTTGGAATAATCCCCGCCCGTTATGCCTCAACACGTTTTCCGGCCAAGCCGTTGGTTGATATTGCCGGCAAGTCTATGATCCAGCGGGTGTACGAACAAGTGCAAAAATCGAAGCGGGTTTCGGATACGATTGTGGCCACCGACAATCAAAAAATTTTCGATCACGTGTTAAGTTTTGGCGGCAAAGTGTGCATGACTAATGAAAGCCACGTAAGCGGAACCGACCGTTGTTACGAAGCCCTTACCCTGCAACAAACGGCTTACGAATATGTTATTAACATTCAGGGCGATGAGCCTTTCATCCAGCCTGAGCAGATTGATTTATTGGCAGAGCTGTTAGACGGGAAAACCGAAATTGCCACACTGGTGAAAAGGATTGAAGATCCGGAACAACTGTTTAATCCCAATGTGGTAAAAGCCGTGGTTTCGGTTAAAGGCGAAGCCTTTTATTTCAGTCGTGCTACTGTGCCGCACATCCGTAACACAACCGAAAACGAATGGTTGAACAAGCATACATTTTACAAACACATTGGTATGTATGCCTACCGTACAGATGTTTTAAAACAACTCACCACCCTTCCGGTTTCTTCGTTAGAGAAAGCCGAGTCGTTAGAGCAACTACGATGGCTTGAAAACGGTTTCTGCATCAAAACTGCCGAAACACAAACCGAAACCATAGGAATTGATACGCCTGATGACTTAGATAAGGCATTAGCACACGCAGGTTTAAACTAAAAAAATTGTCCTGCACCATTATATCGCAGGACAACCCCCTTATTCTAACATTACTTTTTCAGCACCAGATGCTGAATAAAAAACTCCATCATCCTGTCGCGGTTTAAGGCCGTATGGCCGCCATCGGGTGCTACCTGCACTTCAAAACTCTTGCCTGCCTTTTGCAATGCATTAATCAATTGAAGCGAGTTAGATGGATGCACATTGTTATCGGCTGTGCCGAAGAAAATCAGTAACTCTCCTTTCAGGTTCTTTGCCATCGGCATCAGGCTGGAAGCTTCGTATCCTTTCAGGTTGTTTTCCAACGTATTCATGTAACGCTCGGTATAGATATTATCGTAATTCCGCCAGTCGGTAACCGATGAGTTGGCCACGGCTACATGAAACACATCAGGATACCGCAGTAATAACGTAGCGGCTGTGGTACCGCCATACGAAGTTCCATACACACCCACACGATCTTTATCGACATACGGACGGTTATACAGCGCCTTAACTCCCGCAGCAAAATCGTCCATCTCTACAATACCGAGGTTACCGTATAACTTATCGAGTATTTTTTTGCCTTTGCCCCCGGCATTGCGACCGTCAATGTTAAGGATTAAAAATCCGTATTCGGCCAATGCATCCGGGTAAGTAAATGTTTCGCGAAACGCATTGGTGCCCGGCCCGCCATAGTTACTGAGAATAACCGGATATTTTTTAGACGGATCGAAATTTGACGGGAAGTGAATTACTCCATGCAGTTGCGTTACACCATCGGCCGAAGTGAACGTATATACTTCTACCTTCTTCAAGCCGATCTCTTCAAATTTACTCATGTCGCTTTTGGCCAGTTCGGCTACTACTTTTCCTTTCGCATCGATCAGTGATGTAAACGGGGCGATGTTGTGTGTTTGTGCCACATCTGCAAAGTATTTGTTATCGGGCGAAAGCGTAACGGTATGGTCGTAGGCCGGATTGGTGAGGCGTACATCTTTTGTACCGTCTAACTTCACTTTATGCAATTGTTGTTTCATGTGGTTGTCACCACTGCGCACCATGTAATACAACACATTTTCTTTTTCATCGACCTTTACAATGCGCGAAACTTCAAACGGATGTTTGGTTAACGTGCTGATTAGTTTACCACTGAAATCGTACAGGTAATAATTATTAAAACCTGAGCGTTCCGATGCCCAGATAAAACGTTTGCCATCTTTCAGTATATAACGCTCAGGCGTATTTTTTGTAAAGCTGGCTAACCACTCTTCGCGAACGATAGTGCGGCTTTTACCGGTAACCGGATCGGCAGCACGGTATTCCATAATATCCTGCTTACGGTTTGTGCTGTGGTATAACAGTTCTTTACCATCGGGCGACCACGATACACCGTAAACGTATGTACCCAGATCGCCATCGTTAAACGGTTTTCCGTTACGGATGTCGAACTGAAGCATTTTCTTGGTGTCTAAGTCATAGACCATCAAATCTACCGGCAGGTTAGCGGCACCCACTTTGGGGTAAGCTTCAATCTCTAACGAATCCTGAAGTTTTAACTGATCGAGCAACACGTAATACTTTTTCACATTTTTTTCCTCAAACTTGTAAAAGGCCACTTTCCGGCTGTCGGGCGACCACCAGATCGCAGTGTTTTGTCCGAGTTCTTCGCCATACACCCACGTAGCAATTCCGTATTTAACCTGATTTTGTTCGTTGCCATCGGTTGTAACGGCTGTTGGGTTAGCGCCATCGGCTGTGCTGATGTACAGGTTACGATCTTTCGTAAAAGCCTTCCACTTTCCATCGGGCGAATCGGCAATATCGTACTGGCGGCCACGTGCCGGACGATTACCCATACGCCTGTCGGGAACCTGAGCATCACCTACTTCGGCCGTAGTTTTTGTTTTAACGGTATAGCGGTATAATTTTTTGTCGCGTTCGTATTCAAACGAACTGCCGTCATCGCTCCATTTTACCGTGAGCGTGCCCGGTTTTACGGCCGTGCGAATTTGAGGGGCTGTTTTTTGATATTGCTCATAACCCGGCATTTCTTTGAGCTTGTCCTGGGCGAATGCTTGTGTCGTAAAAAACACGCATACAACTAAAAGCGATAAAATGTTTTTCATAGAAATAAAACAGAAATATTCAGAACCTAATATTAAGGTATTTAGCAGGTAAAAGCCTGAAAAAATACATGAGCGGGAGCGGACTTGCTGCAAATGTTTATACAAAGAAATACAGTTAATCATTATATTCGGGGGTTTATACAACAACGGCTAACCAAAACAATTAAGCAAACAACAGCATAAACCATGAACACATTTTCAGTAAAAGCCTTTGGCACCGAAGCACCCCAGGCCGATTTAAAACAAATGAACATCGAACGCAGGGAAGTTACCGCCAACGATGTGGAAATAGATATTTTATACTGTGGCGTTTGCCATTCTGATTTACATACTGCCCGCAACGAATGGCACAGTACCGTTTACCCGAACGTTCCCGGTCACGAAATTGTGGGACGGATTACAAAAATCGGTAGCGGTGTTACCAAATTCAAGGTTGGCGAACTGGCAGCCGTGGGCTGTATGGTTGACAGTTGCCGTGAATGCGAACAATGCCGGCAGGGAACCGAACAGTATTGCGAAAAAGGTAATGTACAAACCTATAACGGCCATGAAAAATACCTGAACCGCCAAACGTTTGGCGGTTATTCCGAACGTGTTGTTGTCGATGAAGATTTCGTTTTACGTGTACCGGATAACCTCGATTTAGCGGCAACCGCACCACTGTTGTGCGCTGGCATTACCACGTATTCGCCCTTGAAACACTGGCGTATTGGTGCAGGAACAAAAGTAGGTATCGTAGGCATTGGCGGTTTAGGACACATGGGCGTGAAATTGGCCAAAGCTATGGGTGCACACGTAGTGGTGATTACAACATCGCCCTCAAAAGCAGAAGATGCCAAACGTTTAGGGGCCGATGAAATAATCCTATCGACCGATAAAGCACAAATGAAAGCCAATGCCAATACGCTGCATTTCATTTTAGATTGTGTTTCGGCTCAACACGATATAAATGCGTATTTAAAATTATTGAAAGTAGATGGAACACTGGCATTGGTAGGCGCACCGGAACATCCATTGCCCATTGCTGCGTTTAGCCTGATCCCTGCCCGTAAAAATTTTGCCGGTTCAACAATCGGAAGCATTGCCGAAACACAAGAAATGCTGTATTTCTGCGGACAGCACAACATTACGGCCGATATTGAACTTATCTCGATACAGAACATCAACAACGCTTATGAACGTCTGTTAAAAGGCGATATAAAATACCGTTTTGTAATTGATATGGCGAGCCTGAAAAATTGATTGGACAATTCTGGCTAAACAGGTATTTTGCTTTACGAATAGTATGAAGAAAACAGTTTTACAAAACTGTACAACAACGAAAACAACAAAGGCATGAAATACGAAAAACTGATTTACGGACTAAGCGCTGTAATTGTTATTGCAGGTGCACTTATGAAAATATCGCATATCCCTGCCGGGAATCCGGCTCTTCTATTTGGGCTTGTTCTGGCAAGTGCTTTTCAAGCATGGCATATCACACAATTGAAAAGAAAAATAGAGGTGTTAGAAAAGAATAAATCTTCGATAGTTTAATAATCTCTCGGTTTACGCGGATTATTGCACTGCCTTCATCCCCAGTTTATCCTCTGCAAATTTTTTCATTTCGGCAAACACGCCTTCTACATCTTTCGAGGTTAGTGAACAGCCCAGTACGTGCGCCCCGGCATTGGGCATAGCAATAGCTGATTTCAGCGAATCGGGCGTACCGAGCTTTTGATGCATAGCCAGCATGGCGCTTACTTTTACTTCCGGATCCTGATGCTGTTCGTCTTTATAGTAATAGAGCGTTAAGCAGGGTTGTTTTACCTGAGCGAAGGTTTCATCGGTCATGGACGACTCTACCAACGATTCAAGTTGCACGAGCGATTCGAGCCGGTATTTATTATTCCAATACTGCGCCCGCACCGGATCGGCAATCCACTCGCGGTACTTTCCGCCCAACACCAAGCGGGCAATTTGTAAACCCCACGGATCGTTCAGTAAAAATGCAGCGGGATCGTTAATAGCAATATTGGGCGACAGGTTGATCATCGCATAAACTTCGTTCGGGTATTCCGCAGCAAGCATTAATGCCACGGTGCCTCCGGTAGAGGTAGTAATCAGTATCACTTTATTGCCAATAGCCTTACCAATCGCCAGAGCTTCTTTGGCACTGTTCCAAAAACGTTCGGCTGTAAAATTCAACAACGTTTCTGTTGTATCAATACCATGATCGGCCAAGCGCGCTAAATACAGGTTCGCGCCAAAGGTTTCTGCAAACCTGCGGTGCACCGGGTCGCCCTCTTTTTGACTTGCCGAAAAACCGTGCAGATACACAACGGCATATTCAGTTTTTTGTCTGTTAGAGTCTGCCCACACAATGCGGGCTTCGTTATCGGGTTTCACGTTGTGAAGCCGCTCTTTAGCCGCAATAAAATGTTCGAGTACGGCAGGCTCCGCTACAATGGAATTTAATATTTTATCATACACCGGTTTGGCTGGCTTGGGGCCTGTATAATAAACGATGGCTAATAATGCGATAACCGCTAAACTATATGTTAAACGCTTTTTTGATTTCATGTTGCTGAAATTGCTTTACGAAAGGTAGTGATAATTATTTCAGACAACACAAACAAAAAGAGGCTGTATCAAAAGTGTAACGTCATGTCGAACGCAGTGAGACATCCCGTCAATTAGCGCTCAAAAACGGGACATCTCACTGCGTTCGATGTGACGTGGTTTCTTATGTTGACTTTTGAGCCTCTTGTTTGTTAATTAAGCCTAATTCCGCCAAAATGTGGTAGAGCAAAAATCAGTTGGGGTGCCGGAATAGCGGTCACGAACGCGGTAGTTAAAGGTAATTTCGCGACTGCTGTGTATAGTACCCGAGCCTTCTATTTCATAGCCCTTTACAACCTGCCAGGGTATGGTAATGTTACTGTACGATACCGATGCCACAACGGTAATGCCTACCCCGTAAAAATTATCGATATATACTTCGTAAGCATTCGAAGCCGGGCTGATGTAAACCGAGTATTCAATAAACTCGTTGTACGTTTCGCTGTACTCGTCAACATGGTGACGACCAGTAATGCGATCGCGCGAACGGTAAGGCTGCTCGGTATCCAAATAATACACATCGCAGGCGGTTAGCAACATACCCGCAAACACGAGGAGGATAATTGACCTTTTCATAACAGTTGTGTTTGGTTCTGTTACGGCTAATACAAGTTTGAGGCCAAATCCCTCACCCCATCCCTGCCTACCGGACAGGCAGGCTCGTATTGTGACTGACGGGCTTGTTCATAACATTTATAACCTGCCCGAATCCAGGCACTTACCAAATTTTGCAGTTGCCGGATTTATCTCAACCGTTTCGTACCATTCCTGATCATAAATTATTCTAATCGCCACAACAATATCATTTTCTAATTTTTGCCATGAAACGTGATCAAAAAAAAGTATTCCAGGATATTTCTTACCCAAAGGAGGGTTTTCATCGTTATTAATTTTTAGTCTATCTAAAACTACTTTAGATTGAAAATGTGGAATAGTAAGTTGCTTATGGAGTGAGCCATCTTCTCGATAGACAACCGCATTTTTTGGCGGACTGTAATTTCTGCTTATTTCCTCAGTATATATCGCTATTACATACTCCATATCCAATGAAGGATAACCAATTATTGAAGCGTCCGGATCTTCAATTATCACTATTTTGCCATTGTACGTCCAGCGCAAACTTTTCTTGCCGCCTGAATAAAATCTGAAAAAATCTTCTTTTGAAAGACCTTCAAAAAAATTAACATCTGAGCCTATCGAAACTGGAATTGATACGTTCTCAGTAAAATATTCAAAGTTCTCAACCATAAGTTTTATAACCGCAATTCAACTATCTTTAAATTTTAAGCTTCTTCCTGTAAACATCCCAGTTTACGTTGGCAAGTTTGGGAAGAAACTCGGTTTCTACTTCATTGTACGTTCTTGAATAATCAATAATTTCTTCGGGGTTTGAGCCAAACCCTCGCGGGTGTTTGGTTGTGCATTTTATGCGGTAATGCTCAACAGACTCATCAAATTTTTCAGGTTCCAATAATATAGTAAGGAACAAGTCAAGAAAGACCCCCATCTTCCAATCGAAAAGATGAAAATTAGTATTACCAATCATAGGGCGAAAAATTTCATTCTTCCGTAAATTATCCCTGATAGCCAGGTAAGAGTTATTCTTCGCATAAAAAGGTAGCGCATAGTCGTAAAAGGCTTCCTCTACTTCCTTTGATCGTTGCGGGAAATCTAACTCAGATTCCACATCATACCACGATTTAAGAATTTTAAAGAAGCTGCTTTGTGATGTTACGTAAAGTACATATTCACCATTTAACCCCCAACCCATTATCTCTTCAAATATCTTATTAAAGACCCTACTCCTTACGCCAAATTTCACTTTAAAGGAGGTACCTGCAACGTATGATACAAATTCAAAAACATTTGAAAATGGCTCGCCCTTTTGTTCAAATTGTGAGCCTTTTAAACGATTAAAGCCCAACTCTGAAAAGAAAGGCTCGATATAATTCATGTATTCTTTAAAATAACCCATTTCATTGAAAGCAAAATACCTTTACTATAACTCATCTCAAATATAACATACTACCTGATCTCATCACTCTCCATGCAGAGGGTTGAGGTGAGGGTAAAAAAGAAAAACCCCGGCCGTCTGCCGGGGTTTTTTCAAAGGTAAAAAAGTGTCCCGCGCTATGCGGGATTAATAATGAGGCATTTCGGCACCGGCAAAAAATATTTACCACCAACAACCACTACGAATGGAGTAAAAAACCAGACGTGCCGAAGATGCCATACCTTTGAAGTTTTAGAAACCAGCATTGGGGTTAATCAACATTATCGTGTAAAAACTTATTGTTGCCCAATAAACCGTTGTCGTCATTCAAATTATACTTCGAGATTAACGGCTCGGAAGAGTGCGGCACGTTGTCCATCTTCACGCCTCTTCGCAAATACGCGGGCAAGGCCCACTTCTCGTTAAACTCTTCTTTGGTCATCTCCTGCTTGCGCACATTCTTCAGCTTTTCTTTACGTTGCTGGGCTTGTTCCTGCAAGCGTTGCTTGGCCGAACGGATTTCCATCATACCCTCTTCATTGATGATCTGATCGCCATACTTTTCGGTTTCGCGTTCAAACTCATCGTCATGATTGCCGAAAAGACCCTCGTCATCAAAATCGTTTTCTTCGATAGTGCTTTTCGGTTTGTTAGACTCGGGCACCGTGAAAACGAATTCGCGTTGTAACGGAAGTTCTTCATCTTTTTTCTTTTCGGGCTTAACAGGTTCCTCTGTTTTCTTCAGCTCGATCTCGTTTGAAGCATTGTTATTTTCGGCCTCAAACATCCATATCTGGCTGCGATCGAGGTCATGCACTTTCATTTTATCCTCTTCTTCGGCCGCTTGTTTTTTGATGGCCTCGGCCTGGGTTTCTTCGGTTTCAAAACCGGTAGCAATTACGGTTACCCGCAAGCGATCGCCCAGAGCAGAATCAACACCGTGACCGAAAATCATTTCGGCTTCCTGACCGGCCTGCTCCTGAATGTATTCAGTTATCTCGGTCAATTCGTCCATAGAAAGCTCGGCTTCTGTTCCCGATACAATCGACAACAGGATTTTCTTAGCGCCCATGATGTCGCAGTTATCCAACAACGGTGAGGTAAGCGCCCCCATAGCCGCATTGCGTGCGCGGTTATCGCCTTTGGTTTCGGCTGTACCCATTACGGCAGGCCCGGCATTGTACATAACGGTACGCACATCCTGGAAGTCAACGTTTACATAACCTGCCAGTGTAATGATTTCGGCAATACCTTTGGCGGCCGTGGTCAATACGTTATCGGCTTGCGCGAAGGCTGCACCAATAGGCAGGTTGCCATAGATTTCGCGCAGCTTATCGTTCAGTATCACGATCACGGTATCGCAACTGTTGCGCAGCGAAGCAATACCCTGATTGGCCTGTGCTAATTTTTTCTTTCCTTCAAAAGCAAACGGCTCGGTAACAATACCAACGGTAAGGATGCCCATGCTTTTGGCAATTTTGGCAATAACCGGGGCTGCGCCTGTTCCGGTACCACCGCCCATACCGGCTGTGATGAATACCATTTTAGTTCCTTCGAAGAACTCGCGGATTTGTTCTTTGCTTTCGAGGGCTGCGCCTTTTCCTACTTTAGGATTAGCGCCACAACCTAACCCTTCGGTAAGGTCAACACCAATTTGCAATTTGGTTGGTACGGGGCTGTTGTTCAGCGCTTGTAAATCGGTGTTACACACCACAAACTCTACGTCTTTTATTCCTTGACGATACATGTGGTTTACAGCATTGCTTCCTCCTCCGCCCACGCCAATCACTTTAATGATCGACCGTGGAGCACTTGTCGGGTGCTTGGGGATGTCGAATTTGTACGATCCGGTTTCTAACATATACTTAATTTTTAGTGGTTGCTCTTTTTTTAGGACTTAGGTGTTAGGGATTAGGTGTTAGGTGTTTCTTATGTCCCTGATGCCTAACACCCAAGCCCTGATGCCTGAGTCCTGATTAATATTCATTCTTACCATCTAAATCATCAATCAACAAGCTCTTGGTTTTTGTTAAGATGTCGTTGAAAAAGTTTTTAGACGAAACAGTTTTCTTAGGTTGCACTGCATTTACCTTCACCTGTTCGCGTGCGCTCCTGTATTCATCTTCGCGTTCATCTAACGAACGGAAGCCGGCCAGCACCAAACCAACAGCGGTTGCATACATCGGGCTTTTTACCGATTCAACCTTGCCCTTACCGAGGTGTTCGTTTGGGTAGCCGATGCGTGTGTCCATGCCGGTCATGTATTCTACCAATTGTTTCAGGTTGCTGAGTTGCGCACCGCCACCGGTTATTACAATGCCTCCGCCCAGGCGGTTCTCAAATCCTGAACTGATGATTTCTGTATGTGACATTTCAACGATCTCTTCCATGCGCGCCTGAATGATGCTCGCCAGGTTTTTCACCGAAATTTCTTTTGACGGACGGTTGCGTATTCCGGGGATTGAAACGATTTCATTCGGGCTTGCTTCTTCTGAGATCGCCTTGCCAAAACGGGTTTTTAATTGCTCGGCCTGTGGCAGCAGCACCTGCAGACCTTCTTTAATATCGTTGGTGATGATGTTGCCACCAAACGGAATAACAGCCGTATGGCGGATGATGTTATCGTAAAAAATGGCAATGTCGGTTGTACCGCCACCAATATCAATCAAACAAACGCCCGCTTCTTTCTCATCATCGCTGAGTACGGCCAGGCTTGATGCCAATGGTTCGAGAATCAACTCTTCGGTTTCGAGGTTTCCTCTGCGCACACATTTGTTGATATTATTAATGGCATTTGTTTGCGCAGTAATGATGTGGAAGTCTGCTTCCAAGCGCACGCCCGACATACCCACAGGTTCTTTAATACCTTCTTCATAATCCACCATGTACTCCTGTGGCATTACATGGATAATCTGGTTGCCCGGAGGCACCACCATGCGGTACATATCCTGCGTTAAACGTTCAACATCGGCTACGGTAATTTCATCTTCTTTCGATGAACGGGTAATACCGCCATGCTGTACAAAGCTACGGATGTGCTGACCGGCAATGCCTACGTTTACCACACCAATATCGATACCCGACTGATCGCCAGCTTCTTTAATAGCTTTTTCAATGGCCTGAATGGTTTTATCGATATTAAAGACAACGCCTTTTACCACACCTTCTGATTCGGCTTTGCCCATACCGAGCACTTCAAGTTTTCCAAACTCATTTTTACGGCCTACAATCGCACATATTTTGGTTGTACCGATGTCGAGCCCAACTATTATTTTAGAGTTTTCCATGATTGTTATTTTTAAGTGGTTGTTCTGTTTTCGTTATTGTTACCTGTTTTTTTATTCTGCAATAATTTGTCCTTCGTATTTTAGGTTTACCCGCTGGTAGGTGTTCCACCCACGCTGCGGGAGGATTTTTTTATAAAAAATTTTCAGTTTCCTGAATTTGTTCTCAACGTTATCGGCCTGGCCGAACTCAATTACCTGCCCGCCTATTTGCGGAAGAATGTCGATATAACCCTGACCATCAATATCCAACTGCGCGATTTGTGCCCGCCAGAAATCATCTTCGCGGATCATGTGCAGCATATCCATCAGCTTTTTTGTTTCTTCATTGCTGTTCAGGTTCTCGGTCTGCAACAGGTTTCTGGTGTACGATCCGCTAACCAGTACCACCCGTGTTGTAAACTTATCGGACACCGGCATTACGGTTCCGTCTTCAGCAATGTACCCGTCAGGCCCATCGTTACGCACTATCCGGGCAACCGGTCTGCGTAGTTTGGCCTGCATTATTAAGTTGCCTTTCAAATCGCTGTACAACTGTGCGTCTTTAATAAAGCGGTTACGCTTAACACGTTGTTCGATTTGTTTCAGGTTAATTGTACCGATGCTTGCACCTTTAAGGTTCTCTTTGTTTAACTGCATTAATTCGATAATATCTTCTTCATCGATAAACTGGTTACCTTCGATGTTTTCTATTTTGATAAGAATATCGCGTACAGCTACCCCCCCCTGCTTGCGTTCGCTAAAGGCAATCAGCAGGAACACCACAACCAAAACGGTTACGATTTTTATTTCACGTTTTATGTTAAACTTTATTTTCATACGGCTGCGCTTTCGTATTTGGCGTTCAACATTTTTTTAATCGGCTGTACAAACGTGTCGATGTCGCCCGCGCCAACGGTAGCCAGCACATCAATGTCCATCGACTCAAGTTTGTCCATTACATCGGCTTTGCCACAACGGATTTTCACCGGGCTGGTAATGGTGTCCATCAGCATATCGGATGTTACCCCGGCAATGGGAAGTTCACGTGCCGGATAAATATCCATCAGCACAACTTCATCGGCCAAGCTCAGGCTTTTTGAAAACCCTTCGGCAAAATCGCGTGTGCGTGTAAACAAGTGCGGCTGAAAGACTACGGTAAGTTTACGTTGCGGATACATTGATTTCATCGAACGTAAAAACGCATCGATTTCTGTCGGGTGATGTGCGTAGTCATCGACATACACTACGTTTTTACCTTTCACCACAAATTCAAACCTGCGCTTAACACCGGTAAACGAAGCCAACGCCTGTTTGATCTGATCTATACCCACGCCACACGTATGTGCAGCAAGGGAGGCCGCAACGGCATTTTCTACATTATGAAAACCAGGGATACCAAGTTTTACGCGCTCAGCTTTCGGGCCGAAACCACAAAGATCGAATTCAAAAAATCCACTATGCGCTGTAATGTTACCGGCAAAAAATTGTCCCCGGTTTATTCCATAAACATATTGGGTTACGTGATTTACACCTGAAGCCAATTGTTCGGCAATGGATTCGTGGATGATCAGCGTACCGCTTTTCTTAATCTGTTTGATATAATCTTTAAACGATGTAACCATGCTGGTGTGATCGCCATAAATATCGAGGTGATCGGCATCGGCAGATGTAACCACGGCCACTTCGGGGAATAACCGTAGAAACGAACGATCAAACTCATCGGCTTCAACCACTACGGTAGTTTCAGCATTTACAACACCTTCCATTACCAGATTTGATTCGTAGTTAGTCGTAATGCCGCCCAAAAATGCCACCATGTTCTTGTTGGCTGTTTTCAGGATATGTGCCACCATAGACGATGTAGTGGTTTTACCATGCGTGCCAGCCACACCAATGGTTTTATAATTTTGTGTGATCAGACCCAGCACTTCCGAACGTTTCATAATAGTATAACCCTGTGCTTTCAGGTAAGCGTGCTCCTGATGATCTTTCGGGATGGCGGGTGTAAACACTACCAATGTGTTTTCTTTAGCGGCTTTAACATCAGCCGGAATGTTGCGCACATCATCTTCGTAATGAATGGCCATGCCCTCATCTGCCAAAGCCTGTGTAAGAACCGTAGCGGTTTTATCGTAACCGGAAACATTCAGGCCGCTGTGCATAAACCAACGTGCAAGCGCACTCATGCCAATGCCCCCGATACCGAGAAAATAAACGTTATGGTATTGCGCCAGATTCATTGGTTGCTATTTCCTGCTCCGATTAGTTTTTCAATTTCATTCACGATCTCGCGTGTAGCATTCGGTTTTGCCAGCTTTTCGATGTTTGCACTTAATGCACGCGCACGGTTTTCGTCAAACAACAGCTTTAAGGCTTCGTCAACCAAAATTGCCTTAGCGTCTTTATCGGTTACCAATTGTGCCGCCTGTTTCGATACCAATGCCATAGCATTTTTTGTCTGGTGATCTTCTGACACGTTGGGCGATGGTACCAAAATGCTGGGCTTACCTGCAATGCACAACTCAGATACCGCCAATGCACCTGAACGCGAAATCACCACATCGGCCGCTGCATAGGCGTAGTCCATTTCCTTTAAAAAATCAACCACGCGAATGCGTTTCAAATCATACTTCGCTAATTGCTGTGTATAATTTTCGTAATACATTTTTCCGGTTTGCCAGATTACCTGTACCTGTGCATCAATTAGTTTTTCGATTCCGGCCAATACACTTTCATTTATGGTACGCGCACCGAGGCTTCCGCCTATGATCAGGAGTGTTTTATTTCTGGCATCGAAACCAAATCGCATCAATGCTTTATCGCGTTTATCGCTGATCACCAATATGTCTTTCCGTACCGGGTTACCCGTTAGTACGATTTTTTCTTTCGGGAAATATTTTTCCATACCCTCGTATGCCACACATACCTTACTCACTTTATTTCCTACCTGTTTGTTCACCATACCGGCAAACGAGTTTTGTTCCTGTGCCACCGAAGCAATACCAAAACGGGTTGCCGCCAACATGATCGGGCCGCTGGCATATCCGCCTGTGCCTACTACCGCGTGCGGTTTAAAACGTTTCATGATCAACGAAGCACGTACAAAACTCACCGCCACCTTAACCGGGAACAACAGGTTTGACAATGTTAACGAACGTTGCAAACCGCTGATCCACAAACCGATGATCTTATACCCTGCTTCCGGCACACGTGTCATTTCCATTCTTCCTTTCGCGCCTACAAATAGTATTTGCGCATTGGGGTGACGCTCACGAAATTCATTCGCAATCGCTACCGCAGGAAAGATGTGGCCACCGGTTCCTCCTCCGCTTATAATCAGTCGATATGGTTGTTGAGCGTTCAATGTATTATGCAGCTACCGCCTCTACGTTTTTATTCTCTTTTGCTTCGCCTTTAGTCTTCTGACCAAACACTTCATCGCGTTCGCCACGACTTACACTTAAAATAATTCCTACTGATAATCCGGTGAAGATCATGGATGTACCGCCCATACTAATGAACGGCAACGGCTGACCGGTAATCGGGCCAAGCCCAACCACAACACCCATGTTTACCATTGCCTGACAGACCAAATCGAAACTCAACCCGGCCGAGAGCAATCCGGCAAAAGCACGTTCACTGTTGTAGGCCGCTTTCATACCACGATGTAACAAGATCAGGTATAAAGCAAGCACGATAATGCCGCCCAGCATTCCGTACTCTTCAATTACAATCGCATAAACGAAATCTGAATACGGGTGCGGCAGAATGTTACGCTGATCGCTGTTGCCCGGGCCTTTACCCACAACGCCACCGGTTGCCACGGCAATGCGTGCGTGTTTCGCCTGGAACGGAAGTTCTTTACCTTCAATGAATGCCATGATCCGGTTCTTGGCTGTTTCACCCCGTACACCAAACTGAATGGCCGCAGCCCCAGCAAGTATTCCTACCAATACAAGCATCGCCAAGTATTTCACGGGCACACGGCCGATGAACATGATCAGAAAGCAAGTTGCCAATAATAAGATGGCCGTTGAAAGGTTGGTTAATGCAATCAATCCGCAGATTACACCACACCACACCAAAATCGGGATCAACGATTCTTTAATATCATCGATGTTCTGCTGGCGTTTCGATAACATACTTGCAATGTTGATGATCAATGCCAGGCTGGCGAAATCAGACGGCTGGAACGACCCGAAAACCGGAATGGCAATCCAGCGTGAAGCATCGTTAATGGAAACGCCATTGGTGAATGTATAAATCAACAGCGGAATGCTGATCCACAACGCAATTTTTGATAAGCGTGAATAAAAACGATAATCGATTTTATGCGCCAGCCACATTGCTGCCAAGCCGATAAAAATATGAAACGTATGCTTTAACAGAATCCCTTCGGTGCTTCGCGACTGACGAAACGCCATCGTACCGATGGAGCTGTACACCACCAGTATGCTGATCAGCGACAAACCGAACACTACTGCCCAAATCACTTTATCGCCCTGTAAATTTTTATCGGCCCACTCCTTTATTTTGTTCATACGAGTTGGTTTTCTTTTTCTTTCTTCAAATTCACTACTGCCTTTCTAAACTGATCGCCCCTGTCTTCATAATTTTTGAAGAGATCGAAGCTCGCACACGCAGGTGATAATAAAACCACATCGCCACGTTGTGCCTCCTGTAATGCCACCTTTACCAATTCCTCTACGCTTTGCGTTTCCAGAACAGTCGGAACAATTCCGCCAAAAAAATCTTTCAGTTTTTTGTTATCCGTACCCAGACAAATCAGCGCTTTAACTTTTTGCTGAACCTGATCTTTAATCAGGTTGTAATCGTTGCCTTTATCGATACCACCCGCAATCCATATCAACGGCTGAGTGTAGCTGCCTAAGGCATACACCACCGAATCGACATTGGTTGCTTTTGAGTCGTTGATAAACTCCACACCATTTACCACACCTACGGGTTCGAGCCTGTGCGGTGCATTAACAAATGTTTTTAGTCCTTCACGAATGGCTTCAACTTTTGCACCGGCCAGTTCAACAGCCGATACCGCAGCCATCGTATTGATCAGGTTATGCGGCCCTTTTAATGTTGTGTCATTTTGCAGTACCGCAAACTTTTTATCGAGGTTAAACTGCATCGCGGTTCCATCGAAATAAACCGGGGCGCCTGATTTTTGCAACGACACCGGAATTCTCAACGCAGCATTATTCCTGTCAGCAACTTCTTTCGCGATCACCGCATCATCAGCATAATAAATAAACTTCGAGCGGGCATCCATATTACGGATAAGCTGGAATTTTGAGTTGATATAATTTTCAATCTTATACTCGTACCGGTCTAAATGATCGGGTGTGATGTTCAATAAAATTCCGATCTCCGGCCGGAATGATTTAGTGCCATCCAACTGAAAACTGCTTACTTCCAGCACATACCAGTCGGAATCACCATTCGCTACTTTACGCGCCAGGCTTTCGCCCACGTTACCCGCCAATGAAACACTGAACCCAGCCGATTTCATTAAGTGATACGTGAGCAGCGTAGTGGTTGTCTTACCATTGGTACCGGTAATAGCAATTACTTTACCGTTGATGTGACGGAAACCAAACTCAATCTCATCAATAACCTCAACACCTTTTGCTTTCAGTTTTTTGATGATGTCGGCCTTTTCAGGGATACCGGGGCTTTTAATCACCAGATCAGCGTTCAGGATTTTTTCTTCCGAATGTTTGCCTTCTTCAAACTCGATCTTGTTGCGCACAAGATCGTCACGGTATTTATCTTTGATGGTTCCGCCATCCGAAACAAATACATCAAAGCCCTTTGCCTTCGCTAACAAAGCTGCGCCCGTTCCGCTTTCGCCTCCGCCTAATATGATTACACGTTTGCTCATTGCAGTTTCAGGGTTGCGAGTGTGAGAATGGCTAATAAAATCCCGACAATCCAAAAGCGGGTTACGATTTTAGATTCGTGAATATTTTTTTTCTGATAGTGATGGTGCAATGGCGACATTAAGAAAATGCGTTTACCCTCACCATACTTTTTCTTCGTGTACTTGAAATACGCTACCTGCATAATCACCGACAGGCTTTCGATCAGAAAGATGCCACACAGTACAGGAATCAATAACTCTTTACGAACCGCAAGTGCAGCTACGGCAATTACACCACCGAGCGTAAGGCTTCCGGTATCGCCCATAAAAACCTGAGCCGGGTACGCATTGTACCATAAGAAACCCAAACATGCCCCAACGAATGCCGTGCAAAAAATTACTACCTCGCTCAAATTAGGGATGTACATAATGTTGAGATAATTCGAGAAGTCAACACGGCCGGAGAGATACGCAAAAATGGCTATGGTTAATCCGATGATACCCGCAGTGCCTGCGGCAAGCCCGTCAATGCCATCGGTTAGGTTTGCACCGTTCGATACTGCCGTGATAATCAAAATCACGATCAGTACATAAATTACCCAGGTATAATTATTACTTAAAAACGGAAGAATACTGTTGTAATCAAGCTCGTTGTTTTTAAAAAACGGAACGGTTGTTTTGGTTGATTTTACATCTTCATAATTTTTAACCGCTACGCCATCGACCACCACAATTTCTGCTGTAGGATTTTTTGCTTTACGGATAATAACATTGTCATTAAAATAAAGTGTAAAGCCTACAATTAAACCAAGCCCAACCTGACCAACAATTTTAAACTTACCGGCTAATCCTTTTTTATCTTTTTTAAAAACTTTGATGTAATCGTCTAAGAAGCCGATCAGCCCCATCCATACGGTTGCCGTGATCAATAAGATTACATACACATTATCAAGTTTGGCGAACAAAAGTGTAGGCACAAGAATAGCCGCAATGATGATTAGCCCGCCCATGGTTGGCGTACCACGTTTTGCGGTTTGACCTTCAAGTCCTAATTCGCGAATCTCTTCCCCTACCTGTTTGTTTCGTAAAAAGTTGATCAGGCTTTTGCCGAAGATAATGGTGATCAACAATGAAATTGCTGCAGCCATACCTGCACGGAATGAGATGTACTTAAATACACCTGCCCCGATGAGGTCAAAATGTTTGTCGAGATAGTCGAATAAATAGTATAACATTAGTTCGCAAACAGTTTAAGCATCCGCTCAACAACCTCACGGTCATCGAACGGGTATTTCACTCCTTTAATTTCCTGATACGTTTCGTGGCCTTTGCCCGCTATCAACACAATGTCTTTTTCTTTTGCCATCATGCAGGCGGTTTTAATAGCCTCTTCGCGGTCGGCAATCACCAATGTTTTGCGCGCATCGCTCGGGCCGATACCGGTCTGCATCTCACGAATAATTTCCATCGGGTCTTCATCGCGCGGGTTGTCGGATGTTAACACCACTTTATCGCTAAAACGACAAGCGATACTCGCCATCAACGGACGTTTTGTTTTATCGCGGTTGCCTCCACATCCTACAATAGCAATAACCTGTTCGCTGCCGGTACGCAGTTGTGCGATGGTATCCAACACATTTTTTAACGCATCGGGTGTGTGGGCGTAATCAACAATAGCCGTGAACTTCGATCCCGGTAGGATCAACTCAAACCTGCCTACCGCGCCCTGCATAGACGACAGAATGGTTAGCACCTGTTCGGAATCTTCGCCTAACAATACCGCTGCACCATAAACAGCCAGCAGGTTGTACGCATTAAAATCGCCAATGAGTTTAAACCAAACCGGTTTACCGTTTACTTCAAGTTCTAATCCTTCGATGGTGTTGCTGATGATTTTACCTTTAAAGTCAACCATCTTCTTCAGCCCGAACGAATGTTTTCTGGCTTTGGTGTTTTGTAACATTACCATGCCGCGCTTATCATCGGCATTTACTAATGCAAAAGCATCGCTACTCAATTCATCAAAGAATTTCTTCTTTGCCTTGATGTAGTTTTCAAATGTTTTGTGGTAATCGAGGTGATCGTGCGTGATATTGGTAAACAATGCACCGGTAAACTTCAGCCCCGCTATGCGTTCCTGATCGACTGCGTGCGAGCTTACTTCCATAAAGGCGTGCGTGCAACCTGCCGCGACCATTTTCGCCATCAGTTCGTTTAACTGAACAGGATCGGGCGTTGTGTGTGTCGATGTAACCACGGCATCTACAATGCGGTGTTCTACGGTAGAAATTAACCCGGTACGATACCCCAGCGACCCAAACAATTTATACAACAACGTAGCCACGGTGGTTTTACCATTAGTACCGGTAACTCCTACTAATTTTAATTTTTGTGACGGGTTGCCATAAAAATTAGTAGCAATAATTCCCAGCGCTTGTGCGCTATTTTTGACGGTGGCGTAGTTGATTTTTTCATGTATGGTATCGGGTAATTTTTCACATACAATGGCACTCGCGCCCAACTCAATGGCTTTTGCAATAAACTGATGTCCATCGGACTGCGTGCCCTTTACAGCAACAAAAACATATCCTTCTTTAACCTGGCGTGAGTCAAAGCATACTCCTTTCACGTCAACGTTCATATTTCCGTACGATGACGTAATGGATACTCTGTATAATATGTCTTTCAACTCAGCCATTCAGTCTGATAAAAATTCTACCTCCCTTTGAAATACGTGTACCCGGAGCCAACGACTGGCTGGCTACACGGCCTTTACCTTCATAAGAAACTTTTAGTCCTGCGTTCTCTAATAAGAAAATCGCATCGCGGAATGTCATACCGGCAACATCGGGCACCATGTTTTGGTCTATGGCATTTTTGTTCCAGTCAACCGCGTTGCCGTTCCTTGCTGCGCGTACCCACTCTTCATCTGTTTTAGAGTGATTTGAAATACCTATCTCGTTACACAACATGGTAAGCTCTTCCTGTTTGCCTGCGCGGATTACGGGAAACACACCGTCTTCCTCTAACCGCTTGCCGGCCATCGCCTCATGGATGTTGATGTCGCGTGCATAAACGTTATCGGCAATTTCTTTAAAAGCCGGAGCCGCCACGCTGCTTCCGTACTGTTGCCAGCCACGCGGATTTTTGATCAGCACCATGGCAGTATATTTAGGTGCATGTGCCGGAAAATATCCGACAAAAGAAGTGATGTACTTTTTCGTATAGCGGCCGTTTTCCAAAATTTGTGCAGTACCGGTTTTACCGGCAATCTGGTAATGGCTGTCTTTGATGTTTTTTGCAGTACCTTCGCGCACCACACCTTCGAGCATTATTTTTAACTTCTTCAATGTTTTGTCGGAGCATATACTGCTAACCATTGTTTCTGTTTTGAACTCTTCCACGGCACGATCGGCCTTGCTGATTTTGGTTACAAAAACCGGCTTGATCATTTTACCGTTGTTCGCAACAGCATTGTACAGCATAAGTGTATGCAGAGGTGTGTTTTCAATACCATAACCGTACGCCATCCATGGTAAGCTGATGCCGCTCCAACCCTTTTCGCCCGGCCGTTTAAACTTCGGCATTGGCTCGCCTGCTATTTGAATACCAATCGGTTTGTTGAGTTTCAGGCGATCGACATGATCTAAAAATTTCTGCGGACGCAAACCAAAATTTTTATCTACCAGCCTCGCCATCGCTACGTTTGATGAATGTTCGAACGACTGGCGCACGGTAATTTTGCCCAAGCCGCCTTCTTCATGGTCGCGCACCTTGTTTTTATAAAAAGTGTATTCACCATTTCCGGTATCGATACTGTCTGTTAACTCTACATTACTGTCTTCAAGCAATGCAATCATGGTTAACAGCTTAAAGGTTGAACCCGGCTCGAATAATCCTGCGGTAGCAAAATTAAATTTCTCGTGAAAGTTGCCGTGACCATCACTGCTTAAATTACTGATAGCTTTAATATGCCCTGTGGCAACCTCCATTACCATTACGAGGCCGTCATCGGCATTGTGCTGACGCATAGCTTTGTACAAGGCTGTTTCGGCAACATCTTGTAAATTAATGTCTAACGTGGTGTGAATATCATAACCATTAACAGCTTTTACATTGTTGGCATCGAAGATGGGTTTCCAAACACCGCCTGCAATTTTTTGATAATAGGCCGATCCGTCCTGGCCACCCAACTGATCGTTAAAGCTGTATTCAAGCCCAACGCCTTTATCGTTTTCATTCACGTAACCGATGGTACGACTGCTGAGGTTGGTAAACGGCCGGTAACGCACATCAACTTTTTCGAAAATAACACCGCCACCCAAACGGCCTTCGCGGAATACAGGCCACTCGCTCATCATTTTTTTATCCTGATAATCGATTTTCTTACGGCTCAGGATCACGTATTGCTTATTCGAAGCACGTGCATCTTGCAACATTCGTTTATACTCGGTTGAAGATTTGTCTTTAAAAAAACGCGACAATAGGAAAGAAAGGGAATCCAATCCGTCATGGAATACTTTTTCTTTGGGCAACGTTGCATCGAACGCTACTTTGTAAAACGGCAACGATGTAGCCAACAAACTTCCGTTATCGGAATAGATATTGCCGCGTGTAGCTTTCACTTTCATGTTCTGAAACATGACCCGCTCACCCAGCTTTGCCCACTTTTCACCTTCAATCGTTTGAATGTGACCCGTTTTGATGACCACCGCAATGGCAAACAGCATCACAAAAATGAAGGCAACCCGTACCCGTAATAATATGGAACGTTTAATATTCACCTTTCTTCACTACAATTTTATGCGGGGGTTCTAAACTTTCTTCAAGACCAAACGGTTTCACCTTACGCGCTACTTCCGATTGCTTGCTGGCATACATCAGGTCTGACTTCATGGTGGTGTAATCGGCACGCAAATCTTCTACTTCGGCCTGTATGTAATTGATTTTGCGTACGGTTTTTTCGGCATAGTGTGTATTACCAATGTAGAACAAACAGAGAAACACCACAAAGGCAATTTTGGGTACGTTTTGTACCGGGAACCCTTCTTCGAAATATGTTTCGAGTTTTAGTTTTTTCTCTAACCCCGAAAACACACCCGAACCATTACCTCCCACTTTGATGGTTGGGTTCTTTGGTTGCTCTCCGATGCGTAATTTGTTTTCTGCCATTTCTATTTTAGTTGTTCGTTGCCTGCTGTTTGTCGGTAGTATTTCTATCATCCAACAACTAACAGCCAGCAACTATATTTTCTCTGCTACTCTCAACTTTGCACTTCGTGCTCTATTATTATTTTCTACTTCTTCTTCCGAAGCCTCCACCGGTTTTCGGTTTATAGCTTCGAACGGTTTAATCTCGTTTCCAAAAAAATCTTTCTCTACTTCGCCAAACACTTTACCCTTGTTGATAAAGTTTTTCACCATCCTGTCTTCCAGCGAATGGTAACTCATTATCACTAACCGACCTGCCGGAGCCATCACTTCGCCACATTGGTGCAAAAAATCTTCAAGCGCTTTCATCTCGGTATTTACTTCGATGCGCAACGCCTGAAACACCTGGGCGAAATATTTAAACTCCTTTCCTTTAGGAGCAATGTTTTGCAATGCCGCTTTCAAATCTTCGGTACGACTGAATGGTTTTGTAACACGGTGTTGCACAATAAGTTTGGCAGCGGTACGGGCGTTTTTGATTTCGCCATACATGCCCAGTATTTTGTGCAAATCGGCCTCACTATAATTATTGAGTATATCGGCCGCATTTGTTTTGGCCAACTGATCCATGCGCATATCTAACGGCCCATCGAAGCGGGTTGAAAAACCGCGGTCGGGCGAGTCGATCTGGTGCGATGAAATACCGAGGTCGGCCAATATGCCGTTTACCTGTGTTACTCCGTGCAACTTCAAATACTTTTTCATGTACATGAAGTTTGCCTGGCAAAATGTGAAAGAACGACTTTGGATCAGTTCGGCCTGTTTCTTTGCATCCTCGTCCTGATCAAACGAAATCAATCGTCCGTTTTTCAGGTTTTCAAGGATGGCTAAACTGTGTCCACCGCCTCCGAATGTTACATCTACATAGATGCCATCCGGGTTTATGTCTAGTGCATCGATACATTCGGTGAGCATAACGGGCTTGTGATACGTGGTGCCCATAGTCATTACTCGTTCAAATATTTCGCTGCTAATTTTGACAATTCACTTTGGTCCTGGATTCTGTGCTTCTCATACACATCGGGATTCCAGACCTCAACTTTATTACCGATACCTACCAACAGCGCGTCTTTTTCAATTTGCGCATAGGCCAGCATGTTTTTCGGAATCAGAAACCGGGCGTTGCCATCAAGCTCGACCGTGGATATTCCTGCGAGGAAGTTCCGCTGGAGTGCGCGGTACTCTTCGTTAAATTCGTTAAGACCTGAAATTTTTGAGAACACCTTTTTGAACTCTACCATGGGGTAAATGATGAGGCAAGGTTCGAAACCACGCCTGATCACCAGCTCAGCATCGCCTTCGGGCAACTGGGCTTTGATCCGCGCAGGCAGTACCATTCTGCCTTTGGCATCGAGCTTACTTTCATATTCACTGGTAAAAAAGGTCATAGACTGTAGTGGTTGTCATACTCCTCCTTAGCAAACATAGGTATTTTTCAACCACTTTCAACCACTTTCAACCACATTTTGATATTTTTTGACACAAAAGTCCATAAAAAGCCATTTTTCGCACTTGAAATGCGATTTTCCTGCTAAACATTTTTTAGAAAAATTTCACAAAACAGCGTGTTCCGGCTAAAAAAACGGGTCAATAGCTCGTTTGGCGAGCGGGTGGAGGAAAGTGGGTAAGGTTGTAATGCCTTGTGGGAAGCCAGGTTATGGCACAAGCGGACGCTTGCGCCAGTGTGAGTTGATAATGAAGTTTGTTGATGATGTACCGGTATAATAGTTACCATTGGAAGATGTTTGCTGCGCAAAGACTGTCGTTGATACAAACAGCAACAAAAACAAAATGTAATTTTTGATGGTATGTAAAGGTTTAGGGGCTTAAATTTTTTATTTAAATTCTATTCACAATATGTAAAATTTTACTTCACCCGCTTCTTTACCATTTTTAACTGCATAGGGTGAAACTGTCCGTTGGCATTGGCTACCGAAGTACCGGTTAAAAACAGCATACGCGAATCGGCAGCATCAATAATAAAATAGTTGAACAGCATACGTCCGTTTGCCCACGCGGCTGCGGGCACTACCCAGATGTACGCATACTTATTGTCTTTTGAGGCGATTACTTCTTCCAACCGCTCATACGACACCACTTCTGTTGTGTATGGGTAAAACTCGCCTAACTCTTTTTTATCCATAACTTTTTGCAAGGGTGTGCTGATGAGCGGCTCGAACAACAGCAATGTTTTGTCTTTTAACGAAGCCTCGCGTTTATCAATATCGTTGCGCAAGGCCGACATACCCGTAATGTTTTGCTCAAGGCAATCGTTTACCTGATTCTGTAAGTGACGCACCATAAACGTTACTGCCCCTTGCGACAAGCCTGCTGCCGGTAAGTACGACATAAGAAATTCACGGTTTGGTTTAGCTGCTGCATAAACGGCCAGCCCGATTGATTTACCACCGATGGTAAGGTGGTAGGCACGATCACGTGGCGTATTTTGAAATCCTTTATTGCTTTGGTTAGCCAGGTAAAAATCACCCATCGCGTAATTTTTTACCTCGGTTACTTCCATTAAGTACAGGCCGGGGGGTTTGGCAGTTTTGGCCTGCTCAGCCTCGGCCTGCGAGATAAACGACACCTCTTTTGTAAGGCTCCACTCCTGCTCTACTGCTTTTTTGATGTAAGCGTTAAACAATTGTATGCTCTCTTCATACTTCTTTAGTTCATCGGGCTTTTTGGCTAACTTCTTAACCACTTTATCATCTTGCTCCTGAACCACTACGGCAAGTTTGCCTTTCTTTAAAGCTGCGGCTTCTGTTTTATCATCTGTGGTAAATGAGGGCTGTGCCCATAGCGCTGTTATGTACAGGGTAAGGCATATTGTTAATAATACTTTGTATAGTTTGGTGTTTGTTTGCATTGTTTTTTTTAATTATGCTTATAAGCGTTATTCAGATTTATAATATTCTCGCAAGCCGGGCGCTGTCGGCATAGATAGATCCCTCCTGCTCCCATTCGTACTTATACGTAATTTCGGTTTCTGTCTCATTGACTTTCCCCCGCACCATATAGCTCTCAGAGATGTACATGTTTGGTTGCCCGGGATATAAAGGGTTAAGTATATGCCTGTAAACAGATATTTGTGTTATGCTTGGCCACACATCAATCCTGTAATTAGCATCGCTGGAGTATGACTCTTCTCCTTTTGTGCCGCTTATGCCGTTTTCGAGATCGTATTCTTCAACGGTTTTGTAGGTAACACGGGCGAGCGAATCGGGGCCGAGCAATACATTAAAATGGGCTTTTACCTGAACGCCCACATCGGTATAGGTTCTGTACAAGAAGCCTTCGTAAACTTTTACCAGTGTTTCGGAAGTTTCTTTATACACTGCCACATCGATGGTTTCGTGCCCGGCTATGTGAAGCTCAACCTGCGGGTTGCTGCCATTGGCATCTACCGAAAAATAGAGTTTAACGGTTTGGCTGGTATTGGCGAACAGTGCGTTTGAAACAGCCCCGTTAAGGTCTGAGGCTTGTATATCGTTTGTGGTGAGTACATAACTCTCCGGCCAAAGACTATCTTCATTTTTTACCACAAGGTAGCCGATGATGAGGTCGGACTGGATGATGAGCTTGAATGTGCCCGTAGAGCCTACGAATGTTCCTTTATATACTCCCGAAGCTTTGTTGTCATCGGCAGGTTTGGCTGACGGTTGGTTTTCTACTTCCAGTACGAATGGCGGGAGCTTATTATCGTCTGCGTGATCTCCGCAACTTTGCAGCATGGCACTGCATAACAGCAAGGGTAATATAATTTGTATTTGCTTCATGGGGTTATCTTCCTGTATTTATTGTTGTTCTGTTTTCTCTTGTTAAGTTGCCGGTGTTCCGGTTATCTTCTATATGGTAGCTGTATGCTGGCACTTTACATTCTTTGCTGTTATTTTAGGTATGCTTTATTTTCTTCTTCTCAAATTTCATCCTATTTCCCATTTGGATTATAAGTCCTTCTTTATCTGGGTTCGACATTATAAATGTCGAACAGTGTGGTTTATCTTCCTGTATTTATTGTTGTTCTGTTTTCTCTTGTTTGCGCAGAGTCCCTGCGGAATCTGCTAAGAATAGGAAAACAACCTTAATCAGAATAAAATAAATAATAACCCACAAAAGTATTAAAAAGACTAAATAGAATAACAATCCAATCGCGCCACCTAATCCATAAGTCAATGCTAAAGCGATTGTAAACGGGTAATTTATAATCCCATCTATTTTAGATAAGGCAAAATATTCATACACAATAAATGCAAAAATTAGATAAATTATCACCAATATCGTACTGATGATTTTTGCCTTATTCTTCATCCAGTTTCGTTTCTTTATTTTTAATAGCTAAATTAAATATTCTAATTGCATTTTTTGCTGCAGATTTGGCTTCATTACTTGGAGCTCTTCCAGTTACTGCATCGACATAACCTTCCTGCGAAGCCCGGTCTAAGTATTCTTGGAGCCCTTGCACAAATGCCCTATCTGCTGCTAAACCTCGGGGATCACTCCACCAATCAGTCGCATTATCACTCTCGTAAGACATGTCATGCGTCCTTGCCAATGCATCTACTTCATCAATTGGCGTTTTATTATAAGTATATTTATTTCCTTTTGTACCAGCAGGAACAGCCCTCCTATTCCCTTGTTGAGAGGTAGCCCCGTACTGGCGCGGAAGTTACTTCCGTGCCATCAATACATTTTCCACATACTCCAACCTAAAATTTTTGTTTAGAACGACACACTGCCTGCGGAATTTAATTCCGCAACCGCACTCAAATATATTCTATTTCCAGAAACCCTTTACGCTTTGTGCCATAATCAACCGCACTGCTGTAAAGATAAGATTCGGGTTCATATACAATACCAGCCTCTACCGGATTGTAGTGGATATATTGTAAACGATCATCCATCATTTTGTTTGTATTCAGTTCGATGGGATGGAACTCACCCTGCCAGAATTTATATTTATGATGCTTGCCTGTTTTGGCTCCGTAACTCCTGAATAATTCCAGCATCCATTCCCTGCGGCTTTCCTGTGGGTTTGATTCAATTGCTTTACAAATATGCGTGGCAGTGTATTTCTTGAGGTCACGAATTATTTCTTCCATACCCATTTCACTCTTCCGCCCGATGATCATGTGAACATGGTTTGTCATTAAACACCACGCATATACAATCAACCCTTTCTCACGCTGGCAATACCTAACAGATTCAAGAAAAATATCTTTGTACTCCTGCCGGGTAAACACATCAACCCAGCCTGCCGTTGCAAATGTAATAAAGTATTGTTGCGACTGATCGCGGATTTTATATTTCTCGCTCATACAATATACAGTTGTGGAACGAAGTTCCACATTACCGCTGTATTTCTCAAAATAATTCTTAATACAGAACTAAACCGGCAGTTTTAGCAAGGCACGGAAGTAACTTCCGCGCCAGTCGGGTTATAATTTATATTTATTTTCCTCAATGCCCCCTACCCAATAAAACCTATCTCAAGCTCAACAACAATTTTGGATTTACTTAGCCTTATTTTCTAATTCGGACTGTTTAATAATGGTTGTCCACACGCTGCTCTTGCCATTGTCGGTTCGTGTCCATACCGGAACAATTACACCATTGTGTGCCGATATGCTGATGTATGCCCCGGTTTCTACCGAGGCATCGGCTGTAAAGGGCGTTTCGCTGATTTTTACATTTGTAAATTTCGAGCCGGCATCGGTTGAATAAGCAAGATATACATCGGTTTGGTTATCGTCATAATCGCGCCTGTCGTAATACACCACATAAATATTTCCGGTTGCGGCATCAAGCGTCATGGCCGGTGCGTATTGCTGGCGCTCGCCCGTATCGTTATTGATACGCCCGGCTTGTGTCCAGGTATCGCCAAAGTTCATGGTGCGTGTAAACCAGATGTCGGCATTATGCTTGCCTTTTAGCTGGTCGGCCCATACGATATACACTGCGCCCGACAGTTGTGTTTTTTTTGTATTGTCGATCACCAACGTTGGCAGGCCGTAACCGTTTTTGGTTCCGGGTATTTCGAGGTTCCAGCCACCGGGCTGGTCGGCCACGGGCAAGTCGGTCGAAAGCCACATACTGCCGCCATCAAACGCACGGTCGAACCATATCTTTTCGCGGTTCGCCCACACCACAAAGGCGCGTTCGCCTCCGCCCATAACAGCGGGTGTTGCACCGGCTATGGTTGCCGTATCGCCTTTGCAATTACCGGTACCTTGCGAGATCACCATCGGTTTCGACCACTTTTTTCCGTTCGATGACCGGCTTAACATCACCCGCGACTGGCAATCGGCCGCATCGCTCCGGTATTGATCAAGCTCCGTCCAGGTTACAAATAAATTGCCCTTGCGGTCAATCGCTGCTGCGGGGCTTGTGGCGTGCTTTGACGAATCGCTGCTGATCCGCACACCGTCCGTCCACGTAGTGCCTTCATCTTTCGATTCGCGGATTACAACCTGGCGTTTTCCGTTTACCAACGACTCGTGCAAACCGTAAAAATTCCCTTTAAAATCGGCCAACAATACCAAGCCGCCCGACACGGTAAAGGCTGTTGTGCTGAAAGTGGATTTCTGCCACGATAACCCTCCGTTGGTTGATGTATATACCCGGCCGGGTGCGGCTGCGGCCACGATGTTATCGGTGCTATTCCGGCTCACCGCAATGGCCGGTTCGTACGCGCCAGCGGGGTCGAGCAATACATTTTTAAACTGCGCACATACCGGCACACACCAACAAACAACACTTGCAATAATCAGTATCCGAAACATGTATCTAAAAACTAAGTATTTACTAAACTGATCTGAAAGATAAAGAAAAGATTGTACAGCATTTTGTAAAAATCAAAAATCGGACTGCTTTTTTATCAGGGAACGTAATGGCAATTATCGGAAGTTTCGTATTTTCAATCCCTCATTAACCCTTCCACATATGAAAAAATAACATCCATTCTCCTGCTCACGCTTTTTGCCTCTACGGCAATGGCTCAAAAGCTTAAAGTTATTCAGGGCGACCTGAAAGCCATTAAAGGTCAGGCAAACATCAAGACGGAATTTTCATACGATAACATGACCGTAGGTAAAGACGGCCTTACCTAAACGGATTACATCAATCGGAAAAAACCGAGTACGATGCCAAAGAACCTGGCCGTGGCGATAAATTTGAAAAAGCCTGGTATGCCGATCGCGAAAGCCGCTTTGAACCTAAGTTTAAAGAATTGTTCACCAAAAACTCGGGCATAGAAACTACCGATGGCGATGCGCAATACACGCTCGTCTTCAAAACCACACGTACCGAACCCGGCTGGAACGTAGGTGTAATGCGCGTGCCTGCCCAAATCGATGCCGAAGTGTGGTTTGTTGAAACCGCCAATCCGTCAAACATCATCGCCAAGGTTACTATTCTGAAAGCCCCCGGCCAGGATGCCATGGGGTACGACTCGACAGCGGTTTCCGTATTCAGGAAGCTTACGCCAAGTCGGGCAAAGAGTTAGGCAAACTTGTTAAGAAGTAATCCTTCCCTGTTTATTGCATTCATTACAGGCGGTTATCAATGAACCGCCTGATTTTTCTGCTCCCTCCGGTAAATTGTAATTTTTCCAATTCTTCCGCTGACGACAGCACCATCTCAGGCAACACCCGCAAGGCCGCTTTAAAATTTCCCGCTAACAAGGTGCGTGTTGTTTCCCAATCGGTCGAGGCCACTAACACCCGCACTTCATCTACACCAGTTTCGTTTGTAAATGTTTCTACCACATATTCAAGCACACCGGGTGTATGTTGCAACACTTCAAACAATGCTTGCGGATATAACGTTGTACCTTTCAGTTTAATCATCTGTTGCTTGCGCCCGATTAACGGACTGATACGCATAGTAGTGCGGCCGCACGTACAGGGTTCGGTAAACAAGCGTGCCATGTCACCGGTTTTATACCGGATAAGCGGCATACCTTCTACTCCCAACGTGGTTACGGTAACCTCGCCTGCTTCACTGGGCGCTACCGATTCGTTTGCTTCGTTTAACAACTCTACGATTACCAATTCCGGGCGGTGATGGCCGCCACGCCCATGTTCACATTCCGTAAAAGCGGTTTGCATTTCGGTAGAAGCATACGTGCTGATGAGGTTAACATCCCACATATCTTTAATGCGTTTACCCAACACGTTCAGTTCTAAGTTTTCGGTACGGATATTCTCACCGATACAAATAACCGTACGCACCGATGAATTTTTATAGTCGATCTGGTTCTGCTTGGCGTATTCCAGCAACTTTACCACAAACGAAGCTACACCGATCAGCACGGTTGATTTCAAATTAAAGATAGTTTGCCATTGCAAGGCCGGTAATCCCGGCCCGATACGCACGGCTGCCGCGCCTAATTTACGAACGCCTTCATGGTAAGCCAGCCCTGCCATAAATTGTTTGTCGAGCGTAAGCATGAGCTGAACAACATCGGTTTGCTGAAGTCCGGCACAAACAAACGAAGCGCTTTCGTTATAAGCCAGGCGTTGTAAATCACCGGCAGTTAACGCTACGGTAACCGGCTTGCCCAGCGTGCCCGATGTGCTGGTGTATTCTACAATGGCACTACGCGGTACGCATAAAAAATCCCAGTTATAATTTTGCAGATCGTCTTTCGTGGTGGGCGGTATGGTACGCAAATCGTTCAGGTTATTGACACGCTGCGGATCGATACCGTGTGTCATAAAATGTTTTTGATAGAACGGTGAACGTGCCGCAGCATAACGAATGGCACTGGCGAGTTCTCTGTTTTGATACTCGGCCAATGTTTGGGGCGATTGTTTTTCTATGTCGGGGATTTTCATTTCTCTATTATTACCATTGCGGTAGCCATATCGCCTTCGTGCGATACGGAAACCTGTATCGATACCCATTGTTCTGTCGCAGCTCGTTGTGCCATTTTTCCGTGCAGTTCGATTTCGGGTTTACCGTCTTCGTTGTGCTTCAATTCAATCTCACGAAGGGCTTCGGCACCCAGCAACAACCCCTTGCCTGCCGCTTTTAAAAATGCTTCTTTCACTGCAAAACGTGCAGCATAATGTTGCATTTTGTTGACAGCCGCTTCGCAATACGCGATTTCGGCTGGCGCAAAAATAGTATCGCGCAACGAATTATTAGCCGTTAATTTATGGCTGATGCGGCTAACGGATACCAAATCAATGCCAATGCCTGCAATCATTTGAGATTGTTTTTACTTTCGTTTAACCGCTTTTCCATGTATACACGCTCCTGTTCGGTAGCTACTTCTTTTTGCAGACCGGTTTCGTAAAACGAAACGGCACGTTCATAGTTCTTCCGGTTAAATTCATGATCGCCCGCCAACATATATACATGGTATAATTGAGGGTTCCAGCTTACAATGCTGTCGGGGTTAAGATTGGCGCGTGACTGGAACATGAACCGGTATGCAGCATATTTTTTGAACTTCGCCAATGCTGGTGCGGTAAGCGAAGTATCGGCCGGAATGGTTAATGCCGCTTCGTACATTTCGGTATTTGTTTTTGTTTGCGGTGCAAATACTTTGTTCAAATCGTACGCAACGTACTCACCTAATTGCCAGGGCGCGGTAGATACCCAAACCAATCGTTTGGCCGGTTGAAAGATAATACTATGGTGTGCAATTAACTGATTGATCGCTTTTTCATTTCCCAATCCGATGTCGGCACCGTTCATGCCCTGCTGATCGCGCAACAATGCCGCAGCCTTTTCAACAGTAAGTTTCTTAGGCAACAGTAGTTCGTGTACACGATTGTACCGGTACACCGATGCGCTGGTTTGTTTATGCTCGCGGTTTAGTTCGGTATTGCCGAGCGAATCGCTCTGAAAATGGTTGGTGTCGATAATCCAATCGTTGGGTGTGCTGAACACCGTGGTTGCTTCGGGTGATTTTTCAATAACCACTGCACGTTTATCGTTAGCGGAGCCAATCAAAAACGATTCGGCTACAAAGGTTTTATGTTTGCGGGCAATTTTTTCGGCTTCTTCGATGGTTGATGCGTACTGTAAAATCTGCCGGGCTAACAACGATACGGGCATGGCTGCACTGCCGATGTTTTCTGTTTTTGCGGCATTTAAGGTTACGGTTAATCCTTCGGCATTCATTCCCGACAAAACGCCCGTCATGCCGCCCCAGGTTACCATCATAAACGGAATGCCCTGATCGGGCCTGATAAAAGCAATCAGCTTATCGCGTGCAAAATCATCGCCTACAAAAAAATCAAAATTACGACCAATGATTAACGAGCTGTCGGCCGTCATGGAATTCCACCCTGCAAAGGAGGTGCATCCTACCAGCGACATATTTTGTAAAGCATGGCCGATGTCGTGCGCCCCGTGGTAATTTAAAATGCGCTGATACGGTGGTGCCACATCATCGTATTCGTGCGATGCCGTTTGCGAAACACCGTAAATCTCTAACTTATTTTCTTCGGGAATGTAATCGTCAATATTGCGGTTAAACCATCCGATAAACCACGTAAGGAATTTCCGGTAAAACGGTGAGGGCACAATCTGGCTGATCTGATTTGTGAAAACATCTTCCTGGTGTTGTACCAATTCGGCCGAAAGTTTGCCCAGCACAACACCGCGTTCGTAAGGTTGGCCTTCTACATAAACTTCGTACAAACCTGTTTCGCTTTTGCGGAACCAGTTATTGCCTATCGTATAAAACGTGCTGTCGTGTTCAGTACGTTTCCATGTATCGGCCGTGCGATCTGTAACTACGGGTGGCTCAATGTTGGCCGACAAGATCACATACGTGAGCAAACCCACTATGATAATGACCAACACGCCAATAACCAGCAAAATGGTTTTCCCGAATTTACGCATTCCGAATTTTTTCGATAAGATAATCAATCCCCAATAATTGCGAGCACGTTAATACACCACTTACTGTTACACCCAATACTCCGTGCAAATTTATATTCTGGCCGGTTAAAAACAGGTTGGGAATTTTGGTGCGCGGCAAAATGAATGTTTTCATCGGGTCGCGGAAGTCTTTGGCAATGCCGTACAGCGATCCGTCACCGGTACCGATGTAATCGCGCCACGTTAACGGGGTTGACACATAACTGGCGACAACCGCTTCGCGCAAGCCGGGGAAACGCTTCTCGACCACATCTAACAGCTTTTCGGTTTTTTCTTTTTTAAACTGTTCGTACGCTTCGCCCCGGAAATTCTCTTCGGCAACGGTGTTGAATGTTTCTTTCCAGGCATCTACTTCGTCAAAACGCATATAACTCATTACCGTAATCGAATCGGCATACGCGGTGTTTTCGCGCGAAGCCGTTTGAAACAACCCGTAACTGAGCGGCCAGTTTGCTGCCGTATATTCGGGTGGCGACCATACATCATCGTTGGCAAAGTAATAATAATTACGGTCAACATAAGGAACAGCATTCTTCTTCAACACCAGATTTATGGTGAGGCATGAAGGGGAGTTCCATAAACTATTGATGCGCTGCCGATATACTTTTTTGATAACTTCGCTTTTGGTCAACTCAAACGTGCGCACCGGGTGGATGTTTGAGATGAAGTGCTTCGCATAATACTTATCCGATTTATTTACCTCGGCATATTGAATCACACCATCGTGTTCAACAAATTGGGTCACCTCGGCATATTTGACAATCTTCCCGCCACGCGATGTAATTTCTTTCGCCAGCAACCGGCCAATTTGCGAGCCTCCGTCAACAAACCGCCATGCACTCTGAATGTAACTGTTCACCACTAAGGCGTGTACATAAAACGGAGTGCGTTCGGCTTCGCCTGCATATAACAAATTAGTGGCTGCCAAAACATTTTGAAGTTTCTTATTCGGTGTGAGGCTTTCAATAAATGCTTTCGCACCAATTCCAAGCACTTCGGCCTTATCCATCACACTGCCCGCGCGCACATTGTATAACGGAAAGCGGTTGCATGTATCCTGAATGGCTTTACAATATGCATGGATGGCTTCGGTTTCGGCTGGGAATTGTTCGATTAACGATTGTGCAAAACGTTCATACCCCTGCGCATATTTATATTCGACCGGGTCGCCCTCGAATAAAATTGTTTCAAACGCATCGGCATCCATCTTCCGGATTTTGAGCTTATCCATAATGCCGAGGTATTTAAAAAACTGGTAAAGGTTTTCGCCTTCGCCCAGCCCGCCCACGTAATGCACGCCCGAATCGAAAATAACCTTCTTGCGCACGAAAGTTTGCAGCGTACCGCCTATTTGTTTGTTGCGTTCCAGTATGCAGACTTTGTAGCCCTCTTTGGCCAGAATGGTGCCGCACACCAATCCGCCCAATCCACTTCCGGCAATCACAACATCGAACGTAGTATTCAAAACCTGTTTTTCATTTTACCTGATCACAAAAATAACATTCGATGTGAATCGGGTGGTATCGAGCATCTGAACCGACAATTTATATTTTTCAGCCTCCCGGATGATGGTTTCGGCATGGAGGTAACTGAGTTGCTGAACCGTTTTGTTAAAACGTAAAAGTTTAGTCGAGAAAAACTCGGTGAGCATCGATCCACCGTGCCGTCCTTTCAAGTCGGCATTGGCATCGCGGATAATCACCTGGCCGCCCGGACTCAACGCCTCGAAACATTTATGCAGCATAGCCACTTGCTGCTGAGGCGACAAATAATGCAGTACATCGCTTAAAATAATGGTATCGTATCGTTCAAAAACAAATGCGGTAATATCCTGACAAACAAAGTTTACTGCATCGGATTTTGCATAGCAATGACTTGCCGTTAATATTTTTTCTTCATCGTAATCCACTCCGGTGATTTGGCGTTCGGCCGAAGTAAAACTGAGTGTATGCGAAAGAAAACCATAGCCGCAGCCCAAATCAAGTATTTTGGCATGGCGTGGCACTAATTCGTTAAACACCTCGTAATTGTTTTCGAGCGACAGCTTAACACGGGCGTACCACTCCAATACCGGGCCTTTGTATAAATAGTTACGCACTAATTTATACCGGTAGTACGCTGGCACTTCGGCTTCTTCGGCCAATGCGGCAAACGCTGCCTTAAAATAACTGCTGATTTTTTTTGTCCGTTCCGAATAGGTTTTACCATACTGTTCATCGTCTGGCTTAATGGCGGGCAGAAGTTTCAAGGTTATCCTTGCATTGTTCAGGTAAAAATCGCCTTTCTCGATGGTTTCGGCTGTACCGTGAATAAGCAACGGCACTATATCGAGGTTTAATTTTTCAGCAATGTAAAAAGCGCCTTTATGGAAGCGTTTTATTTTTCCATCGACCGAACGAGTTCCTTCCGGAAACACCACAATCGAAAAACCTTCATCGACCTTTTTCTGTAAACGTTCAATGCTGTCTTCTGCCCCATCCGATACCGGGTAGTATTCTGCGAAGCGAACCACCATACCAAATACAGGCGAGTTCCACACCCATTGGTTTGTCAGTAAAATCAACTTAGACGACAGCATGGTCGTTACCAGAATATCTAAAAACGAAGCATGGTTGCAGATGATTACTGCCGGTTTATGCGGCAGGTTTTCGCGACAGAGGATGCGCTTCTTTATACTACCCATCGTATATACGAGCATCCATGCAGACGCACGCAATACTTTATGATACACCTCGCGCATCTGCTTGCGGTAAACGGGAATGAGCCTGAGCAACACAAACCCGATTAGGGTAACGCACATCGCGCCAAAAACAAAATAAGCAAACGCGAATACTGTTTTTAATAATCCCCAAAACGTACCGGGCGCAAGCCTGCGTTTTGCCCGTGCGCTGATAACGGCCTTAAACAAAAACGGTTCGATGGTTTGCGACATCACAAACACACACGCAATACCAATAATGGATATAAGCGCAATGGATTGCAACGCGGGGTGTTTGGCAAAAATCAACACGCCCAGCCCGGCAATGGTTGTAAATGCTGATAATAAAATTGAGATGCGCACCGAAGACAATACCTTGCGACCGGTTTTATATTCCTGCTGCAAACCATCCATAGTAAAAATACTATAATCGTCACCCAGCCCGAAAATGAAAGTCGAGATCATCACGTTTACAATGTTGAACTCAATATCAAGCAAGGCCATAATGCCCAGAATCCATATCCAGGTAATGAACATCGGAATAAACGTGATGAACGCCAGTTCAATGCGGCCATACGCCACCAGCAACGAAACAAAAACCAGGATAGACGTAAACATCACGATGAACGAGAAATCATCGTTTACGTTTTGAATAAAATTATTGGTAATGGTTTTACGATCTACTACGTGAACAGACGCTAACTGCTCAACGGTTTTATAAAATCCGTCTTTCGCGGATGGTTCAACTTTAACCGGGGTAATGATGGTTGTACCCCGTGGTGTTTCCGATATGTAATCCGAAAAAAATGTATTCCTAAACGTAGCTAAGCCTTCCGCATCCATCGGTTTATAGGCATCGTTCACAAATGCGTGAAACCGTTCATACACAACAGGCGAGAAATTCAGTTTGGCTCCCTCCTGCCGCAACACCTCGTTAACAGCGTTTTGCCTGTCAGCATTCCAATAGGCGTGCCAGCGTGCCAGCCTGATACGTTGCAACGAATCGGAAACCATTAAAGAAGATACCGTGATGTATTTGTCGGCCACACCTTGTTTTTCGGATGCCGATAAAATAGGGTGTACCCGTTCGCTGGTTTGAAGCGCCTCCTGAAAACTGTTGCCAGTAATAACAATATAAGCCGACTGCAACGAGAACTCACTGATCACATTTAATTTATGCTGCGCTTTGTCTAACGCAGGCGCCATAAAGTTGAGGCGGTTCATATCGCTGTTAAATTTTACATCACCGGCAAAATAGAAGAACACGGGTGTAATCAATATAATACCCCACACCAACCATTTTTTACCGGACGGGTCGAATGCTAAAAAGCGATTCAGGTGTTTTTCGGCCGAAGGGTTTTGCTGAAATAAGTTACTCTTAAAAAAGTGCGGCAAAAATACCAGCGTACAAAGCGCAGCCCCTACAAGGCTTAATGCAGCAAACAAACCGATGTCGCGCAATACACCGGCATTGGCAAACTGTAATCCCAGAAAAGCCAGTACGGTAGTGGTACTGCCGAGCGTCATCGGGCGGGCTAAGTCTTTTATTGTATCACGTATATTGCCTGCATGTTGAATGTGCACGATAAAATGCAGCGAATAATTTACAGCAATGCCTAAAATAATTGAACCCGAAGCCAGCGCGATCACGGAAATCTCTCCGCGCAACAAAGCCATACCCGCCAGCGAAAACAACGCACCAAACCCAACCGGAACCAACACAATAAACGGTGCGCGCTTTTTCTTAAAGAACCAAACCACAAACGCTGCCAGCAAAACCAGCATCAGCGTAAGCGTAAGCGTAGTATCTTTTTTTAATTGCCGGGCATTGCCTACGGCCACGGCCGTGCCGCCAAAATAAACGGCATCAACCGATGTGTATGCCGCGTGCACGGAAGCCAGCACTTCATCCAACGCTTCGATGAGTTTGGTATTATGGCCGGTATCGCTGGCGGGGTACTCCGGTGCCAGAAAAAACAACAAATGTTTTTTGTCGCGGGTAAAGATGGCGTTGTCGTATAGCACGTAATTGTCGTCATACTGTAATTGCTGAACTTTAGCCAACGCCAATTGCGATATACCGAGGATGTCTTTTGCATAAATGCGTTTGGTGATCATGCCCGAAGGCGAAACCAATTGACGGTAGTTTTCATGTATGCGTTGCGCAAGATGTTCCGGTTTCAATAACGTATCGAGCTGGCGGTAATCTTCATCGGTAAGAAAAACCGGTAAATGTGCCGAAAGAATCGTAAACACCTCGAAGGCGCGTTCATCATCCACACGGTAATTGATTTCTTTTATGTAACCATTGGCCTGCTGGCGAACAGTCGCCACTAACGAATCGGCCACGATAATTAAACTATCGGGATCGATACGTGCCGTGTCGGTAAACGATACCATAAACACGAGCTTTTCGAGTGCGCGCGATTGCAACATCTGGTTGATCTCTTCCCCTTTTTTATTGTCGGGAAAAATATCGGATACGTTTTCACGGATTTGAATGGTAGAAGCCAACCATGCCGATAACAGGATCAGCAAAAAAAACACAACATACACCAGACGGGTACGTTTTTGCAGGTAATCGTAAAGCGAAACAAACAAGGAGTCCATTATCTAAACTGCAAATCTACTGTTTTTGAGTGTTTCGTTTACGATTAATCCAATACACCACGGCATAGGTAATGAGACCGCCTGTTATACCGGTAACCAATGCCAGCACCGAAGCACCCGTTACATACTGAAACAGACTATCTTTCACAAAGGTAAACGTAAGTTGATCGGCCGAAGGCAAATAAACGGGGTTTTCAACCCACAACGATCCGACAAGCATACTGCCATACAAAATAAGCGGTATCATAGGCGGTATGCTGATGTTGGCCGCGATAATAACCAACGCTTTATTTAAGCGTAAGAATATAGCCGTTGTAATGGCAATCAATAATTGAAAACCCCATACGGGTGCAATGCCCATGAATAAACCAAAGCCTACCGAAAATGCTTTCAGGGCTGCGGATTCATGCGGATTGAAAAGCGCTTCGCGGAGGCTCTGCCAAAAGTTTTTTTTTTAAAGCCCCTGAAAAAATCGCGGGGTTTAATGTAGAGGAACGCAATGGTTACCAGCACCGTATTAAGCACGCTAATACGCGAGAAATCACGGAACGGCCTGAAATGCGAAATGCGTTTTTCTTTCGCAGGATAAAACACTTTTACCGGAACATCTTTTACAGCAATGCCGTGCCAGGCTGCCCGCACAAGCACTTCAATTTCAAATTCGTATTTACGGGTAAAGAATTTTACAGACGCCAATGCCTTTACAGGATACAACCTGTAACCCGACTGGGTATCGGGAAGTGTAATACCCGTTTCGACCCAAAACCAAAAATTTGAAAACTTGTTGCCGAAACTGCTTTTGCCCGGAACCGTACTTTGGTTCATGTTGCGAGCACCAATGAAAATGGCGTGAGGGTTTTCGGTCAATGCCTGTAAAAATACGGGCAGGTCATCGGCATAATGTTGCCCGTCCGAGTCGATCGTGATGGCGTAATCATACCCTAAAGCCACGGCTTTCTTAAAACCCTGGCGCAATGCCCAGCCCTTCCCTTTATTGACAGGATAGCTCACCTGCTCTATCTGGTGTTGCGCTAAAATCGTTTCGGTGTCGTCTGTTGAGCCATCATTTACCACGATAATATTATCGGTATAGGTTTTTACCGATGTAATCACTGCCGAAAGGGTTTGCGCATTGTTGTATGTGGGTATCAGCACACAAACATGGTGTTTATCAAATGCAGCGCGTATGTCAGACGGGTTTATGTTCATTGTATTGCAAAAGCGGCTTTCAATTTAAAGAAAGTAACCTCACCGGCAAACAGTGTGGCGTTGATCTTCACAAAAACTTCATCCGGTTCAACCGAAATGTTTATTTGTATTATAGGATTGACACGCGGATCGATCACCGTCAGAAATTTCATGTTGGCGGCCGTATGCAACAACAGGTTTTTGCCCGTAGCGTTTTGCACAACCTCTTTCACCATTTGTACCATGCACACGCCCGGCACTACGGGCTGCCCCGGAAAATGCCCATCAAAAATAGAATGCGTTGGTTCGATACGCACCACGGCATCAACCGCCTTCGGCTGGTTTGTTAACTCCTCGATAAAGAAAAAACTATTCTGAAGCATGGTCTTGTTCAAGTCGTTTGAGTGCAAGCTGCATATTAAAATTCAAATGTTGAATATAAACCGAATCGGGCACATTTTTTTGCCGGGGAAAAAATAACGCCCGCGTTTTAACCACATCACCGGCTTTAACTTCGGCTTGTGAGAGGGTACGGCAGCCGGATGTGGTAAACCAGATCGTTTCTTTCTTCAGGGGAACAGCATATTGATTGTCGTTGTGGCGTATCGCGCGCGTAGTATAAGCGGGCGGCAACAGCATTAGTTCCAAATCTTTCCGCAACAGGTTGATCACCACTTTCCGGTTTAGTTTTTTGATTACGTGTTGTACGGTAAAAGCCCCGTGTTTATCCCACTGAAAGGTAAAGAAGGTAAGCCCCGTTTCGGTTGTAAACACAACACGCTTTGAACTGTCGGGCATGGTTTTAAAAAACATCAATCCGCTGATGTGGTTTCCGTAAACATCAACACTGGCATTATACAGCTCTTGCTGAAAAACAGGCGCAGCCGCTTGCAGGCAAACAGCATCGGGCGTACCCGAAGGTATTACTGCCGGGGCGCAGGCCATCAACAGCATCCATACACTACCGAAGGGTAAATACCTCATCGCTGACCGGTACATTTAATTGCTTTTGTGTAAAGAGCATACGGGTAACATCACCGCCTTGCTCGTTCAATTCCATTTCATCAACCGAGTAATCGTGCTTCGATAAGGTGATGTTAATGGTTTCAAAAAATTCTTTAATGGCTTTTGTTTGAGGAGTCATTTGCAGTAAAAACTGCGATGGACTTTCAAAAATTTTCACCGAGAAATCTTTATTGTTCAGAATAGTACCCTGTACACATTCAATGATAATACGGTTAACCTGCTTAAACAATTTGTTGGAAGCCGTATTTACATGGCTCTCTTTACGCTGATCTTTGGTGATCATCTGGTCGCCATTGATGATGAGTGTATAAGCGTAAGGTGTGGCATAGCTAATTTTAATTTTATCGCTGCGCTTAAAATAAAACTCACCTTTCGATACAATTTTTTCGGTTAACAGCGTAAGTGTTTTTTCTTGCGTAAACAAACTTTTCACCGAAGTGAGCTTCGCATTTTGAACAACAAACTCTTTCTTAAAAGCTTCAATACTTTGAACAGGCGTAAACCCTGTTTTTTGAGCCTGTACGTGTACAACAATGCTCAACGCCATCAACACAAAAACACTACGCATACGCTTGTTGGTTAATTAGTTCATCAAGCCGTGCAATTTTCAGTCCACTTCCGGTAATGTGGTCGATATAAGCGGGCAGCATTTCGATGGTTAATTCGCTGTAATCATGGAACAACACAATATCGCCCGCTTTCACGTTTCGCGTAATGCGTTTCCATAATTTAGCCCGGTTGCGGATAACCGTATCTAACGAACGAATGCTCCATCCGATAACCCGGTGTTTGGTGTGCGCAATCGTCAACGCCACATTCGGGTTGGTAACTCCGTAAGGCGGTCTGAAATACACCGGTTTTCTGCGCGTGGCGTTTGTGATGGCCGCATCGGCTTGTGCCAATTCTTTTACCATGGCACGGGCACTTTGCAGCGAAAAAAACTTACCGTGTTTAAAACTATGGTTGCCCACGATATGCCCTTCATCGTTCATGCGCTTTACCAGCGAAGGATCGGCCTCAATATTTTTACCAATACAAAAAAAGGCAGCCCGTACATTCTTTTCTTTAAGAATATCCAATATGCGATCGGTTTTACCGGGTATCGGGCCATCGTCAAACGTGAGGGCGATAGCCTGCTGATCGCATTGACCGCGATTGACCGCCCGCAAAAAATAATTATGCCCGATGTTAAATGCCATATACATTTTAATGGCGAACGATACTACAATCAATAAAATAATATACGGGATAAGCGGCCAGTCGAACACCCACATCGCCACAAGGGCAAATGCCATAAGTACCGTAAATACAATGTTATGAATACCGTTTTTTAACACGCTTTCAACAGAATTAGGGTGTGGTGCTGATTTGCATACTGATTGTAAAGTAACACATTCCGCACCGGTTTTTGAACGGTATTTTTTGCACCCGGCATTATTTGGGTTTTAAGCAATGTAGCGGCCGTCCATAAGGCAAACGATGTGGCCGTAGCATATTCGCCACTCCAGTTTTTAAACGCAACGTTACACGAAGTCAATGCGGTCGTGTTAAGCACTTCATCCATTAAGGCATTGTGCTGATCGTTTCCGGTACGGCCGGTCAATACAACATCAATAGCTGATCGTGTTAAACCGGCTTCTGCCAGCAACTCATCTAACGATTGAATAATTGCCGATACCGTTTGAGGTTTATACACCATCTTCACACCGCTCAACTCGGCAAAGGCATTATGTTTTTGTCCGTTCAGTAAAAAAAATGCAGCACCTTCACCGTGTACAATTCCATTGGCCGGACTCCAGCCAAGTTTTTCAAACACGTATTCGCTAACGGGTATCAGTTCATCAGCGCTTCCGGCCAGGATATTCAGTTCAGGGTTCTCGACCGACATATATAAAGCATCTTCCAACGCCAGCTCAAACGAAAATGCGCGTTGCGTATAAGTTTGGTTATACCCCAGGCATTGTGTTAGCAACGCAACCTGCGAACCAATGGTATTGTGTGTCGATTGAATAAAGGGCGTTGGGTTAAGCGCCTCTTCTTTGTTATCAATCATTTTCGTTAAAAACACTTCGGTATCTTCCAAACAACCCAACGCTGTTCCGGTAATGATGGCACCGGGTTTTTCAAGTCCGGCTTGTTTTAACGCCAGCTTGGCCGTAGCCACGCCTATGCGGATGATTTTACTCATCCTCCGGATGGTACGCACATCAATCCATTCGGTGTAATCAGGTTCAATGCACGTTAAGCTTTCGGTTGCATGCACCGAAAATCCTTCGAAGGAGTTTTTCGTAAATGTTTCCTGCGCAGAAATCAGCCCCATACCGTGAATGAATGCACTCATACCGCTTTTGAAAAAATGATGGATGAACAATTTCCGCCAAAGCCAAACGAGTTACTCATCACATGGCCGATGGCTTTTCCTTTTTCAAATGTCGTGGCCGGAGCAAACTGAATTTCAGGCATAGCCGCAGCGTATCGTAAGTTAGGATAAACACAACCGTGCTGAATGGCCATTATTGAAAATACGGCTTCTATCCCTCCGCTGGCGCCCAGCGTATGCCCGGTAAATGCTTTGGTAGAACTGGCGGATGGTACGTTATCGCCAAATACTTTTTGAACCGCAACACCTTCAGAGGCATCGTTATTTTTAGTACCGGTTCCGTGCAGGTTAATGTAATCAATGTCGTGCGCGTTTAATGAAGCCATCGCCAATGCACCGTTCATAGCATGGAACGAGCCACGGCCTTCGGGTGACGAGGCTGTTTGATGGTACGCATCGTTGGTGTTGGCATAACCGGCCACGACAGCATACGGTGTAAGCGCTTCTTCACGCAATACTTTTTCCGAAACCAGCACAACAAAGCCTGCACCTTCGCCCAGATTCAATCCGTTACGGGTAGCATCAAACGGACGGCAAAGTTCTTTATCCAGAATCATCAGGCTGTTAAAGCCATTCATGGTAAAGGCTGTAAGCGAATCGGTGCCTCCGGCAATGGCTACATCAATTTTACCAGCTTTTATCAACCGGCTGGCATACATGATGGAGTTTACCGAAGACGAACAAGCCGTGTTGATGGTTACAACCGAATCGGTTATGTGCAAATCTTCGGCTATGCGTTCGGTAACCGATCCGCATTCATGATCTTTAATCTGCAACCAGGCATTGGTGTTACGCCAGTCCGGATCACGAAAAACATTTTCGGTACGATCCATTCCGCCCACGGTAGTACCCGAAGTAATACCCGTGCGCCATTTTTTTGCTAAGCCCGCATCGCGCACTGCCTGACGTGCAGCATACAAGCCCAGCAACGTAGTGCGGTTAAACTTGTTTTCAATATGCAGGTGTTGCACAAGCGCTTCGTTGGTAAGTTTAACTTCACCAACCGGCAACGTATGGCGGCTTTGAAACAACGTAAGTTTACCGATACCGGTTTGTTGTTGTTCAAAAGCATGCAGGGTTTCGTCAACCGTATTACCAATGGCTGAGATAACACCTAAACCGACAACGTAAACCCTGTTCGTCAAGATATATTACGCTTGCTTATGCAACTGAATATACTCGGCCATACTTTTTACCGACCGGAAAATTTTGGGGCCTTCCTGCGGATCGGCTATTTCAATTTTATAATGCTGTTGCATCAGCACAATCAGTTCAAGGGCATCGATGGAATCAAGCCCTACCCCATCGGCAAACAGCGATTGGTCGTCCCCGATGTCTTCGGGTTTGAGGTGCTTCAGGTTAAGGGCTTCAATAATCTGCACCTTCAGGTTTTTCATCAACTCATCCATGCCAGCAATATTATTTAGGTGAACATTTTAATAACGTGTGGCTCACGCCAATGCCATCGGTTTGTTCGGCTACTTCAAAGCCTGCATCGGTAACGCATTTAATAAAATCGCGTGAGTGGTACATCTGGCTGTTGCCATTGGCAATAGCCGTAAAATACAGCGAGGTTTGCTGCAACGAGAAAGCCGAGGCTTCAAATTGCTGGCGATCCCAAAACGTTTCGAGAATATAGACACTTCCTCCGGGGGCTAAGGCTTCGTGGCAACGTTTTAAGATGGACACGATTTCGGCTTCCGAAAAACAATCTAAGAACTGGCTCATCCAAATAGCATCAAAACCCGGAGGTAATTTTTGCGACTGGTCTAACAAATTACAACCGTTAAACTTAATGCGGTGCGAAAGTCCGGCTTTGTCGATACGCGCTTGTGCCATGGCAATCTGCCCGGGCAAATCGGTAATGGTGATTTCAACATCGGGATCGTACGCCACACATTGCATAGCCCACTTACCGGTATTACCGCCAATGTCCATTAACCGTTTGGGTTTGTTTTTAAAGATGATGGGCAGCACCAACGGAAAAGCCGTATCGGAATAATAATGATCGAAAGCGAACCAGCTTTTTTGAATGTGTGGAGGAAGCTGCGACAAGCCTTCATAAACGGTTGGCCAGTTACCCAACTCTTTTAATCCGGCAGGGCGTTCTTCGCGGATACTTTCTTCTAAATAAAACATTCCTTTGTAGCACACATCGTGTACAAAGTCTATGTTTACCCGTGTGAGGTCATCGTTCAGAATGAAGTAAGTTGTTTTGGTCGAATAATACCGGTCGTTTTTGCAGATCAATAATCCGATACCGAGAGCAGCCTCAACGAGTACGCGCGCTCCATAGTGCGGGAGGTTAGCCTGGCGGGCAATTTCTTCGAGGGTTATACCTTCTTTTAAATTATCCTGAGCGATTTGCAAAATACCGGTATTGCGTAAGGCACGTGTGGCCTGAAAAACAAACGGGCCAAAGGCAATCCACTGCGCTTTCTCTTTTGCCTGAAGCGCCTTTAGCGAATCTGTTTCAAAAAACTCCTTCTTCATTTATACTTTATTATACGTTCTGGTTCGATTGAATGTAACCGGCCATGCTCCTGACCGTTTTAAAAATTTCGGGGCCTTGTTGCGGATCGGCCAGTTCAAGTTTATAGTGTTGTTGCAGTAACACGATTAGTTCGAGCGCATCGATCGAGTCTAATCCAACACCATCGGCAAACAACGATTGGTCGTTACCGATGTCTTCGGGTTTCAGGTGCCTGAGATTTAAGGCTTCAATGATCTGCACTTTCAGATCATGCATGAGTTTATCCATAATATTATTTAGCGTAAAGTTCATTCAGGGTTTCGGGCGTATGGTTCAGCGCGAGCCCCCTTTTTTCTTTTTCTACACGGTACAACAACACATCGGCCTTATGGTGCATGATTTCGAGCCAGCCAGCCAGACAAATGGTTATGTCGTGCGAAAATAAGCAATCAATATAGGAAGAAAGAAAATCAGGACGATAAACTTCGTGCACAAAAAAATTGCTTTCGCCTTTTATGCCGTACCGGATGCACAATTCGCCCGCCACAATGTTGGGCAGCGTGTAAACAAACAAGGCCGGGCTGGGCGCTTTGGCCGAAGCCTCCTGATACCGGGCATCGGCTTCAAGGCTTGCACCCGCGTTCGATAAAATTACTGCCGACCGGTACGGATGTTGGCGTGCGGCATCATCGTTCATAATCGGTTCGGCCGCAATACAACCGATCTTCGACAACGTATCCATCTTATAAAATTTCGGATAGTTGATTTGAAGTGCCGTGTATGCTTCGGTTGCAAAATCAGCAACAGCGCTGCCTGACGAAAAAACCTGTTTTCCGTTTACGCTTAACACCTGGTTGCTGATGCGGCTAAAGGCTGTAATGTAATTCACCGGTTTATTTTTTTCTGAGCTTTTCAGATGCCTCGATCATACGCGCTAATCTGCGCAGTTCGGTTTCGTGACCTTTTACATACGGATTGTTTAAATCCCACACGTAACCGGCCAACACCGAACAGATCATTCGCAATACCTGCGGATCTCTGTTTTCGGCAAAGAAGATGGTATCGAGCGTGCCGTTATACCAGGCCATCACATACGAACGGAAAGTATCTACACCTTGCTGGATAACGGCTGTATATTCTGTTTCCCAGTTAACCTGTTCGCCTTTTAATTTTTTGATAACAGCATGGCTTGCCAACTGGCTCGACACCGTAGCAAACATAACACCCGATGAAAAGATCGGATCTAAAAATTCGGTTACGTTACCGGTAAGCACAAAACCCTTTCCGTAAAACTTATCGGTTGAGGCTGACCATGCCTCTAACTTACGCGGTTCAAAAATCCATTCGGCCTGTCCAAACCTGCGTGTGAGGTAATCGTTACCGGCAATGAGTTTTTTATACTTCTCGTTCAGGTCGCCATCTATCGCATCGAAAAAATCGAAACTGCCTACAAAACCCAGCGATGTATTGCCGTTTGAAAACGGAATAACCCATACCCACGTACCCGGTGCATACGTTACAATGGTAATGCGGTTGGGTTCTTCAAAGCTGGCGCGGTTAGGGTCTGTAACGTGCGCAAAAATCGCTTTGCGCGGATCGAGGTTTGAGGGTTTATCAAGCTTAAACAACCGTGGAATAACACGACCATACCCGCTGGCATCGATAATAAACTTTGCTTTTATTTTTTGTTCGTTGCCCGATACATCGGTTACGGTAGTGAGCGATGACTCATCGTCAAAAAACTCAATGCCCGTTACGGTTGTTTGGAAATCGAGCGGAATGCCGCGCTCCTGTATTACGTTGGCCAGCGTTTGATCAAACTCTGCACGCGGCACCTGCCATGTCCAACTCCATCCTTTCGAAAACTGATCAGAAAAATTATAGTCGGCCACTTTGCCATCTTTCAAAAACTTGGCGCCCGATTTCTGCTGAAAGCCTTTTGCGGCTACTGCCTCTAAAAACCCTCCTTCTTCCAGCACTTCCATACAGCGCGGCAACAGGCTTTCGCCAATAACAAAGCGCGGAAATTTTTCTTTTTCAACAACGTGTACACGCAAACCGGCTTTGTGTACCAACGCGGCAGCAATACTGCCCGCAGGGCCTGCGCCAATTACCAATACATCGGTTTCTTTTATGCTCATAGTTAAACAGGATTATCTTTTTACCATTACAATAGCCGCATTGCAACCTCCAAACCCCGAGGCGGTTTTCAAAAATGCAGTGAGTTTTTTCTTTTCAGATTGTTCGATCACATTTACCGGCATGGATACGCCTAACTGCGCATATCCTTTCGTGGCAATTAACTGATTATGTTTTAAGGCTTCAAGTCCCATCACCAACTCCAGCAAACCTGCCGCGCCCAACGTGTGACCAAAATATCCTTTTAGACTATTTAACGGAATATGCCCCAAGCCTGCATGGTTAAACGCTTTGGCTTCCATTTCATCGTTAAACAATGTGGCCGTACCGTGTGCCGAAATAAAATCGATGGGTATGGCGGCCTGCTGCAATGCCCTTTGAACAGCTTTGCTCAGTTCTTCGCCCGTGCGTGAGGGCCCCGAAATATGGTTTGAGTCGTTTGTGGCGGCTGCTCCCCGCACCTCAAATTCGCCTTTATGTACAGCGCTTAACACAACAGTAGCCGAGGCTTCGCCCAGGTTTAATCCTTTACGGTGCGCATCAAATGGTTTGCAAAGTTCATCGCTCAGGGCGTGCAATGCTTGAAAACCCGACACGATAAATTTGCTGAGCACATCGGCACCGGTTACCACAACGTGATCGAACGCTTTTGTTTCTAACAACTGTTGCCCCAGCATTACGGCCACCACGCCTGATGCGCAGGCGTTAGATACTACATAGCTTTTTTCAATACCTAAGCGGTTGGCAATTTTTTTTGCGGAGTAATGCAACGTTAACCGTTCGTGTGTTGCATCGTGTGTTTCCAATAATTCTATGTTGCCTTTGGTAGTGGCTAACACAAAAGCTGTTTTCGATACATCAATGGAAAACGAATTACGTTTCAGGGCATCTTCGGCCGATTGTAACGCTAACACTTCGAAGCGTGTAAAGTTTTCATTCGCTTTCAGGTCGGCAATGTGGGCTGCACACACCGGTACATCGTTAAAAGACGATTGCTTTAATAAACCAATGCCTGTTGCACCGCTTTGCACGGCATTAAAATTAACATCGCTGCCGGTGCCCAACGGTGAACTGATGGCGTGTGAAAGAACAGAAGTGGTCATTGGATGTTCATGCTTTCTTTCCAGCGCGCAAAAAATTCAGGTACTGTTAGCTGAAGCTGGAATGTTTTGGCATCGACAAATACCTGAACCGTTGAACCCGTTGCCACTAAGTAACCGGTTTTCTTTTGATACACTTTATATTCGAACCGGAGCTTGGCGGCAGGTGCGCCAACAAAAATGGTTTCGACCGTCATGGTATCGCCAAACTTTAATGGCTTTTTAAAATCGCAGTGTACCGATACAATCGGAACGGCCAGGCCGTTTCGGTAAAAATCCATGTACGATATGCCGTACTCTTTACCGAATGCCTCGCGGCCGTCTTCAAAATACCGAACATAGTGGCCATGCCAGATAATGCCCAGCGGATCGGCTTCGTTAAAACGTGCAATTACTTCGGTAACGTGGTGCAGGGATTGCGGAGAACTCATCAAAACAACTACTTATACGATACAGCCGACCGTTGCCAGCCTTTGTATTCTTTTTCGATTTTATTTAATGCAGCCAGCACCGAGCCTGCCCAATAGTTACGAAGCCCCATGCCGCCCGGTTCGGTTTGCAGTTTTTGGGTATAGAGCACTTCGCGTGTGTTCATGTTTACAAAAGCTACCCAATGCGTAGCCAATACTTTATTGCGATCGTAAGTTTCGGCAATCAGCATCATGCCAATGCCGTTGTTTCCTTTAAAGTCGTACAGGTTTACAATTGATTGAACATTTTCGGCCTTTAATACATATTCGGGCGATGCCTCGTCCGCATAAAAATCCACTACATTGAGCCGCGCGTTGTGATCGATGGTAACATCTAATGCGTGCTTTACCGTTTTACGGTGCAGGGCACGTGCTGCGTTGTACTTGTCTTTTTCTTTTATGAACAACTGGTTCCAGGCATTAAACATATCGTTGGCGTTTTTAGCGGCCCATGCCTCTTTATCACCCACTACCTTGGCGATGGTATAATCAACACCCAACCAGGTTATTTCTGTTGACGGATTAAATACATCGGCAAACGACTGGCCAACGGAAACATTTCCAACACTTACCAGCACGCAAACAACCAGTACAATTTTTTTCATCTGTTATGTGTTCTGTTTTACAAATATTCTCATTTCGCATTCGCATAGTTTGCGGTCGTTGCTGTAAACGGTTCCGCGCACCAGCGTAATGTCCATTACCATAGTCAATACATCAATTACCGTGCGGATTTGCGTATTCAACTCCGGTAAATCATATACCACCAGGTCTTTAATGGCCGCAATATACCCGATTGGAACGGGTTTAGCCTGCTGTTGGCACACATACCCGACCTGCGCTGCGGCTGTTTGTGCTATATTTTCGATTAAAGCGGGTTCTTGCAGGCGGTTATTCTCAAAAAAAATATTGCCGGCCTCCACCGTAAGCGTGGTGATGGCCTGTTTTTCATCGGCTTTTTCAAGCGTATGGATCATCACCATCGGCTTGCGCTGCGGAATGTAGTTTTCGATATGGGTACGGCTGGCCAGCATATTGGGTTTAATCTTTCCAAAAATTGTAGTAATTAAACCATTGATCGGGATATTTCCGCACGATTTTTTCAAAACTGGCTATATATGCTTCGGCCAGCACATCGGCATATTCGCGTTTGGGTTGATCGGGCTGCCGATTCATAAGCGGACTGCCATACATATAATAGTGTTTGTTGCTCTCTTTCACCGCATACACAAACGAAACCGGTGCATTAAAGGTAGCGGCAATGGCAAACGGGCCTGCCGGAAATTCGGCTTCGGCACCTAAAAATGTTTTTGTGATTGTTTTGGAGCCTGCCACAAAGCGATCGGCATGGAGGCAAACCAATTCGTTTTTTTGAAGGGCTTCGCCAATGCGATACACGTGCGAAAGATCTTCGCGGATAACAATAACGTTAAACGAACGAGCTTCGGTTACACCCTCTATGTAATCTTTTATACGGGCATGTTCGCCATCAAACATTACAACGTTTACACGGGTGTTGAGTATTTTCATCATCTGGCCGGCTATTTCCCAGTTTCCGGCATGGCCGCTTAACAATATCCCTCCTTTTTTGTCGGCTACCATACGGTGCAGGTAATCGACCCCGTCCATCTCGAACGTAAAAGGATTTTCAGTGCCCGACATCACCATGATTTTATCGAGTAACGTTTGGCCGAAAACGTAATAGTTTTTATACACATGGGCACAAGCCCTGAGCACACCGTACCCGTGGCGTTTTCTGAAATACGAATAAATGTGGCGTGACGATTTAAACGAGAAAAAAAAATAATACAGCGCAACAAAACGCAACACAAAATAGGCAGGCAGCATACCTGCCCTTCGGCATAAAAAAACAAAAATCTGGTACCCGAGCTTGTTGCCTTTCGATTTGCCCTGCCATTGAGCCATGGCTCAGACCGTTACTTTTTCGGCCAGGCGGTTGGCCACATAGTCGTAGAAATCCTGAAAGGTAATGATAGCATGAAAATCCTGCGGTTTTACTTTAAACCCAAAAGTGCTTTCGATAACCACTACCAGGTCGATATAATCCAAACTATCCAATTGTAATGTTTCGCGCAGATCGGCCTCCGGAGCAATTTTAGCGTGCTCTACTTCGAACTCTTCTACCAGGAAACCATTAATCTTTTCAATAATTACGTTCTGTTCCATTACGATTTAAGCCATTTTTTAACAATCAGGGACGAATTGGTGCCCCCAAACCCAAAAGAATTCGACAAAAATACATCAATATTTTTAGTTATTGTTTTGTCGGCAATATTAAGCTTCTCAGAATCCTGGTCGGGTGTTTCAAAATTGATGTTGGGCGCTACAAACGAGTCTTCCATCATCAACAGCGAATACACGATTTCGCTCGCCCCGGCCATCCAGCACTCGTGGCCGGTCATCGACTTGGTAGAGCTTACCGGAACGTTAGCATCGCCAAACACCTCGTGGATCGCCCTCGCCTCGCTGGCATCGCCTGCCGGGGTAGAGGTAGCATGAGCGTTTATGTAATCAATATCTTTTGCCTGAAGACCCGAATCGTTCAGCGCCATTTTCAACGATTTGGCCGGGCCATCTACCGTTGGGTTTGAGATGTGCTCACCGTTAGATGAAAACCCGTACCCGATTACTTCGCCTAAAATAGTAGCGCCACGCTTTTGTGCCGATTCGAGGCTCTCTAAAATAACCGTTGCCGCCCCTCCGCTGGGCACTAAGCCATCACGGTTTTTATCGAACGGTCGTACGGCCTGGGTTGGCGCATGCTCACGCATGGAAAACACACCCAACGCATCGAAATTGCCCATCGAATAGATGTTGGTTTCCTGCGCACCACCACACACCACACAACTTTGCAAACCGTGTTTGATCATGATGTAAGCCAACCCGATGGAGTGCGAACCACTGGCACACGCTGCGCTTACGCTGAAGTTAATGCCTTTCAATTTAAAAATCGTGGCGAGGTTCATGTTTACGGTTGAGTTCAACGCCTGAAATACCGAACCGGAACCTACCAGCATGGTATCTCTTTTCTCGCGGATGATGTCGGTCGCTTCTACTACCGGTTGTGCCGAGCTGTCGTTACCGTAAATAATACCGACATCCACACGGCTTAAAAAATCCTGATCGATACTGGCATTGGCCAACGCTTCGGTAGTTGATACAAAAGCATATTCGGCTTGTTCGGGCATCATAATGCGGGTGCGCCTGTCGAGCACACCTTTTAACTGAGGCCGCTCCACAAATCCGGTTAAACCGGATCGGTAGCCCATTTCTTTACGAGCCTGATCTAATACAATACCCGACTTGCCTGTATATAACGATTGCTTTACTTCGTCAAGATTTTTGCCGATACATGAATATATACCGATTCCTGTAATCACAACACGGTTCATGGCGTAGGTTTTACTTGCAACAGCCGATTACTCAGCATGCATACTATAATAACGGTTAAAATAATTCAAAATCCCGAACATTTACTAATGTTATGTATAAAGCCCCCCGTTAATGGAAAGCACGGCTCCGGTGATATAGGCTGCTTTATCAGAAGCAAAAAAGGCAACGGCTTCGGCCACTTCATCGGGTTCGCCAAAACGCTGCATCGGGATAAGCTTTTTCAATTCGGCCTCGTTTAAGTCCTGGGTCATTTCGGTGCGGATAAAACCCGGTGCCACGGCATTTACGGTAACGCCCCTGCGGGCTACCTCTTGTGCCAGAGCTTTTGTAGCGCCAATAACACCGGCTTTGGCAGCCGAATAATTTACCTGACCGGGCATACCTTTAATACCCGACAACGAAACGATGCTTACTACCCTGCCGTACCGGTTTAGCACCATGCTGTTTACTACTACTTTGGTTACATAGTAGAAACCGTTCAGGCTCGAACCCAACACGCTGTTCCACTGGTCTTCTTCCAGCCAGATCATGAGGGCATCCTGACGAATGCCTGCGTTATTGATCAGCACGGCAATGGTTGCATCTTTATGATCTTCAATCCATTTGCCCAATACAGCATCTACCTGTTGTTTATCCGAAACATCGAACTGTAACAATTGTGCCGTAACACCTTTTGCCGTTACCAGCCCGGCTGTTTTTTTAGCTTCTTCGTGATTAGATTTATAGTTGATCAGAATATGGTAGCCGGCTTCGGCAAGTTTTATGCTTACCGCACGGCCAATGCCACGGGAGCCTCCGGTTACCAGTGCAAATTTTGTCATAGCTTAAAAGTTTAAACAGCTTAAAAGTTTAAACGGGACGGTTGTGCTTTTAAATACTCGCGCACATCGGCCACGTGATTAAAATGCGGCTCATCTTCTACAAAAGCCGGAATGAGTTTGCGCATCGATTCGTAAAACGTCAGCGCTTCGGCCGATAACCGGGGCGTACACTTTAAATAATCGATGGCCTGCGCCAGCGAAATAGCCTGTATGGCCAATACATCGAACGTATTGTCAATAACCCTGCGTGTTAGCAACGCACCATTGCAGCCCATGCTTACAATATCCTGATTATCGTTGTTGTTGGATATGCTATGTAAATACATGGGGTACGACAGCGTTTGGTTTTCGGCCGTAGTAGATGTAGCCGTAAACTGAATGCCCTGAATACCAAAGTTCAATCCTAATTTACCGAGGTTGATAAAAGGCGGAAGCTTCTGGTTGAGTTTATCATTCAGCAAATAATTCAACTGGCGCTCGGCCAGCATACACAACTTGGTGATCACGATTTTGAGTTTGTCCATTTCCAGCGAAACATAATCGCCATGGAAATTGCCTCCGTGATAGACGTTTTCTTTTTCGGCATCGATAATCGGGTTATCGTTTACCGAGTTCACTTCGTCTTCCAATACTTGCTGAACATTTTTCAGCGTGTCGTACACCGGGCCGAGAATTTGCGGCACGCAGCGCAACGAATAATATTCCTGCACCTTATCGGTAAATACAGCTTCTTCAAACTTGCGGTGATACAGATGTTCGGGGCGTTTGCGAATCAGTTTGCTATCGGCCAGGATGCTGCGTATCAGTCCGGCAATTTCGGCCTGACCGTTATGATCTTTTACCTGGTTCAGTTCAAACGAAAAATGATCGTCAAACGATTTCATCAGTTCGTTGGTAATGGCCGATAACAGCACCGAAATGCTCACTAATTTTTTCGCATAGATGATGTTTACCATACCCACGCCTGTCATGGCCGAGGTACCGTTCATTAACGCCAGCCCTTCGCGCAGGTAGATGCCCAGCGGTTTCAGGTTATGTTTTTCAAAAACTTTTTTTGCAGCTACCGGTTTTCCGTTTTCGGTAATGTACCCTTCGCCAATCAGGTTTAACGCGAGGTGAGCCAGTTGCACCAAATCACCACTCGCGCCTACACCGCCCCGCTCGAAAATGCCCGGCACTATTTTATGATTTACAAATGCTGCGAGAAGTTCTACCGCATCGGCATGGATGCCCGAGTGCGCCCGCATTAGCGTATTGAGGCGTGCCAGCACCGTAGCACGGGCAATGTGTTCCGAAAAATAATTTCCCGAACCGGACGAGTGGCTGCGGATGAGGTTATACTGGAGGGCTTTTTGGTCTTCGTCAGATATTTTAAACTGCGCCATAGGCCCGAAGCCCGTGTTTATACCATAAATAACCTTGTCTTTGGCGTATTGCTCTAAAAACGAATGGTTTTTCTTAACAGCCTTTAGCGCGGCCGGGTCAAGCCCGATGGTTTTTTCCCTGAATAATACGTCTTCGAAATCGTTAACTCCGAGCCTGCGGCCCCCAATAGTAATCATAGCAATTCTCTGAAAAAATGAGGTCGAAATTACGAAAGGAGGGCGAATTGTCAATAAAAAGGGGTTATAACCCCTATTTTTTCACAATCACGGCATCGGTCATGATAAAATTCATGTGGTCGATGTTGTCGGCATTGAGCTTGAGCTTGCCCTTTACCGTTACCAGGTCATCGTTATTAAACCGGGGCAAACTGCCTTTAAAGTTTACTTCCATAATGGTTTCAGGGCCACCCACACCGCAGAAAAAACACTGGCTCATGGGCAGTTTCGACAGGATAATATAGTTGCCCTCTTCCGGGGCAAAGGGCACGTAAAAACCTTCGATGGTGATTTCTTTACCTTCTAATGCTTTGAGGCCGGGTGTAAACGTTGGGTGAAAAATATACTCCCCTATTTTTTCGTAATACTTTGGCTCAAATTTGGTTTTGGCAAATTCGTTCCACACATCGGTTTTGGTTTGCGCAAAAACAGAGGCCGTGCATAACATTAAAAAAGCAAACAATAGATTTTTCATAGACCAGTAATTGTATTATTAATTTTAGGTGTCTGACGGTTTGATTGCTGAAATAATATAGCCGTCTGACACCTTATGATAGCCCTAATTCCCCGACAACACTTTTGATATATCGGTGCGGTACGCCTGTATGGCAGGGATTACCGCACACATCAGCCCAAGCAACAAACTTCCCGCCAAAATAATCCATTCGGCAGAATAAAAAACAAAACCCGTTACACCGGCTTTTTGCATTTCGGTAAACGTTACACTTAACACGACCAGCACACCGTGCCCCAGCAACAAGCCTGCAACACTGCCCATAGCCGTTAAGGCAATGCCTTCTAACAATATACTTATCAATAGTTTTGTTCGGGACGCGCCCATCGACCGCATGATGGCCAAATCGTAACGTCTTTCTTTTAGTGAGTTATACAATGCAATGAATACACTCAAAGCCGAAATAAAAATGAGCACGTAGGCAAAACTCACTACTATATCCACACCAACACCCAGAATGGTAAACAACCTTGCTGTTTCAAAGGCAGGCGATGCGGCCTGCAATTTACTTTCGCCATTGATCATGCGCGGTAATTGAATGGCGGCCATAGGCGACCGGTACTGAATAAGCAATGCTGTTACTTCTTTGGTAGAATCGCCAGCCGGATGTGTGGGTATCAACCGCGAAGGGGTAAATGCAGTATCGGAAACGATATGCTGATGTTCGGTATGAGCATCCTGTTCGTGCGCCTCATCGTGATGTTCGGCTGTTTCTTCTTCACCGTGTTCTTCATGTACGTGCCATACGGTTTCTACGCTGGTCAATATCAAATTATCGACAACGGTATTGGTACGTTTTAAAATTCCGCGTACCACAAACTTTTGCTCATCGTGGCTATGCCCGCCCTGCGCTAACCCGTGCGTACTTTCAAAGGTATCGCCCAGTTTAAAGTTTAATCCAACCGCTACGTTTGCCCCGATTACGGTTTCAAGTTCAAGTTTGTTCCACTCGCCTTCGCGGAGTTCAAGATGGTACAGGTCGGCATACTCATGTGTAGTACCAACAATGCGATACGATTGATAACTGTCGCCTAACGCCAGCGGAATGGCACGCTTGATAAGCCGTGTTTTTGAGATTTGTTCGGCTTCTTTCAGGTTGATGTTACCGGTTGGGTAATCGATGTGAAAAATGTTGCATAAAATAAGCTGCAACGGGCTGCCTTTTGCGCCCACTACCAGATCGATTCCCTTTGCGTTGGCCGAAATTTTTTCTTCAAACTGTTTATTAAAGAGCAACAACACCACAATAACGGCAATGCCTAACGCTAACAGCAAAATATTTAATACAGTATTAAGCGGTTTGGCTTTTAAATAACTCCAGACAAGTAAACCTAAATTCATGCGCTTAGAGGATAATCTGTTTTTTGATTTTGTCTTTCAGGCGTTGGTCGTGCGTGGCAACAAGCAACGTAGCATTATTTTGTGTGGCCACGTTAAGCAACAATGAAATTACGCGGTCGCAACTTTTATCGTCTAATGCCGATGTCGGTTCATCGGCCAGGATAACAGCCGGATGGTTCATTACCGCGCGGGCAATGGCTACGCGCTGCGCCTGCCCCTGACTGATTTGTGTTACCGGGCTTTTGCTTTTTTCGGCAAGCCCTAACAGGGTTAATACTTCCTGAACATGAACGTGGTCGATTTTAATACCTGCCAGATACGGTGAGAGCATTACGTTTTTTTCTACCGACAGCGCACTGATCAGATGGTTCTTCTGGAAAATAAAACCGATCTTTTTTCCCCGAAAGGCATCCAGCGCGGTTTCGGAAAGCAAGGCCAGTTCGGTGTTGGCAAGCTTCAGCGAACCGGCATAACCGCGTAACAATCCGCCCAACAGGTGCAGCAACGTGGTTTTACCACTGCCCGATTCACCCAATAATAAGCCATGCTCGCCCTGCGCTAATTGTATATCCGGAAACGAAATGCTCCGCTGGGGTGTGTAGCTAAATAAGAGATTGGTAACGTGTATCATGAATTTACGCGAAGTTCAACAATAACATTCGTGGCGTGAAGATAATTTAAAACGTAGTTTTATAAACAGAATAGTGATGAGCGGAAAAACATAGTCGTTGTATGACTTGTATCCATATAAGCTATTACAAAAACTTAATCTGTTTCAAATCAAAATACCGCTTGCTGTTTTTCACTTCTACTTCTAACCGACCGGCATCATCCACTCCGGTAATCGTGCCGTCAAACACCTCATCGCCCGACTGATATGTGCGCAGCGTGTTTATGCCATACAAAGCGGCTAAGTACGCTGCCTTTAAATCAATAGCCGACCGCAGTTGTAAATACCGCGCTTCAATGTATTGCAGTAATCCGGCCAGCACATCGTTTAAAACAAAATCATGTCCTTTTGTTATTGCCATAGAAGTTGCGGTAGCTACCGGAAAACTTCCCTGGTTTACGTTCAACCCTATGCCCACAACGCTATGCTGAATGTTTTGCCCGCTAATTTGGTTTTCAATTAACATGCCGCAGGTTTTCATGTTACCCAGCATTACATCGTTAGGCCATTTTACGCTTACATCGTTAAAATACCCGCGTAGGTAATCGTACAAACCAAGCGACACCGCCATATTTAATGCAAACTGATCTTTAGCGCGAACAAAAAACGGTTTCAGTATAACGGAAAACGTTAAGTTCATACCGGCCGCACTGCGCCACGTATTGCCGCGTTGCCCGCGACCCGCAGTTTGGTTGTCGGTAATAACAACCGTACCCTCGGGTTGCTGCGGATTGGTTTGAAGCAACCGGGCGGCCTCTGAATTGGTAGAGTGACATTCTGGCACATAAACCAGCGTTTGACCTACGAAAAGCGTATTGGCAGGGATTTTATACAAGAATTATTCGTTAGTTTTGCAATTAAACTGAATTTACCTGAATGACGAAAAAAAGAAAGGATGACAGTTCCCAAAAACTCTGCAATGCAATTGTTAAGGGAATGGCCGAAAAAAAGGCAGCCGACATCCTGGTGATGGATTTACGAAAAGTTAAAAACGCAGTAGCCGATTTTTTTGTACTCTGCTCAGGTAATTCCGACAAACAATTAGATGCTATTGCCGACTCGATCGATGAAGAGGTGTACAAAGCCCTGAAAGAAAATCCCTGGCATACTGAAGGAAAAAACAATAAAGAATGGGTGTTACTCGACTACTTTAACGTAGTGGCCCACGTTTTCAGGAAAGACCGCAGAGAGTTTTTTGCATTGGAAAAACTTTGGGGCGATGCAGAAATGACCGAAATTGATGCGGATGCGAACTAATTGCCCGCAAACCCGTTAAGGAAACAACGAATTTTGAATTAATACAGCGAAATGTCAGACAAGGAAAGAAAAATACAGCCGCCCAAACCACCCAAAGGCAATTACCAGATGTGGGTAATTATGATTGCCGTAGCCGTGATATTAGGCGTGGTGTGGGCAACCTCATCCAACAATTTACAAGAAATCAAAGAAGATCAGCTCGTAAGCATGATCAAATCCGGTGATGTGAAAAAACTCGCGCTCATCGAAGGCCAGAAAGTTGTGGAAGTAACGCTTACAACCGATGCGCTCAAAAATGCCAAGTACAACGACATCACCGAAAGCCCGCTGGGTTCAAACACCAATGGCCCTCATTATAAATACGAAATTATTGACGTGGGCGATTTCGCCAATTGGTACCGAAATCTGAAAATCGATAACAAACCACCGCTTGCATCTGAAAAGCGTATTAATTTTATCGAGAGCTTTTTCTCGTGGGGTTTCCTCATTTTATTATTGGTTGCTTTCTGGATTCTCATGCGCAGAATGACCGGAGGTGCCGGGCCTGGCGGACAAATCTTTAACATCGGTAAATCACGTGCCGCGTTGTTCGATGCCGACAACAAAGTGAAAATCACGTTCTCGGACGTTGCCGGACTCGATGAAGCCAAAGAAGAAGTACAGGAAATTGTGGAGTTCCTGAAAACCCCATCGAAGTTCACCAAACTGGGCGGTAAAATCCCGAAAGGCGCCTTATTGGTTGGCCCTCCCGGAACGGGCAAAACCCTGTTGGCAAAAGCCGTGGCCGGTGAAGCAGGTGTACCGTTCTTTTCGTTGTCAGGTTCCGATTTCGTTGAAATGTTTGTAGGCGTTGGCGCTGCCCGCGTACGCGACTTGTTTAAACAAGCCAAAGAAAAAGCCCCGTGTATTGTATTCATCGATGAGATCGATGCCATAGGCCGTTCACGCGGTCGTGGCCAGATGCCGGGTGCAAACGATGAACGCGAAAACACACTTAACTCGTTATTGGTTGAGATGGATGGTTTCGCCACCGATTCGGGCGTTATTATTCTGGCCGCCACCAACCGCCCCGATGTGTTAGACTCTGCCCTGTTGCGCCCCGGGCGTTTCGATCGCCAGATCAGTATCGACAAACCCGATATTGTTGGTCGCGAGGCAATCTTTAAAGTACACCTGAAGCCCGTTAAAATTGATCCATCGGTTGACATCAAAAAATTAGCCGCACAAACTCCCGGTTTTGCCGGAGCCGAAATCGCTAACGTATGTAACGAAGCCGCATTGATTGCTGCCCGCAGAGATAAAAAAACGGTTGAAATGATTGACTTCCAGGATGCCATCGACCGTGTGATTGGCGGATTGGAAAAGAAAACAAAAATCATTTCGCCCGAAGAAAAGAAAATTGTGGCCTATCACGAAGCAGGCCATGCCGTTGCCGGATGGTTTTTAGAACATGCCGATCCGTTGGTGAAAGTGAGCATTGTGCCACGCGGTATTGCCGCATTAGGTTACGCACAATACCTGCCGAAAGAACAGTTCTTATACCAAACCGAACAAATGCAAGACGAAATGTGCATGGCCTTTGGCGGCCGTGCAGCCGAAGAGATTGTGTTCGATAAAATTTCTACCGGGGCGTTAAGCGACCTCGAACGCATCACCAAAATGGCGTACAGCATGGTAACCATTTACGGTATGAACAAACAAATCGGTAATATGTCGTTTTACGATTCAAAAGCGAACGACTATTCATTTCAGAAAGCATACTCAGAAGCAACTGCCGAGAAAATAGACCGCGAGGTAAAAAGCATTATTGACGATTGCTACAACCGCACCAAAGCGTTGCTTGAAAAACACCGTGAGCATTTAGAAGTAATCGCCAACGAACTTTTACAAAAAGAAATTCTGTTCCAAAGCGATTTAGAGCGCCTGATCGGTAAACGCCCGTTCGATAAGCTCACTACCTATCAGGAGTTTACCAACGGAACCGATAAAAAATCGGAAGAAGCCGAAAAACAAGAACACACACGCCCCAGCGAAGACAGTTTGCCGGTAAGCGAAACACCCGGCCTTACCGGGGAATAAGTGTGAACACATAAAAAAACTACAATCAGGCATTGAAATCAATGCCTGATTTTTTTTTGTACGCAGTCGCCCCGGTTTAAACTTCCGGGCATAACTTCGTTAAATTTCATAACTTTGGGTAACCGAATAATGTCACTATGGAAACCGTTGATTTAAAATCAAATCTTCATCAAATTTTAGATAAGATCGATAACGAGCAACTACTCAGATCCATCTACGAGTTTTTGAAAGAACGTGAAGATTCGTACGCAGGGCAAATCTGGAATTCATTAACCGAACAGCAAAAAAAGGAAGTTTATCAGTCGTACGAGGAGTCCGAACACGATGAAAATCTTAAAAGCTGGGAAGATGTTAAGAAAAAATACTGATGCAGGTTTTTGTTTCAGCTAAAGCCGAAAAAAACTTCGACCTGATTGTTGATTACCTGAACCGTGAATAGGGTGAACAAACAGCCAAACAATTTGTTCAGAAAACAGACGATATACTTACTATTCTTAAGAGCTATCCTCTGCTTGGGTATATCGAAAAAGGGAACATCCGCGGACTTCAATTATCACGTCAAACAAAATTACTGTACCGTATCGTTAACAAGAAAATTATTATCCTTTCATTTTTTGATGTAAGGCAAAATCCAGAGAAGAAATTCGGTTAATCATAACTGCTCATCGTACTGTATGACCATCACGCTGCCACCAACAAAAAAAATCTTTTTCGCCTCCGACTTTCATTTAGGCGTGCCCAATGCCGAAGAAAGCCTTGCACGTGAAAAACGTATTGTACGATGGCTCGATTCCATCCGCCATGAGGCGCATAGCATTTACCTGATGGGCGACATCTTCGATTTCTGGTTTGAATACAAACACACCATCCCCAAAGGGTTTATCCGGTTACAGGGCAAGTTAGCCGAGTTAAGCGATGCCGGTATTCCCATTATTTTTTTTACGGGCAATCACGATATGTGGATGTTCGATTACTTCACCAACGAATTAAACATTGCCATTTACCGCGAGCCTGTTGAATTGAATGTTAACGGGCAAAAACTGCTTATCGGGCATGGCGATGGCCTGGGGCCGGGCGACAGCACCTATAAAATTTTAAAATGGTTTTTCAACAGTAAGTTTTGCCAATGGCTGTTCGGATGGATACACCCCAACATTGGCATGGGCATTGCACACCGTTGGTCGCGCAAAAGCCGCATCAGCAATATGAAACGTGAAGAAAAGTTTAAAGGCGAAGAGAACGAGTTTCTGCTCACGTACTGCAAAGCATTAGAGCAACACCATCACCACGATTTTTATGTGTTCGGGCACCGGCACCTGCCGCTCGACCTGGCCGTTTCCGATACCAGCCGCTATATTAACCTGGGCGAGTGGGTAAACTTCAACACCTATGCCGAGTACGATGGCCGGCAGGTATCACTCAAAACTTATACGGAATAATATGCGATGGTTAGGCATTATCGGCTGTTTGGTTATCGGCTGTTCGGTACAGGCACAACAGAAAATTGCTACGGTTTCGGTACCCAAGGCATTGCGTGCATACATTGACAGGCCGGGCGATGTTTATGTTCAAACACAAGCCAATAAAATTTTAAAGTTCGATACGCTGGGCAAAGCGGCCGGTGAAATCCCGTTCGGGCATACGCTAACGGTTTTCGATCCGCGCGATGGCGCACGTATGTTTGCCTATATTGCCGATACCCAAACGGCTTCTTTCTTTTCGGAAGAAACCAAGCGCGAAATAAAAATTGAAGAACACTATGCCGTTGAACCCCTGTTGGTAACTTCGGCAGGCGATCATCAACTCTGGATTGTCGATAAAGCCGACTGGAGCGTAAAGCGTATCGACCCGCGCAACACACAAGTGCTGGCCGAAGCCCCGGTCGATCAAAATCAGTTTACAGGCCACCCGGTTTTTACAGGCATTCGCGAATACCAGAATTTTTTGTTTTTGATCGAACAACATACGGGCATTCTTGTATTCAATAGCCTCGGCAAACAAATCAAGACACTAAGCGGTGCCGGCATTGAGTACCTGAATTTTTTGGGTGAAGAATTGTACTATAAAAAAGGCAACACCCTGTTTTTTTACAACCTGTTTGATGGCTCAACCCGCGAACAAGCCGTTGATGCCCAAGCCTTATACGTTTTGCTTACCGATGTGCGGAGGTATGTGGTGTATGAAAAGCGTGTGGAGGTTTTTAAACAGTAGCGTTTTTCCAAGGTAACGATTTTATAAAATCAGCCGTTTTTTTTCGTGCCTGATCGATAGAAACACCTTGCTCCCACTCGGTTTCAAAATCAAAAAACTCCGTATCGCGTTTTTTAAGCCATTTGATTTGCTTGATAACAACAGGGTTATCCAACGAATTTATCCATTGGATGATTTCTTTTTTTTCAACTGCCATATCCATAGCGCTTCCTTTTTAGGTTATCAAAAATAAGAATATTGCGGGATAAAATCTTAAAACAGCAAAACTCCATCCCCACCCCAACTTCCTCAAAATCGTACAGAAAAAGTGTTCAGTTTTGAACATATTTGCACACAAAAGAACAGCCAGGCAGCTTAAACGCCCTGTTTCGGGGTATCCCGGCTTTGGCACAAATTTTCGTAAACACTGGTCAACCTAAACATAATTATGAGCTCGGAAGGTGGTAAAATTTTAATGATCGATGACGATGAAGATGTATTGCTGGCAGCGAAAATGCTGCTGAAAAAGCAAAACCATCACGTGATCATCGAAAAAAATCCTAACAAAATCCCTTTTCTGTTAAACAACGATACATACGATGTCATTCTGTTAGACATGAACTTCAGCAAAGACATCACCAGCGGCAAAGAAGGTTTTTACTGGCTTGAGAAAATATTAGAGAAAGATCCGCAGGCCGTAGTCATTCTCATCACCGCTTTTGGCGATGTTGAGATGGCCGTAAAAGCATTAAAACAGGGCGCAACCGATTTTGTGCTAAAACCCTGGCAAAACGAAAAACTGATCTCGACCATTTCAACAGCCATTAAGTTACGCCAGTCGTACAGCGAAGTGGACAAGCTGCGCAAAGCCAAAGAAATGCTGGAAGAGCAAATCAGCAAACCCTTTGGCGAGATCATTGGCGAAAGCCCGGCCATCAAAGAAGTATTCGGGTTGATTGACAAAGTAGCTAAAACCGATGCCAACGTTTTGATCTTAGGCGAAAACGGAACAGGTAAAGAACTGATCGCACGCGCTATTCACCAACGCTCGCTGCGCAACGATCAGAGTTTTGTATCGGTCGATATGGGCGCCATAACCGAAACACTTTTCGAGAGCGAACTTTTCGGCCATAAAAAAGGTGCCTTTACCGATGCCCGCGAAGACCGGCCCGGACGTTTTGAGTTAGCGAATGGCGGTACATTGTTTCTGGATGAGATCGGAAATTTAAGTTTAAGTCTGCAAAGTAAATTGTTAAGTGCGCTGCAATCGCGGCAGGTTACGCGCGTAGGTGCCAACCAGCCAACCCCGGTTGACATCCGGCTGATTTGCGCCACCAATATGCCGTTGCATCAGATGGTGAAAGAGGGCACTTTCCGTCAGGATTTGTTGTACCGTATCAACACCGTAGAGATTAAAGTTCCGCCATTGGCCGATCGCATGGAAGACATTCCGTTGTTAGCCAAACATTACCTCGATCATTACGCTAAAAAATATCACAAACCGGTAACCACTATTTCACCTGGCGCTGCCGACAAGCTGAAACGCTACGCCTGGCCGGGCAACATCCGCGAACTGCAACATGCCATTGAGCGTGCCGTGATTATGACCGACTCACCTTCACTTCAGGAAAGTGATTTCCTGTTCAGCCGTCCGGTGTCGTCATCGGCCTCGCCCGAAACACTTAACCTCGATGAAGTCGAAAAAGCTGCCATTGTAAAAGCATTAAGTCTGTACAGCGGCAATATTTCAAAAGCGGCCGATGAGTTAGGGCTTACGCGCGCCTCGTTATACCGCAGAATGGAAAAGTATGGACTTTAACTGGAAATCACCGGTATTGCCGCGCGTGGCCTTACTGGCTGTTTCCATTTTGGCGTTTGGTTATTTTTTATTCGATCAGAAAATTTATTTTCTGGCCATCGCCTTTTTGCTGATCACGTTGTTCCAAATAAAAATACTGATCAAACTTTTAGAAGAAACTACCCCAAACGTATCATCTTTCCTGGATGCCATCCGGTTTGATGATACCACATCTACTTTTAAAACCGACAGCAAAGATGCCGGTGTGTTGCGGCTGCACAACGAATTAAACGAAGCGCTTGCAAAACTGCGCTACTCACGCCCCGAGCGCGACTCTGAGTTTTTGTTCTACAAAAACATTGTGATGCACGCAGCCATCGGGCTGATCATCTTCAAAGAAGACACCGGTAAAATTGAAATCTTTAACAGTGCCGCGCGCAGGCTGTTAAAAATTAACCATGCCGAAACCGTACACGACCTCACCGAAGTAAGCGAAACATTGGTAAATGTATTTACCCGGTTAAAAACCGGGGGGCGCGAATTGCTCCGGCTAAACGTGGGCGAAGATTTTATCCAGCTTTCGGTATATGCCATTGAACTAACCCTGCGGGGCGAAAACATGAAGCTGATTTCGTTGCAGAACATCCAAAGCGAACTGGAAGAAAAAGAGATGGAAGCCTGGCAAAATTTAGTGCGGGTGCTTACACACGAAATCATGAACTCGGTAACGCCCATCTCGTCATTAGCCGGCATTGTAGAAGATGAAATTAAAATCCATTTGCGCGACAATGAAGACAAGCCGTTGCAAAAAGATCAGTTAGCCGACATCCATTTATCATTACAAACCATCAGCAAGCGCAGCGGAGGGCTTATTCATTTTGTAAAAGAATTCCGGAGCCTCACACACATACCCAAACCCAAGCCTGAAAACGTACGGGCTACCAACTTGTTCGATGAAGTGGCGATGCTCCACAAAAAAGAACTCACCGAAAAAGAAATCAAACTCGAATGTTTGGTTGAGCCGGGCGATCTTTCCATCAGTGCCGACAAAATCATGATCGAACAGGTATTGATTAACCTGTTTAAAAATGCCATACAGGCTTTCGATGACGGCACGCACAAACTGATTACGCTGAGCGCTTATTACAACGAAAAAATGCGGCCTGTTATTTCCGTGAAAGACAACGGCAGTGGCATTGACCCCGAGGCGCTCGAAAAAATATTTATTCCGTTTTTTACTACGAAAAAAACCGGTTCGGGCATTGGGTTAAGTCTTTCGCGGCAAATCATGCGGCAACACCAGGGCAGCCTTACCGTAAAATCAACCGTAGGCGAGGGTACCGAGTTTAAGATGCGGTTTTAATTTTCCAGGACTTGGGACTTAGGTGTTAGGGCTTAGGTGTCGGGTTCCTAATCCCTAAGCCCTGATGCCTAACACCTAAGTCCTAACATAAAATTTTATACCTTTGCGGAAATTGTAGTTGTTATTATGCAAGATATTTCAAAACGTGTAGCCCAAATATTAACCGAAAAACTGGGCATTGCCGAGTCGGAAATTACACCCGATGCTAACTTGGTAAAAGATTTAGGGATTGACTCGCTCGATTATGCAGAAATCGTGATGGATTTTGAACAAACGTTCGACATTAAAATTCCGGATGACGATGCCGAAAAATTGTCAACCATTGGCAACGCTGTTAAGTACATCGAAGCCAAGCTAAACGAAAAATAATCGTCACTACACGCCTGTGGACTCGAAATAGCTGCACAGGCGTGTTGTTTTTATAGCCTGGTCGGCCGAAAACGCCCCGGTTTTAGTTCCGCTAACTGCGTTTGCCAAAGCCCAGCCGTTGCGGTCGGCCTCCCACACCACCACAAATTTTTCGGATTGCACCAACACCACATCCATTTCGTAAAGTTCTTCCCCATGCCGGTCGGCCAAGCCGGTAAACTGTAACAGGATATGGTTTTTCTTAAACAACTCACCCTTCACACAATCAATGCTGCTGAGCTTTTGCAATAAGCGTGTTTCGGTATTCCAGGCTTTGAACTTGAATTTACGCGGACTATACTCAATCATATCGGCAAAAATTTGTAATGTTGACGCACCATGAGCGAAGTTAAGAAGGTCTTGTTCATTGTCAATAAGTATGCAGGCACGGGTTATCAGCCCCAGGTTGAAGGCCGCATGCTCACGGCCTGTGCAAAGTTCGATTATGAATGTACCATCGAATTTACAGCCGGGCCGGGTCATGCTACCGAACTGGCGCAAGCAGGGGCAAAACAAGATTATGCTATGGTAGTGGCCGTAGGTGGCGATGGCACACTCAACGAAGTGGCCATCGGACTGTTAAACACATCCATGCCCATGGGTATTATCCCGAAAGGTTCGGGCAACGGGCTGGCACGCCATCTCGGCATATCGATGAAAATTGACAAAGCACTCGAACAGATTTTGAACGGAACGGTTATCAGCATGGATACCTTCCGGCTCAACAACAAATTATCTATTAATGTATCGGGTATTGGCTTTGACGGGCACATCGCCAATTTATTTGCACAACATAAAAAACGCGGTTTCTGGACTTATGCCCGGTTAGTTACCCTGCATTATTTTAACTTTAAGGAATTTACCGCACAATTAGAAATAGAAAATCATGATTGCATTACACACAAGGCTTTCATGATCGCTATCGCAAACAGTTCGCAGTATGGAAACAATGCGCGCATTGCACCCCGGGCATCGGTAACCAACCAAACATTGCAAACTGCCATCATTAAAAAAGTACCGGCACAACGGGGCTTCCGTTTTGCCTACCAGATGTTTACCGGCAAACTAAAAACGGGTAAAGACTACACCTGCCTTACGGTAAACAATGGGTTGATTAAAGTTGAAACACCCATGGCCTATCATATTGATGGTGAACCTTGCGGGCACGCAACCGAATTTAAAATTGAAATCCTGCCTCATTCGTTGCGCATGGTTACGCCCGCTCAAAAAACAGGGAAGGTTTAAAAATACCGCACTTAGGGTTACATCTCTCTGCGCGGTTTTCCGTTTAATTACTTTTAATTAAAACCATATTATTATGTTAAAGAAAATACTTATGCTTCATGCTTTGCTCATAGCATCCTTTATGGTTGCAGCGCAAAGTATCCCGCTGCCACCCAGTGGTGGCAACCAAAAATCACAAGTAACACAATGGATCGGGCTGGTTAACGTTACGATCACGTACAGCAGCCCTGATGTACATGGCCCGAATGGCGAAGACCGCAAGGGAAAAATCTGGGGCGGCCCGGCACACTATGGTTACATCGATCAGGGTTTTGGAACCTCAAAAGCCGCTCCATGGCGTGCCGGTGCAAATGAAAACACAACCATTGAGTTCTCGCACGATGTAAAAATTGGTGGTAAAGATGTGAAAGCCGGAAAATACGGGTTGTTGCTTGCCGTAGAACAAGACAAACCCTGGACGTGGATTCTTTCAAAAGATTATAATAGCTGGGGAAGTTATTTCTACAACCCCGAACTTGACGTTGTTCGTGTAGAATCCAGACCGCAGGATTGTGAATATACCGAGTGGTTAACGTACAGTTTTGATAACCGCCAGCGCAATACGGCAACGGCTTACTTACAGTGGGAAAACAAACGTGTGGGATTTGCCATTGACGTACCCAACACTAACGATTTATATATCAGCTCCATTAAAGATGTATTAAAAGGAACAACAGCGGGGTTTCAATACGAGAATTATATCAATGCCGCAGCATTTACCGTTCAGAATAATACCAATCTTGAGCAAGGATTATTTTGGGCTGAACAAGCCATCACCAATCCATTTTACGGGCAGGAAAACTTCACTTCGCTATCGGTAAAAGCACAAATCTTAACAGCGCTTAACCGCGAGGCTGAAGCTGAAACGGTAATGAATAAAGCCATCAAACACCCTACGGCAACAGTACAGCTTATTCACCAGTACGGAAGGCGTTTGCTGAATGTCGGTAAAACTCAGAAAGCATTGGAGGTTTTTAAGTTCAATGCAAAACAATACCCTAACGATAAGTTCACCCCGAACGTTGGATTAGCCCGTGCCTACACCTCGCTGGGTGATAAAAAGTCAGCGATCAAATATTGGGAGTCGGCACTTAAAAACATTCCGGATAATCAAAAACAGAACCTTCCCTTCTACGAAAGCGAATTGAAGAAATTAAAAGAGTCGTAAGAAACAAAAAAATAAAGAGGTTGTATCAAAAGTGTCACGTCATGTCGAACGTAGTGAGACATCCCGTAAATTAACATTCAAAACCGGGACATCTCACTACGTTCGATGTGACGTAATTTATTATGTTGACTTTTGATACAACCTCTTTTCTACAAACCAGCTTGCCAACGCTTAATGAAAGGGCAATACAGCATTCGATGTTTTGTTCTGAACAAGCACCTTATTCATGTTATGCGTAATCGTACACGTTCCGGCACCCGCATCGTAGGTGAAAGCATCCATGTTTGTTGGAACAAATGCCGGTGCGAAACCAACGGTTTGTTCGGTAGTAATGTTACGGTTACTCAGCTTCTCAACTTCCGAAACCGGTAAACGCAAGCCCAGGTCAAAAAAACGTCTGCCTTCTGCAATAAATATTTCCTGGCGCATCAGGTACAATATTTCCAGCGCATCATCTTCTGTTGCTGCCCCGTCAATCATGGCATCGGTTACAGAAGTTCCGGAAATAACCGGCACAGGAGTAGTGAGTGACCGGGTTAGTACCAAACCCGCACGAAACGGATCGTCTTCACTGGCACGAACGATAACCGTATTGATATTCGGGCGCGAGCCGGGGTTAAGTTCTGTTCTGCCCTCACCTGTATCGTTAAACGTTTCTACCGTGCGTGTTGCCACCAACGCCCGAAGGTTTTTTAGCGTTGTTTGTGCATTTGCCAATTGGCTGTTGGACAACTGCGCTTCGGCTATAATAAAGTGAGCTTCTTCAATCTTCTGAAAATAGGTTGCGCTGGCTATACCTGCACCGCGCGAATAATATTTGGGATCCAGAAAATCCAGGCGCGGAAGCGGCTGTAAATCATCAAACGTACCACGGTCGTACAGTGCAGTTTGCATCGTGTTGGCCGGGCCGTTTAACGCATCAAAAGCAATGGTGCGTGTAAACGTTGTGCTTAAAGCCAGCGCTTCGTTTGCTTTGGCAACAGCATTTACTTTATCGCCCAGCGCATAGTACGTACGCGCCAATGCAAGTTTGTAGCTTACATTATCGGGAACAATCGATTCGGCTTCTTCAAAATCTGAAAGGGCTGCCTGCAAATTTTCGGTTGGTGTAGCGGCAACGCCACCGGGTGTTAAGGGCAATGCAACAAATATTTCACCGGCCAGCAATTCGGCCCATCCTTTGTGAAAATACAACTCGGCAATCTGGTTGTTGGTTGCAAGGGCATCGCGCGGAACGATAATCTCTAACCCCGCTATGGCCGATTGCCTTAAATCGGCTATTGTGAATTGAAGTGTGTTTACGGTTGCGTCCTGATACGAAAACGTTAACCCATCAAATTGCTGATTGAAAAACGTGCGCGTGTTCACATAATTGTCCGAAGCAAGTTCGAGGTTTACCACCAACGCATTGTAAACAATGGCCAGTTCGCGTTCCTGTCCGTTAAGCCACGTAGCGGTTGAGCCGGGCCTGCCAACAATTTTATCAAGTGTGATGTTGGGGTTTTCGATCCCCTGTGTGGGGTCGAACAATTCGCACCCCGAAAACAGCGCTACCAACAGTAGTGCATAAACATATTTCAAATATCTATACTGTGTCATAATCAAAAAAATTAAAAGTTAAAGCGTAGCGTGCCGATGAACTGGCGGGGCGCTGAAAACGTACCGAAGTTGAACCCGCCCACGGTAACAACCTGTTGTGCCGGTGTGTTAGTACCGGGCAACGCACCCGGTGCACCTGCACCTGTAAGTTCAGGATCGATCGTATCGCCCGAAACGAAGTTAAACGGATTGATCGCGCTGAAGCCGATGCTTGCGTTTTTAATGGCCTTTCCAAACAAGTTTGAAGGCAGGCTGTAGCTGATGGCGATGTTCCGTATTTTCAGGTAGTCGGCTTTTTCAACCCATACCCCGGCCAGGTCGAAGAAACTTGCACCAACAGAAGCCTCCGGAACGCGGTCGTCCGAAAACCCGTTTGCATAACGTAACACCTCGTTGGTGTTTACAATTTCTGCGCCCACCTGGTAATCGCCACCGATAAACAGTTGTACTTTTTTCCTGAAGGCCAGGTTAACACCAAAATTTCCGAATGCCTTGGGAATGGGGCTGCCCAGGTTTACATTCTGTTGTATCGATGCAATGGTTCCGTCTTCGGCAAACACAGGTTTCGATCCCCTGAAATATCCCACGGGATAACCTTCTTTTACAAAACTTCCGAGAAACGTAAATCCGCCAATGGTAAACTCAGGCGCACCGCCCGAACTCAGCACTTCGTTTTGAACGGTGTTGGCCGATGCATTAAAGCTTAAATCCCAATTGTCGTTTGCGATGAGCGTTGCCTGCAACGAAAGCTCAAAACCTTTGTTTGAAATTTCACCAAGGTTTCGTGTTTGGTTTTCATCGCCCTGCGAAGGTGAGAAAGGTGCAGTAAACAATGCATCTTCGGTAATGGCATTGAAGTAGCTTACACCAATGGTTACCCTGTTTTTGAGCAACGATAAATCGGTACCCGCTTCAAACGTTTTTGTGCGTTCGGGTTTCAGGTTACGATCGCCCGGCTGGCCCGGTTGAAAAGCCGGTGATCCGTTATACGAATTAACCAACACTAACCTGTCGCGGGTAAAAGGCGGAGGAAAGTTTCCGGCAAAACCATAACTCGCACGAAGTTTAACCGATGAAAAAATATTTTTTGCACCTTCCATAAACTTCTCGTCACTTAACACATACGAAACGCCCGCTTTCGGAAACACCTGCCCGCCAACATCGGCTCCAAAGGCCGTGTTATAATCGATGCGCACGCCCAGATCAAGAAAGTATTTATTCTTAAACCCTACGTTTTCGGCCAGAAAGTACCCATAGTTTGTAACGGTACTTAAAAAGTCGGTGCTGGTACGGGAAGCCGAGTTGTTGATCGACTCCGATCCCTCCACAACATTGGTTGCCACAATCAATAATTGTTTGTCGATGTCGCGGAAAAACTGACCGCCTGCGGTAGTAATGAACGACAAATCACCTAATGTTTCGCTCCATTGAACATTCAGGCTTCCGGTAGTGGTCAGAAAGTTGCGGTCGGCCAGGACAATCGTTCCCTGATTGTTGGTGCCCGGGGCAACGGCTCCTAATGTAATCAGGTACTCGTTGGTTTGAATGTTTTTCTGGCGGCTGTACCGGTAGTCTAACCCTATGTTCAGGTTAACGGTAACTTTCTCAATGGGGTTATAGATAAAGCCGTGCGAGGTTTGAAAACGCGAAACGGTTTCTTTAAAGTTCGATAACCGCGCAATATCATTTACCAATTGCTGCATATCGTTTTTTTCGTCTTCGTCCCATTCGGTAGGATTACCAAAACTGGCCTGGTCAATGCCACCGATTATATCGAACGATGAGTTGGCATTGTTAAGCCGGGTGAATGCGTTGTTGGTATAAGCTGTTGAAAGACTGTAATTGGCTTTATCGGAAAGTTTCGCATTCAGTGATCCGCGCAAATTGTATTTACGCTGTGTAAGGCCCCGAACAAATGAGTTATCGTCATACACATTTCCCGAAACGCTGTACGTCAATGCCTGGCTTCCGCCAGAAGCGCCCAGACGGTAGCTTTGTAAAAAGCCATCGCGGAACGCCAGTTCAGATGTTTCTTTATATTTCATAAAGTCATCCGTACCCCGAATGGTTCCTAATTGTGTTTCAAAACTAAACTGGCTTTGCCCGGCTTTACCGCGCTTGGTAAAAATTTGAATAACACCATTGGCCGCATCAGCCCCATACAAAGTTGTAGCCGCACCGCCTTTCACAAATTCAATACGGTCAATATCTTCTACCGGTATGTCGGACAAGGCACTACTTTGCGCACCACCTGTACCTACTGATAAAGCACTGGCTGTATTCAGGTTATCGACCCGAACACCATCAATGTAAATAACCGGTGTGGTTGATTTCAATGCCGATGAAACCCCACGCGAACGGATAATCGAGTTAGAACCCGGTGAACCCGAAGCCATATTGATTTGTGTATTCGGAAGTTGGGATTGCAACAACTGATCAAGCCTTAGTGCTGGCGCAAACCTGAATTTATCGGCCGCCACAACATCAACCGTTGTTGACAGCCTGCGCTTTTCAATACCTGCGCCCTGTCCGGTAACAACAACCTCCGAAAGCTGTTTGAGATCAGACTTTAACACGACATCAATGGTTGACTTGCCGGCAACGGGAACCTCTTGTGTAATGTGCCCGACAAATGAAAACACAAGCACGGCATCGGCCGATGGAACGTTTATCGTAAAATTTCCATCGGTATCGGTAACCGTGCCGCCCGGTGAGTTTTTAATGCCCACATTAACACCCGGCAATGCACCGCCATCGTCTGACGATGTAACCCGGCCTGTAACCAATCGCTCTTGTGCCGCTGCATACAAGGTGAGCGAACACCCAAAAAACAGTAATAAAATTCTCTTCATAAGTAAGATGTTTAAATAAACGCTGCGCATCCATCATTTTAATAGCACGCATTAGTTCAAAAATCCTGAACAAACGGATAAAAAAAATCACGTAACGAAAGCCATATTACTAACCCATGCATACCACGTATTGCGTTAGGTAAATTCAATCGACACAAACAACAATCTGTTTGTACTTTCCTACAATCGTTTGTATTAGGGCTTTTGCATCGCGCTGCCATCCACAAAAAAAAAATGACGAGCCAAAGCCCGTCACCCATTTTGGATTAGCGAGAAAACAATACACTAAATCAGTTTATCCTGGTTGGCTCTTGCAATGGCCTCTGATTTACTGTTTACCTGTAACTTGGAGTAGATGTTTTTAATATGTGTTTTTGCCGTTTCTTTCGAAATGAACAGCTCTTCAGAAATCTGGGTATAGGTTTTTCCTTCTGAAATTAATTGCAATATGGTTGTTTCGCGCTTGGTTAACGGTGAGTTAGGATTAATATGGTAATTATCGATTACCATGCGGGCAATACGGCTGCTCATGGGCGCACCGCCACGCACAATTTCTTCGAGTGCATTTAATAACTCGGTATAGTTTGCGCTTTTGGTAATATACCCCGATGCCCCGGCCTTGAGCGCCTCAAACACCAAGTCACTATCTTCATAAACCGTTACCATGATAATTTCGGTGTTGGGGTTTTTATCACGGATTATCTGCGTGCCTTTAATACCATTCATGCCGGGCAGTTCAATGTCCATCAATACGATTTCGGGTTTATCCCTGCTTAGTGCCGCAATGGCATCTTCGCAATTACTGTACGTACTCACTACCAGAAAACGCTGCGAACTGTTTACAATCAGGTTAAAGCTGTCGCGGATTTCCTGGTCGTCTTCAATAATAACAACCCTTTTTTTAAATGGCAGTGACATAATTAATTTTATTTTCGAACTGAAAGATCAATGAAATTTTTGTACCGTTACCCACGCTGCTGTTAACCGATAGTTTTGCTTTAAGTTTTTCGGCACGGTCAAAGATGTTTTTCATACCACCCATAGCCGGACTGTTACCGGCATTAAACCCTACGCCATCATCTTCAAACCTAAACTCAAATCCGTTTTCGTAAGGCATAAGCGAGAACGAAGCATTCTTCGCCTGCGATGCTTTAAACGTATTGGTCATAGCTTCTTTAAAAATCAGGTTTGCTTCACGGCTAAACCCATACGGCAGTTTCATATTACTTTTAATCGTATTAAAAGCCCTGAACTTAATATCTTTTTCTTCAAACAATTTCTCACCAAAATCGCGGATGTAAATAAACAGCTTGGCCAAATCATCGTTTACCGGATCAATAGACCAAATGAAATCGCGCGTACCGGTATATAAATACTTGGCCGAGTTCTCAACTTTCGTGTACAACTCGTTACGCGACATCGGGCTATTCGTCACGTTTCCGTTGAGCTTGAGTAAACTCACATAATTAATAATGCGTGTTAACTGGTTGCCCATTTCATCATGAAAATCGCGTGCGATTTCTTTTCGAAGGCTTTCCTGTTCCTGTACCCTGATTTTTTCGCGCAACATCGCTTTTGCTACCCGTTGCCGGATGCGCCAGTAAACCACACCTGCAATTAAACCCGCTATCAGCAATCCGGCCACAATCCAAAATGATGCTTTCTGGTAAAAAGCCGCCTCAATGGTAAACGGATAACCAACTGTTTTGCCTGACCAGCTTCCGTTATGGTTGGTTGCCATAACAACAAATTCGTATCTGCCCGGAGGCAAATTACTATACGTTACCTGCCGGATTGAAGACGGTTTCGACCAGCCTTTATCGTAATTAACCAACTGGTATTTAAACTTTACAGATTTGGGATAAAGCTTATCAACCTTATTGAATGAAAACGTTATATGGTTTTTATCGTGCGGAAATACAGGGTGATCGGGTATTCTAAATGCACCCGTAGTACCGTTTGCGTACTGGCGTGATGATTCTTCACCATAAAAAACTTCAACATCGGTTAAGTGTACATCAAATGACCGGGTATTGGTATCGTTCAATTCATTGTAACGATACAATCCATCGATTAAGCCAAACAGCTTTTCATTGCCATGAATCGAAAAGGCATTTTGATTGGTTTCTACACCGATTAGCCCGTTTTCGTGATCAAAATGAATGTTTTCTGTAATCGCCAGCGACTCATCTAAGGTTAACCGGCTAATGCCTTTTTCGCTTCCCACCCAAATTACACCTTCGTTATCGGCAGCTATGAAATATATAAAATCCGATACAAGGCCGTCATGCGTGGTATAAATGTGTGTTTGTTCATTTGCAGGATTATACACTAAAAAGCCAGCCCCGCCCGAACCGATAAGTAGTAACGAATCGCGATACGGATTGATGCTCAGTATAGACGTGTTTATAAATTCTTTAAACTGTAACACCCCGGTTTTACCATCCTTTATCGTGCTAATGCCCAAATCGCTGCCCGCGTACAATGTTTTGTATTTCTTTGAATAATAACCGCACTGAAGGCGATTGGTTAACAGCCCGTCTTTTTCATGGTAGTTTATAAACCTGTTGCCATCGTAATAGCTTATGCCGTTTCCGGTGGTAATCCATGCGTTCTGGTTATCATCGAACTGAATACTCATAATAAGATTACCCGCGAGGCCGTCTTTCATCGTGAACCACGTAAAATCATTTTTACTTTTATCGAACCGCCCTACACCATTCAAGCCTCCTGCCCAAACGGTTCCATCGGCACTGCGCGCCAGGCTTATGAACTCTTCGTTACTTCGGAAATTGCGCACGGCACCCCGGTCGAATTTCCAAAGGCCGTGTTGCATCGATCCCGACCAAAGTGTTTCGCCATCTTTCAGCACGGCCATTACGGCTGTAAGTTTTTCTGGTTCGATCAGGGTAAAATCCTGATGATAGTATTTAAACAACCCGCCACCATTCGTGCCGATCCACGTATTTCCTTCACTATCGTGGATTACGTGATTAATTGCCTTATCCGTTATCACAATTTCGCGGGCATTGGTTACGGTGTTTACCCGAACCAGTCTTCTCTCTTTATCCAATATCCACCGTTGCTGCCGTTGGGGGTCTGCCAATAACACGGTGTAATCTTCGGTTTTAGTTTCTTCCAGCATTGAGTTTTTGGCGGGATCAATCCGGTACACTTTCATCGAATAATCAATAGGCGAATATGTTTCGAGGTTGAGGGTGTTGTTTTCGCGATATGCCGAATACACCGTTTGATCTTTGGGGGTAAACCCTGCAGATTTTACGCCCGCTTTACTTTTTATCAGTACCTCGCCCCCGCTCATCATAATACAAAGCTCACCCGTTGCGAACTGATAAATCCTGTAAATGAATCGATCGGGCATGAAATGCTTATCCCAATAGTAAACAGAGTCGTTATAAATTTTACCGAGCAAACCGGGTGCTGCCAGCACAAATGTGGTGTCATCAACAATGAATGCACGTTTTACAGCATTCCGGTTTGTATTGTTTGTTACCGCCCCAAATGTTTTAAAAGTGATTCCATCAAACTTTGATACGCCCGCAGGGTGTACAGCCCATATATTTTGCTGAGCATCTATTTTCAGGTCTAACACAATGTTGCTGAGCATACCATCCAGCGTTGTATATACTTTAAAGTGCTGACCATCGAACCGTGCCAGCCCACCGCCATACGTTGCCAACCATAAGTACCCGTTGGCGTCTTCAATCATGGCATTGACTTGCGATTGGGGCAATCCATGTGCGGCAGTGTAGTTGCGCAACACAAAGTTGTTTTCCTGCGCAATGATAAAATGCGGGGCAATTATTAACAGAAAAGCTAAAATCCGGTACATAGATGTGCTTGTAAAAGTAACCTGATCTGCGGTAAAGGCATATCACCCATTACGAGGTATAATTGCGTTAGGTTACTGCTGGATTTTTACCGGGCCGGGTGTTTGGTTACCCGTATCGATAACGTAACGCCACGTACCGTCTTTTTTACGTTTCCATACAGAGATGTAATTGCCGTACAATGTGGTGTCGTTACCACTGGCATTTTTTGTTTTCAATGTATAACCACCAAAGGTATATCCTAAATTACCGCTGGCTTCGGCCCGCAGAGGTTCCCATGTTAATGAATAAGCGGGCGGGTTGTCATCAAAAAATTCCATCAACGCATATTTACCAACAATGGGTTGTTTGCCTGCCTCTGGTTTAATTACTTTTTCATCGGCATAATATACAAATGCTTCGGCAATGCCCTTTTCTTTTGCCCGGATGGCAAAGTTTTTGTCAGTTTCGATCACTTCGTTTTTAAGCGCAGTGGTGTCTTCTTCCTTGCAGGAAACCACTACTAAAAGCACCCAAATAATATTGCGAAGCTTCATTTTTACATTGTTATGTACTTTGCAGAGCCGAGTTTGAAATTACCCCAAACTAAGTGAATCCAAAACAATTATTTTATCTGAAATTTAAGAACTTTTTAAAAATACCCAATTCACATTTATTACGATGATGAAAAACTCTCTTTTATTATCCCTTTTTGTGGTACTCTCGCTATGTACATACGCACAGGAAAAGAATGTTCAATACTATTATACCCGTGCAACCGAAGCGCGTAAGGCACAGGATTACCCGTTGTTTTACGAGATGATCGTGCAGGCAAGCGCGTTACACCCGTACCATCAGGGCATACAATACCAGCGTGGAATTGCCTGCGCGCTCACGAACCGGAACCCCGAAGCTGTTCGATTCCTTAAACAGGCTATCCTCACGAATGCCTCGTTCGATCTTGCTATTGATGAATTAAAAGGGCTTGCCGATGACGAAGAGTTTAAAAAATTACTTACGCTGCAACGTGAGCTTGTTAAACCCATAGTCCATTCACAACAAGCGCACGTGATACGCGACAGGGCATTGCACCCCGAAACAATTGCCATGGGCAAACGTGGATTGTATGTTACCAGTGTGCATAAACGAAAAATCATTCTTATCGGTAATAACGGCACAAGCGATTTTACAACAGAGGCACAAGACGGGTTAACATCGGTACTCTCACTAAAAGTTGATGATGCCAACCAGGTATTATGGGCGGGTGCATCGCCCCTGCCGGAAATGAAAAACTTCGACAGCACAACAACCGCTGCCATATTCAAGTACGATTTACGTACACGGAAACTGTTAGCCAAATATGAGTTTCCGCAAAATACAAACGCAGTACCGGGCGATTTAATCCTGAGCAGGGACGGAACGGTTTTTATTTCTGACAGCAACACCAATACTGTTTTTACGATTGATGAAGTCACTAAAAAAATTGTCCCTTGGTTTACTTCTTCTGAATTTCAGAGCATACAGGGCATTACCTTTTCGGATGATGAGCGTTACCTGTTCATAGCCGATTATATCCAGGGTATTTACCGGTTAGAGGTAAGCACCAAAAACCTCTCGCTTTTACTGAACACACGCGAAGTTTCATTAAAAGGTATTGATGGACTGTTGTGGTTTGGGCATTCGCTCATCGCTATACAAAATGGCACAACACCCATGCGGGTGAGCCGGTTTTTCTTAAATGCCGATGTTTCGGCCATTACCGGAGTTACTGTCATTGATCAGGCGCATCCCCAATTTGGCGAACCAACCAACGGGTGTATCGCAGGTAATACACTCTATTATATAGCCAACAGCCAATGGAATGGCTACACCGAAGATCACCGGCCAAAACCGTCTGATCAACTCCGCGATATTGTTATCCTTAAAACAGATTTAACAAAAATAAAGTAAGGACTTGCCCACCATTATTTTTTACTGATACCGGCTTCCCCCAGCAATGTGAGCAACGCCAGTTTAATGGCATCGGTACCGTTGTGGTCTAACCACCATTCGTTTAAGGCATGGGCATGTTCGCCTACGCCACCCCAACCCAGCGTAACAGCCGGAATGCCTTTGGCAATGGGGATGTTGGCATTGCCCGACATCATTTTTAATGCCGGTGCATAGCCCATGTATTGTACCGCAGCAAGCGATCGCTGGATCAATGGGGTTTTCGCATCCAGCGTACCCGATGGTCTGAAGCCAACCTGTTCGATATTTACGGTTAAAGGCGGGCCTTGTCCGATGGTTTTGTTGTACTGTTCAAGCCCTTTATATACCGAAGCATTAAAAATAGAATCGATTGTGCGAAGACCGGCAACATCTTCCGAGCGCATATCCACTTCCATCCACGATTCGAACGGAATAGCGTTTACCGAGGTGCCTCCGCCCATGCGGCCAACGTTAAATGTTGTTTTAGCTTTTGCCTTCGCTGTAAAATCAGTAGCCGCATCGGTATAATAATGGATTATTTTCGCCAGCGCATGATGCGGATTACCCAGCCCGAAATCAATCCACGAATGTCCGCCTGAGCCTTTCACGGTTACACGGTAGCGCAACGAACCCGTACCGCTGTTGTTCACATTGGAAATCCCGTAATCGTCTATCGAAATCCATGCGTCAATTTTTACACCGCTTTTTCCGAAAAGGTATTTCACCCCGCGCAGGTCGCCCATGCCCTCTTCACCAACACTGCCTACAAACAAAACGTCATCGTTGGTTTTGATTTTCGCTTTTTCCATAGCCCGTAAAACCGTGAGCACAACCATCAACCCACGGGCGTTGTCGCCAATGCCGGGTGCATACAGGGTATCGCCTTTTCGTTTTACGGTTACATCGGTACCTTCCGGGAACACGGTATCTAAATGTCCGTCAATAGCAACAACACGACCGCCTTTCACGCCTTTGCGCAACGCCAGTACGTTGCCAATGCTGTCGATCCACACCTTTACCCCGCCTGCTTCGGTTAACATCTGCTGAAATTTTTTAGCACGCTCGGTTTCTTTAAAAGGCGGTGCAGCGATTTCATTTAATGTAATCAACTCGGCAATGGTTACAGGGTTTAACCGGTCGATCTCTGCAAAGGCATTTATCACCAAACTGTTTTTAGCAAGTTTTTTTGTTTCCTGAATGTACCGGTCATCCGCTGTTATTTTTTTTGCTTGTGCAAATAATACGTGTGCGACTAAGAGAATAGATATTGTTAAAATACGTGCTTTCATACTGTATGAACTAAGTTGCTAAACTAATGAAATTCAATCCCAATCCGAATCATTATCAACCCTGATACATCAATGTGATTTCCGTTTCACACCCCGCACTGCTTCGGCTGTCCAGGGATCTTCCGGCCAATGGTGTTTCGGATAGCGCATTCGCAATTCTTTGCGCACTTCGTGATAGGTGGTATGCCAGAAACTTTTTAAGTCTTGCGTTACCTGCACCGGCTTATACCCGGGCGACAATAAATGCAACAAAACGGGAGTACGCCCTTCATTGACAAAAGGTGTTTCGGGCAAACCGAACATTTCCTGCAAACGCACTTCCATGATAGGCGGAGCACCATCGGCATAATACTGTACGGATATGTTCGAGCCGCTGGGCACTTGTAGTTTTACAGGCGCAAGCTTGTCTAACAATGCCTGCAACTCCCACGGAAGAATGGCATTGAGCATGGCTTGTACATCAAGCCGTTGCAAATCGATACGTTTGTTGGCCAAACCCAAAAACGGTGCAAGCCACTGTTCGGTTGTCTGTACTAATTTTTCGTTACACACATCTGGCCAGTCTTCTGTCGGTCGCCAGGTGCGAAGGCTCATTACCCTCGCCTGCCATTGCGTATGGGCTTCAGTCCAGTTCAACAACTTTAATCCTTCATCGCGAACAGCTTCGCATATTATTTTGATACGCAGGTCGTCTGTTATTTTTTGTATCGGTCGATTGGCTACTACTACATTACCGATACGGCTTTCGGTGTGTGCGACAATCATCTCACGTTCGGCATCCCACTTTACAACTTCCTGTTCAATAGATTGTTTTAACAGGTGTTCTTTGGCAATGGGTGCTGCCAGAAAAATCTTTCCTTCTTTCGAGCCGGCATCGAGGTGTGCAATGGCTAACCACTCTTCGCGCAACAGCGGATCATGTTGGGGCAAGGCGGCAGTTCGACCGTTTGCGAGTTTGTATCGTAAGCCGTGCTTTTCCTGTTGTCGGGCGATGCGTTCGGGGTAAGCCTCCATAATTAACCGCCCCACTTCTTCATCAACAGGCGGAGTGTTATCTGCCGATACCTTAAATATGTTGCGCCACGACAAGGAAAGCCGTTCGATACGTTCTAGCACTGACCGCTCGGCCGATACACGTTCGCCTGCCCGCCATTTGCGCAGCACTTCTACCCGTAAACTTAAATCGCTTCCGCTCTCGCGTGGCAACGGGTCGCGCTCTTCGAGCAATGCCGCCACATCGGCCGCCAGCGCTTTATTTTCGCTGACCAACAGCATGTGTGCGATCCGCGAATGCGTGGGCAACTTCAGCATTTCTTTTCCGCGCGCGGTAATCTTGTTGCCCTCTAATGCTTCCAGCGCTTGCAATAATTCAATCGCCTGATTTACAGCTCCCGCAGGCGGAGGCGTAATCCAGTTTAACTGGTTCACATCCTGCACGCCCCACTGCGCAAGTTCTAATACTAACGTGGTGAGATCGGCTTCTAAAATTTCCGGCTGACGGGCAGGTTGCAAGATATGTTCCGTAGCAACCGACCATAGCCGGTAACATACACCGGCACTTAAACGACCGGCACGACCGGCACGCTGATCGGCCGCGTCTTTGGTTACGCGAATAGTTTCGAGGCGTGTGAGTCCGCTGCGTGGATCAAACACCGGAACACGGGCGTAGCCGCTATCAATTACGGTAGTGATGCCTTCGATGGTAAGCGATGTTTCGGCAATGGCGGTAGCCAGCACAATTTTACGTGCGCCATTGACATGAGGCACAATGGCTTCCTGCTGTTTCTTAAAGGGAAGATCGCCATACAACGGAGTAACCACTGCCGATACGTTAGCTTCTGCTAACTGTTGCTCTACCTGCATAATGTCGCCCGTGCCGGGAAGAAACACCAACATATCGCCTTGCTGTTCGCGCAATGCTTTGACGATGGCTTTCGTAACCGATGTTGAAATCCTATCGTCTTTATCTGGTGTTGTGTGAATGATGGTAACCGGAAACTGCCTGCCCGCGCTGGTAAGGATGGGCGCATTGCCTAAACGGCTCGAAATTTTTTCACCATCTAACGTTGCCGACATGATGAGCAACCGTAAATCATCGCGCAACACGCTTTGCACCTGATGGCTCAAGGCAAGCGCAAGATCGGCCTGCAAACTGCGTTCATGAAACTCATCGAAGATTACCATGCCAACACCTTCCAACGCATTATCGGTTTGGATCATACGCGTGAGGATTCCTTCCGTAACAACTTCGAGCCGTGTTTTGGCGCTAACTTTATTTTCAAAGCGCACACGATAGCCAATGGTTTCACCGGCTTCCTCATCTAACAAACTTGCCATGCGCATGGCTACCGACCGTGCCGCCAGCCTGCGGGGTTCCAGCATGATAATTTTTTTGTTCGCAAGCCACGGCTCATGCAATAACGCTAACGGAAGCACGGTACTTTTTCCCGCTCCGGGCGGTGCCTGAAGAATAACTATCGGACTGACCGCTAATTTTTCTTTAAGTTGGGGGATTATATCGTGTATCGGGTAGGACAATGGATTTATCAGGGATTAGGACTTAGGTGTTAGGGGGCATACTATTTCTTCATCCGTTTATCGTACTCGCCCGATTTCACTTTGTTGATCAGGTATAATGCACGCTCGATACGCAAGTCAACATTTTTGGTTGAGTTAATATAATGCACCAAACTGCGCTGAAGGCCGACCGTTAGCTTATTCCATTTCGCTGCGCCTTCATCGTCTTGCGCCAATACGGCCTCCATTTCTTCGGGCAACTCTAATTTGTCGGGATCGACAATCGTAAAACTTAGTGTAAACTTATCACCGGGTTTAATCTTTGCTTCCCTGCGCATGGCCATGCTCACGCTCAGGTATTTCGCGCCATTTTTTTTCGATTGGATGGCTAAGTTAAACGGGGTTTGGTTTAGCTTCCCCTCTACCCGCACACGGCCTTGCGGCAACTGCTTTACAATAGCTACGGGGATCTCTGCCACGGCCGACACCAGCGTGTCTTTGTATTCCACCAAGCGGGTTTCAAACGAAAAACTTTGCTTTTTTGCCATCGGTTTAAAAACTACACGTGCCAAAATTCATTATTTTAGCGCAAACCACCACACATTATGGCCTTATTGATCAGCAGTTACGCAGAATTTGAAACATACAAAGGTAAAGAACTTGGTGTATCGGATTACCTGAAGATTACACAAGCGCAAATCAACCAGTTTGCCGATGCCACATTAGACCACCAGTGGATACACACCGACCCGGAACGCGCGGCTAAAGAAACCGATTTTAAAAGCACCATCGCACACGGTTATCTCACGTTATCGTTAGTACCGCATTTGTGGGATCAGATTGCCGAGTTCCGTAATGTAAAGATGATGATCAATTACGGCATCAGTAGTTTGAAGTTTAACCAGGCCGTGCTCGTGAACAGCGAGGTGCGTATGCGTGCCAAGCTTCATTCGATTGTGAATCTGCGCGGTGTTACCAAGTTTGAAGTCGATGTAACGCTGGAAATAAAAGACAATCCGAAACCTGCCTTTAATGCGGTGCTGGTGTTTTTATACCACTTCCAATAGAATAGTGTCCAACACCTAACCCCCTCTATCTTCCAAAATCATCCTGCACACGCACGATGTCGTTTTCATCAGAAGGGTTTTGCGTATCGGTATGTTGCCAGATTTCCGCTAAGACGCCCCAGTTGGTTAACCCCACCAAGCGATGGCGCTGGCCTTGTGTTAAGCGTATCTCATCGCCCGGGTTTAATGTGTGCGTGTCTTTTTCTTCATCCGTAAGGCTGGTAACAACGCCAACCTTACCCGATACCGCACGCCAGATTTCGGCACGCCTGTAATGGTACTGCCACGACAATCTTTTACCCGGCTCAACCACTAAAATTTTTGGACTTAGCTTTCCGCTGATGCGCAATGAAGAAAGATCAACACCCGGAAAAAACAATTCGGCAAACAACTTTGCCTGTGTTTCATCGATCACAAAAAATCCGCCCCACGGCCGCTGAAAATCGTGCGATACAACCGTAAGGTTTAATCCTTTCAGGTATTCACCGATTTCGGCAAACACGGCAACACGTTCGTTACTCTTTAATCGAAATTCCATATTTGTGCTTTAAACTTGTTACAAAATTGTTTGATGCGAAGGGTCGTTTTCAAATAAACTGGCCGCTCCCAAAATTGCAGCTTCTTCGCCTAACTTCGCCAATACAATGGGAATAAAAATACCGCGATCGGCCAAACCATTGACTAATTTATCCATAAACAAATCGGCCGATTGCGCAATGTTTCCGCCCATAACAATAATCCGGGGTTTCTCTTTTCGCGTAAAGCCTTCTAAAAAAACGACAAGGTTACCGGCAAATTCTTCAAATATTTCTTTTACCGCTTCTTCGGTCGTGTACAACCCTACCAGCGCTTTCACATCGTTAACCTGTTTGCCTGATTGTTCGGCATAGCGCTTTATAAACCACCGTGTCGAAAAATATTCATCGGCCAGGCCGTCCATAAACGGTGAAGGCCCCAGATTGGCATCGTGTGTAATACCATGTCGGTGAACTGCACTGCCTGTACCGGTACCCAGCGTAATGCCAATGGCATGCTGATGCCCCTGCGCTGCCCCATAATAAACCTCACCGCGTAAGAAACAGGCAGCATCGTTCATCATTAAAATAGCCGATGGTGCAATGTCCAGTTTTTCGGCCAACGCTTCTTTTACATTTATTTTGTATAGTGCCTCGTATTTATCCAATCCTTTAATTAACGATATGCCGTTTTCGTAATCGAACGGGCCGGGCATGGCGATACCAATTTTTTTTACAGGTGTTGGAAATTTCTGATAGACCGACTGAATGGCCGTGGCCCATGTATCTAAAATTTCCTCAGCCCTGCCTTTTGAATTTACGCGCATGCGTATATATGAATCGGGAACAAACTTTCGTGTAGCCTCATCCACCAATGCTGCGGTTAAATGTGAGCCACCGATGTCGATTCCCAAAACAACTGAATCTGCCATAGTAGAATGGTGTTAAAAAGTAAGCGCACAAAAACGCATATAATTACCACTTTTGGTAATTATCGCAGCAATATTTTATAAAATGAGCAGGATGTTTTACGAGTGATCCGTCCTGTTATGTGTACGGTATAAATTTCTCTCTGCATAGCGTATGCGGCAAAAGGGCTTTTAATTTCGTGCGGATTTACTTTAAACATTGATTACTTTTACCGGATAAACACGGCTGCGCAGTGTAGCTGTATAACACATTCATTATGAAAATCGGGAAACACAAAGTAGCGGCCATTCATTACACATTAACAGACAACAGCGGCACTGTATTGGACAGCAGCCAGGGTCGTGAACCGCTGCATTACATTCAGGGTATTGGCAATTTAATACCGGGCATGGAAGAAGGGCTGGAAGGAAAAGCCAAAGGCGATAAGTTTAACATAAAGGTTAGTCCTGAAAAAGGTTACGGAGTACGCAGCGAACAACAGGTTCAGAAAGTACCGCGTTCGGCTTTCGGTGATCAGGAAGTAAAGGCAGGTATGCAGTTTTCGGCCGGAGGCAATCACGGATCGCAAATTGTAACGGTTACCGAAGTAAATGCCGACAGCGTTACAGTAGATGCCAACCACCCGCTGGCAGGTGTTGAATTAAACTTTGCCATTGAGGTAATGGATGTGCGTGAAGCCTCGGCCGATGAATTGGCACACGGCCACGTACACGGGCCGGGCGGTCATCATCATTAAGAAAACAGAAGCCTCGTAAGGGGCTTTTTTTATGACTTCATTTTATCTCTAATGTTCCACAAACCGGGTATGATGTTTTAGAAAAAGCGATTGGGTATATTGGGGGCATTCATTTTTATTCTATGAAAATCCTATTCAAAATAAGTTTGCTCACTTCAATAATTGCCATTGTTGGATGTATCAATAAAATACCTAAAACCTTATCCTATAATTTCACATACAAATACACCGATAGTAAAAAAGAGCTGAATGACCTAATTCACTTAGATGGGTATTACAGCGAGATGCAGCAAGACGACTTTTACATGAATTACTTGTTCTTTAGTGACGGACTTGCAATCCAAAATTTGTATGGGTCTGACAGGTCAAGTTCCCCGGATAAGTTACCGGATTTTTTAATCAACATGGCAAAGGACACAACCAATGAAATGAAATTGTTGGGCAGATGGGGAACTTACATATTAAGTAACGACACGATTAAAGCACAATTTATTCATACTGCAATCTCACTTAATGATGGCTGGAGCGGTTGGGAAAAACACTTTAAAGTAATTAATAAAGAAACCTTACAACTAATTTATTTAAAGCCATTACATCATTTAACAGCCTCGGATAAGAAAAATTATACCAAAGAATATTACCGGGAAATACTAAAAAACCACCCACCGGCTATATTTATTAAAGCAGAGGCCATTCCCAATCCAAATTGTTGGATGAAAAAGAAAAAATGGTTCTGGGAAGATGAAACAGCTTATAATAACTATATGAATCAGATTACTGATAGATAGAATTTTTAAGAATTTTTGAGTTCTTTAGATTAGAACAAATCATTCACAACACTATATTCACCTCAACTGCAACAAGTATGAAATTATTCTTAACAATAACATAACAAACGAGGCTGCCATTTTTGGCAGCCTCGTTTTATAATCATCAAAAAAAGAATATTAATCTAATCCACCTTTGCGGGTAGGGCTGCGTTGTTCAGGCCACTTGCCCGGCTCGTTTGTCCGGTAGTTGAAGGGAAGAACAATTTTTTCGCGCGGTGTTTTGTTCGGGTCTTCACAAGCCTGATACACCAATATGGCTGTTAAGATGGCATTGTTACGCACATCGTCAAAAACAATTTTATCATAAGTATCGAGATTGGTATGCCAGGTGAATGTACCGTAAGCCCAGCTTAACGAGCTCAGTGAAAAACCCGGTGCGCCTGCCGCTACAAACGAAGCAAAGTCGGAACCTCCCCCACCCGGACTGCCCGGGAAGTTTGTTTCTAACTTATCCTTGTACTCGCGTGGCACTTTGGCCAGCCAACGGGTGATGAACTCATACGCATGCAAATACCCCTGCCCGCTGATGTTTGTAACACGACCTGTACCGTTGTCCTGGTTAAACAACGCCTGCAAATTAGCCACTACTTCGGGATGATCTTCTACGAATGCACGCGAACCGTTCAGTCCTTGCTCTTCACTTCCCCAATGCCCGACCAAAATAGTTCTTTTCGGATTCGGATAAACCGCTTTCAAAATGCGCATGGCTTCCATCATCACCAATGTGCCCGTTCCGTTATCGGTTGCACCGGTTCCGCCATCCCATGAATCAAAGTGTGCAGAAAGCATAACATATTCATCTGGCTTTTCGGTGCCTTTGATTTCGGCCATCGTGTTGAACGTAGGCACAACACCGGTTTCTTTCGAGTCGGCACGTACACTGATTTTAGGTGCTTTACCCGATTCCGCTAAACGGTATAACAAACCATAATCTTCTAACATCAAATCAATCGTTGGGATTTTTTTGGTTTTCGCTCCGAAAATTTTATTCGAACCTGACCAGCGCGACCAGTAGCACATCACAATACCGGCTGCACCGGCTTTCTCTAACACCAATGGCAACGTGTTGTTGTTCTTACCTGTTTTACGGATGCGCTCGTTCCAGGCATTGGTTAAATCGGTACGCTCTTTTTTCATTTTCTCGAACGATTCTTTTGTACCAAACTCTTCCCAGTTATTATCCGGCCGACCGGTTGGCTGATTCATTGAGATCATGACAAACTTACCCTTTGCCGATGGCAGCCATTTTTGAAACGCTATGGAATCTGCGAGATCAGGCAAAATCACCACATCACCGGTAACGGTTTTTCCTTTTGTGTTGGGGCTCCAGGCCAACTGCTGGCCTGACAGCGATTTCACCCACGGGGCAGTCATATCAATGTGTGTGATACCGCGCTCCCATCCGCGCCATTCGCCCCACTTTTCGTTGCGTGCGCTAATGCCCCAGCCTTTATATTTTTCAACTGCCCAATCGTGCGCCAGTTGCATCTTGGGCGAGCCTACCAAACGAGGGCCAATGCCATCCATCAACTCATGCCCAAGTTTTTCGAGCTGTGAGTTTCCGGTTGCTTCTTTAATGATGGCATCCACAATCGGATCTTTGGGTGCCTGCGGAGGTGCCATACCGGGCTGGGCAAAAACCAAACCTCCGGACAGCATCACGGCTAAAAACAATAATCGTGTAATATGTTTCATATATAATAGGTTTTCGATTTGCGAAAATACTCGAAAACCAACTCGTTAAACCAGTTTTTCCAGTTGAGGCAGTATGGTTGTATATACGGCTTGCCTTTCCGGGTACAGCATAGTCGTCTGATGGCTTGATTGCCGGAGTAAACAGCCGTCTGACGCCTGATTGCGCTACTATATTATAGGAGATAGCTTCTAAACAAGGCTATTTAAAACCTCCTGAGTATGTTCGCCAAAATGAGGAGGTGGTAAAAGCTGCGGATAAGCAAGGGTATTGCCCAAAGCAACAAATGTGCGCACTCCGGTAAGGTTACCGCCACGCATTAAAAGTGCTTGCGCTTCTTTCATATCGAACACCTCCTGCACATTCTGTATAATACCCGCTGGTATTTTTAAGGCATTAATCTGTACGAACAATTCGGCAGAAGTTCGTTGCGAAATAGCATCGGCTAACACCTGCCCTAATGCTTCGCGGTTTTCGATTCTGCGGTGGTTGGTCGAAAACTTTTGTTCAAACGTGATCGGATCAATGTTCAACACGCGAAGCAAATCGAAAAACTGACGGTCGCTGCCAACAGCCAACAACACTCGTTTCCCATCGCGCGTGGTAAATGTTTCGCCATAAGGGGCGATATTCGGGTGCAGCGATCCCTGTCGTGCCGGAAGTTTACCGGTCACTAACCAGTTAGTTGCCTGATTGGTAAGCGATGAAACAGCCGTTTGTATCAACGAAACTTCTGTAAAACTGCCCGCACCTGTTCGCTCGCGTTGCAACAATGCAACCAACAAAGCTTCTTTCAACTGATGTCCGGCCAATACATCAATCAGGGCTACGGGCATTTTGACAGGCAGGCCATTGGCTTCGCCATTCAAATCCATAAAACCGCTCTCGGCCTGAATCACTGCATCGTACCCCACACGATCATTATCCGAACCATAACCGGTTATTTGTCCGTAGATAAGTTTCGGGTTGATCGTTGTTAGTTGTTTGTACGATACGCCTAATTTTTCGGCATCGCCCGGTTTATAGCTGGCAATTACGATGTCGGCAGTGGCAATTAGTTTTTGTACGATAGATTTTCCCTGTTCTGTTGTGAGATCGACCGCTACGGATTTCTTGCCCCAGTTTACCGAACAAAAGTATGCCGACCGGTCATCCGTTAGTTCGCCCTTGCCTTTCCAGGTTCGCGTAACATCACCGCCTGTTTTCAGGTTTTCGACTTTAATTACTTCGGCACCCAGTTCGGCAAAAAATTGTCCTACGCTGGGGCCTGCCAGCACCGAAGCCAGTTCTATTACTTTTAGATCTCCAAACATCCGTTATCCGTTAATAGTTATCCGTAAAAATGCCACGAATAACGGTTAACTATTAACTATTAACTGAAATAAAATAGAATCATTTATCGCATTTTTGTGTTCAGTTTTCATTAAAACCCAATACATGCGTTTTTTAGTCTTTTTATTCCCCGCACTGGTCTTGTTTTCCTGTTCAGGCACCCAAAACAACCTGAAAACCGGAACCTGGCGCGGGGTGCTGCACATGCAGGGGCAGGAACTTCCCTTTACGTTTCGGATAGTAAACGATTCGGCCGGAGGGGTTGATGTCTATATTAAAAATGCAGGCGAGCAATTACTCCTTGATGAAGTTACGGTTACGAGCGATTCGATACGCATGGTGCTTCATGTTTTTGATGCCGAGATAAAAGCGGCCATTAAAAACGATAGCCTCACCGGATATTTTGTTTTGAATTATAATAACGATTACCAGCTTCCGTTTAAAGCGGCCTTCGGTCACGATTACCGTTTCGGTAAAACCGATACACTAAAAAATGTTACCGATTTTACAGGCACATACCAAACCGTGTTTACCAACGAAACCGATACCACGCACGCCATTGGCATTATCCGGCAAAAGGGCAATTATGCCGAAGGGACTTTCTTAACAAATACTGGCGATTATCGCTTTTTAGAAGGCGGTGTGTTTAACGATACACTTCGTTTAAGTGCCTTCGATGGCAACCACATCTACGTGTTTAAGGCTGTTAAAAACGACTCTGCCCTTTCGGGCGATTACTGGTCGGGATTGAGTGACCATAAACGCTGGACAGCCACACGCAACAAAAACGCTACCCTTGCCAATGCCGAAACCTTAACGTACTTAAAGGATGGATATTCTAAAATCGAATTTAGTTTTCCTGATCTCGATGGCCATGCGGTAAGCCTTAGCGATGATCGTTATAAAAATAAAGTAGTGATTTTACAAATTTCGGGTACATGGTGCCCCAACTGCATGGACGAAACCAAATTTTTATCTGCATGGTACGATCAAAACAACCATCGTGGTGTCGAAATTCTCGGACTGATGTTTGAACGTAAACCCGATTTCGCTTACGCCAGCGAACGTGTTAAAAAAATGAAAGACAAATGGAGCGTGAATTATAACTTTGTGATTGCCGGTACCAACGATAAAGCTAAGGCCGCAGAAGCATTGCCTGCCTTAAATAGCATAGTGGCCTTCCCAACTACGGTTTTTATTGGTAAAGATGGCTCCGTAAAACATATTCACACAGGCTTTGAAGGGCCGGGCACAGGCATTTATCACGAACGGTTTAAACAACGGTTCAATGAAATTGTGAATGAGTTATTGCGTGAAGACTTAACCGTAAAAAAATAGCCTGCGCAAAAGCATGAAAAAAAGAGTAGTAGTCGGTTTATCGGGCGGGGTTGATTCCAGTGTTACAGCATATTTGCTTAAAGAGCAAGGGTATGAGGTAATCGGTATGTTCATGAAAAACTGGCATGACGACTCCGTTACCATCAGCAACGAATGTCCCTGGCTTGACGACAGTAACGATGCTATGATTGTTGCCCAGCATCTTGGCATTCCGTTTCAGGCGATTGATCTGAGTGTAGAATACAAAGCGCGTATTGTTGATTATATGTTTGCCGAATACCAGCGCGGCCGCACACCTAACCCCGATATATTATGCAACCGCGAAATCAAGTTCGATATTTTTTTACAAGCTGCTATAAAACTTGGTGCCGATTACGTGGCAACAGGACATTATGCACGCAAAGATGAAACTATAGTTGACGGCAAAAAAGTTTACCGTTTGCTGGGCGGAAAAGACCCCAACAAAGATCAAAGCTATTTTTTATGCCAGCTTACGCAGGAACAACTCTCAAAAGCATTGTTTCCGATTGGCGAATTATTAAAACCGGAAGTACGCGAGATTGCTAAAAAGACCGGCCTGGCCACAGCCGAAAAGAAAGACTCGCAGGGTTTATGCTTTATCGGCAAAGTACACCTGCCCGATTTTCTGCAACAAAAACTGTTGCCGCAAAAAGGTAAGGCCATCGAAATCATGGCCGATGCGCCCGTTTTTAAAAACGGTAAAACCGATAACGATCTGGTACACGCCACCGAACCGTTTGTATATGCACCCGCTATGGGTAAAATAATTGGCGAACACAACGGGGCGCATTATTATACTATTGGCCAGCGTAAAGGCTTACGCATTGGCGGCAAACCCAAACCCATGTTTATCATCGGTACTGATACACAAACCAACACCATTTATTTAGGTATGGGTGAAGATCATCCCGGTTTGCACCGCAAAGGATTGTTCATTCCATCGGCCGATGAACATTGGGTGCGCCCCGACCTTGCCTTACAAAACGGTGAAAGCAAAGATTACGTTGCACGCATCCGCTACCGGCAAAAGCTTGAACCGTGTACTCTCTTCAAGAAAGAAGAAGGACTATACATCATTTTTGAGAAACCACAAAAAGCCATCACGCCCGGTCAGTTTGCAGCATGGTACGAAGGTGAAGAGTTGATTGGCTCTGGCGTTATTAGCTGATAAAAAAGAAGGGCTTCTATCAGAAGCCCCCGTACTATAAACTACTAACCTAAACTATTCACTTACCAAATTTCAGGATTTTATACCCTACCGAAAGTTGTAATGACCGGTTCTTCAATTCGTATTCATTGAAATAATTGTAATCACGATCATACATATTCTTCACGCCCAAATTATAACGAAGATCAACCGTTAACCCAAAGGGTAAATCTAAACCCACTCCTAACACTACCACCAAATCCGATGGATTAAAAATATCCTTCACGTTAGTATTATTCCTGTTTTGCGCCCCATCACCATCAATGTCAGTAAAGTTCATTTCCGCTTTTTGTAAAAAACTTAGCTGAGGCCCTGCCAATACATTAACACTACCAATAGGCATTTCAAAAGCGTAGTATTTAACCAGCACCGGTACAGCAATGTATGTAAAGTCAGCTTTCCAATCCTCTGTATTCTGGTATTGGAATTCAAACTTTGTTCCCTGTTGAGCGTACAGTATCTCCGGCTGTATGGCAATTTTCTTTAATTTAAACATCGCAAAAATCCCTCCCTGATACCCCAACTTGCCGGTATAATCCTTTCCTTCGTTCGCATCTGTATATTGATATTTTACATTAAGTGATGATATGTTAGCACCACCTTTTATACCGAGGCCTATCTGAATCTGCGAAAACGCTAAAGAAGATAACAAAATAAATACCAGTGTGCTGATTATTGTTCTCATGGTTTAGTTGGTTGATCTATTAAAATTAGCCAAACCATGAATCCAAAACATCACATAATGATGTGATGTACTCTTCAATTAAAAGCCCGAAATAATAAACTTCATGGCTACGGGATCGGTATATCTAACGGCTTAATGTTTTCTTTGTGTGTATTTGATTATCGTTCTAATACAAACACCTATCAATCAACGAGATACAAACCTGGTAATAATTAACAAGTAACCATAACGCCAACCGCTACCAGCCACCTCCGCCACCACCACCTCCGCCTCCGCCAGAGGACCCTCCGCCACCGCTGCCCGAACTGCTGCTGGACGGTGGTGTACTGGTGCTGCTGATTGAAGATGTAAAAGACGAGGCCAAGCTGGCAGAAATTGCGCTCGTATGAAAGGCTGATGAGCCCGAATACCACTTTGGCTCATACTCATTGTTTTCGATAGCCCGGCTGATGATCGCGTCAAATTTTTTACTCCACTCATTTTCCACATTCAGGGCAATGGCGTAGGGCAGCAATTGTTCAAACAACTGCGGGGTCTTTTCGGGTGGGTTAAGCATATTGAGCCTGTCTTGCTCAGCTACTTTCATAAACATTTTCAGTCCTTCAATTTCATCCATGCGTTTTCTTCCGGAAACGGTAGGTGCTTGTATCAGGTAAAAGAAGTAAGCACACAACACGATGAGCCCCAGCATAACGGCAATGTATGGTAATGCGAGCATCAGCAAGTCCGACTCAACCAGAAAATCCTTTAAAAAGAGAGTAGGCATTCCGAAAAAAAGTGTAACAAACACAATCGGCACCAGCCCGCCCAATTTATCGCTAATACTGCCGGGCTTTCTCAATTTGGAGATGCCCGCCCAGCAAATCGGAACAACAAACAACAGTATCGCCCCACAAACGGTCACAACTGCAAATTGCTCTGTATCAACTTCGATCAGCTCCCGCAGTGTCAGGAATGCCGCACCAATCGCCAACACAATTGCCGGTATCATCCAACCCCAGTTTTTCTGAAAGTTAATTTTGCGGAATTCTGTTTGTAACTGCTCGGTCAAGGCAGAAACGGCATTCGCTAATTTACTATTGTAACTCCCATCTAAGGTTATTGTTTTACCACCGGTAAACAGTGCTTTCGCTACTTTCTTTTCTGCCGAAGTAAGCATGTGTTCATCATCCGTAATTTTAACGATCTTAAAATGCTTTCCATTTTTGTCAATTTGCAGGTGTCCTTTAACAGCCATGTTAATGATGGCGGCTGTAAATGCCTGTTTATCGAAACCCATCTGCAACACATAGCGGCATGCAGCCGGACCATACCCGGCAGGTGGTGTAAAGCGCGGAATAATCGCACCCGTTTCAGGGTCGCGGCCCACAAAGAACCACGCGATGATGAGATACAGAAACACAACGAACAAACCGGCCAAAGCATAATACAAAGGTTTTTGTTGCGAGTATTGTTCGTGTTCAATTTCTGCTTCGGTGGGGCCAGCGATAATGCCCTTCTGCCAGTTGACAGCGATGGTCAATCCTTCGTAGGGAGAAAGCGGTTTGGTTGTTTCGTACCGGATAAGATTTGCCGCCACTTCATTTGCCGTACAGTTGCAGCCGGTATCGCCCTCAAAGCCTGAGTAACCCGTATGTTGTGCAATTACAGCATCCTGTGGCAACTGTACACTGCCCGAAGCCTTTTCGATGGCAAATTGCCATTGATTACCCGTTACATTCCAATATATCTCATCATAATTATCGAAGAAACGTACCTGATTGCCCAGCACATACTCAATGGTGTAGGTGTGCTCGCCATGGCTGACATAAACTTCGGCTCTACCAATGCGAATGCGGGTATAAATGCCATCGCGCTCAAGGGCATAGTTTTCGGGTGCACCATCCATTTGTACACTAACAACCTCGATGGGCAATTTTATCCGTTTGTCCTTTTCATTGCGCATGGTGGTAATGATGTCGCGGAAAATACCGCGTTGGATGTTAATGCCTTCAGCATTTACTTTGATGGTTTCGGTAACGTTTACCGAACGATCAGCATTCACAACAATGTTGCTGTTAAACTCAAGGATGCGTTCCTGCGCAGTTGCCGATACAACAACCCATGCAAGCAGTAATGAAATGAACTGTTTCATTATTTAGAAAAATCAACGTTGGGTGTTTCTCTTTCCTTTTCGTTTTCAAGTTCAAAATAATCGCTTCGCGAAAAGCCAAACATCGATGCGATGATGTTGCTGGGAAAAGATTGTACCGTTATGTTTTTATTGCGTGCCGTACCGTTATAATACCTGCGCGCCAGTTGAATGTCGTTCTCAATGGTGGTGAGTTGGTTTTGTAACTCAAGGAAATTCACATTGGCTTTTAGTTCGGGATAGTTCTCGGCCACAGCAAACAAACGACCCAACGCCTGAGTAATGCCGTTTTCGGCCTGATTATGTTCGGCAATGGTTTTGGCGTTGATACCCGCACTGCGCATGGCCGCCACGTTTTCGAAAACCTCTTTTTCGTGTGTCGCATAGCCTTTAATGGTATTTACCAAATTCGGAATAAGGCTATACCGCTTTTTAAGCTGAACGTCAATTCCGCTCCAGGCTTCTTCAACCATGTTTTTAAGCCTGACAAGCTTGTTGTACATCGTAACCACGAAAACGAGTACCAGAAGCACTCCTGCAAGAACAATCCATGTAATCATAAGTCAAATGTTTACATGAAGGTAATGGAAAATTTTGAAGAAGTCTATAACCCCGAAACGCCCCCGGAAACAATGAATTTCATGGCCACCGGGCCGGAAATATCCAATGGCTTGATATTTCCTTTCGGAACGATAAAATGATCGCCTGCAAAAGCATACGATTGTGGAAAGTACACCACCACCATATCGTTTAATCCTAATGTACTCAAATCATCCTGCGTGATAAACCCGATGCGGTGAAGTTGATTATCTTTATTGATTTGTACCAAAACAGGTGTTGTAAATTTTTTCTTATCGCCCACAAAGGCATCGAGCAAATCTTTTACCGATGAATAAATAAGCCTCGCAAAGGGTACTCGGTGTACCATGCTCTCTAACCACGTGCTGAGTGTTTGAAACAAAAAGCTGGATGTAAAATACCCGAAAACGGTAATGGCTACTAATACAATGGCAAAGCCTAAGCCGGGGTAAGGCAACTGCAACAAACTGTCGATCCACGCAAACGAAACATAGATCACGTAGATGGTCGCCACTAACGGAACAATAAACAGTGTGCCGCTAAAAAAATAGCGAATAATTTTTCGGAATGTACTCTCGATAGGCATAGTTTTCAACTACGAAACACGTAACGATTTGCTAATGGCCTGACGCACCACCTCGTCCACCTGCTCTTCGATGGTAATGTGAGTGGTGTCGATGATCATGGCATCATCGGCCTTACGCAAGGGGCTTTCGGCACGGGTAGTATCAATTTTGTCGCGTTGCTCGATGTTTTTAATTACTTCGTCTAAATCCACCAGCATATCTTTTTCCAGTAACTCCTGCTGGCGCCTGAAAGCCCGCACCTGCATATCGGCTGTCATAAAAAATTTCAGTTCGGCATCCGGAAAAACAACGGTACCAATATCACGCCCGTCCATTACAATGCCCTTTTCTTTGCCCATTCTGCGTTGCTGTTCAACCATAGCCACACGCACTTCTTTAATGGCACTTACCGGGCTTACGTTTTCAGATACGGGCATCAGCCTGATTTCCTTTTCAACGTTCAGGTTGTTTAAATACGTTTCTGAAACACCTTTGGCATTTATTTTAAACGATACGTGTATGGCCTGAAGAGCCTTGCCGATTTCGCGCGGATTGGATAGTGAAATATGGTTCTCTAAAAAATACAACGTAACCGCGCGGTACATCGCGCCCGAATCGATATACCGATAACCCAAAACCCTAGCCGCTTCTTTGGCCGTAGTGCTTTTGCCGCAGGCTGAATACCCGTCAATGGCAATCACTATTTTACGGAACGAATTCATCTAACAATCTTTTGTAGGGCACGGAATAGGTTTACCGGGCTTCAGTTTTTTGGGCTTATGGCTGGATGCGCAACTGCTCGCTAACAGAACAAGCGCAACCAAAACAAATACGGTCTTTCTCACGTGGTTTTTCTTTAAACCTTCAATTTATAACGCCTAAGCTGAAATGAAAAACAGTTTCGGAAGAATACTTTTATATGAGTTTTTACCATGTATAACTCATTTTGAAGCCGATTTTATCCCCCCACCCGGTTGGTTGGGCAGATTTAAGTAACTTCGGGCACTCATAATTGAACAGCTATGGAAAACACAAACGACCAGGGAAAGGCCGAAAACGCGTTTAAAAATTTCGGCAAACGCATTGATGATTTTGTTATTGAACTGAATGAAGCAGGCGATCGCCTCCAGAAAGAGTTTAAAGACCGCCTGGAAGAACTTAAAGAATCTGCCGAACGGCTTCAAAAAGAAGCGAAAAATAAAGAACGCTGGAAAGAGGTTGAAGCCAACCTGAAAAAAGCCGGTGAAGAACTGAACAATGCCTTTAAAGCTGCCTTTAAAAAAAAGGAAAGCTAACCGTTCAGGAATTTTGCGCGTGTATGCCAACCGGCAAACTTTTGTTCAGCAAAACCTGTTGTACGGTAAATGAAACGGAACGATTTTATTAAAACACTTATAACAGGCGCAGCAGGCATGACAACCTTATCAGCATTTAACAAATTTGCAAACGAATTAAATACGCAAGACTACCTCATGCCCGTTTTATTTATCGGGCACGGTTCGCCCATGAACGGCATTGAAGACAACGCGTTTAGCCGCACGTGGAGCGACATGGCAAAATCCATTCCTGTTCCGGCAGCAGTATTGGTTATTTCGGCACATTGGCTTACCCGTGGAACAAAAATCACCGCCATGAATGCCCCGCGCACCATTCACGACTTTGGCGGTTTCCCCCAGGCGTTGTTTGATGTACAATACCCGGCATCGGGGCATCCGCAACTTGCCCAGGAAACTGCCGGACTGATTAAATCCACCCCGGTAGAATTAAACCACGACTGGGGTCTTGATCACGGAGCCTGGACTGTCGTGCGACACATGTACCCCGAAGCCAACATACCCGTACTGCAATTAAGCATCGATTACACCCAGGGGCCACAATACCATTACGACCTCGCAAAACAATTATACAGCCTCCGCAAAAAAGGCGTATTGATTATCGGCAGCGGCAACATGGTACACAACTTGCGCATGGTAGCGTGGGATAAACTCGATGTTTCGGAATATGGTTATGATTGGGCTTTAACCATGAATACCAAATTCAAAGAACTGATCGGCAATCGTGAACACGAAAAACTCATCCGGTACGATGCCCTGGGGAAAGAAGCCTTGTTAGCCATACCTACACCCGACCATTACTGGCCGCTGATTTATACGTTAGGGATCAGCAACAGCAAAGAAGACATTGCATTCTTTAACGATAAAGCCGTAGGCGGTTCGTTAACCATGACATCCGTTAAGTTTGGATAACCTCTGAATAACCGTCACGCACACTCAAAACCACCGTTCCTGTTCTCAAACGATTAAAAATATCAGGAACTTCCGTGACTTTTCGGCTCGTTGGGTATTCCTGAATTAAGTATCTTAAACCGCAGAAACCACTGTATGTCAGAAGAAGAAATCCGTGCGGAATATGCCATTCTTGAGAAGTCGCGCAAGGATTCAGATGCTTTTGGTGTTTTATACAAAAAGTATTTCGACCGGATTTTTAACTTCATTTACCGCCAAACCGATGACGAAGACTTAACGGCCGATTTATGTTCGCAAACGTTTTTAAATGCCCTCAATCATGTCGATACGTTTACGTTTAAAGGTGTGCCCGTATCGGCCTGGTTTTATAGAATAGCCAGTAATGAAGTGAACCGGCATTACCGGAAAAAGAAAACGGAACGCACGTTCAGCCTCGAAGAAATCAAGATACGCGAACTGTACGACCAGTTAAACGAAGGCTGGGACGAAGAATTGATTGAGCGTTTGCTGGGCTACTTGGCCGACCTGCCACCCGATATGCTGGAGGTTTTGAACCTCCGGTTTTTCGAGGATAAAGACTTTAAAGAAATTGCCTTCATCCTCGACATCACCGAAAGCGGTGCCAAAATGCGTACCTACCGCGCACTCGACAACCTGCGTAAGAATTTTAAATTGAAGATTAAATACGATGGGAAAGGTTAATATAAAAATAAGACGAAAACCTCTCACGCCCGAAAGCCTTGAGCAATACCGCAATTATGCCGTAGTGCAAAAGAAACACGAACGCACTAAACGGTACAAACGCGCATTGCGCATTTTCCTCTATTCGCTTGCCCTTACTTTTTTTGTATTGATACTCATTTTTATTGCAATGTGGAAAGTGTTATTGGATAAACAGGAAGAAAATAAATCGTTTCCAAAAACCACTACAATTGAAGCTGAAACAAAATTTTTCGTAAACACTAAACCTTAAAATTTTCCGAATTACTAACATTTTCAAATCGTTAAATCTTCAAATTTTCAAATTTGAACAACGATCCGTGACTTTCCCGCAAGATGCGTATTCTGAAGTCAAAGTTCACTAACCAAAAACTTCAGCAAGATGGAAACAGTACAGCACACTCGCAGTTGGGACGATCTCATCTTCGAAAACCGAAACAAAGCTTATGGTGCATACGCTATGCGGCAACATTACACTGGCGGATTATTTAAAAGTGCGTTGATAGCCGCATTAGCCCTTGCCTTTTTTATCATCACAGGAGGATCGTCCGGTAAACAAAGCAATGCGTTTATAAAACCTGCCGACTCTATCGTGTTTGAACCTACTACGTTCGACATCAAGCCCGATAAGCCTGAACCGCCAAAAAAGAGAATTATACCTCCACCGGCCAATCCTGCCGATTTATTGGAACGGATTGTAAACCACGACCCGGTCGAACAAACACCCATTAAGCCCGATAGTACATTAAACCATACTGCTTCATCATCGGCCGCTACCGGAAATGGTGAACCAACCGATGGAATCGATACAGGCGGTACTTCAACGGGTAACAGCTTTGGAACCGATTCGCTGGCATTAGCCTCAAACACAATCCACAACTTTGTTGAAATCATGCCGGCCTATCCGGGCGGGCACAAAGGCTTAATGGAATACATCGCCAAGAACACGCGCTACCCGGCAAGTTCACAACGGTTGCGCAGCGAAGGCGTTGTACACGTTCAGTTTATTATTGACGAAAAGGGAGCGGTAACCGATGTGAGCATCGTACGTGGTGTGGATGCAGCCTGCGATAAGGAAGCCGCACGGGTCATCAGCAAAATGAAAGGCTGGAGTGCCGGTATTCAAAACAAACGCCCGGTGCGTGTGCGTATGGTTTTACCGATACGGTTTGAGATAAAAGAATAGTATAAAAAAGAAGAGGCTATCGTTTGGATAGCCTCTTCTCATCAATGATTTAAAAATTCAATTACCCGATCGATACACGCTTAAACTCGGCAACGGTCAATCCTTTCGACACGCTGTCTAAGTATTGCGCTACTGACTTTGAGCTGTCTTTTACGAAAGCCTGCGGTAACAACGTGCTTTCTTTGAAAAACTTGTTCAGTTTACCCTGAGCAATTTTCTCTACCATGTTTTCAGGTTTGCCTTCGGCCAGGATTTGCGCTTTCGCAATTTCCATTTCTTTTTCGATCACACTCTTATCCACCTGCGATTCATCAACCGCTACCGGGTTCATGGCGGCAATTTGCATACCCACATCTTTACCTGCCCCGATAGCTATCGGGGTAACATCTTTACCGTTCACGCCTTTCAGCGATACCAGCACACCTAATTTTGAACCAGCGTGAATGTACGGCACAACGGCTTCGCCTGTCATGCGGATGTATTCGCTTATTTCGATCTTCTCACCGATTTTACCAATCAGTTCAACAATTTTATCGTTCAGGGTAAGATCGCCTGCTTTCTCGGCCAACAAAGCTTCTTTTGTAGCCGGTTTGGTATTGAATGCTGTTTCAACAATCAGTTTACCAAGATTTAAGAACTCCTCGTTTTTACCTACGAAATCTGTTTCGCAGTTCAGGGCAATCAATACGGCTTCTTTGTTATCGGCCGATGTTTTTACAAACACCGAACCTTCTTTTGCATCGCGGTCGGAGCGCGAAGCCGAAACTTTCTGGCCTTTCTTTCTGAGTATTTCAATGGCTTTATCAAAATCACCTTCGGCTTCGGTAAGGGCTTTTTTACAATCCATCATACCGGCTCCGGTCATTTGCCTTAATTTGTTTACGTCTGCTGCTGAAATCATCTTGATTTACAATTTTTGATTTACGAATTACGATTTAATTAAATAGTGTATTATATGACTTACCTAAAAAGAAAAAAACACCAGCCGTGTAGCCGATGTTAATTTCTTGAACCGATCAATTGGCTAATCGGCTAATTGATTCATTAACGAATTAAGCTACCGGCTCGTCAACTTTTCTTTTTTCTTCTTCGTCACGTTTCTGCGAAGCCTCTTCTTTGTCTTTCTTGCGTTCGTTCAATGCTTCTTCAATTACTTCGCCAATGTGCTTGGTGATCAATGAGATTGATTTGAACGCATCGTCATTCGCTGGGATCGGGAAGTCAACCACCGAAGGATCGGAGTTGGTATCGACCATGGCAAATACCGGGATGTTCAGTTTTTGTGCTTCTGCTACCGCGATGTGCTCACGTTTTACATCAATCACAAACAACGCTGCCGGAAGACGATTCAGGTCAACGATACCGCCAAGCTGTTTTTCAAGCTTTGCTTTTTCGCGGCTCATCATCAGTCTTTCTTTTTTCGCCAGATTGTTATACGCTTCGTCTTTCATCAGCTTATCGATCTGCGAAAGCTTTTTCAACGACTTGCGGATGGTTGCGAAGTTGGTAAGCATACCGCCTAACCAGCGCTCGGTAACATAGGGCATATTCAGGCGTTTCGCTTCTTCCGAAACGATGTCTTTAGCCTGTTTTTTAGTGGCTACGAACATGATCTTACGGCCTGAGCGCACAATGTTTTTCAGTGCGAAGCCGGCTTCCTCAACACACGCTAATGTTTTGTTGAGGTCGATCAGGTGAATACCGTTGTTTTCCATGAAGATGTACTCGGCCATCTTCGGGTTCCATTTGCGGGTAAGGTGACCAAAGTGTACACCTGCGTCCAGCAAATCTTGATATGTGAGTTTCTTTGCCATGTAATTTCGATGTTTAGATTAACGTTTGCTGAACTGGAATCTTCTTCTCGCCTTTCTTCTTCCGGGCTTCTTACGTTCCACCATGCGTGAGTCGCGGGTTACGAAACCTTCTTTTCTCAGCGTTGGTTTGTTCTCGGCATTAGAAAGTACAAGTGCGCGGGCAATGCCTAAGCGAATGGCTTCGGCCTGGCCTTTAATACCGCCTCCTTCTACGTTAATGCTTACATCGTACTGGTTCTCGGCTTTAAGCGCCACAAGCGGCTGCTTAACCATTGTCTGGTGAATCTCTGACAGGAAATATTCCTTGAGATCACGGGCGTTCACGGTAATGTCACCTTTCCCCGGAGTTACGTAAACTCTGGCTACAGAAGTCTTCCTTCTACCCGTTGCGTTGAAATTATCCATTAATTATAGTTTAAACTTGATTTCTTTTGGTTGTTGTGCAGTGTGAGGATGTTCGGCACCTACATATACGTGCAGGCTTCTGTACAATTCACTTCCCAGCCTGTTTTTAGGCAGCATACCGCGTACTGCGTGCTCCACCAAACGTACCGGGTGCTTTTCGCGGATCATTTTTGGCGTATGCTCGCGCTGACCGCCCGGATAACCAGTGTGTGTATATAACACACGGTCAGTCCACTTTTTGCCAGTCATTTTTACCTTTTCGGCATTGATTACCACTACGTTATCTCCGCAATCAACATTGGGAGTGTAGCTGGTTTTGTGCTTGCCACGGATAATTTTTGCCACCTCGCTGGCCACACGACCTAATACCTGATCTTTGGCGTCCACCAAAATCCAGTTTTTTTCAACCGTTGCCTTGTTGGCATGAGCGGTTCTATAACTTAAATGATCCACGTTTTTTCTGTTAAAATCGTTGAAATTGGCCTCTTCTTTTGAAAAGGGACACAAAAGTAATCGGTTAGGGCGGGAAATCCAAGAGAGGGCTGACTCTTTTTAAGGGGGTTCGGCAAGTAGTAGGCAATAGGCAAGAAACAGTAGGCAAAAAGTTGCGGATACAAAGTTTTGCCTATCGGGAATTGACCTCCAACTGTTTCAGAAGTGCCTGAAAATCTTTAGGATACGGTGCCTGCAAAACAACATCCTCGTGTTTCATATTCCTGAATTCTAGCGAATGCGCGTGCAATGCCATGCGCTTCATCAGGGGTTGTTCTTCGGTAGATTTTTTAAGGTTAAAGCCCCGCTTTACGCTCGACAGGTAAAAGGGTTTGCCTCCATACTGTTCATCGCCCGTAATAGAGGCTTTAAGCACCGACAGATGGATACGGATTTGGTGCATACGGCCCGTAACAGGCCGGCACTCAACCAGCGTATGGTGCGTATATGATTTTAACGAAGTAAACCATGTTTGCGAGGGTTTGCCTGCTTTGCTGATTTTCGCGATACCGTCATCCTGCTTGAGAATGGGTGCGTCTATCAATACTTCCTGGAAATTATGAATGCCATCGACCACGGCATGATAAACCTTCTGGACTTTACGATTCTCGAACTGCAAACTCAGTTTGCGGTAGGCTTCGGGGTTTTTAGCGAACACAATCACGCCCGAGGTATCTTTGTCTAACCGATGGCAGGCCTGCGCTTCGCCCCAATATTTGCGGGCTAAATCCAACAGGTTAGTTTCATCGGCCCTGTCTTGTAAAGTTGAAATAAACGGAGGCTTATTAATGGCGAAGTAGTCTTCGTCTTCCCAAAGGATGTGGTCGCTAAAATTAAATTTGCTTGACTTCAATCTTTTACAAAAATGAAATGCAAAGATAGATAATAACACGAGTATCCGTTTCAACTCTTAATCTCATTATCATATTTTTTAAACACATAGATACATAGGGACTATCTTATCAAGATATTCATAGAAGCTTCGCTCTGCACATACCACTTGCTATGCACAAAATTTATTTTGCCTATGTATTTCTTAAAAGCTATGTATCAATGTGGTTTAGGATTTAAAGCGGATACTCATAAATAATACTGCGTTCGATATTTACAATCCTAATGCAGCCCGAAGAGTCGGTTCTTCGAGAGGTTTGGACAAATATCCGGTAACGTTAAATTGTTTTATCCGCTCCATATCCAGCGTGCTGTTGGAGGACGTGAGTACCACAATGGATGTTTTTGTGTTGTTTCCGAACGGGGTTTTCCGGTAGGCTTCTAAAAATCCAAACCCGTCCATGCCGGGCATGTTCAAATCAAGGAGGATCAGGTCGGGTAAATTGTTTTCGGCATTCAGTTTATTCAGCAAGTCGAGCGCCTGCTGACCTGTTTCGGCAATGTGAATGTTTTCGGGCGGCAAGCCAATAAATTTCAACAGCAATTTGCCCAACATCTGGAATGTGCTTTCATCATCAACCAACAATACAGACTTCATATTTCACTAAAATTAAGACCTCAACATCCGTTCATTCTGCCATTAATTAACTTTCATCACGATAATACAATTTATAAAATTTCCGGCCGTCTTCGTCCACGCCCTGCTCGATCATATCGCGGTTGCCGTGAATATATACATGAAAATTTTTATCAAGCTTTAATACCGACTTAAAAATACGGGCTTGTTTCTTCACTGCCTGCTGCGAAATATCAAAACTACGCATTGTATCAAAGGGTGTACCGCCTTTATCAAGGTCTTTAAAAGCGCTGATCACATCCGGATCCTGCAAAACCTGATCTTCAAACTCATCTAACGCGAACGATTCACGATTTTTAAAATACTTGACCGAACGGTTTAGCAGGTCGATCTGATCGGCCTTGGCCATTTCAAATTGTTCGGGAAGTTTTTCGGTAATAAACGATTTGGCTAACGATAAAAATGTACTGGTGTGGTTTAGCGAGTCGTTCTTAGCCTTTACCTGTATAAATTCGTTTTTCCAATAGTCGGTTTCGGCACTTACATTATCGATACTGAACACCGTAAAGGGTTCATCGGTAAAAATAATCAAACAGGCTTTGTCGAGCCTGCGGCTGCTAATACCGCGTTTAAACTTCAACTCGGCCTTGCCCGAACGGATGTTGTTTTCAATAAACGATTCTTTATTCTCGATTTTATAAATCCCTAACGCTTCGCATAACCGGCCGTTGTATTTTACATCGGCAAATTTGATCACAAACAAATCGCCATCTTTAATATTGGGGTGCTTGGAAACCGCTTTTAAATGTTTCCCAATGTTTATAGAGCCGATAATAAAATTACCTCCGTTATAAATCTCTTTCGATACCGTGTAGAGCGTATTCAGCGAAAGTGCAATGTCGTTCCTGAATTCGTACGAAGCCGAAACGGATAAAAAGGGTTTTAGGAATATTTTCCTGATCAGGTCGGCCTCCTCTTCGTTCTCAATGTTGATGAGGTCGTTGTTTATTTGAGTGTTGGCGTCATCAATGCTTACCTTGTGAAAGATAAGTTGTTCGGCCACTGCCTGTTCCAATTCAATCATGTTGTGTGGTTGTAACCGGACAAAGCTATAAAAAATAGCTCACCGCGTGTACCGAAAAATATCAGTTCCCTTCGCCCCGCAAAAGTTTGAAACTGAAATCAGAACCTTTGCCAACCGTGCTTACTACTTCGGTTTTGGTTTTGTGGTTCTCTAAAATGTGTTTAACAATGGCCAGCCCCAAACCCGTACCGCCCTTTTCGCGGCTCCGGCTTTTATCGACACGGTAAAAGCGTTCAAAAATGCGCGTGAGGTGCTCTTCGGCTATACCTTCGCCCCGGTCTTTCACGTGAGTGATAACGCTTTTCTTGCCGATCTCAAAACTTACCGTTACTTCACCGCCCTCATACGAATGTTTAATAGCGTTTGATATAAGGTTAGTCATAACCTGCGTGATCCGCTGCCAGTCGGCATAAACAACGGGTTTTTCTTTAGACGGACTGATTTTTAAACTGATGTTCCGTTCTTCGGCTTTTTCTTCTAATTGCTCAAACACTTCACGGGTAAGTTCAACCATATCCACATCTTCGAAGTGCATTTTAATCTGCCCGGTTTCGATGTGCGACAGCGTGAGCAAATCCTGGACTAACGCATCTAATCCATCGAGGCTACGGGCTGCTTTTCGCAGAAACTTTCCGCGCACGGCTTTGTCGTTTACGGCTCCATCCAACAGGGTGTGCACAAATCCCTGGGCTGCAAAAATGGGTGTCTTTAGTTCGTGCGAGATGTCGGCAATAAATTCTTTGCGGAAAGCTTCGAGCTTGCGCAGTTCATCAATTTCTTTTTGCTTGAGTTCGGCAAACGAAAAAATCTCTTCGTTTATTTTTTGAAGCGGGTTAAGCATACCCGGTTTTTGTTTGGATATGCCCTGCAACTCTTTTTTGCGAAGCTTATCCATGAGTTTATAAATTTTATTGATCTCGCGGAAGATGAGCAACTCCAGAATAGCAAACGAAAGAATATACGATACCGAAAAACTGATCACGAATGTTACCAGCAAGGCCGTTATATCGACACCTTCAACTAAAGTAAGAAAGGCCGTGGTGATGAGCGATATGCAAAGGGCAAGAATAAACGCGAGTACCCGTGAACTGTAAATCATCTCTTTCTAATTCGGTGATGTGGTGATGTGATGATTCGTTAATGAAACTTTCGTCAACCTCATTCTTTTATCGTTTCAATGAATTGCCAAATTAACGAATTAACTCATCACCGAATTAATTCAGGCTGAACTTATACCCCACACCCTTCACGGTAGTAATATAATCTTCACCAATTTTTTCGCGCACTTTGCGGATGTGTACGTCAACCGTGCGGGCTAACACATATACATCCGATCCCCAAATGTTTTGCAACAAATCATCACGGCTGAAAACTTTGTTCGGGTTTTGCGCCAGGAAGTGCAGCAACTCAAATTCTTTCTTGGGCAGATTGATTTCACGATCCTGTACCTTGATGGTATAGCTTGTACGATCGATGGTTAAATCGCCAATCGTAATTTTATTGGCAGTGCTGCTCTTTTTATGATCGCGCCTGAACAGTGCCGTAATACGGCTCATCAACGCGCGGGGCTTAATGGGTTTGTTGATGTAATCATCGGCACCTACATCAAACGCGGCTACTTCGGAGTATTCTTCCGAACGTGCCGTTAAAAACACGATGAAGGTTTTTTGAAGTTCCGGGATTTCGCGCAACAGCCTGCACGTTTCAACGCCATCCATTTTAGGCATCATAATGTCGAGCAACACCAGGTCGGGATGGAATTTTTTGGCAATGTCAACCGCTTTAAAGCCATCGCTGGCGGTTTTTACTTCATATCCGGTTTTTTCGAGATTGTATTTGAGAAGCTCCTGAATCGGCTCTTCATCGTCAACTACAAGCACTTTTTGAACGGGCTTGTTTGCCATAACTCTTAACGTTTACGGTACAAAGTTAGACAAAAGCCGGGGTTTAAGAACCTTCGGGTAATATCTTAACAATTCCTTAATGCGGATCAGGATTGGATCAGGATTTTAAGATTTTAGGATGGGCAGGATTTTGCAGGCGGCCTTCTGCTCCCGCTGAAAACAAATTAGTGTTAATACGAACGAAACTACAAGAACAGCAACGATAGCCAACACAAGATTTCTGCAATGGGTTGGCTGTACCTTAAAGAAATAAGGGAGGGAAATACAATCTATCAAACCGATAGCTTTAAAACCGCCTTAGACGGAGCCGTTTCTCCGCTCAGGAATTATATTTCCGTTCAAATCGGAATCCCTTACATCACAAAGGTATATAAAACGAAAAAAAATACCTAACAATAAAAGGACGGCCGATTTCTCGCATCTCGGCTTCACCAACGTGGCACACGCCCGAAAACCTGTTTAATCTTAGTAAGGGTAGTGAACTAATCTAAAGAAACGGATATTTATCCGTCAGGTAACGGATGTAAGCCTGTAAATCGCCCCTGAAATTTGTATTCATATCGTCACAAAAAATATCCTGTTGCGATTGGTATCGCTTCATGTTAATAAAATAGGTGTTGTTGGGGAGCCTTTCCTTAAACCGTTCGGATGGTTTTTTGTTCAGTTTCAGCGAAAGCGTATCGAGGCTGGCCACAATTTTTTCGATGGCTGTTTTTTTCAAAGCTTCCTTGTTTTCAACAGGGTCGTTATCGCGAAAGGTGTTGTATAAACTATCTAACATTTCGGTACCGCGCAGCATGTGATCGCTGTATTTTAAAAAATCGGTATTTTCACCTACATAGGTGATATATTCGGTTGATGTAATGCCGTACGCAGAAATCAAAAAACGTTCGGTTCCCCGATCGCCAATAAATGTTGCCAGGTTCTCGTTAAAGTCAACACTGTCTTTCACAAAAATGGTAGCGTGTACCATTTCGTGGATAATCAGGTTGGCCAGGTCGCCTTCGGTGCGTTCGAGCATTTTACTGAGGATGGGATCGGTAAACCAACCCAACGTTGACCACCCGCCCGGATTACGAATGCTGGTGTCCCACCCTTCTTTATCAAGTTCATCGCGCAATGCGATGGCTTTTTCTTTATCGAAGAAACCTTTGTATGGAACAGAACCCACAATGGGGAAATCCCACTCTTTAGCTTTAAACCGGAACGGCTCACATGCTGTAACCACCCACATGATTTCTTCACCCTTTTGATCGTAGAGTGTTTTGTAATTTTTGGTGTCTTTCAGGCCAAGCGAATCGATGGCGAATTTACGCACCTGCGCAATGAGTGTGAGCTTGGCTTTGAGCGAATCCGGAAAGGAAGGGTCGGCCATAACGTCTTCTACCGGACGGGCATTCCACACAATGGTTAACTGCCCTTTGCCCTGGCGGATACCATATACTACGAGGTCGCGGTATGCAATCACCAACACAATCATGATTGCCAACAGGCATAACAATAAACGTTTGATAACGTTAGCGGTTCTTTTTTGCATTCAGGAGGAAGAATCGTTCTGAAAAATTAAGATACAAGCCAAACGAATATTCGAGCGCCCGGGCGTATGTATCATAAAACGGTTCGGCACGGGCCGTTAGTATTAACCCATCGGCAAGTTTTACATCATACAGCAAGCGCAGCATAAAAAACTCGCGGATCTCATCCACACGTCCCGGGTAATGATCGGTTACCGAAGGATATAATTGATTTCCCTGAATGGTTAAAAACCGGTTGCCCCGCCAATAACTGCCCATAACCGTAAGGCCAACTTTTGTTTTCACGTATGGATTGATAAAAACACCACTACCATCGGCAAACACCGGGTTGTTGGCGTTCGTTTTAAAACCCGTCACGTACGATTTCAGTCCGATGCCGTTCACAAAACCCGTGAGGTTACTCTCGAAGGTTAAGCCTGCCGCACCGTTATATTGGGTGATCACCTCGTTGCCGGGTACGTCAATCTGCCCGCCCTGGTGCGAAACCAAAACCTGTATGGGCAAATCGATATGGAAGTTTCCGGCACGGAACAATGTTTTCGTAAATGATACACCCGCAGTAAAGCGTTCGGGTTCGGTGCTGTTGAAGTAGATCATCTTCTGCCAGTCAACCCAAACATCTAAAAACAAACCTTCTTTTTGCCACAATACCTGTATGCCATTTTCGAGCCTGTTGTTAAGTGTCCGTTCAAAATCATACAGCGGTTCAACCAGCCGGTGATGGATACTGCCTTCGAGCGTTCCGAAAATAAAATTGAAATCGTTCTTCCTGATTTTTAATGAAAACGTAGGCTTTACATCGGTATAAATATCGTTGCCAAAGTCTTTCTGCGCATATACGCCCACATCGAGGCGTACATTTTTGCTGATGTGGTACGAGAGGTACGGGTTAAGCTGGTAGCCAAACAGCGTGTAGCCATCTACCGTTGTATCGAAATACTCGTTGTTTTTACCAAAACCCAGCACGTTTATCCCCAGGAATAATTTGTTGGAGTCGGCCGGTTCCAGCACCATGCGTTGTTCAAAGGCAAGGTTGTCCAACTGGCTGTAACCAACCATGGAAACTAACAAAAAAGGAATAAAAAGTATTCTCTTCATAGAAAACTATGCAATATAGGCGATCGGTTTTATTTTAGTAAGTGCTACCTTAGTCCCGCTTTAGATTTATATGATTACACGGATCGCCTGTATCGTTACCCTCTTACTTTTCGCAGGGAATGTCCATGCTCAGTACCCTTTTGACACTCTATCAAAACCAAATTGGGTTTTACACAATCAATGGAAGACCATCGATAATCAATCGCAACAAAAAGTACATGAAACCATCACCATACCGAATTTTTATAATGATAGTATCAGCCTTACACTTCAGTTTACTTTAGAGTCGGCAGGCAGTACCCGTGTGAATATTCTCAGGGTTTACAAAGGCAATAAGGTTATTCAGAGTTTTCGAAATGAAAAGGTCGATTACTATCCAGGGTACACATCGTGGTTCCCTGTTCGCGTTGGCGATATTACCGGTGACGGAAGACCTGATATTAAAATCATCCACGATTATCATTCCAACGGATTGGCTCTTTCACATCGTCCTATTTACCTTATCCAACAGGAAGACGGGCGTTTTATCAAATATTCGTTCTATAACTCATTTATTAAACGACTTGACCTGGAACGGGATTTTGACAACGATGGAAATTTCGAGATACTATCGGTAAACCTGATTCAATTTAAGTCGCATAGTTATTGGCGATTCGATATTCTGAAATTTGAAAACAACAAGTTCATCAATGAAAACAAAAAGTACGGCTATCCACTGTACATTCAGTTCCTTTATCGGGATAACTATAAGATCTCTACAATTAACCCTGACCTGCCACCACCCGAACTCGAAGCGATTGTAGATACCGGTACAGCGCTTTAAATTGATGATGCTGAAGCAAAATCGCCAAATCCGATTAGGGAATCCTCATTTTTTGATTGCCTTCTCGATCACGAAACACTGACAATCCGTGTCACGATTTTTCGAGGGGCTTTTTATTGTGCTTCCCGATGCATTACTTTGAACTATTATTTCAGAACAGGTAACTACGACAATTAAGTATATGAGTGACGCAAAAGAAAAAATCAAAGCCCTCCAGTTAACCATCGACAAATTAGAAAAAACCTACGGCAAGGGAACCGTAATGAAGCTCAGCGATGAGAAAGTGATGGATGTTCCGTCTATCTCGTCAGGGTCACTCGGGTTAGACATCGCCCTGGGCATTGGCGGTATTCCGCGCGGAAGGATAACCGAAATTTACGGGCCGGAATCATCGGGTAAAACCACCCTTACCATGCACATGATTGCCGAAGCTCAGAAAAAAGGCGGGTTAGCCGCTTTCATCGATGCTGAACACGCCTTTGATAAAGCGTATGCCGAAAAATTAGGGATTGATACCGAAAACTTATTGATCTCGCAGCCCGACAACGGTGAACAGGCTTTGGAAATTGCCGATCACCTGATCCGCTCCGGTGCGATTGATATTATCGTAATCGACTCCGTGGCGGCTCTCGTACCCAAAAGCGAATTAGAAGGCGAAATGGGCGACAGCAAAATGGGTTTGCACGCACGCTTAATGTCGCAGGCGTTGCGTAAGCTAACGGGAACCATCAGCAAAACCGGTTGCGCGTGTATCTTCATCAACCAGTTGCGCGAAAAAATCGGGGTAATGTTCGGTAACCCCGAAACCACTACCGGAGGTAATGCTTTGAAATTCTATGCTTCGGTACGGTTAGATATTCGCAGAATCGGCCAGATAAAAGAAGCTGCCGATGATATTACCGGTAACCGCGTAAAAGTAAAAGTGGTGAAAAACAAGGTAGCGCCTCCGTTTAAAGTTGTGGAGTTCGACATCATGTACGGACGCGGTATTTCCAAATCGGGCGAGATTGTTGACCTCGGTGTTGAGCTAAATGTGATTCAAAAGTCAGGTTCATGGTTCTCGTACAGCGGTAACAAACTCGGCCAGGGCCGCGATGCAGTAAAACAACTGATCGAAGATAACCCGGAACTATTGGAAGAATTGGAAAAGAAAATCAAAAATGCCCTCAACACACCCGAAGGCAAAGAAGCTGTGGAAGAAAAGCCTGCCAAAGAAGGAAAAGAGAAAGCAGCGAAAGATTAATTCGATAATGTGATAATTCGTTAATTCGATCATTTGAACCGAGATAAAACCCTGTTCAAATGATCGATTTTTTTTACAAATCAACTAACCAACAAATTAACGAATCAATAAATTAATTGGCGCGAATAGCCGCTACCGGATCGAGGCGCGCTGCCATGGCTGCGGGGACAATACCGGCCACTAACCCGATAATACTCGACACCGTAAGTCCTAATACAATATTTTTAAGGGTGAGCGTTACCACCAAATCGCCCATTGGAATAAACGTTATCAGCCATACAAAAAACAATCCGCCCAAGCCGCCAATCAAACTCAGAAAGATGGCTTCAAACAAAAACTGAAACAGGATAAAATAGTTTTTGGCGCCCAGCGATTTCTGCAAACCAATAATGGGTGTACGTTCTTTCACCGACACAAACATAATGTTGGCAATACCAAAACCACCCACCAGCATCGAAAAACCTCCAATTACCCAACCGGCAAACCCAACAATATCAAACACTCCGCTAATCAGGTTGGCAATGGCTTCGGGGCGGTTCATCACAAAATTGTCTTTATCGGTCGGGCGCAGGCCGCGTTTCGAGCGCAGAAAACCCCGTACTTCATTTTCCAACTCAACCAGACCCACATCGGAGTCGTGGCCTTTAATACCAATGCGTGAAGACGACTCACTCCATAAGCCTGTACCTGTTTGGTACAACCTGCGAAAATTATTGTATGGAATAATGGTTGCGTAGTCGTTGCTTGCATTACCCATAAAACTTTGCCCTTCACGTTTGATCACGCCAATCACCACGTATTTCAGGTTCTTTACGCGAATGGTTTCGCCAACCGGATTTTCATCATTAGGGAACAATGCCTTGGCAACCTCATCACCAATCAATGCCACACTGCGGCCGGCTTCTAACTCTTCGCTTGTAAAATACCGGCCGTTATCAATATTTACCTCAAAAATGGTGTTGTACCCTTCGCTGCCGCCAATCAGCCGTACCTGGCCAATACTGTTGCTGTTACGCTTAATCAACTGGTTGCCACGGTTGGCAAAAATGGCTATTCCGTTTTGGTGTTTCAGGTTGGCTTGCAAAAACTTGTATTCGTTATACGATGCATTGGGCCTGCGCCAAAACTCCCACCACTTGTATTCACCGTCATTATCGGCTGTAAAAGGCCATTTTTCAACGTAAATAACCCCGGTGCCCAAAAAACTCAGACTGTCTTTAATATTTTTCTCAAGCGAATCTACCAGGGTGAGTACCGAAATAATGGCGAAAATACCCACGGTAACACCCAAAAGCGATAAAATAGTACGGAGCAGGTTCGATTTCAGCGCTTTGGCGGCAAAGCGAAAACTTTCAAAAATCTGGCGGATAGTCTTCATGAAGGGTGTTTAAAACAAGTTTGTGCGCATTAGTTAGTCGGCAGGCGGCACTAATAATTACGAATTTAGACTTAAAAGCGGCCTAAATTGTTACAGCCGCTAAAATAGCATCTATGGCTTCGCAAATTTCAACTATTGGGTTATTTTTGCAGCCTTAAAAAAAATACCCTTCATTGGGCATACTTTGCTTTTGAAATTATGAAGTTATCCGAGTTTAAGTTCGAAATCCCCAATAACCTGATTGCTTTACGCCCTGCCGAAAACCGCGATGAATCGCGCCTGATGGTGCTGCATAAAGACTCGGGCAAAATCGAGCATAAAGTTTTTAAAGACATCGTCAGCTATTTTGGTGAAGGCGATATTATGGTAGGTAACGATACCATGGTTTTCCCTGCCCGTTTATATGGCCGCAAAGAAAAAACAGGTGCCAAAATCGAAGTATTTCTGTTGCGCGAACTGAATGCCGAAATGCACTTATGGGATGTATTGGTTGATCCCGCCCGTAAAATCCGCGTAGGCAACAAACTTTACTTTGGCAATGGCGATTTGGTTGCCGAAGTTATCGACAACACCACTTCGCGCGGACGAACCATACGCTTTTTATTTGATGGCGATGCCGAAGCCTTTAATAAGGTAATTGAAACATTGGGTGAAACCCCCCTGCCGAAATACATCAAACGAAAAATTGAACCGGAAGACAAAGAACGTTTTCAAACCATCTTTGCGAAAAATAAAGGAGCGGTATCGGCTCCTACTGCCGGTATGCACTTCACCAAACAATTAGTGAAACGCCTTCAACTTAAAGGTGTTGACATGGGTTTTATTACCCTGCACATTGGCCTGGGCACTTTCCGGCAGGTTGACGTAGAAGACCTGACCAAGCACAAAATGGATTCAGAGAATTTCATTGTGGGTCCCGAGGTAGTAGAAAAAGTAAATAAAGCGCTTGATAACAAGAGCCGCGTGTGCGCCATTGGTACAACCGCTATGCGGGCATTAGAGTCGTCCGTATCGGCCGGTAACAGGTTAAAAGTAAAAGATGGCTGGACAGATAAGTTTATCTTCCCGCCTTATGAATTCAAAATCTGTAATGCCATGGTAACGAACTTCCACATGCCCGAATCAACCTTGCTGATGATGGCCGCTGCCTTTGGCGGGTTTGATTTAGTAATGGAAGCCTATAAAATTGCCAAGAAAGAGAAATACAAATTTCTGACGTATGGCGATGCCATGCTGATTATCTAATTCTTGCTTTTGTCTGTATCTGTTTCGCGGATGAGGTAAACGAACAGCGAAACCGCTACCGGATAAATGAGAAAGTACAACATTGAAGGCGGCATAATACGCAGGAAGAATGCGAACGGAGCAATCAATAACAAAATACCAGTCCCGATGATCGGGACTTTTTTTGCTTTAGGCATAGGCTGTTTTGCCACTTCTATCATGCGGTAAACTAAGTAGGTAACAACGGCAACGTTAAAAGCCAGCACCAAAAAACGGATAATAATCATAGAACTCGTATTTTCGTAAAAATATGCAATCAAAAGAATATGCGATAATCGTAGCCGGTGGTAAAGGTACACGCATGAAAAATGCAACACCCAAACAGTTTATGCTGTTAAACGGTTTGCCGGTGCTCATGCATACCATCAACGCATTTCTTCGCTATTCAAAAGACATCACCATCATTCTCGTATTGCCCGAAGATGATTTTACCACGTGGCAATCGCTTTGCGCAGAACATCAGTTTACCCCCAATCTCATCCTCCAAAAAGGGGGCGACACGCGCTTTCAATCGGTAAAAAACGGGCTTGCAAAAATTGAAGGCCTGCCGGGCAGGCAGGGACTCGTAGCCATACACGATGGCGTGCGCCCGTTGGTTAGTGAAGATATTATCGGGGCATCGTTCCGGCTGGCGGCTGTTCATCAAACAGCGGTGGCGGCAGTCCGTTTGAAAGAATCCATCCGCATTACGGATCAAGACAATACCAAAGCGGTTGACCGGTCAAAATTCAGGCTCATTCAAACACCACAAACATTTGATGTGGCGCTTATCCGAAAAGCCTACGAAATAAAAGACGAGCCCAGCCTCACCGATGATGCCAGCGTGGCCGAACGGGCAGGTCATGTAATCTCGTTGTTTGAAGGCAGTTACGAGAACATCAAAATCACAACGCCCGAAGACTTAGTTGTGGCAAAGGCGTTGCTTGATTCGCATAAATAAAAATAGCTACACGAAAGGCGTAGCCATTTTCAAATTATCAAATTGATTAATCAGCTAATTAATATTCGTCTTCGTTAAAAAAGAAATCTTCTTTGGTAGGATAATCCGGCCATATTTCCTCGATGCTTTCGTAGGGTTGTCCATCGTCTTCCAGTTCTTGCAGGTTTTCTACCACTTCCAGCGGGGCACCCGAACGGATGGAGTAATCGATTAGTTCATCTTTCGTAGCCGGCCAGGGCGCGTCCTCTAAGTATGAGGCAAGTTCAAGTGTCCAGTACATAGTAAATTATCCCTTTTTAATTTTCCGCAAAAATAGAATTAATTAATCCATAGTCAATACCCTGCCCCGGTAAAGACTGTTTCCTGCTTCCATCGAAAAAAGCCCCGAAAAGTAACCCATTACACCTCCCATTATTATAGCACTATCGGCTAAAAAAGCCATATTTGCGCCTGCTTGTGCATGGTAGCACGGGCGCTGTTTCAATCACTACATCATGGCTGACGAAAAAATTATTTTCTCGATGACCGGGGTAAGCAAAATTTATCCGCCCCAAAAACAAGTTCTCAAAAATATCTACCTGTCGTTTTTTTATGGCGCCAAAATAGGCGTTTTGGGTTTGAACGGCTCGGGTAAGTCTTCCCTCCTGCGCATTATTGCCGGTATCGACAAAGAGTTTCAGGGCGAGGTTGTTTCTGACCTGAGTTTTTCTGTCGGGCTGCTGGAACAAGAGCCTCAGCTCGATAAAACAAAAACGGTAAAAGAAATTGTGGAAGAAGGTGCCGGTGAAGTGATTGCCCTGCTGAAAGAGTTTGAAGCCATCAACGAAAAATTTGCCGACCCGGATCTCACGCCCGAGGCCATGGATAAACTCATCACCAAGCAAGGCGAAATCCAGGAAAAGCTCGATGCCGCCAATGCCTGGGAGTTAGACAGCAAGTTAGAACGCGCCATGGATGCCTTGCGCTGTCCGCCTTCGGATGCGAAAGTAGAGCACCTATCAGGCGGTGAAAAAAGGCGCGTGGCGCTTTGCCGCCTGTTGTTACAAGAGCCTGACGTGCTGTTGTTGGATGAACCTACCAACCACCTGGATGCCGAATCGGTTTACTGGTTAGAGCAACACCTGAAACAATATAAAGGAACGGTAATCGCGGTAACGCACGACCGTTACTTTTTGGATAACGTTGCCGGATGGATTCTTGAACTCGACCGGGGCGAAGGTATTCCGTGGAAAGGAAACTATTCATCATGGCTCGATCAAAAACAAAAACGATTGATCCAGGAAGAGAAAACCGAATCGAAACGCCAGAAAGCATTAGAGCGTGAGTTGGAGTGGGTACGCATGAACCCGAAAGGCCGTCACGCCAAAGGGAAAGCGCGTTTAAGCGCTTATGAAAAGTTGTTAGGCCAGGAAGGACGAGAGAAAGAAGAGAAATTAGAATTGTACATTCCGCCAGGGCCACGGTTGGGCAACAAGGTTATCGAAGCCAATGGTGTAGCCAAAGCGTATGGCGATAAGCTGTTATACGAAAACCTGAGCTTCTCGCTTCCGCCCGCAGGCATTGTGGGGATTATCGGGCCGAACGGTGCCGGTAAAACCACGTTGTTTAAAATGATCACCGGCAAAGAAAAACCCGATGCCGGAACATTCTCGGTGGGCGAAACCGTACAGATTGCCTATGTCGATCAGGAACATGACGACCTGAAGCCTGAAGACACCGTATGGCAGGCCATTACCGGTGGCAACGAATTGATTATGATTGGCGGCCGCGAAATGAACTCGCGTGCGTATGTGAGCAAGTTTAACTTTAACGGAACCGATCAACAGAAAAAAGTAAAGGAGCTTTCGGGTGGTATGCGTAACCGCGCACACTTAGCCATAGCCCTGAAACAAGGCGGCAACCTGTTGTTGTTAGATGAACCTACCAACGATCTGGATGTAAACACGCTGCGCGCGCTCGAAGAAGGTCTGGAAAACTTTGCCGGCTGCGCGGTAATCATCTCGCACGACCGCTGGTTTTTAGACCGTGTGTGTACGCACATTCTTGCTTTTGAAGGCGACTCGCAAGTGTATTGGTTTGAAGGTACGTTTAGCGAATACGAAGAAAACAAACGCAAACGCTTAGGCGATGACCAACCGCACCGCATTAAGTATAAGAAGTTGGTTAAGTAATTTGAAAATGTGATGATTAGTCAATCCGGAAATTAATCTTTTCATTTTCAAATTTTCAAATCATCACATTTTCAAATTCCTATTAATGAGAATGTTTTATACCATACTGCTTCTCGTGCTCTCCAACGCATTTATGACGTTCGCGTGGTACGGGCATTTGAAATTCAGGGATATGGCCTGGAGCAAAAGCCTGGGGTTGGTGGCCATTATATTTATCAGTTGGGGTATTGCCTTGTTTGAATACGCCCTACAAGTGCCCGCCAACCGCATTGGGTTTCAGCAATATGGCGGGCCGTTTTCATTGCTGCAATTAAAGGTAATTCAGGAAGTAATTACATTAGTTGTGTTCGTAGCTTTTTCGCTGATCTTTTTTAAGAACGAAACCTTCCGGTGGAACCACTTTATAGGTTTTGTCTTTTTGGTATTAGCGGTCTATTTTATTTTTAAGAAGTAGGTTAGTTGATAGTTATTCGTTGATAGTTATTTTTCCATGAAGAATCAATTACTCATATTATTAGGGCTTTGTACAATTCTGAATTGCACAACAAAAACAAATTCTGTAACCAATAATATTAGTGTAAGCCAAACTGAAGCAAAGGCTATCGATACGGTACTTTATACGAATGAAACCCTTCATTACTTCACTTCAACAACTGATAAAGATACATTTAGAATCACCTTAACAGGGCAATCCATCAAGAATGGACAATTCAAATTCCAAATAATTTCAAAAGACAAAGGGGTAGTTCTTAATGAAGATTACGAGGCAACCATGCTATTAGATTATGGACTTAAACCAAATCCGACCGAAAAAGAATTAGAAGACTACATAAAAATCAGGATCGATCAATTTTTTATTGAGGATAATTTCCGTCAACCTGCTATTTCAAGAACCGACACTTTTGATGAGGACTATGGGGAAAAAGAAATTTGGGACGACATCATTGCCGATCAGACTTCGATTGGGTTTTACTATTTAATTGGGGAAGAAGATGGTCGGCATATTGCCTTTTCAAAGAGGTTGGGAAAAGTGGTTATGTACTATAATTGTTGTTGAGAAACCAATCTTAACGAATTTCTTCGCCCGGTTTGGTTTTCCAGCGCTCGTGCATCCAAACCCATTGCGCAGGGTGCTTACGCACTTCGTGTTCGATGGAGTCGCTCAACTTTTGTGTGTTCGTCACCAGGTCGGTTTCTTCATCACCGGTAACGGTAAGTTCTATTTCGGGGTAGTATTGTATGTCAACCGTATAATCTTCGCGCAGGTGGGTGAATACCGGAACAACTGCTGCACCGGTTTTTAACGCTAACAGCGTTGCCCCAATGGGCGTAGCGCACGGAAAGCCCATGAAGTTCACAAAGCGGCTCTTTACTTTTGTATCCTGATCGATCAGGATGGCCATCGTACCCCCGGTTTTTAAGTTTCGCACCAAGCGCACGGTGTCTTTGCCCCGTTCAACGGCAACCGCCCCTAACTTTGCGCGTTGCGATGATAACAGCTCGTTTAACCGCTGATCTTTTAAGCGGGTTCCTACAATCAACGGTTTGTATCCCCGAAAGGAAAGTTCGGTAGCAATCAATTCAAAAGCGCCTACGTGAGCCGTAAGGAAAATAACACCTTTACCTTTTTGATAAGCCTGCACGGCATATTCAAAGCCTTTTACATCGGTTATTTTTTTAAAGTCATTGTAGTCTGAAACAGGAAACGAGCGGATTACCTCACCGGCATTCTTCCCTAACATTTCATACACCTGCGTTGTTAGCTTTTTTATTTCCGTGTCTGATTTTTCATGTCGATATACCATCGTCAGGTGCCTGTATGCTAACTTCTTCGATTGCACCGTAAACACCGATGCCAGCCTGCCCAGGGTACCGCAAAACTTTAACCACGTTGTACGGGGCATCAGATTCGATATAAAAATCATGAACCGGACAAGTGCATAAATAACCGCATACCGGATTTTCCTCCGGATTTTCTTCATCGTTTTTTTATGCTTTGCCATCGGGGCGAATATAGTATTTATTAGCGGTTCGTATTACATTGGTTGCATGAAGACCCTGTACCTCATCCGCCACGCCAAGTCTAATTGGGACAACCCGTACCTCCGCGATATTGAACGCCCGCTTAACGCCCGTGGAAACCGTGATGCACCGGTAATGGGCAAGCGTTTGGCGAACAACAACACCATGCCCGGCCTTTTGCTTTCAAGCCCGGCCGAACGTGCGCTGACTACCTGCAAAATTATTGCGCAGGAAATCGGCTACCCGGCAAAAGACATCCGGCAAGATGCACAACTCTACCACGCCACTGCCGAAGAACTTCTATCTGTCGTAAAACGCTTACAGGATATACACAACCGTGTATGGTTGTTTGGGCACAATCCGGGCTTAACCGATTTTGCCAATACACTTACACACGCTTCAATCGAAAACATTCCTACCTGCGGTGTTGTAGCATGTACCTTCGATGTTACACACTGGAAGGAAATCGCACCGGAAACCGGCACGCTTGTATTTTTTGATTTTCCTAAAAATAAAATATGATTATCCGCTTTTAGTCCTAAACCACATAGATACATAGGAACTGTTCTGCAAGATTAATACATTATTACACCATGCTATTGTGGGTTTTGCTTGCAAAACTATGACTACCTGTTTGCTTCAGCAAAACATAGTCCCGCCCCGATGGCTATCGGGGCGGGGTACATAGCTGCCAATCCCTGATAATGAATCAATATCAAGCTATGTTTCTATGTGGTTAAATATGTTAGTTGGATTTTATAAGACTTGAAACTGATACTCATAAAAAAACGTAACTGATGTTACGATTGCTTTGAAAGCAATTCCCAGAAGGGGCGTTTCAGGAAACCTTTTTCCCTAAACCGGTAACCGACAATCAGCCTGAAAACTCTGGTGGAGTTTTCAAACCGAACATCCTGAAACTCCAACACCCGCGACTGCATCACAAAACCTGCCCCGGTAAAAAACCGCTCGCCACTATACCCTGCCGCTATGCGAATGGTATAGGAACTGTTAAATACAATATCGTTTACCGCGTTGCCCGCTTCGGTTATGTAATGCACCCAGTGGTGCGCGGGGCCTATCGCAAAAGTTCCGTTTACAAAAAAACGTTTCAACACTACGTTATACGAATAGCCGGGTGCTATGCTGAACGTTGTGTAGCGTAGGTTTACAAAATCGGCACCTTCGCCAAAACCCTGACGTGTGGCGGACGACAGCACGGCCGAATCGGCCGCTAACTGAAATGCGTTTACTGTTCCGTAAATAATAAATGAGCCAGCGCTTTTCTTCTGCCGATCGGCATAGTTGTACGAAGATCGGATCGAAAACTTATCGTTGTTCCAGACATAAAAACCCGATACACCGAAATTGCGTGTTTCAATATCGGGGCGTTGCGGATAGGGTGTCTGAGGTAAAATTTTTACGGTGTGATCGTTCTTATAAAACCCCGTATAACGTTGATAGTACAGATCAAGTCCCCACGCTTTGGTAAGCATATTAATTTGCAAATCGCGCGATGAAGATTTTCCGTAAATATCTTCGTTACGAATGGCAATGGGTATAGATAATGAAACCTCAAGCGTAAGTTCAAATACATGAAAACCTGCACCCAACTTGTATTCGTTATTGGGGTTAAAGGTTATGCGGTTATCGCCTCCCTTTTTTTTATCGATACCAAACGAAAGCGATCGGTATTTTAACAACGGCCAAACCGAAAAATAATCGTGAAATTCTTCGATGTACTGCGCACGTACCGAATCGCGTGCCTGACGGTTAAATTGTGCCTGTACCGCAGTGCCGCACAATAACGCCATCAACAAAAAAACAGTACGCAGGTTCATTATAAAATATACTCGCTCAGGTCTTTGTTTTTCGTTAGTCCGCTTAGTTTCGTTTTCACCATTTCAGCATCGACAACAATGTGTGTATTCGCCCCGATTTTATCAGGCACATCGAATAAAAATTCATTCAGCAACCGGCTCATTACCGTATGCAGTCGCCTGGCACCGATGTTCTCGATCCCGGCATTGATCGTAAACGATGTTTGCGCAATTTCAACGATGGCATCATCGGTAAACTCCACCGTAACGCCTTCGGCTTCAAACAACGCCTGGTATTGTTTGGTGAGGGCATTTTTAGGCTCTTTTAAAATCCGCACGAAGTCGTCTTGCGTTAAACTGTTCAACTCCACACGAATCGGGAAACGACCCTGTAATTCGGGAATCAGATCAGAAGGTTTACTAACATGAAACGCGCCCGCAGCCACAAACAATACATGATCGGTTTTGATAACACCGTATTTGGTGTTTACCGCACTGCCTTCTACAATGGGCAGTAAATCGCGTTGTACGCCTTCGCGGCTTACATCGGGGCCGCTACCGCCTTTGCGCGAACCGGAGGCAATCTTATCGATCTCGTCAATAAATATAATGCCGGCATCTTCGGCACGCTGGATGGCGAGTTCTTTCACCTCGTCCATATCAATCAGCTTGGCCGCTTCTTCTTCAAGAAGGATTTTCCGAGCTTCACTTACGGTCACTTTGCGCTTCTTAGGTTTTTTGGGCATCATGCCGCCAATCATTTCCTGTAAGTTCATCATCGAAACTTCGTCCATCACGCCCGCACCAATCATACCGATGTTGGCGTTTCCCTGGGGTTTCATGCTGATGTCGATTTTACGTTCTTCCAGTTCACCGTTCTTCAGCTTCTCACGAAACAACACGCGGGTACGTTCGTTTAGCTCCACATCGCTGGTTGGCACGGTTTCGTTGTCGGTTTCATTCGGATTAACGAACCCGGTTTTAGCCGGTTGCGGCCGAAGGGGGGGAATAAGCGCATCGAGAATAATATCTTCTACCACTTGAGCGGCCTTCTCTTTTACTTCTTCTTTCTTTTTGGCTTTTACCATGTTTACCGACTGCTCCACCAAATCGCGCACCATGCTTTCGACATCGCGGCCTACATAACCTACTTCGGTAAACTTTGAAGCCTCTACTTTCACAAACGGGGCATCGGCAATTTTTGCCAGCCTGCGGGCGATTTCGGTTTTACCCACACCCGTTGCGCCAATCATTAAAATGTTGTTCGGGATAATCTCGTCACGGATTTCGGTTTTCACATTCATGCGCCTCCACCGGTTGCGCAATGCAATGGCCACGTTCCGTTTGGCATCGTGCTGCCCTACAATGTATTTGTCTAACTCACCAACAATTTGTTGTGGCGTAAGGTACCCTCCTGCTATCATATCACTCGTTTTTTAAGAATCATTTTATTGAGATTGGCCGACACGGTAAATGTATAGGCTGCGCGGCCAACGCTGTATGCTGTTCGGCTTACCGCCAGATCAAACGCTTTTACGTTGATGGTTGCACCGATGGTTAATCCTCCGCCACGATTGTTCACACGCAATTCTTTTTGACGGAGTACATTGTATCCTAACAGTAGGTGAACATTTTTATGAAACAACACTTCGGTGCCGATGTTCAGGTGTTGCAACACTTTACCGATGGTTCGTGTATCGTCTTCTTCATCTGCCGGGTTATCGTAAGCCTTGCCGGGATAGGCCAAATTATAAGCGGTAAGCGAAAAACGCAGCGGCATGTGCTCGGGTTTAAAAGTAACGCCTGCCTGTACATCAAACGGAATGCGGGTATCGCTTGATTCCGAATACTCCTGTAACACAACACCAACGTTTTTAATCGCCATGCCTATCACCAAATCCTGTTGCGGATGGGTGAAGGTTCCGCCTAAATCCATTAAAAGTGCCTGCGAACGAAACCCTGCTATGTTAGAAGAAACAAACTTGAGGTTTGCGCCTAAGGTGAATGCCGAAACGCGATGGCTCTTCCCGATCACCAGGGCTGTTTCGCCCGACTTATACAACCCGGTTTCGTTTTCGTTTGCATCGTAACCCTGAATCTCACCATAGTTTACGTGCTGTACACCAAACGTAAGCAAGCCGATTTTTTTAAACGTATGTGCATACGCAAAAGATGTTTGCCCGATGTCGGCCACGAAAAAAGTATAACCTGCCGAGGCATAGCCAGCCAGCGAATCGGTTACCAATGCCGGATTATTAAAAAGAAAATTTACATCGCGGTTTGCCAACGATACATTTACTCCGCCCAAACCGGCTAACCGCGCGTGTGCGGGTAGGTTTAAAAACTCGTACGAACTGCGCCCTCCAAATTGCGCAAGGCAGTTTGCAGCAATCAGTACGGCCAGCGATGTAAGGTATAATTGACGCACGGTGCAATATCGGCTAATTACAAGTGCGAGGCAATTAGTGTGTTACGGCAGCGCGGGCTTCGGCCAGAGCAAACGTTACGGCATGTTTAACCTTATCTTTCAATAAAGCGATCTGCAACACCTCGGCCACGGTGTCCACATAATAAAATGTAAGACCTTTTATGTAATGCTGTTCGATCTCGTCAATATCGCGCTGATTTTTTCGGCTCAATATAATTTCTTTAATACCACTGCGTTTGGCAGCTAATATTTTTTCTTTGATACCCCCTACTGGCAACACTTTGCCCCGCAGGGTAATTTCGCCCGTCATGGCTACTTTCGATTTTACTTTGCGTTGCGTATAGATCGAAGCTAACGATGTAAGCATAGTAATACCTGCCGATGGCCCGTCTTTGGGTACGGCTCCCGCAGGCACATGTATGTGTAAATCGTATTGCTGAAAAATACGATGGTCGATTCCTAACACTTCGGCATTGGCTTTCAGGTATGATAAAGCCGCTATTGCGGATTCTTTCATAACATCGCCTAACTGCCCCGAAATGGTGAGGTTGCCTTTGCCTTTGCTCAGGCTTGATTCTACAAATAATATCTCACCGCCTACCTGTGTCCACGCCAAGCCTGTAACCACACCGGCCACATCATTACCCTGATACAATTCATCATCAAAAATTTCGGCACCTAAAACTTTGCGAACGGTTTCTTCGGTAATCTCTTTTTCGTACGCCTCTTCCATCGCCAGCGATTTGGCTACGTTGCGCACAACGGTTCCGATTTTACGTTCGAGGTTACGCACGCCTGACTCGCGTGTATAGCTTTCGATGATCTTGGCAATAGCCTTCTTTGAAAACTTAACATCGCTTGCCTTCAGCCCGTGTTCTTTCAGTTGTTTGGGCACAAGGTGCTTTGCGGCAATCTCTTGTTTTTCTTCCTGTGTATAGCCCGATATTTCTATAATTTCCATCCGGTCGCGAAGGGCAGGATGAATCGTATCTAACGCATTGGCTGTGGCAATGAACAACACTTTCGACAGATCGTATTCTACTTCGAGGAAGTTATCGCCAAACGTACTGTTTTGTTCGGGGTCTAAAACTTCCAGCAATGCCGAAGACGGATCGCCCCGGAAATCGGAACGCACCTTGTCAATCTCATCGAGAATAAATACCGGGTTGGATGTTTGCGTTTTTTTCAGGTTTTGTAAAATCTTGCCGGGCATTGCGCCCACGTATGTTTTACGGTGCCCGCGTATTTCGGCTTCATCGTGCACTCCGCCCAACGACATACGCACGTATTTCCGGTTAAGCGCTTTCGCAACAGAACGGCCAAGCGATGTTTTACCCACGCCCGGAGGGCCATACAAACATAAAATAGGCCCTTTCATATCCTGCTTCAGTTTTAACACAGCTAAGTATTCGAGTATGCGTGTTTTAACTTTGGTCAGGCCGAAATGATCTTTATCCAAAATCTTTTTTGCGTGTAGTAAATCAAAGTTGTCTTCGGTAAACTCGCCCCAGGGTAAATCGAGCATGAACTCAGTGTAGTTCATCGTTACCGGGTATTCGGCCGACTGCGGGTTTACCCGTAACAGCTTATCGAGTTCTTTGTTAAAATGTGCAGCCGTTTCTTTCGACCACTTTTTTTGTTCGCCACGCTTGCGCAGTTGTTCAACTTCTTTGTCGGGTGTATCATACCCTAACTCATCTTGCAATACACGAATCTGCTGGCGCAAAAAATAATCGCGTTGCTGTTGGTCAATATCGGTATGTACTTTTTTCTGTATCTCGTGTTTAATTTCGAGCATCTGTATTTCCTTCAGCATATACTGAAGTAACACCGTGCCCCGGTCGCTTATGGTTTCGGTTTCTAATACCTTTTGCTTTTCGGCTACCTCTACGTTTAAGTTTGACGAGAGAAAATGAACTAAGAATTGCAGGCTTTGAATGTTATCTAACGCTACGTGTGCTTCCTGCGGGATTTCGGGGTTAAGCCGCAAAATTTTTGAGGCGGCATCGTGCAACGATTGCGACAGCGCTTTCGATTCTTTGCTTTTCAGATTAAGCACGGGGTCGATCAATAAATTAATCCGTGCCGTGAGGTAGGGTTCTTCCTGAACAAACTCTTTTATTGAAAAACGGTTTTTACCCTGAATGATAATAGTCGTATTACCATCGGGCAGCACTAACATTTTAATGATGCGCGCAATAGTGCCTACTTTGTTCAGGTCGTCTATGCCAGGTTCTTCCGAAAGGGCATTTTTTTGAGCGACCACACCAATGATGCGGTTTCCCTGGTAAGCTTTTTTTACCAAACGGATCGACTTTTGACGGCCTACCGTAATGGGAATAACAACACCCGGAAAAAGCACTGTATTTTTAATGGGCAGGATAGAGAGTTCTTCGGGCAGATCGTCAACCTTCAGGTCGTTATCCTGTTCGGGGTTAATCATCTGGATCAGATCGTCTGTTTCTTCTTGCACCATTTGAAGCGGAATCGGTTTAAACATAAAATTAAATGCCATTATGGCACGCCAATTTGTTTTTATACGTTAAATTCAGGCAGCCCGTTTACGTGTCAATAGTAATGCCAGTACCATTGCATAAGCTACATTGCCTGTTGTAAAAGAAGCGAAATTGTGTCAACTTTAATTCGATCATATTTTTTCAGAACCCGTTTTACATTGAAAAACCATTTTTTAACCTGTTTGATGCTCATTTTCCTGTTTGCGGGGTTCGAATCGCTTGCCCAAAAACCCGGAAAAAAATTTAAGAAAGGGGGCATCATTCAATTAGACGACAGCCTGACAACGTTTAGCCAATCTGACATTTTTGATTTTCCTAACGTAAACAAGGTTCGCTTTTATCACGATGAAAAAAAGCTGAAACAACTCCGGCAACTTCAAAACTCAAAGGCTAACCACGAACTATACACCGAACTTAAAAAATACGTTTCGGATTTTGGTATCGAAAATTTTTACAAGAACACCAATATGCTTTGGCAGTTAGCCCGCCTCTCGGCCGAGTATGGCCCCAAAGGCGAAAGCATTTTGTTGTACAAGTTAGTGCTCAAACACCATCGCGAAGACATCAGCGATAAAGACGTGCAACGCGAGTACGATACACTCACGAAAAACCAACAGGATTATTACGTTCCGTTAAAACAATATTACGAGCTGGTCGCCTATCGTAAAGAGATCGACACCCTTCGCCCTCCGCAAGGTGTGTTGCTCAACATGGGGCAATCGGTCAATTCGCCTAAGGCCGATTACGCGCCCACCATCGGTAATGTTGATACATTGTTGCTATTCTCTTCAAAACGAAATATCCGCGACCAATCGCTCAACCGCACGTACGATGAAGATTTATTTTATAGTGTAAAAGACATGGGGTTTTGGATGGATGCCCAGGAATTTAAAACCATCAACACCAGCTATAACGAAGGCTCGGCCTGTTTAAGTAAAGATGGCAAGTATCTGTACTTTGCACGGTGCAACTCGCCCGACTCGTACGGCAGTTGCGATATTTTTGTGGCCGAACACTTAGGCGATAAGGGCTGGGGCAATGTGCGCAACCTCGGCAAAAACATTAACTCCACTGCGTGGGACTCGCACCCGTCACTTTCCCATTCGGGCGATACCCTGTTTTTTACGTCCGACCGGTTAGGCGGTTTCGGGCTGGCCGATATTTACTATGCTGTTAAAGATGCTGACGGAAACTGGCAGCAAGCGAAAAACATCGGCCCCATCATTAACACACGCAACAACGATGTAAGCCCCTTTTTCCACCACAAACACCGTGTGCTGTACTTTAGCTCGAACGGGCAACCGTTAAACTTTGGTGTGTTCGATATTTACAAATCGTACCAGCAAAACAGTTTATGGAACGAACCTAAAAACATTGGCCCATTAGTGAACGGTGCCGGAAGCGAGTATTACTTTACCATCGATTCGGAATCGAATACATTGTATTACGCCCGTTCGGAAGAAGACCCTAACGATTTAGACCTGTACTCCTTCCCCGTGCCTATGGAAGCGCACCCCGAGGCCATCGTAAATGTAAAAGGTTCGTTAACCGATGTTAAAACCGGTAAACCGTTTAAAGGCATTGTGTCTGTTATCGATCTCGATAAGGGTGTTGAAGTCGCCCCAAAATTTTTGCGCCCTGATGGCACGTTCGATTTTAAGTTGATTAACAAGCGTAACTACCTGCTAATTATACAAGGCGATGATTTTTTCAGGATTGAAGAACTGTTTTACTTAGATGGTGATGTAGAACTAAACCGTACCACCGAAACCCTCGAAAGCAAGCTGGCTTTTAAGTCGCTGGAGTTTGAAAACAGTAAGGCCGATATACTCGAAAACATGCACCCCGATTTAAACCAGATCGCCAACTTTCTGATCGACCACCCAACGTACAGGTTAAACATTTCGGGGCACACCGATTCACAGGGCAAAGAAGACTCGAACTTACGGTTATCGCAGGCTCGTGCCGATGCCATTAAAGCCTATCTGGTAAACCAGTTTAAAATCGATCAGGAACGTATTAACGCACACGGCTACGGAAGTTCAAAGCCCATTGTAGAAGAAAAAACGGATGAGGATAAACGGTTAAACCGGAGGGTTGAGTTCGAGATTATTACCGATAAAGAATAATATAAAGAGTGTGTAATCATTGAGCTGAAGAAGCTGCGGGGAAACAAAAAATAAACCCCTCACCGTACGGCAAAGGGTTTATTCAAGATCAGAAAATGTTTAGAATATTCTAACCATCTACAATAAAGACTACCCTCCGGTAATCAATCGGGCGATGTCATTATAGAAAACAAAAATCATCAGCGCAATCAGTATGGCAAAACCTATTTTCAACGAGGTTTCAAAAAACTTCTCGGAAGGTTCGCGGCCGGTAATCATTTCGTACAATAAGAACATCACATAGCCGCCATCCAATGCCGGTATGGGCAATAAATTCATAAACGCCAACACCATCGATAACAAGCCCGTCATACGCCAGAAGCGTTCCCAGTCCCACTCGCCACCATAAGCTTTGGCAATGCCAATCGGACCGGACAATGAATTTTTAAGCGATATTTCGCCCGAGAAAATTTTCCGGAAAGCTTTAAGCTGAGTGATGATTACCCCAAACGCACGCTGCGTACCCATTCCTACCGACTCACCCAAGCCGTAGTTAATCACGGCAAGCTCTTTTGCATCGATCGACTGCGGATAAAAACCAATTTGATTTTGTCCTTTAAAATCCTCCTGAACATTTATAATTTCTTCACCGCGTTTAATTGTAAACTGGATCGAATCGCGGTTACGGCCACGCACCAATGCGCTTACTTCATCATAATACTGTACGGGTTGGCCTTCTACCGTTATAAAGCGGTCGCCCGCCTTCAGGCCAATGCGCGAGGCAAGGCTTACAACTTCTTTTTTATCCGTTGAATTTTCCGGAACAAATTTTTCGAGTGTTGTACCTACTACCGGTTCGGCACGGTACATGGCAAAATTAAGAACCGCATCTTTCGAATTAAAATTTTCAATAAAGTCGGCAGGAATATCAATGCGCACTTCCTGCCCGTTACGTTCAACCGTGTAATACGAATTTTGCGCGAGTAAGGCATCGGGTTGGGCGATGTCCGAAAAATCGTCAAACGGTTTTCCATTTATCGCAACAATCTTATCACCGGTTTGTAACCCTATTTGTTTGCCTAACGCACGAGCTTCAATACCACCGTGTGTATTCACATACTTTGTCGGGATATAGGTATCGCCTAAAAAATAGGTTAAGCCTATAAAGATGATGATGCCCACCACCACATTTACAATAATACCGCCCAACATTACAATAAGTCGCTGCCATGCCGGCTTTGAGCGAAACTCCCACGGTTGCGGAGGTGTTTTCATTTGCTCCTTATCCATGCTCTCGTCCACCATGCCGGCAATTTTTACATAGCCGCCTAACGGAAACCAGCCAATACCATACTCGGTTTCGCCCTTCTTAAATTTTACAAGCGCAAAGTTGGCCACATTGGCCAGCGGAAATAAAAAATCGAAAAACAAATAAAATTTTTCTACCCGTATGCCAAACGTTTTAGCGGCAAACATGTGCCCCCATTCGTGCACGGCTATTAAAATTGAAAGGCTCAGCAATAGCTGGGCCGTCATAATAAATCCTTCCATCAGTTAATTAATTCGTGTGCTTTAATTCTTGTTTCTTTATCAGTATTCACGTAATCGTCAAGCGTTGGGTTGGCTATGTAAGGCATTTTAGCCAAACATTGTTCCACTACCTCCGGCATTTTTAAAAAACCAATCTGGTCTTTCAAAAAAGCTTCAACCGCAATTTCGTTGGCGGCATTCAGCACACAAGGCATATTGCCCGCTTTATGCATGGCCTCGAAAGCGAGTGCAAGATTACGAAAAGTTTCGGTATCGGGCTTTTCAAAGGTAAGATTAGGGTATTGGGTAAAATCAAACCGCTGAAAGCCAGACTTAAACCGTTCGGGATAGCTTAACGCAAACTGAATGGGCAACCGCATATCGGGCAACCCCATTTGAGCTTTGAGGGAACCGTCTTCGAACTGCACCAACGAGTGGATAATCGACTGCGGGTGAACAACCACTTCTACCTGTTCGGGTTTCAACCCAAACAACCACTTAGCCTCAATTACTTCCAGCCCCTTGTTCATCAGCGTGGCCGAGTCGATGGTAACTTTCGCACCCATAGTCCAGTTAGGGTGCTTCAACGCCTGCGTTTTGGTTACCGCAGCCAGATCTGCCCTTTTCTTTCCGCGAAACGGCCCGCCAGAGGCCGTGAGGATGATCTTCTCTATTTTATTATGAAACTCACCCACAATACATTGAAAGATGGCCGAGTGTTCCGAATCTACCGGGTAAATGTTTACGGCTTTTTCACGCGCCATGCGGGTAATCAGTTCACCGGCCACTACGAGAGTTTCTTTATTGGCCAGCGCAATTTCTTTGCCCGCTTCAATAGCCCGGATAGTGGGCTTCAGGCCGGCATACCCAACCAGCGCGGTCAGTACACTATCAATCGAGTCCATTTCAAGTACCGAAGCCAGCGCGTTTTCACCGGCATACACTTTTATATCGGTTGCGGCTAAAGCAGCTTTTACCTGCGGGTACAGGCTGTCGTTGGCAATCACTACGGCATTGGGGTTGAACCGAAGCGCCTGTTCTATTAATAAGGAGGCATTGTTTTGGGCAGTCAACACCTCGGCTTGCAGCCTGCCGGGATGGGCGGCAATCACTTCAAGAGCCTGCACCCCGATAGAGCCGGTAGAACCGAGTATGGCTACTTTTTTAAGGTCGTTTTTCAATTTCTTTCGGAATAAAAATTCGGCAAGTAAACAAGTGTTAGGTAAGATGTTGCGTGCAAACCGTAAAAAAACATATTAACAAATTGTGACTTTTTCGGCTGGGTTGTATTCTGTTCCCGTAAGGAGCAAAGGCGCTCCTACATAAAATTAAGGCATTGTTTAAAGTTTAGTACAACGTTTGCAAACAGTATAAGGTTGGTTTTAAATAGTTAGAAAATTCGGTTTTGGGGGCATTCTCAATATTTTATAAGGATGATACCTTAATTCAGGGAAATTTTCATTTACCTTTGGGGTTATTGTTAGGCAAATTTACAGGAAAATCGGGGATCACCGCCAGGTTAGGGTGCTAAACCGACCCTCCTAAATAATAGAGGCGCTGAAACAAAAAAACCTGTTGGTATTTGCTGACAAATCGAATACTTTACCGGCAAAACTTAAAACTAAACTTTATAACAATTAAAACTACTGTATGAAAAAGTCGAATTCACTCGGGGGGATCATCACTGTTGGTATAATCGTGCTGGAAATTGCCATTGCGATTGTATTTTACCTGTACATATTAGGTGACCCGGCAAACTTTCAGGGGAATGACAACACCAATCACCCCTTGGAAGGCAATTGGTTTGGTATCATTTACAAAGGAGGGGTTATTGTACCGATCCTGATCGCCAACCTTTTGATTACCATAACCTTTGCCATCGAACGCTTTATCAGCATCACACGGGCTAAAGGAAATGGAAACGTTAAAAACTTCGTATTAAAAGTTAAGTCGCTGATCAGCGCAGGCAACATTACGCAGGCCATTGCCGAGTGCGACAAGCAAAAAGGTTCGGTTGCCAATGTGGTAAAAGCCGGTTTGTTGAAATTCAACGCCTTAGTGAAAGACAGTTCGCTGGAAGCCGATAAAAAAATCGCGCTGATCCAGAAAGACATCGAAGAAACTACCCAGCTTGAAATGCCGATGTTAGAGAAAAACCTGATGATTATCGCTACCATCGTATCGGTTGCAACCCTGTTGGGTTTGTTGGGTACGGTAATGGGTATGATCAAAGCCTTCTCGGCCCTGGCAACAGCCGGTGCGCCTGACTCCGTAGGTCTTGCAAACGGTATCTCTGAAGCCTTGATCAATACAGCATTGGGTATCGGTACATCGGCTCTGGCGATTATTTTCTATAACTATTTCACCAGCGCGATCGATTCATTAACGCACGCGATTGATGAAACCAGCTTTAGCATCATCCAGAATTTTACAGCCCAAAACAAAGGCTAATTAGTTGATTATCACTTTAAACTGATACTATGTCTAAAATAGCACCACCAATTGATATGACGCCCATGGTTGACCTGGCGTTCTTGTTGGTGACTTTCTTTATGCTTACGGCAACTGCGATACCTGACGAGCCTGTATCGGTTGATACACCTTCTTCGGTATCGATTATTGATGTTCCTGAAACCAACATCATTACCATTACCGTATCGCGCGACAACAAAGTGTTCTTTAATGTTGACGGCCAGCATACACGGGCGGCCTTATTGGATAAAATCAGCGAACGTTACGGCCTTTCATTCACACCGGCCGAGCAACGCAACTTTATCCTGATGTCGAGCCTCGGTGTGCCCATCGGCAGCTTAAAGCAATTCCTTGCCATGTCGCCAGAAGACCGTAAGCGGATTGACCAGCCCGGTATTCCGGTCGATTCGTTGCAAAACGAACTGGCCGATTGGGTATTGCAAGCCCGCTTGTCGAACCCGAAGGTGCGTATTGCCATAAAAGGCGACAGCGATGCGGATTATAAAACCATTAAGAAAGTAATCAACACCCTGACGGACCGTAAGGTTAACCGGTTTAACCTGGTTACCAATATGGAACATGAGCCTAACCAATAACAGGCAGGCATTTAATAATTTTTAAGACCTAAAAACTAATAAACCGATATGGCAGAATTAAGTGGCGGTGATGGTGGTAAGAAGAAAAAAGGCGGCAAAGTCCGGGCAAAAAAAGCCTCGACCCGTATCGACATGACACCCATGGTGGACTTGGCGTTCCTGTTGCTGACCTTCTTCGTGCTCACCTCTACCCTGAACAAGCCTCAGGCCATGCAGGTTACCATGCCCGAAAAACCAAAAGAGGGCGATGAGCAACCTGAAATAAATGAGAAGAACGTAATGACCATTGTATTAGGCGAAAACAATAAAGTTTACTGGTACATGGGCATAACCGATCCTGTTGTGGAAGTAACCGATCTTTCGGCCAACGGGGTGCGCAAAATCTTACTGCAAAAAAAGGCCGAACTGCCCAAACTTGTGGTATTGATTAAAGCGCTTGACGAATCAAGGTATAAAAACATGGTGGACATCCTCGATGAGATGAGCATCAGTTCCGTACAGCGGTATGCCTTGGTGGATATAACCAGTATTGACAAAGAACTTGTTAAAGAATCGCAGCAATGAAAACAGAAGGATTAAGTGTTGCCCCCACCTGGGACGACATCGTTTTTGAGAAGCGGAACAAAGATTATGGCGCTTACTTTAACCGTAAAAACTATACCCGTTATGCCGTAACGGCTATGGCTGTTGCTTTTCTGTTGCTCATTTTTGTGGTGGCCTATCCGCATATTGCGAAGCTGATCAAATCGAACAGCAAAGTTGTGGATGTTGCCCCGCGTGAAATGACCATCAGCTTAGATCAGCCACCGCCAATTACACCTAACCAGCCACCCCCGCCCGATGTGCGCATTCCGCCCCCGGTAAAAACCATTATCAAATTCCTCCCGCCTAAGGTAACAGAGAAAGAGGTAGTGGAGGAGGAAGAAATGCCGACCATCGAGGAAATTAAGGAAAACGAAACCGGCAGCGTGGCGGTAGAAGGTACAGGCACCGTAGTGTTTGAAGAGCCTGCCCCTGTTATTAGTGGCACGGGCGATGAAGAAGACAAAATCTTCTACGCAGTTGAACAACAAGCCGAATACCCTGGCGGTATTGCCGAAATGATGAAGTTCATCAAAAAACACGTGAAATACCCGGCCTCTGCAAAACGCATGGGTATTGAAGGCAGGGTGTTCGTGAAATTTATTGTTGATAAAGAAGGGGCGATTAGCAACATTGAAATCTCGAAAGGTATCAATGCCGATTTAGACAAAGAAGCGATGCGCGTGATCAAACTCATGCCACCGTGGAAACCCGGAAAACAAAATGGCCGTGCTGTAAAGTCGCAGTTTGTTTTACCCGTGAACTTCAAACTTGACTCTTAAAACACTAAATTTTTAAGAGCCAGGTTTTCATAAACCTTGTTTTCATGACAAATTTCCGAAAGGCCATGAAATACCTTAGTGTACTCATGGCCTTTACTTATTTCATATTGGGTACTTATTTGCTGGTACACCCCGGTAAAGTGCTTGGGCTTACAGGGCGCAGTAAAATAATTTTAAGCATTGTTTTAATGGCCTATGGCCTTTTCAGGGCTTTTGTTACCTATCAAAAACACTTTAAAAATTCAGACCATGAGAATCCTGTTTAGCCTGATCGGTGGCATGTTGCTGTTGGCTTCGTGTGCCGATCGCGACAAGAGCGGCAAAGTGCTTGACAACAATACATCGGGCACTATTACCATTGCCGTTGACGAATCGCTAAAACCGATAATCGATGCCGAGGTAGATACGTTCGAAGCTATTTACCGTAATGCGCACATTAATGTGGTTTATACGACCGAAGCCGAGGCCGTGCTGGCCATGTTACAAGACAGCGCCCGCATGGCCATTGTAACCCGCAACCTCACCACCGAAGAGGTTGAATACCTCAAAAAACAACAACTCACACCCAAAACAAACAAAATCGCTAAAAGCGGTATTGCCGTAATCGTACACCGCGAAAACCCCGATACCTTACTGACATTAGACGACTTTAAAAAAATACTTACCGGAACCAACAACCTGACTGCATTACACAAAAAATACACAACCCAAAACGCTGTTGTGGTATTCGACCAGCCTACTTCGGGCATTGTACGATACCTGCGCGACTCCGTAGTGCGGTTCGACTCACTCCCTGCGTATTGTTATGCCGTAAACGGCAACGCCCAGGTAATCGATTATGTATCGAAAAACAGGCAGGCTTTCGGCCTAATAGATGTTAGCTGGGTAAGCGATAGTGACGACAGCACGGCCAATGCCTTTTTGCGCTCGGTAAAAGTTGTGGGGATTGCCCGCGAGGATGAGTATTTTCAGCCATATCAGGCGTATATTGCAAACAAATCGTACCCGCTGTTGCGGGACGCCTTAATTTTAAGCAGGGAAGCGCGCATGGGTCTGGGAACCGGTTTTACAGCTTTTGTAGCCAGCGAAAAGGGCCAGCGCGTTGTTTTAAAATCTGGCATAGTTCCTGCAACCATGCCTATAAGAATTATTCAAGTTAACAACGAACCGATCAAACCATGAACAACACAATCCAATCACTGAGCAGGGCTAAAACCCTCCTTTTATTGCCTCTGTTTGTTCTGGGAGCAAACTATGCTTTTGGACAAGAGGAGGAGATCAATAAATCCAGAAGGCTTATTGACATAGACCGGGCCAGCGAAGCCATTGCACCCATGCAGGAAGCCATCAAAAAATACCCTGAAGAAGCCGACCTGTATTATTACTTAGGCTATGCCCAAATTAAAAACGATCAGTTCGATGCCGCTGCGCAGTCGTTCGATGCCGGTATTAAACTGAACCCGAAAGAGGCCATCAACTATGCCGGCAAAGGCCATTTGAGTATGCTACAAAACCGCCCGCAGGATGCCAAGGTTAACTTAGACAAAGCGCTTGATATGACCAGGTCAAAGAAAGTGCCTGTACTGAAAGCCGTTGCCGAAGCCTACCTTACCCATGCAAAATTTGCAGGCGATGCTATTGCCTTATTGTTAAAAGCCAAGTCGATTAACAACCGCGATGCCGAAACCGAATTACTGTTGGGCGATGCTTACCTGTTACAAAATCAGGCCGGTTCGGCTGTGAGCGCTTACGAAAATGCCGCTTCATTTGAACCAACCAATGGCCAGCCACATTATAAAATCGGTAAAATTTTCAGCCGTTCTAACCCTCCCGTTTCATTAGCGGCTTATGAAAAAGCCGTTGCGGTCGATCCTGAATTTACTTTAGCGTATAAGGTATTGGGTGAAATCTACTACCGTAGATCGGAAGCCGATAAAGCCGCTGCCGCTTATAAAAAATACATCGATTTGAGTGGCGACTCTGACGAAAACCGTTTAATCATGGCGTTCATCTACCTGATGCAAAAAGAGTTTGCCAAAGCCAACGAAGTCTTTAAAGGTGAAATAAAGAAAGACAATGTAAACCCTACTGTTTACCGTTACTATGGCCGGTCGTTGCAGGAAACAAAAAACCATGCCGATTCGCTGGAAGCTAAAAAAGTTTACGAAACATTTTTCGCGAAAGGCAAGCCCGAAGAAATCGAAGCCGGTGATTACCTTGCGTACAGCAAGCTGCTCATTGCCATGGATGAAGATGCATTAGCCATTGCCGGTTTAGACAAAGCCCTCCAAACAGATCCCAAGTTTGTTGAAGCTGCCCAGTTGAAAGCCGAAACATTATTCAAAAACAGAAACTATGCCGAGGCCATCGGAGCATATAAACAGTTGTTTGACATTAAGCCCAAGCCGTCACCAAACGAAATATTGAACTTAGCCCGTTCATATACCGGTGTAGAAAAATACATGGAAGCCGATACCGTATATTCCAAACTGCTGGAAGCGTACCCAACCAACATTGCGGTAACTTCGTTAGCGGCTGGTGTGAAAGCAAACATCGACTCAACATCAGAAAAAGGGTTGGCAAAGCCGCTCTATGAAAAAGTGTTGGAGTTGACGGCCGCAGCACCCGATCAAAACAAACGCGATGTATTGGTTGCCAGCAAATACTTGGGCGCCTACTACCTGTTAATTCAGGTTGACGTACCCAAGGCAAAAGGTTACTGGGAAAAGGCGTTGGCCATCGACCCGAAAGACGCGCAGGCATTGGAAGCCCTAAAAGCTATTAAAAACGGTTCGATCAAATAGTCGTTAACGTTCTGCATTGAACGCAAGCATCACCCCGGTGCTTGCGTTTTTTTTTGCATACTTTTTGCCCTGCACAACATAAAACTTCCGGTTACGTTAAGCCCTTTGACTTCCGGTTTTTAACAGCCGTTTTAAAATGTCGAAACAATCCCATAAATTTCCTCAATGATAGCCCTACTTGCCCAAATCTCTGAGACTCCTGAAACCTATCAGGAAGGTCTTTCCATTGCCGACTTGCTGATGAAAGGTGGCGTTGTGATGATCCCGATCATTCTGCTCCTGTTTATTGCCACGTATATCTTCATCGAGCGGTTTTTGTACCTCCGCCAGAAAACAAAAGAACAAAAAGACCTTGTACAACACATTACCCGCCTGCTGAAAGACTCTGATATTAAAGCAGCCACGATGTATGCCGAGCGGGAGTCAACGGCTATCGCCAAAATCCTGACGGCCGGCCTGCATTACGTTGGTCGTCCGGTAAAAGATATTGAGGGCGTGATGGAGTCAACCGCCAATGTAGAGGTTGGCGAGATGGAAAAAGGCACGGGCTACTTAGGCATTATTGCCGGTATTGCGCCCATGCTGGGATTTATCGGTACCATTTCGGGTATCATCCGGATTTTCTATACCATTTCGTTATCCGATAACATCAGCATTGGTATTATTGCCGGTGGCTTGTACGAAAAAATGATTACCAGTGGTGCAGGGCTTGTTGTTGGGGTGCTGGCTTATACGGGCTATCACATCCTGAACCAGATCATCCAGAATTTTACCCTGCGTGCCCAACGCGACTCGCTTGAGTTTATCCGTTCCATCATGAGCCCCGCGTAATGAAGATCGTACGGAAAAATAAGTTCGCGGCCGAGGTAGCAACGTCATCGTTGAACGACATCATGTTCTTCCTGTTGTTGTTCTTCCTGATTATCTCTACGGTAACCAACCCGAATGTGATTAAGGTTATGCTGCCGCAATCGAAGGCAAGCCAGGCGTTGAACAAGCAACCGGTTATTCTTACCATTACTGAAAACAAACAATTTTACATTAACAAACGCCCGGTTTCAAAAGGCGAGCTTGAAGATGGTTTGGTTAAAGCGTGTGCCGGGTTAAGTGAGCCTACGGTGGTGTTGCACGCTGCCAATACGTTGTCGATACAGGATTTGGTGGACGTTATGCAGATTGGTGCCGAGCATAAAATAAAAATGGTACTGGCTACCAAACAAAACTAAGCACGATAATCCGCTAATACATTGGCTATCTTCCGGTCGTTCGACAACCGGGGCACTTTGTTTTGCCCGCCTAATTTTCCCTGCGATTTCATGTAATCGATAAAGGCATTCTTTTTCAGATCGCTGATTTTAAGTGTGCGCAAAATGCTGCCGGTGATCAGGTCATCGTAATACACGTTTAGCTTGCGCAGATTATTGTCAAGCTCAAGCTCAAAAGCTGCCAGGTCGTTCGGGGCTTTGGCAAATTCAATAAACCATTCATGATGCGGCAGTCCATCGGACGGATTTACCTGCGGGGCTACTGTAAATTCAACTAACTCCACACCCGGAAATTTTTCCATGGTAAACTTCATGGCTTTCTCAACCTCCTCACCGATTACGTGCTCACCAAATGCCGAGATAAAATGTTTGATCCTGCCCGTAACTAAAATCCTGTACGGGTTCTTTGAAACAAACTTTACCGTATCGCCAATGGAATATCCCCACAAGCCTGCATTATTGTTAATGATTACGGCATAGTTTTTTCCAAGTTCAACTTCCTCAATGTTTAACCTTCGCGGGTTGTCATTAAAGTATTCTTCTGTTGGAATGAACTCGAAGAATATTCCATGATTCAGCAGCAACAACAAGCCTTCTTCATGCTGTGTATCCTGATAAGCAATAAATCCTTCAGAGGCCGGATAAGTTTCAATCGAATCGATTTTCTTTCCAATCGATTCAAAAAGTTTCGCACGGTACGGTTCAAAATTTACACCTCCATACACAAACATGGAAAAATCAGGAAAAACATCTTTGATCTTCTTCCCCGTACGGGCTTCAATCCGATCGAAATACATTTGAACCCACGGTGGAATACCGGAAATCAGGGTCATGTTTTCATGAAGGGTTTCTTCAATGATCGTGTCTAATTTTTGTTCCCAATCTTCAATGCAATTGGTTTGATAACTTGGTTTTTGATTGGTACGCAAATATCCCGGCACGTGATGGTTTACAATACCTGAAAGTCGGCCTGTTTTTATTCCGGCCTTTTCGTCCAGCACGGGACTTCCCGATAAAAAGATTAAACTTCCATCTAAAAAAAGTGCCTTACCGGTTTCATGCACATAACTGAGCAACGCATTGCGTGCGCTGTTAATGTGATACGGAACCGATTCTTTAGAGAGCGGAATATATTTAGTGCCCGATGTAGTGCCCGATGTTTTGGCAAAGTATGCCGGTTTGCCTGTCCATAACACATCGGTTTCGCCCTGGGTAATGCGTTCGATATAAGGCTTCAGGTCTTCGTAATCGCGGATGGGAACGTTCTTCCTGAAATCGTCATAGCTTTTAACCGATTCAAAATCGTGGTCGCGGCCAAAAACTGTTTTTGCCGCTTGCCGGATTAAGTATTCACGAACCTTAGCCTGATAAAGACCCGGATTTTGCGACCATTTTTTTGTTTCGGAAGCAATATATGCTGCGAAAGGTTTTGCCAGTATTGACCGTATTCCCATAGATTTGCAAGGTAGGAAAATTTGACTTGCACACGGAACGAATACAATAACCGGAAACGTTTAAACTTTATGCTCGTTTAAAACATCCATATACGTTGTAAAATACTATGAAGACTGTAAAGATTATTGTTATATCATGCCTGGCCGGATTCGCGGGGGCATTCGTTTGTATAAAACTTATGTTAAACCCCGCTGCCGAAAGCGCACAACAATCTGGCTTTGAGCGCGTAGCGTTCGACAGCCCGGCAGCCTATCACGCAGCAACCTCATCAACACCGGTTACCCCGGCCGAATTACCGGTCGATTTTAGCCTGGCGGCCACTAAAGCCATCCCCAGCGTGGTGTATATCAACAGCATATCGCAAGGTGCTTCGTACTCGTACTGGGATTTGATGTTTGGCAATAGCGGTTCGCAAACACGGGTGAGCAGCGGTTCGGGCGTAATTTTCCGGCAGGATGGATACATCGTTACCAACAACCACGTGGTAGGCTCTGCCGAAAAAATAGAGGTGATCTACAACAAACGTGTTTACGAAGCCGAGTTAGTAGGCACCGATCCTTCTACCGATTTAGCTGTTTTAAAAATCAACGCTACAAACCTACCTGCCATTACCGTGGGCAATTCAAAAAACGTACAGGTTGGCGAGTGGGTAGTGGCGGTAGGTAACCCGTTCTCGCTTTCATCGACTGTTACGGCCGGTATTGTGAGTGCCAAGGGAAGAAGGATTGGTATTCTCGAAGATAAATTCCCGATCGAGTCGTTTATCCAAACCGATGCAGCCATTAACCCTGGCAATAGTGGCGGGGCATTAGTGAACAAAGCCGGTGACCTTGTGGGTATTAACACGGCTATTTTATCGCGCACCGGTAGTTATACGGGATATGCCTTTGCTGTACCGGTTGACATTGCCAAAAAAGTGGTTGACGATTTAATTAAATACGGCATTGTGCAGAAAGCATTTTTTGGCGGCAGCGTTGTGGACTACGATTATCAGTATGCACGAAAAAACAGTTTAAGCAACGATCTGGATTTTACCGGTGTGTTATTGGAAAGTATCGATGAAAAGGGAGCTGCTGCCCAGGCCGGTTTAAAAGCCGGTGACATCATTACCCGTATCAACGATATTACTGTAAACAGTGTGAGCACATTTGAGGAAGAGATCAGCTACCGTTACCCGGGCGATAAAGTTACCGTTACCTACCAGCGTAACAACAAACCGGGTACAGCAACCCTTACTTTGGTTAACCGTAACGGAACAACCGAAAAAGTTAAACGCATTATCTATACCTCTAAAACTATGGGCGCCCAGTTAGAAGCTACCGATTACGGGGTTAAGGTGTTTAAACTTACCGATGGCTACATGAAACGGTTAGGCGTACCCGAAAACTACACCATTATTTCTATTAACCGGGTGAAAGTAAACAACCCGGAAGATGTAATCGAGTTTTTTGAAAAATACAAGGGGCGTGTAAACCTGTACGGTATCAATGGTGCGCGTGAGGTGATTCCGTATAACTTTATGTTGCGTTAAACTGCGTTAATGTTTATTCATGCGAGAACCCTTTGACATCAAAAACCGCTCTCATGTTAAACTGCTTTTAATTACAGTTTCTATACTCGTTACACTTTTCATTAGTGGTATTCTGTTAAAGGAAAAAGGTGACCGAGAAGAAAAAGAATTAAAGGCTTGGTATGTTAATCAGCTTCAGTACAATTTTTCTACCCGAATTGATACGGTTATTCATTTAGATCAAAAATGGGGATATGGTGAAGTCTTTCTAACCGTAAATCATAAAACTTTAAACTTACATCCCGAAGATAGTCTGAATGCAACATTAAAATCCCAGATTCGGTTTTTAACGAAGGACTATTACAAGCGTATTAAATTTGTGATTCCCGGTTCCAGAAAATACAAGAATGGCGACAGCGTTTACATCGATTCAAGAACGCAAAAAATCTTTATTTATCGTAATACAACGCATATTTCAACAGTAAGAATCAGTGATGCTTTAACCGATAACCGGTTTTAGTTCTTCGATATTTATCAATTCATCCGCAGCTTCAGCTTTTTGCCAAGTTCATCTACCGACACTTTGAAATTCGGATCGGTCTTCATCATGTCTTCTACCGATTCAAGCGCGTGAATTACCGTGCTATGGTCGCGGCCTCCGAAGTTCTCACCGATCAGCGCAAGCGTTAACTGCGTGTAGCGTTTACAGAAATACATGGCTACCTGGCGCGGTATAACAATTTCGCGTTTTTTGATTTTGCTTTTCAGCGAATCGAGGTCAACCTTAAAATATTCCGATACGGTTTTTTGAATAAAATCAACACTAACATCCGACTGGATTTCTTTAATGATGTTTTTCAACACCTCTTTTGCTAAATCCAAGTCAATATTTTTTTTCAGCAACGTGGCGTGGAAGATCAGTGAGTTTAACACGCCTTCCATATCGCGCAAATTCGTATCAACGCTGTATGCTAAGTATTCGGCAACTTCGGTCGGGATGTCGATACCATCGGCCTGCATTTTCCGGTGAATGATAGCCAGCTTGGTTTCAAAATCAGGTTCCTGCAAATCGGCTGTCAGTCCCCACTTAAACCGTGATAACAAACGCTCCTGGAAACCCTTCATGTCGCGTGGCGGGCAATCGCTGGTCATAATAATTTGCTTGCCCGACTGGTGAAGCTGATTAAAGATGTGGAAGAATATCTCTTGTGTTTTTTCACGGCCAGCCAAAAATTGCACATCATCCAGAATCAGTAAATCGACCTGCAAATAAAAATTTCTGAAATCATCTAATTTGTGGTTTTGAAGCGCATTCAAAAACTGCGTGGTGAAATCATTCTGATCAACATACAGCACAATCTTATCCGGCATATTATTTCTGATCTCGTTGCCAATTGCCTGCACCAAATGCGTTTTACCCACACCCACACCTCCGTACAGCATCAGCGGGTTAAACGATGTTACACCGGGCTTTTTAGCCACGGCCACTCCGGCCGAACGCGCCAGGCGGTTACAATCGCCTTCCACGAAATTCTCGAACGTATAGGTAGGGTTCAGCCTTGAATTAACGGTTAACGGGTTCAGGGTTTTAAACTGGAACGGTGAGTATTCATCGCCCACACCATTGGCGTGCGGTCGTTTACCGCCCATACCATTGGGATAATGCACCGCTACGGGCGGATTATTGGTGTTTCCGCTATCCACGATCACCGAATACTCTAACCGGCCGGTAGGGCCTAAAACGGTTGTGAGCGCCTTTTTAAGAACCGGCACGTAGTTATCTTCCAGCCACTCGTAAAAAAACTGCGATGGCACCTGTATCGTTAGCACATCACCCTCAACCCGAATCGGTACAATAGGCTTAAACCACGTTTTAAAATTTTCTTCGCCTACACTTCCCTTGATCACGTCAAGACAGTCAGCCCATACGGTTCCGTAGTCCACTTCCATTGAGTTCCAGATTTAGAGGATTTTGCCTTCTTTTTTTCAGAAAGGGGAACAAAGATGTGAAAAAAGGAACTAACAAATCAATACTGTTTTCTATTGATTTTTAAGAAAAAAAGTTAAAGTAAACCACTAAATAGTATCCGTAAAAAACATTGCTTTTTTGCTGATAAAAGCAATATCAATCGTTTGAACAATTGATTTGTTACCTTGCAGGCATGGCAAAGGGCAATACAGTACACTTCAAAAAACATTCACGAGCCGACTGGTCAGAAACCGCTGCCCACGAACTGGGCGGAAAAAATGCGGACGAAACATTGCAGTGGCGCGTAAACTCCATTGAGGGTCTTCCCTATTACGATAAAAGCAACGCACCGTCAGCTAATTTCGCTCTTTCGCCTGCCAGCGACCCTTACCGGGGGCCCCGTGCCTGGCACAATATGCCTTGTATTACTGTTAACCACGAAGCACAAGCCAATGAAACAGCCCGGTTGCATTTAAAAAACGGTGCCGATGGCGTGTTGTTCGATATTCGCGCCTTGAACGATTGCAACTTCGCAGTATTGTTGCATGATATTGAATGGCCTTATTGCTCGATCGGTTTTTTAGCACACGAAAAAAACACAAATACGGTAAATAAAATACCCGCATTTGTTAAGCAACAATCGTGGGATGACAAAACTCTTTACGGATTCATTCTTTGGGAAAACCAGGTGCCTGATCTCGCTGCCGGTTTTAAAAACTTTGTTGCATTCAGTCCGTACGGAGTATATGTTCCGGCACAAGACGATGCCGTTCAAACAATCGTGTTTGCCTTAGAGCAACTTCAACAACATCCATCTGCGCATCCTTTTGTATCGGTTTCTACGGGTAAAGATTTTTTTCTGGAATTAGCCAAGCTCAAAGCGCTTCGTATGCTTTGCAGTGCAAGCGGAAATCCATCTGTACGCATTCACGCCCGAAGCGAAGCATGGACATCCGAAGCATTTGAACCACATGGCAATATGTTGAAAGGCACATTAGCTGCGATGGCCGCAATAGCCGGAGGGTGTGATGCCCTCACCATATATCCCGAAAAAGAAGACGATGCCAACATGAACCGCATTGCCCGCAATGTGTCTAACATTTTGCGTGAAGAATCGCATTTCGATAAAGTGGCCGATGCCACGGCCGGATCGTACTATGTCGATTCATTAACCAACCAACTCATCGAACAGGTTACCTCAAATCTCAAATCCCGAAACCCGAAACTCGAAACTCGAACCTCGAACCTTGAAACCTCGAACTGGACATCACCGGAAGATATTGCCATTAAACCATCGTACACTAAAGAAGACATCCAACAACTCAGCCACCTCGATTTTACGGCCGGTCTTCCGCCCTACCTGCGTGGGCCGTACGCTACCATGTACACACAACGCCCCTGGACGGTACGACAATATGCGGGCTTTTCAACGGCACGCGATTCAAATGCTTTTTACAGACGAAACCTTGCTGCCGGCCAGCGCGGACTATCAGTAGCATTCGACTTAGCTACACACCGGGGATATGATTCAGATCACGAACGTGTATCGGGCGATGTGGGCAAAGCCGGAGTAGCCATCGATTCTGTACTCGACATGAAAATTTTGTTCGATCAGATTCCGTTGGATAAAATGTCGGTATCGATGACGATGAATGGAGCCGTAATCCCTATACTCGCCTTTTACATTGTTGCAGCCGAAGAACAAGGCGTTAAACCCGAACAACTCAGCGGCACCATCCAAAACGACATCCTGAAAGAGTTCATGGTGCGCAACACCTACATTTATCCGCCAACGCCCTCCATGCGCATTGTGTCAGATATTTTTGCCTACACCTCACGCAATATGCCCCGGTTCAACTCCATCAGCATAAGCGGTTATCATATGCACGAAGCGGGCGCACCTGCCCACATCGAACTCGCTTATACTTTAGCCGATGGATTGGAATACATCCGTTCCGGTATCAATGCCGGTATTGCCATCGATGACTTTGCCCCACGGTTATCATTCTTCTGGGGCATTGGTATGAATTTATACATGGAAATAGCCAAGATGCGTGCCGGTCGTTTGTTGTGGTCGCGTATCGTTAACCAATTCAACCAGCCTACCGGACAGGCAGGTCCGAAAAACCCCAAGTCGATGGCCTTGCGCACGCATTGCCAGACTTCGGGCTGGAGCTTAACCGAACAAGACCCGTACAACAACGTAACCCGTACCTGCATTGAAGCCTTAGCGGCCGTGTTGGGCGGCACACAATCGTTGCATACCAACTCGTTAGACGAAGCTATTGCATTGCCTACCGATTTCTCGGCACGCATTGCACGCAACACACAACTCTACATCGAAAAAGAAACAGGCATTACCCGCGTGGTCGATCCGTTGGGCGGATCGTATTACATCGAAACATTAACAGCCGAATTAGCCGAAAAAGCCTGGGCGCTGATCGAAGAAGTTGAACAGTTGGGCGGCATGACCAAAGCCATTGAAAGTGGTATCCCAAAAATGCGTATCGAACAGGCCGCAGCAGCCAAACAGGCACGCATTGATTCGGGCAAAGATGTTATTGTTGGCGTAAACAAATACCTCACCGATGACAAACCCGATTTTGATATACTCGAAGTAAACAACGAGGCCGTTCGTACCGAACAATTAGAAAGATTAAAAACACTCAAAGCCGAACGCCACACAGCCGAAGTTGAACAGGCGTTAAACGCACTTACCGATGCGGCACAAAACGGAACCGGCAATTTGCTGGCATTAGCCATTGATGCCGCACGCAAGCGGGCTACACTGGGCGAAATTTCATCGGCACTTGAAAAAGCTTTCGGGCGTTACAAAGCCACGATTAAATCAATTTCAGGTGTATATTCAGGCGCCATGAAAAACCAGCAGCAATTTGACGATGCCCGCAACCTGTCGGATGAGTTTGCGCAATTAGATGGCCGCAGGCCACGCATTCTGGTAGCTAAAATGGGGCAGGACGGGCACGATCGCGGTGCTAAAGTAATCGCCACCAGTTTTGCCGATTTAGGCTTCGATGTGGACATCGGGCCGTTGTTTCAAACCCCCGAAGAAGTTGCCCTGCAGGCGGCCGAAAACGATGTGCACATTGTTGGCGCTTCCAGTCTGGCCGGGGGGCATAAAACCCTCGTACCGCAACTCATCGCTGCCCTGAAAAAACTAAACCGCGAAGATATAGTAGTTGTAGCCGGAGGCGTTATACCCGCGCAGGATTATGATTTTCTTTACCAGTCGGGTGTTTCATTCATTTTTGGCCCCGGAACCGTAATCGCACATGCTGCGCAGGATATTCTTAAAAAATTAATACAAAATTATGCCTAAACCGGGTTCAATACACCGTACCGGCAACAGGTAATTTACCCGTAAATTCTTATTTTACACCTCAATTTTATAAACCCCACTGTATATGAAGGCTATTCGTTTGATGTGTGTGTTGGCATGGATTGTTTTTTTCAGCGCGTGCGGATCCTTAGACAAAAAGCTGACCAAAATCGATAAATCGTACAATTCGGGCGATTACACCAAAGCCACCAAAAGCCTGACAAAATTTAAAAAGAAGGCAACCAGTAAATTAGGCGCCAACAACCCCTACATGGCAGGTTATTATGTACGGGAGGCGAAAATTAACCTCAATGCTGGCCTGTTGGCAGGGTTTGAAACCAGCATTGCCAATGCCGTTAGTGCCAGTTTTACGCAGAATGGCGAAAACAGCGCCTTCCATGCCCAAACGCTGGCCGATGTAGCCGAGGCATATAACCAATACGGCAATTATCGCCTGGCACGCACAAATGCCGAAAAAGGACTTGTCGTTATAAATGCTGTTACCCCGGAAGAACCCGTACTGAAAGGCCGCCTGAGCCTTGAACTGGCAGAGGCCATGATCGGGCAGGGTTTTTATAACGATGCCCTCGAAATACTGAAAGAAAACGAAAAATTTTTCGCATCACGCGCAATCGAAAAAGAAACGTATGTAGAAGACGGGAAAATTAAAAACAAAAGCCTTTCGGCAGCCGAGATCAATACCCGTTTCGAAAGTTATGCACGTGCGTTAACCCTTACCGCTCAGGCACACCGTAAACAAGGCGATAATATACAGGCCGAAACTGATTTTGGGCTCGCACACACCTGGATCAATAAAAATAAAAATTACTTACCCGAAACCAGTCTGGCCTTAGTATATAACGACTTCCAACACCTGAGTATGCTTGTCGAAAACAACAATGGTGTGGTTCAGGATAATATAAAAGAAAAATACCTTGATTATGGCTACCAGCTTAACGCACTTAAAGCAAGAACATCACCGGCTGTTCCGTTAAGTCACGATATTTACTTAGCCTACCTCGATCAACTGCAACGGCAGTCAAGCACTAACCGGTACGCAAATCTTAAATCGGAGTACGACCGTATGTTGGGCAAATACTTTACAAAAGCCAGCATTGCAAACATTAACCTGAAGGCCGTTGAATTCAGCGCCAAACTCGATAAAGAAAAAACCAAGAACTTAGAAGCCGATGCCCTGTCGGTACTAAGCAACCGGAACCTGCCAAAAAATTACAAGACAAGTATCCGCACGTTAGAGTTTTTAGCCGGGATGTCGGCACGGGTAAAAAATTACAATCGTGTAGAGGAGTATATGAACCGGATCATCGACATCAAAAAAGAATTGTATGGCGAAAACTCAACCGAATACCACCTTGCACGGTTGAAACTGGCAGGTTTCTACATCGATTACACCAATAAAATTGACGAAGCCCGGAAAATATATGACGAAAGCTATTTCAATATGGTCGCTAAAGAAATCGCGGCTAACCATAAAGACAGGCTCGACATCCTGTTCAGCCTCGCCAAACTATACGACCTGAGTGATAACTATGCATTAGCCAACACTACCCTTGATGCTGCCTTAGATGCTGCCCGGGGTAAGTTCGATAAGGGGCACGCTGATTATGCCCTTGCCCTCGATCAAATAGCCCAGTTGCAAATCAAGATCGGGTATTATGAAAAAGCCGAAGAAAATATCAATGCTTCGATTGACATCTTAAAAAAGACCAGCAACGATGACCCGAAAATACTCTATTACATTCATGCGCTGGAAACAAAAGCCAAACTGTATGGTGTAAAGGGTATGTTTGAAGAAGCCCAAAGTTCGCTCGATGAATCGACCCGTAGAATCCGCAAGGCAAAAGTACCGGTAGATGACAAATTATCGTCAGACGAAGAGCTTTCGAGTTTGTATATCCAATTGGGTAAATACTCCGGGCTTGATTACATGCTCAACAACCTGATTGGCGAAAACGAAAGGCTGTTTGGCCCCGGTTCCATCCGCCTCATCGATCCGTTGGTAAACCGTGGCAAGCTGCAATTGGCAAAAGGCGATTATACCGAAGCCGAAAAAACCGCGTTGCGCGCCAACCAGATCGCCATTACAACTTATACCGAAAACTCTACTAAAACAGCCAGCACCCAGCGTTTGCTCAGCGACATCTATTATACGTTGGGCGATTACGAAAAAGCCGAAGCCAATGTTTTAAAAGCCTTAGCCAGCCAGGAAAAACAATTCGGGCGCAAGCACATCGATGTGGCCAAATCGTTATCGCACTTAGCCCTGATCCGCTTCTATAAAGGTGACGACAAAAAACAGATTGAAAAACTGATGGTTGAAGCCCGCGACATCGTAGGCGATCGTTTACGGAAAGACAGCCCGTTGTATGCTGACATCCTGAAAAACTTAGCCGTGCTGTACATCTCTGAAAAAAAATACGACATCGCCTTCAATTCGTTAACCATTGCCGAAAGTATCTGGCGGGCTAAAACCGGTTCGAAAAACAACATCAATGCCGCCAGCATTTATACCCTTACGGGCGATGTGTATTACCAGCAACGCAACTACAAAAAAGCCGATGAGTTTTACACCAAAGCGAAAGATTTATACGAAACTAATTTCAGCAAAAACCACCCTGAGTATGTAAAAATCCTTTCCAAGCTCAGCAAGGTGTATTACATGCAAAAAGATTACAAACGCGCCAAAGCCCGGATAGAAGAATCGCTGAACAACTACGAAAACTTCATTAAAAACTACTTCCCTGCATTGAGCGAACGCGAAAAAGCCAAATACTGGAATACCATTAAAGGCGACTTTGAGTTTTACAATACCTTAGCCTTTAGCAAGCTCGATGATTTCAAAGACCTCACCGGCAACGTGTATAACTACCAGTTGTTGACAAAAGCATTGTTGCTCAGTTCGTCCATCAAAATCCGTGAGCGCATCCTGAACAGTACCGATGAAGCGCTGAAGGATCAGTACAATTTGTGGGTAGATAAAAAAGAAGCACTCACCCTGGCGTTATCGATGAGCCCCGCGCAATTATTAGAAAACGAAATCGATCCAAATTTACTTACGGCAGAAGTTGAACGCCTCGAAAAATACCTGAGCCAGAAATCAGAATTGTTCGGGCAGAGTTTTGAAAACAAACGCATAACCTTTGCCGAAGTAACAAAAGCCCTGAAGCCCAACGAAACAGCCATTGAAATGGTGCGTTTCCGGTACTTCGACCACACGTTTACCGACTCGGTAGTATATGCGGCACTATATGTTAAACCCGATTTGAAACGCCCAAAAGCCATTGTGTTGAATGAAGGTAAAAAAATGGAAGGCCGTAATTTCCGGTATTTCCGCAATGCCATTCAGGGTAAAATCCAGGACAATGTTTCATACAACCTGTATTGGGCACCCATTCAAAAAGAAATTGGTCAGGCAGCTACCATTTACCTGTCGGCCGATGGCGTGTATAACCAGTTGAACTTAGAGGCCATGTTAACGCCCGATGGCAAGTATGTGATCGACAACTCAAATATTGTTTTGGTGAGCAATACGAAAGACATCTACCTGAACAAGGTCAAGTCGCGCCAGTCGGCTGATAACACCGCCTCAATGTTTGGCAACCCCAGGTTTTACATTGCGGCCAATAAAGAAGGGAACATATCACCGCTTCCCGGAACCGAGAAAGAAATCAACCAGCTTCAGTTCATGCTCAAACAAAAAGGCTGGAATACCCAGGAATATGTTGAACAGTTGGCGACCGAAGAATCCATCAAAGACCTGAACAGTCCAAAAATATTTCACGTAGCCACACACGGTTTCTATAAACCGTCTGAAGAAATAACCTTAGAGAGCGAATTAGAAAGTAACGAAGCCCAACTCACACAAAATCCGTTAATGCGTACTGGCTTGTTGCTGAAAGGCGCAGGTGATTTGTTAGATATGACCGACTACAATTATAACATGGACAACGGCATTCTTACGGCTTACGAAGCCATGAATTTGAGCTTAGATAAAACCGACCTGGTAGTGTTAAGTGCCTGCGAAACCGGGTTAGGCCAGTTAGAAGCCGGTGAAGGTGTTTATGGCTTACAGCGCGCCTTCTTAGTTGCCGGTGCAAAAATACTGATTATGAGTATGTTTAAAGTCGATGATGAGGCCACTCAAAAACTTATGCTGAAGTTTTACCAGAAGTGGCTCAACAGCGGTAACCTTCGCCAAAGCTTTATCGATGCGAAAAAAGAACTTCGGGTAGAATACCCCGAACCGATTTACTGGGGAGCTTTCATCATGATCGGTTTGGAATAAGACAGCGTTTAAAATAATTTGCGGGGCGCATGAACAAATCGTGCGCCCTCCTTTTTTAGTAAATATGAAAACTTTTGCCAGCGACAATTATTCGGGTGTTCACCCCGAGGTAATGGAAGCCCTGCACCGCGCTAACGTAAACCACGCGGGTTCGTACGGCAGCGATGAGATAACCGCCCGCACAAAAAAATTGTTCACCACCTATTTTGGCGAAGGTATTGAAGTCTTTTTCGTATATAATGGCACCGGGGCTAATGTGGTCGGGCTAAGTGCGCTCACCAAATCTTACCAATCCATTATCTGTTCGGAACTGGCACACATCCATGTCGATGAATCTACCGCCCCGGAACGTTTTACCGGAAGCCGGTTAATGGGTGTGCCTACCCGCAACGGAAAAATTTATCCGGAAGACATTGAAAAGAAAATTATCCGGATCGGTGACCAACATCATCCGCAGGTAAAAGTTATTTCCATTTCACAATCAACCGAGTACGCTACTGTTTATGCGATCGATGAGATACAGGCGCTTTCTGCACTTGCCAAAAAATATAACCTGTACCTGCACATAGATGGTTCGCGTATCAGCAATGCTGCGGTAAGCCTCGGTAAAGATTTTAAAACCTTTACCCGCGATGCCGGTGTTGATGTACTTTCGTTTGGCGGTACTAAAAACGGGATGATGTTTGGCGAAGCCATCGTGGTCTTTAATCCTGAACTGGCACACGAACTGGCTTACCTGCGCAAACAGGGTATGCAACTTCATTCTAAAATGCGGTTCATCAGTGCGCAGTTTGAAGCCTTGCTGTCGAACGACCTCTGGAAACGTAATGCCACACATGCCAATACGATGGCTAAAAAATTAGAGGCGGGCTTACGCACCATTCCGGAAGTGAAGATTACCCAGTCGGTAGATGCCAACGGTATTTTTGCCATACTGCCCGCAGGCATTACGGAAAAACTTCAGGAAGAAATCTTTTTTTACGTGTGGAACGAACAAACCAACGAGGTTCGCCTCATGTGCTCATTTGATACTACGGAAGAGGAAATTGAACGGTTCGTGCAAAAAATTAACGAACTGAACCGTTAACGTTTCAAAAACTTGTACGTGGCTTTAAACTGAAGCTGATCATCGCGCACGGCCAGCAGGTAATACCCGGATGCCAGATCTTTTACCCGGATGCGGGCTTCATGATCATTTATACGTTCTTTTTCAACCTGAATTTCGCTACCCAAAATGTTGTACACCGAAATTTTAGTGGTTTCATACTCAAGCGTACCCAGCTTTATGGTTACAAATTCGGTAGCCGGGTTGGGGTAAAGTGAAATAGACTTGGAAATATCTTTGTGTTCAATAGGGTTCGCATGGGCGTAAACATCCTGGCTTTGCCCAAAGGCAACCCCGCTCAAAAATAAAAGCAGGAAGAAAGACAATATAAAACCCACGCTACGCATTATATAAAATTACGCAAAATCCAGTCCAAAAGTTTTCCATTTTAGCCATTAGATGCACAAATGGCCGAAAAGGTTTAAAAACCGCTCAAAAATTTATCGGTTTATGCCAAAAGCGCCCGGCAGGTAATCAATAATGTCGGAGGCTATCAGCGAAACCTGCCCTAAATGCCTGGCGGCATGGTCGCCCGCGAGCCCGTGAACCCAGCACCCGATCTGCGCAGCATCAAGCGGGGCATACCCTTGTGCCAATAAAGCCGTGAGGATGCCCGTGAGCACATCGCCACTGCCACCCGTAGCCATTCCCGGATTACCGGTATTGTTAAAATATACGTTGCCGGCTGGCGAGGTTATGGAAGAGTGTGCGCCTTTCAACAATACAATACACTTCGATTTTATAGAAAACTCATGTTGCTTTTCAAGACGATCGAAATCGTTTTTCCATTCACCAACAAGGCGTTCAAATTCTTTGGGATGCGGTGTGAGTATGCTGCCTGGCGGCAGCAGGTGAATCAACTCACGATTGGCTGATAAAATATTCAGTGCATCGGCATCAATAACGATTGGTTTTTTATACGTTTCGAGCAACGCTGTAAAAGCAGCAACCGTACGTTTATCCTGCCCCAACCCCGGGCCGATACCAACAGCCGAAAATGTTTCAAGGTTTAACGGTATTTCGGAAACAATGTGTTCGTTACCATCAACGTGTACCATTGCCTCGGGAACCGTTGTTTGAATAATCTGATAACCGCAAGCGGGTATGTGTACTGTTAACAAACCAAGCCCCGACCGCAAGGCCGACCGGGCACTTAATATAGCCGCGCCCATTTTTCCATAGCTTCCGGCTATTAACAACGCATGGCCATAATTTCCTTTATGCGAAAAGCGGTCGCGCGGTTTCAACGCATTTATAATATCACTTTGTTCTATTAAATAGTGTTTACTTTCCGCTTCACGGACAAAATGTTCATCCAGTCCGATGGGTACAATATGCCAATCACCTACATATACATTATTTTCCGGCAAGAGAAATGCAAGCTTGGGCAACTGAAACGAAACGGTGTGGTGTGCCTTTATAATCGCGCCTGATGAAGACTGATCGGCAAGCAAACCCGAGGGCAAGTCAACTGCAATGCGAATGGCTTCGGCCTGGTTAATGTGTTCAATTACCTGTTGGTAAATTCCGGTAACCGGGCGCGACAAACCCGTACCCAACAGCGCGTCAATAATAATGGCTGATTCTTTAAAACCATACGATACTTCGCCATCCGGTTTGATTTCAGTAATAGTAACCTTTTTGGGAAGTCGCTGAAGGTTTCTTCTAAAATCGGCTGATTGCTTAGCCTCATCAGCCATCATCCATACGTTTACCGAATACCCCGCTTCATGCAGTAAACGGGCAATGCCCAGTCCATCGCCTCCATTGTTACCCGTTCCGCAAACCACGCTGATGGTTTGATCGGTTTGAAATCGCCCTGTAAACCAATCCACAAACGCACGACAGGCACGTTCCATCAAATCAATAGAAGCAATTGGCTCGTGACGAATGGTATGTTCATCCAATGCTTTGATTTGCAGTTTTGAAAGAATTTTCAGCATAACACCTGATGTTTGTTACACAATCAGCGGTCAACTTCGCCCATCAATAAATCAATGGAACCCACAATGGCGATAAGATCGGCTACCAAAACACCTTTGCTTAGTTCGGGCAGTACCGAAAGGTTCGAGAATGAGCACGAACGCACTTTGCAACGGAAAGGAATATCATTGCGGCCATCGGTACGGAAAAAGAACCCCAGTTCGCCCTTTGGATTTTCGGCACGCACATAAAAATCCTGCGCCTGCGGACGAATTTTTTTCGGAATGATTTCCTGCGGGTTAAACTCTTTTGTGCGCTTATGTTCACCTGTAAGTTTTTCAATACACTGTTCAACGATTTTCAACGACTCGTGTATTTCCTGCATTCGCACCCAGGTACGATCCCAGCAATCGCCTGTTTTTCCTTTAGCTCCCTCACCTATCGGGATATTAAAATCCAATTCGGGATAAACCGAGTAACCATCGACTTTACGCAAATCGTACCGTAAACCCGAAGCGCGCAGCATAGGCCCGGTAACACCGTAATTAATGGCTAAGTTTAACGGCAACACGCCTACATTCGCTGTACGGTTAATGAATATTTTATTCTCGATCAGAATTGTTTCCAGCTCGTTAAGTTTCGGTTTGATGTACCGCGTAAACTCTGCACAACGTTCTTCAAACCCAACCGGCAAATCATAAAACAAGCCGCCTACCCAAATGTAGTTGTACAACAGGCGCGAACCCGAGGCCCACTCTAACAAGCGCAACAAATGTTCGCGATCGCGCATGAGCCAAAAGAATGGTGTAAACACGCCAATGTCCATACCATACGCACCAATACCGATAAAGTGCGAAGCAATACGGTTCAGTTCTGCAACCAAAACGCGGATGTACTCAACACGTTTGGGTATCTGATCGGCAATGCCCAGCATACGCTCTACACCCATGGCATACGCGTGCTCGGAATTCATCGCGGCTACATAATCGAGCCGATCAACAAACGGAATGATTTGGTTAAACGGAAGGTTCTCGGCATGTTTTTCAAAACAACGGTGCAGGTAACCAATATGCGGCACAACATCTTTCACTACCTCACCATCCATTAACACCTCTAAGCGCAATACCCCGTGTGTCGATGGATGTTGTGGCCCAAGGTTGATGATCATCTCTTCCGAACGCAAGTTCGCTTCGTTGAACTTGTTGGGTTCGGATTGAACTAAATTGTCCGGGTTGTATTTATACTGAATACTATCGGTTGGCATGGTTCCAGTTTTAACGGTTCAGTTGTACTGTTTTATCAGGTTGTTAGTTTATTAGGGTTAATTTTACTGCCGGTTCAGCATACTTGCCTTTATACTTTCCGTTTGAATAATATACTCTGTCTGATATGCGCCATTGTCCCTTTACATATTCCCAACTGTTTTCACTTTCGGATGGAACCGTTCCGATCAACGGCTCATACCTATGCCCAATTAGCTCTTCTTTTGAGCCTTTCTTTGTGTACTTGTATTCAAAATAATTTGAATCAATTATCAAAAACTCGATGGCCACTAAAATGCCGCTTCGGGGAATCTCTACTAAATCTTTGCTAAGGTCTATTGTTGTTATATTCTTATCCTTTTTTGCCGTTGCTATAATATTTTCTTTATAAAGAACTTCATTCGGAGTTCCAGATGTACTCATCGTATAAAGTCGTACATTAAACTTACTACCTGCGACACTGCTTGAAGTAAGAACTTCTATTTGACTTAAAAAGGGCGTTTCTACCATATATTCTTCAAATGAAAAATATTTTCCGATCATCCAGGGAAACCCTCCACACCCAAAATAAAAACTGATCTCTGATTTTTTAAACGCACCAATTTCTGTTCTTGTGGATTTTTGTACACTCGTAACAACAACCTCTTTTAACTCAGTTACTTCAGGCTGAAGAAACACAACCGAATCATTCTTGGAATAGACTTTTCTTTTTGTCTTATAGCCAATTGATGAAAATACAATTACTTTACCTGACAGATCATTTGATAAGAAGTATTCCCCTTTCTCATCTGATGTTGTCCCCTTCATTTCATTTTCGGCCCAAATATTAACGTATGGAATGCGCTCATTTGTCAAACTGTCTTTGACAACATTCCTGACCTGACTTCGTGCGGTAAGCGAAATAAGAATGATTGGTAATATCAGCAAGATGTTTTTTGATTTCATCTATTCTCTTCGTGGCTGACAATTTTTATACCTCTATAATACTCTTGGTGCACATAATCCTTTCGTAAGGGGTAACCTTCCCAGTCGGCAGGCATGAGTATCCTGCGTAAATCAGGGTGATTGTTGAACCGGATGCCATACATATCGAATGCTTCGCGCTCGTGCCAATCGGCTGTACACCAAATGTGCGCTACGGAATCGATAACAGGGTTTTCACGCGGCAGCGTTGTTTTCACCATCAGGTGAATATTGAAAGGAATAGAATACAGGTTATAAACAATTTCCATTGTATTGGCCTGAACACCGTTGTCGATGGCGGTGAGGCACGACAATGAATCGAAATACGTTTGTGGGTTTTCATACAACACCTGACAAATTTTTACCATATCGGCAGCCGGTATGATGATGGCCTTCGGGGATGCTTTTTCATCTACGATTACTTCGGGCGAAACTTCGCGTATCCATTCAACTATTTGCAAAAAATCAGGCATGTTGTTTTTGTTTTTTGAGCAAGCGTTCGATGGCATGAGGAGCCTTTAAACTTTCGTTACGGATTTTTTCCTGAAGTTTTAAAAAACCACCGATCAACGCCTCGGGGCGGGGCGGACAACCCGGCACATATACATCTACCGGTACAATGCGGTCAACACCTTTTACCACATGGTAACCGTGTTGCCAATACGGGCCTCCGCAGTTCGAGCACGAACCCATCGAAATCACATACCGGGGTTCGGGCATTTGTTCGTACAAGCGTTTAATGCGGTCGGCCATTTTAAACGTTACCGTCCCGGCTACGATCATCACATCGGCCTGGCGTGGCGAGGCAAACGGTGCCATACCGAAACGATCCATGTCATACACGGTCGAGCCTGTACTCATAAACTCAATAGCACAACAGGCAATGCCAAAAGTCATCGGCCACATAGACGATAACCGCGCCCAGTTTAACAGGTCATCGGCTTTGGTAATGATAATTCCCCCGTTCTCGAATCGCTTATCCAGCAAGCCCATTACTTATATTTTTCGTTTATGGCGTTATACATTTCTTGTGGCACAACCGATTGAACATCTTTTACAGGCGGTGCGGGTTTCACCCAATCTAACAAACCATTTACCCATGCGTACGCAAGCCCCAGCGCCAGTATGCCGATAAATATGAGCATTTCCCACCATGCAAACCACCCCCACTGCCCGTTGGTTTCAGCGATTAGTTCTTTTCTCGAAAAAACCGTTGACCACGGAAAAAGAAATACCAACTCGGCCTCGAATAAAATAAAGATGAGCGCCACGATATAAAAGCGGGGGTTAAACTGCGTCCATGCTGTACCCGAAGGCTGTTCGCCACTTTCGTACGGTTCAAGTTTTTGTTCGTTCGGGCGGTTGGGTCGAATAAGCCGTGCAATCAAAAACGACACGGACAGAAACAGCAATCCGCCAATAAAAAACAGCAATACTTCACCGAATGCCGATTGCAGATATAGTTCCACAGGTTGATCCATGAACCAAAGATAGAGAAAGCATACTGATTAAAATAAAAATCCCCGTTTTCGATGGTTCAGAAAACGGGGATTCGTTATGAATTGACTATTCCGTAATTATTGCCCGGATTTACCTGCACCCGGTTCGCGTTTTAAGAACTCATCGTACAGTTGTGTGTGGCGGCTCACCATCGGTATCTGCCAGCCGTTGATATACACCTGATTAATGTTTGTTTTTGTTTCAAATGGGTCGCCATCGCATACCACGAGATTGGCAACTTTACCCACTTCGATGGAGCCGAGCTTATCGCTCACTCCAAAAATTTCGGCTGGCACAATGGTTACAGCTTTCAGCGCTTCTTCACGACCTAAACCGTAAGCCGCTGCAAAACCTGCATGGAATAACAGGTTGCGCACGTTCTCGGTTTCTGCGGTACGCAATGCAACTTTAACACCAGCTTTTTTCATTAACCCTGCATTGGAATATGCTTTATCGTAACGATCGTATTCGCGGCTTGGCAATGCCAATATTGGGCCGGTAATAACCGGTATGCCTGACTTGGCAATATCGGCAGCCACGCGCCATCCTTCACGGCAACCGGTAAGCACTACTTTTTTCAACTTTCTTGCTTTAGCCCATTTGATTGCTTCCAGAATATCTTTTGCCGTATTGGCTTCTAACAATACAGTGCCTTCGCCACGCACTATCGGTAACAATGCCTCCATTTCCGGGTAGTAACCTCCTTTGCCTTTAGTGGCCGAGTCTAACTTGTGGTATTGCGTTGCACGGTCAAACACTTCGTTTAGTTTTTTCACCGCTTTCTCGGCTGCACTCTTAATGTCTTCATCTGATCTGCGATCGAAGCCGCCTCTTCTTCCGGTTGACGGGAAGTTTACCACAATGCCTTTAAAGCCTGCGTACATCTGATCAGGCGTATAGCCGTACAAATTGATCAGGGCGGCAGTGCCCGGAAACGTTCCGTCCGATGGCGCTGCAATAACCGTTGTTACACCGCTTACACGGGTAACCGGGATAAGTGCAGAGTTCGGATTAACAGCGGTTAACGCCTGCATTTGCGGTACGATGTCGCCTATCTCGTTATAATCGCGTGTACGCTGATCGGAACCAACTTCCGATAAACCCAGGTTGGTACCGCCATCGATAAATCCCGGATAAATCCATTTGCCTTTGCAGTCGATTACTTCAGCACCTTGTGGCGCTGTTGTAGCCGCACCGACATAGGTTATTTTTCCATCGGTAATAATTACCGTTCCGTTACTGATCACTCCTTTGGTGATGGTTTCGATACTTGCATTGGTTAACACAAACGTTCCGTATTTTCCTTTTTCGGGAATTTGTGCCGTTACCGTTAACGCTGTACACAAGGCTACTAATAGATAAAAAATCTTTTTCATGGCAATTAACGGTTTTGACCAAACAATTTAACATTCAACAGAAACTCGGTGTTGCGCATACACTCATCGTGATCGTGACCGGATTGTTCTTCAAACACGGCATCGGTAGTCATATCAATGGCTTGTTTCGGGTCGATGTACAGGCGCATATCGTCTGCATCGTTTTGACGATCGAATTTCACCACGCCATCAATAATGGTAAACATGGGTATGGCATATACCGATAACGGATAGCCTTTAAAAATTACCACATCGCCATCTTTACCAACTTCCAGCGATCCCACACGGTTATCAATACCCAATTGTTTAGCCGGGTTAATGGTAATCAGGGCGAGGGCTTCTTCATCGGTAAGGCCTCCGTACTTTTGTGTTTTGGCCGCTTCGTGGTACAGGTGACGGGTAAGTTCGGCATCATCTGAGTTGATGGATGTTACCACACCGTTGCGTGTTAATATTGCCGCATTGTACGCGGTTGAATAATATACCTCAAACTTATACGCCCACCAGTCGGCAAACACCGAAGCCATCGCACCTTGTGCAGCTAACTCGGGTGCTACTTTAAACCCTTCGTTTACGTGCTGAAACACTAAGCGTTTAATACCAAAATCTTTACACACTTTCAACAGCATATAAATTTCATCGGCCCGGTAGCTATGGCAGTGGATTATGATTTCGCCTCGCAAAATGGCTGCGATGGTTTCTTTACGCAAGTCGTACTTAGGAGGCGCGCCTCTAAAACCTTTTTGATTTTTAGCGGCATTGTATTTATTCCAATGCTCCATGTATTCTTTACCTTCGGAAAATGCCTGGCGGATTACAAACTCAACGCCCATGCGGGTGTTGGGCACAAGACCGGCACCATTGTTACCGTGTACACGGGTAGGGTTTTCGCCCAACGCAAACTTGATAGTACGCGGTGCGCCTTCCATTATTAATACTTTCGGGTCAACCGTTCCATAGCGGTGCTTGATAATCTGGCACTGACCGCCAATGGCATTGGCCGAGCCGTGCATGGCGTGCGATATGGTTACACCTCCCGCAACGGCACGGTACATACCTACATCCAGCGGGTTGAGGTCATCGCCTTCCCACACCATAGCCGTTACCGGGCTGGTAGCTTCGTTTATTGAATTGAGCGCGAGGTGCGAGTGCGCATCGATAATACCGGGCATTACATGATGGCCTGCGGCATCAATTACTTTTGCCCCTGCCGGTGCTGCGATATTTTTACCGATCTGGCTGATCTTGCCATCTTTAATCAGCACATCGGTATTTTCCTGTATGCCTTTGGTGATGGTGAGTACCGTTCCGTTTTTAATCAGCACGGTACCGCGTTCTGCTTGTTGTGCATGTACACCGAATGTTATCAGCGCACACACTATGATTATTATTTTCTTCATGTTTTTCATCGTAATGATTACTTAGGGTTCTTTTTACCTTCGGTAGCAAAGCTTCCGTATTCGCCTAATGCAGAAGTCCCTTTAAAGGTATCACCGTCAACTGTTACGGCTACCTGAATGGGCAAAACCTGCCCACCAAGATCGACAGCGAATTGAAATGTCAATGCGTTATCCACCAGCTTCACATTCTCAAGCTTAATAGCCTGGCCAATACGGGCACTGGATACTGTTCCGCTGTAACTGTTTCCGTCTTTATTAATAACAAGTTTCGCCTGTTCGCTACCATCGGGCGTTTCGGTAGTCATTGACCATTCGCCTGAAATATCTGCTTTGGCAGATGCATCACTCTTTTTAGGGGTTTCTTTAGCCTCTTGTTTGTACATATTACCTTCTACAAACACATACCGGATTTTTGCTTTCTCATTAAAGTAGGGTTTATCGCTGATCACGAGGTTTGCAATCTTACCATTATCAACCGTACCTAACCGATCTGACAAGCCGAGGATTTCGGCAGGCGTTGTTGTTAACGAAGCCAGCGCTACATCTTCGGGTAAGCCGGCCGCAACCATTCTGCGTACGTGCGCCTGTACATTACTTGCTTTTACACTCAGCGTTGAAAAACCAAACCTGATACCGGCTTTATGGAAGGTAGCCGCCTGACTTGTGTATTTGGCTACAAACTCTGCTTTGCGTTTTTCCAACGCCTGCTTTTCTTCAAGCGTGGCGGTTGCGGGCTTTTCTTCTTTTTTGGACTCGCCTTTTTTCTTGTCGTCTTTATTACTGTCTTTGTCTTCGGGCAAATCAAGGCTTAAAAAAACTTTAGCGTTTGATGCCTTCACTTTATGGATGATGTCCCAGCCTTCTTTCAGATCGCCTAATATCAGCGAGAAGCCTAAATCGTTTTGAAGTGTAAGCACGCGCTGCGCTTCTACTACACGCTCGGCCTTGAACAATACAGGAACACGTTTATCGATAACCGGATAAAAAGATTCCAACACCCGGTCTGACTCCGGACGCTGAATACCCGAACGATTGCTGGCATAAGTAGCCTGGTATGATTTATTGAGCGATGCCTGGCGGTATAATTCACGGTACTTCGCCATTACACCCATTACCGTTGCCGGATAAACACGCGAGCGCGAAGGCGTTAGCTCCGAATAAAATGCCGACCCGTTCACCAACAGCATATTGTTTGGTGACTTACCGCCCAACAACACTACGGCTCCCGTACCCGGAAGCATACCGCCACCGGGTACAACCTGTGCAACGGTAAAACCTGCGTTTCTAAATTCTTCGATAGATTTTTCACCGGCATTTAACGAAGTACGCACCTCGTTATACGGTGTGATACCTGCTTCTTCGGGCGAAGGATTGCCGGGGTCTTTAGGCCGGGGCGGACGAGCCGCACCTGCCTCTTCTTTAGGCACGGCTACACCAATACGTGAAAGGCCGTCAATAAAACCGGCATATACATACATGCTGTCGGCTTTGATGATGATGGCCTCGGCAGGGATGCTCACGTTTTTGCCAACGGAAACAATAAGCCCGTCTTTAACTACCACAGTGCCCATATCGATTTTACGGCCAGGCGCCTGAATGATGTTTACATTGGTTATGGCGTACGTGCGGGTTACGGGCGCCAGATCATCTTGTGCCATTAGGGTTGCGGGCCAGCACAAGGCCGCAATCGCCAGTCCCCTTTTCAGCACACTGATACTGAATAATCGCTTCATGAAAGAAAGGTTTAGGTAAAACTTTAAGGTAGAAAGATAATCACCTTTGCAGGATCAATCAACGGAAATACATAAAAGGTTGAATTGCTGTTCGGCAGGGGAACTGGCCTGCCGGCAGTTTTGCAGCTTGGTACAATGTTGTATAAATAATAGTGGCAACGTGTTGATTGCCGGTGTCCGGCCTCGGTAAACCTGAACACGATTACCCAACCCGTTTTGCTTTATATCCTTCTTTCAGGAGTATCTGCACAATTTTATCGCGGTGATCGCCCTGAATGATCACTTCGCCATCTTTAACCGATCCGCCTACTCCGCATTTTGACTTGAGTAATTTTCCAAGGGCTTCCAAATCGTTTGTTGTACCTATAAAGTTGGTTACGAGCGTTACCTGCTTACCGGCACGCATACTTTTATCGAGCTGTACTTTTAAGTTTTGTTGCCGGGGCGGAAGTGTTTCAGCGTTTTCTTCCTGCTGGTATTGATAATCAAAATCGTTGTTGGTGGAGTACACAACACCTTCGCGGTTTTTCCAGTCGTTTTTCTTAGCCATTAGTTAAAAATGAGAATGAGTGTAAAGATAGTGAGAAGAAAACTAACGATCCCCATGTTGAATTTCATTTCAATTTGAGTTTTGATCAGCAACCCCAACACAGAAGTTACCAGCAACAACAGCGGCACAAAAACATAGTTTCGGTAAAGCGTAGCCAAACTGGTAACTCTATGCTGAGCTTCGGGCAAATAAATACCGGTAACAATACCTGTGATTCGCGTTTCATAAATTTCAATTTTCATACCCTGTTTCATTTTGAGTAGATCACCTTCACTCACCTTTATTGATCTGCCTGCTTGTGAAATAAAGCCTGTGGTTGTTGAACGACCCCTCGCATAGTGAAATCCGGATCGCATGGTGTCGCTCACTACCCGGTGCGGAATTAAAACATCTATCAATAAAAACAAACAAAGCGCGCATCCTGCTTTGCACACATTCACAGCGATGTGCAAATATTCTTTCATCAATTCAAGCTGGCTGTTATCTTTTTTTACCGGCCTTCGGTATGGATTACGATAACGCGGATCGCGATGTTGTCGCTGGGGCGGAAACTGTGTTGTTGCCTGTTGCTGGCTCAGCGTAATTAACCGGCTATCGTACTCTCGTTTTTTTTGTTCATCACCAAGTGTTTCGTAAGCTTCATTGATTTCGCGAATTACGACAGAAGCAGAAGGGGCAGGATTAACATCGGGATGATATTTTTGAACTAATTTCCGGTAGGCACGCCTGACTTCGGACAGACCGGCAAATTTTTGCAACCCTAATATGGCGTAGTAATCTTTCACAAAAAAAGCCAGCCCGGTAAATCAGGCTGGCCGTTAATATAAGTATTCTGTTTGGAAATTATTTTTTCTTCACAACGTACGTCAGCACGGGGCGTTTCGCGTGGCTCACTACATCTTCGGCAATGCTGCCTGCCAGTACGTGGGCAAAACCCGTACGTCCGTGCGTAGCCATGGCAATCAAATCTGCATTAATGCTGTCGGCAAAATAAATAATACCTTCTTCTTCGCTCAAATCGTTAAAAACATTAATGGTATAATTTTTCAGCATTAATTTTTTCGCAAAGTCGCTCATGTATTTTTTGGCCACAACATCGCGCTGAAAATTACCCGGGGTATTGATGCGCACTAAGTGAACGGTAGAGTTGTACATATCCTGTGTTTGTTTTACCACACGGGCAAAAACTTCCTCGTTCTTGTTCATGGCCGTAGCGTACACAATATTTTTAAAGTTGGTGGTAGCGGGCTTTTTTTGCACCGTTAGTACCGGGCATTTAGCATGACGCACAACTTTTTCGGTGTTGGTGCCAATAATCATCTCTTCAGATTTGGTATGACCTGCTGTTCCCATCACAACCAAATCAACCTTTTTTTCGGTAATGATGGTGCGCATACCATGAAACGGGGTTCCCACGCGCAACTCGGCTCTGACTTTTACATCGGCCAGCGAAGGGCTTGAGATAAGAGTTTCCATTTGTTTTTTGGCCTTTTTGATCAGCGCCAGGTTAAACATTCTTTCCTCCATGTTATTGCCCAGGTTGATCTCGCCCGTAACATTGAATGACGAGCCTGAAGCTTCTTCTACAACATGCAGAAAGGTAATTTCAGCGCCCGATTTTTTCGCAATGTCGCGGGCAACGTCTGTTGCTATCTGGGCAGATTTAGAAAAATCGGTAGGAACAAGAATTTTTTTCATATCTAAAAGGTTTTACTGTTCTAAAAGTAACGAAAAAATCGGAGCGCGCGAACATGATTTTAGTCAAATCGCCCGCTGACAAAAGTTATTTTTTTCAAACCATCTTAAAATACGCGGCAAGCGCAGAAAATACGCACCCGCGTTTGGCCGGTTACCACAATTTTTTGAACCGGGTGGTGATAAACGGCTATAATAAACCTATCGGGTAAAATCGCCTCACACCTGCAACAGCGATGTAGATACAACACCGGTGTACCTGCATCATGTTTGCGATATGGCAACAATCACAAGTTTATCGTTTACCTTTCGCCCATGGGGCACCATCATCACCACAATCATCCGCACAGCCACGATCATCATGCGCACCATCATGGTACGGACAATATTAAACTTGCCTTTTGGCTGAACTTATTTTTTGCGGCAATCGAGTTAGTTGGTGGCCTGCTCACCAATTCAGTTGCCGTATTATCCGATGCCCTGCACGACCTGGGCGACAGCCTTTCATTAGGAACCTCCTGGTATTTTCAAAAGAAGGCACAGAAAGCCCGCGACACTTCATACACCTACGGTTACCGGAGGTTTTCGCTGTTAGGCGCTTTCATCAACTGTATTGTATTAACGGTTGGCTCTATTTATATCATCACCGAATCGGTTGAGCGCATCCTCTCGCCCACACAACCGCATGCTCAGGGCATGTTACTGTTGGCCATACTCGGCATCAGTATCAATTTGATTGCTATGCTGCGCTTGCGAAAAGGCAATACCATTAACGAACGGGTTATTTCCCTGCACTTCCTGGAAGATGTATTGGGCTGGGTAGCTGTACTGATTGGCAGTGTTGTGATGATGTTTTACGATGTACCCATACTCGACCCGTTATTGTCGCTGGGTATAGCCCTGTACATTCTGTTTAATGTTTACCGTAATATGCGATCGGTCTTTAAAATTGTATTACAGGGTGTACCGGAAAATATCTCGGAAGATAAAATAAGGCAACAACTCGCCTCCATTACCGAAATAAAAGATGTGCATGACATTCACGCCTGGTCGATGGATGGGAATTACAACATCGTTACCCTGCATATTGTTGTGGGCAATTCTTTAACCACATCGCAACGTGGAGAACTGAAAGCCAACGTTAAAAGTTGCTTGAAAGAACTTTCCATTCAACACATTACCGTTGAATTGGAAAGTGAAGGTTCGCCCTGCAAAAAACCCGATTGTTAGGTAGCCAACAGTTGCCCCGTACCAAACAACACTACAAACAACAAAGTTGACAACGCCATGAATTTAAGATACGGGTCAAGTTCGTGCGATGGCTTGCGTTGTATGTTTAACCCGATACTTACAAAAGCCGGAACACTCAGCAAAAACAAAAACTGCCACGGTGAGGTATAGTGTATGAACACAAACACCAATGCACTCAGCAAACCTACAACAATTAAAACCCAATGATAGCGTACAGCATTAACCTTACCAATGCGTACAGGCACAGAATACTTGCCCGCTTTTACATCAGACTCTATATCGCGAATGTTGTTTACGTTTAATACGCCAACCGAAAAAAGCCCGCAACTAATAGCCGGGAACACATAACGCCAATCAAGCGTATGCGTAAACAAATACAACGCTCCCAAAACGCCTACCAGTCCAAAAAAAATAAATACCGAAATATCGCCCAGCCCTGCATAACCATACGGTTTTTTACCAACCGTATAGGCAATGGCGGCCAGTATGCACAACACACCCAGGGCAAAGAAAAACAACAATGCCTGCCAGTCCATCCCAAACGATGTAAGCAACAACGTTATGCCGCTCGCGAGGCTCAGTGCTATAAAAATCATCATCCCCGTTTTCATTTGCGCGGCCGAAATCTTACCGCTTTGCACTGCACGCGATGGGCCTTTGCGATCGGCACTGTCGGCTCCGTGAATGGAGTCGCCATAATCGTTGGCAAGGTTCGATAAAATCTGTAAGAAAATTGTTGTACTCACGCACAGCAAAAACACCTGCCATTGAAATGCCTGCACAACGGCTGCCAAAAAACCGGCCATAAAAATAGACGACAACGCCAACGGAAGTGTGCGTAACCGGAAAGCGCCAACCCAATGCTTCATAATCTATCGCTTGAGTGCTGCATCGATTGAAAACCGGCCGGGGCCAGTGAAGTACAGAGTGATGTACGCAACCATTAACAGTAACGGATATTCTTTTTCAGGAAGCGGATCGGCTCCGTGAATAAACAATACAATTACGGCCATAACTAATACTAAGAACAATAACGCTATCCGTGTAAACAATCCCAAGCACACTAAAATACCACAGAAAAACTCGGCAAATATGGTTAGCGATAACGAAGCTGCACTACCCATACCGAACGGATCGGGGAAACCGGAAGCACGATCGGCAAAACCCAACAACTTGGGCCAGCCGTGGGTGATGATCAACAACCCCGACATGAAACGGAGCAACAGCAATGCAAAATCGGCACTTATCGGAGCGGTACTCCACAGTTTTTTAAGCATACAACAAATTATAATTGATTAATGATTTGCGGATCGAGCGGGCTGACTTTCGAACCATAAAATGCCAGCACATCGCCTTGTTCGCTGATGAGGTATTTGCAAAAATTCCAACTCGGTTTTTTACCCGATTTTGCCTGAAGCCAGGCATACAACGGGTGCTGATCTTTTCCTTTCACCGAAATTTTTTCAAACATCTGAAAGGTAACACCGTAATTCTTCTGGCAAAACGCACCGATCTCTTCGTTACTGCCCGGCTCCTGCCATAAAAAATTATTGGCCGGAAAGCCCAGTACCGTTATTTTATCGCCATACTGCTCGTGCAGTTTTTGCAGTTCTTCATATTGATAGGTGTAGCCACACTTAGAAGCCGTGTTTACAATCAACAGCTTCTTTCCTTTATATGCAGAAAAATCTATCGTATTTTCATCAAGTGATTTTATCTTAAAATCGTATAACGAACCCTGAACGGGTTTTGGTTTACTCCATGAGAAGTTCGAAAAAAAGGTAATCAGTGCCACGCTGCCTAAGATTATTACACCAATAATTTTATAACGCATCGGTTATTTGTTTATCGAGCGGGTTCACCTTCGAGGGGAAGAAGGTAATACTGCCATCGGGTTTCACCAAGTATTTGCAGAAATTCCAGGTAGGCTCCTGCCCGGTTTTTTCTTTTAAAAACGCATACAGCGGATGTTGATCTGCCCCCTTCACCGATATTTTCTCGAACATCTGAAAAGTAACACCATAATTCTTCTGGCAAAACTCACCGATTTCTTCGTTACTGCCCGGCTCCTGCGCGCCAAAGTTGTTGGCCGGGAAACCAAGGATTACCACTTTATCGCCAAACTGTTCGTTTAGCTTTTGCAGATCGGCATATTGTGGTGTGTAGCCACATTTGGAAGCTACATTAACGATGAGTAACGTTTTGCCCTTGTACGTGGCGAAATCAATCGTTTCGCCATCAAGGGAGTTCATCTTAAAATCGTACACCGAAGTTACCGGGTTTACTGCCATAACGAATAGAGTTAAAATCAGCGTTTTCATAAGCATTTCAATTATCTATCAAAAAAACACTATTGACGGGGTAAATCAAAGCGGTATATAAAAGAACTGTTGGGGTGCAACAACAGCAAAACCACCGAATTGTACACCCACGTAAGCACACACCAAATACAAAACATTAAAAGCCCCTTTGACGATTTGTAAAATAGGAACAAAGACTTGTGCCAAGCCAACAGAAATATGTAATATTGGTATAATTTTATGTGCCAAGCCGCTAGTTGGGCGCAAGCCGTGGACACCCAAGAAAGATTGGACTGAAATGAAGATAAAGCAATCAACATTAGTATTGACGACTCTACTCCTGCTGACAAATTGCGGTTCGGAGCTTTACTCAAAAAAGGAATTGCGGACTCAAATTATTCCGACAGAGTTACAGAATAAAACCTGGACTCTAAGGAAAATCAATAGTGAAAAAATTCTGGACGTTCCAACAACGGCTGAATTCAACAACTCCAATGGGACAGAGAATTGCCAATTCACATTTCAGTTTGCCAACAAAGGAGAACTCATAATGACATTTAAAGAATACAAATTCAAGGGAGTTTATTTGGTCACGGGGGACAAATTCAAATTCCTTTATGATGGCTTCAGGGAAAAGATAGTTTGGACAACAAATCCAGAGTGCAAAATCACACCGACAGAATTGGGCTACGTTTTCAATACATGGGGAGAAGTTGAATTTAAAATTGAGAACCAACAACTGACCTTAAAGAATAAGCGAGGCGACAGCTTTTTATTAACGGCCAACATTTAACCGCTGACCGTTCCGTCTGACCTTAATGTGAACTGTGACAAAGTAACGTTTGACTACAAAGATTTCACCAGCCGACAACGACTCGTGAAATTTAACGGTAGACAAAACGGCCAGCGCCCAATCGAGTAGACGGCCTCGCCAGTTGTAACTGACGAGGTGCGCCTCTCACACCA